>JBGAHG010000063.1:0-27666 GCA_044226325.1 Aggregatilineales bacterium
TTTGTGCCAGATTTGAATGTTTTGGAAGCGCATGATCATGGCGCTCCTGATGTAGTTGAGGGGCATGTTTACAATATCCCACTTGACGTTGTGCCGGTTCCGGCTGAAGTGGTTGAGGCTGCACCGCCTGTAGCAGCCGAACTGGTGAACGAGCATGAAGATGTGTTAGAAGCGGAGCTTGAACCGGAAACGCTCGAAGACGATGGGCCTGTGGAACAAGAACCTGAGATTGAAGACCCTGACGCTCCTCAACAATTAAGTCTGTTTTAGCACAGCACGGTTGTATCCTTATTTTTAGAAGGATATAAATCTGGTGAGGTGCTGAGTGAAGCGTTTCCGTCGGATCGTGCTAGCAATTGCATTTTTGGTTCTTATAATCTCAGTCGTTCTTTTAATGAATATTACAGCGTCGAATCCAACACATCGACGTTATTCAAGTGAAATGCCCATTACTAAAGGGAAACCCAATCTAATTGGAGATGATGGTGAGCGAATTTTGTCAATTGATTTACGCTTACCGAATAACAATTCAACGGGGCAGAAACAATGTATATGTGGAAATTCCACTCCTAATAGGGGATGTAATGTTTGCCTTGCCCAAATACCCGGTAGCTCAAATCGAATACCTGATTTTGTCACCACTGACTTCATAGCGGACTCTAAGAATGAGCAAGGGTTGCTCTACATAGGTAATAAACACGATACAGAGCAAATTCGAGATTTCGTTGTTGCTTCTTTGCTCATTAAGCGTCGCCTCTATATTTATGTACGGATGAACACCGTTGTTTCACCTGAATTTGTCCAACTTGTAGAATCAACTGGTGGCTCTGTAGTGCCTTATTTTACCATTCCCGGTTATATAGATTCGGTTGACGATACAGCCCGCAAAATTGTTACGGTATCGGGGGTTGTTTTGTTGGGAATGGGCTGGCTTGAGTGGCGTCATCTCCGAAAACGCAATTTAAAGTTTATAGTGCCACATTTGCCTGAGCCACGCCAACCAACCAATCCTGTTAATGGCTCAACACGCAAAATTGCTCATGGTGAAGATTTTGCCGCCCGAGCCAAGGAGCGATTGCAGGCCAAGGTGGATGAAGAGGATGCATGGAACGACCTGTAATGGATGACGCTTATTTTATGCGGGTAGCGCTGGACGAGGCTTTGAGCCCGTGAGCGTGACCAAGATCCAACTGCTCACGCAGAGATGATGGCCTTACGCGAGGCGGCTCGTGCGGTTGGTCACTGGCGGTTAGAAGGTGTAACCCTTTACTGTACGCTTGAACCCTGTGCAATGTGTGCGGGCGCGATGGTTTTAGCGCGGCTACCTCGTTTGGTGTATGCAACCACTGATCCAAAAGCGGGGGCCGGCGGGAGTGTCATGAATATTCTTCAGCATCCGCAGCTTAATCATCAGGTGGAAATCCGCTCAGGGTTAATGGCCGAGGAAGCAGCAGGTTATTTACGGGCGTTTTTCGCGGCTTTACGGGCAGATGGGCAGCGCCACTAAGGAAAAGTGTGATTTGTGGGCCGCCCTTAGTTGGCTGGTTTTGGATGTTAGCGGCGTCCGCGTATCAAGCGTCCGAGATAGATAACGATTATCGCGCCCACCACGGATATAAGCAGATTGACAATAACCCGTTCAAGCCCGCCATCTGGCCGCGCAATGCCTATTAATCCGGCTACGAAACCGCCAACAATCGAGCCGATCAAACCCAATATCACATCATTGATAAACGGCGCATCTTTTGAACCCATGATCTGCCGAGCTAACGCGCCTGCGATAGCCCCAACGATGATCCAACCTACGCAAATAATCGGGTTTAAGGTAAGAAATTCCATATTTACCTCCACAAAGAATATAAGTTGAGGTGACTATAACGCCCCTAAATAGCAGCGTCAAATGCTGCAAAAACAGGCATTTTCAAGTGGTTGGGTTTCACTTATAATACAGTTCATTGGAGAGGTGCCGGAGTGGTTGAACGGGCTCGTCTCGAAAACGAGAATAGCCGCAAGGCTATCGAGGGTTCGAATCCCTCCCTTTCCGCCTGTAGGGGCAAGCAAAGCGCTTGCCCTTTTTGATTTCACGGCCTCGCAACTTCAGATAGAGGATTAACAGCTATGGATAACGCTCAATTGCAAATTCAACGCCGTGAAAAGGATGCGTTTTTTGGAAGCCATCCGCAATCACCGTTGACGCCTGAACAACAGGAGAAATTCACGAGCCTAAGTTACTACGATTACAACCCTGAACTGGATATCACAACGACGGTCGAACCCATTGCGGATGGTCAATTAGTGCCGATCCAAACGACGACCGGCGATGTGCGGCGTTATAAGCGATATGGGACTTTCAGTTTTATGGTCGAGGGACAGGAAGCCACACTGACGTTATATGAAGCCGATTACGGGTTCTTCCTCCCTTTTGTAGATGCAGGTGCAGGGACTGAAACCTATCCGGCAGGGCGCTATCTTGAGCCAGAATATCTGGGGGACAACCGTTTTCACATTGATCTGAACAACGCTTACAACCCCTACTGTGCCTATTCGGATGGTTGGAGCTGCCCGATTACGCCCGCAGAAAATCGCCTCAAAGTATCGCTGCGGGCGGGCGAAAAGATGCCAGTAGGCGATTGGGTCAAGAAAGCGTAAAGCCTACCCGACCAAGTATCCTCCATCAACGGGCATGATGATGCCGTTAATCATATCGGCCTGATCGCTGAGCAGGTATGCAACCGCCTGAGCGACATGTATGGGATAGCCGAAGCGCCCCAGCGGGATTCGGGCACGCATGGGATCACCTTTGGCCGGATCACCCCACACTTTTTCACCCATCGGCGTCAGTATAACAGTGGGATTGACGCTGTTGACGCGAATTTGGTGCGGACCCAGTTCGAGCGCCATGACACGGGTTAAGTGATCAAGACCGGCTTTGGAGGCACAATAGGCGGCGTGGTCATTAAGAGCGGCTATGCTGGCCTGGCTAGAGATATTGACGATAGCACCACCTTTGCCGCGCGCAATCATACCTTTGGCGACGACCTGCCCGATGATGAGCGCAGCACGCAGATTGACGGCGATGGTGTCATCGAAATCCTGAACGGTGACTTCGAGGAAGGGTGCAAGCAGGGCGATACCCGCATTGTTGACAAGTAGATCAATATCGCCAGCGGCTTCGGCGGCCTGTTTGGCGCCTTCGGCAGTGGTGATGTCGGCGACAATGGTTGAGCAGCCGGTTTCCGCTTTGAGGCTGTCGAGGTCGGATTGGGTACGGCTGACCGCGACGACATGCGCTCCACACTCGGTTAGAACTTTGACGATTTCACGCCCGATCCCCTTGCCTGCACCGGTCACTAAAGCTCGCTTAGCATCTAAACGTATATCCATCGTAATAAGGCTCCATTTTTGTGAAAGACAATTTGAGGGTATTGTGCCGGATTTTGCGGGAGAGCGCCAATACGCACTGCATTCGTTTTGAACCACAAAAATACAAAGAAGATGACTAAAGGTCGATCGCGAGTGTCGATGCCCAAGCCGATAGCGTTATAATCCAGCAAAATGTTTAACTCAATATCCTTACAAGGACGAAGCTCATGACAGCGAAAATTGTGGTGGTCGGCAGTTTTAATATGGATTTGACTGCCTATATGGAGCGGATGCCGCGACCGGGCGAAACGGTGGGGGGCCATACTTTCAAGACAGGGCCGGGGGGAAAGGGATCGAACCAGGCGGTTGCAGCGGCGCGTTTAGGGGCGGAGGTCACATTCATCGGGCGGGTGGGCGAGGATGTGTTCGCACAGGCGGCGCTCGATTTTTGGAAGCAGGAAGGGATCAACACTGAATATGTGGTGCGAGATCCCAAGAACGCGACGGGGGTTGCCCCAATCTGGGTGGACGACAAGGGCGAGAACAGTATCGTGGTGGTGCTGGGATCAAATCTGGCGATGACCAAGGCCGATATTGACCGTGCGGTCGATGTGATTGCGGCGGCAGATGTGGTGATCGTACAGCTAGAAATCAACTATGACATCGTGGAGTATGCGATGCGGGTGGCGAAGGCCAAGGGCGTGAGAACGATTTTGAATCCCGCACCTGCCGGAAAGCTGGCGGCGGAAGTGATCGCGCTGGCGGATTATCTGACACCCAATGAAACTGAGCTGGAAGTGTTGAGCGGTAAAACGGGCGATTACGGGGCAGCGGCACGATCCTTGTTGACACGCGAAGGGCAAACGGCGGTGGTGACATTGGGTTCGCAGGGGGCGATGTGGCTGAATGCCGAAGGGCAGGGAACGATCCCTACGTTTAAGGTGAAAGTGGTCGATACGACGGGCGCGGGTGATGCGTTCAACGGTGGATTCGCGGTGGCATTGGGTGAAGGAAAGAGTCTGGAAGAGGCGATCCGATTCGGGAACGCGGTAGCCGGTTTGAGCGTGACCAAGAGGGGAACTGCCCCGAGTATGCCGGCCCGTGCCGAGGTCGAGGAACTGCTGAAAAGTCAGTAGTTGTTGATCTGTAGTCCAGAGATTAAAGAGGTGCGCGAGCGCCTCTTTTTATTATATGGCGGCAGTGGCGGCGGCATCTCATAGACAGAAAGGCTTTTGGTTTTGCAGATTTTGCCATTTGTGCAATGGGTGTACGGGAGAAATGGCAGAACATGCAGCAAAAGCGGCAATTTCAACCTTCGATTTTATGCCGGGAATGTTGTCGCGGTCGTCACGGTCGGTATTGTCGGAAGCCAAAGGTGGAGGCACAAACCCGACTTGAAACCGTTCGAAATGGTGCAGCTGCGACTCGACCGTTTTTGTCACATTTACAGCATATAGAAGTTGTTAAGCTGCGTGGAGAAACCAGTTGGTTTGGCAGCGCCAAGCCCCTACAGTAAGACTCCTATAGACAGTGTAAACGATGTGGAGAGCGAACGGGTTACATTTTGGAAGAACATTTTGTAACTCGTTCGAGGCGTTGGCACTAACCCTTTTGAGAGAGAAAAATTGTTAAGATCGTTGGCAAATGGATAGGATTTGGTAGAAAAGGTTAGTAAAAATATACTTTGGAAAGTTCAGTGAAATCGTGTATTTTTATGAATATTGAACGCCATCATCACCCGATTTCGTACAGACGCCATGTTCAATACAGCGAATTAACGGCAGGGATATTAAACGATCCAGATTAATCATAGGGTTGATGCCGGTGACATGATGGAGAAAGCGTGATGGCAATTTCAATTCGAGTACCAAGCCTGAACAGCAATCCAATCGAATGGCAGGAAACACGCCAACAAGCCGGACAATCGGTACAGATGCGTTTGGGTGTGTGGTTCGGATTGGGACTGCTGATTGTATCCGTCGGGGCGATTGTGTTGACGTTAGATAATCTGAGTACGCCGACGCAACAACTGGCCGTGTATGTGATTTGGATCGTCCATGCTGTGACGGCGGCCCGCGCCATTTCCGCCGGAGCAAATGCTATCAGCCGCGAACATCTGGGTAAAACATGGGACTCATTGGTACTGACAGGGGTGAGTACGCGGCAAATATTGATGGGCAAGTGGTTGGGTGTGCTGAACCGTACGGCTGGCTTCATGACACTATTTGGCGTGGTGCGACTGGTGATGCTGCCTGTATTTATGCTGTCACTGGTATACCGGTATGCGTGGTTTAACGGTGGTTCGGTCAGCCAATTTTATGGCGACCGGTTGGTAGATCTGGTGGGCTGGGTTCCGTGGGCGGCTGTGGTAGCGGTGGTGATGAGTGTGGTGCTAAGCGTGCTGGAGGTGCTGACCTGTACAGCACTGGGCATGGCGGCGAGTGCCTGGACACGACGCGGTTGGACGGCGATGATCGTGGCGTTTTGCATCCGATTACTGCCGGTCGCGTTGTTCGCAGGGTTTACACGCTATGAAATCGGGAACGGCCCTTACTGGCGTGTGTTGAGTTTTCCGGTGCTATCGCTGGCGGATGCCGGAACAGGCCCGTTGTGGCAATTAGCGCTGCCTTTGACCGGCTGGACACGCGAGACACATCTCAGCGCACTGCCGGGATTGATCATGGCGACGGTACTGCTGCTGATTATTTTGATCGTATCGCTAACCGCGACATGGTGGGCAATCCGGCGTGATGGGGCGCTGTCGAGGCAAAGTGTTTAGATGGCTGAAAATTCATATCCCACGATTACGGAGGGAAAATGATTATCTTACAAATTGAACATCCCGTTCCGCATTTTGATGCCTGGAAGCAAGCATTCGATAGTGACCCTGCCGGTCGTGAAAAGTCGGGCGTAAAGCGCTACCGCATCTTACGACCGATCGATAATCCCAATTTTGCGATCATTGAACTTGAGTTTGAGAGTGTTGGCGAGGCAGAAGCACTGCTCAATGCCATGCGCGTTGTATGGGGGCGGGTTCAGGGTGCGATTATGCAAAATCCACAAAGTCGCATCTTGGAGCAGGTGGAATCAATGGAGTACCCCGGCGGCGACGCAAACTAAGCATCAATTTTGGAAAGTAGCGTGAAATTCGTTATTTTTAAATACGGGTGGTGTTCTTCGCCGGGAGGGTGAAACTGAATGCCATCTGCCATCGCCCATTTGTGTGCCGCGAGGTGTCCTGATGTCCGCACTCATTCGTCTTTCCAACCGTGTGATTACCAATCCAATTGAATGGCAAGAGACACGCCATCAATTGCGGTTAATTCCTGCCAGTGCACAGCGTTACCGTTATATGATGCCGGCGACACTGTTGTTGTTGATGGGTGTCATTGCGCTGACGCTGCTGGATATTGGCGCACAAACACGGAATATGGCGATTTACGTCATTTGGATCGTGCATATTATCACGGCAGCACGTGCGATTTCGGCGGGCGCGAATGCCATCAGCCGGGAACATGTAGGTAAAACGTGGGATGCGCTGGTGATGACCGGCGTGAATACCCGACAAATCCTCATCGGAAAATGGTTGGGTGTGCTGCACCGGGTTGCACCGTGGATGTTAGCATTGGGTATACTGCGTTTGCTGATGATACCGGTGTTCATGATAGCCATGATGAACCGGCTTTTGTATTTTGCACAGGGTGGCGGCTACCTGTATGGTGGTACCGCGAGTGTCCCGATTTCGTGGGTGGGATGGGCGGCGGTGGCGGCAGTGGTTTTCACCGTGATTTTGACAGTTTTGGAAGTGATGGCCTGTACAGCGATTGGATTGGCGGCCAGCGCGACGATGCGTAAAGGGTGGACGGCGATGATTGCTGCATTCTGCATCCGTTTCGCGCCGGTCGTGCTGTTCGGAGCGTTTACCCGTTATGAGGTCGCAACCGGAATGGCTTACCGTGTATTACGCTTTCCTTATTTATCATTGGCGGATGGCGGAACTGCACCGTTATATTTGCTGTCGCTGCCTTACAGCTACCGGACACAAACTGTACATTTGGATGCTTTGCCCAGTGTGTTGATGGCAGGAGTGCTTCTGGGTGGTATGCTTATAGCAGCATTACTGGTGACATGGTGGGCAATACGGCGGGATGGTGCGTTACGGGCAGCAAGCCGCTAGATGAGCGTTATCTATAAAAAATCTACTACACATGCTTTAAAATACGTTTTTTGACGTACTTATTTTTTAACGTCAAATCGTTATTTCGTTTATCAGTTTGTGGGTTGTCCCCATCAGGAAAGCACGAGCATTGAACAGTAATAATATGAAACCGCATTCGCGCCCGCTGCTGCAATTGGCGCTGGATGGAACGTTGGAGCAGTCTATAGCGCTGTTGGATCATGTCGCTCCGTTAGTTGACATTATCGAAATAGGTACGCCGCTGTTGTACCGCGAAGGGATTCGTGTAGCGGCACATATCCACCATTTATTCCCACAGGTCACGCTGCTTGCCGACATGAAGATTATGGACGCGGGCGAAGAAGAAGCGAGCATTGCTTTCGACGCGGGCTGCCAATATGTGAGCGTGCTGGGTGTGAGCCAGGA
The DNA here is from genome assembly GCA_044226325.1 of Aggregatilineales bacterium. Lineage (GTDB taxonomy): Bacteria > Chloroflexota > Anaerolineae > Aggregatilineales > Phototrophicaceae > CFX2. Next base: position 7,967 of record JBGAHG010000063.1, read on the forward strand.
TAAAACCATTCAAGGGGTGGTCGCGGCGGCGAACCGGCATGGTGGGGAAGTGATCGTGGATATGATGCAGGTGTCCGATGTGGTGGAACGCGGACATCACCTGCTGGTATTAGGATGTGATTATTTGTGCGTGCATACGGCTTTTGATCAACAGCAGGTCGAAACACCCTTAGCGACCTTAAAACGGCTGCGAAAAGGACTGCCGGATGCGATGCTGGCTGTGGCGGGTGGTGTGGGACTGCCCACTATTGATTCGATCATGGTACAAAATCCAGCCATCGTGGTGGTGGGTGGCGCGATCTCACGGGCAGCAGATCCAGCGGCGGTGACCAAGCGGCTGCGTGACCGGATGATGGCTACCAGCTCCTAACCTAAACAATAGGGAGAGACGATGATGCGGACTGTCCGGTTTGAGTTACTGCGCCCTGCTGAAATTATCGCTGAACGCAATCGGTTTCCGGTGGTGTTTCAGCCGCTTGGCCCGTTAGAGTGGCATGGGCCACATCTGCCGTTGGGGACTGATCCTTTACACGCGGAACTGGTGGCGGTGCGAACAGCAGAGGCCGTGGGTGGCGTCGTCATGCCCACGCTTTATTGGGGGGCGGAACGGGAGCGTTCGCCGGAGGCGCTGCGTGATCTGGGGTTTCAGGGTGACGAGTGGATTATCGGCATGGACTTCCCGACGAACTCGATGAAGAGTATGTACAGCATGGAGGATGTTTTCGCGCTGGTCGTTCGGGCGCAGTTGGGGCTGCTGGTTGACCAAGGCTATAAGGTGATCGTTCTGGTCAACGGGCACGGGGCCAGTAATCATATGGCGACGATCGACCGACTGGCGAAGGAATTCACCGGAAAGACTGCGACCCATGTGTTATTTACTACACCGTTTGAACCGGGTTCGGACGGACGCTATAACATTGGTCATGCAGACGCACATGAAACCTCGCTGGTCATGGCGATGTACCCTGACACAGTGGATTTGAGCGGATTACCCTCATTGGACGAGCCGCTGCGTAACATTGATTGGGGTATCGTGGATGGCGAAACGTTTGCAGGACAACCAACTTCCGATCATACGCTGCGACCGGAAGCTGATCCGCGCCGAAATTCATCAGCCGAACAGGGTGAACACGCGTTAAAAGGGGATGTGGCACGTGTTCGCCGAGAATTGAAAGCCGTGTTAGAACAACTCGGTATTGGATAATTTTTACGACCGCGAAAGTAGCATTAGCATGACAGATTTTCATGGCTGGGTTGATATCGTTTTGGGTGAAGTTGCGATCGCATTAAGGGCGGTATCAGCTGATGAGGTGGCAGAGTTCCAACGCGAGGTAATAGGGGCAAAGCGCGTGTTTGTGGCGGGTAAGGGACGCTCCGGTTTGTTTATGAGAGCGTTCGCGATGCGGCTGATGCACTTAGGTTTGCATGTGTTCGTGGTGGATGACGTGACCACACCGAGTATCGCTGCGGGCGATGTGCTGGTGCTGGCGTCAGGATCAGGCAAGACAGCTTCACTCTTACAATACGCGAGTAAGGCCAAAGATATCGGCGCAACGGTGGTGTTGATCACCGCATATCCTGATTCGCCAGTTGGACATCATGCAGATAAGGTGGTTCACATCCCCGCGCCGAGTGTGAAGGCAGAAGGCAGCAGCGGCGTTCAATCGGCACAACCGATGGCAAATTTATTTGAACAGTCGTTGATCCTGCTGCTGGATATTAGTTCGCTGCAACTTATGAAAGCACTCAGCAAAACGGGCGAGCAGATGTTTGCGCGTCACGCCAATCTGGAATGAGTTGCTGTGGGATTTATGGATCGCAATAGATCCCCGCAGACTTACTGCTAGCGGCGAGTATCGTTCGGATTATCGCTGTGCCTGATGGTCAGGCGACCACTCCCATAGTGGATGGTACCGCGACTACAGGCTTCGGCTCCCGTAGTTCGACCCACTTCAACCAAAACAGACCAATGAGCATGGCGACATTTGCCCAACCCTGGAAAGGCAGGATGAGGCGGATGAGGTAATTATCATTTAATTGGATGTGGCTATCGACCGTACCAATGAGGGAGTCGCCAGGAAGTGTGAGCAGCACCAAAATTCCAAGGAGCAGCAGGCTCCATGTGCTTTTGGCGGTTGTACTGCTCTGGCGGGTTAGATGCAGGTAAAAATAGATGATGCCGGGGAACATCAAGAAAGTGTCATATTGGCGATGGTAGATCATCGCGAGCGAAAGCGACGACACCAGCGCAAAATCGAGGATGTAAGTTTTGTCGGAGGTTGATTGACGGGTGCGATACATCCAATAGAAGGCGAGGCCGCACATGGAGACGATCACTGCCCAACTAAGCAGTGTTACGGGCATCGAATCGGAATTCAACACACGATAGATCAAGGCTTGAAGATTGGTTAACCAGGCGCTGTAAGGGCTAAAGGGTGAAGGATCATTGACACCACCATTAGCCGTGCCGAGCATACTAAACCATTCACTCATATAGCCAAGGATCGGTCTTTGAGTCAGTGCCAATGGGACAATTGTGAAGAAGGCACTACTGACAATGAAGGCCACCACCAGACGCCACCGCCGCCTGATCAAATAGTAAAGTATGTATAGTGGCACAAAGGTAGGTTTGCTGGCGGCTAGAAAAAGCGCAAACCCGGCAGCCACATCCCGCTTATAACGTCCCAACACAAAAGCGGCCACAATGAGCAGAAAGATCAGTGGACTTACCTGCGAGGCACGCAGCGCGTCCCGACTGGCAACGGTGTTGGCAAGCGCTACCAAAAGGGTTAATTCCACCCATCCGACGGGTCTGAACCAAGAAATGGCGATGCCGAGCAGGGCAAGCATGGCGATTATTGCCAGTACACTTAGCGCCAATTGCACAATATAGGCCATGTCAAAAGGCATATAACTTAAACCAGACACGATGAATAGTACATGAGGCGGGTAAAGATAGCCCATCTCAAAGAGCGTAGCGCGTTCCTGACCTACATCAAACAAACGGGCACGGAACAGTGAATAATCATAGGGGTCTAGTCCTTCGTTCCATAACTGTCCCGCTGCATATTGGTGGTAATAGTCGTAGCCCGTTTCCTTGATGGATGGTATGGCACCTTTTGTAAGAAAGCGATAGATCGAAAACGCAATCAAAGCAATACACAGTACGAGTATCGCCTTTTGAGTCAAACTCCCACGGCGTTTATTTTGAAAATCCTGGATAAGAAAAATGGTCACGAGAAATCCTTTTGGGATAAGATTTCCATCATTAGGTTGATAACGAATAATTTACAGTGTCATTATATGCATGAACCATTTATTACGCTCTGAACTTGTGACAGACGTCTGGAATGTCTATGACAATCTTGTCGGGAGCGAAATATTATGTGATTTTTCTTGGCTTGTAGTGGCGTGTTGAGTGAGGATTAAACGGAGGCAGATGGGGTTACATTCGCGGCGATGGTCATTGCCACAAACCCAATACTGCCTCCGTAACGACATTAAATCTGACCGGCCAGCCAGCGGATCGACTGCTGCCAAAGGCGCGCATAACCATTCCACGCAAGGAACGGTGGTGGACACCAATGTGGGCCGATGTCAGATGCCCAACTGAGCGTTCGACCCTCTCCGACTGACTGGATAGCGAGCAGAGGATCAATGCCAACGGTTACCAATTGCTGCGCTTCTGGCTTAAGGATGACTTCATTATAGCCGAGTAACGGCGGCCACTCACCAGTGATGCCAGACAAGATCGGATGGGAAGCCTCGACGACTTTGGCGACTATACCTTCAGGCGTTTCGACGCGATCGTCAAAGGTGTGAATGTTAACGGGTAGGATGGACTCGATGGGTGAACGGTAATATTTCGCGGACGCATTGATGCCGGAGAACGACAGATAACCGCCGCACATGGCTAAGCCACCGCCATTTTCCACCCAGGTTTTCAGCAGTTTGAGACGGTTGGGTACGATCAGCCCTCGTGAAGTATCAGGATGTAACAAGAAGGTATTAGCGCCGATGTCGCTAAGGATGATGACGTCGTATTCTGCTAATGCGTCTATGGTAGTGGGGAAGGACGCGGCGGCGATATGACTTGGCATGTGCCCGAATGCGAAGTCATCACTGGCAAGGGCGGCCACGAGATATTCTGTGCCGACACTATACTCGGTACTTGAGAAAAAGTCCCAGCCTTTTACATGGGTGCTGGTCGAAACCCACGATTCACCAACTAGTAAAACACGTATGCTGCTCATTTCGATTTCTACACTTTCATTAGTGATACACGATTAAATTAATGTGCGTCAGATTGCAAATCGAGCCACGCTAGAGTTTCGGGCGATAAACGATGATCGGCAGCAGCAATGTTGGCTGCGAATTCGTCACTATTTTGACAGCCGACTAGCGCATAAATATCCAGTGGTTGGCTCATGACATACGCTAAGGCCACCTGCGGAATTGAGAGGTCAATTTCCTGCGAAAGCTGGCGAACCCGATCCATACGTTTAAAATTGTCTTCGTAACAATAGGAGGTGACGCACAGCTTGTCGAAATAATCGGTGAAGCTGTCGAGATTATTACGGGTGAAGCGTCCAGAGAAAAAGCCTCCAGCCAAACTTGACCATGTAAATAGAGGCATATGTGTTTGGAGGTAATAATCACGTGCGGCGGTGTTTTTTGGCCCGCTGATGCTGATGCAGTTCGGCCAGGGTTCTTTGACCTGTTCGGCGAGGCTGAAGTTTGGACTGCTGGCGCTGAAGCCCTGCAAACCGTTGGTCTTCGCATATTCATTGGCCTGCTGCACACGGGTATGCGTCCAATTGGAACCACCAAAGGCATGAATTCGACCCGCTTCAAGGTGTTGGTTGAGTGTGTCAACAATAGGGCCGACAGGAACCGTCGGATCGTCACGATGTAGCAAATACAGGTCGATATAATCCGTTTTGAAACGAGCCAGCGAGTCGAAAATATCAGATGTAATGTCATGTGGGGTAACACGCTGACGATCCTGATTGTGGTGTGCGCCTTTGCCGATAATCACCACTTTATCACGCAGGTCGCGGTCCGTCATCCAACGGCCAAAGGTACGTTCGACATCACCGTTGCCATAGACATGGGCCGTGTCGAAGGTGGTACACCCGAGGGCATAAATGTCATCCAGCAGTTTGTAGCTGGCTTCAAGTTTAGCAGAGCCAATAGGGATTGTCCCCTGCACCAAGCGGGAAATGGGTTTATCAATGCCAGAGAGTTTGCCGTACTGCATAGGTCATTTTCCTTGCTGATGCAGCACGCTGCATCCCTACATTTCATTAAGATTATTCGGAAGGATACGTTAATCCCCATTGGGCGCGGATGGTGTCCATCGTTTGGATAATGGACAGGCTTTCGTCCAACGATATTGTAGCGCTTTCCAGTTTACCTGCTCGTAAACATTGGGCAACCTCAATGGCTTCATGGGCGTAGCCATTGCCAAGATGGGGGATGTCCAAGGTTTCAGGCGGTTTGCCGTTCACATTGAGGATCAACTTTTGGGCGTGCCACCAATCGGGGATGTGGATATAGCCATCGGTGCCATAGATCAAAGCTTCATGGATCGTATTGGTACGGCCGGCGCTGGACAGTAATGCCAGCTGCCCATCATCGTAACTGAGCAAGTAGGCTGATTGTTCGTCCGCACCGGTTACGCCACGATGCGCAGCGGAGGCAATGGTCTTTGGGTTGCCGAACAAAGCAGAAGCAAGTGAAAGCGGATAAATGCCCACGTCGAGCAGAGCGCCACCGCCGAGTTCCAAATCGAAGAGCCGACCTTTGGGATTCATATTGGTGCGGAAGCCAAAGTCGGCGTTTAGCATACGGACTTCACCAATTGCACCGCTGGCGATGAGTTCATGAGCGCGGACGATGGCCGGTAGGAACCGCGTCCACATGGCTTCCATCAGAAAGACATGTTTTGAACGGGCGACATCGATCATGGCCCGCGCTTCGGTGGCATTGATGGCAAAGGGTTTTTCTACAAGGACAGCCTTACCGGCGTTCAGGCACATGATGGTGTTGTCTTTGTGGAAGGGGTGCGGCGTAGCAATATAGATGGCGTCGACTTCGGGATCATTCGCCAGCGCTTCATAGCTGGCATGGCGGCGTGGAATGTTGAATTCGTCAGCAAATTTATCGGCAGCCATCGGGGTACGTGAACCCACTGCGACAGCTTTGGCATCATCCAAAACGGAGAGTCCGGTTGTGAATTTGTGGGCGATACCGCCCGTGCCAAGAATTCCCCAGCGTAAAGGTGTGGTCATTAAAGTTCCAATCTCGAAGCAGATATATCGCTAAAATGGGATGGGCGCACCGAAATGCGCCCGATGACTAATTGGGGAGAATTTAACCTTTCAACGCGCCTGCTGCAAGTCCACGCACAATATAGCGCTGCAAGAACAGACCGATGAGCATGACCGGGGCGACCATAATGAGCGTGATGGCTGATATATACCACCATTCGATACCTTTAGTGCTTTTCATACCTGCCAGATAAACCGGCATGGTAATGGCCTGGAAGTTGGTCAACATCAAGGCAAACAAGAATTCATTCCAAGCAAAGATAAAGGAGAACAGGGCGACGGTCACCAGACCGGGTGTACTCAGCGGAAGCACAATACGGACAAATGTTTGCCAGCGAGTGGCGCCGTCTACCTGCGCGCTTTCCTCAAGGTCGATTGGCAGACCGTTGAAGAAATCACGCATGATCCAGACGGAGAAGGGTATATTAAAGGCAGTATAGGCAAGAATAAGCCCCACATGCGTATCAATCAGGTGGAGCATGTTGAAGAATAAAATAAAGGGTATTACGACCGCAGCGGGTGGCAAGAATCGCTGCGAAATAATCCAAAAGGCTATATTGTCATTTCGCCAGTTCAGCCGCGACCAATAATAGCGGAAACGGGACAGCCCGTATCCGGCCATTGAGCCAAAAATGACCGTGAATACACAAGAGAATCCGGCTGCAATCAGGCTGTTACGAAAATAACGCAGCGTTTTCGTCTGCTCGTCGACCAGTAAGGTTTTCCAATGATCGATAGTTGGTTGATAATCGACAAAGGGTACATAACGGGGGATACGATTGACATCGAGCGGACGTTTGAAGGATGTGGTAATCATCCAATAGAACGGAAACAGGCAAATGAAAGCCCACAGAATTAGGCCACCGTATAACAAGATGCTGGCTGGCAATGAGCGCTTTTTCATACTTATTCTCCCAGTTGCCGGCGCGTAATACGGCGCGAGATGATAAGGTAAACCGTCGCGAAAATGACGATCAGGACAAGCAGCACGACACCTATGGCGGCTGCATAACCATAATTACCAAAATTGAGCGCTGTGTCATAAACGTACATCACAAGCGACTCGGTTGAGGTTCCCGGCCCGCCGCCTGTGGTGACATTAATAACGTCGATAATTTTGAACATCTCCAGGCTGCGGATTAAGATGGCAGTCAGCGTTATGGGCAGCAGCATCGGGAAGGTAATACTGACGAGTAAATTCCAGCGATTGGCTCCATCGACGCGGGCTGCTTCATAAATTTCTTCGGGAATGGATTGCATCCCCGCCAACATGAGGAGTGTCATGAAAGGTATCCACTGCCACGAGTCCATGAGAATGATGCTGATGGGTGCGACACTAGTATCCGTCAAGAAGGGAATGGAAACCGTAATTTTCTGTCCTGCAATGCTCGTCAGAAAACTGCCTATAGTACGTTCGAATTGTGCCAGCGGCGAAATGCCGGGATCGAACATCATACGTCCGACATAGCCTGCGGCAACCGGTGTGAGCATCATGGGTAACAAAAAGATCAGCCGGAAGAAACGCCGCCCCACAATTTCCTGATTGAGCATCATCGCTAAGCCGAAGCCAATGATATACTGCAAAAGTACGCCGCCAACTACGTAAAACAACGTGTTTTTGGCCGCATTCAACAATCTGGAGTCTGATGGGACGCGCGCGTAATTGTTAAGGGATAGATTGGCGTTGTTGCCCAAACAAAGCACATCGCCAACGATTGAGTGAACTACTTCCCCCTGGGGCTGGTTACGTTCACAGGTTGTGAGACTGACGCCAACAGACCATACGAGCGGGAAAATAGAGAGTATCAGTAGGATAGCTACCGCAGGGGACAGAAAGACCCGTTTAAACCAACGGTCTTCACGGCTTTCCTGTATGACTTCATCGATTTTAGACAGCGGTTTGATATTATCGAGCTTCGCCAAAAGTACTACCCTCAAATAAGCAATATTTCAACAGTTTTTTCATTAAGCTCTGCGTGTATAAGGGCGTAATTATCACGCCCTTATACATTTTGACTCGTTATAGCAGTGAGGATGTTACCCTAGAGTAACATCCCACGCTACGATTACTTAATGCCCAACGCGGCCTTGTAGTTCTGGAGTTGGCTGTCGGTGCCGAGACGCTCGGTAATGGCATCCCATGTCTTGGCAACTTCGTCCAACGCGGCCTGTGGTTCTGCCTCGCCAGCGATAGCCTTGGCAATTCCAGCATCCAAAGCATCAAAGTATTCATTTGCGCCGGGGATACGCAGGTCAACAATCGCATTCGGATCATTGATGACGGCTTGAATGGCTTGCAGATAATCCTTGGCCGATTCTTCGTCGAAGCCAGCGCCGGTCCAGGCGGCGAGATTGTCGAACTGGCTCTGGCGCAGCGGGTTGACACCGGTACCGCCAGTAACGGCCATTGTGCCAACTGCATCTTTACTGGTGAAGTACTTCAGATAGTCCCAAGCTGCATCAGCATTCTTGCTGTCTTTGGTGACAGAGGCAACCCAACCACCGAAGGCGAGGAATGGAGCCTTATTGACACCATTGGGGGCGTCAACCCATGCTGCTGTCTTGCGATCCCAATACTTGGCTGCACCGGGGGTCGTACCAAAGCCAACCAAACCCTTAACCACTGATGCATTCGGATCAACGCTGATAGGACCGACATCGCCCCAATCCAGACCAAACACACTTTGACCGGCAGGGAATACGGCGCGAACATTGACGACGTCAAAGTTAATCATGTCAGGAGCCGCGCAGCACTTGTAAATATCAACCCAGTCTTGCAAACCCTGAACCCAACCGGGGGTGTTGACAAGCGACTTCATGTTTTCATCAAAGAAGAAGTAAGGATCACCGGGGATCTTGGCATAACCAGCGGCACGATCCATCAGGAACCAATAGCTTTGGGCCTTCTTCTTGAGGGCTTCGGCCACACCATAAATCGGAGCTGTAACGCCAGCGGTGTCAACTTCCTTACCCTGGAAGAATTCAGCAATGTTCTTGTATTCAGCCCAGGTTTGAGGCTCATTCAGGTCTGCACCATACTTGGCCTTGAAGTCGGCATTGTATTGTGAAGTCGGGTTGACCAAGTCTTTGCGGTAGTACATCATGTGGCTATCGCCATCGAACGGAATGGCATAGGTTGTTCCACCCCAGTCGGCGACGCGTTCACGATAAGTTGGGAGGATGTCGTTCCAGTCAATAGCTGTTTTTACATCATCCGGTACGGGCAGCACATAACCGCCACCTGCAATATCGCCCATCCAGTCGGCGGCGAACAGCAGTACATCGAATTCACCGCTCTTGGTTTGTAGAGCCGTAATGATCTTGGGGAAAAGGTCGCTGAAGGCGAACTGCTGAACTTCTACTGTCGCGCCTGTTTTTGCGGCCCATTCATCTCCCCACTTCTGGGCGGGACCACCAATGGCCGAACCTTGCTGTGTGACGATGACGATCTTTTTACCCGCAAAAGGTTGATCTTGCGCGGCGGCGGGCATAATCGCCAGCGCTAACATTGCTAAAACAACGACTAAGAGAACTTTCTTCATTTTTTTGACCTCATAATTCTTTGAACAGCACATCGTACAAATGAACACGGTAAGACGGTTGTTGGTTGAGAAATATGACCTCCTTCATTGATGGTTCAGATTATTTGTTGCGATAATCTGAAATCACTAACACACATTTTAACGTTGCATACAAGGATTAGCCAAACGGCCATCCTTAGGGAGAAAGCAATTGTTAGGCTGCGAAACATAAATCATTTACTCGATTTCCGGCGCAATTGAACACCGCACGACTGACGTTCAATCAACTTTGTTTGCAAGATAACGGTACGGGTTGGGGCAGTTGGATGGGCGATGCGACGTAATAACAGCGCCACTGCTTCCTGACCGAGTTCATAGGTGGGTTGTGAAACCGCCGTCAGCGGTGGACACAACTCACCTGACCAGGGCATGTCGTCAAAGCCGATAAGCGCGATGTCTTCGGGAATTTGTTTTCCTGCCTCGCGCAAGGCACGTAAAGCCCCGAGTGTAACCATATTGTTGCCAGTGAATATCGCCTCCGGCGGTTGCGCGCTATTAATCAATTCGTGGGTTAGCCGATGCCCACTCTCGGTACGGGAATCGCCATTTTTGACCAATTTATTTTCTATTGGGATTCCCGCATCATTCAGCGCATTGACATAGCCCTGATAGCGTTCACGCCCGGTCGTAATTTCGTTGGAAGCGATAATGATCCCAATGCGGCGGTAGCCTAAGTCGATCATGTGCTTAACTGCATCATAAGCACCGCGCACATTATCTACCTTGACGGTATCAATATTGATGTCTGCCAGATTACGGTCCAAGGCCGTGATGGCTACACCGGCATGGATAAGTGATTCGAGTGATGAACCTTTGGTCCCAAGTGTCGGAACAAAAATAAGGCCACCTACTTTTTCGGCTTGCATCACATTTAAGTACATGGCCTGTTTCTTAACATCTTCATCCGAGTTGCAAAGAATGATGCTCATGTTTTGGGCGTAGGCAGCATCTTCAATGCCCCGAATGATCGAGATAAAGTAAGGATTTTGAATATCTGAAATGATGAGGCCGATGACATTGCTGGATTGAGCGCGCAAACGACGAGCCGCCCGGTTTGGTTCATAGGCCAGGGCATGTACAGCCTGATTGACGCGTTCCCGCAGTACAGTATCTACAGACGGGTTATTATTCAAAACCCTCGAAACTGTAGCCTGCGACACCATTGCTGCTTTTGCGACATCTTTTAACGTAGCCGCTGGCATAAATAACCTTAAAAAAGAAATATAGTGTAATCGTTTTCTTTAAGCCTGGCAGATATGGATTCGGTCTGTAGGCTAATATAATGTAATATTTAGCAGCGCAGCAATGAATAAGTGCAATGTTGAGAAAACGATTTCTAACTGGAAGTATAAAATAAATTGCGAACATGTCAAGAAGATTGTGCGACTAGCACTATATGGTTATCACTTTTAGGTTTGAGAATGTTATGCTATAGAGAATTGTTTTCAGAAAACTGGAAGAGGAAATCGTGAGTCATCATATTTTGGTCACGGCGCGGTCATTTGCGAATACAGCCGGAGCGCATCAAGATATGCTGCGTGAAAATGGATGTCATTTGGATTTACGCGCGGCATCGCATCCGTATAAGGCTGAACAACTGCGCGAGATGATTGCCGGATATGACGGTGTCATATTGGGACTGGATGCTTGTGACGCATCTGTAATTGAACGTGCGGACAAATTGAAAGTCATTTCGCGCTATGGTGTAGGCGTTGATGCGGTCGACTTGCAGGCTGCGGCGCGCAAAAATATCATTGTGACCAATACTCCCGGCGCGAATATGCTGGGCGTGAGCGAACTGACTTTGGGATTACTGTTTGCACTGGCGCGGCAGATTCCACAGGTGGCAGCGGCAGCCAAAGCGGGTGCATGGATGCGTCCTAAAGGATGGGAACTTAGCGGTAAAACATTGGGTGTGATCGGCTTCGGTGCAATTGGTCGTGATGTGGGAAAGAAAGCTGCTGCACTGGGAATGAAAGTCATAACCTTCGATCCGTTTTGGAAAGGTGAAATGCCCGGTGTGGAAAGTGTTGCATTGGAGCGCTTAATCTCTGAAGCGGATGTCATTAGCTTGAACTGCGCCTTAACACCCGACACGGCCAATTTGATTAATAGCGAACGTATCGCCCAAATGAAAGACGGCGCATATATTATCAATACGGCGCGGGGTGAACTGGTGGATGAGGACGCGCTTTACAATGGCCTGAAGACTGGTAAGCTGGGTGGTGCGGCGATTGATGCGTTCCGGGTTGAGCCGCCGATAGGGAATCCTTTACTCTCATTGGATAATTTTATCGCTATCCCGCATTTAGGAGCGACAACGGGTGAGTCGGTCGAGCGTATGGCAATAATGGCCGCACAGAATTTGTTGACTGTGCTGCGCGGCGAAGACTGTGCATTTGTTGTAAAAGGTTAGTCGTCAAAGGTTGTGTGGATGTCCCGTCTTGAACGTTTTGAAGATTTAATCGTCTGGCAGAGAGCACGCGAACTAACCAAGCTGGTGTACTTTATCACGCGCCACGATACCTTTGACCATCGGCTTGCCAATGACATCCGGCAGACAACAGTCATGTTAGCAGCCAAGATTGCTGCGGCCTTTGAGACACGTGGCAGCAAACATGCGCTGGATATGTTGACGCTGGCAAAATCCGCTTGCGGTGGATTCAAGCTGCAATGGGCGATTGTTTATGAACGCCACCTGATTAATGCTTCGGAACACGATGAGCTGATGACACGCGCTGTTGAAATCCGACAACTGCTGTTTGAACTGGAATACACATTTGAGTTCTGGTACCCCCAACAAGATGATTCACAGGAGTAATTGATATGTCTGACTACATGACTCCGTTTACGACCATGATTAATCTGACGAATGGTGTTATTCCTAACGCTGTTGTGGTACAGAAGCGCTATCTGCATGATTTAGAAGGCTTGTTTGCAGATGAGAGAGCCGAAGACGCTCTGATGATTAAGAATCCGCTGCTCTATGAAGTCTATGAAGCCACCCAAAATCCAGAAGAAGAAGGTCAACTTCGCTATTCAACCACGACGATTTATCCCGGTAAGGTGGGTGACGAATATTTTTTCACCAAAGGTCATTACCACGCCATCGGCAACCGTGCCGAGCTGTATATGGGGTTGGCTGGCGAGGGTTACCTGCTGCTGATGTCACCTGATGGCGCAATCAATGTACAGCCTATGACGCCCGGTGCGATGAGTTATGTGCCGCCATTTTGGGCGCACCGGACGATCAACGTCGGCAAAGAAAACTTCGTATTTTTCGCCTGCTATCCAGCCGATGCGGGCTACGATTATGCGTCGATAGCGGATAAGGGTTTCGCACAGATTGTTGTCGAACGCGACGGTAAACCGGCACTCGCCCCCAACCCGAAGTGGGAGAAGTAGTATTGGATCATGAACCGCACTGATCTGCTGAATGAACTTGTAAAAACGATCAGTTCAGTTTCCTGTTCGCATCCAATTCGGGTTGCACTCGATGGAATTGATACTTCGGGAAAAACCACATTAGCCGATGAATTGGTTCAACCCGTACAGGATCGCGGTTATGTGGTCATCAGGGCATCGATTGATCGTTTCCATTTGCCGCAAACGATACGGCATCAGCGGGGTTCGCTCTCGCCGGAGGGCTACTACTATGACTCGTTCGACTATGAAGCAATCAAATCGCACTTGCTGGAACCGCTTGGTGAAAACGGCAGCCGCCATTATTGCAGAGAGATGTTCGACTACCGGAATAATCGGGCAGTTGAGGGTGAGTGGCAGGTTGCTGAAGATCATTCCATCTTGATAATGGATGGTGTGTTTTTGCAGCGTCCGGAGATTAATGCGTATTGGGATTTGCGAATCTGGGTTGATATTCCATTTGAGTTGGCCCTCGAACGGGCTTTGCAGCGCGATATGGCGTTATTCGGAACGGCTGAAACTGTGCGAGAGCGTTACACCAAACGCTATATGCCCGGTCAAAAGTTGTATTTCGAACTGTGCCGCCCACAAACAACGGCACAGTTGGTAATTGAAAATAGTGATCCTTTACATCCACGCCTTTATAGGACTGCATCATGAAAAATTACATTCTTGCACATGATCTCGGTACGACTGGTAACAAAGCCACGCTCTATGATCGTGAAGGGCGGTTAGTCGGCAGTGCATTTTATGCTTATAACACACGTTATGAGTTCACCGGTTGGGCGGAACAGAACCCCGAGGATTGGTGGCAGGCCGTGTGTCATTCGACCCGCAAGCTGCTAACTCAGATACCGGGTTTGCGTACTGACGAAATCGCTTGCATTACTTTTAGCGGGCAGATGATGGGCTGTGTACCGCTGGATAAAAACGCGCGTCCGCTGCGGAACGCCATTATTTGGGCTGACCAACGGGCGATAGTGCAGCAAAACTGGCTGGCGGAACGTCTCAACCCGGCAGATGTCTATCACATTACCGGACACCGGCTGAGTTCAGCCTATTCATTATCAAAGATGTTGTGGCTGCGGGATAATCAACCGGATACTTACAAGGCAACCTATAAGTTCGTCCATGCCAAAGATTCGATTGTGGCGCGGCTGACGGGTAAGTTCGTCACCGAGCCGTCTGATGGTTCGAGCATGAATCTGTACGATCTGGACAAGGGAACCTGGTCAGACAAGATTATCGATGCGGCGGAATTGGATGCTGGACAACTGCCCGATTTGGTGCGGTCGATTGACGTGGTTGGGGAATTGCTGCCGGAAGTGGCCGACGAAGTTGGTTTGGTCGCAGGTACGCCAGTCGTAATTGGCGGTGGTGATGGTTCGTGCGCGGGGGTTGGCGCGGGGATATGGCGTGAAGGCGCAGCTTACAACTATGTTGGTTCGTCAAGCTGGATCGCGCTGACATCATCCAAACCTATTTATGATCCAGACGAAAAGACTTTTACCTTCGGTCATATCGTGCCGGGAATGTTTATGCCGACCGGTACTATGCAGGCAGCAGGTGCGTCATATCAATGGACGCGCGATCAATTATGTCCGATTGAAGTGCAGGCGGCACAAGCACTCGGTGTTAGCAGCTATGAGATCATTAACCTGAATGCCGAGAAATCGCCTGTTGGGGCAAATGGTCTGATTTATTTGCCGTATTTGATGGGCGAGCGCAGCCCCCGCTGGAATCCCCGCGCACGGGGTGCCTTTATCGGCCTCACGATCCGCCACACACGGGCGGATATGGTGCGCGCCGTACTGGAAGGCGTGACGATGAATTTGCGCGTCATTATGGATACCTTTACCAAGCAGGGTGCTAAAATCGATGCGATGCGGGTGATTGGTGGCGGTTCGCGCGGGCGATTTTGGAATCGCATCATGGCGGATATTTATGGAATTCCTGTGCAGCGACTCGCCATTTTGGAGGAGGCCACTTCGATGGGGGCGGCGGTAGCGGGTGGCGTAGGCGTGGGGTTGTATAAGGATTTCTCGATCAGCGAACAAATGAACCAGATTGCGGAATCCATACAACCTGATCCGGTGGCACAGAAAGCTTATTCCAAAGTGCTGCCGATTTTCGAGGCTTGCTACCAACAACTGCTGCCGGTATATGACATGATGGCCGAAAACGAACAATCAACTTAAAGGCTGAGCCAACATGCAGTTTGAAAAACGTACCGTTCCCACTTTTTACTTCATTGGCGTAACCACGGGTAAGTCGTCTATCGTTAAAGTTTTTCCTCGCTGGATGGATGTATTGGGTTTGGATGTCAAGCTTGCCGGAATCGATGCACCGCTCCACGCACCTGAAGATACGTATCGAGCCATTGTCGAGCATATCAAGAATGATCCGCTGGTACGCGGCGGTTTGGTGACGACCCATAAGATTGACTTATTGGCAGCCACCCGCGATTTGTTTGATTTTCTCGATCCGAATGCCGAACTCTGCGGCGAAGTTTCAGCGATTGTCAATCGGGACGGCAAGCTGATGGGATACGCCAAAGACCCGATTTCGTCCGGCAAATCATGGGAGCATTTTGTGCCAGCGGGGCATTTCAAACAGACTGGTGCGGAAGTGTTGTGCTTCGGCAGCGGTGGCGCGGCGGTTGCAACCACCGTCTATCTGGCAAAGGCAGCAGGCCGGCCAAAACGGGTCACATTAGTGGATGTCAGCGCCGAGCGACTGGATCATGCGCGGGATATTCACACGCAACTCAAAAGTGATATTCAATTCGATTATCTGATCAATGCTGATCCCTACGCTAATGACAGTTTGATGAGCAGCCTACCTGCCGGATCCGTTGTGATTAACGGGACAGGCATGGGTAAAGATTTGCCGGGATCACCGATTACTGAAGCCGGTATTTTCCCTCAGAATGGCCTGGTGTGGGAATTTAATTACAGAGGTGAGTTGACCTTTTTACATCAGGCGCAGCGGCAGGTCGATTTGCGTAATCTGACGATTGAGGACGGCTGGGTTTACTTTTTACACGGCTGGACACAGGTGGTGGCCGAGGTGTTAGGCTTCGAACTGACACCTGATTTATTCCAGCAAATGGATCAAGCGGCGCAGCCGTTTCGCTAACATATAACATTCATAACCAACTGGAGATAATACGATGGCGCGTTTTGATCGGATGACGGTTTATAGCACGATGATGAGTGACGGGATGCTGCCTTTGTTTTACAGCCCCGATATTGCGCTGGTGAAAGGTGTCGTGGCAACGCTGGTACGCGGCGGCAGTCGTGTCATGGAGTATACAAATCGCGGTGATTTTGCGATAAATGTGTTCAGCGAATTGATCCAGCACACGGCCAAGACCCATCCCGATATTATCCTTGGCGTCGGTACGGTTGAGGATGCACCAACAGCTGCGGCCTATATCGCACAAGGGGCGAATTTTATCCTCGCGCCCAATTTTAACCCTGAAGTAGCGCGTTTATGTAACCGGCGTAAGGTGGCTTATGTTCCAGGCTGCGGCAGTGTTAGCGAGATTTCCAATGCAGAAGAACTCGGTGCTGAAATCGTCAAACTGTTCCCGGCAGATGCATTGGGTGGACCGGACTTTGTAAAGGCGATACTCGGCCCACGCCCCTGGACGCGTATTTTGCCAACGGGTGGTGTCAGCCCGGATGAAGCCAACTTGCGGGCGTGGTTCGGTGCAGGTGCGGCTTGTGTCGGTATGGGCAGCAAACTCATCCGCGCGGACTGGCTGAAAGATGGTAACTTCGCGGCAATGGAAACTTTAGTACGGGATACGTTGGGGCTGATTAAGACCATTCGCAGTGAGCAAGCATCCAAGTAGACCGTTTGCTGGAGTGAATCAGCCTGGCATTCATCAATTTAAGAGCTTCAAAAGTGATGCACCGTAACGCATCACTTTTGTTTTAGCTGTGAATTGGTAGGGAATTGTCAATATTATTTCGGTGGCGCAACGACACCAATGGTCAGCAGGATGTTGGCATAGATACGCTGTTCCCCTGTGGCGATCACCAAACAGCAGTCGGGATCACGGGCAAGATCGTAGAACGGGAAGCGTCCGTTTTTCTTGAGTTCGAGATTAGGCAGCAAACGGCGGAAATCTGCAAATATACCCGGTTCATCACCGCTGTCGGGCGTCATGACATCGGCGGACTCAATCGGAATGGCGCTCACCAACACTTCCAGGATTTCGACCACATTGAGCTTGCCGGGGGTGAAGTTTAAATAGACGCGTTTGGCAGCCGGATTAGCGCGCGTGACAAACGGGTAGTTGCCATCAGCGATGAGCACTTTACCGCCATGACCGGAACTGCCGAGTGCTTCCAGGATTTCGGGGTGAAGTAGTTTTGTCGTAAGCATGAAAAATCGATCCTTTGAGTTGTAGAGAAAATTATGTTTTGTCTATTTGACCAAAACGGTTTTTGAGCCAGCCAATAATCCCCCAGATTAAGGAGCCCCCCCCGACGCCGCCCAAAAGAATTGTGGCGAGATTCTTGCCGAGCACACCATAAATGACGGCGAGTACAATCTGAACACCCTCAGCACCACGCGTTTGCGTATTGGTGCTGCCGTAGGGATCGAGGAACATGAACAACGTGACCACCAGCAATACCCCACCGAATAAAATCCACACGATTGGATCAATTGGCTTATCGGCTTCAGCTTTGAGTTTTGCCTGACGATCAGTCTCGCGCTCGGCTTTGGTTTTCCGTGGTCGTTTAGGTATTGCATCCGGTTCGGGTGAATCAGTCATGATATGATCCCTCGAATATATTAAGCCCCTCTCCCTTGAATTCGGGGAGAGGGGTTGGGGTGAGGGGGTTAGACTCGCCCCGACGGTTCAGATTTTGGTTACAGGTTTACTTCCCCGCACAGATGGACTTCAATGCCCAGCGCCGAGAGCATAGCGGCTTTGGCAGCTAAGGCTTTGTCGGCTGACTCGGCGTCGTTTCCATAAGCCACGTTCAGGTGATTAGCCTTGTGACGTGCCATCATCTGGTCGCGGGTAATGCCATGCATCACGGCGTGCATTATCGGCCATTCAGGGCTGGTAATCTTCCAGCGGCGTTCGGTTTCTTTCTTGGGAAGGCTGACCACTGTCGCGCGTCCCAGGTCAGCGTGCAGCACACCGTCCATGACGTAGATACGGCTCCAAACGATTTCACCGGGCTTGCTGATGCCTCGTAGTGTGCCACCGCCTAAGCGGAAGTACATCGGCGATTGGCGCAAGCTGGTCGCTCCAGCATAGCCGTCGATAAAGTGCGAGGCCGGAGCCGCGCCGGAGATCAAGAATACCCACACAAAATCATTGACCGTCTTGCTGGTATATTGTTCACCATAGCGCAGATCGTGCAGTGTCGTCGCGGGATCAAGCCCCATCGCGTTCCAAATACGGTTGGTGACGATCTCATCAACAGCCGCGCCTTCATCCACTTCGTTGAAATGGGGTAAGGCTTGTCCCGCATACAACTCTTCGCCTGTGACCGCATGATACACAGGTGGACGCTCGACGTTATTGAGCAAGCCTTCGACCAAATCGGAGGCAGGAACCAGATCCTTCAAGCCCTGCTGATATTGGATGCCGATGGCCGCGCAGCCGAAATCATGGGCGATACGTACTGCCGCGATGTACATCTTGCATTGTTCAAGAATTTGCTTGTCAGTCAGTTCAGTGATCTCATCCTTGCCAGTGACCTTCCGAGTCTTTGACCAGTTTCATACCCGCCACCAGTGCTGATTGGCTCAAGCGTTCCTTGTAAATGCCAAGGGGATTCATCAGCTCGTCATCGATGATGGCGTTGTACATACCCATACAGCCTTCGTCGAAAATCCCGATGATAGCCTTGTCATTTTGCAGCTGTGCCGCTAATGCCTCGCCGAGGGCACGTTCAGCCTTAGGCAGCTTGCTCTTCTTCAGATCCTGGACATGGCTTTGATCGTGGGTGATGCTGCCAGTTTTGATCCACTGGCGAATGCCTTTTAGGAAGTACTCGTCCTTGAAATCTTCGCTCCAAATGCTGCTGTATTTCACGCCCATTTTGGTCAGCGAACCGTTCAGATTCAACAGCCCGACCAAGCCCGGCCATTGACCGCTCCAGTTAGCGACCGTCAGAATCGGCCCGCGATGAGAACGGAGACCGGCCAGCACATGGTGACTGTACTGCCATACTGATTCTGCGATAATTAGTTTGGCGTCGGGCGGAATGTTCTTGAAAACATCCATTCCCATACGCTGATTCCAGATGAAGCCATGCTTCAGTTCGGGGTCGTAGGCGTGACCGCGCTTGACCTTGATGCCTTCCTTCTTGAAGGCTGCGATGATTTGCTT
>JBGAHG010000064.1:0-27656 GCA_044226325.1 Aggregatilineales bacterium
CTGGATAAAGATTACAGTGTGTCGGTGTTTGTGCTGGACGCGAATGGGCAGTTGGTGGCGCAAAAGGATGATTTTCCGTTTATCAACCAGCGTCCGACGACTGGCTGGTTGGCAGGCGAGGTGGTTTATGATCCGCACAGCTTGGAGCCGAATACGCTTCCTCCGGGCAAGTATACCGTAGCGGTGAAACTCTACACGTATTATGACGGACAGCAGTACCCGACAATTAAGGGTGATCCCTGGCAGGTAATTGGGACGATTGAGAAGTGAAAAATAGTTATCTTTTAACTCCAGATCAAATGCGAAAGTTGTCCAATAATCCGCCGAAAAAGCAGGGGGATGTGAGGGAGCAAGCCGCCGAACATGCAAATGGGAAATGCATTTTTGCCACAAAGAACACAGAAAAAAGCAGTAATGGTTTGCAGCAGCAGTGGTGGGGTCTGCTGCTGCAAAAGGTGATAGTAATCAACGAACCGGTTCGGCGGCGCTGAAGGCTTCGGCCATCGGCAGGGTGTTGTAGTATTCCCGCACTTTGACGACAAGGCCATTTTCGAAGGTATAAATGTGGACAAAGTTGGTTTCCCATGCTTTACCGGTCGAACGGGCTTTGACGCGCTGCCAGCCTTCAACGATGACGACATTGCCTGCCACCTGCATCTCGCGCGGTTCGTACTGCTCGACTTCGGCGCTTTGCCCCACTTTGGTAAAGAATTCGATAATGTCAGCATGTCCATGATAATGACCGCCAAAGGGGATAGGTTCGGGGCAATATTGTATCCAGTCGATGTCCGGTGACAGCACTGCCAGAATTGAGGGGACATCACCCACACCAAACGCCGCATAAATACTTTGTACCTTTTGTAAGTTGTCCATTTTTTAGCTCCATAATTAAACGCTGAAGCTACTGTATTCCAGTACGCTATTTGGACTCCAGTTCAAAAGATGCTCAGTTTTTGCTCAAATTGGTGATGATTGTGAGTAGAATATATTACTAAACTCCCTAACCCCGACCCAATATCAGTTCCCTTTGCAGGCTCATTCATTGACAATCGTACAACAGATTAGCGGTCATAGGGTGACAATTTGGAAGACCATTTTGTAACTTTTTCGAGTCATTGGCAGGAACCATTTTGAGGGAGCATGATTGTTTGGCGGGTTGGTGAATGGTTAGTGATCTGTTTGGGCGATTTTTGAATTTTAAAGGAAAGAATAATAAAATTTAGTCATATTTGTAGTCTGCGAATAAAAGGGATACTATTAGATCTCGGGATTGAACTGATAATGTGTTCACCCGATATAAAGAACGTTATTGAAAAAGTGTAAGTTAAAGGATCAATATTATGGACGGTGTCAGTTTGATTGCCTGGATCGTGGTTGGTGGGATTGCGGGCTGGCTGGCGAGTAAGGTCATGAAGTCACCGATGGGATTGATTGCTGATATTGTAGTGGGCATCATCGGCGGTTTCATCGGCGGCTGGCTGCTCGGTCTGCTCGGAGTGGGCGGCGGTGTGACCGGTTTTAACATCGCCAGCATCGTGACGGCTGTCATCGGCGCGGTGGTTCTGCTGGCTGTTTTGCGGATGGTCAGACAACGTGCTTAATGCTGCCTCTTGCATATCATTGATCAAAAGACCTGCCTCATTAGAAGCAGGTCTTTTTTTGTTTACGTCAGAAAAGCGACTTGTAAGTAGGTGTGATAAAAATCGCACGACACCATTTGAAGAAATATTATGCTTTCCTTAGGGAAACGATAGTTATTTGCAAGGGTAACTGCCCATAATTATTATAGAAAAGTTAGAGATAAAACGTTCAATCGTCTTTTTATATTATTTACCGGAGGAATTCATGAGAACAAAAATATGCCTACTGCTTGTGTTCATGGCTACGCTCATTTTCCCTTTGTCCAGTTCGGTACTCGCTAAAAACTCACGGGTGACCATTATTCGTGGATTTGACTGCGGAATTAACGAAGAGGATTCGGGCATTCCCAGCCTGTTGATCACCTACAATACGTGGGCGGTTACGGGCAGAAATGGAAACACCGTCTTTCACTGCAATTTCCCGATTCCCCCTGAGCTTCGTCCGTCGCACACCATGATTCATCAAGGTTTCTTATGTTCGACGCAGTCTGGATTGACGACGAAATCGATGACCATCACCACAAAGACGACCGTGTATCTGACCTGCCACTACGATCCCAAATCCCCGTATGTCCCGCCGCCCGGCGGCGATTAGGTTCAATAGCTTGCCTGGTAATCAGCACCTTGCCAGGCAAGCCTTTAACTTGCTATCCCTATATGCTGCATGAGGTAGAGACTTTGATCCATTAAGCTTCTTGTCAAGGGATCTATTTCGGCGTGATGTGTTTTGCGTGAGCTCATGTTGATATGAGGCCGGGTAACCTGTTGAGGTGTCCCCCGGCCTGTGGGCAAGCGTTATTGTTCGCTGAAGGTGGTGAGGGTCATGGTCTGATTGTGAAGGTCACAGTGGCCGGAGGCGTAGGGCGAAATCTCGCCATAGGAATAGAAACCGATCTGGCGGACTCCACGCGGCAGGACATCAAGCGTGGCTTGCAATTCATCACCGGAGCGATCTTTCAGCACCAGACGGCGTCCGACACAACTAATGGCGACCGATAGGGTCTGATCACCCTGTTCGCTGTGGTTATCGCCAATTAAGGCGGCAGCTTCGGAAGCTCCAGCAATCAGATGGTCGAAGTTGGCACGCATAAATTGGACGTACTGGCCTTTACGAATGTCGCCTGCGAAGATCATCGCTTCATCTTTATCGTCAATTGACAGGATGGTGCGTACCACGACTTTTTCGGCATCTGGTTTCTCGCGGATCGCCAGCGGAAACAAGAGGGCAGATGCGGGCAATTCAGCCGCCTGAGGTCCTAAACAGGATTTGTAGAGGCTCAAGGCCGATTTGCCTTCCAACGAGTAAAGCCGATTGCCGTAGGCGCTCGTGACTTTCATCTGCGGCCCGTAGGCATCCCAACCGCCTTTTGAACCATGCCGCATTTGGATGGACTCCCCATAAAAGCCAACGGCGGTGATGAAACCGGACTGCGGTTTGCCATCTTTGATGCCCCATGTTTCGCCAAAGCGTGTACCATCGCCTGCCAGCCCGCCGGTTACAACAACGGATGGCGGAAGCACCATGTTCATGCCGGCTACCAATTCGCTGCCGTTGACCGTGATTCCGTCAGACAGGATAAAAAGACCGCGCAAATCCGGAGCAGTAGCCATCTGGCTGATGGAGTGACCTGAGATGTATGAGGCGCTTCCGGAAAAGCAGTTGACGGTCATGAGTTTGAGTCTGGTATTGGCAAAGCGAATGATGGCTACGGATAAAGTATCGTCCGAGACAGTGGTGTCGAATATTTCGCCTGCGGTGGAGCAGCCAATGATGTGTGATTTACTGAATGCCTCGGATAGCTGCTCAAAAGGTTCGAGAACGCGCTTAAAAGAAGAAGCGCCGAACACTATGACCAGCGTTTTGTCCGAATTCCAGTTGGGAAAGGCCTGTGACCACCCCTGCGCTTTGTTATACTGAATCGTCATTACTTCCATCTAAGAACATCCTAACTGGTTTGGTATTCATTTGTGAGGCAATTTCGTGTCGTGTAGAAGAGAACAAACTGCACTATATTCAGTATAGAAGGTTAAGATGAAATTTAGAATTGATTTTATGTGTTAATTTACTTTGTAATTTATTTTCAATGAATGTGGCAATTATTTCTCTCATGTAAACCTTAATGGGTGCATTTTTGCGGATGGTCTTACCGAGGGGCGCTATAATCGGTACAGTACATTCATTTTGATGGGGATCAACATTATGCAATATCGTAAATTAGGGCGCAGCGGCATGGATGTGTCGGAGATTGGCTTCGGTGCGTGGGCCATCGGCGGCAGTTGGGGACCGCAAAACGAGCAGGATTCGGTAGCGGCGCTGCATAAGGCGCTGGATCTGGGTGTCAATTTTATCGATACGGCAGCCGGATATGGGGATGGCAAAAGCGAACGCATCATCGCGGAAGTTTTGAAGACGCGCCAGGAAAAAGTGGTGGTCGCTACCAAGACCCCGCCTGTATCAGGGAATTGGCCGCCCAGCCCCTACGACAATATGGACGAGCGTTATCCCGAAAAGTACCTGCGCGAAAATGTCGAAGAACGGCTGCGGAATTTGAAGGTAGACTGTCTTGATGTGCTGCAATTGCACACATGGACGCGGGCATGGAACCGTAACCCACGCCCATTTGAAATCCTGCGGAAGCTGCAAGCCGAGGGCAAAATCCGCACAATTGGTGTCTCGACACCAGAACAGGATCAAAACTCGGTGATTGATCTGATGCGTGGCGGTTGGATCGATACGGTGCAGGTGATTTACAATATTTTTGAGCAGGAACCAGCGGCGGAACTGCTGCCGGTGGCGCAGGAAACCAATGTAGGTATCATTGTGCGCGTGGTGTTTGACGAGGGGGCCTTGACCGGCAAATTTACGCCGGAAACGAAATTCGCCCCCGATGATTTTCGTAACAACTATTTCGCAGGTGACCGGATGGAACGGGCCGTTCAACGCGCGGAGAAAGTGAAGGCGGATATTGTTGGCAGCGGGTTGACACTAGCCCAGGTGGCGATCAAATTCGCGCTGATGCATCCGGCGGTGAGTACGGTCATTCCGGGTATTCGTAACGTGGCACAGGCCGAAGCGAATACGGCGGTTTCGGATCTTGCGCCGCTATCTGATGCGTTGATGCTCAAGCTGCGCGAACATAACTGGATGCGCGGGTTCTGGTACGGCGGGAAGTAAGGCAGATTACCCGTTTCACAACGCAGTTACAAAGAAAATAGAGAAAAGGCTGTCCAGCGACGGACAGCCTTTTTGTTTGTCAATCCGTTGAAGTAATCAAGATGACATTGATTATGTCGATCAATATTTCATCAGGCGAATACACAGGTAACCTGATAATTACTCAGTGTTTTACGGGTAAAAACAGGGCTAAAAACACAATCTTGATATTTTCTTGATGTGCTTCCAAATAATCTTGACACGTTCTTGACGACCATTAAGACGTTATTGCTCTAAGATTGATTGTCGCATACTTCAAGGAATGATTATGACAATACGTGATGTTCGGGAACGATTTGCAGAAACCGTCATTGGCAAACGGCTTAGTACATCTGAAATCGCTCATCAGACAGCTCCCAATTTCATTGCACTGGCTGTACTCGCCAGTGATGCCATGTCTTCGGTCGCTTATGCCACTGAAGAAATAATGATTATCCTTAACACCGCTGCGATCAGCGGGTTTGCACTGGTCGGGTTTCAAGGCAACGCGATTTCAATTCCAGTCGCTATCGCGATTGCTTTGTTGATTGGCATCGTCACCGTTTCATACCGACAAACGATTTTCTCCAATCCGGCGGGTGGTGGCGGCTACCGCGTAGCGAAGGAAAACCTCGGCGAAGAAATGGCGCAGGTGACCGCCGCCGCCCTGCTCACCGACTATATCTTAACGGTCGCAGTGAGTATCAGCGCTGGTGTCGCTAACGTCATCAGCGTGGATCCAGCATTGACACCGTTCCGCGTCGAGATCACAATCGGGATTATCCTGTTCATGACCTTCATCAACCTGCGTGGTGTGAAGGAAAGCGCACGACTGTTTTCCATCCCAACCTATTTCTTCCTGATTACGATGGGCATGACGCTGATCATCGGTTTCATAAAACTAATGACAGGCAATTTGGACATTGTGACCAACGTGCAAGCGATCCAGCACAACGTATTAGAACCCGTGACTCTTCTGCTGATTTTGCGGGCGTTCTCATCTGGTTGTACGGCGCTGACCGGTATCGAGGCGATTTCGAATGACACCCAGTTGTTCAAAGCACCACGCGCACAAAACGCGGCCAAGACGCTCGTAGTCATGGCTGTGATCTTGATCTCGTTTTTCCTCAGTATTACTGTCCTAGCCAACGCCGTTCACGCGGTACCGTCGCTTGATGAAACCATCATCAGCCAGCTTGCGCGCACCATTTATGGGCAGCAAGGATTGGGACGTGTCGTTTATATCTTGACGATCGCAGGTGCCTTCGGGGTTTTGTTCATGGCTGCGAATACGCCCTTTGCCGACTTCCCACAATTAGCAGCGCTGGCAAGTGGCGATGGCTTCCTGCCGCGCCAATTGACCTATCGTGGTCGGCGTCTGGTCTATACGTGGGGTGTGCTGACGCTCTCGATCAGTGCGATTGCACTGGTGATGATTACTGGCGCTATCGTGACCAACTTGATTCCGTTATATGCCATTGGTGTGTTCCTCGGTTTCACCGTCAGTCAAACCGGTATGACGCGGCGTTTCTGGCGTGCTGGCAAGCTAAAAGCCGGTGAGTTCGCCTGGGGATTGGAAACGAAGATCGTTTACGACCCCAATTGGAAAATCAAGCTGGCGACTTCTGGCATCGGTGCTATTGCGACCTTCGTCGTGATGATTGTGTTTATTGTCACCAAGTTCACCAGCGGCGCGTGGTTTATCGTGCTGCTAATCCCGACATTGGTGTGGGTGTTCTTCCAAATCCACAAACATTATAAGGAAACGGCTGCCCGTCTGCGTTTGGATGATACGCCCCGGTTTGAGCAGAAGCCGATCATATTCGACCCGGCTATACACAAAGATGTGGCGATTTACTTCTGTGACACATGGTCGAAGCTCTCGGTTGCGGTAGTGGAAGCTATCCTCAAACGCGGATTGCCAATGAAGATCATTCATATTGATGTTGATCCCAAGCGTGGCAAGGCCTTCGCCAAACGTGCCCATGAAATTGTGGAATTAAACGGCTGGGACGAAGGCTCGATGCAAATCATTGAAGATCAATATCGTGATCTTTACCACAGCGTTGCCACTATTCTGGAAGATATGCGCGAGAAGTATCCGGATGTGCATTTTGATGTGTATATCGGCGCGCTGCGGACACGCTTCCCCTTCAGTATGCTGCACATGTCCACTGATCGTTTCCTGCGTGATGCCATGATGGAAGTGGATGATGCGGCGCTGAACATCAAGCAGCTTGAGATTGATACCCTGCCGCTGCCTCCAGGCTTCAAGGTGACGTTCGAGCATGTGGCGGATCACCATGACGAAAGCGGAGAACCCCATCCGCACGGTGCATAGTCGGTATAGATAAACGAATATCAGACGCCCTTCATCAAACTGTTGATGCGGGGCGTTTTGTTGTGGCGACCGATTTTGACGGGGTTATTCAAAGCCGCAGTGCCATCTGAAATTG
Source organism: Aggregatilineales bacterium (assembly GCA_044226325.1). Taxonomy (GTDB): domain Bacteria; phylum Chloroflexota; class Anaerolineae; order Aggregatilineales; family Phototrophicaceae; genus CFX2. The sequence goes on from JBGAHG010000064.1 coordinate 7,290, forward strand.
GTTGAGGGCGTTAATGGTGAACCCATTGCGTAGAAAAATGGCGCCATATTCTTGCGGACAGATCGGAGGAATATGCCAGTTTTTGCCGGGATGTGCGGCGATCAAGTGTGCGATAAGCTGGGTCGCAGTGCCTTTACGCTGCTGCTCAGGCGGAACTGCTAAGCCGAGCAGCGTAATCGTTTCGGCTGCCGGATTGGAGCAAATCACATAACAATCGTCAACGCGATAGGCCACATTTGGCGCGCCTGTCTTGGCTAAACTGAAGCCACTGCACTGCCACGGCAAATCTGCTGCTTCCCACGTGGCGATATGCCGTGCTGCTTCAATGACGTCCACGTATTCAAGCGCGGTCGTTTGGCTGCTTTGTGGATTTTGCTGGTTCGCCTGATAATCGTAACCCATGAGCCGCCGGATGCTTTGATAACCGCAGGATTCATAGAGATGTACGGCCCGTGGATTTTGCTCGATGACTTCTAAGACCAGTATCCGGTCACCGTTGGATTGAGCCTGATCCGAGATTTGTCCCAGCAGCCACCGCCCGACACCCTGATTCTGAAAATTCGCGATGATACCCATTAAGGCCACACGCACTGACCAGCCGCGCCGCGCCAGCATGGCAATTCCGGCAGGTTCACCGTCTTGTAGCGCGACCAAACTCCGCGTCAAATGAACGCCGCTTTGTGCCATAAAACCAGCTAATAGTGGTGGCGTAAAATGGATGTCGCCGCCCACATAGCCCTTAAACGAGCGATTAATGATGTCGCACAAGGTTGATAGAGGAAATTCGACAGCCGGTTGAATGGTGAGAGTCATGTGTTTAGTTGCTCCCTAATTTAGTCACGTCCGTTTTAGGGGCTGTAATGCGCCATACCTTTGATAACTTTGCCCTGCGGATTAAACACTAAAGTTTCTGCCGCCCTTTTGTCATTTGTACGTCGATAATACAGCGTGATACTGTCTATACCGACGAATACCTCAATCAGTTCAAACCTGAGCGGCGGTGTCGCATCCAAACCCATTTGCCAATAGGGACGAATGGCGGCCTTGCCTTTGAGTGTTCCCGAAACTTCCTTCATGCGTTCGACAATTAACGGGGATGACATTTCGAAATCATCGACATAATGCGCCAAAATCCGCTCTAGGTCATGCGCGTTCCACGCATTAATCCAATCTTCTGCGAATTGCTGTGCCCATATTGTGTCAATCATGCTTGGCATCGGTTTTCGCTAGGTTCGCGGCAATGTTAGGGGGCACACAGCCATGTGCCCCATGTGGTTATTAATGTTCACCGTTCTCAAAAGGAATGGCAGGGAAGCCACCAGCGAAGGGTACGTCAGGGCGTGCATAATCACCCATCAAGGCGCGGCGGAGCGGCGTGGTATTCTGCAAGAATTCGCTGTCAGTGCTGTCGCGATCCGAACGGCGCAGCCACGGCGGACTGTAAATAAAGTGCATGTTGTAACGATCCCATGTCATGTTGTTGGGCATGGGCGAATGCCATACACCGTTATGGAATAAGAGGACGCTGCCACGCCGCGCCAGCAAAATCTGCTGTACAGCACAGGCATTCACTTCTTTGCGGACAGACTGTGGCAGGTCGAGTTTGCTGCGATGACTGCCAGGGATCAAGATCATGTTGCCCATATAGGGCTTGGTTTGGTCGGTCAGGTGATAGCTGGCACGCAGTTGAACCAGCGGTACCGGATAAGCCAGCTTCTTGAAGTCGTAGGCAGACGAACCATCTTGATGCCAGCCGACACTCTGGCTGCCAGCGGGCTGCACTGTACACCACGCGGCTTGCAGCACGAAGTTATCACCGTAAAGGCCGCGCACCTTGGGCAGTACAGCGGGGTGATCCACCAGCCGTTCAATGGCAGGTTCGTGCTCGAAACCTTTGCCGATTTGCAGGAGTTTTTCTTTGGGCTGTCCAGCGTGAACGCGCTTGGCGGCTTCGAGTACTTCGTCACATTCGTCTTCGGTCAATACATCCTCAATGACGATGAAACCGAAGCACTCGAAAATAAACTGATCCATTTCGGTCATGACGCCGGGTTTGGAAAAAGGCAAATCCATATTTCTTTTCTTTCTCGTTTAAGGCTAAATATAACTGCTATCAAAAAGGTAGTTTAACACGTATTGACGGCTTCGGCAGGTCGTGTGGACTGACCGAACTAGCCACAAATTCCACGACCTGATAGACTAACACCTGTTCTAATTTCAATAGTCACGAGACAATTTTATGATTCCACTGCGGCTTGAACTCAAAAATTTCCTCGCGTATCGCTCACCCGATCCGGTGCGATTCGATGGGATTCATCTGGCGTGTTTGATTGGTTCGAATGGCGCGGGCAAGTCGTCGCTGTTGGATGCCATCACCTGGGCGCTGTGGGGGCAAGCCCGTGCCAAGCGCGATGATGAACTCGTCCACATGGGTCAGACCGATATGCACGTGCAGTTGGATTTCGACCAGGAAGGCACAACATATCGGGTAGTGCGGCGGCGCTCGCGTAAAGGACGTGGGACAGGCGCGCTGGATTTATTCTCGGTGATTGATGGACACCCGAATACGCTGAGCGAACCATCGATCCGCGAGACACAGGAGAAGATCAACCGGCTGCTGCGGCTGGATTATGAAACCTTCACCAGTTCGGCCTTTTTGCAGCAGGGCAAGGCCGATGCGTTTACCACTAAGGCTCCGGCACAGCGTAAGCAAATCCTGGCCGAGATTTTGGGGTTGGCACAGTGGGAAAAATATGAGGAAGCGGCTAAGGAGCGGCTTAAGGCCATCGCGGGTGAGTTAGCGATGATCGAGGGACGCATCAAGGACATTGACGAAGAACTGGCGAAAGAACCGCGTCTCAAGCAGATTTTAGGTGAGGCGGAAGCCGCCCAGCAGGAAGCCGAGGCAGCACTCAAAATTGCCGAAGAAAAGTTGGCGGAAGTGGCCGATTCTCCGGCACAGATGAAGGCAGCGCAGGAACGCAAAGCGGAAGTCGAGCGTCACCGCCGCGAACGGGAACGCGATATGCAGGCCATCACCGGCGACATCACGCGGCAGGAAGCGCGTATCGCGGATTACGAAGCGGTGATTGAGCGGCGTGTGGAGATTGAGGCCGGTTACGCCGCACTGCAATCGGCGCGGGATGCGGATACGGCATTGGGTGACAAGCTGATCCAACTGAGCGACTTTGATGCGGCCCGGCGCGATCTGGAAACACGGCTGCGCGATGCACGGGCGGAATTGGAAAACGAGGCCAGCGGTTACACGGCACAAATCGCTGAATTGCAGCGTGCGTTGGAACAAGCCGACTCTGAAGCACTGAGCACTGTGCAAGCCGAAGTGACCGAATTGCAAACCATCGAAGCCAGCCGTAATGGTTTGCAAGAACAAATGGCGTCCATGAACGAAGACGGTGCATCGCTGCGGAGTTTGCTCAAGACCTTGGAAGAGGATGGTAAAAAGCAGGGTATTCGCATTGACCAGTTGAAGGCTACCAGCAGCGCCACCTGTCCATTATGTGGGCAGCCCTTGGATGAGCATCACCGTTTGGAATTGGTCGGGCAGCTTGAGGCGGAACTCGAAACAATGCGCGCGGCCTATCGCGAACATCAGGAACGGGCGCAGATTATCAAAGCAGAAACAGGCGGTTTCAAGACACAAATCGCGGATTGGGACAGCGAACTCAAGCGGCTGCAGCCCTTGATGAAACAGGTCGGTGAATTGCAGGCACAGATGGATGCGGCACATTCGGCGCAAGCACGTCTGACGGAGATCAGCGCACGGCTAGAAGCAGTCCAAACGCTGTTGACCGGCGAATCCTTCGCGCAGGACATCCGCGAGCAGTTGACGGCTCTGGAATCCGAGCGGGCATCCATTGGTTATGACCGCAGCAGTCATGATGCGGCGCGCCAGCAGTTGGATACCTATCGTGCCTACGAAACGCAGCAGACCGAACTGGCGGTAGCACTCAAAGCGCTGCCCGATGCGCAGGCGGCGTTAGAAGCGGCCATACTGCGGCAGGAACGCAACCAGAAGGCCTTGGACGAAGACACCGACACGATTGAAGCCGTCAAAACGGAAATCGCCAAGCTGGAAGTGCTGGTCAAAGAGCAGCAAACACGGCAGCAGGAAGTGAATCGCCTGCGATCCTTCGAACGCACGCAGTATCAACGGCTGGTGAACGCCCGTCAGGAATTGGATGCGCTGGATAAGCAGCGGATTCGCAGAGGCGAACTCGAAACACGCCAGCAGGCGCGTAAACATGACCAATTGGTCTATGACGAACTACGGAAAGCTTTCGGCAAGAATGGTGTGCCTGCCATGATTATCGAGGCCGCCATACCCGAGCTGGAAGAGTCAGCTAACCTGCTGCTGTCGCGTATGACCGATGGCCGCATGAACCTGCACTTCAGCACCCAGCGCGAAAAGATCAATACCGAGGGTGTCATCGAAACCCTGGATATTGAGATTGCCGACGAACTGGGTACGCGCAGCTATGAGATGTACAGCGGCGGTGAAGCCTTCCGCATCGACTTCGCCATTCGCGTGGCGCTGTCGCAGATGTTGGCGCGGCGGGCGGGGGCGCACTTGCGGACGTTATTCATTGACGAAGGTTTTGGCACACAGGATGAAGATGGACGTAATAAGCTGGTGGAGGCCATTATCGCCATTCAGGACGAGTTCGACCTGATCCTCGTCATCACCCATATTGATGATCTGCGCGACTCCTTCCCTGTTCATATCCTCGTGGAGAAGACTCCCAACGGCAGCCGTGTCAGTGTGCGGTAACGAGGAATATGAAGAAAATCCTAGGGATTGTCTCTATTTTGTTGGTTAGCATGGTAGCTTGTGTAGTAGCCATCCATTTCTCTTCAATCGCCTATTGTGAACAACGCAAAACCGTTCCAACCGTTATTGAATATCCGAGGACACAACTGGTTAAAAAATATGTGGATTTCTTGGATGATTCATACTCAATCACAATTTGGCCTATTGAGTTACAAGAACCTCATTATTCTCTTGTTATCTATTACTACGAATCGACTGATCCTCCCAACAAGATTTATGAATTTTATGCAGCAAAGGGCGGCTATTATCCACCTGTAAGTGGGGATTATACGGAATTCGTTGATGGAACAGCGCAGCCGTTTGGAGATTATTCCATCCATGCAGATTGGAGCGAAAGAAAAGAATTGACCTCGTATTACGTCCAAATATTCTGGGAAACTTGCACGTGAAGGCCATTCAAGCGGGTGTTGGTGGCACTGCTCCATGAGGTGTTGAAGGCGATGGCGGCGGGTGGGAATAGGTGAGGTTGCGCCGCATCCGCGCTTTAGCCGGATGCTAATCACCGGACAAATCCTAAAGGAATTATTAGGTGAATGAACTAGGCTTCTATGAGCCGCATTAAGACCCTCCTGTTTCATCCGATATTTGTTTTATGTGTGTCAATCAGTGCATCCTTGCTTTTCGCGGCCTTTGCCATCTGGCGTTATCAGGGTGAATGGCGTGATTTGCTCGTCTTTTATTTTGCGCCGATTGGCGTCCCGTTTGTCGCGTTTTTGTTTGACCGTGCGCAGCATCGGCGTGAAATGCGTTGGTGGATAGATATACCCGTTGTCGGGCTGGCACTCTTGCGCTCGGCTTATCCCATTCCACTCGTATCAGGGCATTCGCTTTTCCTAACCTATGCCCTGTTGACAAGCCGCTCATGGGTCACGCGTCTGACAGCCTTCATCGTCCTTTTACAGGTTATCTACCTCAAAATGTTTGTTTGGCACGATGCCACCCTGATTGGTGGGATTATTGGAGGTGTACTCGTGGCGTGGATAAATCATCGACTGAACGCGCATAATTCCGTTACAGTGACTCCAACGGCTTAGGTTGGAAAACTCGAACGAAATTCGGTTGACACTTGTGAACTTTTGTTCTAAAATGGAATCAGAATGAGAACTATTCGAGGATGGTTCTATGACGTCACTGCGTATAACCGACTGCCAAAAAGGAACGCAATCAAAGCAGCGGCAATATGCACAAATTGCACAGCGGTGGCATTGAGCGAGCCATCCGCCGCAAAAGTGCCATTTCGGTGGCATCAAGCGAGCGTCCCGCCGGCACAAAATGCCAATTCAGCGCCTCGCTCCCGTAAAACCGCCTGCCGTTTCAGCGGAAGTATTGCAAAATATGCAGCAACCACTGCAAATTTCGCATATTTTGCTTATTTAAAAGAATGGAGTAGGTGAAAACCAAATCCGTTTAGGCCGCTGGCATCTGCACCCAGAAGACTGAACCGCCTTCAAGTGGGCAGTCGACACCCACCTCACCGCCTTGCAGGTTAATCATGTGCTTGACAATCCATAAGCCGAGGCCGGTGCTGTGTTCACCATCGGTCGGGCGGGTGCTGAGCTTACCAAACTGCGTGAACAGGCGCGAACGCTCCTCAACCGGAATGCCCGGGCCTTCATCACCGACACAAATACGAAGCGCATTGGCTTCCCGAATCACCCAGATGCGAATGGTGGTATGCAGTGGGCTGTACTTCACGGCGTTGCTCACGAGATTGCCCAGCGCCTGTTGGAAACGGGCGGCGTCTGCGAGGATGTAACCCTCACAATCATGGGCTTCGATGTGAATATCTTTCTTGGCTGCGTGGGCGCTAAATAGACTGATTAAACTATTGACGACTTTCTGAACCGATACGCGTTCTAATTTCAGATCGATGACGCTGCTGTTCATAGCCGCCGTATCGAGAAAATCCTCAATCACTGTTTGCATAGTGCTGACTGAAGCATCCAGCGCATCCAGCCAATCTTTGGATGCGGGAATTTTTTCTTCTTCGCGGCGGAAAAGGGCCGAGACGAACTGCATGTTCATCAGTGGGCCTTTAAGGTCATGGGATGCTATACGCAGGAGGTTATCTTTAAGGGCCTGGGCGGCCTGGAGTTCCTGAATGACTTTCTTGCGTTCGTCCTGCAGCTGCTTGAGTGCGATTTGTGTTTGTACGCGTGCGCCGGTCACTTCGGGATCAATCGGTTTGGTAATATAGTCGTTAGCGCCGATCTCTAACCCCTGTGCTACATCTTTGGCGTCTGCCATCGCCGACACCAGAATAACCGGAACATCGCTGGTGGCCGAGTTGGCGCGGATAGCCTTTAAGACCTCATAGCCGTTCATGTAGGGCATCATAATGTCTAACAAAACGACATCGATCTGGGTTTGGGAGAGTATATCCAGTGCCGTTTGCCCGTTGGGCGAGCAGATGACCCGGTACTCGCGCTGAAGCAAGCGTTGGATCAACAGCAAATTCGTGGGTTCGTCATCCACCGCTAAAATCGTGGGCAATACGTGCGTATCCATATGCATAACACTTTCATAAGAACGATAAGGTCATGCTTAGTATACGACTGCCTGATTAATGTCATGTATTAAGAATAAATTTTAGTAAAAACCTTTATCATTCCTTATCTCCCGATGGGCGTTTCGCAGCTTTTTGCGTACACCTAACTCAAACCCTCGATCGTTGGCATCTTCCAGATATGATCTGTAGTTGGTACAAAGTCCGCAAAGGATTTTACGAACGTCAACAATCTCTGCACATCTTGTTCATTGGTAGCGATGCCTGCCGAGGCGCGGACAGCACCGACTGGCATCTCGTTCATACAGGTTGAAAATTGTTGGACTGTGAATTGTTCGGGGTTGATGGTGGTAAAACAGTGGTAGGTTTCATCAGGAAGATAGTGGAAGGCGAATTCTGCCGCGCCGGGATTACAGAAACAGCCTGTCCGTACTGAAATGTTTTCCACGTTAGCTTTTTTCTCGATCACATACGAGTCGATCAGTTCGCCATCAGGCGTCGTCAGGTTGAAGGCCAGTGTGCCACCGCGCATGGTCATATTGGGTGGGCCATACAGCGTGATAAGTGGTTGACCATTGCTGTGGTGCAGTGCGAGTAAACCATTGAGTAGTGTTTCAGTATGCTCCATGACATGCGCATGGATGTTATCCATTCCCACATGCTCCAAAAAGTCGAGGCCGGATGGAATGGCCGCGATACTCAAATAGTTGAGTGTGCCGTCTTCAAAGCCTTCGCCTGAAGTTGAGAGCAGGTGCATCTTATTCTGTGCGGATACAAACTTAACTGTGCCGCCACTGAACCAGGGACGATGCAGCTTGTGTAAGGTTTCACGGCGGACGAGCAGTGCCCCTACGCCCGTCGGAAAGCCGAACATTTTGTAAAACGAGATGCTCATAAAATCAGGGTGAATCTCACGCAGGCTGAGGCGGTTGCTGGGCACATAAGCCGCTGCATCCAGCAGGACATCATAACCACGACTATGCCCGAGTTCAACCCAATCGAGATTGTGCTTCGCCCCGGAAAAATTCGACTGCGCCGGGAAAGCGAACAAATGCGATTTGCTCCGGTCGACCTCGGGCAATAAGTTCTCGAGATTTTCGGCACGCAGATCATGGTTCAGTGGTAAATACTGGATGATCGCACCTTTAGCTTTGGCGAACTCGCGGATACCGTTGACCGAATTGTGGTTGTCGGCGGTCATCATGTAGCGCGAACCGGCTTCCCAGGGGTAACTTTCGCCAATGAGTTTGAGTGCGCCGCTGGCGTTTAGGGTGAAAATGACCTCGTATTCTTCGGGGTCAGCCTCAAAGAATTGGTGGATGCGTTCGCGGGCATGTACCACATTATGGGTGCTGGCAAGTGAGGTAGGATTCTGCGAGTGAGGATTACCCAACACTTGCGTCAGCAGCAAATCCGTATGAGCGCGGATTTGCGATTCCCCATATAAGCCACCGCCGGTGTAATCCAGATAAACATGTCCGCCGGCATCCAGGCGCGAAAACTCGGTGCGTCGCAACTCATCAAATAATGCGGTCATGTTCCACTCCAAAATCATAATTATTCGTACTTAAACATTACACCAATTATAGCAACTTTCTACAACAACCCTATTCATTACATTGATCCAAGGTTCAAAATCAGGCATCAACCGAACCTTTTGCTGGTTTTTTGTGCATAGTTATATGAACCCTTCAACAGGTAAGCCAGTCAGAAGGAGTAAAGTGAAGCGTGAAATGCCGTGATCTAAGACCGCTGCTTGTCCGCTATGTCGATGGAGAAGTAGAGGGATACGAACAAATTTTGATCCAACAGCATCTGATGAACTGTAAAGCCTGTACCGCTGCCGTTTCCGAGTTAAAGCTGGCTCGTCAGCGTTTTCAGCGCGAGATCAAGAGTTGGGCAGCATCGGCAGTGCCCCCTGCTACTGCACGTGAGCGTTTATTGGCGAAATTGGCTGCCGAGAAAGAGACTCCCGAACAAGCGGCTGATCCCGACAAACGCTTGTTCAGGAATTTCGGCAAAACAGGCCTTTTAGGGCGAATCATATTGATTGGTTTGTTAGTGATGATAGCTGCTGGTGTCGTCCTCTTGATAGTCGGCAAGACACCATAACCACGACGATGCCCTATGTTCGCTTACCAGAGATGGGGTACAAGGCGGTAATGCACCTTCTGCATGTATTCGATGTATCCCGTTAATTCTTGCTTGAGCATCTTTTCCTCGTCGGTGATGCGCCACATCAATATCGGAACGGTTATCGCCAGCACGGCCAGTCCCCACCACGAACCGAGTGCCAGTGGTACACCGATAATCATGACCAGCACACCCACGTACATCGGATGTCGGACGATCGCGTACGGACCGCTCGAAATGACTTTTTGCCCTTCAAACTTCTCAATGGTGGAGCCGCCGAAACTGTTTTCTTTGAATACCAGCAGATTAATAAATAACCCCAGCGCGACCAAAACGTCGCCAACCACCGAAATAGTCGGTGAAACGGGTGACCATCCGAAGCGATGATCGAGCGCCGAGAAGATGAGTAAGCCGACAATCGAGAGGAGTGCGATAGACATGATGATTTTTTGTGCGGGTGCTGTTTCAGTTGATGGACCAAACTTCTTGCGCCGTTCCAGCAGCGCCGGATCTTTGAGCGAAAGATACAGACCGATGATGTTTGTCGACACCATAAAAACCAATATGAACACCCATGCCTGCCAGTAGTTAAGTGTCGCTGCGGGGATAAAAAGCAGCAGTCCAAAGGCAATGCCTCCGATTACGAGCGTTTTTAGGGTGGGTAAGATGAGGCTCTTTAAAGTGGGGATTTCCTTCATTGGCATACTGGATTGTTGGTTCATGATTGTTGTCCTTCGTTCAATTCCTTTGTCTGTTTCATTTGTTCAAACTGTGCGCCCGCCACTGCGCTAATCTGACGCAGAACAGCCTTGCCTGCCTCACTGTTACCGCCATCTTCCGGTGTTAGCCAGTGATCCATCATGTCGGCCATCGTTTCCATGACGACTTCATAAGCAGGGAAGGTATCAGGTGATTTGATGTCGCTGATAGTCAACTGTCCATAAGACAACATATCGAGGATGTGCGCAGCGACCGATGCATCAATATCTTTGCGAACTGTTCCCGCTGCTTGCAGCGCCTGGATGAGCTCCACGCCAACTGAAGCAGTTTGCAATGAGTACAACAGACCATCCGGCTTGTGCAGATAACTGCCAAGGACACGACGGTCACGCCGCACGATGGCAGCCATCAATGGGCGGCTGTTAATGGCGTGGAGTACGCCCCGAAAAATGCCACCAATCGTACCGCTGCGTGGATCGGACTCCAAATATGCTTGCCACGTTTGACCATAGTACGTGATTTCGCGGATGAGCAGCGCCTCGAATAGTGTCTCTTTGGTGTCGAAGTGCAGGTAGACAATACCCCGGCTGATGCCCACAGTCTCCGCCACATCGCTCATGGTGATCTTGTCGTATCCCTGCCTCACAATCAGATCTGAGGCTGCGTCCAAAATGCGCTGCTCACGCGCCTCATTGTCCACTTTTGAAGGACTCAAATTTCACTCCTGTCAAATTGACAAATTTTGTTATTTTGTCAATTGTAGTCTGAATTTGAGGCTGTGGTCAAGCTAAACAGCGGTAATGTGGTAATAAAAAATAGGTGTCATCCGTAATCGTCCGGAATGACACCTATTGGGTTTGATGATGTGGCAGTCAGTTTTTAATCGGTGGAATGAATACCCTGGCGGTGCTTTTGCCCGGTCTGGAACATGCACTCCGCGAGGTGTTCATTATCGCAGTTCAGAATATCTTCCAGCAGAATCTTCATGCTCTGGATGTTCACCAGCATCGTGTTGATTTCTTGCAGTTTGCGCTGAATCAGGCTGTTCCATTTGGCGGCGGGCGCATCGCTCCACAAAATCTCGTCGAACAAGACGCGTATCTCGGCCAGCGTAAATCCGGCCTGCTGCGCGGTCTGGATCATCTCCAACCGTTGAAACACGCTGCTATCATAGCGGCGGTTTCCGTGTTCACGGGTAGGGTTGGGCAGTAAACCGATACTCTCGTAATAGCGTAGTGTCGTCGGCAGCATTCCAACGCGCCGTGCCACTTCACCAATGCTTAAGCCGTTTACCTTCGCCATCGTAAACCCCTTGACTTCCAGTGAACTGGAACATGTATAGTCCACAATATCAGATACATCAAATCTGGCAAAACTTTCGTCTAATTATGCAGAGAGGATTTTGATCATGCGTAATACCATTGAACTGACCGGTGATAACTTTCAGGCACAGGTACTGGATTCCGACATGCCGGTGCTTGTGGATTTTGGTGCGGATTGGTGTCCGCCGTGCCGGATGCTCGAACCGATTGTGGATCAACTTGCAGCCGAATATGCGTCTCAAATGCGAGTCGGCTCATTTGATGTCGATGCTTTCCCGGAAATTCAACAGCGCTATGGCATCATGGGACTGCCTACTTTAATCCTGTTCCAAAAAGGCGAACCGGTGCGTTTCATGGTGGGGTATCAACCACGACAGCGCATCGAATCTCAAATTAAACCCTTCCTTGATCCTGTTACGAGCAGCTAGGGTGATATAAATAAAAGAGGCGTTGATACGCCTCTTCAATCGTTTTGGTTACAAAAAAGCAAATGACTTAGGTTGGTTTGACGGCTGCGGCTGTCGTCAATGAGGCTTGAGCCGTGCCGATGTCCGTAATCAGCTTAACAACTTCACCCATAGGAGCGCCAAAGTCGGAGGCCGCAAGCTTTTCACCATTGTCACAAACACGGTCATAAGTGGCTTTGGCCGAGCGCATACTGGCTTCCAGGCTGTTGATGGTGTTGGCAATCGTGGCTAAGTCAGCAAAGGCACCGGTGTTTTCGGCTGAGAGGGCAACGGGTGTTAAGGTGTCGAAGAACTGTTTGCAATCCAACGTGCCACCACCTAACATACCTTGATACTGCGCCTGAAGTTTGGTGGCATTATTTGTCACACGTGTCAATGTTGCTTGCATGTCGCTGATGAGAGTGGGACGGTCTTTACTGGCGACAGCCGGTGCGGTCGGTGCAGGATGCTCATTCTGCTGAATGACTTGATTAACCCCTTGGCGGAACAGTGATGGTACGAACAATGCCAGGATGGCTACCAATATCGCTGAGATTAACAACCCGATTTGGAGTTTGATCAGCGACCGAACTGAAATGGGCAGCCGATGTCCGATTTTTCCACGTACAGCCACATCTTCCAACAGCTTTTGAACTTTGCTCTGGTCAGGTTGTTTGAGCGCTTCTTCCAGCTTGCGAAACATACCCAACGAGTATTGAGCCGTAGACCTTACTTTAGGATCGGGGTCATCTTTATAGACTTGTTTGAGCATGGTGATGGCGGTCGGATCACCAGCTTCACCGAGCCAAGCGGCGGCTTTCATACGCGTTTTGGCGTCTTTTGCTGACAGCATCTTAATATTGTCGCGTACCTGTTCCTCGAAGGCTTCCAGGGCGGCATCAAAATTGGTCGAGTCGGACATATTAATTCTTACTCCAGAACGGGCTATTGCAGTCCTAATTTTATCATACGCGAAGTCTGCGAATCAGGAAAGCGGGTTCAGGCTTAAGATCACTGCAATAACGTGATTGAACCAATACTATAAAGGGAAATGTAAAATACCTGATAAACAGGCAATAACAGGTGATAATTACAATAATTATTATGATATGTGAAGGTAGCAGCCTACGACTTGCGGCTCTAATGCCCGGGATCGTTTATATAAGAAACGATTTTTGAAGGATTACAGCATAGCAAAACCCCAAATAGCGCCTGCCATTCAAGCCCTACTCGATCCGCTGCTGGCGCTGTGAGGAGTGGAGGGAGCACTTGTGTGCTCCCGATGACGCTGCCGGTCAGGTTTATTTGGCGTGGGATGTGCCGTTGGATGATGGCCCGTTCAAAACCGGTTCGGGTGTTTCAGCCACCTGGTTATCGGTGGCGCGCCAGTTAACGGTAGGCGCAATCAGGCGAGGATTGACGCGATCACGGTTATTAACTGCTACATTGATCAGATGTTCAACTTCGGCGTCATTGAGCAGGTGCGGTTGCAAACCGAGATCCAACAACTTGGTATGAACGACGTTGTAGTAGTGTTCTTCCAACTCGACGCGCGGGTTGGAAATCTGCTGAAGCTGGACGTTCAAGCCCATCGTATTGCCGACCCGTTGGACGCGGTTGGCAAGGTCATTGACCGAGAACCATTCGGTGATCTGGTTGAAAACGCGAAACTCACCGGCTTTGGGTTCGGATTGGATGGCGAGTTCGATGCAGCGCACAGTATCACGCACATGAATGTAGCCGCGCGTTTGACCGCCGCGTCCGTAGACGGTCAGCGGGTAGCCGACTGCTGATTGGATGCAGAAGCGGTTGAGGGCGGTGCCGTAAATCTGGTCGTAGTCGAAACGGGTAGCAAGTTCGGGGGCAAGGAGGGTTTCTTCGGTATCCGCGCCGTAAACGACGCCCTGATTCAGGTCGGTCGAGCGTAATCCCCAGATGCGACAGGTGAACTGGATATTATGCGAGTCGTGCACTTTGCTTAAGTGGTAGAACGAACCGGGCTGCTTGGGGAAAGGCAGGATGTCTTTACGTCCCTTATGTTCGATCTCGATGAAGCCTTCTTCAATATCAATGTTGGGTGTGCCGTATTCGCCCATCGTTCCCAATTTGACTAGGTGGGCGGATGGGGCAAAATCTTTGATGGCATACAAGACATTCAAGGTGCCGATGACATTGGTATACTGCGTGTGAACAGCGTGTTCGCGGTCGATCATGGAATAGGGCGCGGCGCGTTGTTCAGCAAAATGGACAACAGCTTCCGGCTGGAATTCCTGAAAGGCACGTGACAGCGCCGGATAATCGGTCGTATCCCCAACATACTGGTGAATAGTTTTGCCGGTGAGCTGCTTCCAGGTATCGATGCGCTGGTGCAGTGTTTGGATCGGTAGAAGGCTGTCAAAACCTTGTTTTAAATCAAAGTGGCGTCGCGCAAGATTATCAAAAACAGCAACTTCGTATCCTTTTTGGGAAAGATAAAGTGCCTGCGGCCAACCAAGGTATCCGTCACCGCCCAAAATTAATATTCGCAAAAGGTTGCTCCTTTGTAGTTTTGCTCAAGAACTATAACGTCTATCAGCGTTAAAAGTTGCGTTACGAAGTCGTTGAAAGTCCGGTTAAGTATTGGCCCTGGCTGCCTGTACCAATTCTGTGATGGTTTTTTCGAGCAAGGGCGTACCGCCCAGCATAATACCCAAATCTGCCAAATAACGCGACTTCATGACGTTAACTGGTGCGGGCGAATCGGACGGCAGATCACCGGAGCGCCCGCTGAAAGCCCGGGCCAAACGCACGATCTCGCGGGTTGTGACGTATAGATCACTGAGATGGAGTATAGGTACATCCAGCGAGGGGCGCATGAGCAAAGTGGCTATTGTTTTGGCGACATCCGCGCCGTGAACTTCCGTGCCGCCGCGATTGGAGGTAATGGGTTTGTCGTGCAGTACGGCTTGAATGAGTTCCCACCATTTCGAACGCTGAAGCGGATAGGTGAGACCGTAAATTCCCGTAGCACGAATCGAACACGTGGACAAGCTGCCGGTGTGCGCGAAGCCGGTCATGAAAGCCTCGACTGCGGCTTTGTAAGCACCGTAATGACTATCAGGCGCTACCGGATGCAGTTCGTCCAGCACATGATCCGGCTCGGTGTGCGAAAAAACGGCGCGGCTGGAGAGGAATATGAAGCGTTGGACATTGGCCTGCTGTGCCGCCTGTAACAGCCGCAGCGATCCGTTCAAGTTGGCCTCCAGCCAGGCAGGTAGATTATCCCCTTCGCCGCCGCGATATTGACCTGCAACGTGTTCATAAGCCAGATGGACGACGGCATCCGCGCTTTGCACCAGCCGGCCAAGAGCATCGGGGCTGCGTAAATCGCCCATAATCCATTCAATGGGTTGATTAAAGCCGCTGCGGTCAGCATTTGAACGGGATAATGCGCGCACCTGCATCCCGCGATGGTGGAGTTCGGTGACGACAAAGCGCCCGACATATCCGGTCGCGCCGGTCACAGCTATGGTCAGCATGAGGCGGACTTTTCTGGTTGAGGGACGAATTCAACCCCTAACCCCAGCCCTTCCCCCGCAAGCAAGGGAAGGGAGCGAAAATCCTCACCCCCCGACCCCCTCTCCATTTCAGGGTAGAGGGGGAGCCCATTCATATGTGACGGGGATAAT
This sequence comes from Aggregatilineales bacterium, assembly GCA_044226325.1. Lineage (GTDB taxonomy): Bacteria > Chloroflexota > Anaerolineae > Aggregatilineales > Phototrophicaceae > CFX2. Next base: position 22,934 of record JBGAHG010000064.1, read on the forward strand.
GCGCGCACCTGCATCCCGCGACGGTGGAGTTCGGTGACGACAAAGCGCCCGACATATCCGGTCGCGCCGGTCACAGCTATGGTCGTCATGGCATGACCTTTTCAAGCTGCACGTCGTCCAAATAGCTGACAACTTCATGCGCGCCAGCCTGCTCTAACGTGTTTGCATTGAGCGACGAGGTGAATCCGATCACACGACCGATCCCACAAGCCAGCGCATCTTTGATACCGGAAACACTGTCCTCGATGACGACACAGGCCAGCGGGTCGATGTTGAAAATGTGGGCAGCGCGGGCATGGTCTTTGCGGTCGGTGAGGTTATCAACCGCATCCTCAGAACCTAATATGAGGTCGAACAACGCAGGCATGTGGATGATGTCGAGGGTGCGATGCAGCCGCATCCGCAGGGAACGGGAAACCACAGCCGTATACCATCCGGCGGCTTGTGCCCGACGCAGCAAGGCGATGCTTCCCGGCATGGGTTCAAGCTGTTCGGCGGCTAATGCGAGGAAGGTTTCGGTTTTGAGCGCGAGTAACTGCTGGCGCAAATCACCTGTCAGCAGATGAAGAGAGTTACCTGCCCACAGTTGATAAATTTGCTCCAATGATAAGCCGACCAGCAGGTGATGATTGCCGTCGATACGGATGCCCATCAACTGCTCAAAGGCACGCTGCCAACTTTCAAAGTGCAGTGGTTCGGTATCGACCAGCACGCCGTCGAAATCGAGGATCAAGCAGCGGCGAGGGCTAGACGTCATCGGATTTTTCCACAGGGGCGGGTAAATCAGCCGGTAATGAACCGTGTTCGTAGACCTGCCACCAGAGATCAATCAAGGGGGCAAGCTGCTCACGTTTGGGATGATTGGCTTCCCAGGGTTTCTCATACTGGTAATGAATCAGGTGAATCTGCTCCCAATTCCACAACTGCGGCAGGTTGAACCACACGTATTGCAGGGTGTTATAGATATAGGGCAGACCGTGCCAATCGGGAAAATAGGCCTGGAGGAAGGTCTGGTCGGTGCGCGGCCAGAAGACATCCGGTTGATCGAGCGTAATCAGCATATCGTCAAAGGTTTGGCGGTTGGGTCTGGCGACGAACACGCCGCTGTTCATACGGTGGAAATCCGATAGGGTTTCATAGAGGTTGGGTGCGGCGACAAATTCGGGGAAGTCAAAGAGACGATCCATATTCTGGATGACGAGCGTGTCAGCATCCAGAAATACCACTTTATCGTGTGCTTCCAGTTCCCACAGACGCAGTTTGAGAAAGTTGTTGAGTGGATCGTGGAACTCCGGCTTATTACCTTTGGTGAAAGGCGCGAGTGTGTGCTGTGAACTGCGCGAATGTCGGGCGCGGAAGGCATCCGAAAGGGGCAGTGGTTCAACCAGTTTGATCGTACAGCCCAGCGCTTCCAACCGTTCAATTCCCTCGATGCCATCGAGTGCTAAGACGGTCAGCGGGACTTTTGCGCCGACCATCTTGAGCGAGCGGGCTAGGGCGACCGCGCCGGTTAGAAAGTCGGGATTGCTGACCAGGGTTATGTAACTGTTCAATCTGACGCTCCTTCGATGAAAGCGTGATCAGTTTACCGCTGGATTGGGTGATGATTCAAATTCTGCACAATTTGCACTGGTTGACTCACCGGTGAATGGGTTTAACGGCGGATTTGAGGGAGCGAAGTGCCGAATGTGCGAAATATGCTGCAAAAGCAGCAAATGCGGCAATTTTTGTGACCTAAAGGATTGCTTCGCTTATGGGAAATGTCGTCAGAGTCGGGGTGACATTTGGGAAAATTAGATACCCCTAACCCCAACCCTTTCCCCGTAGTAATAGGGCAAGGGAGCAATACAAATGCTGTGGTAACCTTACTAGTGGATAGATGTTAATATGCGTGGGAAAAGGGCTTGCCAGCGGCAATCCCCTACAATTGCCCTGTAGATAGTGTATTCGATGTGGCGAGCGAATGGGTTACATTTTGGAAGACCATTTTGAGGGAGCGGCATTGTTAAGCGGGTTGGTGAATAGTTGGAAGTTCGTTTGTCGGGTTAACCGAAAGTAAACCTATGTCATAATAAAATGAGTGTGGGCGGCCAATTGTGCATACAAAGGCAAACGCAGATTAACCGCAGAGACGCAGAGAACGCCAAGATCAAGACAGAGAAAAAATTATGAAAATAACGAATAAACATCTCCGAAAGCTTGCCGTTCTGCTTTGCATCATTTTCACGCTGATTATTCTTTATGCATTTTTCCAGCCCAATCCAATGTAGAATTTTGGTTTTAATCTGAGATCAGCCTAACGAACATGGAAGAGCCTGTGAAAATGCAGGCTCTTTTCATATCAAGTTGGGGATGAGGATGTTGGTCGTAGCAGGAGGAGGCAGGAAGGGGAGAAAAATAACGATGTTGCTTGAAGAGGATGTGGAATGTCAGTATTTAGGTACAATTGCACCCCACATTAAAATGGAGGGCAACCCGATGACTGATGTGTTTATTTCCTATTCGCGGAAAGATAGCGATTTTATTCGCCGTTTGAACGATGCTCTGGTCAAAACAAATCTCAAGGTCTGGGTTGATTGGGAGGATATTGCACGTGGCGAGGATTGGTGGAGTGCCATTCAAGAGGGGGTCGAAAAAGCAGATACCGCGTTGATTGTGGTGAGCGAAAATTGGCTCAGCAGCGAAGTCTGTCACCGTGAACTGGAATATGTGCGCCAGCATGAGAAACGAGTCTTTCCCATCATACGCCAACAGATTCGCGGCGAGGTTGAACTCCGTTCAAAAGGCTCGTGGATAGATCAAAACTGGGAGATGAGGGCGCGTGACAACTGGAAATTTTTACGCGCATTGAATTGGACGTCGTTCGATGATGACACCCAATTCGATACCAGTTTTGCTGCTCTGCTGAAAGCGTTGGAGGAAGATCAACCTTATATCAAAGCCCATACCCGTTACCAGACGCGTGGTCTGGAGTGGGAACGCAGTAAGCGGAATCCCGGTTTCCTGTTGGCCGGTGATGATTTGACCTTTGCTGAGAAGTGGCTGGCGGACGGCGTGAATTTACAGCCACCTGCCACCGATCTGGTACGCACCTATATTGCCATGAGCAAGGCAAACGAAGATGCCCGTCAGTCACGGGAAGCCCTCCGCGAGCAAAGCATCAAACAGTTCCGCCGTGCAGCGATTGGACTGGTCGCTGTGGTCATCCTAGCAGTGATCGCGGCTCTCATCACCGGGGTTTCTGCCATAGACAATCGGAATAAAAATGCAACTGCTAATGCCCAGATGGACAGCGCAGCAACAGGATTTCAGGTTCAGAAGTCCACCGCCGAAGTGGCTTTCTCGGCAGCCACCAGCGTGGCGCTTGATGCGGCAACCCTCAGCAGCAGTCAAAGCACAGCACAGGTTGCTCTAACTGACGTACATGATGATCTTATTGCTGTCGGCGGCACATTGACAGCTATTGCGACTATACAGACCGAGTCTGCTGCCCAACAGGACATCTATCTTCAGCTTGCTCGTGGCCTTTTGCAGGTAGTTCATAAGGATACAGACGCAGTAAAGGCACAAGCAGCTGTGGATATTGCTGATGCGATATTGCGCGATCATTGGGACATACCCTTTGCCTTTGTCGCCAGCGCGATTATCAAAGAACGCGCAGGCTACATGGAGCAAGCCATGGAAGTCTACAGCCTAGCCATTGCAATGTTCCCTAACTACATCGATGCCTACAATTATCGTGCAATCAATTATGAAAACCAGGAAGAATGGGCTTTGGCGATCAGAGACTATGACGCGATTATCCAAATAAACGAAGATTCAGTGAATCTCGATCCGTTATATTATTTTTATCGCGGTCTGGATTACATTCAACTTAAGGACTATCAAGCGTCTTTTAACGACTTCGATAAAGCAATTTCCCTCAATGCGAATTATACCAATGCCTACTACTGGCGTGGATTGGCGGCCTATATGGGCCTCGGGGATTTCCAGAATGCTTTTAACGACTTCGATAAAGCAATTTCCCTCAATGCGAATTATACCAATGCCTACTACTGGCGTGGATTGGCGGCCTATATGGAGCGCAGTGATAGTCTAGCACTTGTGAACGATTGGAATACTTATCTAGATTTGGGCGGAGAGTTAGATGAGGCTGATCAAAGCCTCCTTACTGACGGGGAGGCTAAAGCTACCCAGCCTGCGATGCCCACCTTCACCCAAACCCCTCCCTGAAGTGCCGTATTACTCCCCTGTCTCTGTGTGCGGAGACAGGGCCGTTCGGTCGATGGGAAAGCTAAAGTAAAGTCTCGAAAGTAATACCAGGTTCCTCGATCAGTGACGAATCATTTGATCGTCTGCACTCAGGCTAGAGTTGTCCAAAATACCAGAACGTTTTACAGGTCGGTGATTTTGTAACCTGGTATTAGACGCGCTGCATGTGGGTATCTTTGAATTCGGTCGGGTATTTAAGGCCGTAACCTGCGACGCGATCCATGCCGATGTGGGCGAACCAGATGAGCGCGATGAGCAACACGGTGGGGAGATTGAAGGCAATGGCTGCTCCGGCTAAAAGTGCCGGTAGGGTATAGACATGAAGCGCGTTATAGGTCACGCTGCCCACGCGCACACCACGCATATAACCGATCATGGCGAGGTCGGGCGCAAGGATCAGCGCCAAGAACAACCAGATACTACCACCTTGATGGGCATAGGCTGCGATGGC
>JBGAHG010000016.1:0-178339 GCA_044226325.1 Aggregatilineales bacterium
AGCTGCTGATGAAAAAAATCGACTCCTAACTGATTTGCGCCAAAGTATTCACGAGGCGATGACTGGTGATACGATTCCGGCTTCAAAGTTGTTGGAAGCCCTCGAAGATGAAAACTAACTGATGAATAAATATGATGCATTTATGCGAGAGACAATCAATTTATTAAAAGGAACTCGACTTTCAAAGCCGACACCATACCCCCCACTTGTTGATAAAGGTCCAATACGTGGCAATACCGAAGATGAAATAGATGAGACTGAACGGCGAATCGGCAAAAAGTTACCTGCGTCGTTAAGAGCGTGGTATCGGGTTGCAGGTGCAGTACCGCCCTATTGGTATGATTACGATGCTGACTTTTCGCTTCAAGACCTCATACGAGCACAAGAAACCGCATATGAATTAACACACAGAGAGGCAAAATGGGAAATAACCGATAACATTATTCCATTTTCTCAACGCATCGGCGATCAGTTCCTTTTCATTGATGTCAATGAGGGCGATCCTGATGACCCATCAGTATATCACTGTCTAGACGGTGATTTGCCAAAACATGTTAATCAAGCGTTTAGCGTTTTTATTCGAAAATCATGCCTAGATTGGCTACGATAACCAGATACTTGATCCTTATCGAGCTTGTCGCTTCCCTATCAACCAAATTACTCCGACTACGATCCATCCACACATCGTTAAAATCACGCCGATAATCAAAGATAATGGACGATAGGTGAAGGTCACCGTATGCGCTCCAGCAGGGACGCACACCGCTCGTAAAGCCGTGAATGCCCGTGTAATCGGCACGGATTGACCGTCCACTGCTGCCTGCCAACCGGGATAATATTGGTCGCTTAGCACGAGTACACCACCCGCGCCTTCGGTTTGAAGGGTGAGGTTCGTCGGATGAAAATCGCTAATGGTGGCTGTTCCACCGACGCTGGTGGTCGGGCAATCCATCGGGCTATCGACAATGGCGGTATCCCGAACGGCTTCCACATCTTTGTTGATAGTGGCGCGTACAGCGTCGTCATTGGGTTCAACCGTTACCGATTTGGCGATCCATGCGCGTGGGAAAGGATCGGTGCGCTTGTAATAGATGCCACCTTCAGCAATGCCGATCAACTGGAAGTTGGTCTTGTCGTACGGGGTGTGTGTTAGCAGATACTTGACGCCGATGAGTGTGTTGACTGCATTGGTCGGATCGTGCGGATTAGCTAAGTTTTGCAGTTTGTCGAAGGTTTCAATCGGCAGCGGATCGTAGCCGATGACATGCTGCAGCCGGGTGACATAGCCACCGTTGTAGGGACTGTCTTCAGAGATTTCCAGCACCCGCGCATCCGGCCCAGAGGGAATATTCACTGCCGCACCTTCCCACAAAGGATCATGCCACGTATCGGTGTTGTTAATCAGTTGCAGCGGGATACGCCATGCATCGACTATGACGAGGACGGTCAATACGGGCAGCGCCCATTTCATAATGTTGATATTCTGGGAGGGTCTAAGATTTTCCCCTCCGGAGTCGTTGTTACTTAGGATGATGGTTTCTCGCGTCCACATCCAAAGTGCTGCCCACAATCCGGCTAAGACCACGCCTGACGCCGCCAGCGCTCCGGCCACCATCAGGGCACGGGCGGGCATCGGCTCGACGTGGCTGGCACTGGCGTACCATCCGGAGAAAAAGACCGAACCGCCGAAGGTCAGCAGCATTGCGACAGGCAGCCAACGCTTGAGTACGGGCTCTAAAAAGATACGGCGTTCTTCAAGGGTATCGCGCTGTAATTGGCTGACGAGCAGTGCTAATAAGCCGGATAAGCCGAACATCACGAAAAATAATGCTCTCCCCGGCGCTCGAAAGAATGAGAAGCCCGGTATCCAGCGCACGACGACCGGCAGCATCGCCCCCTGAAGGCCAACGCTCATCAAGACACCCAGCACGATCAAGCCGATGAAAAAAGCGTGTTCCTTACGCATCCGGCGGAAAGCCAGAGGCAGTGCCAGCAGCGGCAGTAATCCCACGTATGCACTGAATTCTTCGTAGAAATCACGCCCCCAATAGAAGGTCGGTGCTTGATTGGGATTGCCGAATAGTCCCGGCAGTGCCAGTGCTAGAAATTGGGCAGGTGGCAGGGCAAAGGTGTTGATGAACTCCAAATCGTTGTTATCACGTACCGAGAGGCGCGTCAGTTCGAGTGCAGGCAGCATCAAGGCCGCACCCAGAATTACGCCGACGATCCCCAACAGCACCAACTGGCGCAGAGCCATCCACGCACCGCGCATGGTGTCTTCGGCAGTCATGGTGTGATAGATTGCCATCACCACCAGAGCCAATCCTAGATAAAAGACCATCGGTGGATGTCCACCCAGCAGTGCCGCGCCTAAGACCGCACCGCCCGGTATGACTGAAAGCCATGTGCCGCGCGTCAAGGCATGACGATACGCGGCGACTGCCCAGGGTATCCACGCTGCGACCATGATCAGGGTGTAATGTCCGGCGTAGAAGCGCGTGCCCATCCACTCGCTCATACCAAAGACGACGCCAGCCAGCAATCCAGCGCTATAGGTGCTGCCGAAACTGCGCGACAGGCGTGACATGCCCCACGCTGCCAGCCAGATATGAAAGGCGAGTGCCAGACCCAATCCACGATCCGCGCCGATCAACCAGATCAACCATGTCGCCGGATAGAAGAGTGCGGCGTGCGGGTTACCGATGAGGGGATGTCCGATAAAGGTGTAGGGGTTCCAGAGTGGCAACTCACCGGCATGAACCATGTCGTGCAGCATGGTCGTTAGCGGATAAAACATCGCCCGAAAGTCATTGGCTGATAATACTTGTCCGGCAGGGGACAAAATCGCCGGACGCAAGAATATAAGTGTCAACAGCGCCAGCACCAACGGCACTAAATACGGGCGGCGCTCGAAAGCCTTTTCCACTACTGCACCTCAATCTCACCAATCGTCGCATAGGGCTGTCCATTGACGGGCAGCGCTTCATTATCGCCGTACCAGTAGACTTTGACCACTAGCGAGTAGTGTCCGACAGGCAAATCGGCGGGGATTGTCAGGGTGTGACGGTCAAAATAAACATCACCGACTGACCATTGAGTCGTCGGTTTGTCCGATGGCGAACCGTTGTGGTCAACCCGTACCGCGCCCGCGCCATCGAGCATAAATACACCTACTGAATAATCGAGTGTCGGCTGCTGGCTGACTGACCACCAGAGATCAATGGGCAGATGTTCGCCAGCATAAGCCTGTGTCGGGGGCAGTGCATCTCGCAGCGTGAATAAATCGCCAAACTGATAGGTGGTTACATCCAACCGGGGCTTTTCGTACAGTACCATCTTGATGACCGAGTCACCAAAGCGCTGACGATAATCGGCATTCACAGGCAGTTCGCGCCGGATCACCGCCTGAAATCCGGCAGTTCCGCTATCGAGGGCGTTCATAATCTGTGGGGCTTGTAACCACTGCACGACCCACATGCGTCGATGCGACTCTAACTGCGGCGTGATGGCTGGTAGCAAATCTTTGTCGTGGGAATAAATATCGGCGCGGGTAATGGTGCGAATGATTTCGGCATCGGGGATGACCTGCCGCAGTTCATAGGCGAAAGCGTTATCATCCCAGCCGGTTTCCAGCACGATCAGGTCACCGGCCGCATAATCCTGTGCAACCGTTCTGGCGGCTATGTCGCTGTCGATGCGCGGCTGAATCACCATCGGTGTGGCCAGGGTGACGATTAGCCATGCGCCAATCATTATGGGAGCAACTGTGCGGGACGAATGGTATGTGTGTTCAAGTACCCTCACCCCAAACCCCTCTCCCTCAGAGCGAGGGGCTTCAATCACACTCGCGCCGTAACCGCAGATCACCGTCAACAGTGGCACGAGGAACACCAGTGTCCGCCCCGATAGCAGATTGAACTTCAGGCTCAGGATGAACATGATGATCGACAGGCCAAGGCCACCCAATAGTACAACCGCTTGTAGGGGAGCACCTGCATGTGTTCTTCTGATCTTCCACATCGCCCACAGGCCGAGCGCACCCAAACCGAGCAGCAGCGCCGATTGGGTGCCGAGTAAAAGTTCACTGAGCGCAGGGATATTCGCCATCGTCGCCGCATAGGTTCCGGGTAGATTGCCGATGCCGCTGGTGAGTGTTGGCAGTTGTATGGTTGCGATCACCCACAACCAGGGGGCGTATAAAAGGGCGGTCACGATCCATGCGCCAATGAGCCACAATTTGGGGCGTTTGACGGTTTGAGGGCGACCTAACAGGTCAGTCCTACGGTCAAACCGCCACAACAACCCGACTACGATTTGGATCGCCAGCGGCAGCACCGCGAAATAGAGTGTGTAAAAGGCCAGCGTCAGGCTGAGTATATATCCCAACAATATCCCCAAGTGAGGTCGCTGTAAATAACGCAGGAAGCACAGCCACGACAGCATGACAAACAGTGTAAACCAACCGTAATGCCGCACCTCCTGGCTGTAGTAGACCGCAATGGGCAGGGCAGCCAGCAGCAGCGCCGCATATAATCCCGCTCGTCGGCCAAAGACATCCGCGCCAACGCGATAGGTGACGGCGACTGTCAGCAAGCCTGCCGCGATGCTCAGGTAGCGCAAGGCGAGCGGGCTATCCCCCGCCAGCGAACGCCAGCCACGCAGCGCCACGAAATACAGCGGTGGGTGACGGTCATGCGCCAGGTTATCCAGCACCACATCCAATCGCGTGTCATCTGTCGCCCAGATGCTCCAACCCTCGTCGGTCCAGACGGGCCAACTGCCGACATTGATGATGCGGGTGGCTGCTGCAAAGATCAGAATGAGGATGACAAGTGATAGATACCTGGCGCGTAAGGTCATTAGCAGAACTTCAATCGGTCGTGGTGACAATCGTAAGCGGTGGACGCTAGCGCAGCGCCCACTCCGGAACAGTAAAAATTTGGTCAGTGGTTAATTCGAGGCCGGGGAATAAATCAGCCAAATCGAGCGTTTGCGAACCGCGATAGATCCGTATTTCAGGATTATTGTCACGACGATATTGGTGCAGCTCTTTGGTGGTCGGATACACCAACCACACCTGTTCTGTCCCTTTTGCCAAATAGGTTCGCAGTTTGGTTTGAATATCATCTGCGTCTTCACCCGGTGAGATCACTTCGACTGCTAAATCAGGAATCCCAGGATATGGCTTGCTGATGTCCGGCATGGGCAGAATGTTCGCCAGACGAATAAATGATATGTCTGGCACGAATGAATCTTTTAACCCTTTGGCATCGGATAACATGAGGTAGGTCAGGCCATCATAAAAGAGTGCGCCGAGATAATGTTGATTAACATGGGCATCGAGTGGACGAAAGATATTCCCGCCAACAATATTATGAATGAAACCCGCGGCATTCATCTTGACTACGCTCCCGTCAATGATCTCAACACGCGCATTGCCGAGCTTTAGCAGTTCGTCAAGAGATAGCAGCTTGGGTTTGGCTGGTGCATCTAACATGGGTTAGCCCTCGAAAACATCGCTAACTTTCATTGTAAAACCGGTCAGCACAGGTTCGCCGCTGATGGTGTCGCCCATCGTATAGAATTCCACATCATCGGGTGTCACAATCTCGATGATTTGTTTTGCTGGATAGATTAACCAAACCATACGAGTACCATTTGAAAGGAGGTAATCCGCTTTTTCACGCAGCTTTTTTACACTATCTGACGGTGACTGGACTTCAACCGCCAAGTCAGGCATATGAGGCATTGCGCCTTGTTTACTAATAGGTTCAGTGACATCTACATAGAATGAAAGATCGGGTTGTCGTCCGTTGTAGTTGTCATTCGGGTTACGATGGAGTACTTCTACAGCGACACGTCCAAATTTATGTTGTCGAGAATAGACTTTGAAATCAGTTGTTACATTTGCAGTGATAATACCGTGTTCTTGGGTGGGCACTTTTTCGACAATCTCCCCGTTGATGAGTTCAAACAGGCGGTCGCTATTTTCAGGTAAATTGATAAGCGCCTCAAATTCCTCAAATGTGTAGAGTTTTTTTGCGGTGAGCATTTATGCCCCTTCGACTAACTTTCATGAGGATTATACATCAGTTGCCGCCGATCTCGCGCAGCACATGACGGGCGATCACCATACGCTGGATCTCGCTTGTGCCTTCACCGATGCTCATGAGGCGCTGGTCGCGGTACATACGCTCGACAGGAAATTCGCGGCTGTAGCCATAACTGCCATGAATTTGAACCGCGTTGTGGCAGACCTTTTCCGCCACTTCGGAGGCTTTCAGTTTGCCCATCGCGGCCATTTTGCCGAAGTCTTTGCCGTTGTCCTTTAACCATGCCGCACGATAGACCAGCATCCGTGCTGCTTCGATTTCGACGGCTGCATCCGCCAGCATCCACTGGATAGCCTGATGTTCGCTGATCGGTTTACCGAACGTACGCCGCTGCGTGGCATATTTGACCGCTTCTTCAAACGCCGCTTGAGCCAGCCCGATACTCAATGCCCCGATGCTGATGCGCCCACCATCCAGGGTTTGCATGGTCTGGTGGAAGCCGCGTCCTTCTGCACCGAGCAGCGCATCAAGTGGGACGCGCACATTGTCGAAAGTCAGCATTTGCGTCGGCGAGCCTTTCAAGCCCATCTTCTTCTCCGGCGGATGAATGGTCAGCCCCGGTGTTCCCGGCTCGACCAGGATCATGCCGAAGCCGCGCGTACCCGCCTCTTTATTCAAGCGCACCAGAGTCACAATAACGGGTGCGAATCGGGGGTTAGTGATCCATGCTTTGCTGCCGTTGATGACCCATTCATTCCCATCCCGCACCGCGCTGGTTTGTACCCCACCCGCCAGATCAGACCCTGCGCCCGGTTCGGTCAGCGCCAGCGAACCCAGGAAATTACCACCGGTCAATTTAGGTAGATATTTTTCTTTTTGAGCGTCCGTTCCCCAATTGTTGATTGGTCCGCAGCACAGGCCGTTATGTGCTGATACCGAAAGCGCCGTCGAGCCGCAAGCCCAACCCAACTCCTCAACGGCAATCGCCGCGCTTAACGTATCCAGCCCCACGCCGCCGTACGCTTCCGGCACCTGTAATCCGGTTAGTCCCAATGCTGGCATCTTGTGGATCGCTTCCCAACGCATCTCGCCGGTTTCATCGACTTCGGTGGCATAGGGCTTAATTTCTTTGGCGCAAAAATCATGGACGGCGCGCTGATACATTTGTTGTTCGGACGTCAGTTCAAAATCCATGTATAAAATCCTTAAATCAATAATTGTCAGTTGCCAATCATCTGGTTGTATTCTTCCCGCAGCATACCGTAGTGATAATCACCACTAAAAGTGCCATCGGCCAGTTTGATATGATGTTTATTCTGGCGGATGTGGGCTTCGCGGATAAAGCCGCAGCGCTCCATCACCCGTTGGCTGCGAAGGTTGGTGTCATTGCAGCCAGCCGATACCCGATGGGCGCCTAAATATTCAAACGCGAAGCGCAGCATGGCTTTACTCCCTTCGGTGACAAAGCCCTGGCCTTCGTGATCTTTATCAACGAAAAAGCCAAGCTCGAATTCCGGCAAATACCAATTCACAATCGACAGAACGATTTGGACGACTAATTGCCCCGTAGCTTTCTCCCAACCACCCACGAAAAAGATATTTCGAGCCATCCAATCAATAGCGAACTGCCGCACCAGAATTTCAGCCTCTTCCTCAGTATTGATGTCTAGTGCAGCATTACCGGCTTCAAAAGGTAATAAATGCGTTTTGTTGTTTTGCGCGAGCTTGTAATAAGCGGCTCCATCTCCGACTTGATAGGGCCGTAAAATCAGACGTTCTGTTTCAAACTGTGCTGGTAAGTCAATCAATAGTTTGTGCATGGTTGCGCCTATCTGGATGCAATTTCGGCATCTGTGCCGATTATCTCATATCGATTTGACGACTAAAATCCGATTGCCCGCCGCACCAACATCAGTATAAATAATCCCACGCCCCAACCCGCATAACCGGCCACCACCATCGGAATTAACTTCCAGCCTGCCCGCGCTGCCAGCCACGCGATCACCACAAAGGCGAACGTCGGCACGAGGTTGAAAGCTAATGAACGCGTAAACTGCTCCATTTCGACTTTGGTGCTGCTGCCGTATACCAGCCAGATACCCAGCGGCAGGTTGATGGGCATGGTCACCGCAATGGCCGCAAATGTTTTGGAATATTCCCGGATAATGGCAATAAAAATAATAATGATGATCGACACGATAACCGGTGCGATCTTCCCCCACGCGATTTCCATAACTTAATGTCCTATCTTTTCTGAGCGATTAGGCGGGTTACACCTGAGTAAAATTTGCTCATGATCACCATTAACGGTATTTTATCGTAAGCAGCATTGTAGCAATCAGACCCTATCTCGTCACGATCCACCTAGATCAGGAGAAAGTGCAATGGCACACCGCGTTCACAACTACACGGGCGAAAAGATTGATGTCACCTATGACGCCGGACGTTGTATTCATGCCGCCGAATGTATCAGCCGCTTACATGCTGTATTTGATAACAGCAAACGTCCCTGGGTGCAACCGGATGCTGGCCTAGCCGATGGCGTGGCCGCGACTATTTTGCACTGTCCATCCGGCGCGCTGCATTACGAACGCAAAGATGGCGGCGCGGTTGAACCGATACCAGCGCACAATACCATTAGCCTGTCCGAAGATGGGCCTCTTTATCTGCGTGGCGATTTCACCATCGTCAATGGGGCGGGTGAGGCGGTCGTCAACGATACCCGTGCTGCGCTCTGCCGCTGCGGTGCTTCACAGAACAAACCTTTTTGCGATAATACCCACATCACCATCGGTTTTATCGCCCCTGCGACCGTAGCCGAGCCGCAAATGACGCTCGAAATGCTCGACGGTGGCAAACTGCATATCGAAACCACCACTAACGGTTCGCTGCATATCAGCGGCAATTTCACACTCGTGAACGGTGAGGGTGAAACAGTCTATCAAGGCACAGATGAATGGCTCTGCCGCTGCGGTGGTTCGGCTAATAAACCCTTCTGTGACAGCACCCACAAGAAAATTGGTTTTGTCGCGGAATAACGACACGAGCATTATTTCTCGCCAACCTACAACAAATGACCACTCATACCTAAGATTCTGGGATCTTTAGCCGTCTTAATCGGGAGATTATCACGGCCTCCACGCCACCGTGCCAACGTGGGGCAGCTTACGTTGGAGCAAATGCAGCGTCCTGTCGGCAATATCCACCATATATACATCAAAATGGGCACTGTGGTCTGCCGCCAGAAAAGCAATATGCTGCCCATCGGTTGACCAGAGTGGCAAGATGTCCGTACCGCCGCGATGGGTTATCTGCGTGACTTGCTCATCACACCGATTGATAACGCCGAAGCAATCCGCCGCAACGGTGTACACTTCGTAATTCCCGCTGCGGTCAGACGAAAACGCAATCTGTTTTCCGTCCGGTGACCACGCCGGGAAACTGTCTGCCGCCCGATTTTGCGACAGCCGTTTGGTCGTACATCCGCCCAGACGCGTCTCGTCACAATCAACATCGATGACATACAGTTCAAATGACATCGAACGGTTGGAAATAAATGCAATTTGGCGGCTGTCCGGCGACCAAACCGGATAAGCATCAATCAACCCATTATGGGTTAGCTGGCGTACCCGCGCACTGTTGATATTCACCACGTAAATATCGCAGTTGCCTTCGCAGTTCCCTACAAAAGCGATTTGTTGGCTGTCCGGTGACCAGACAATCGTCACCACTGGAAAGTCAGTTAGCCGGCGATTATCCGTGCCATCCGGTCGCACCACGTATAAGCCTGCATTTGGTTGATGAATTGCCGCATAAGCGATCCACTTCCCGTCTGCCGACCATGCGGGTGACGCATCGGGCCCGCCGCTGGCGACCAGACGTGTTACTGCACCCGTGTTGATGGTCATCCTGTATAAATCGGTGCGTAGATTTCGTTGGCTGTAGAAAATAAGCTGCTGACCATCCGGCGACCAGGCGGGCAAGCTCTCGTCACCGGCTGAATGCGTCAGATTGACAGTCAGGCCGCGCATGGCGTCAATCAGGAAGATCTCGCTGTTCTCGTGTGTGAGTCCTACAGAGGCCAGTTGTTGAGAAGGCAAGCGTATCACCCGCGCCACCCAAACCACCGTCATGACACCGGCTGTAACACACAACCATACGAGGCAACTGGCTTGCAAACGCTTCATCATAACGCGTGGTCGAGGATCAAGCTGATGCCGCGATCTCTTCTTTCAGAGGGAGGCTCAAGACAAATGTGCTGCCCACCCCTTTAAGGCTGTGTGCGATCACCGTACCGCCGTGTGCCTCGACGATCATTTTAACGATGGTGAGTCCGAGTCCCACGCCGCCTTTATCGACGGTTCGGGCTGTATCACCGCGGAAGAACGGCTCGAAAATGCGCTCGATGACTTCCGGTGCGATCCCTGTTCCGGTGTCCTGCACTTCGATAATCGCGTGGTCAGCCGAATGCCGTGTATAAACGGTCACATTACCGTTATCAGGCGTATGGGTTAAGGCATTCGCCACCAGATGCCGGATTGCCTTTTCAATCTTCACCGCATCGATTTTGAGGATGGGCAGACCCTCATCAGCCTTGAACACCAAATTAATGTGCTTCTGGTCAGCTTTGACAATTTGGTCACTCATGATGCCGTTTACGATATAGTTCAGATTGCACGGGCTAAAGGAGGGGCCTGTCAGGAACGAAACCATATGCAGATGTTCGAGTTGTGTTGCCAGATGCATGACTGAACGCTGGATGGATTCGAGCTTGGGCTGCACGATAGGTCGTACCGCGTCACCCACCAGCCGTTCGGTCAAATAACGACTGGTTTCAATGGTGGCGAGGGCTGTACGGAAGTCGTGTGACAGCGCATCCACCAATTGACCAACCATCGTGAATTGTTCTTGTTCCAACATCAGTTTGATTTTCTGGGCTTCGATCTGTTTATGTTCGGTCACGTCCCGCGCCACGCCGAAGTAACCGACAATACGCTCATGAGCCTCGTCCCAGGCCGGTTGCCGTACCAGATTCAACCAACGCACAGTCCCTTGTTTGGTGATAATTCGGTAATCATTATTCGTCGATTCACCTTTCATCATGCGTTGGTGATCGGCTTCAAGCTGCCCCAGACTTTCGGGATGAAACAAATTGGGTGCGCCATTGGCATCAATTTCGGATGGTAAATAGCCCGTGACGCGGTAAAACGAGTCGGTTATCCATTCGCGCTCCATCCGGCCATCTTTATCGATATGTGTATAAAAGGCATAGTCGGAAATTAACTCGGAAATTTTGCGGTAGCGCTGCTCACTGTCAACCAGGGCCAACTCGGCTAGTTTACGATCCGTTATATCCTTGGCGACACCGTAGTAGCCTTTGACGCGGGTATGGTCATTATCCCACATCGGAAGGCGCAATATACTGAGCCAGCGCATGTTTCCATCTTTGGTGCGTAAGCGTGCTTCGCTGTTGACAATTTGGCCCTGTTTTAACAATCCGACTTCGCGAACGGCCCGGTCGATGTCACCCGGATAGAATATTTTCGCGAGCGCTTCCGGCTCCTGCGGCATTTCATCCGGCGTATAACCTGTCACACGGGTGACTGAATCAGTAATCCACTCACGGAATTGTGTTCCGTCCGGATTAATGCGGAAAAAATACGCATAATCGGAGGTGAGTTCAGTCAAGATCCGGTAGCGTTCTTCGCTGGCCTGTAAAGCCAATTCTACCTGTTTTCGCTCGGTGATATCCTGCGCTACACCATAATAACCGACCACCTTTTTATGATCGTCATCCCATACTGGACGGCGGAAAACACTCAGCCAGCGCAGTTCATGCTGTTTCGTATACGTTTGGAATTCACGGTGTATTTGAGCGCCTGTGTGAATTTCATCAATATCGCGTTGGGCAGCTTCATAATCGCCCGGATAGAATTTATCGGCCAGGCCAGTTGTCTGTTTAGGCAATTCAGCGGGCGAATAACCGGTCACACGTTCTACCGAGTCAGTGATCCACTCGCGTGTGCGCGTACCATCTTCATTAAAGCGGTAGAAATAGGCATAATCGGAAATCAGTTCGCTGATAATCCGGTAGCGTTCTTCGCTGGCTTTTAAGGCCATTTCGGTCTTTTTACGGGATGTAATATCGCGCGCGGAAATAATGACCTTGATGACATTGCCCTTGTCATCAGTAATCGGATTAGAGTACGCCTCAACCCAAATGTAACTGCCCGCTTTCGTGCGCGAACGGTACTGAACACCTTCTACGGCCTGACCACTGAGAACCTGCAACATCGATGCGCTGGCGGTTTCCAGATCATCCGGATGCACGCGCGTCGACGGTTCCAGTTTATTGATCTCATCAAGCGAATAACCCAGGGACTTTTCGTATGATGGGCTGATATACAATATTTTCGCAGTATGTACATCGTATAGCAGGACAAAATCAGAAATATTTTCAGTTAGGAAGCGGTAGCGTTCTTCATTTTCTTTCAGGGCCGTCTCAATACGCGTGCGCTCCGTTATGTCCTGTGCCACCCCATGAAAGCGCGTGACCCGGTTTTCTTTAGCATCCCATACTGGAAGCCGGTCAATTTGTAACCAGCGTACCTCACCACTTTTGGTGCGGATGCGGTGTTTGGATCTGCTCGGCTTGTTCTGTAAGATTTGCTCCAGACCTGCCTTTAGTTCAGGTTCATCTTCAGGGAGGAACAGGGATAAACTAACAATGTCGTTTTTATCCAACTCATCATGCGAATATCCGGTTACCCGCTTGAATGAATCCTCGGTAATCCACTCGTGTAGCAGCTCGCCTGTGGGTGTAATCCGTAATGAATAAGCGTAGTCAGAAATGAGTTCTGTGACCAAGCGGTAGCGTTCTTCGCTGGCCGATAGTTCATCGCTGTGTTCTTTGTTGGCCCGTCGTTGGTGGTAGGCCAGCAGCAGAATAAATACCGACAAAAATAAATTGAAGCTAAGCGGCCCGCTGATAATCCTATCCTGGGTGATACCGGGGAAATGCGCACTCAGTATCAGCAGCAGTATCACCTGGCACGCAGCAGCAAGGATTGCTGTTCGCAGTGATAAAAAAGTGGTCGCCAATAAAGTGACCGTAAACAGATAAAACAGGCTGTTATAGGAACTCCGTCCACCAGTCACCAGTGCCGGGACAAATATGCCGACTGTCCCCAGAATTAAGAGGGCAATAATTGCAAACCGGTAATAACCTTTTCGCGTTAGGATATACGCGCCCCAAACCACCACCATCAATCCAACACTGACGATTAACCAAACACCTGCACCGGATAACGCATTACTGGTTCGTGTTGAAAGTAGGATGATTGAGAAAATAGCCAGCATCGCCGCCAGCATCATGGAAGCCAGGAGTCGGGATTGTTGGCGTTTTTGCGGATCAGTTATCGAGGGTGAAGGGCGGGTAAGAAAATCCCATATATGGATAGCAGATTTTCGAATTGTTTCTAAGTAAGGATGGAACATTCTGCGTCCAATTTTACCTGAAGAACATTTCTAGGAGTATAACATAACAAAGTATGAGACAGAATGAAGTTACTGTAAATTTCAATGTAATGCTTATCCATTGGCAAATGGTCGTTTCGATAATTAGCCTACTTATTGAACAATTGAGAAATTGTTAAGAAATTACGAAGAGTTAAGAAAAACAATTGATAACTGATTGAATTGTAGTGTATGTTTATTTCAAGTGACAAGCCAATCTCAATTCTAGGAGTAAGTTTCAAATGTACGCTAATCGCTTTATGAACAAAGATGAAAAGGGCCAAACCGCCCTCGAAACCGCCATTATCCTGATCGCTTTCGTCGTGGTCGCTTCGGTGTTCGCCTTCACCATTCTATCCGCTGGTTCATCGTCAACGGAAAAAGGCAAGCAGGCTATTCAGGCCGGTTTGGAAGGCGTCCAGTCCTCCATGAACGTTAAGGGTTCGATCATCGCCGAAGGCAACGCCGGCAACACCGCTGCTAAGAACGCCATCTTCACCCTGTCGCTGGTCGCCGGTGGTTCACCCGTCAACCTGTCCACAACCGACAAAGAAATCGTCATCGGCTACAAGGATCAGAGCCAGTTTAAGAATGATGTCACCTGGACACTCAACTGGATCGTCAGCAAGCAAGCTACCCCTGATGATTTGCTGGAAGAGGGCGAATTGGCCGAAATCACTGTCGATCTGACCGGATTGACCAATGCTCTGGCTGCCAACACCGCCTTCAACCTGGAAGTCAAGCCGCCGAAGGGTGCTGTTCTGAACATCAACCGCACCACACCTGCCGCGATCCAACCGGTGATGGATCTGAACTAAGCTTCACAAGCTTCCGGGTTACGGCCCGCTAAATCTGATAACTCCCTGACTGCTTTGAGGACTGAGGTTAACGAAAGTTAGCCTCAGTTCGTTTCTATTTACCGGCCATCATTTTAGGGTGCGCAGCCACCGCCGAATTCGATGCAAACGCTGCGAAAAACCACATGCTATCCATACATTGATGGCCCGGTATACAATAGAACAATCATTCAGATACAAAGGTTATTACTCAGATGACAATATTACCTCCCAAGCATCTTTTGGTAATTGCCGCTCACCCCGATGACATCGAATTTGGTGCGGCTGGCACGATCGCTTTATGGACAGCCGCCGGTGCGCGTGTCACCTTTTGTATGGTGACCAACGGTGGAGCGGGCAGCAATAAGCCGGATACCGATCTTCCCGGCTTGATCCGCCAGCGTCAGGAAGAACAGTGCGCGGCAGCCGCTATCCTCGGTGTGCAGGATGTGCGCTTTATGGGCTATCAGGATGGTGTCTTACAACCCACGCTGGAACTCCGCCGCGATTTAACGCGCATCATCCGTGAACTCAAACCCGACCGCGTGATGATTCAGGATCCCACCATGTTTTTCGCCGGGAACTACTACATTAATCATCCCGACCATCGTGCTGCCGGTGAGGCCGCCGCCTATGCTGTTTTCCCCAGCGCCGGTACACGTCCCATTTTTCCTGAACTGCTGGCTGAAGGTCTGGAACCTTTTGATCCGTCACAACTGTGGTTGATGTTCGCGGTCACGGCTGAAACTGTAATTGATATTACGCCTCATATCGATCAGAAAATTGAAGCGCTGCTCTGCCATAAATCTCAGTTGGGTACGGAAGTCGTGGATATGGTCAAATCGTGGGATCGCGAAACAGGTAAAGCGCAAGGTTATGCCTATGCCGAAAGCTACCATGTCATGATCCTCAAACCGGATGAAGAACCGAAAAACGGCACGGGTGTTTCACTCAAGCCGGTTGGCGACGAACCCAACGCCTAGTTATCAATCTCTCGAATGGTTTTGGAGTCCCCTTTCTAAGAATGTGAGAGGGGACTGATCCGCCAAATCTATTTACCCATCGTGCGGCGTCGTGTCGCGGATAATCAGATTATCGAAATCGGCTGTCGTGCCATTATCCACCCCAAGGGCGACTGTGCCACCTAGCGTCAGCGCATCCTCAATCGCCACCACAAAATGACCGTCTACGAAAAAGGCGATGCGTTGTTTGTAGGTGATGACCGTCAGCGTAATCCAATCTGGTAAGGTGCTGTTATCAGTTCCCGGTATCGATCCTTCGTAGTAAGTTTCATTACGGTTGCCATCTTGATACTGCACAATCGTACTGATGCTGTTATCAGCGTTGCGCCGTAATCCCAATTTATAACCGTTAATCTCTGACCCGCCTAAACTGGGTGTCGCCCGTATGCCCATCCAGGCTGTGCCCACCGCCTTAGGCAGACGAATGGCAACGCTGGCGAGATAATCACTTGAGTCACTGTAATTACGGTTATCTTCGCCTGCGCCAAACAAATCAAGACCTAAATCACTGCGGATTATGCGGTAGGTAGTGCGGTTATCGTGTGTGATCCGCAAGAAGCGTTGGTGTTCGCTGGCACCGTCTTCGGTGACGAATTCACCCGGCGCGCCTAAGGCGTTGAGCCAATAGGCATCCGTGCGGAACTTATCATCGAACGCATCACTCAAGTCACTACGGGGTTCACGGAATGCTCGTGAAAATACCTGGGCTTGCAGTTCCAGTGCGAAGCGCGCGCTGGCATTGCTGCTGGCGGCTGTTTCGGTAATCAGACAGTCATCCAGACGGATGATGTCACCCGCGCCTGTTTGGAAGCTCATGCCGCCGCTGGCGGGTGAACCGAGGATTGTATCCTGGAAGTAGCTCACTCCATCGCGAAAGACTTCCAAACGGTCGCCGATAAAGGAGATGCTCAGGTCATCCCAACGGTTGATATTATAAACATTGTTGACCGTTCGGCTGTAAACGACGCTGTTTGCCCCATCCAGATAATCAATCACCATATTGCCGGATGCAAAAGTGAAGCGCAGGCTGCCGTTTGCGCCTTGCCGGATGGTTAATTGGTAGCCGCCCTGTTCTATCCAGACGCGGCAGCTTAATGCCAGATCGCGGATTGGCAAAATAGAGGGCTTAACCGTAACCTCACCCTTCAACCTCAGATATTGGTTATCGGTTTCGGGCAAGATGAGCGCTGCGGTGGCGCTTGTGGTTTGCCATGTGGAGGGCAATCGAGGCGCTTCGAAATGTTCGCTGGCGGCTTCCGGTCGCTGGATAACGATGTTATCCCAACGCACTGCCCTGAAAGAACTGTTGGTTTGCAGGATGACCGCACCGCCACCTAAGGGTGGGGTATTCGAGTCTTCAACCGACATCACCAACTGCCGGTCGAGATAAACCAGTATGCGGTTATCTTCTACCCAGATGCGGATTTCATACCACTGCTGTGCTTCTATAGCTGCCTTAACCTGTTTAAGGGGACGTTCGGTATCGCGGTTGGCAATATCGGGGGTCACAGCGTTGCGTCGTAAAATCATCAATCCCGGTAGGATTTCCAGCACGTTATAACCGTTCTGGCAGCGGTTTAAATTGCCACAGCGGAAAATCACCCGTGCGCCACCACTCTGCTTGTCGAGGTTGACGTTAAAGCTGATGAGCAGATTGCCCGATATATTCGCTTGCCATTCCGGTCGTTCGCGCCCCAGAACCACCAATGGTTGGGTTAGCTTACCCTGACCAATCAGGATACCTTCGCCGCCTTCGCTGACCTGCTGCCACACTGCCGGATCATAATCCCATCCGGTTAGCGCATTCGGTGCTTCAAAATCCGCCACGAAGGGCAGCCGTCCCGGTGGTAGTGGTGTGGGCGATGGCAGCAGGGTAGGTGTCAAAGTCAGTCCGGTTGGACTCACGGTTATGGTGGGGATTGGACTGGCGGTAGCTGTTGGTGTATTGCTGGGGGTCGAGGTGAACGTTGCCGTCGGCGTATAACTGGCGGTGGCTGTTGCCGTCAGCGTATAACTGGCCGTAGCTGTTGGCGTTGATGTAGAAGTCGTCGTCGCTGACGGCGTGTAGCTCGGCGTATCCGTTGGCGCGAGGGCTAACGGCACACCCAAAACATTACCCTTGAAATCAAAGGTCGTCGGATTATAAGCTAGCCACCCTTCACTCTGATCCGGCAGCAGCACCTTCAACCATGCGCCATCTTCGCTCGCCCCAACAATAATCAGCCGCATATCCGATGTAATATCGGCCACTTTGGGATATTGCGAACCCGGCCCTGCTCGCACAATCGTCGCCCGTAAGGCTTTGGCTTCGGGTGTCGAAACAGTCGGCGTCGCGCTGGGTGTAGCACTAGGCGTGCTGGTGGCAGTCGGCGTCCGGCTGGGTGTGAGCGTAGGCGTATGGGTCGCACTTGGAGCGCTGGTCGCTGTAGCACTTGGCTTGACCGCCGTTGCCGTGATAATCGTGACGGGTCGAGTCGGAACACTGCTGGCGGCTGCACTCGGCACCACGACCACTAATGCCGTATTGGTCGGTGTCGGTACAGCACTGTTATCGTCGCGCAGGGCGATAAACACCAGCGCGATAATCGCTGCCGCCGTGACGATCCCTGCGATCAGCGGCCAACGTGAACTGGCTTCTTTCGAGATGGGCGGTAAATCGGCTGACTCGGCCTGCTGGTTGTCGGGGTCAAGTTGCTGTGCAGCATCAGGAAGCGACTGCGTAACCGGCAATTTGGGAGCAGTCGGTGTTGGACGGCTGCCCTCAAGCGCGTGCATCGTCGCGTCAATTTTATCTTTTTGACTTTCACGCTTAGCGGCTAAAAGATCCCGATTGGCCTGAACCGAAAGCTTGAGTACCGAGGTTGTGGCGATGCCCGTAACGTGCAGCACCTTCGCGAGATCATCGACGAATTCGGTGGCGGTTTCATAACGGTCTTCCGGTTGCTTTGCCAGTACCCGCGCCATTACCACATTCGTTTCCGGTGCCAGCAAAGGATCAAACTGGTTGATACTCGGTATCGGATCACTGATGTGCTTGAAGATAATGCTGAGCGGTGTGTCGCCCGTATACGGCAGCTTCCCCGTCAGCATCTGGAATGAAAGCACACCCAGCGAATAAATATCGGCGCGGCTGTTCAGGCCATCCACACCCATACCCTGTTCGGGTGACATATAACCCGGTGTACCCAGCGCATAGCCGCTTTGCGTCATATCCTGTCCGGCTTCAATCGTCCGCGCGATGCCGAAATCGGTCAGAAACGCATTGCCATCCTCGTCCAGCATGACGTTGCTGGGTTTGATGTCACGGTGAATAACGTTGTTGCGGTGGGCATAATCGAGCGCTGACGCCACCTGTCGCAGCATATGGATGAGTTCGCCGTGTGGCAGCTTGCCTTTGTCGATAATGTCTTTGAGTGTGCCGCTGTCCAGGTAGCGCATAACGATATACGGCGGATCACTCGTGGCGTCATAATCATAAATTGGCAGCAGATGAGGGTGGACTAAGCGGGTCAGCAGCCGCGCCTCCCGTTGGAAGCGCTCCAAACTGGCATTGTCCAGCGCAATGGCGCGGTGAATAATTTTAATCGCGACGAATCGATCAAGGTTGGGTTGATAGGCGCGGTAAACCGTTGCCATACCCCCTTTGCCGATTTCTTCAACGATTTCGTATGGCCCGATGCGCTTACCGATCATACCGTGACCTGAACTTGGCGGAATAGTCAGCGTAGTTTAGCATATCCAGTTGAGGACTGCATTCAACCAGGATGATATTCAAATCAAACAATCACCTAACCAACCGCCTCCAATGAGTGCCCTAAATAACTTTCTGCTTTCCTTCTTGCTGCATCCCTGCAATTTAATCGTATGTCTTGTCTTATCCTGCACAGACCGCCGCATCAGGGAATAACTTTTTGGCATAGGTATCCATATGGGCCGTATCCGCTTTGGGGAACATCAGGAATAATGTCAGTACGCGCGTTTCATCAACCGGCTTAATCCAATAACGGACACTGAAGTTATTACCCGCCTGTACCACCGCAAACTCATGTAACGTCACGTCTTTTAGCTGGCAGTTGCTGACATCCACCATCCCCTGATAATTGGCAAAGACTGCCTTGAACCAATCGTCGGTGAACACCAGTGGAATCTGATCGGCCTGGATTGGATTATCGAAATGGATGTAACCCAGATACGCCAACCCGCTTATGGCATCATCACGCCATTCGGCTGTCGTCCGACCGGCTTCTTCTTTAGCGCTCGCCAGCCATTGATCCGGCTCAAATACATTATCGCCGTAGCTCAACGCCGTATAAATCTCCCGCGTGGGTTTATCCTGTGCGCGGCTCACCAGCAGCGCCCCGCTGAGCAAGACAACCAGAATGATGAAACGCTTGATCATGGTAAGCCTTTCTGATGATGACTCGTAAAGTGCTGCTCTATAGCCCTCATCCCATTTTTCTGCCTTACACCCTCTGTTTCTTACACGCGAGGGTCAGGGTGAGGATTGAACGAACTGCCTCTATTGTAACCGCGACTGCTCTTTAGCGCCCACCCAACCGGAAGCCATCGTTCACCACCCACGGTGAATACACGTCACCATCCGATTGTGCCGTATCTGATGTCCCCCGTAGCGGCACATCTGCGTGTGCCAGATCGCTCAGCGCGGCGGCGATCAAGGCCACATCCGGCAGTGGTGCATCTTGCGGCAAAAGCGCATCCAGATGCGTATCGACAAAGTGTGTATCCACTTCGCCCGCTGCAAAGACCGGATGCGCCAGCAGCGCCATCAAAAAGGTTCGGTTGGTGATTGTTCCCAGTGCGACCGTTTGTGCCAGCGCATTTCGCATCCGTTGGATGGCCGCCGCGCGACTGACATCCTGCACAATAATCTTGGCGATCATCGGGTCATAATGGATGCTGATCTCATCGCCCGATTGCACACCGGAGTCGACCCGTATCCCCGGCCCTTCTGGTGGTATAAATTGGAGCAGCGTGCCGACCGCCGGTAGGAAATTGTTGGCCGCATCTTCGGCATACAAACGGCACTCGATGGCATGACCACGCTGGCTCAAATCATCCTGTTTGAAGGGCAGACTGTCGCCCGCCGCGACCTGAAATTGCAGCTTAACCATGTCCAATCCAGTCACCATTTCCGTCACCGGATGCTCAACCTGCAAGCGTGTATTCATCTCCAGAAAATAGAATTCGCCAGTTGGTGTGACGATGAATTCCACCGTCCCCGCGTTCACATATCCAACCGCTTCCGCCGCCGCGACTGCCGCTGCCCCCATCTTTGCCCGTGCTGCTTCATTTAACAGGGGGGATGGTGACTCTTCGATTATCTTTTGATGCCGCCGTTGGCTGCTGCATTCCCGCTCAAACAGATGCACCGTATTGCCGTGTGTATCGGCCAGCACTTGTATCTCGACATGATGCGCTGACTCGATATACCGTTCCAAAAATACCCGCGAATCCCCGAACGCGTTTCCGGCTTCTCGCCGCGCACTAGCTAATGCCCCCGCCAGATCATCTGCCTTCGTGACAATCCGCATTCCTTTACCGCCGCCGCCGCCTGCCGCTTTCACCAGTAGCGGATAACCGATCTGTGCTGCCGCCGCGATGAACGCCGCATCGTCAGCCGTTTCATTCTGGAACCCCGGCACCACTGGAACCCCGGCCTGCTGCATCAAGGCGCGTGCCGCCATTTTGCTGCCCATCGCTCGCATGGCATCCGCGCTTGGTCCGACCCATGTCAAGCCAGCAACCACCACTGCCGCCGCGAAATCCGCGTTCTCCGATAAGAATCCGTAACCGGGATGCACACAATCGCAGCCCGCCGTTTGTGCCACCGCGATCAATTTTTCGGCGTTAAGGTAACTTTCAGCCGGGGATGCTGCCCCTAGCAAATAGGCTTCGTCGGCCAATTGTACATGGCGCGCGTTGGCGTCCACCTCCGAATACACCGCCACGCTGATGATGCCCAATTCGCGGCACGCCCGGATGATTCGAACCGCGATTTCACCCCGATTGGCGATCAGGCATTTGCGAAGCGTCATTTGGTCTGACTCGTAACTTCCTTGTCCGTGTCGGAATCAGGGTAGACGTTGCCGGAAAGAAATGACAAACTCGCCCATATGCCGCGCGAGTGACGGTAAAACAACAGAATAAAAATGATGTTGAACGCCACCCAGAAGATTAACTGGAAAGCCAGTGGTGGGGCGAATAACGCTTGTGTGACGATGTACCCGCCCATCGACAGCACTTCCGCAGCCCCCAGATTAATCATCATCCCGCCAATCGACTCGCCCGAACGCCGTTCGTAACGTACCCCGCAGTTTGGACACGTCTCGTCCATAGCAAACAAGCCACGAAACATGTGTCCCTGTTCGCAGTTGGGGCAGCGAAGCCGCGCTCCAACCCATAATTTGTGTAGTATGTAAAGTATATTCATGTTTTTATTTTAATCGCTCTCAATCATTTCGTTAATCACCAGTTATACCACCGCTCTTTCTCTGCGTCTCTGAAGTTGATTTCGTATTGCTTCACCGCACCATCAGGCGTAGCATCACCCTAAACGGTGGACATCGCATTTCCGCTGAAAAAGTGCATCTAATGACCCTCAAACTTGTATTGGCTCCCTCCATCGCTTGCGGGGGAGGGTTGGGGTGGGGGTAAATTTCGCTGTCCACCACTTAATGTAGTCCTAACCCATCAGGACGTTCTACACACAAAAGAATTTACATTCTGGCAACACTTTTGGCACACCTTTGTCTTACCATACATAGAGATACAAAGCACATTCAGGAGATCAAACAATGTTCTGGTGGCGGCGGTTTCGCGAACGAATGTTAATGCGGCGGATGGCACGTGGTGTGGCACGTCGAACAACGCACCGGATGCTGCGTCGGCGATTTTAAGAAATATAGAGCATCCTACCTGTGGATGCTCTATTTATTTGTGAGCTAAAGATTGTGAGGATAGAGTGGACATCCCAAATATTTATGTGGTATCAGGTGGTTTAGGTACCGGTGCAGAGCGTATTGTGAGGGCAACGCTCGTTCAATTTAAAGGTATCGAGGTTCCGATCCATCTGGTGCCGCATGTGACCAACGTCGAGCAATTAGAGCAGGTTATTGCCCAGGCCAAAGCCAATAATGGTATCGTCGTACATACCCTGGTCAATACTGACTTGCGTAACAGCTTCATCAATATCGCCCACAATAACAATATCTTGGCGATTGATCTGCAAGGGCCGCTTCTGCTTCAATTAACGCGTTTGCTCGGACGCCAACCGGCTGAAGAACCCGGCTTGTATGACCGGCTGCGTGCGCCTTACTTCAAACGCATCGAAGTCATGGAATTTGCCGTTGATCATGACGATGGACGCCGTCTCGATGAACTGCATCTCGCCGAAATCGTCCTCACTGGAGTTTCGCGCGTGGGCAAAACCCCCATGAGTATGTACCTCGCCTCGCAGGGCTGGCGCGTCGCCAATGTGCCGCTCATGCGTGAGGTCGAACCACCGCACCAGCTTTTTGAAGTCGACAGCCGCCGTGTCATCGGCCTCAAAATCGAACCGGGGCAGTTGGTCGCCTTCCGTCAGTATCGTCAGAAGCGGCTTGGCCTTTCCATGAAATCCTCTTATAGTGGCGCCGAGGATCTGTACGATGAAGTGCAGTATGCCACCAGGATTTACCGGCGCGGCGGCTTCACAGTCATTGATGTCACCGACCGTCCCATCGAAGAAACCGCCGAGGAAATCATCGCCAAAGTCACCCATCAGGTGAAGGACTAATAACCAGTGGTGCAAGTGTGAGTTGTGATCTTTTGTAACCCTCTCTGCATACTGTTTTTCGCCCAAAAAGAGTGTCCTAAAGCCCTTCTCCCTTGCGTGCGGGGGAGAAGGGTTGGGATGAGGGGGTTAGACTTGCACCATTAGTTAATACCTGCCATCACCTATTTCTTTTCCCGTAGGGGAGGACCTATGTGTCCTCCCGTTTTCCCGCTTAAGCATCCTCTAGATACTCATCGTCTTCAGGGTTTTCGACATTCGCGTCATCGTGGAGATTGTCTTCTTCCTCATCACCCGCCTCGACAATCTCATCCTCTTCTTCCTCGTCGTCATCGACATAATCAACTTCGGTCACATCGCCGTTGCCGTAATCATCTTCTAAAGGCGCATCATCGTCGCCGTACAAACTGCCATCATCCTCGTCATCATCAATTTCAGCGCCACCGTCTTCGATTTCATCCTCGTCAGGCGGCAGGACGGTTGATGTGATCGTGTTAGAGATATTCAAGCGTGAATGGGGCATAGCTTGGACTTTCTTTTTACAGATAGATTTTGTGGGTTCCGATCTCACTATAGGTGATAAGCTTCCTCAATCCGTAGTCCAGTCGGATGGTTTTACAAATCGCTCAAGCGCTTGATTTCCTTGTACATTATTTATTCGTATGGATGTTTACTTTCGGTTTGTGCCACAAACGATTTCCCAACCATTTCCCAATCACCTTAACACTTCTGCTCACTCAAAACGGTTAGTGCCAGCACCTTGAAAGAGTTACAAAATGGTCTTCCAAAATGTAACCCATAGCGTTCCCGTATCCTTTAGAATATGAATTGGGATCTTTGTAGGGGTTTGCCGTTGGCAAACCAGTTTTCCCTACTGCACCTTAACATCCAGATACGCGCACAATCGGCACAAAAATCAATGTCGCCTGTGCTGCTTTTGCTGCTTTCGCCGCATGTTCTGCATGAGCAACCTTGGCAGGAAGTCCTACTGTTGCCACTGCCGCCGACTTTGAGAGAAAAGTAAGCGGCAGCAGACCCCTCCGCTGCCGTCGCCGATAGCACGATGAAATAGCGGTCTTGTAAATCACGCTCTTTGGCAAAGTTGGCGGCGGCAGACCCCTTCACTAATTTCGCCAATATTGCCAATAAATCCACTTAAAAGAGATCGGGAAATGTGACAAAAATCGACTTGTCGCAGCAGCATCATTTGTATGGCCCGAAATGGAAATTCAAAAAACAGATTCCGAATCAAGTCGGTTCCACCAAACAAAAAGGAGCGCACATGCACCCCTTCTGTATTTTCTAAAGGCTACTCGTCCTTTTTCTTCTCCGGGGGCAGCCACCCGAACGGCGTATCCTCATCCAATAACTCAAACGGATGCACCTGCCGTTGTTGGGGCAAACTCTCTGCTGGAAGCACCGGAGCCGCCCGCCTGGCCTCACGTGCCGTATTCCGCTTCCGCAAATCGGAGGCGTAGTAGATCATTTTGGAACGGGTCTTATCGAGGGTAATCCGCGCCACACCACGCGCCAGCATATCCACCGGCATCGGTGCCACCCGTCCGAACCAGAACCACGATACGATTGGGGTGCTGCCGAGGATCGTCATCAATAAGTAGAAAGGATGCCGCCGTTCTCCCCGCACATAAGCCACTGGCGCACGGATTACCGTCGCGGTCAGCCCGACGCGTTCCATATAAGCCTCGGCGTCCCGCTTGGCTCGCAGGTAATTATTGTTCACCCATGGCGCGCGTACACTGCTCATCAGAACCATATGCGAGACACCGTCACTCACGCACATGTTCGCCACATTACGCGCGGAAACAAAATTGAGGCGGTGATGATTGGAGCCTTGTACGGGGTCAGCTATCATGCTCCCCACGGTATGAATAACACTGGCATGACCGCGCGCCCGTCCGCGCAAACTGGCTGGATTCCAAACATCCGCCACGATGACCCGCACCCGCTGCGCCAGTGGGCCGAGCTTATCCTCTGCACCGGGACGCACCAGCAGTGTGACGTCTGCGCCTTCAGCCAGCAGTGCCGCCGCGATATTGTCGCCCACAAACGTGCCGCCGCCGGTCACGAGGATGTGCCGATCTTTACCTGCCATTAAAATTGTCCCGCAAGGGTAGGAGTGAGAACATTCATGCCACGATTGTAGCGGAAAGAGGTCATAACTGGAAAGGATCGGGCTATTTCAAGCCAAATGTCCGGTGGCCGGTCTTGTCGGGAGGATCAGAAACCCTCCCGTTTTCTGGTCAAGCTGTGCTTACTTGTGCACCTTGAAAATGCTGATGTTGATCTTATGGTTACGGATACTCGTTTCCTTGAGCGCCAGCAATACGTGTGGAACTTGTTTGCTCGGCACGTCAACCGTCGAATAATGCCCGTGAATTTCTATCGCGCCGATGGCGTATCCGGGGAGATCAGCTTCATTGGCAATCGCGCCCACAATATCACCCGGTCGCACGCCTTCATCGCGTCCAACGTCAATCTTCAGGCGGGTTGATTCGCCGTCCGGCCCCGAGCGCTTGCTGTCCTTATACTTGCGGGGTTCGCGCTGGTCACGGAACGACTGTGGTCGTTCTTCCGGCTCGGCCAAACGGTCTTCACTAATATCCGGTGTCGCGCCCAGCAGCAGTTTAAAGGCTACCGCAGCCATATCTCGCGGGTTGAATTCGTCGCCCATTTCATCGACCATCTTCAAAAAGGGTTCGAGTCCTTCATCAGCCAGCGTTTCGCGCAGGGTATCTTTAAAGCGTTCGCGTCTGCGGTTCACCACGTCACCCAGTGTCGGCAGCTTATTCTTCTGGATCGGCTTGCCTGTTGTTCGCTGGATAATCTGCCACAAGCGTGCTTCACGGTTGGTCACGAGCGAAATCGCCAATCCGCTGCGTCCGGCTCGTCCGGTACGACCGATACGGTGGACATAAATTTCAGGGTCGAGGGGGATATCGTAGTTGATGACGTGCGAGATGTGATCAACATCCAACCCGCGCGCGGCCACATCGGTCGCTACCAGCAGGTCGATTTGCTCACTGCGGAATTTGCCCATGACACGGTCGCGCTGCATCTGGTTCAGATCACCGTGTAAGGCTTCAGCCGCATGTGAACGCGCCGTTAAACGCTGCACCAGCGAGTCGACTTCCAGCTTTGTACGGCAGAAAATAATCGCAGCATTCGGGACTTCATAATCCAGAATACGCGACAGCACTTCGAACTTATCCCGCTTGCCGACCTCATAAAAGGTCTGGCGAATCTGGGGGATGCTGCGTTTTTCAGCCGCTACTGTGACGCGCTTGGCATCGTGCATGTAACGCCGTGCCAGAGCCGCAATCGGCGCGGGCATGGTCGCCGAAAACAAAGCTGTTTGACGGTCTTTAGCTGTTTCCTTGAGGATCAGTTCAATATCTTCGATGAAACCCATATTGAGCATTTCATCGGCTTCGTCCAAAACCACCATCCGCACAGGTGCGAGGCGCAGGGTCTTGCGCCGCATATGATCCATAATGCGTCCCGGTGTACCGACCACCACCTGAACGCCGCGCTCTAATGCGCGTAACTGACGTTCGATGGGCTGCCCACCGTATACCGCCAGAATGGAAATCTTCTGGTGCTTGCTGTAGGACTGAAATGCTTCCGCCACCTGGATTGCGAGTTCGCGTGTGGGCGTCAGGATCAAGGCCTGCGGTGTATTAACCTTCGGATCGAGATTTTGGATAATCGGTAGTGCAAAGGCTGCTGTTTTACCCGTACCGGTTTGTGCCTGGGCAATCACATCACTGCCTTCCAACATCAGGCGGATGGTTTGCTCTTGCACGGGGGTAGGCTCTTCGTAGCCAAGTTCAAGGATGGCATTGAGCGTCGTTTCGCTCAAGCCGAGGTCAGAAAATGATGAAACCACAACTTACTCCATATGATGAATCAACTAAGCCACGTAGCAGCTTCTCCAGGGAGGAGTGTTGACTTCTCAAAGGGAGATCTCAGATTGCTTACGCACTGTGTGTGTCTGCTTGATGCGGCATTGCCTCAGCGAGGTGTGTGGACATCATACCACACTTTACTTTCATTTTTGCGGGTCAGTATTTGAGTCGTATCAGTTAATGGCTGGCCTGCGCCTATTTAGATGTGACTACAGCGTTACGGCGTAAAGTTTCTGCGGCCCGTTCTGCTATCTCACGCCGGGCTGTTTGAATGCCACGCCGCGAGGCTGTCACCGTCTCAACCAGAGCTGGTTCGGCAGTAGTCGGGGAGCCGCTTTGGAACGGGGGTGCCGGAGCATATTCCATCATGAGTTGTATTTCTTTGGCTGTATCCTCGCCGCATAATTGAGCCGCGAGAACCAATCCAAAATCGATACCTGCCGTCACGCCACCCCCAGTGATGCGGTTGCGATCAATGACGACCCGTTTTGGAACAGGCTGCGCGCCGAATATGGGGAGCAAATCCATCGACAGCCAATGAGTTGCCGCCCGATAACCATCCAGCAGCCCTGCCGCGCCAAGCAGTAACGCGCCTGTGCATACCGCTGTGATATATTGGGCTTTTTGTCCCTGCTCCCGCAAATAGCCGAGGAACGCCGGGTTTTCCATCAAGGGATTGACTCCAGCTCCACCGGGAACAAAAAGAACATCCAGACGCGGTGTATTTTCGAAAGGTGTATCAGGAATAATCGTTAATCCGTATTCCGTGTGAACCGGTTCCAGAGTCTCCGCCAACAGGTGAACACGCGTGTTCGGCATCCGGCTGAAAACTTCGTAGGGCGCGGTGAAGTCCAACTGCGTCATCCTCGGAAACAGGATCATACCTATGGAGATAGGGATGCTTTCAGTCGTCATTTTTCGATCCTCTCTCGATCATCGTGATAGTGACCTTGATTACGGGTGCCTGGCAACCCGATCACACCCATGAAAGCATATTATCAGGGTCTATAGATGCCGACAATGACCGTAGCAGCCAATTCGGCGGACGAATCGCGCCAATCGATAAGGCTCAGAATTAAGTTGATATTGGGTCGGCTACTTCGATTTCGCTTGTCCCGCCTCGTACAGTGCGATGCCGATGGCGACCGATAAATTGAGCGAGTCGATTGCTTTGCTCTGGGGAATAGTGACCGAGGTGCCTAGCTTACGATAAGACTCAGGTAACCCGCTGCTTTCATTGCCGAATACCAGTGTGTAAGGGGTCTTAAATTCGGCCTCAGACAGTAGTACATCGCCGTTGGTCATAAATGGGTAAAGATTATGAGTAAAGGATTCCTGATAAACGTCAAGCGAGTCAAAGTAGGTGAAGTTGGCTTGAAACAACGCCCCCATTGAAGCGCGGATGGTGCGTGGATCGAAAATATCGACTGCGGGTTTAATAAGTGCCAGATTGTGAAAACCAAAACCCAACAACGTCCGCAGCGTTGTTCCGAGGTTGCCCATATCCGACGGAGTAACCAGCAGGACATGATTGGATTGGGCATGTAGTTCAGGTTCGTACTTCTCAAACACGCCGATGGCATAAGTGTTTTCTTTTGACTCCAGGCGTTCTACCTGTTTGTCATCGACGGTGGTTCGAATGCCTATGTCGTGGCAAATTGCTTTGATCTTCGTGACGCCTTCGTTGCGCGCACCGGTAGTGTGCAGCAGGACTTCATTCACGTGTTCCGGTTGGTGTTGAAGGAGTTCGAGTGTGGGGAATACACCGAAAGTGTAAGCGTAGGGATCGTCACGTTCATATTTTTTAAAGCGCATAATTGAGGTTAAGAACCAATCCTAAATGTAATCTTATCTACAATAAATCCATTTTAGCAGAGAAGAAGGGATGCCAATATAAAGGCTTGGGCGTCACTAAAAGCTCTCAAAGTCTTTCGAACACGCTTTACTTCACATAATCTGCTAGGTTTTGAAAGCTACCCTATGATATAGTAATAAAATGACTTTGTGAAATATGTTACAGGATGAACTCATGCGTGATGTAGCCGTCATTGGGATCGGTCAAACGCCGATTGGTGAACTTTGGGATTTGAGTTTGCGCCAGTTGGGCGCGAATGCCTTGCGTCAGGCAGCAGCGGATGCCGGTATCGAGAAACCAGATACGCTTTATGTGGCAAATATGCTGGCAACGCGCCTGAGTAATCAAGCACATCTCGCTACTCTAGTAGCGGATTATGCCGGCTGGCGCGGTATTGAAGCCGCAACCATTGAAGCGGCCTGTGCATCAGGCGGCATGGCCTTCCAAACCGCCGTTCGCGCGGTTGCCAGCGGTATGGTTAATGTGGTCGCGGTCTGCGGCGTCGAAAAAATGACCGACGAAACCACTGCCCAGATTACCTCAGCCCTCGCTACTGCTGCTGATGCCGATTATGAAGGCGCTCATGGCGCATCGTTCGTAGCGCTCAACGCCCTCATTATGCGTCGATATATGTACGAGTACAAAGTGCCGCATCAAGCCTTCGGTGCTTTCAGCATCAACGCCCACAAGAATGCAGTCAATAACCCTAATGCTATGTTCCGCAAGGCGATTTCGCAGGCTGTCTATGACCGTGCGCCCATGATCGCTGATCCGATTAACCTCTATGACAGCTCACCAATTTGTGATGGCGCTGCGGCTGTAATTCTTGCCCCGCTCGATATGGCGAAACGCCTGGGCAAACCTATTATTCGTGTCCGTGCAAGCGCCTCGGCTACCGATACCCTCAGCCTCGCGGATCGCCGCAATATGCTCTCTTTGGAGGCAGCATCAGGCAGTGCGCGTAAAGCGTATCAACTAGCGGGTGTGAATCCCAGCGATATTGACCTGTTTGAAGTCCATGATGCTTTCTCGGTGATGTCAGCCTTGAGTCTGGAAGGGGCCGGTTTTGCCGAACCCGGCACCGCACCTTACCGCGCACAGGACGGCGAGTTCGCCATCGGTGGACGACTGCCAATTAGTACGATGGGCGGTCTCAAAGGACGTGGGCATCCCGTTGGCGCAACCGGAGTCTATGAGTTAGTGGATCTTATCACCCAACTGCGCGGTGAAGCGGGTGCTAATCAGGTGAAGAACCCTGTGCTGGGCATGACCCAAAATATCGGCGGTACAGGTGCGACCGTCGTAGCACATATTCTCGAACGCGCGGGATAGCCTCAAACGATATATACAGTAGTATCCGCGCCGAGGAGCTTGAGCAGTAGAGTCCAGAGGCCCCACGTTACCAACGGAATGATGGTGAGGGCGATGAATAGCAGGATGTACTGCCAGCGGCTCGTGCGCGGATTGGTATTCCATTCCTCATAAAACAAGAGGTATGGGCCAGCCATGTAAAACCCGTAAACTGGAATAATGATGCTGGCAAAGACTAGAAAACCGGATATGTTTCCCGATAGCAGCATCTTGCTTCCAAGAAACTGCTGTTCGACCAGCAGCCCCCACAGGCCAGCCGTAGTAAACAGCGCTGGAAAAGTGAAATGCCAGCGTGAGAGAAAGAACAGCACCACCAGCGCTAGCCCAATGTAAAAACCGATATACACCAGCATATGCCGCCCGATTGGATCGTACCTGGCGATGTCCAGCGCAGCAAAAATCTCACTGAACCAGACCAGCAAGAAGATGACCCCATAACGCCCGATACGCGAAGATATGAATCGACTAAAGATTCGACGTACTACATCACGCAGCAGCACCCCGTACAACAACGGAAACACCACAAATAAGGGCGAGAAGAAAGGTTTCTCTCCGTTCGCGGCCAGTGCTGCGAGGGCGGTATAACCGATGACAACCAACCACAATAGCCAGCGACGCCATCCCCGCCTAAAAGCTCTTTCAGGCTGCCATAGTGCCCAGTAACAGATGACGATGACGAGCCCGAAAATAATGTAGATCAAGCCGTTTTCCTTTGTTGAATAGGGCGCAGCCTTTGTGACCTGCCAAGTGACCGAGCTTTTCGTGAGCTTTTACATACCCTTTCTACAATATTTCCCGTTATACTCAAAATCAATAAATGAAATAGTTCATGTAAGGAAAAAATCATGTTATTGGTCGGTGATATTGGCGGGACGAACACCCGGTTAGCCCTTTATAATATTGATGGCCCGGTGCCAGAACGCAGTAGTGAAATTCGGACTTATCCAAGTCAGTCTTTTACAGGATTAACGGCTATCGTAGATATTTTTTTGCGGTCCACTGGTTTGACGTGCAGCGAAGCCGTTTTCGGGGTTGCAGGACCGGTCGATAAGGCCAAAGGTGAATGTCAGATTACGAATTTACCTTGGCTGATTAGCGCACGTGAGATGGAAAACTCGCTCAAGATCACGCGTGTGAGTCTGCTGAATGATGTTGAATCGGTGGCATATGGCCTGGCGCTGCCGAACGGAATGAAAGAACCTAACGACCTGTTCCAACTCAACCGGACCTATGACTCACAGCCTAATGGGATACCGGGTAATAAAGCTTTGATTGCTCCAGGTACGGGCCTGGGAGAGGCCATGTTGATTTATGATGAGATGGGCGGCAAGGGACGCTACCTTGTAAACGCGACCGAAGGTGGACATACCGATTATGCGCCTCGCAGCACCTTTGAGGCTGGTTTGCTCCATTATCTACAGGGCAAATTCTGGGAAGATAGTTATGGGCATATTAGTTATGAACGCGTTTGCTCGGGGCAGGGTATCAAGCATATTTACGACTACTTGAAAGAAAGCAACGGGATGCCGGAAAATCCAGATGTGGCACGCCGGTTGGTATTAGGCGACGAACCCGCTAACAAGATTATTTCAGAGGCCGCGCTGAGCCATTCGTCTGAACTGTGCATGAACACCTTAACCACCTTCGTCAGCATTCTTGGCGCGGAATGTGGGAATATGGCGCTTAAGACGCTCGCTTTCGGCGGTGTTTATCTCGGCGGAGGCATCCCGCCCAAGATCATCGACAAACTTAAGGATGGCTCGTTCATTGCTGCGTTTTTGAACAAAGGGCGTTTCGCCAGTACCCTGATCAAATTTCCTGTCTATGTCATCCTGAAGGAAGAACCCGGGTTGTTTGGTGCAGCCTGCTACGCTAAAGTTATGCAAGTATCTTAACGGAAGCATAGCTAATCGTAGGCAGCACAATTGATGATCGATTCATTTGCACAGGCGATGCACGACTGGCAGACGTTTTATTTCATGATCGGGACAGCTAGCGCCACGCTGATCGGGCTGATGTTTATTGCGGTGTCATTGGGTGCGGATTTACCAGCCGCTACGGATGCGAATGGTATCAATACATTTGTGACACCCATGCTCATCCATTTTGTGAGCGTGCTGGCGATTTCGGCTTCGATGTTGGTTCCCACCTTTCGATTAGTCACTTTGGGTGTAACCTTATTGGCGATCGGTTTCGTTTTTACCGCGTACTCACTGTGGGTCGGTTGGCAGTTTTTGCAACATCCCGGGATCAATAATTTTTCGCGCAGTGATTGGAAATGGTATGTCTACTTTCCAATCATTGGCGATGTGCTGGTAATAGGGATGGGGGTCTGGTTGCTATCCGGTTCGCTGGAGTCCTTCAATTTGCTGGCGGTGGCGCTGGCTATTTTGTTGGTGGTGAGCGTCCGCAACACCTGGGACTTGATGCTGTGGATCGCCCAAAGCCGTCAGAAAACACCTCCGTCATAACTGATTGGCCTCTTGATACCCAAGCCTGATTTCTGCTATACTGTTATTGTTCCGGCGAAACAAGACATACCCTTGTCTTTATCCCCTGAACCATCTATTAACCGAGCGAAAGATTGCCAATGACTACAGACAGTAACCTTCAGTAATTCATTTTCACGGATTACCCCGGTGCTGTTTGCGTTGGCCGATAACGCTCACAAATTGATGTGTTGATTTGCTACTGTGTAGCCCAACCTCGCGCCGTCATGGGTGTCCCCGTGCGGCGTTTTTGATTCTCGCCGCGAAGCCTTCGGAACGACAAGAATGCAAGCGAGGAGGCAATCTATATGTTAAATATCTCTCATATCTCTAAAACCTACGGACTCAACACGGTCCTTAAAGACGTGTCCTTTACCTTGAACGCAGGTGAGCGCATCGGTCTCGTCGGCGCAAACGGGGTGGGCAAATCGACGCTCATCAAAATCATCGCAGGGGTGCTGCCTGCCGACGGTGGAACGATCACACTGCCAGCCGGAACCGAACTTGGTTATCTGCCACAGGTGATTACCGGTTATGACGATCAAACGCTCGGTGATTTGATCGCACAGGCCAGTATCCGTTTACATACGCTCGAAGCGCGGATGCGCCAGCTTGAATCTGACATGACCCGTCTGACGGATGATGCGTTGGACAAAGCTATGACCGAGTACGGCAATGTGACCGAACACTACGAACGATTGGGCGGCTACGAAGGCGACCATCGTGTCGAAAGTGTGCTGGCAGGGTTACAAATCGACCATCTGCCGCGCGAACGGTTGTTCAGTACGTTTTCGGGCGGCGAGAAAGCACGGGCGGGATTGGCCCTGCTGCTGCTGGGTGCGCCGGATGTACTGCTGTTGGACGAACCGACCAACCACATCGATATGCTGGCGCTGGGCTGGCTGGAGTCATATCTAGCGGCCTATCGTGGAGCGGTGCTGGTGGTTTCACACGACCGGCAGTTCCTTAATCGGGTGGTGAATGCCATCGTGGAGATTGACGAACACAGCCAGCAGTCCAAGCGTTACAGCGGGGACTATGACACCTATCATCAGGCGAAGATCGGCGAGCGCCAGAAGTGGGAAGCCGATTACACACGGCAGCAGGAAGAAATGGCTGCGCTGGCGCTGGAAGCGAAGGAAACATCCCGCAATAACAATAACTACCGGCCTCAAACTGACAACGACAAGTTCATGCGTGGTCGAAAGAAAGGCACGCACGATAACACGGTATCGCGACGGATTCATAACGCCGAGGAAAAGCTGAAACGCTTGGAGGCTGAGGCGATTCCACAGCCGCCTGCACCATTGAAGTTTGACCCGCGTTTTGATCCTGAAGCGCTCAAGGGACGACTGCCGATTGTGGTGTCTCGCCTGAGCCAGTGCTTCGGTGAGCGACAGGTGCTGGATGAAGTATCGTTCACAGTGGGGTTACATACACGGATGGTACTGGTTGGGCCGAACGGCGCGGGGAAATCCACGCTGATCCGGCTGCTGGCGGGACACACCAAACCGGACAGTGGCGAGGTGATGGTCAATCCAGCGGTGAAGATCGGCTATCTGGATCAGGAAGGCGGCCAGATGGCTGATGAGCATAAGCTTTACGAGGCGTTCAGTGTGGGCATGGGGTATCCTGATCAAGTGTTGAAAACGGTGCTGATCCGGTCGGGTTTGTTCCGATATACCGACTTTGACAAGCCGGTGAACGGGTTGAGCAGCGGACAGCGGCGGAAACTCCAAATTGCGCGGCTGATTTTCGGGCGGGCGAACTTGCTCCTCTTAGATGAGCCGACCAACGACCTGAGCTTCGATGTGCTGGAGGCACTTGAATCGGCGCTGCACGAGTTCCCGGGGCCGGTGATTGCGGCTTCGCATGACCGGCGTTTCATCCAACAGTTTGGCGGCGAGGTGTTCGAGGTACGTGACGGAAAGTTGATCCAACACCTTGGTGGCTATGAAGGCTACATGGAGGCACAGAAAGTCTATGCCTAAAGATACCCCCTCACCCTCGGACTTTCATAAGACGACACTCTTGGGTGAACGAGGGAAAAGGGAAATTGCACGGAATGGTCACAGGCCATTCCCTACGGGAAGAAATTGATATAGCTTTAAAAAGTGTCGTCTGGTGAACCCAGAGAGGGGTTAGGAAGCACATCATTGGAGGGATATTCACGATGAATCACGTACAAATTGTCCCTTTTACGGACGCTCACCGGTCGGCTGTCAGGCGCATCCTGACGGCGATCGGTTGGGCGGAGCAGTACGTGACCGCAGCGGTGGAAAATGCGGTCACGTTTTCCCAAAACCCCGATACGATGGCGGCTTACGCGGCGCTGGCGGAGGGTGAAGCCGAGGGCTTCATCTACGTGCAGTTTTACGCGTGGAATCAACTGGCTCAAATTCAGGGTCTGGCGGTTCATCCGACTTATCATCGCAAAGGTGTGGCCCTAGCATTGGTCGAACAATCAGAGCAGTTCGCGCGTACAAAACAGGCACGCGGGATCTACGTCGATACGCCGACTACGAATAAAGGTGGTCGGGCTTTTTATGAAGCGGCAGGTTATCAGTTGGGTTATGTCATGCCTCGCTACTATGAAGATCAGTTGGATGGTGTGACCTACCAGAAGTTCTTTTGAACGATAAAGGGCTTAAATTGCACAAATTTCTTCCCACAGGGACACTTCGTAGTCACATTCTTCTTTTTCACTGTGAAGTTTTATGCCGACGCACTAAGGTGCGATGGGTTATTAATCGGGTGAGGTACGCCCCGATCCTGCTGTTTTTACAACCTATCATGACGGTGAATTTGAGGGAGATTGTCGCTGAATGAGCAAAATATGCGGCAAAAGCGGCAAAAGCAGCACAGGCGACATTGATTTTTGTGCCGATTGTGCGCGTATTTGGATGTTAAGGTGCGATATGGAGAACGGGCTTGCCGCTGGCAGATCCCTACAAGGGTCCCCATTCATATTCTAAAGGATACAGGAACGGAATGGGTTACATTTTGGAAGACCATTTTGTAACTCTTTCGCGGGGTTGGTGCTAACGGTTTTGAGGGAGCAGGTGTGTTAAGGTGGTTGTTGATCGGTTGGAAAAGGATTTGTCGGGTTAACCGAAAGTAAACCTGATTACGAATAAATTCGGTCCAGGGCATCGGTGTATCGATGCGAAATACTGTCTGTAAAGCGTGGCGCACGCTATGCGCCCTTACATTGTTTTGTACAGGTGCTATCGTATTCACATCAGGCAGGAAGGGTGATGCGAACGGTTGTGCCCTGCTGAGGAACGCTCTCGAACGTGATTTCGCCTTTGTGAGCCTCAATCGCGTCATGAGCGATGGTTAGCCCTAAGCCCAGGCCCCCGACTTCATTGAGGTTGCTGCCCCGAAAAAACGGATCAAAGATGCGCGGTTGTTCATCGGGCAGGATGCCGATGCCACTGTCGGTGATTGACAGTTCAAGCTGATTTTCATTACGTGTGGCCGTAATGACCACAGGAGAATGCGGTGGTGAAAAGCGGGCGGCGTTGCGCATGATATGAAAAAGCCCAAGTTTAAGGACATTTGAATCGGCTGTAGCAGTCATATCGTCAGGAAGATTGACAACATATTTACCGGGAAGCTCAAATTGTGGTTCGAGTTCAGCAGCGATTTGTTCGCATAACGGCTTGAGGTGGAGGGATGTTTTCATGATACTGCGGGGCGACAGCTTATCGCCTACGACAATCCCGATTTCATCGAGCATATCTGTAATCCGTTGGACGGTTTTCTTGATCATCTGATTTTTTGTGAGCCGTTGTTCCAGTGTGAGCCGATCCAAGTAACGGGCTAAGGTATCACTGGTGAGTTGAATAATGGCCAACGGTGTGCGGAATTCGTGCCCGATCCGTTCCATCATACGCGATTTTAGCTGGCTGAGTTCGCGTTCTTTATCGAAGGCGGTTTGCAGCTTTTCTTGCTCAAGCAGAAGAGCCTCAAGATGTTTGCGGTCGGTAATATCACGGCTGATGCCAACCAATCCTAAAATCTGACCCTTAGAATCACGCCAAGGAATTTTCGTGGTGAGGACGGTTTTGGAATTACCCTGTGCATCGATGGTATCACGCTCGGCATTAATCAAAGATTCGCCGGATTGAAAAAGGGCTTGTTCATCCTTATGAAAACGGTGGGCTAGTTCGGGTGGAAATATATCAAATGCGGTCTTGCCAATCATATCTTTAGGAGTGCTATTGCCAGAGGTCTGTGCAAGGGCGGAATTCGCCAAAATGAAGCGACCCTGTGCGTCCATGAGAAAGATATAATCGGGGATGTTATCGATCAATGTACGCAGGAGATTACGCTGTTCGACGAGGGAGTTCTGAGTGCGTTTTTGTTTGAGCAGCGTGCCAAGCGTCAGCGCGTACAGTTCTAAAATATCAAGCACCGGTTTGGAAATAGGCAGATGTTTGGCACCATTGTCGATAGCCAGCCAGCCGAGCCGTTCGACGCCATTTGAGAGAACAGCGACGGCGTTCCAGCCTTTGCCAATCGGTTGAAAATTGCTAAACAGGTCGGCTTCGCGATCAAGCTCGAAACGCGTGTGGCTTTTAAATGCGCGGGACAAAATGCCGGTCAAATTAGCTGGATTCAGGCTGATGTGATGCTCATCGACCAGATTACCCTGTGCGTCGGTGCCATAGGTTCCTTTCACCAGGGCGTTTTCAGTGTCGTAGAGTAAAAGACCAATGCGGTCGAAGCCGAAATGTTCGAGACCGAACTCAACAGCCCGCTTATAAAAATCATCCAGATGGTTGATATGGGTTAATTCGATTGAGATCTCGTGAAGGGCTTCTAGATAGGTCTGGAATTCATGTTCTTCTTCCAGCTTTTTGGTGAGTGCTTGCTCGGCCAGCTTGCGTTCGGTGATATTCTGGATTTGCTTGACAAACTGTAAGGGCTGACCCTTGTTATCACGCACTAAGGACACACTTAACAGTACCCAGACCTCATGCCCCTGCTTATGGAAATAGCGCTTTTCAATTTCATAGGACTCAATTTCACCGTCCAGTAAGCGCTCGACGTAGTAAAGGTCGCTGTGGAGGTCATCAGGATGGGTGATTTCCTGAAAGGTTTTGGTTAAGAGTTCCGCTTCTGTATAGCCGAGAAGTTGGCAGACGGCGGGATTGACTTGCAGCCAATGACCATCCAATCCGACGAGGGCGATGCCGATAGCGGCATAATCAAAAGTGGCGCGGAACTGCTCCTCACTTCGTTGCAGGGCATCCACTGAGCGGCGAATCCGGGTGGTGTCATGACTTAAGATCATGCCCCCGATGATCCGGTCGTCTGCATTACGAAGCGGGGTGATATGGGCCTCATAATCATATTCGGGTGTGCTGCGGTCGTAATTGAAACTTTCTCCATTGAGGGCACGGCGAAAGATAGGCTCAATGAAAGCAAGGGCCTCAGGCGAAAGGATGTCTTGTGGTCGCTTCCCGATAATTTGATCGGGTGTCATACCGAGGCTCTGCAAAAAAGGGCCACCCGCAAGGGTGTAGCGCATGTCCAAATCGAACATCGTGACCGAGCTGTTGGGCATGTTATCAAGCATAAGCCTGAAGAGTTCGTAGGTCTCTTTTAGGGCGGCTTGATTGGTTTCGCTATAGGTTGTTTGGGACATGGCAGGTTGATTCTCTGATTAAGTTTGGTTGTGTGGCGCGGGGATATGTTTTGATGATTTCAGACGCTTCGTACATTATACGCTTAGTCAAGTGATCAATGCGTTAATTTATGCATAAGATCGGCTGGCACGAAGAGAAAATTAGATAACCTTGCCTATCTATCAATTGGGATTCTTGTGGCTGAGCGTGAGCAGGTGTTGAGCGTGACGGTCAAGCTCTGCTGCCGCAGTAGGATAGTCGAGGGTTGTCCAGTGTTGATCGCGGAGCAGCCAGCGTCCGGCGACCATCGTGTCGGTAACTTGTAGACCATGAAGGCTGTAGACAAGTGCGGTAAAGGGATCGTTGGCACTGAAGGGCTGCCAGCCGATACCGGTGCGGTCAAGCAGGATGAGGTCGGCCTGCTTGCCAGTGGACAGATCACCAATTTGATCAGAGAGGCCGAGCGCTTTTGCGCCTCCTGCGGTGGCGATATCCAGCACATCACGGGCAGGGAGCGCACCGGGCTGCTTCTCGCGGAAGCTGGCGAGTTTGGCGAGCGTCCGCATTTCGGTGAAGAGGTCGTAATCGTTGCTATTGCAAACGTTATCGGTACCGAGGGCGATGTTCACGCCTGCACCCCGCATCCCGACGACCGGGGCGGCGTCTGCTCCAGCACGCATGGAGGCACTGGGACAGGTGACAGCCGTGAAAGGGTGCGCTGCCAATAATGCCCAATCATCTGCCGGAATGGTGACGGAATGGGCGGCGATAATCGGATGATCGAGCATGCCCAAAGCGGCCATTTTTTGAGCAGCACTGATACCAAAATGTTCTTCACAGAAAATATCCTCCTCGCCAGTGGTAGAGAGGTGGATGTGAAAGCCGACCTGATATTTCTCGGCCAGAATACGTTCGCGTTCCATCAGTTCAAGCGAGTTGTCGACAAAGAAGGCGTGTGGGCCAATCCATGCCTGCAAACGGCCTTCGCCCTGCCCCCCCATTTCCTCCAGGAACCCTTCCAATTTGGTCAGTTCCCGTTCACGGGCGACTGAATCACCCAGTTCGACCACACCATAACCCAGGGCTGCGCGCAATCCACTCTGGATAACCGTCGGAATCACCTGATCCATGAAGAAATATTGATCGGCAAAAGTGGTCGTGCCGGTGCGGATCATCTCGGCGCAGGCGACGGCCACCGCAGATGGAACCATGTCGGGCGTCATGACCAGTTCGAGGGTGCGGATGGTGTTATACCAGCCATCGAGGGTAAACAGTGAGACACCTTCAGCGAGGCCGCGAAAGAGCGTCATCGGTGTGTGGGTGTGGGTGTTGACGAGTCCGGGCATGATGAGCTTGCCGGAGGCGTCAATGCGCTGGTCATAGCTGCGGTTGGGCAGCGCGGACATATCGCCGACGCCGGTGATCCGGTCGTTTTCGATGACCAGATAACCGCGCTGGAAAATGTGGTCGGATTGACCGAGACAGAGAATATATGCGTCATGCAGGAGCGTCGTGGTCATGATGTGTGGCTTACCCGATCAATAAAGAAACTTTCAAAGCGTGCAATGTCCACGCGGGTGGCGAGCTGGATGGAGGCAACCTCGGTGGTTGTGGGCGGACGCATGAGTGTTTGCGCTGG
Organism: Aggregatilineales bacterium; assembly: GCA_044226325.1. Classification (GTDB taxonomy): domain Bacteria; phylum Chloroflexota; class Anaerolineae; order Aggregatilineales; family Phototrophicaceae; genus CFX2. Next base: position 40,135 of record JBGAHG010000016.1, read on the forward strand.
AACAGGGTCATTACTGGTGGCGGTTTGGACGACGACTTTTTGAAGTGAGACGAAGGTTGGATCAATGACTACTCCAACGGCCAGCGGATCATGCAGGTTGGTGCGACCCAACTTTTGGAAGCGGGGATACCGTGCAAGTTGATCGGCAACGGCCAGTTGAAAGGGCGAACCGGCTGTCTGGATTTGCTTCAAACCCGCTTCGGTGACTTCGACCTGTGTGGTAAGGTCGAGCGGCACAAGCGTTATCGGTGCGCCCGACTCAAAGACAATTTTAGCGGCCTCAGGATCGCAGACGATGTTGTGTTCAGCGAGGGGCAAATCAAGACGGTCGATACTGCGGACGACGCCCCCCATAATCGTCAAATGGGCGAGGTTGGCGGCAAAACGCGGCTCTTTCTGGATGGCGAGGGCAATATTGGTCAGCGGGCCGATGGCGATGATGTGAATCTGGCCGGGGCGGCTCATGACCTGCTCGACCAGAAAATCAGGGGCGAAGCCAGCGGTCGGTTGGAGATCAGCCGCGTTTTCAATGAGCCCCTGACCTTCGTGACCTTCCCAGTATATGGGACGTTTGGAAATCAGTGGTTTGGTCGCGCCTGCAACCACGGGAATATCCGGCAGGCCGCGCAGTTGCAATAGTTTGAGGACCATACGGCTGCGGAGGGTGGTATCACCATAAACACAGGTGACGGCTTGTAGTTGGAGTTCGGGCGAACTGACGAGTAACGCCAGTGCTAGACAGTCGTCCACATCAGTTCCAATGTCGGTATCAAGAATGACAGAAACGGGCATAAGACACCAATCGGGTTGGTATTAAACAAATTGGGCAACATTAGCAAGAACGGTTGAAAAATGTTAATCTTTTTTCATGCGAATTGCCATAACTATAAACCTATTGGAAATGTTCTAATAGAAATGGTCTTTGTTCAATTTAAGGAGTAAGCAATGTTGAAGCGAATCGGTGTTTTGTCCTTGTTATCGTTGATATTAGTCGCTGTTCTGGCGGTGGGCGCAGCACCTACGCTGGCACAAGACAGCACCTATGTTGATCCCTGCCTGACGGCTCCGACCGAGGCGACTGCGGAAATGACACCCGCGCCGGACAACAGCAAAATCAGTTTTGAAATCATCCTCCCCAACCCGCGCGGTGATCGTTCGTTCATCGACTCGGCGGCGGCAGGTGCGGAACGCGCCATTGCAGAATTGGGCGTTAAGGGAACCATCATCGAGACGGCTGGTACAACGGAACATGACGCTGCTATCCGTCGCGCCGTGCAAGATAAGCCGAGCTTGATTATCACCATCGCGGTGGATTCGGCCATTGTTGAGGAAATCGTAAGCGAATTCCCGGATCAGAAGTTCGGTGCTCAAGAAACTTTCTTTAATGAACCACTTGATTATCCGAACCTGGCGCGGTTCAATATTTTAACGCACGAAAACAGCTATCTGGCTGGTATCGCCGCCGGTATGCTGACCCGTACCAAGCACGTTGGTGCGGTTGGTGGTTTGGACATTCCCGGTATTAACCTCTTCATCGTCGGTTTTGAAGAAGGTGTGAAGTCGGTATGCGCGGATTGCAAGCTGGACCGTGCTTATGTCGGCGGCTTCTCTGATCCGGTGAAGGCCAAGGAATTAGCAAACGGTTTGTACCAGGGTGGTGCTGACATTCTGTACCAGGTCGCAGGCCGCAGCGGTGAAGGCGTGCTGGAGGCGGCGAAAGATACCGGTAACTTTGCCATCGGGGTTGATAGTAACCAGGATGATTTGTATCCGGGTACGGTGATCCTCTCGGCGATGAAGCGTGTCGATAATGCGGTGTTCTCGTTTGTTAAGAGCGTGGTAGATGGTACATACGCACCCGCTTTGCAGACGGTTGGCCTGAAGGAAGGCTTCGCTGGCCTGAGCTGGGACGTGGGCGTTTGCTCGCGTACTTTCGACAAGAGCGGCCCCAAGGACATGGTGGAAAAGCTGCCAGCCGTCCGCGCAGCGATTGACGCGGCCCGCGAGAAGATTTTGAGCGGCGAAATCAAGGTGACCAACGCACTTGAGGCTCCAGCCAGCTAAGTTTCACCTTCGGTTTCGATAACGGATCATAACATGGGGTGAACACGTTGTTGTTCGCCCCTTTCATTATTAGAGCCTGTTTGTGGAATGCGGTTGAAGAACGTTAGGGTAAATGGTTTAGCGGACGCGAGAATGTGGTTTAACAAATTAAGAATAATAAAGAACGTGACTGTATTTAGGCGGTATCCTCACCCCTAAATCCCCTCTCCATTTCATGAGAGAGGGGACTTCAAACCCATTCTTTATTATGCCCATTTTAATTGTTAGGGCGCATTGTATCGTCTGTGTTATTTTTTTACCCGATTCAATCAAAGACCATCATTTCAGGACAGGTCAGGCTAGGGTTGTACGGAGTAAGTCATGTCGAACGCGATTGAGATGCGCCAGATTCGCAAGTACTTCGAATCCACTGGCGTACTGGCTTGCGATAACGTGGACTTGAGCGTTAGCAAAGGCGAAATCCATGCGCTGGTGGGCGAAAACGGCGCAGGCAAAACCACCCTTATGAGCATCTTGTATGGGCTGGTGCAGCCGGACAGCGGGCAGATTTTTGTGAACGAAAAGCTTGTCCATATTAGCCATCCGAATGATGCCATCCGCACGGGCATCGGGATGGTACACCAGCACTTCAAACTGGTACCGGGATTTACGATTGCCGAGAATATTATGCTGGGGATCGAGCCGAACCAGATGGGCTTCATCAACAGTGGGGCAGAAGCTGACGCTGTCCGCAAACTCTCGGAAAGTTTCGGGCTGCCGGTGAACCCGAATTTACGCATTAATGAAATTTCGGTGGGAATGCAGCAGCGTGTGGAAATTCTTAAAGCGCTGCAGCGTAACGCGCAAATCCTCATTCTGGACGAGCCAACAGCCGTCCTGACCCCACAAGAAGTCCATGAACTGTATACGGTCATCCGTAATCTGGCGAAAGATGGACGTACGATTCTCCTGATTACCCATAAATTATTAGAAGTCAAAGATGTGGCCGACCGGGTGAGTGTCATGCGGCGCGGACAGATGATCGGTACGCACAACGTCAGTGATGTGTCGATCCGTGATATGGCACGGATGATGGTGGGGCGCGAGGTCATTCTACAAGTTGAAAAGAAACCGGCCCAACCGGGCGAAACTGTGCTAAAAGTCGAAAATCTGCTGGTAGCAGGTACAGGCGGTGTTCCGGCAGTGCTGGGTGTAGATTTGGAAGTGCGAGCGGGTGAAATCCTCGGTATCGCTGGCGTCAGCGGTAACGGTCAAACGGAACTGGTGGAAGCCATCACCGGAATGCGTGCCGCCGATGCAGGGCGTATCACGTTTTTGGGCAAAGATATTACGCACACCAACGTCCGTAGTCGACGTGAACAGGGCATGGCGCACATTCCCGAAGACCGTATGATTATCGGTTTAAATCTGATGACCAATTTGGACGAAAACGTGATCGTCACCCATTACCATGAGCCTCCTTATTCCAAACGCGGTATTTTCAACCGCAAGCCGATTAAGGCGCTGGCGCAGAAAATCATTGACGCGTTTCAGGTCAAATCAGCACAGGTAGGGGAAGGAATTTCAACGCTTTCCGGTGGTAATTTGCAGAAAATCGTGCTGGGGCGGGAACTCAGCGGCAGTCCCAAGCTGGTTATCACCAACCAGCCAACGCGCGGGTTGGACGTGGGCAGCATCGAGTTCGTGCATAAGACTTTGATTCAAGCGCGGGACGCGGGTGCGGCGATCTTGTTGATCTCGGTCGAGCTAGAGGAAATATTCTCACTGAGCGACCGGATTGCAGTGATGTTTGACGGACGCATCAACGGTGTTTTGCAGCGTGAGGACGCCACCGAACAGGATGTGGGTCTGTTAATGGCGGGCGGTAGTTTAGAGCCTGAGAAAGTAAGCGTATCATGACTTCATTGAAACTGCGCCAATATTTTGAAAACGCTGCTATTCCGATTTTCGCGGTGCTGCTCGGCTTGCTGGTCAGTTCGCTGTTTGTGTTGGCTGCCCGTTCTGATCCGATTCAGACCTATCAACGTTTGTTTTGCGAAGGGTTTGGTCCGCGCGGCTGCCAGACTTTTAGCGACCTTATTATTTTCCACGCACCGGCTGCGGATAACCCGGATGTGATACAGTCATTTTTCGCACCCCTGTACGGGACGGGCGGGCATCCTCTGGCGGTGGTCACAGAACGCGCTACCATCCTCATTTTGACGGCTCTATCGGCAACCGTTGCTTTCCAAGCAGGCTTGTTCAGCATCGGCATGGATGGGCAGTTGGTTTTAGGCGCGATCACAGCGGCATTCCTCGGTTATTGGCTGCCCAATCAGATTTATGCGCTGGTGGGAGTAAAGGATATAAAAGCGGCCTCCGAAGGGCTGGTCACAGTGATGCATTTGGTCGTGCCATTGGTGTGTATCGCAGCGGCGATGACGGTGGGTGCCTTTTATTCCTGGATCGCTGGCTATTTGAAGATCAAGCTCAATGTGAATGAATTGATCGTCACGATTATTTTGAACGGCATCGCTGTCTCAATCGTGCAATATCTGGTGAACTTTCCGCTTCGTTCCGATATGACTCAAACAGCACGTACCGCGCGTATTGATGATACGGCGTGGCTGATGCCATTCAACCGGGGTTTGCTACCGGACGTCGAGTGGTTTTCAGGTTCACGCGTGGGTGTAGGCATTATTATGGCGCTGGTGGCGGCAGTGGTAATCGGCTTTTACCTGTGGCGAACGACAGCTGGTTACGAGCAGCGGATGACTCGCGGTTCGGGGTTATTCGCCCGCTTCGGAGGGGTTGCCAGTGAACGCGCTGCCCTACGTGCCATGCTGATCAGCGGGGCACTCAGTGGCTTAGCAGGCGCAATCCAGATTCTGGGAGTTGAACGGCGCGTGGTGGATGGATTCGCGAATGCAGGTTTAGGCTTTGATGGCGTATTGGTGGCGGTAGTGGCGCGCGAGTCGATTGTTGGGATCTTGATAGTTGGGGTATTCTTTGCAGGACTGGAACAGGGCGCTATCAACCTTCAATTTGGAGATATTCCGCGCCAATTGGGAGGTATTATCATCGCCTTCATCATCCTCTTTAACTCGATGGAAGATTTTTTCCGGCGCGGACTGACGAATTTACGATTGCGGCTGCGACCGCCGCGACCGGATAGTGCTTCCCGTGAGGTGATTGTATGATCGCCTTACTGAATCGCAATAGTCGCCAAATTCGTATCGGCCTGATTATTATCGGCATTATCGTTGCCATAGTGTTCTTTTTCGGTATGCCGGAAATACTGGTAAAGAGCAGCATCCGTTTGGCAACGCCTTACATCCTCGGTTCATTAGCCGCGTTAATTGCCAGCCGCGCCGGAGTGTTGAATCTGGCGATTGAAGGCAAGATGCTGCTAGGGGCTTTTGTGGCGGTGGCCGTGCTGTATAAGACCGGATTCAATCCTATTGTAGGGGTGCTGGCGGCCATGCTTTCGGGCGGTGTGCTGGGTTTCGTGTTTGCGGTGCTGTACCTTCGTATCCGCATCAATCTGGTGATTCTGGCGCTGGCGTTGAATCTGTTTGTGGCGAACGCAACCGTGTTCTTCTTGCGAGTATCATTCGGTCAATTTGGTACGTTGGCTGATCCCAGCATCAACAGCCTACCACTTCTTGATTTGCCACATGATTTGTTGCAGTCGGTTCCCATTCTGAACCGCTTGAGCGGGTATAACCTGCTGGTGTATCTGAGTTGGGTACTGGTGTTTTTGGTGTGGCTGATGCTTTTCCGCACACGCTTCGGGCGGCATATTCGCGCGGTAGGTGAAAATCGGCAGGCAGCAGAAACAGTGGGAATTAATGTGACGCTGGTGCAAATCTTCGCGCTGACCATTAGCGGAATGCTGGCAGGTATGGCAGGAGCCTTCCTTTCGATCGGCGTCCTGAGTCAATTTGTAACTGATATTACGGCCAATCGCGGTTGGACGGCCATCACTGTGTCGTTGTTCGCCTTCGAACAGCCGGTAGCGGCCTTCTTGACGTCACTCTTTTTTGGCTTATCCGAGTCGTTGTCTTTTTACTTTCAAACACAGCTCAAGATCGACCTGCCGCCGGATTTCTTGCTGGCGATCCCACAGGTTGCGGCTCTTAGCGCGTTGATTCTGGTGGCGCTGCGTATCCGTGCAGCCGAACTGATTAAGCGGCGGAATTTCGTGGCGCAGTTCGGGCAGGAACTGAATAATCTGCGCAAAGGTGTGGTCGTGGGCGGACAAGATTAATACCAAGAGAGTAACCGCCAAGACGCTAAGGACGCTAGGATTAAAGCGGAGAGATTGAGAAAGTATCAGAGCCGCTAGCGAGATTAGCTGTCATGAATTTGTGGGTTTTACTATTACAATGTAGATTAAGTTTTGCAACGAGATGCTGCCAATGGGTTTGCTCACGTCAAACCCCTGACGCCCGCTGTGTGTATTTATAGGCATAATCAAACAAGAAGGTGAATGATGGCTGTTCCAAATTTCAATGATGATCCTTGGACGCGGGTACGCACGGTTCATGATTTTCCGGCGGACGAAATTATCTCGGCGACGCAGAAGGAAATCCGGCGCGGGAATACTGAAAACGCGGCACTACTGGCTTACGAAATGTTGACAACCAGTGTCGAAATGGAAGAGTACTTGTGGGGGCGGTTGCAGGTCATTTCGGTCGAGGATGTAGGCTATGGTAATCTGAACGCGCCTATCCTGATTGAAACACTGTATCAGATGCATCTTCGGATTCCGCGTCCGCGCGGTGATCGCTACCTGTTCGCGATTCATGCGGTGCGCGTGCTGTGCCAATCGCAGAAAGAGCGCGGCAGCGATGACCTCAATAATTGGGTCAACCAGGCAGTGGAGAAAAAGGGTGTACGACCTGCAATTCCCGATTATGCGATTGACATGCACACGCGGCGTGGGCAAGAAATGGGACGCGATTATTTGCATTTCCTGACAGAAGCCTCCAGAGTGATGCCCGAACTGCCTGACCGTGATTTCACGTATCGTGACCGTCTGCTAGAAACGCTTGGTGACCAGACCCAAACCTAATTAGGCAAGAAGCTGACATATGATTACGATTACGCAGGCTGTTACTGACGAAAACATCCAGGAGGTTCGGATATTGTTCGCCGAGTATTTCGATTTCCTGCGTACGGATGTGGATACATCGGTGGATGATCTTGATGATGTGCCGCCAGTAGCGGGCTACCGCGAAGAGCTCGCTAGTCTGCCGGGGAAATATGGGCCGCCGGACGGACGGTTACTCCTGGCAGCATACGAAGGTAAGACCGCCGGATGTGCGGCTTTCTATAAGTTGAGTGATGGCGTTTGCGAGGTCAAGCGGCTGTGGGTACGTCCCCAATTCAGGGGCAAGAAGATCAGCCGTATGCTGGTTGAGACTTTGATTGAAGATGCCAGCAAACTGGGTTATTCGACTATGATGTTAAGCACAGTTGATGTGTTGAAAGAGGCGATTTCGCTTTATCGCTCATTGGGTTTTGAAACGACCGCACCCTATTTCGACATGCCAGCGGCGATGCTGGCCCATGAGATTTTTATGAAGCTCGATTTATAGATGTGGTGGGCACAATGTAGGGGATTCTATGTCGATTTATGGTGATCACAACGTTTATCAAAATGTACGGACACGCGTGATCGTGACCCACGAGAATAGAATGCTGCTGCTGGAACCCGAATCACCGGGGGATGGTTGGCGTGTTCCGGGCGGTGGCATGGAACCGAATGAGAGCTTGGCGGAATGCTGTGTGCGCGAGGTGATGGAAGAAACGGGTATCGCCATTCAGGTGACTAATGTTGCTTTTTTGCGCGAGTGGGTTGTGCCTAAATACTGTGTGCTACCAGATGAAGACGGTGTGACCTTTGCGATGGAAATTTTTCTTTATGCGACGCCTAACACAGATCAGCTTGAAGTACGGCGCGAGCATCCACAAGCGCCAATGGGCTACTGGATTCCATTTGCGGATGTGCCTAACTTACCGCTGTGGCCGAAAGAGTTGAAGACGCTGGCGGCCTGGCTGGCGGATGGGCATGTGCCGCAGGGTGTGCCATCATTTGTGTCCAATTTGGACAGCCCCGATGCCCCTGCGCCGAATGTTCGGTTTGCGTAAGCCTTATTTACAGCCTTAATGACATGCGGTGGGCAGTCAGGGCGAAAATGGCCGCAGTCGTTACAAGGCTGTCGATGTTCACATACTCGTCATTGGAATGAAAATTCTCGCCATCCGGTCCGAAGCCGCATATGGTCGGGATGCCGCGATCATTGAGCAAATAACCTTCATTGGAAGGGCCAGCGACCACCCGCTGCGGCTGTTTGTGTTTGACATCGCGCACCACACTTTCCAGAACTTGTACGATGTCTGCGTCGTCTGGCGTGAGAGCGGCAGAGGCGTCATTAAGCAGTGTGCGGGTGAAACGGACTCCCCGTTCTTGCTCGACGCGTGCGGTACAAGCATCGATTAACGCCTCGATTTGCAGGCGCGTGACTTCAGGCGTCAGACGAATGTCGATGGCGGCTTCACACTGGTCGGGAACGATGTTGATGCTGACACCACCGTTGATCAGAGTGCCGGGTGTGATGACGGTACGAAAGGCTCCGAAGTGGGGTGCAGTCGAATAATCGAAGTGTAGTTTTTCGAGTTCGAGCAGCAGCCGCGCCATACCCGTAACAGCGTTGGCTCCAGCCGTGCCTTGCTGCCATTCTTCCGCTCCGCTGTGGATAGACTGTCCATGACAGATCAAGGTATAACGCAGCAGCCCACGATGACCGAGTGTAATCTGGTCGCCGGAGTAGGCATAGATGGCACCTTTGCCTTCGAGCAGACCGTTATTATGCAGCCACTTGATGCCGAGTGTTCCGGTTGCGCCGGACTCCTCGTCAGGTACGCAGATCAGTTGGGCGCGTCCGTTGGGCAGGGCTTCGGGATGCTGTTTGAGCAGCGCTAAGGCATAGAGCGCGGATGTCATGCCACCTTTGGTATCGACCGCACCGCGTCCGTAGAGACGGCCATCAGCTTGTTCACCTGCGAAGGGCGGATGTGTCCACGCGGTTTCGTCACCTGCCGGAACCGTATCCAGATGTCCGACGAGCAATAAGCCTGTGGGTGATTCGGTGCTGGTGCTGACGATGACGTTGGGGCGATGGGGATTTTCGCCTACGACTTCCACATGCAAGCCAAGTGCCAATGCTTGTTTGGCGATAACCAACGCGACTGCACGTTCATCATGCACGCCGTTGACGGAGGGTGTCTGCAAGAGGCGCGCGCAAAAGTCGATCATATCGGCGCGTGAACGTTGGGTGTAGGTGATAAGCTGCTGTTCGAGTGCGGTGATGGGCATGATTTAGTCTTTAGTGCTTAACTGATAATCGACTGTTGATAGTTACAGCCAAATATAAGGATTATTGCGATTTTTATATCTTAGCGTGGTTTGAGGGCGGTGAACATAGACGAAACCCAGCGTCCAACGCATCGACTCATAGATAAGATGTCATTCTACTCGCAAGGATTATTGCAATTATGCGGCGTCGTTATCGCGTTTCATCTTCAAAACGCGCTGCACTTCATCGTTCCATAGTTTTAAATATCGATGAGCCGCTGTTACTGCCGCGACCGATTCGCTGTTGTGCATCGAGATGAGCTTTAATTCATGGGCTAATGTCTCGACGATATCGAGCAGTCGTGCCAACTCTGTTTCGCGCATCTCGGATAGTGCTGCCGCAAACTCTTTGAGTTCAGTGTCATGTTTATTCGTCATATGCTGCTTTTCATCTGGCACGTGTGACCAGCTTATTTGGATTTAGGGGTTATGTCGAAGGAGAGTTACAATAAATAGATCATTCTCTACATCCAGTTTACGACGACGAAAGCCGAGATGCACATGTCATTTGACCCTTTATCGCGTGATTTTCAGCATAATCCCTATCCGGTTTATGAAGAACTGCGCGCTACGACGCCCATTTTCTACTGGGAACCCTGGAAAATATGGTTTTTCACGCGCTATGAGGATGTGAATACCCTGCTGCGTGACCGTCGTCTGGGGCGCACAATGGAACATATCCTGCCACCGGAACAGCGCTACATACCACCGGCATCGATTGAACCATTTGCCCGCATCGGTCAGCACTCGATGTTTGACAAAGAACCGCCGGAACATACCCGTTTGCGCGGGTTGGTGCATAAGGTGTTTACGCCGCGCCGTGTGGAAAGTTTACGCGGGCAAATTGAGACGATCACCAATCAGTTGTTGGAGGCGGTGATCGACAAAGGTGAGATTGAAGTATTAAGCGATTTTGCTGTGCCGCTGCCGGTGAGTGTGATCAGCGAACTGCTGGGCGTACCGGAAGCGGATCGCCATTTGCTGCGCCCGTGGTCGAACGCTATCGTGGCGATGTATGAACTGGATCACACGCCAGAGCAAGAACGGTTAGCGGTTCAATCTGCCACAGAATTCGCGGATTACTTACGCGGTCTAGCTGCTGATCGCCGCGCCAACCCGCAAGATGATCTCATCACGGCTTTGGTGCAGGTGGAAGAAGCTGGCGAACGGCTGACGATGGATGAGTTGATTTCGACGTGTGTGCTGCTGCTCAACGCGGGGCATGAGGCGACGGTCAATGTTATCGGCAATGGTTTGTGGGCGCTGCTTCAACATCCGATGCAGATGCATAAATTGATCAATCACTCCGAACTTATTCCGAGCGCGATTGAAGAACTGATGCGCTTTGATACGCCGCTTCAGCTCTTTCGGCGCTGGGTGCTGGAAGATATGGAGTACGCAGGGTTTCACTTCAAACAGGGCGATGAACTCGGTTTGATGTTCGGCGCGGCCAACCGTGATCCGGCGCGGTTCAGATCTCCTAACGGTTTGGACATCACGCGTGAGGAGAATCCGCATATCACCTTTGGCGGCGGAGTGCACTTCTGTCTGGGCGCACCGCTGGCGCGGCTGGAACTGCAAATCGCTTATCGTGCGCTGCTCAACAGACTGCCGAATTTGCGATTATCAGGCACTGTGCCACAGTTTAAGGATGCCTATGTCATACGCGGCCTCCACGATTTGCGACTAACGTTTGATCCGGCATAAAAGCGAATTAAGTTTAAGTGAAGCGCAATGAAAATATCCGCACATGATACCTGTCCATGTCATAGTGGATTGAGTTACAAAGCCTGCTGTCAAATACTGCATAAAGGTGGCAGGGCTGCTTCGCCGGAGGCGCTCATGCGTTCGCGCTATAGTGCTTATGCACTTGGCCTAACCCCTTATATCATCAAGACGACGCACCCTGAAGGTACACAATACCGTCCCGACCAAGCAGCGTGGAAGCGCGACATTGAAAGTTTCTGCCAGAGTACGCGCTTTGAACGCCTGCAAATTATGGGTGCAAAGGATGATATGGTGACGTTTCGGGCGACACTTTTCGTAGGCCAGCAGGATGTCTCATTTACTGAAATCAGTGTGTTTCGTCAGCACAATGGGCAGTGGAAGTATTATTCCGGCACGCAGCTTGAGCATTGAAGCCATGCAAGATTAACCGCCAAGACGCCAAATTCGCCAAGAGATGGGATAAAAAACGGATATGCGAGAGCCCGATCAATTACTTGATCACCTAGAAGCCATTCGAATCATATTAATGCTCCCCTATCTCCCCAACCCTCTTTCCCCATTGCATGGAGAAAGAGGGAGCAACACAACATCCCGTGAGAGATAATGTGACATAGAGAATGTTGCAATCCGAATATTCAAATGGTTTCTTATTAATTTTAACCGTCCTGTTCTCAAGGATGGAATTCGGCGTATTATTTTAAGTGGATAAGTATTATTCAAAATCTTGGCGTTCTTTGCGTCTTGGCGGTTTTACAGTCTTGTTAATGGTTTGAAGTCAAAAACGCATTTACGCGGTAGAATCAAATCACTATAGTATGGGAGGTATGCAGATGGAACTCGTACAAGTGCTTGCGGGTGTGGCCTTGTGCAGCGGCCTTAGTCCCAGCCAGCTTGCCAGCCTCGCTGCCATCAGCCACCGTGAGATATACAATACAGACGCGGTGATCTTCAACCAGAATGACCCCGGCGACAAAATGTATCTGATTACCGGTGGGCAGGTGGAAATTCGCCTGAATGACGGCAGTGGCGGCAACCATGCCACCATTTATTTAGGGCAGGGGCAAATCTTCGGCGAAATGGCACTGCTCGACCAGGGTTCGCGCTCGGCTTCGGTGGTCGCCATTGAGGAAGCAACTGAACTTTATGCGATTAGCTCAGAAGCGTTCGTCAACCTGTGCCAGCAGGATACCGCCATCGGTTATATTATGATGCGGAACATGGCACTCGACCTGAGCTTTAAGCTGCGTCACAAAAATCTCGATCCGTCAGCCAGTCTATAAACAGGAGGCGGAATAATGATTTACAAAGTGAGTTATGTCGTCAGCGGCGGGGATTATCCGGGCGGCATTAAGAACGAAAACGAACGTCCACAGGTGGGCGCGATTGTCCAAATTGGGCGCATGAAGTTTGAAGTGACCGAAGTGCATGAGATCATCCCTCCGCGTGATGATTTCCAGTTCTTACACGCGACGGTCAAACCGTTAGAAACGCCCGAAACCCAGAAGAAATGATCCGGTGGTGATTGAACATGCAGGTGCCGCCGCGCTGTGGGCTGCCTATATCTCAAAGCTGCCAGAAGCCGAACGTGAACGGTTGACTGAGCCAGCGGTATGGGCTTTTGGTGATAGTCCTGAATTAGCCGATGAGCTTGCCGCGCTGGTTAAACAAGGCATCAAAACGGCCACTGCTGATCTGGTGTGGACAGTCGACTTTGAAGGTCGCTCTGTGCCTAGGGTCGGGGAATATAATGTGATTTTGGATGGGCGAGACACAGCGGTTTGCATCATGCAAACAACCGCGGTCACCATTCAGCCTTATGAGGAAGTGCCGCCTGAATTTGCCTATGATGAAGGCGAAGGGGATCGTTCGCTGGCTTATTGGCGGCAGGCCCATTGGCGTTACTTCGGGCGGCGCTGTGCCGAGATGGGTATCGAACCCACATTTACTATGCCGGTTGTCTGTGAACATTTTAAGGTCGTTTTTCAGCTCCCCTAAATTTGTCCGGCGGGTGGCTTATATTCGGTAATCGTGCCGAACGTTTCAAAGCCAAAACGCTTATAGACTCGCGCACCCGCCTCGGTGGCCTGAAGGATGGCTGTGGTGTAGTTTTCGGTACATGCATCCACCAGCGGCCTAAGCGTCATCGCACTGCCATAACCCCGCTGACGATAATCCGGCAGTGTACAGATGTTGTAAAGCCCTACCACGCGGTCAGCAACAGTCGCCTCCCCTGTGACGACCGGCGTTCCATCCACATAACCTACATAAAACCACATCGGCGAGTCCTTTCGTAAAATCGCGGGTGTGGCTAATTTGTAAAAATTGACCACTTCAGGATCAGGCGGTGTCCACATGATGCTGATAATATGCGCGAAATCGGCCAGTTCAGCCGCAGTTCGCACACGCCGAATTTGTAAGCCATTGGGTGCGAGATCACCGGACGGGAGTTGACTCAAATCGGCGGCCATTGCCAATTCGGAATAATCTTCCTGTAAACCGGCTTGAAGTAACAGCTTACTGAGATTTTCCGGTTGGTCACCGGGGCTTAGCCACCATGAAAACGGACGCTGCTTATCGGCAAAATAATTAATCGCTGTTTGGATGTGTTCGCGCGCGTTGTCCGGCTTGAAGTGTGCCCGACACACCGCGTTAAAGGTATCACAGGGCAAGCTAGAGTCCGTGACGACACAATTCGCGTTGTTTTCAACATGCATGTCAGTTGTTTGCCGCTGCACCCATGTAAAATGTGTGACGAGGTTGGCGGTAGCAGCCGACATTAAGTCCGGCAAGGAATAATGTTGCAATATAGGAATACCCAAAATTTCTTAGATCGATTTAATTGCGTTGTATAGGCTGATGACTTGAAACACGGCGCCCTAGAACTCGTAGATGTCGTAATCCTGACAGAGTGTAATCGGCCCGTTGTAGGTTTCGGCTGCTTGTGTGACCAGCGGTGCGGGGTCGGTTTCCCATACCCAATAATGAATCAAATAGAGGGATTTCGCGCTCACTTTGGTGGCGGTTTCACCGGCTTGACGGGCGCTGCTGTGACCAAATCCTTCGCCAGCCGATTCGTGGATCAGCATATCGGCATCTTTGCCCAATTCGAGCAGCGAAGGCGTGGGATTGGTGTCGCAGGTATAGGCCAACACTTTGCCGTTTTGCTTATTGAGAATCCGTAAGCCGATGGTCGGGACGAAGTGCTGCACAGGCCAGGCTGTAATCTTGAAATCTTCATTTTCCATGACCGGTGCATTGAAGCGTTCGCTAACGCGGTTGAATGTGACTGGGAAGAAGTTCGGCCATTCCTGCCACGAGAAAGCTACCATCATATCTTCCATGCGGTTCATGCAGTGGTGCAGCCCATAAAAACGCAGTGGTGACTGCCGCCCGAGCTGCCACATATGCATCAGCATGTTCGGGACGCCGCTGACATGATCGGGATGAAAATGGGTCAGCACCACGTCTTTAAGCTGCTCGTCATCAATACCCTCAAACTGGAATTTACCCAACGGGTTTGATCCGCAGTCAACCAGCACCGGGCCGTGTTCGCCGATCAATACAAAGTGAGTATTTTCGTGGTTGGCGTCGCGCACGGCGGCTGCCGTCCCCAGAATGAGAATCTTTGCCATGAATGAGCCTCAAGGTGGTAGGTGTAGAAAGAAACCTGACTTCATATTTCGATTATACCCTGAAATTAACGGGTCTGGTGTATCTGTCAGGCTGCTCAGACGTCAGCGACAGGCAGCCCTGCCAAACGCATAATTCGCAGCGCATTCGTGGTGGGCGATACACCGGGACGCAGTTTGTAATCGAACGTCAGTTGACCATCGTGTACCTGATCGGCGAAATGAAAATTGCTCAATCCGCTGAGGCTTGCTAACTCAAGGTCATGTGTCGAAATTGCACCGGTACCATTCTTGCCCAGCAGCGCGTGGATATAGGCCTCACTGCCCAGTAAACGTTCGCGGTTGTTTGTCCCTTTGAAAATCTCGTCAATCAGGAAGAACAGCGGCAGCTTGTTGGTTTGTTCCAGTGAGTCAAGCAGGGCCTTTAAGCGGCGTACCTCGGCATAAAAGTAGGAGTAGCCTTCGGCCAGCGAGTCGCTGACTTTGATGCAGCTGTAGATGCGAAATAAGCTTGTGTTCAGGCTGGCAGCGGTAACAACCGCACCGGCATTTGTCAGCACCAGATTGACGCCCAACGTCCGTAGAAATGAACTTTTACCCGACATATTCGAGCCGGTGAGCATCGTTACCTGACTCGCATCCATTGTAAAGTCGTTGCATACCCGCAGTTCGTGCGCGATGAGAGGATGTCCGATCTCGGCTGCCGCAAAGGTCATACCATTGGCTTGCAACTGTGGACGTGTGTAATCAGGATTCAAATAGGCGAATGTTCGCAGGGCCGATAAAGCTTCTAAATCCGCCCATACATTGAGCCATTCGGGCATCAAGTGTCTGAGTTTTTGTCGTAGGGATGCCAGACGATAGGCGGCATACATATCCCAGGGCATGAGTCCGTTGAGGATGCCCCACAAAATAAAATTGTTGCGGAGGCCAACCGCTGCCACAATCACATTTACGGCGCGCAATTGGCTCGATGGACGCTCGTCAGTGAGGTAGGACGCGCACAATTTTCTGAGGGTAGGTTTATCGCGGAAGATGTAACTTTCGAGATAACCGAATACACCGGTTAGGCCATTCATGATGTCCTGGACGGCGAAGGCTTCGCCTAGCACTGGCAGGACAGCCCGCACACGGCTCAGTGAGATAGCGAAATAAGTGAGGAAGCTAATCGCCCAAATAGGTGGAATATGAACCACACGCCATAGAATAAACAGCACTGCCGTCAGCAAACATAACCCTGCCAGCAGCGCTACCATCCGACCGGATACCCCGCTAAAGCCCGGTTCCGCGATCCAGTCGCTCAGCGGACGCATATCTAAACGCTTGCCATCAGCGGCCTTCAACCGTGCTTCGAGCGTCAGCCTGTCGCAAAAAGCTGTTGGCATTTCATCAAGGAGCGCATGTCGTTGTTTGATGAGGACTGCATCCGGCGTGGTGCTGAGCAGCCATTTTCGCAGCCGTGCGCTGCCTTGTATGGTCGCACTGGTATCGAGAAGCTGATGTAGTGAGCGCGTCCCGCTGATGTCGAGGTCATTTTCAAAGGGATGCTCGTCGTCCAGTGTGAAGGTCAAGGGTGGCGGGATAAGTATCCAGTCCAACTGAGCGCGTGCGATTTGTGTGCGTTTGATGGTCATCCATGTTTCGCTGCGCGCGATCACGGCTCGAACGCGATTGTGCCGCCCGACCAGCACCGCGAAAATGGCGATACCAACGATGGCACACACCAACGCCAGCAGACCGTTCGAGGGTGATAGTCCCAACGCTAAGCCTGCCGCGACGAGGAACACAATCAGCCGCGCCCAGATCAACCGGTTATTTTCCTGTTGTGTTGTTTGCAGCCGCGTTTCCAGGCGCTGGATGCCGCGTTCGAGATGGGTGATGCGGGTCGTCCGCGTCGGTGAGGTCATGGATGTCTTTCAGGCTGACGCATTACGCATCCTTCAGGCTGTCGTCCGATGCGAAGGTCACTTTACGATACACGTCAGCCAATAAAATAGGGCAGTTAATCGAGGATAATTGTATTGCTGCCTCAAGTGTATTAGAAACGGAAATTCGCCAATCTCCGTCAGATTGACGGGTACAATGATCGATGCGAACTTCATTCTGTGCAATCAGAACATATACCTGCAAAGAATCGATTCCCATATAGTGCTTGAATTTGGTGCCGCGATCATAGTCTTCAGTCGAATCGGATAGGACTTCGATAATCACGGTTGGATTGAGCAATGTATCAAATTCTCCATCAACAAATCGTGGTTCACCACAGACTACGCTCACATCGGGATAGGTATACTTGATGGCGTTTACCTTAACCCGCATATCACTTGGATAGACTTCGCATGGGTTGCTACCGAGTTGACTTCCAAGGGTGACAATCGTATTGGTGACGATTAAATTGTGTTCCCGGCTTGCACCCGACATCGCGAAGATTTCGCCAGCATAATACTCATGCTTTTCTTCGCTGCCACGCTCGAAGGCAAGATACTCCTCAACCGTCCACTTTTTCTGCGCGTTGGCGACCATGATTATCGCTCCTATATCAATCCTTTGCTTTTGAGTCTGGCTGGCCTTACTCGGCCAATTCCGCCCATTCGTTCATAGCAATTTCAAGCGCTCGCTCGGTATCGGCGTATTCCGCGCCCAGTTTATTGATGATAGCGGCGTTGCCTTCTTTGCTGGCTTTGTCGATGGCGGCCGTTAATTCGCCCAGCTTGACTTCCAACGTATGCACTTTGGCTTCGGCTGCCGCGATTTGTTTTTCCAGTTTGAAGTTCGTGCCGCTTTTCTTTTTGGGCGTTCCGTTGCTGTAGTTCGTGCTGGTGGGGGCAGCCACAGGGACCCCGGACTCGTTTGCATCGGTGGATGTGCGCGTGGGGATGAGTGAAGCGCCCGTATTCCGCGCCGTCACATATTCCTTGTAGTTTCCCTCGAACACTTCCAGCTTGCCGGGGCTGGCAGCCCAGATTTGGGTCGCCAGCGCATCGACCAGATAACGATCATGGCTGACGAGCAGGATGGTTCCGTCGAAGCTCGCCAGCACGTTTTGCAAGACTTCCTGACTATCAATATCCAGATGGTTAGTCGGTTCGTCCAGCAGCAGCAGATTCGCACCGGACAGGGCCAGTTTTGCCAGCGCTACCCGTCCCCGTTCGCCGCCTGAAAGCGTTTCGATAGGCCGGAAGACATCATCACCTTGAAACAGAAATGGGCCAAGGTAATTACGTGCCTGCGCCGGAGTCATCGGCTTGGTGTTCATGATCTCATCGATGATGCTGTTTTTGGGGTTCAGCAGTTCGTGCGCCTGTGCGAAATAACCGATTTCCACCGATGCGCCCAGGCGTGCTTCTCCCTTGAGCGGGGCAAGCTGCCCGATCATCGTTTTAAGGAAGGTACTCTTGCCTACGCCGTTCGGCCCGATGAGTGCTGCCACATCGCCGCGCCACAATGTAATATCCGGTACTGTGAACAACGGTTGATCGGCATCAGGATAACCGACGGCTACGTTGGTGGTCATCAATACCTTATCGCCGCTTCGCATTCCGGCGTTCATGTTGAGGTTTAAATTCTTGCGCGTACGCGGACGGGTCAAGAGCTTGCCGCGCTTCTTCATGGTTTCCAAACGGCGCAGTTTACCTTTGGCCTGCCGGGTATTTTGACCGGCGATATTGCGACGGATGTATTCCATTTCTTTCGCCAGAAATTCCTGCTGGGCTGCATATTCTTCTGTGCGCCGTTCGTAACGTTCTTCGCGCTGGCGGGTGTAATGGCTGTAATTACCGCGATAGGTTTCCAGTGTGCCGAAGTCCAGTTCCCACACGGTCGTGGCATACTCATCCATGAAATAACGATCATGGCTGACCGCCAGCACCGCGCCCGAAAAATCTCTGAGGAAACTTTCCAACCACTCGACCGCTTCAATATCCAGATGGTTAGTCGGTTCGTCCAGCACCAGCAGATCGGGCGCGTCGAGCAGCAGTCGTCCTAACAGCACCCGCGTCCGCTGTCCGCCGGAAAGCTTAGGCAATCTGTGATCGTAATCATGGGCTTTGAAGCCTAGACCCTGTAACACCTGTTTGATGCGGCTCTCATAGGTGTAACCATCGGCGGCCTCGAAGCGGTGTTGTAGATCGCCATACTGCTGCATGGCGGCATCGTGTTCTTTGGGATCGCCCAGCTTAGTTTCTAATTCGCGCAGTTTGCTTTCCATGCGCCGTATATCGGTGAAGGCGTTGAGCATCTCTTCCCAGATGGTATGGTCGCCAGCCAGTTCGGGACGCTGGGGCAGGAAACCGATGCGTGTACCTTTAGCGATGCTGATGCTGCCTTCGCTGGGTGTATCATGCCCCACCAGCAAATTAAGCAGGGTTGTTTTACCCGCGCCGTTCGGCCCGACCAGCGCGATACGCGCCCGGTGTGGGATTTCGATGCTGATGCTGTCGAAAATATCGTCGGGTCCGTAGGACTTGGCGAGGTTGGTAGCTGTTAAAAGAGACATAACCGTCAATCCGTATCAACTCATTTGACAGTCGCATTATAGCATGGGGTCAGAAAGGTTTGAACCGCCGAGGCAGTATTCGATCTGAAAGTGAGAGCAATCCCTTAACTATAGGGACTAAGGTCTTAATACACTCCCCCAGAATCAGGGCGCTTCGCTGCACATAATCCACTTACAATTAAAAGTGAGACTTTATCACTTACGGAGGAATGCGATGCGCCGCTCTGTGTGGATAGCAGGAATAACTGTCTGTCTGATGCTGGTTGCAATGGTTGTACCGGTCCTCGCCCAGGCCTTATTTCCTACCCGCTCTGACACCTATATCAATGACTATAACGGCCTGTTATCGTCAGCATCCGAAGCAAAAATACGCGACTGGCTTTTGGAGTTAAAGTCTAAGCATAATATCGAAATGACCGTGGTGACCGTCAATTCGATCCGCGATTATAAAACCTCCGACTACAACACACCCGATTCGACCATTGAAGCATTTGCGACGCACTTATTCAACCATTGGGGTATTGGTGACCGCGCTACCAATAGAGGTGTGATGCTGTTGGTCGCTAAGAGTGATCGCAAAGTGCGGTTGGAGGTCGGTTCAGGTTACGACAGCAGTTACAACAAACGCGCCCAGGGTGTCATTGATGAATTTATCCTACCCTCGTTCAAAAAAGATGATTATCAAACCGGTATTGAAAAAGGGGTTCGCGGTACGATTTTTATGCTGACCAACGCATGGCCGACCGGCGCTGCGCCGACCTTTTTAGAGCAGGTGGGTGATAAAGTGGCACAGGTCGATCCGATAGCGTGGTTGATCGGCATCGGCGTGCTCGTGTTGGGTGCAGGCGGAACGGTCTGGTATCGCGAGAGTCATCGCTGCCCGATGTGCGGCAAGATCGGTCTGGATATTCAATCGACTGTCCTTTCCAACCCGACTCATTATTCCGAAGGCGAGAAAGAAGTCCATAAATACTGCCCTAACTGCCAATATACCAATACCTCGGTGGTTGCCATTTCGCGGCTTACCGAGAGTAGTCACAGCAGTTCCGGTGGTTCGGGATCATCCGGTTCTTCAGGCGGTGGCTCATCATCTGGTGGTGGGGCAACCGGCAGTTGGTAAATTGAGCACTACCGTTATAAGGTCTGTGAATACTAACAAAAAAGGGACGCTCGTGCGCCCCTTTTGAATAGGTCTGGTTTTATTTACAACGCCTGACTTTTTACGCCTTAACCACCAGCGTATTGGCTACCTTGTCGTGCCAACCCTGTTTCTTGTCATCCCAGAAGGCCCACAGCACACCGATAACGATGATGCAGCTAATGTAATAGCCGATGTAGCGAATGATCGCGGTGGCATCATCAATTTGTGTGCCATCTTTCTTGACCACGCGGATGTGCATCGCCATCTTGCCTAATGTCTGACCGTTTTTGTGCGTCAAAAAGTACCATGTATAGGTGAGCGTAACGACAAATGTCAGACCAACACCGGCTCCGCCGTAACGCGAAAATAGACCCGTAATAATACCCACGATGATGCCATCAATAATGGCAGCCATGAATCGTTGACCGATACTTGCCAGTTCTACAAAGTCACGTTTTGGTTTTTCCTCGTACATCATTGTCTCGTTCATGATTGAAATCTTATCCCCTTGATTACGGCAGACCCTTATCCGTGCCGTTAATGTGTTATGACATACTATACGGAGGACAAACGAAAAAGTTTCAGAATTGCTCTGATTTGAGAACTCGGTGAGTTTTGTAGACAGCTTAAGGAAAACTGTGATAATGTGAAACTATTCACAGATTACATCGTTATGTTAGCACGAGGGGAAACAATTGATGGAACGGCATTATGATGTCATCATCGTGGGTGGACGGCCTGCCGGATCAAGCCTCGCAGCGCGTCTGGGCCAACAAGGCGTGCGGACGCTGCTCATTGAACGGGCATCTTTTCCAAGCCTGCCCGCTGCCTCATCACCCATTATTTATTCTTCTGCCCTCAAACTCCTGGATGAAATCGGCGCGGATGAAAAAGCATACGCCAACAACACCCCGCGTATTCGCCACATTTATGCTGATAACAGCCAGTTCCAGTTGAATATCCCGCTGCCGGATGCCAATGGGCGCGATTATGCCTATGCCATTGACCGCGCGCGTTTTGATGCCGCACTTTGGGATAACGCCAGCCGTTACCCTTCAGTCGATACCCGCCTCGAATATTCCGTGACTGATTTGTTACGGGAAGGCGAACGAGTAGTAGGCATTGTTGGTCAGTCGAGTGGTGGCGCAGAAGAACGTATCAAGGCTGATATTGTGGTTGGCGCGGATGGACGCTTTAGTATGGTGGCGCGTAAAGTGGGTGCGGCGGAACATGATGTCCACACCGAAAACCCAACCTCACTGCTCTATGCCTACTGGAAAAATGTCAAACCCTATCCTGTATCAACCGAGCCGACCGCTGTTGCCTATGAAGGGGGTGTGGGGTATGGCATGTTGGTCATGGATAGCGCCGATGGAACCACGGCTGTCACGATGGAAGGTCAGGCTGATTTGCTCGAAGCGCCAGCCGGAAAATCTCAGGAATTTTATCTCGAGAAGCTGGCGGCTAATCCCAAAGTCATGGCACGTTTGGAAGGCGCTGAGATGCTGACCAGTGTGCGCGGGATGCGTAAAATTGGCAACATGTACCGTCAGGCCGGTGGTGAAGGTTGGGCGCTGGTCGGCGATGCGTATCACCAGCACGATCCGTTAGACGGTCAGGGTATCTTTAACGCGCTGTTCACCGCCAAATCATTGGCATGGGCAATTCGTTACTTTAAGCGCGGGCAGATGTCGTGGGACGAAGCGCTCGAATGGTATGACGAAACGACCCGCAGCAAGACCTATGGCATGTATCGTCAGACGCTGGCTAACGTCAAAACCAATCTCTATGACAGCAATCAGGCGCTTCCCGGTTGGGCGATAACCGGATTACGCTGGCTAATGGAAGACCCGACTATGGC
This sequence comes from Aggregatilineales bacterium, assembly GCA_044226325.1. Classification (GTDB taxonomy): domain Bacteria; phylum Chloroflexota; class Anaerolineae; order Aggregatilineales; family Phototrophicaceae; genus CFX2. The sequence goes on from JBGAHG010000016.1 coordinate 62,455, forward strand.
TGATTTGCTGGGTAAACTCATGACCCGCCAGATCCCGCCCGAGGTCGTCCAGATGGCAACTCCTGCCGTCGCAGTTACAGCGCTCGTGCGCGCTCCGCTCCGCGAATTCCGTAAGCGCTGGTTAGCCTTCGGACAATAGAATTTGCGCTACAATGAGGATATATGAGCGAGGAGTTTAATTATGCACTGGCAAGAGATCCGCGAACAATATCCTCATTGTTGGGTCGTAGTAGAGGCGACCAATGCTTATACCGAAGGTGCAAAACGTATTGCTACACAACTCGACGTGGTTGGGACTTTTGCTGAAAATTGGAAAAGCGCATGGGATAAATATCGGGAACTCCATCATCAGGATCGCTCGCGTGAATACTATGTTTTGCATACAGATCGCCCCGAACTCAACATCGGGGTAATGGATGAATTTCGCCGCGCCGTCTCGGAAAATTGAATGTTTCCCATTTTTATCGACCATCATTTGCCGTTTGTGGAAGTCCGGCTTTACGATAATGGTAAATTACTTGTCTTGCCGCATGTACTGCTGGATAGTGGGTCGGCTGGAACTGTATTTGATATAGATGCTTTGGTGAATATAGGTATTGAAGCACAACCCAACGATACGATTCGCGAAATGGTAGGTGTTGGGGGTGGTATCGAATATGTTATCGAGAAGACTATTGAAGGTATTGAAGTCGGCAATCTTGTGGTTCGTCCGTTTAGAATTCAGGTGGGTGCGCTCGATTATCGTATCCAGATGCGGGGTATTCTCGGGTTTGATTTTCTTCAACAGTCCGGTGCCCTGGTTAACTTCAACACTCTGCAAATTGGCAAACTGTAATGCGTGATAATTGAAAACGGCAGGTCATATGCGACCTGCCGTTTGATTTTAATGCCCTGAACGTGACTCTATCCGATTTCAGGCGTAAAACGCGGCAGCAGCGCCCCTACCATAAATGTGGTGACTTCAGGATAGCTGATCACAGGCAAACCATTGAAACGGAAAGTGAAGACCTTGCCTTCAAAATCCGGCCCATAGTTCACCTGATAATCTCCGTTCGGGTGCTTATACAGGGTGACCAAACCGTCCTTTGATGTCGCCACGACAATCACTGCGTCGGGATGGGCAGGCAGCGCGTCCAAATCCGCCGACGAGACAAAGAGTACAAATTCCGGTATAACTTTATGATCGACGACATACACTTGAATGCCGAAGCTGTCTTCGTCATGAACCGGATAAATCGCGATTTTGTCGCAGTTGTTGTAGTTAATGCGTCCGTCCGGGCACTGCGGAACAATGCGCCGTGGGCTGCCACTGGTATAAAACAGTCCTGTAGCTGTGGCAACAGCCGATGCATTAGTGCAGATGCTCGGTATGCCATCAATTTTCAGACTATCCAATTCCTGAACAATAGATGAATTAAGATCGAACTCAATCGTAAATGAACCGGGCGTGGCAGAGCTAAATGTTCCACTGCCAACGGGTGTACCGTTATCATTAACATTAAACTGAATCGGGCTTGACTGTGGGGTGTTATAGGTGAAATTGATAATGATGTGGTCGCGATAGGCCGTAACGCTGTCAATATTAAATATGGCGACACACCCTGCCATTACTGGCTGAGCAGAACTAAACAGGGCAAATCCCAATGCCAGCACAGCGCTGCTTAATACCCAAAAACGAGCGATCAACTTCATGTGTATTCCTTATGTTTAGGTCGAGTAAGTAAATATGAGGATACAACCGGAATTACATTTGAAGTATTAATGTTAAGCTGGTCATTTGCATTCCAGACGTGCATAGCGCCGTGCATCGCTTAGCGTTGGGGCGATGGCCCGTGACACTTGCATGAACGATGCAAAGTAATCGATACTCCACACGGTAACGACCGTATCCTGATGCCAATTGGGATTCAGCGCGGGACATATACTGATGCTCCCGAAGACGAGCCCGACATCGGGATAATAGAAATGCTGCACCACCGGATAAGGCGGTAATCCGTAACGATCAGGCCGATCAAGGGCGTAACTGCCGCCGTTGCCCAAATCCAATACGGCTGCACCCAGTGGTAGACTGGTCGAAAAAGCAATCTCGCTGACTCTTCCATCGAGGATGCGTAAGTAAGCGTCATGTAATCCGAGTTTGAATGTTGGCAAGTGTGTCCACAGCGGCGAAGTGGGTTTCCACTGCCAATACACATAGCCCCAGAAGGTGTTGATGCTTTGCCCGAAATCCGTGTAGCGCGCTTCGATATTTTGCACCCACTCATGGTTTTCGAGCAGTTTTACCGCATCCCGGGCGGTCGTTTCACCGGGTTTGATGCCCATGAAGCAGGGCGCGGCACAATCATCACTCATCAGTAACCCGGACACAAGGCGGTCATTATAGGGTTGTGCGTGGACGAGCAAAACACCGATTGCAAACAGACTGAATATAATGATCATGAGGCGTGAGACAAGCAGTGTCACACTAGCGCAAAGCCTCCTGCTTCCGTGATAATAATGTCAGCTTACCTAACATAAATCATTTTGCCTACCAATCGCAATACTTTAGGCCATAGGAATTTGACGACACGATGATGGCTATCTCACCCGCACAACCTGTTTTGAGTACCACCGACCTCACCGTGGGCTACGCTGTTGCGCGTAAGACGCCAATGGCGGTTGTCGAACACATCACGGTTGATTTACTGGCTGGTGAATTGGTGTGCTTGATCGGGCCAAACGGCGCAGGTAAATCGACCTTGATGCGGACGCTGGCAGGGATGCAAACCCCGCTGGCAGGCATGGTTCATTTGATGGGCGATGATCTCAAATCACTTAAAGCGAATGAACTCGCACGCCGCCTGAGCATCGTTCTCACCGAGCGTGTGGATGTGGGGATCATGTCGGCCTACAACCTTGTGGCTTTGGGACGCTATCCCTATACCGGTTGGATGGGCGAACTGCGCCCTGAAGATGAATGGGTTGTGCAGCAGGCCATCACGGCGGTCGGCGCGGCTGATCTGGCTGATCGTCATGTGGGCGAACTCAGCGATGGCGAACGCCAGAAAATTATGATCGCCCGCGCTTTGGCGCAAGAACCGGTGGTGATGCTTCTGGACGAACCCACTGCTTATCTCGATCTGCCACGCCGCGCCGAACTCATGGCGATGCTGCGGCGTTTGGCGCGCGAAACCGGACGCGCGATTTTGCTTTCAACCCACGACCTTGATCTGGCGCTGCGGAATGCAGATCGCATCTGGCTTCTGCCAAAGGGCGGTCGTTTGCAGGTCGGCGCGCCGGAAGATTTGGTGTTGAGCGGCGCTTTTGAAGCCGCCTTTAAGGGTGAGGGCGTTCAGTTTGATGCTTATACCGGTTCCTTCCGTACCGATAATGTGCCAGCAGGAATGGTGGATTTACACGGCGAAGGACTGCCCGCTTTATGGACGTTACGGGCATTGGAGCGTGAAGGGTTCTGTGTGGTGCGCGGAGGTAATGAGTCCACTGTGCGGATCACCGTTGATCAGCAAGACAATACAACCGCCTGGCAAGTGCGCGTCGACGGTCATGAGCAAGTCAACACCTCACTCTATGATGTGATCGCCTATCTGCGTGAACCCAATTCAATGGCTCTAATCAAATAGATCGTGGCGTAACGAACGACTCCGTACAATCTTGATAATGATATACAGCACGAAAATGGGCATCATAAGACCCAGTACACCCAGTGCTGTGGCAATAACGTAATTAAATTCAATGTAGGGCTGCGGGTCCATAATCTGACAGTCACTACAATTGATACGCAGCAGCGGCCTAAAGGCCAGTTCATAGCTCAGTATTAGTGGGAAAACCCCTCCTACGATGAGCGCAATCACCCCGGCCATTGCTATACGCAGCGAGATAGTGATACGCCGCAGCCGTTTGCGCCAGCTTCCATCGGCTTTGGTCATTTTAAGGGCGGGTTGGCGACTGTAATAAAGGTAGGTGCGGGATTCCCAGGTCTTATCCGGCATCGGAAATTGACTTGGAGGCTGTGCTGTTGCCATCGTAAACCTGTTTCTTAAGTACTGTTATCGCAATCTAGAACGACCGAACCTGAGATAAGACAATTAAGAAAATCATAAAAATGTAAACTTTCGCAGAGATATTAAATCGCGATATGTTAGTTGTCAATCAAATATGAGAAATGTATGTATAAGGTGTAGCTTGTTAAACACGTGTAAATTGCCCTAATGTGTCGTAATGTTCGCAACTTTTGAAAGGGATATTGCGTAATACAAAGGTGAGGAGTGATTGAAGCGCTGTCCTACGTTCATCTGTCACTCATGAGTGACCACAGTCAAAGTCTAGGGCGAGTGTTATAATCATGCCGCGCTTGTTATAAGTACCAAACGGGATTCCTGTTTGACTAAGGAAAATTAGCAAATGGACATCGGTGGCATTTTAGGGACATTAGGTCTGGTAGGGTTTGTATTATTTTTGGTGGGCGCAGGTTTGGCGGTTGCTTCCACCTCTCAAGGACGCTCGGCACGCGGCGGTGTAATGTTAGCAGTAGCCGGTTTATTGATCGGTGTCATTTTCAGCGTCATCGGGCAGGGGATCATCTTTGTCCAACCGACACAGGTGGCGATTGCTGTGAACACGCTGAGCGGTGAGTTATTGCCACCACTCAATAGTGGTACCCATATCGTTGTTCCCATCATCCAACAGGTTGCGGTGGATTATCCCATCACACAACAGGAATACACGATGGCTGCTGGCAGTACCGAAGGCGCGCAAGGTGGCGATGACTCGGTTGACTCGCGTACCAAAGACGGCCAGACGGTCAATATGGATGTCACCGTATTGTTCCATATTGTTCCTACTGAGGCCGGACAACTTTACCTCTCCTGGAACGAAAATTATCTGGCTGGATTTGTGCGTCCGACTGCTCGCGCCTTGGTCCGTGAAATCGTCTCCAAGTACACGGCGGAACAAATTTACGGTGAGGCCCGCGTTCAACTGGGTGTCGATATCAAAGAAGCCATTAGTGAACGATTCACCAAAGAACATCTGCAATTGACCGATTTTCTGGTGCGTAAGATTGTCTTTTCACCGGATTTTACCAACGCTATCGAGCAAAAAGTGGTTGCTGCCCAGAACTTGGAACGCGCCAAGACGGATGCGCTTACTGCTCAAACACAGGCGGAAGGCCGCGCTAATGCAGCCATTGCTGCTGCTCAGGGCGATGCACAATCAGTCGAGATTAATGCGAAGGCTCAAGCTGAAGCACTGCGCCTGGTCAGCGAACAAATCGCTGCTAACCCCAGCCTGATCCAATACGAGTACGTTCAAAAACTCAGCGACAAGGTTCAGTTGATCCTGATGCCGTCCAATAGCCCATTCCTGTTTGACCTTGCCCAACTGGCAAAGGCCAACCCGAACTTGACTATTCCGGGAACGACCCCTGACGCAGCCGGCACGCCCACACCTACGCCGACACCCGGCAGCTAATATTCACCACGAAGTAAATCTTGGTGCCATAGAGGAGGGTCACAGACCCTCCTTAGTTTTTACCCCATTACGCAATTGTTTCATTAATCTCAACCCGTTCCAATATCAACGTTTGCGGCTGTGGTACGGCCACCAATCCGAACTTGATCTGTCCCTGCGGCGTGACCACCGCATATTGGTTATCGATCCATGCTATGAAACCCAGCGCGCCCTTTATAGCGACTCGCGCATCGTGTACAGTGACCCTATCTACTGAGAAACGTATCCCATCGACCTGCCAGTCGATGCTGTATGTGTGTCGCTCTAGCAGCAGCGATCCATCCAGCAGATGTTCGCTCACGCCTATGGCTCGCTGACCTACCCGCCATAAGCGGTGGTAAAGGCTTGGAAAGCGCATCAGCAGCATACCCACTGGCGCAGTTGGGGCAAGTGCCAGAAATTGCCAGCGGGTTGTGTCAATCGTTGCTGCTTTCCACCCTGGCCCCGATATACCTTGAGCCAACTGCATGTTGCTGGGTGGTGCGGAGAAAAAGAACCAGACTGCTTTGGGCAGCCGCACACCGCGTTCACCCGGCACAAACGGATGATTCCAGAAGCCAAATCCTGCCGTCCCCACCAGGGGATGAACACTTGCGGACGCAATCACGTCCATGTGCAGCGGCGGTCGCCAGCGGAAATCGCTCTTGCCTGCATAATCGCTAAGCTGTGCATCGTGATAACGTGCGGCATCAGTCATAGGCAAACTCAAATGCAGCGCGTTAGGCTGCTCTATGACACGGCCATTTCCATAATTCGTGATATGCCAACGGGAGGGTAGTTGCTGCCGGAAGTCAAGTTGATCGTGCATGTGAGTAGCGCAAAATTTCTAAAACCAGTAGGATAACTTGAGCTTAATGTTTACTACGGATTACTGCAACCTATGGGACAATTTCTCTACTACTCGGCTCAAACCCACTTAGCATATTTCATATGCAAAGAATACTTTGGTGGCAAATTTTACGTCCATTGTGCTGAAGAATTTGCACCCCAAACTAACCCCGGTTCTTCCAGTCCAGCTTCTTTGTATGAACACTTTAAAGATATTGCTGAAAAGGATGATCATGGTGATCCACAAGTATGGCGCATCAAACAGCGACTGAAAACAGTCGCTTTAGAAAAAAGAGATGCCAAGGAATTGACCGCTTCTGAGTTTCGCGCTTTGACATGGGATATTGAGAATGCTGCTCCACGTCAATTTGCACCCATCCTTTATCTCATCCCAAAATCAGTTATTAAAAGCAGGCAACTTGAGCGATTGCCACAGGAATTTTGCGCCAACCCGCATTCGATTGAGTACACAATCAAAGATTTAATAGAAACACAGTTTGAAGCTCTCATTTCGAGAATGACGTTAACGGACCTTTTATGAGAAAAAAAGAGACTATCAGACGATAGTCTCTTTTAAATTCAATCCCGTTATTTAAGGCGTGCTTTTTGCCTTAAAACCGCTTGAACATCCTGCGGTGGTTCTTTTAAGTTCTTGATGGTTTCCCCAATAGCCTGCGCCCATTTCATCACGTGGATATTGGCTTCGCGATAATAGTGTTTGCTGAGCAGTGCTTGTACCGTGCTAACCTCTTTTTGCCCTGCTATTTGATATTCATTGGGCAAATGGTGAACAGCTTCATCAATAATTTGGTTGAGTCGGTTCGCATCGCGGATACCACTGTGGTTTGGGTCTGGTTGCGTCAACATCACAAGGCTGGAAAGCGCCGTAAACAGCTCATCCAGCGTCAACAATGTGTCTGCGTCATGCTTCACTTGATTGATGACTTTGGACATCGTAAGACTGGTCTTCGGCGCTGTGCTTTTGTCTTTGTTGACCGTTTTTTTCGCAGCACGATTTGGAACGCGGCTTCCGCTGCTGTTCATACCATCTGCTGAATAATCTTTGAGTTTCATCTCACTGCCTTCCCAAACCTAACGCGATTCAAATGCAGTATAACATAGCATAAGGAATAGAGTCTATAAAATCGAACAAATGATCAATATTCGTGGGACGCGCGCTTGAGAAAATGCGTGCGATTCGGTATCATTAAGCAATATGATTTATCTGCCCTACAGGCATCTGTCGCCGCCAAACAATAGACATGATGCCGTAGATGACGCAAACTAAAAAGTGAGGTAACACTCCATTGGATATTACATGGTATGGTCATAGCTGTTTCCGTTTTACCGAGCGTAATCGTGTCGCAATTGTGACAGATCCTTTCTCGGAAAATATTGGGCTGCCAGTTCCTAAACTGAAAGCAGATGTGGTCACCATTAGCCACGATGAACCGGGACACAATAATATCGACACCGTGAAAGGCGTGACCCACATTCTGACAGGCCCCGGTGAGTATGAAATCGGCAGTGTTTTTATCACTGGACTTGAACTTCACCAGATTGATGATCAAATTGCACGCTGGAATATTGCTTTCCGCTTCGAGTATGATAATCTCACTGTACTGCATCTAGGTGATCTGGCACATGTGCCGGATCAATCCACCATCGAAAACTTCGGTGAAGTGCATGTGCTGCTACTGCCGGTCGGTGGCGGGATGGGTTTACGAGCCAGTCAGGCGGCGGAAGTCGTCGGCCTGGTAGAACCTGCTTATGTCATTCCCATGCACTATGGAATGCCCGGTGTGAACCTCGACTTGGAGCCGGTCGATAAGTTCTTGCAAGCAATGGGCGTCACTACGGTACACGAAACCGATCTCCTCAAGGTTTCGGGTTCCGATTTCCCTGAACAGGCTCAGGTCGTCCTGCTAAAACAACAGATGCAGGCATAGGGAGCAATCACGTTATGGCATCGCTAGGCAAAGACAACGTTAAACTCATCATGCGATGGGATATTAAACCCGAACGCGAACAGGAATATTTTGAATTTGTGGTGCGCGAGTGGGTTCCGGGTATCACACGCATGGGTATGGAGCCAACCGGCGCTTGGTATACCGCTTACAGCCATAACAAGCAGTCCCAGATTCTTACAGAAGGCATTGTTGATGACCTGGATGCCATGCGTGGCATCCTCGACAGTGGTGATTGGAAACGCTTGCACGAACGCCTCATGGATTTCGTCAGCAACTACGAACAAAAAGTTGTACGTGTCACCGGTGATTTCCAGTTCTAAGGCGCAGGTTATGATGGTCAGTGTGTAATATTAAGGGCAGAGTATTGACTCTGCCTTTTTGATTCGGTTGTGATTTATCTGTCTCCTATAACCCTTGTTTGAAAGTCAAATTTGTGAAACAGCGATTTCATCTCGCCCTGGCTATTATTGTTCTCGCTGCCGCATTTCTGCGCCTCATCGACTTAGGACAATATCCCCAGCGTTTTAATCAGGATGAAATGGCACAAGGCTACGATGCCTGGAGCATCTGGCGCACCGGACGTGATCAGCATGGTGAGCTTTTTCCTATCCAATTTCGCAATTTTAATGATTATATTCCGCCGGTTGGCAACTATATAACCGCGCCTTTTGTCGGTCTGCTCGGATTGGATGAAACCACCACCCGATTACCCGCTGCCTTGTTTGGTATCGCGACGGTAGCCATAGTCGGTCTTTTGGGGCGGTTATGGTTTGGTGAGCTTGCCGGACTTGCTGCCGCGCTGCTGCTAACCTTTGAACCCTGGCACCTCAGCTACAGCCGTATCGCTTTTCCGGCCTCGTTCGTTCCATTTTTTACCGTTGTTGCGCTGTATACCTATACGCGAGGTATGAACCTGCTTTCAGGTGATACACCGCATAAACAGCGCCACAGTTTGTATTGGTTAGCAGGCTCTTCCTTCAGCTTTGCCATACTTGCCGCAAGCTATTCCACCATGAAGCTGGAAGCGCCATTGTTGATACTCGCTTGTTTGCTGGCGGGGGCAAAAGTTTGGTGGCATCATTGGCGTGTCGGCCTCGTCTGGTTACTGCTGATAGCCTTATTCATCAGCCCCTACGCAATCTATCAAATTACCCACTGGGAACTGAGTCAGGGGCGTTTTGAATCAATTAGTATTTTCCGCCAGGCCAATTGGCCGCAGTTGCTATGGACGAATTATCGCGCTTACTATGATCTGCAAACCTTATTCATTGATGGACTCAAAGGTAGCTTTGCCGTTCATCCGCCGGGTATCGGTGACCTTTTTTGGTTAGAAGCCCCTTTAATGTTGATTAGTGCCATAGGATTGTTACATCGTCGTTTCTGGACTCGTTCGCAATTATTGATTCCTGTGTTGGTCATCATCTGGTTACTGATATTTCCGATAGCGGCCAGTGTAACGAATCAAGATATTCCGAATGAGGTGCGCTCGATTAATCTATTACCCCTGCCGGAATTGTTGGCAGGTTACGGTCTTCTGCTCATATGGAAATGGGGACAGGGTAGCCGTTGGCGGCAGTCGTTGGCGGTTCTGATACTGGCCGGAACTCTCGTGGTATTCATCTTCTTTAACAGCGCCTTACTCAATTATTTTTTTGTTCCGTCCTTTCTCCATAGCGCACCGCCGAATCAGGAAATCTACGAAAACATCGGGCTGCGTCCGGTGCTGGAAAAGGTACAGGCTGCGGCCCAAACCTGCGATATCATTTGGCTGGAACCCACCTCACAGCAGCCCTATATGTATTATCTGTTTATGACGCGTATCCCGCCTGAACAATTCCAAAAAGCGCGCATTCAAAAAAACGAGAACTTGTGGCTGAATATTAAGTGGTTTGACAATATTCGTTTCAGCTACCTGGACTCAGCGAAAATTGATGCACCGCCTACCCCTGGTTGTGATGGACAACCGTCTCAAACCTACTTTGTCACCCGCCGTCCGGATCTACCCATTGGATGGCAAGACATCATCGTTATCCGCAATGATGCGGGTAACGTCCTATGGCGCGCTGCCGTCCGAACTACATCACCCAACTAAAAACGCCTGCATTGCTGCGGGCGTTTGGCTTAATCGGTATTGTTCTATCGACTATGAGCTAACTAATCGGCGGCTGTTTTGCTGGCACTTTTGGTTTCGGTCTTGGTTTCAGCTTTGGCAGGTGTGGTGTCGCTGCTGGTGCTGGCTGCTGGAGCGTCACTTTTGGCGGCGTCAACTTTAGGTGTCTCGCCATCTTTGGCTTTCACCGGACTGGTAGCGCTGTTGCGACCGCTGCTCTTGCTGTCATTGACATAAAAACCTGAACCTTTGAACACAATACCGGCAGCGTGAACAATGCGCGAGACATGTTGCCCGGTTTGCGGATCAATTGTCAGCGCCGGATCAGAAAAACTTTGCTTAATATCAAATGTCGTACCATCTTCACGTCGATATGTATACAAGGGCATGGGATCACTACCTCAAAATCAAACGATTTTACACCTAAGTATCATACACCATTTTTTAGCAGTGTCTACAGGTGACTGCTAATTTCTGATGCAATATTTATTCATTAATGATGACTTTTAAAACGCTGGAAATGCGCGAACAGAGGCGAGTTATTGACCCTCGGTTGGTGACCGTAGAGTGAAGCTAAATGTACAGCCTTTACCTGCTATGCCGCTGCTTTCGACCTGTACCGTGCCGCCCAGTTTCTCGATGATGGTCTTGACGATGGTCAAACCCAGCCCGTGTCCTTCGATTTTCGCCTGTCCGAGACGTTCAAACTTCTTAAACAGTAAGCGTATGGCCTCGGCATCCAATCCCGGCCCATTATCTTGTACCCAGTAGCGAATAAAGCCGTTATCCTGCTGTGTCCCGCCGATCACAATGCGCGGTGGTGTACCGCCGTATTTAATACCGTTGCTGATGTAATTGACGAAGGCATCTTCCAGCCATGATGCGTTGCCCATCGCCATTGGCAAAAGCGACTTACGCTCAATCGTAGCCTGTTGTTGTGTTACCAACGGCTGCACCCGTTTCAAAGCCTCGTCAAGCACCACATCCATATTGACCACTTGCGGCAGGATTTGTTCTTTACGGGCCCGCGCCAGCGTCAGCAGCGACTCGACAATATCATTCATTTTGTCAGCCGCCGCCAACATGTTATTGAGGTAACTGCGCGATTCCTCATCCAGCGTGTTACTCAAATTCATGTCCAGCAGCCCACCGAACCCGACGATCACGCCAATCGGGTTGCGGAGGTCGTGCGCCACGTTGTCGGCATAGGCATCCAGTTCATTGATGATTTGTTCGCTCTGCTTAATTTCGGCTTGCAGCGTCAGGATGCGGTTGTATTGGGTTTCGGCCTCATAGCGTGCCTGTTCCACTTCGTACAGGGCTTGCAGTACCTTTTGCCGCTTATCCGCCTGATCGTTAAAAACTTCTTCTTTGACGCGGTGGAAAAGTGCGAATTGGTCGAACGCCGCCCCAAAATCACCCATTCGACGGTAGATTTGTGCCAGTTGATAATGTGCTTCAAAAACTTCCGGCTTTGCGTCGATGGATTGGAAGATCGTCAACGCATCCTGCAAATAGGTCAGGGCTTGCGCGGTGTTGCCTGTCTCCAGCAGCACCACACCCATATTGCGTTGAATATGACCTTCATACAAGGGGGCTTTGGCCTCGCGCACATTGATCAATGCGTGGGTGTAATAGGCCATCGCCGTGTCACCAGCACCCATATTCTGATAAGTGTTGCCCATAAAGAACAGCGAAAGGGCTTGTCCCGTCTTATAAGAGGCCTTTTCAGCAGTTTCTAAACTCTCGCTGGAGAAACCGATTGCTTTCCAAGGATCACCTAATTTGTCATAGGTTTCGCTGATATTGAGCAGGAGATGGGTGAGGATAATCGGGCTTGTCGTTGAACCACGCAGGATAGTCAGCGCCTGAAGGTAATGATCCAACGCTTGTTGGTAATTACTAGATTTGCCGTATTGTTGACCAATATTACTGAGCGTGGTCGCTACTTTGCGTGGGTTATCCAATGTTTTACTCAGAGTAAGTGCCTGTGTAAAGCATTGGAGCGCATCAGCCCAATTGCCGATGATGTTGTAATTATGACCGAGGATCGTTAGTGCGTCGAATTCTTGCTGCGCGAGTTGCAGCCTCTGAGCTTCTTTGAGTGCTTCTTGCACACTCATGATCGAGCTGCTGTAATTCGCTTTATTATAAAGTGCCCATGCACGGTTCAGTGTCGCGATAACCGCTTTTTCATGGTCATGCAGCATGAGAGCTAGTGAGTATGCTTCTTCTGCTAATTCAAGCGCACGCTCAGGAGCAACTTCGCACAAATCTTCAGCGAGATTGTTAAGCGCGATGAGTTTTGACTCAGGCGTTTTGGCCTGTTCAAGTGCAATTTCGCGTTCTCGCTGCTGGGGCATGGACATTGGGCAGTATCTAACCTATAGACTATTATTTTGCAACATAAAATAAACAGCTGTTAAACAGCACAAAATATAACATATATTTCATTTCTTGGTGCCAGACAATGGTGCTAGCAGAAGTGATCTAAACCGGCAATTCGTACCGCGTAGCAGAAACAGCTATTGCATTGATGGAGCCTATCTTGGCGATAAGCTCCGTGATGTATACAACGTTGATAGGAATTCGGCTTCCTAGCAATTGTTTCCGCAGCGAATGGGCAATGTCAGCGACGCGGTGGTCGCACCGTCGAAGCTCTCAATGTGAATAACAAGCGTGTTTATTCCATTGGTAGGACTTGGCGGTGTAGCCCCATTGTCATCCTGAGCGCCGACTGGTACAACGGTTGCAATCAGCAACGTGAGGAGTGCGATGCCGACCACGAAACGTTTTTTCAGTGAGACCATGATAAGACCTTTACGACTTTACAATCCGATGATTTAACCTTGATTACATTATATGACGAAAACTTAATAAGGCTGTGAATTAAGCGTAAATTCTATGAATAAGTTGTTACTTTCTCAATACACATGTGAAAAAAGTGCAGAATTTCGGTCTAAAAAGGCTATCGTTGAGCGAGGGAATAGGCTCTTAGGAAGATTGTAAATTTTTTGCTGTCCGTCTTGTCAACCAGCATTTCTATGATTTTACTACCAGTATTCCAATACAAACCGTTAAAATATGTGCTGGCACCGGGTTGCCACCATGGAATAGAGGCCTCTTGAGGATTAGGCGCGGGGAAAGGTGTAAAACCTGCCTTAAGCGCCTCTGTAATACCCATTTGCGTCAGGAAAGCCGTCAGGTCGGCATCAGCTGGCAGGTTGAAGCGCAGCCAGATGATGCGCGTATAGAGGTTGCGCGTTGTAAATTGCACGTCCGCTGCGCCTGCTGGTAGTGGTGCCCCAATGAAGCCTTGGGCTTCTTGTATACGCCATTGCCGCCAGCCGAATACGTTTGTCACCCACAAACCCGCCACAATCCCCGCCATGACGACGATAGCGGCGAAAAAAGTAATCAATTGGCGTTTATGAGCGGCGATGAATTTAGGCATGTCTTTCCGATACCAGATGAAAATGAAGCTGCGGCACATCCTGATTCTCGCCGCCATTGCAGATGAGTCGGTAGCCCCGCGCTTCTAATTGATACTCGGCCACCAAACTTTGTACCGTCTGAAACACGTCCGCTAGAAACGGCGCATCAGCATTTGTGATCTTCATCATTGAGGCGATAGCCTTCTTTGGCACAATCAGGATATGCAGCGGATAACTCGGCTTGGGATGCTCAAAAGCCATCAGTGTAGCAGTTTCTCGCAAGCGATGTACCGGAATGGCGAAGCTCATATGCGCGAACATCCATCCTATGAACAGACCGGCTGCCGGTGAACGCGCCAATCGAAACAATAGCACTCGCAAACTCACGTCCGCATTTCAACCTTGAGCATATTACACGTAGCATGTGCCAGCAGCTTGCCGCTGCCATCATGCAGCCAGCCTTCGACGTTCGCGATCTTATTTCCTGCCTTGATGACGTTCGAACTGGCGATGACGGTCGCCCCTTCGCGCGTGCTGGCGAGATAATCCACCTGCAAATTGATGGTCGAGTAAAACGTGCTCAGGTCAGGATTATGCTTCACCATCACTGTGATACCCATCACATCATCCAGCATCGTCGCGATGATGCCACCGTGCAAAATCCTTGCCGGATTGGTCATGTCTTCACGTACGGTGAAGGCGATTTTCATCCCGTTTTCACTGATCTCCGCCAGCGTGCCTTTCAGCCAGTGCGCGACAGGCGATGGAACCATGCTCAATTCTTGACCGATAAACGGTCGTAATGCTTCCAGGCCATTTTCCATATGTGACTTCTCCAAATTCCTGGGAGTATGTTTTTACATTCATTCCCTCCCTCGTTTACGGGCTGAGGAGAGGATACCTTTTGCGGGAATGTTATTTTTAAAGAACAAGTCTTCCCGTAGGGGAGCACATATGTGTGCTCCCGAATTGAATTTTCTTGATTACGGTCTCCCTCATTTTCAAACATGTCCTCTCCTCAGCGTTTACGGGGGAGGGATAAGGGTGGGGGTTCTCTACACCTTCGCTGCGTCTTGATACCGGCTGACGACCAGCACCGTATTATGCCCGCCGAAGCCGAACGAGTTACTCATCGCATGGTCAACCTTGTGCGCACGGGCCACGTTCGGAATGTAATCCAGATCACAGTCGGGATCAGGTGTATCGAGGTTAATCGTGGGCGGAACCATATTGTCGCGGATGGCGAGGATCGAGAACAACGCCTCAATCGCGCCGGCTGCCCCCAGCATATGTCCAGTCATCGATTTGGTCGAGCTGATCGGAATCTTGTAAGCAGCCTCACCCAACGCCAGTTTAATCGCTGTCGTCTCGCTCTTATCGTTAAGCTGTGTGCTGGTGCCATGTGCGTTGATATAATCCAGATCTTCCGCTTTCAGTCCCGCATCCTTCAGCGCGCGTTTCATAGCCTCTGCCGCCGACACACCGTCTTCACGCGGGGCAGTGATATGGTAAGCATCTGATGTATGTCCGTAGCCGCCAATTTCCGCATAGATGTGTGCGCCGCGTGCCAGCGCGAAATCCAAATCTTCCAGCATCAACACCGCTGCGCCTTCGCCGCCCACAAAGCCTGTCCGGTTCAAATCGAACGGACGCGAAATCACGGTCGGATCACCACTTTCGTAATGGGCCAGTGCCTTCATATTGTCGAAGCCTGCCAGCACCATCGGGATCAGCGTGGCCTCGCTCGATCCGGCTAATATGGCCTTCGCCCGTCCTAACCGGATCATATCAGCGGCTTCACCGATGCAGTTGTTACCGGTCGCACAGGCCGAGACAATCGCGAAGTTCGGTCCACGCAGATTGTGGGCCATCGACACCCGCCCTGATGGACTGTCCACCAGAATACGCGGGATTGCCAGCGGACTCACGCCGCGCTGTCCACGATTTTCAAAATCAACGGTCGCGTCTACCATCGACTCAATCCCACCCACGCACGTCCCGATGACACAGCCGACCTCATACATATTCTCATCGGTGATCTGCAAGCCGCTGTCGATCAACGCTTGCTCGGCAGCTTGCATCCCGAATTGGCTGGCCTTATCCAACCGTCGCGCTTCACGCGCCCCGAAGATCGCCACCGCGTCAAAGTTCTTGACCGTTCCGCCCACACGTGGGTGATTGTCAATGTCGTTGATGCCTTCTAAACACTCGATGCCGCTCTTGCCGGCCAGCGCATTCTGCCACGTCTCGGCGACCGTATTCCCCAACGGGCTGACGACCCCCAACCCGGTTACGACGACTCGTGTACCCTTCATGTTTCCGTCCTTCCATTCATACGCTTAGGAGTTATTACGTCACTGACGTAAAGAATGTTCGATAAACTGCTCGATATGACGCAGTGCAAAGGTGATGTATTGGCGTTCATTATAAAGCCTGCTGAGCATCAGCGCACCTTCCATCGTAGAGATAAACACCGCTGCCGCCGCTTGGCTGTGAATTTCGCCGCGTATTTCCCCACATTGGATGCCTTTGTCGATGATGCGCTCCAGGCTGGCAATCAAACCGGACATCGCTTGCTCGCTACGCGCCCGCAGTGCCGGATGGGCATCGTCTGACTCAATCGCCGTGTTCAGGATAGGGCAGCCTCCCGGCAGTTCAGGATCATCAAACGCGCTTTCCAATACAGCCGCGAACGCCAGCAAACGCTCGACTGCCTGATGTTTATCGCGCAGTGCCACATCCAACTTGTGATTAATATGGGCTACCGCGTAATCAAACGCCGCCAGTGCCAGTTCTTCCTTACCCGCCTTGAAATGATTGTAGATGCCACCTTTTTCGAGGCCGGTTTCCTGCATAATCTCGCTGATGGACGTGCCGAAGAACCCGTGCTGATTAAACACCACCGCCGCCTGCCGGATAATCATCTCGCGCGTTTGCTCGCCCTTGCTGCCATGTGTTTCCGTAGTCATGATCCCGCTGCTTAATAACAGACCGTTCGGTCTGAAAAAGTGTAACAGTCATGCTGATTGCTGTCAAAATGACATCTCACACTAAAGTACCAGTGACAAATTTTGCGATTTTCATATTTCACGCACATTCTTACGGAATCTCGGTAGACAAACTCAAATAATTGATTTAAGATTTATTTAGTTGAAATTGGATAAATAAAATCAATTATTCGTATAGGATGTGCCATGATCCACACACTTCGCCGTCTCTCTGCTCATAAATCAAGACTAACAGTAGCGCTCTTGATTGCGCTGTGTTTGGTCGTTGCTCAAGTCAATGCGGCCTCTATGACCTGCCGCAGTGATCCGATCATTTTTCTTTCGGATGGTATCCATCTTCAAGTTGGTGTCGCCGTCGAAACTTCCGTAGAAAATGTGATGAGCATTCAATATCAGGTGCATGTACCGGCGAACGTAGCAATTAACCGTGTCATCTATACACCCCAATGGGCGCGTAATAAAGAAACCGTGACCTTGATCGCCGACCAACCGGCAGACACCTATCAAGTTGTGACTCTGGTTCGCACTGGCACACCAAATGTTCCTACGACAATTAACGCGCGGAAGTTCGGCAATGGCGATGGCCTGACCCATAAAGAAGTTGTAGGCGTATCCGGTAGCCCGATTGTCATCGGCTTCTAACAACATTCGGTCTCAATCAGCGGGGAGGCCAAAGCACGGTTTAAAGCCTTGCGTTGGCCTCGTTCTGCATATTGCGTCCTGACCCTTACCACTACACGTCCGCACTCGGTACTATAATGAAGTTGTCTCATACAGCGCCTGGGATTCGAAAGTCTTTATGGAGCAACGCTTCACTTTCCTCTTTACCGATATTGAAGGCAGCACCCGTCTCTGGGAACAGCATTCTCATTCCATGTCCCGCCTGCTTGCCGACCATAATCGGATCCTGCGACAAGCCATTGAATCGCACGATGGCCTCGTCTTTAAAACGGTAGGTGACGGCTTCTGCGCCGTATTTGACTCACCGCTCTCAGCCTTATCAGCCGCCCTCGCTGCCCAATATACATTTCATGGCTTACAACCGTCAGTGGATACCGAATCGATCATCTTAAAAGTGCGGATGGGCTTGCATACCGGGCCAGCAGAACAAAACAATGGTGATTATTTCGGCCCTACCTTGAACCGTGTCGCGCGCTTGATGGCTGCGGCCAGCGGTGGACAAACCCTGATCTCATCCTCAACCACAGACTGTCTGGCAGATGCCTTACCGCAGGGTATTGAATTACGCGATCTGGGAAAACATCGGCTGCGTGATCTGAACGATGACGAACATATCTTTCAGGTGATGGCAGCCGGCTTGGTTAATTATTTCCCGCCCATCAAATCACTCTCGCCCCGTGCGACCAATTTACCCGCGCATTTGACCTCTTTCGTAGGCCGTGACACCGAAGTAACCGAGGTTTGCCGGTTATTGCGCCAGCCGCGTATTCGGCTGGTAACGCTTCTCGGCGCAGGTGGCATTGGCAAATCGCGCTTAAGTCTTCAGGTTGGCGCGGCCTTGCAGGATGAGTACGAAGACGGGACCTTCTTCGTAGCCTTAGCACCGCTCAGCCGCTCCGAAGCCGTCATCGAAGCCATCGCTCACGCCCTGAAAGTCGAAGAGGCCGGAAGCGCCACACTGCTTGAAGCCGTAAAATCCCATTTGCAGCAGCGGCAGATATTTCTCGTACTGGATAATTTCGAGCAGGTGATTGATGCTGCCCCCCTCGTTAATGAGCTGTTAGCTGCCGCTCCGCGCCTAAAAGTCCTGACGACCAGCCGCGAAGAACTCCTTATATACGGCGAGCATGTCTACCGTGTTTCGCCGCTGACTTTGCCCGAAGGCACACAGACTTTAGACCCTATCGCCCTCTTGCGGTATTCCGCCCTTGCCCTGTTTGTCGAACGCGTTCGCTCGACACAGCCCGACTTTGCCCTTGATACCTCCAACTCTGCCGACATACTCACCATCTGCCGCCGTTTGGATGGACTACCACTTGCTATTGAATTGGCAGCCGTACGTGCGCGTGATCTCACCATCCATGAAATTGCCGTGCAGTTGAGCAGTCGTCTACAGGTGCTGTCCAAAGGCCCGCGTGATTTTCCCTCACGCCAGCGTACCATGCGCGGGGCCATTGAGTGGAGTTATGACACACTCCCTGCCGAAGAAAAGCAAAACTTCGCCCGGCTGGGGGTTTTTGTAGGCGCGTTTACGGCAGATGCTGCCGATGCCATTACCGGCGCTCAAACCCTGAATCGCCTTACCGAAAAAAGCCTCATTCAACAAACCAGCCCCGATGAGCAGTTCGTCACTTTTATCATGCTCGAAACCTTGCGCGAGTATGCATTGGAGCAGTTAATCGCTCAAGCCGGGTTAGAAACCATGCAGCGCCAGCACGCCGATTATTATCTGCGGCTGACCGAAACTGCCGAACCCAACCTCACTGGCGAACGGCAGGTCGAGTGGTTCAACCGCCTCGAATACGAAGAAACCAATGTTCAGGCCGCCCTTGAATGGCTGCTTAAGCAGAATGATTTTGACCGCGCCGGTCGCATGGTAGCCATCTTGTGGCGTTTCTGGAGCGCGTACAGCCGTCTGACGGTTGGCAGCTATTGGATCAGTCAGGTGCTTGCACATTCTCAAACCCTATCGACTTTAATTCAGGCTAAGGTGCGACACGGCGCGGGCAGGCTTTTGTTCCTCCAATACCGCTATCCGCAGTCGATTGAATACCTCACGTCGAGTTTGCCACTTTATGAACAGGCCGCTGAGCAGCATGGGCAGGCTGCGGTTTATGTCAGCCTTGGCGAAATCGAACTCCGCCAAAACAATATGCTGGCGGCAGAAGGCTATTTCCAGAATGGTCTGGCACTCTATACGGCGCTTGATGATCAAGCTGGATTTGCCCGCTGTTTAGGCCAGCTTGGACGTTTAGCCGTCCGCGAAGGAAACCTCGCTGGAGCCGAATCGCTGTTTCAACAAAGCCTGGAACTGATCCGGCAGCATGGCAGCATTGAAAGCACAGCCATGACCATGAACGATCTGGCCGAAGTCCTCCGTACCCAACATAAATATGATCAAGCGGCTGCCCTCTATCAAGAAAGTCTAGCGCTCTACCGCCAGCTTCATTTTGATGTGGGCGAAGCGGTTATCCTGCACAATCTGGGGCAGGTTGCGCGCCAGCTTGGTAATTACCCGCAGGCCGTATCCTATTTTCAGGATGCCCTCGTGCTGTTGCAGGAACTTGAAGAAACCCAGATTATTGCCGAATGTCTGGCGGGTATGGGGGGCGTCTATGTATACATGGGCAAGGTTGAGCAGGCCGTTCACTTATTGAGCGCTGCCCATGCCCTCATGAATGCCATTCCCAGCCAGTTTGATGTTGCCGATCAAATTGACTACGATACCAATCTGGCTGTGGCCCGTAGGCACTTAAGCGAACCGGATTGGGCTGCCGCCTGGGCCGCTGGACAATCCACCCCGCTGAGTCTCATTCTCGCCACCGCCCTCCAAAAAGCCTAAACCAGATGGCTTTGAGTCAGCCTTGATTCGGACGATGAGTAAAAGTGCTGATGGGGAGTGCAGTTTGTGAAGTTTCCGAATCATTATTAGCCGGGATGAGTCGCCCTAAAGGACTTCCTTCGGTCGCAAAATGCGTCTGATTCTTCAAATTCGCAGCTTTTTGGGGAAGGGCTTTAGTTAAGCTCATAAAAGAAACGTTCGACTAATCTTGGCAAACAGTCACAGCGAAAAATCCATTCGGCCTGTCAAGCGGGGGTATCATGACGTATTCCGTGCCTAATGATATGTATTCAAGCCATAGATGTATATCGTCGAACTCCTTTGGACACTTTAGGAAATGGAGACAATAGGTACTTTTTGTATTCAAATTGGCTCAAAAGTGTCTCTTCAAAATAGTGTCCAATTTGTCTGACGACTTACACATTGAGTGCTCCTGCCCTCCTCACTTCGAAAAAGGATCAGAAATCGTAGACCAGACGTTTACAAATTACCGGCGGCCTGCGAGGAGAAATGCCTAACTTTGTGTGTATTTTTCAACACACTGCTTAGACGACATATGCTATTCCTCACCACTAGGCTTTAGATCAGCAGGTAATGGATTGCCTTGTTCGTCGAGTAATACGATGTCGGAATCCACTAGGAGATCATGCCAGCGGTGAGCTTTGCTCGGCATAGTCTGAGTGTCCCAATCGGCCAGTAGACCAAAAACGGCGAAGTTGGATTGCTTCCATTCACGAATAGCGGCCTGAGCATCCTCGAATGTCAAACAGGCTATACCGCCATCATATGGCTCGCCGTCGACTTCGCCGCGACCGACCTTTTGAATCGTCCCGTACTTGGCAATGTCGGCTAGGTAACCTTCTTTGGGGCCTATCGTGTAGATCACACTTATCCTCCTATCCAAACTGTAAACGTTATAGCTGACGAAAAAGAAAGGTGGGGCCAAGGTCAATACCGATGAGACTATACTTGGTTCAGCTAAACGCAGGAGCTATAGTCCTATAAGGGCTATGCCAACTGTCAAACTCGGGACTTCAACGGCTAATGATGTTCTGCATCGCCATGAACGATTGCTCCTAGATGGTAATAGACTCTTGTTTACTGGCAAAGGAAGCGCGAATGATCCAGCATTGTTGCTTCAAATCATCTTCGGAAAGCCCTCGAATACGGCGGCGTACCATTGCCATCGCTGATTCTTGAAAAAACTGAGGAATTCGATCTCCGGTGCTCGTCCATAAATCGCGCGAATCAGGATAAGTCTGAAAAACAGGTACATCCCCTTGATGCAGATCGTATCGTTCTGCATCAATGATTCGGACTAGAGCTGGGATATGCACCACCTCCGCCCATAGTTGATCCCAGTATCGGTCTCTGTCCAATGCATCTCTTAATAAGGAAGGATGATTGCCACCTTCTAACAGAGAATCGTAAGTCACTGTAGAGCGTAACAGTACGCGTACTTTGTCGCTACCGAAGGAAGTAATAGGGCTGTCAATAGTATCTAAGAGTAGATTGTCTCGATACGTAATCAATAGTGAATAGATTTTTGTGAAACCATCAATGAGAGCATCGATATAATTCAGCGCATCAACAGTCTCACCCTGAAATCGTGGTTGATTTGGATTATCGACAGTAACATCAGGTACGTCTACAACCCGCATCTGATCCGTGCCCATATTTTCCCATTTGTGTACTAACCAAGGGAGTTTTTGGCCCGCTTTTGCTCCCATACCGCTTATATCGGCATTTTCGCCTCCTGCTTCGGTACTAATGCGTTCAGGAAGCAAAAGTGTTCGCAAGACAGAGTTCTCGATAATATTCCTTGCATCAGTAGCTTGGCTTTGATCGACGGGCAGGTTGGGATGGAACAGGGTTTCTAGGTCAATCAGCATTGGGTATTCACCGGCGGCGATTAAGTTTTCTTGGTGAATATCGTTAGCGAACAGTAGATACAAAAGAGCCAGATTCCCACCCTGCCGGATGTAAAAACGTTTGACCTCATCCAACGATTGGCAATCTTGTGCGTCTACAAATTCAACCCAGCCATAAGAGGCTCGATCCACTATCTTTATAGTACGAAACTGCACCTCATCATTCTGGCTGTTGATCCAAGTCAAAAGTTTTTGAAAATTCAACGTCGCACCTAAGGGACGTGGTTTATAGACCAGCTTCGCCCCAGATTGACAATGCAGGAGGATGACGGATTGTCCTCCTTGATGTTTGTCGCCCGCTGACAGTGACATTTGATTAATCGAATCATCGTGATTTAATTCAAACGCTGCTTGGATAGTTTGCCAATCTTGGCATAAGCGCTCAAGAAAACCTAAGCTGATGTTCACCCATTGATCCGCACAAATTAATAGTTGGCGGGCTAACACCGGATATTCCTCGAACAAAGAAACCAGAATAATGGGGTTATATAAGTGCCGGATAAAACTGTGAAATTTTTCTTCGCTCGTCACACCTTCTAAATGACCTTGTAACCCGGCAACGCGAAGTTCAAGAACCAACGTAAGTTCTGATACATTCAATAATGATTTGTACAAATGGCTAAGGAATATCTCCTCCACATTTTCTGAATCGAAAGGCAGTCGCGTATTTTTTGCGCGTAAAGAATCAATACCCTCATGGAAACGTGTGAGTGCTTCCGAAACGAGAGGTTCGAGCGCTTTGACAAAACCGATAAACTGATCGTCACCCAAGGCTGATGGAATTTGAATTTTCTCTGGAATCGCAGGTCGAGAAAAAATTGTAGAAAGCCTGAGCATAAAATCAGGAGGTTCTGCAATTCGATGAGTGAGATCTTCAAGGGGTTCGCCCAGAATCTCTAGGAATTTTTCCTCAGAAAGACCATCGGTTGATAGACGCTGATGAAAGTAAGGAGTTATTGGGAGAGGGAATGTTGAATGCCAACGTTTAGCACGGCGATTCGCAACCTGAGACTGGATTTGAGATAGCGTGCGATCTTCTGGAAGCGATGCGCGCTCCTTAAGGTAAAGTGCGGGAAACCATAAAGCAGTGGGGACCATATTCATAACATAAATAACTTTCAGTATTCTATAGCGATGCTCCGTATCAAGGGAGCATCGCTATAGATAAGCCACTTCTTACTAACAGGAGAATACCGACAGCCGCTAATGCTCGACTTGGAATAACAAGTATGGATTATTGTGCTTCCAGTCACCTAGCCTGCTCGGGTTGATGGGGCCCACTTTGCTTTCGCAAAAGTACGACGGCATTGCGCCGACGTCACTGCGAAAATTTCAACGATTTTAACTGCTTCACTAATCTGGCCGGCAGGATTCGCCGGGAGCATCTGGCGTTCTTGTTCGCTTAGACTTTCATAATAGTCTTGGTCTTTCCAAGCGCGGATGATTTGTTCAGAAGTATCCATTTTGTTCTTTTTGTCTTGTTCAACTGGTTGATTAACCCACTTCGGTTTTGCCCAACTGCTATTCTTACAAGGACCCGCAGGAGCTTCACTAATCTGGCCGGCAGGATTCGCCGGGAGCGTTGTGCGTTCATAGTCGGTCAGGCTTTCAAAATAGTTTTGATCTTTCCAAGCGCGGATGATTTGTTCAGAGGTTAACATGGTCTATATGCTCCTTTTGTACTGATTAAACTGATCGTCGCGGTGAGCACCGCAGGTCTGACTAACATGCTATTAGCAATCGCAGGGCAGATCAATACGTTTCGGCAATGTCCATACTTTTCCCCACCCCCTTTATAAATACGCCTTCTCTTATGGCTCATTAGGAGAAAATTGAGTTTTTCAGCAAAGCTTTTCCAGATGATCCACAACTGAATAACAGCTTCACAGGTCTTTGGGAATGGATATGATTGCCCTTAACTAAATGGTATTCAAATCGAGGACTTCGGCTTTCAGAGCTTTAGAATGAATACAGAAATCATAAAACTCCCCCTTAAGTACTGAACGCTATTTGTGCTGCCGGTAAGGTTTGGTTGCCCAGATGCATATCCGGCCTTCCAAAACTTTCCGGCATTACGCACACATTACAGGAGAAACGGTGAACTGTCGTCAATCGAAAAGAGAATTCAGGGGGTGAAAAGAAGTTTATCAATCAACATCTGTGGCTTACGGGCGGATGCAATTGCCTGAGTGTAAAGGCCATCGATTACAACAAGTTCAATACTTTTCCCCTCACATACGAAGGCATATTTATAGAGTAATCCGGATGAACAAACGAAATGCACGTTCATCGAATATGTGGTGGTGTAGTATTGAGGTGTTTTCAAATCGAGCTACGAACGTTTTCGCTGATCGGACTGATAGTCCCGTAATAAGATTGCAAAAGAAACGTTCGTTAAATTCCTCCGAAAATTGCAAATCAATCGGTTGAATATCCGTGCAACCCGGTGTTAAAAATAGTCCTGTAATGCCCTTTCTTTTGCAAATGGCATTCTATAACTACCGCAACACGCCTTAAAAGTCCCTCTCTGCGAAGCGGGGAGGGATTTAGGGAGGGGAGCATGAACCACATTCCACCACTTAATGCGGTGGAGATGTTTTCTAGCCGAAAAACAGTCATTTTTGCACCCGAATTTTGCATTTTTCTCCCCTCCCTGACGCTTCGGGGAGGGGGTGGGGGTGGGGTACATAGAGCAAAGTGTTTCCCCCACCACTTAATGTAGTCTTACCCCACATACTCTCGTCATACCTAAAAGAACAAAAATTCTACCACGCTTTTTGCCGTTTTGATCGTTCGAATCCGGTTTCATCTTCCAAACGTTTTCTTCATAAATAAGGGTCAGGACGGGTCAATTTACCTGCTAGCACCTGCATAACAGGTAATCATTGTAATCTTTCGACGTCATGCTGCCTGCTTTCATCTGTTTATCAGGCATCAAAAAGGCACAACCGCAGTCATGCCTTTCTATATTGCCATGTGATCTATCTCGGCTGGACTACTTTACCAACCCATCACGCTATCTAGGTTTCTACAACAGGATTGGTCACGGTAAAATGCCGTTTCTCGCCCCGATAATAGACATTAAATGAAACCGATTTCCAATGGGCTGGTAAACGGGGATCAACCGCCGGCTCACCTTTTTTGTCCAGATGCAGCCCGCAGAATCCCATCACCAACGCCTGCCACAAACCACCGCTGGCCGCACCATGAATACCGTCTCGCACATTACCCTTGTTGTCGTTCAGGTCAATCTCGGCTGCGTGTTCAAACATCTCCGCTGCCACTTCGTCTAACTGCAACCGTGACGCCACCCATGCATGGATAGCAGGGCTTAGCGATGACCCGTGATCGGTACGCGGAAAATAGGTGTTCCAGTTGTTGACCATCACATCCCGTGAGGCCAATTTATCCCCCAGCAGCGCCATCAGCATGACGACATCCGCCTGCTTGATCACCTGTGTTTGAATGGTACGGTGATGTCCGATGATGGCCTGCACGCTGGCCGTACGCGGTTCGTAATGCGGCACAGGTACATATTCCATGTCGAAGAAACCGGGAAATTGAATATGGATTTGCTTCTGCTCGTCAAACGGAATGTACATTTTCTCAACGACGTCGACCCATTTGGCAAGACGTTGATCATTCAAATCCAACTGCTTGATGAGACGTTGATAATCGGCTGGTGCGTTGGTTTGCAGCCACTTCAATAAGTCGAAAGCCTGCTCCAGATGCCAGACCACCATGCGGTTCGTAAAGACACTGTTATCAATATTCTCATGGTACTCGTCAGGGCCGATTTGCTGGCTCAGCTCGTAGCGCCCATTCTTGGACTCCACGCGGCTCCCCCAGAATACGGCTGTATCCAATACAATTTCCGCGCCGTATTGTTTCAGGAATTCATCATCGCCTGACCAGCGCCAATATTGCAGTACACCGTAAGTGATGTCGGTCGAAATATGCTGTTCGCTGTCGCCCGTCCAGATGCGGATACGTGTTCCGTCCGGCTGAGGATCACCCCACGAAGGTGTGGTTTCTTCGCCGGTGTCGGTACTTTCCCACGGATACATCGCGCCTTCGTAACCGTTGGCCTTCGCTTTATTCCGCGCGCCCAACAGCCGGTGATAACGGTACATCAACAGGTTACGCGCCATCTTGGGTTGGGTCAGTGTCATAGGCGGCAGGATAAAAAGTTCCGTGTCCCAGAAAACATGTCCTTTATAACCGAAACCCGAAAGTGTCTTCGCGCCGATATTGACATCGTCGTCGTGCCGCGGTGCACAAATCAGGATGTGGTACATCACGAAGCGCAGCGCGAATTGTGCCGACTCATCACCCTCAATTTGGACGTCACTGCTTTCCCAATAAGTTGCCCATTCAGCGCTGTGGGATCGCAGCAGCGCATCATAGCCGGTGTCAATGGCCTCGCGCAGTTTGTTTTGTGCGGCTTGCACTGGAACATCCACATCGCGGCTGGTATAGATGCTGGTGAATTTATAAAGGGTAGTGCTGGCCTCACGGGGCAGCGTAAAGCTTGTTCGCATCACCGGACGCTTATGAGGGGCATCGACCACCGTTTCAACCCCGCTGTCAGCGATCAATGTTGAAGCCATCCCGATCCGATAACCGGATTGAATAGTGGTTGCGCCTACACTAACCGTATTTAGATCATGGGTGGTTTCGATCTTGTTCCAATGTTGCGCGCCCATATTGGTTACAGCATGGTCGATATAAGCTTCGACCTCAATTTCAGGGTCGCCGTCGACGGCTACGATTTGCACCCGTTGTACCAGAATATGCTCATCAGCGAGGCTGGCAAAACGCTCGAACACCACCCGTACAATCGCACCCGACTCCGCGCGGAATAAGGTTTCGCGGGTCAGCACGGCCGTTTGTAAGTTCAGGTTGCGGCGGTAACCAATCAAGGCCCCGTTCCTGGGCGTTAGAGCCATCTCATTCTGGTTGATGAGCTTGAAAGGGGTACCGTCAATTGTCAGTTTGATCGGCAGCCAATTGGGGGCATTCACCAATTCAGGAACCAGCATTCCTTCGGCATGGTCGAAGATGCCATGCACCATTGTTGTGACACTCTCTCCAGCATATCCTTCTTCAAATGAGCCGCGAGTCGCCAGATAACCATTACCAATAGTCATCAACGTTTCGTTATGGCTCAGTTTTTCAGGATGAAACGGAAATTCTTCTAAATTCCAAAGTCGGCGCACAATCATTCTCCAAAGAAGTTATTCAATAAGTAGTTGGTTTAAACGTTTAAATTTCTCTTTAACCTAGAGTATAGTGAGACTCAAATGTTTCTGCAAGACCTAGGAGCCTTTCGCCCTATGCAAAACAGACAATCCTTAATTACTCCAAAGCATTTGAAGACTGTTTGGCTTTTGACAGCCTGAAGACCTTCCTTGATAATTCGATAAGACCGAATGAACTGTTATTTAATGGGAGGGATTTATGAACGACAGTCGCAGTTTGAATATCACATGGGAAGATCCTGCTATCGTCGCTAAAGCCGCTTTCAGTATGAAAGGCCTGGATTTCTTACAAAAAATCGCTACCGGGGAAATTCCTCTCCCGCCGATTATGCAGCTGATAGATATGCAAAGTGCGGAAGCCAGTGAAGGGAAAGCCGCGTTTATTTGTAGACCGGCTGAACAGCATTATAGTGCTATTGGTATGGTACACGGCGGTATAACAGCCGCGCTGCTGGATACGGCTTTAGGTTGTGCTGTACACACGATGCTTCCAGTAGGAGTTGGCTATACCACGCTCGAATTACACGTCAACTATGTGCGACCAATTTCCCTTCAGACCGGTGTCATTCGCAGCGAAGGTGAAGTTATCCATGTAGGGCGTACGGTAGCGACCGCTCAGGCCCGAATTATCGATGCGGCAGGTAAGCTCTACGCTCATGCGACCACTACCTGCCTGATCATACGCCCGACCGAATAAACCTGGACCATTACCAGCCCAGCATGTTACGCATCTTCTCGGCACGGCGAATACTGTTGCGCGTCCAGTCCGGCGTATCCGGGTTTGTGAGGATTTCGTTGGCCGTTAGCCAGCGGATGTCAGCCACTTCGTCCGGATTATTGATTGTCGGTTCGCCGATACTCCAGCGGCACAGAAAAACCACATCCACCACCGGCATATTGAAGCTGTCCACAAAAGCGCTGCTTTGAACATAAATCATGTCGCTGACTTCAACGCCTACTTCTTCCAGAATCTCCCGTTGAAGCGTCTCTTCGAGGATATTAGCTGTTTCACCAGCATCTTCTACCTTGCCCCCGACCAGACTCAACATTCCGGCTGCATGGATTTCCCCTGGGCCGCGAATCACCAGCAGATAGCGACCATCATGCACAATAGCCCCTTCAACGTTGACAATGTGATGTACAAGCGACATATTCTATTTAGTCCTGAGTCTTTTAATGTACAGTGTAATGATAACGCAGACTTAACCGTATGACATTAGATATGGGTTTCTAATAGACGTATGGCACTAATCCGCATAATCAGTTATGGCGTCCTTGGCCTTGTGCTGCTGTTTGCAGGCGCAATCGCCGTTATTCGCGCACAACCCTATGATGATCAAACACTCCGTACAATTCTACTGCCATCGGATTGCAGCACGCCCTGTTTCATGGGTATTCAACCCGGTACGACACGGATGCGTGAAGCCTACCACCTTTTAGAAAATAATCCCTGGGTCGGTCAAATTAGCAGCCACATTGATTCGGGTTGTTGTACCATCGCCATGGATTGGCAGTGGAACGGCAAGCAGCCTGCTAGTCTGGAAAATGGTGATAACACCATTTATTTTACCTTCGACCCCAACACCGGTATCCAAACCGTGCAGAATATTGCCCTTCACACCCGGATCGCCGCTGGCTATGCCATTTTGGTTTTGGGATCATGGCCGCTGGCCGACTCAGGTGCTTTACAGGGATTAGACAATGCCTTTGTGGAGGTATTCTATCGCAGTCACGCCGTACACATGACCACCACGCTCCCTTGCCCTTTAACCCGTTGGAGTTTGTGGGAGGCCCCTATGACCTTGGCCCTTAACACCAGTTCGTGGGGGCTGGTTGGTATGAAGCATATTGGCGAGGTGTGTTAGTCTGATGCACGTATCCCGCCGATCTCTATAAATCATTACAATGACAATGAACCAAGCAGCCCGTTTGCGATGGAGGCACTTATGCGTCCCATGCTCCGGCTCTACCTGCGTTGCACGTTACAATTTTTCGTACTGCTGTCGGCGCTCGTGCTACTGATCCGCACACAGCATTACGATGACCACGCCATTCGCCAACTCCTGCAAACGGATGGCTGTCCCGCTCCTTGTTTTCTTGGTATTCGCCCCGGCGTGACCACTGCCACTGATGCCATCGCCTTGCTGCGTAATAGCCAATGGGTGCAGCCCGAAACGATCGTCTACACCGAGTCGGATTATGGTGGCGGCGCGGTTTGGCTTTGGAATAAGCGAGCCCCGCCTTTACTGAGTAAGCATCAAAGTAGTTTGTTGACCACACGCCGCAATGGCGTTCAAATTGTGGATTTGGTTCATATTACTACTCTGGTCGCCAGCGGGGATGTTTATCTGACGCTCGGTGCCAGCACCTATACCGCGATGGGTGACACCGGTATGCACGGTGAAGTCTATATGGCATGGTTCTATCCCGAGCAAGGCATATCCGTGTGGTCTGATATTGCTTGCCCGACCTTCAGCGACCATGTATGGGTAAGCCCGATTGTCGTACAGTTCCGTACGACCATGAGCCGCAGTGATCGCACCCGTGTGCCGGGAGTCAATTGCTAAGGTGTACGCTCACTATCCATTCCCTCGCGCGGCATTCAAGTGCGCTGTTGTCGTACTGCTGCCCCTAATGTTGATCGTCACCTTGATCCATACCCGACCGTTCAGTGATGGTGGTCTTCATGATTTCCTCTTTGAGGGGGAATGTTCTCTGCCTTGTTTCATGGGTATCCGTCCCGGCATCACAACCGCTGAGCAAGCCTATGAACTGCTTCAACAAGAAGGTCTGGTATCCGATTGGATCGAACCGCCGCATCCACTGGAGCAAATAGGTGATGATGCGGGTTTCGGGCTTCTGCGCTGGCATTGGAGCAAGAAACGTCCCGCGCTGCTCACCAGTACCGACGCCAGTCTCGTCTACAATCGCAGAACAGGCTATGTGATCACCTTCGGCTCGATGGGCACGCGCCTTTCATTAGGCGAGGCGTTCATCCTACTCGGTCAGCCCTCGATGGGTTTTTTGACCGCAGCCTACAATGACCGCAGTCGTCCGACCTTCACCCATGTTGCCAGCTATCCCCAGTGGCATTTCAACCTTGTCAATAATATCCCTTGCCCCATGACCATGAGCCAGTTGTGGCAGTCATCCGTGACGCTCGAACTTGCCAATACCATCGGTGAAAACTCGCGCTTCACCATTTACCCTGTCCGCGTCCAACCGCTCTTAAGCATTGCCGCTTCAAACTTCTGCTAAAACACTCTGTATTTCGACCTAATTTCTGACCTGTACGCCCAGCCGTTCCAATAATTTGCGGCAGTTCTGCGCCGGATATTTAATCGGATCGCGGTTCAATCCGTGCGAATCGGAGCCTGCGCTCGTCAGCAAATCGTGTTTTTGAGCATATTCCACGAACATGGCTGTTTGCTCTGCCGAATGAAGCGGATAATAAGCCTCGAACCCATCCAGTGACACATCGGCGCGAATATCATCGAGCATCGCCGCATCAAAAATCGGCCAGAACTGCCCGCGTCCCGGATGTGCGATCAAGCACACCCCGCCGCCTTGATGTACCGCGTCTACCACATCAGCAATTGGATTAGTCGAAAACTTCATGCCGCCGTCCTGGATGATTTTCCACGCTTCACCCCCATCCAAACCTCCTGCAACCAGTAAATCGGCCAGTGCAAAGGGTTGTTTGGCGGAAGGCCGTTTTAAGATGGTTTCCAGTGGATCAGATTCGGCCTCAAACCGGTAGTCGTGCTTCAAGAGATAATCGTAAACCTGTCGGCTGTTCTCCTGTTGCATCGCCAGGATCCGCGCCGCCAATATCTTGAGCGCTTCCGTTTCAGGATCAAATCCGAAGCATAGGGTGTCAACTGGTTCGCCCCGCCAGAACGCGCTGAATTCGGTTGCTACCAGAATCGGCAGCCCTTTATCCAGTGCCAGTTGTTGCATCGCCGCCGTCTGATCCACCCGGTCATGATCGGTGATGGCGACCATCCCGAATTGCTGCGCATTGAGATAATCGACCAGCTTTTCCGGCGTCCACGCCCCATCACTGTTGGTCGTGTGCATCTGCATATCAATCGCACTGTCCGCGTCTAAAACCAAATTCTGCGTCGAAAGTTCCATGTCCCATTCCTTAAAATATTTGCTGTTGTTGACTGGTTGATTTCTTGTAATGATCGCTGCCATTTGATCTTAGTGGCCGGCACATTTGAATTCACGGCTGAGTTTCTATGGGAGCTAGTCGACCATCCCGATTGCTCTGGTTGCTTCTAATAACCAGTGGTGCAAGTGTGAGTTGTGATCTTTTGTAATCCTCTCTGCGCACTGTTTTTCGCCCAAAAAGAGTGTCCTAAAGCCCTTCTCCCTTGCGTGCGGGGGGAGAAGGGTTGGGATGAGGGGGTTGGACTTGCACCATTAGTTAATAGATTGTCTTGTGAATCATTTTACCCCTATGGGGAGGAGCTTCACGAGACGACACTTTTACAGTCTAGTGAGTTTTTCTCCCGTAGGGAAGGCTCTCAGAGCCTTCCGCTTTTCCCTCAATCGACCAAAACTGTCGTCTTCTGAAGGGGAAGGGCTGCGGGTGGGGTTGTAATTAATTTCCACAACTTGTTGCAGCGTTTGGTGATCCTATTTCGTCCGTCCAAATGCGATCAATTCATCCGCCGCCCGCTGATACCCGCCCGCAGCGCGCAGCGACTCGCCTAACAAAACTGCCGCCGCGTGATATTGTGCTCGTGCACCCATCACCCGCTCGACCGCCGCCCGTAGCTCAGCCGCTGTCACCTGTCCGAACGGTGGCTTGTCCGCCAGCGCCACACCCGCCCCATGCTTAACCACTTGTTGTGCCACAATCGACTGCTCGAATTGATGCGGGATGACCACCAATGGCACGTTATAGTACAACCCCTCATGCACGCTGTTCATGCCCCCATGCGTGATGAAAAGGTCGCTCCGTTGTAGTACGTCTAGCTGTGGCACGAAATTTCGCACGATGAAATTCGTAGGAATAGTCCCCAACGCTTGAATAGCGGTTCGCTTTCCCGCCGATAGGATAAATTGGGCATTATAACTTCCAAACGCCTCAAAGCACTGGTGATAAAAATCCACGTTATCATTGTTGATCGTTCCCAGTGAGATATATACCACTGGCTTGCGTGTGATCGCTTCAAATGGGAAATCACCTGTTGCCGGACGTTCAGCCAGCGAGGGGCCGACAAATTTATATGAGCCATTCAGCTTGTCACTCCCCGGTTGAAACAGGGATGAGGTATACACGATATTCATCGCGCCCGAATTGCTCAATGCTCCTGGCAATCCCACACCCTTGACGCCGAAGTTACGCTGCATCCGTGCTGCCACTTGCCAATAACTCGGTAGGCGCGGGATGATGCCTCCGACCATACTCAGCAGTGACGAAATCGGCACAGGTGGCATCGAACCCGGTGCAAGCACGAATGTGGTGATCGACCCCGCCGCGCGGATACCCAACTTTTCGGCGGCTTGTTTTGCCCACGAACACAATGAGTCTAAGATCACGTAATCCGGCTTCTCGCGTTCTAGTAGTTCCAGCACCCACGGCATAATCTGCTCGGCGATCTTGACCAGCGACAGCGCATTATCCGCCAGATTGCCACCGCTGCCATTGTTAATCAGCCCACCCATCGTCGGGATGAAAGGGTAGGCCGCGAATTGTGCGCCCGTAGCCTCATGCGCCTCCCGCGTTTCCTCGGTATTGACGCACATAACTTGCTCACCGCGCCGTACCAATTCGCGAATCACGGGCAGCGACGGATTAATATGCCCCTGTGCCGGTATGTTGAAGAAAATAACCTTCGACACGCTGCGAATCTCCAATTATGCTGTCACGAAAACTTGGGCTGCTTTCGGGTTTCTCGCTCTGAATACTTCCCAACATTATACTGTATTCACTTTATAGAGTTTTGGTTTACTTTCGGTTTGTGCTACAAGCTCATTACTTACTATCCTCAAACGATTTTAACAATGTTGCTCTCTCAAAATCGTTAACGCCAATACCACGAAAGAGTTACAAAATGTTCTTCCAAAATGTAACCCATTTCATTTGCAGATCGAATATCATATCTATGGGGGGTGTTCTGCATTGCTCCCTCCATCGCTTCGGGCTATCAGCGAATGCGCCTGCCAGGGTAGCTGATGGAGGGTTGGGCTAGAGGTTCTCCACGCACCCTAACATCCAGATACGCGCACAATCGGCACAAAAAGCAATGTAACTTTTGCCGCATTTGCTGCTTTTGCCGCATATTTTGCTCATTCAGCGGTATTCTCCCTCAAATACGCCGTTACGTTAGGTCGTAATAACAGGTAGGCTGGGGTGTGGTGTTGGGACCGATTGATCACCCATCGCACCTTAACATCAGCCAATCGCTGTTGTATCAACTAAAGAGGATCAGCTAATCGCAGTTCAATTTGAGGCAAAAATGCATCAACATCTTCCTTGTGGCAGTCCGCCGTTCCCGGCATCAAACAGACTGCCGCCGCTGTTGCCATGCCCAAACGTAACCCTTCTTCGATCGGCTGACCCCGCTCAATCGAAGCTGCCAATCCTGCCAGCACCGCGTCACCCGCGCCCGCCGCGCTCACCACCTCAAGCTTGAGCGGAGGAATGTGGTACGTTTTCCCCGGCAGCACCGCCAGTGCCCCCTCACTGCCAAACGTCATAATTGGGCAGGTGCCGTAGGTTTCGAGGATGTGCTTTCCGGCAGCAAAAGCTGTCGCCATATCAGTGACTGGCGCACCAACCAATCCCGAAAGTTCATCTTGATTCGGCTTAATGAAAGACGGTTTTGCCGCTAATCCGGCGCTCAAATTGGGTTCACCCGCATCAAAAATCACTGGAATGTTTCGTGATCGCGCCCGACCAATCGCATCAGCATAAAAACGTGGCTCAACACCTTTTGGCAGCGAACCCCCTAGCACCACACAGCTTGCTTCATCCAGCGCGGCCTCATACTTAGCCAACAGCGCCTCAATCTGCGCCGGGCTAACTTCTAGGCTGGAGGTTGTAATCGTTGTTTGACCGCTGCCATCCTCGCATACGATCACCATATTCACCCGTGACTCGCCTTCAACCTCTACGAAGTCGGTCTTTATCGCCCGACTGTGCAGCATCATTTCGATCTTTTGCCCGATGGCTCCTGCCGCGAAACCCAGCGCCAGACTGGGAACACCCAGTTCCGCCAGTATCCATGACGCATCCGTTGGCTTCCCCGCCATCCCGTAGAGCGAACTCGTTGCCCGAATAGTGCGGTTCAACGCAAACGCCGGAATCAACACGGTCTGATCAAGAGTAGTGTTGGGGGTCAATGTAACGATCATAATCAATCCTACAGGTGAGGAATTATCGGAGAAAGGCTGAGTAGGGACACGGCTTGCCGTGTCCGTCGCTGAAATGTGGTCGCTAATGAACCTGATCTATCCGCGCACTTTCCGCTGTACGAACACCATGAAAGGATAGGCCAGCTTGGCCGAATCAACCGCGTTAGTCATGAAGAAGGAACGGTTCGCTTCTTCGAAGTCACGGTGCAGGCGTTCAATTTCACGGCACTGTGCTTCGGAGGGTTCGTTACGGAATAGAGTCACGACGGTCGTAAACATACCCCCCGCGAACACCAACCACTGCTTGGCGCTGATCTTGCGTGTCTCGCGTTCGACCGACCGACCAGACTGCATCATCATCGTGAAGTCGTTCAATATCGGTGACAGTTTTTCCGGCGATACATCGAAGTCACCTAACGTTTCCAGCAGGGTTCCGCTGCGGTTGTTATAAATGGTCATACCCACCGCCTTGCCCATGTGTGCTTCACGCACCGCAATCGTCGCTGGCATATCGCTCAGCATCCCCATCACCGCGTCAGGGCTTCGGCTGGCTGCTGCCATATCGGCCATTGCCAGTTGGCTGGTGTAGCGCTCGTAGATGATGTGGAATTGTTCGCGGCTCACCGTGCCCTCGGCAAATTCCGCGATCAACTTGCGGATCTTTTCTTGAGTTTGCGCCTTAAACGCCTGCATTTTCTGGTTCGGTTCCATCGGTCGAAATTCCTTATACGGACTGCTTGCAATGATGATATATACGGATGATACCACCCTTTCCTTGCAAGAACCTTTGTGGTGTCAGTGAATAGGGTATGAAAAATAAAAGCTTAATGGAAGGAAAAATCTGCCCGATAAAGTGTAGTCGGGGCAAGCCGGCCGCTCACCCCGCAATTTTAGAGAGTCATCTGGTGTTTTTACACCAATACGTGTGACGCGCCCGGGTCAAGAACAATGGGTTGCGCTGTCGTTTCATTATTCACAGCGTTGCCCCATTCACTCGCATCCTGGTCAATCGGCGGCCACGTCTTGTAATGCATCGGGATCACCGCACGTGGGCGAATATAGTTGATCGCCCGCAGCGAATCATCTGGTCCCATCGTGAAGTTATCACCAATCGGTAGGAAAGCGAGGTCGATTACCTGATCACCAATCAGGCGCATATCACTAAACAGCGAGGTATCTCCTGCGTAATACAAGCGCTTACCCGCCAGTGTCAGGATGAAGCCGTTCGGATTACCGGCGTAACTGCCATCTGGAAAAGATGAACTGTGATGAGCAACTGTAAACTTACATTGAATAAAGCCAAAGTCGTGGTTGCCACCCGAATTCTGGGCGTGGGTGTTTTCAACACCCTGGGCGCTCAACCAGTTACAAATCTCAAAGTTGGATACGACAGTCGCGCCTGTCCGCTTGGCAATATCGACTGTATCTCCCAGATGATCGCCGTGCGCGTGTGATAGAAAAATAATTTCGGGGTTCAGGTCTTCCGGTTTGGCCGCTGCCAGCGGGTTACCGGTCAGAAAGGGATCGATCAGAATCGTGTGTCCTTCGGCTTCCAATTTAAAGGCTGAATGACCCAGCCAAGTAATTTTGATGCTCATGGTCGGTATCCTTTTATGGCAAACTTATAAACCAATTAGACTAATTGTAGCCGTATAGGCGGCAGAGGGCAAAGAAACCAATATCAATTAATCGAGCGTGGTACTCGGTAACTGAAGCTGTCCCTTTGCGTCTTTCGGAGGGATGTGCAGTGTGCCGTTTACATCGGTCATCTGTACGCTGCTTTCGCTCAGTTTTAGGATCAAATAGGCATCATAGGGAACGGTTAAGGTAAAGGTCGCGCGTGACATACTACCGACCAGCATCCGCCGTTTCGCTACCACATACACACCATCTGCATCCTGATCAGTCGCGATTCGCCAACCGAAGGCCGCCTGCAATTGGACGAAGACGTCGACTTTGGGCTGTCCCCATCGTACCAACCGGATTTCCGCCTGTTCTGCGCGTAAATAAACCGTTACCGGACCGTTAACCGGGAAGGTGTAGGTTTGTGACTGGCGCGCAAAATCGGCCACTGTCGATGCCGCGTTCACCACCTGCCAGAGCGTATTAAGGTGTTTTGTCATGGCTCGTTAGTTACCTATTTATCGGATGCATTACGGTTGAGCAGGACTTTGAGCAAACTGCGAAGTTGTTCTACTCCGCTGGCTTTCAACGCTGCCGTGTACTCAGCTTGTATCTCGGCAATAATATTGTACGCATCAGTTAGAAAGGTGGTATTGCTCGCGACCATTTTAATCATCACCGCCCGCTTATCGTTGGGATCAGGCGAGCGTTCGACGTAGCCGTGTGCTTCCAACTCGCGTATCAGGTCGCCCATTGACTGCTTGGTCATACCTGCCCGTTCCGCCAGTGTTACGATACGCGTCCCCGCCGGATCAATGTACGACAAGATAGTAAGGTGTGCGGCACTCAGTTGTGTATAGCCGCGCGCGTGTAGTCTCTCGGCACAGCGTGTTTGAAAGTCGCGCAGTGCCAGCTGCAGCAGACGACCAATATTGTCGTCATAACCCTCGGGTGCTTGCGCTGATTGCTCGTTCGGTTCAGTCATTCCATTAAACCTGTTGACAAATTAGACAGTTAACCTTATTATATTGGTAAGTC
The DNA here is from genome assembly GCA_044226325.1 of Aggregatilineales bacterium. GTDB lineage: Bacteria > Chloroflexota > Anaerolineae > Aggregatilineales > Phototrophicaceae > CFX2. The sequence goes on from JBGAHG010000016.1 coordinate 100,060, forward strand.
AGGCTGACTAATTATATAAGCTCCGTTTAGTATACCGCAATCCGCGTCTCCAACCGGAAAGGAATATCATGACTCACGCTACCACAAAATTGATGGTCGGTATGACTGCGCCTACCTTCCAGACAGTTGATCTTTTTGACCGGCCAATTCAACTCACCGATTATCGTGGCCGATGGCTGTTACTCTCGTTCTACCGTAATGCGGCCTGCGCCATGTGCAATACACAGGTGCATCAACTCATTGGGAAGTATGAAGAATACCAGGGCAAAGGGTTGGAAATATTGGCAGTGTTTGAATCACCACGCGCTAATATGCTCCAATATGTCGGCAGGCAGGGCGCACCTTTCGCAATAGTCGGTGATCCTGATGCCCATCTTTATGACTTGTACCAGGTCGAAACGTCAGAAAGTAAGGTGCAAGCCTCAATGATTTCCCCAATTACACAGGCACGTGTTAAAGAAGCCTCTACCATAGGTTTTGAACTGACCCAGGAACCCGGCAGCAATTTCTATCGAATGCCTGCCGATTTTTTGATAGATCCTGATGGAATTATCCGCGAAGCCTTCTATAGTGAACTCGTTGGAACGCATCTCGATTTGGCAGTTGTTGATGCTCATCTTAAGGCTGGTACCCCAACGCCCTAACCAGGATTGTTGCGTGAGGCATGTCACACTTTGGCATGTCTCATGTCATTTGAAACCTGCATCCCTCTGACGTAGGCCGCTATCATTCGGATATACTTCATTCCAAATATCATTAATTACGATGAACCACAAGGCTATTTATAATACAAGTTAATTTATCCTTGAGTTAACGCTATTCCGTTTTACGTATTCAAAGCATGCACAAAATACCGTTATTTCAATTGGTTAAAGATGACCTGCGTCTGATTGAAGACGCCATCCACCATGCCCCACAGCCTGAACTCCGCCAGCGCGCTCTCGCAATCCGCCTGCTCCATCTGGGTTACAGCATTGAAGAAATATCCACGATTTTAGCCGTTTCGCCCACCACAATTCGCCGTTGGAGACGTGCTTGGTGCAAAGGTGGTATTTTCGCACTAAGTGACCAAGATTCGAATTCGAAAAATCCTGATACTTTTCTTGGTCGACTAACCGCTTTGCAGAAGGTTAGCCTTAGTCTGACGACCACTTCATCGTTTGATGACCTTTGCCGCCAAGCAATTGAAATGGGTTTGGCCCACCTCGGATATGATCGGTTGGGCATCTTTTTCCTCACTGATCGCCCTAACTATTTCATGCCCTCCTTTGGAACCAGTGAAGACGGCAAACCGCGCGACGAAAGACAGGCCGAACCGCTTCAGTGGGGCGATACTGATGACATCAATCTGGCCTTGGAGCGACAGCAAGACATCGTTATCCGTTTCGACTGTCCTCTTTACAGCGATGATGATGTCATCGTAGGGCATGGCTGGAACGTGATGGCTGCCCTGTGGGATGGTAATGCAATCATTGGCTTTTTGGCTGCTGATAACCTGATTAACCACAAACCATTGACCGACGCGGATATTCAAATTCTGCGGCTTTATGGGCTAACGTTGGGCAGCTTATGCAGCGTCAAAAGGGCTTCGGAAGCGCTTCTGAAAGAACGCAACATGCTTAAGGCCGTGATGGACAGTACGCTGGATCTTATTTACGTCAAAGACCACCAGTCGCGCGTCATCATGACCAACACGATTTCAATCCAATATTCAGATCGTACGGCCACCGAGCAGGACATGATTGGTTTGACCGACTTTGATTATTTACCGCGTCACCTGGCACAACGGTTTTATGATGAAGAACAGCATCTGATACGCACAGGCATTCCTATTCTTAACCGGGAAGAACCCAGTCTGGATCGCGAAGGTAACAACATCACCGTCCTGACAACCAAAGTTCCTCTGCGCGATTCGCAGGGTGAGATTGTTGGTCTGGTAGGTGTGAGCCGTGACATTAGCGATCTAAAACGCACCGAAGAACAAAACCTGCGGCTGATGCTCGATAATGAACGTGTTGAGTTAATGGGGCAGTTGGTCAGCAATATTTCTCATGATTTGAAGACGCCGCTGTCGGTCATCAGAACCAGCCTCTATTTACTGGAACACCTTGATGACCCCAGCCGCCAAAAGGCGAAAATCCAGACCATCAAAGAACAAACAGAACGATTGGAGCGGCTGATTCAAGACATTCTAACCGTATCACGCCTCGATCAAACCCGGACACCGGTTCGCGCACCTGTAAATATAACCGCACTTATTATGGATGTTGAAGCGAATCTGCGTCCGCGTGCTGAAGCGAAATCTCAACAACTGAGTCTGGATTTACCCCCTACGTTACCAACTGTACCGGGTAATGAAGAAGATTTGTGGCGCATGGTGGCGAATCTGGTGGAAAACGCCATTAACTATACGCCGACCGGTGGCAAGGTGACGATTGAATCGCGGTTTCAGGCATCGGGTGTGGTGACGATTATACGGGACACAGGCATGGGCATCAGTAAGGAAAATTTGCCCCACATTTTTGAACGTTTTTACCGGGCAGACTCGGCGCGCTCCGTCCAGTACGGGGGTACAGGACTTGGCTTATCCATCGTGAAGCTGATTGCCGAGCAGCACGGAGGAAACATCAAAGTTGAAAGCACGCTGGGGATCGGTACCCAGTTTCAGGTTTGGCTGCCCTGTGGCTAAATACGTACTCCCGCTTTCGATAAGTGCAATTTAGATTTCATGCCCAACCACATTGGCGATTTGTTGATTACGGGTACTGGTTGGCAGACTCCGAAATAAGGTGTCACGCAGCCAGCAGGCTAACGGATTGGCTAACTGCCCAACCTGACCAATGCGTCGGGATTGGTTAACGATGCCGTTGGCTCGTGCCAGGCGTTTGCTCTGGTAGCTGGCGAGTGCGGCACTCACATCGGATGTGAATTGGATCACATTCCCCAACACAACAGCGTCTTCCATCGCCTGGCAGGCGCCTTGTCCTAGATTGGGTGTCATGGCGTGGGCAGCATCGCCTAATAAGGCGACACGACCATCTATCCAACGGGTGAGCGGTTCAATATCAATAATATTGTTGTGGAGGATAACCGACTCATCGGTGGCATTGAGCAAATCGGGTATAGGGTGATGCCAGCTGCCAAAGTGTTTTAGTAAATAGGCTTTATGCCCTTCGGGTGGTAGCGGCATATTTTCGGGCGCGTTGAGTACTGCAAACCAATAGACACGACCATTATTGACAGGGGCGAGGCCAAAACGCGCGCCGCGTCCCCAACTTTCGCCCCAATAATCAGCGTTAAGGGGGTAATCAAATCTGGCGATGGCGCGCCATGCGGTATAACCGGCGTAACGTGGGGCATGACCCGTACCGAGCATCCGGGCGCGTACTGCCGATTTGATACCGTCCGCGCCGATTAATAAGTTTGCTGTATCCTGTTGACCGTTCTCAAAGACCGCTGTGACGGTTTTATCGTCCTGCTGGTAGTGTTTGAGGCGGGTGGCGATGTGCATAGGGATACCCTGCGCGGCTTCGGTCAACATCGCCAGCAGTTCGGCGCGATGAGCGATGATGACGGGCGCACCGAATTCGCGCTCGATGAAATCGGTGGAAGCTGCCGAGATTATCCTGCCACGCCAGTCATGAATGCCACCATCGGCTTGCGGCACACTAATCTTTTTGAGGGCATCCCCCAAGCCAAGCTTTGCGAGTGCTTTGGTAGCATTCGGCCACAGGGAAAGCCCTGCGCCTACTTCACGGATGACGGAGGCTTGCTCGTAGATGACGACGTCAACGCCGGCATTGCGTAAGGCGATAGCTGCACTCAGGCCACCGATACCCGCCCCGATGACTATGGCTTTCATTCTTTGACGACTTCCTTCCGCGCGGTCAAGAGCAGATACAACATTTGTGAGACGTTCCACGCATCATCATCCCCACGATGATGGCGACCGTCCATCGTTATTTGCATGTGTTCCATCGCCTGTGCCATGCTGACATCATGGCGAACGCCCTGAATCAGCGTGAACAGGGTTTTGATGTTCAGGTGGGACGGGCTAAAGGGATATTTGATGCCCCGATTCAAACACTGTTTTTCAAACTGCTGACGGTCATAATCACCGTAACTGGCCCACACACGCTGGCGAGTTTTGAAGTCTTTTTCGAGAATGGCGCAAGCTTCAGCGAAAGGCATTCCTTGATCCACCTGCGCCTGAGTGAGCGAGGTCAATTCGGTACAAAAAGGGCTGACGGTCGAGCGCTCCGGTTTAACGATGAGGCTGCGCTTTTCGAGCCGTTCGCCGGTGGAGGGCTTCAGGCGACAAATGCCAATCTCGATAATTTCGTTTTCCTGCCCCGGCGGTGCGTGGCGTTCCCAACAGGTACATTCAATATCAATCACAATAATTTGGTCGTAATGGCGGGTCAAAATCGTCTCGGTTGTTAAAGTGATAAGCTAATCTTTATAAGAGGATTGTAACAGAGGATGTAGAAATTATTAAACGCTTTTGGTTTGACGTTTTAGTCAGGATTTTGAAGGAGTGTGGCATCAGGCTTTTGGCGGTGGTTGGATATTTATTGGCAAAATTGGCAGCCCACAGGACTCCCTCGGTCGCAATACACCCCCGCCTACCTGTTATCACGACCTAACATAACGGCGTATTTGAGGGAGAATACCGCTGAATGAGCAAAATATGCGGCAAAAGCAGCAAATGCGGCAAAAGTTACATTGCTTTTTGTGCCGATTGCGCGTGTCTGGATGTTAAGATGCGTGGAGACTCTCTAGCCCAACCCTCCATCAGCTACCCTGGCAGGGGCATTCGCTGATAGCCCGAAGCGATGGAGAGAGAAATGCAGAACACCTCCATAGATATGATATTCGATCTGCAAATGAAATGGGTTACATTTTGGAAGACCATTTTGTAACTCTTTCGCGAGGTTGGCGTTAACCATTTTGAGGGAGCCAGATTGTTAAGACCGTTGATAAATGATTGGAATTTGGTAGATCAGGTTTGTAAAAGTAAACCTATCAAATAAGATTATTTGAATAGTTCATGGCGCATGAGGCGCAATAGAATGATCGTTTATGCGTGGCTGAGGCACGCCTCCGCCCTACAGAATACCCTTGTTGTTCTGAGATGAAATAATCATGACATAATACCTATCCAATTACGCCAGCTTTATTGGAGGGCGAGGTTGTTCGCGCTCGACCTCATTCAAATTGCAGACGGCTCCTAATAAGCGGGGTTAGCCCGACCCTACCAGCGCAACGGCGTTCTGCTCGACCCACGTGATATTCAGTGCCATTTCGTCGAGGACGCCACGACGCGCCATCTGCACTTCCCACTCAGATCCATCGGCGGCGAGCCTGCGAATATGTTCCAGAAATCCCTGCATCCGCTCGATACCGGAGCGGACAATAGCAAGGTCTGGCGCAAGGCCATATGCCTCGATCAGCAAGCGAAACCTACGCGATTTCTCGGCGACACCGGTTGGGCGTCCGGCGGCTTGAGATAATTCGTCATGCCAGAACGGCACCCAATGCCATGCGGCCAATCCAAGATCCCATGCGCGAGGCCCCGGCGCAGCGGTATCCCAATCGATGAAGGCCACCGGCAGACCCTCACGAAAGACGGTGTTCCAAGGGAAAAGTTCATTGTGACAAATCGTCTCAACAGGCTGGCGAATCTCAAGGAGCCACTCGCGCCCCGTCCACGGGAAGGTCGATGCAGCGTCGTGATGGGCACGGATGAGCGCACCGAGATGCACGAGCGCCTCATCACGCCACACGTAATCAGGGAGATCACCACCGCCGGGGTGGCCGGGCCGGCGTTGAGCAGCCACCTCTCCCTCAATGTAGCTCAGAATCTCCCGGCCTTGATCATCAAACCCAAACGCACGTGGCGCACCCGCAAATCCTTGACGCTCAAGGTGCCGCAGCAGATCAAAAACTGACGCCGAGACGGCTTGACTCCGGCTGACACGATGAACGGTCTGTCCAATTCGGACGACTTTGGAGTGCGAACCGCCGCCAAGGGGCGTTTCTGGATCAACCATTTAGCCTCCTGATATTCAGACCTCATCTTTCATTTCAATTCATCAAGAGGGTTGGCAGCACCTTTCAAGAGTGCCTGGAATAACTGGCTGTAATCCGCTTGATGGTTCACGCTGAGTTCGATGCCCAACTGTTCCTTTGAGTCCACGTAACTGTATGAGCCGCCGGGGAAATAGCCGATATGGTAGGGAAGCGGCACGTCCATATCCGCAAGGGTCTGTTGGAAAATTTTCCGGTCATCGACAACTACACAAAAATGGAAGACACCCTGTCCATTTTTCTCCAGAAATACCCGCCACGGGCTGGCAGATTCCCCCGGTTGGATCAGTTCAAGTACAAAATTGTCCAACTGATATTTGGCGACCTGACAATCTCTGTATTCGGTTGGTTTGTCGTGGGTATAGTGGAGAATGCCATCGGGAAATATCGTCTCGATTTTTTCCTCGGGCAGACCCAGCACTTTCGACCAGTTGGCGTTGGCCTGCTTCACATCCCGCACCACAATACAGATTTGGGTAATGATTCGGTTTCCTGACATAGGACACAATTTTCCTTTTTGGCGTGTATTCCTAATACATGTCTCACTACACCAGCCCGTATTGAAGGGCGGGGTTGGGTTCACGCTCGACTTCATCCAGATTACAGACGGCGAGATGGCCGTGTTCATAGAGATATTCGACATGCGCGCCGACTTCTTCCAGTGCGAGGAGGATGTCGTAGCCATGTTTGTCGGGATACATGTGCTTGGAAATGTCGCTGATGGTGGTGGGTTTGCCTGCGGCTTTGATAGCGTCAATGGCGCGGTCGAGTTTACGCTGGTGGCTGGCGCGGATGCCGACAATCCGTTCGTAGACATCTTCAACGGGTTCTTCGTGTCCGCCAAGCGAGAGACGAATACCTTCCAAACGCGAGACTTTTTGCAGCGATTCGAGGTAATGGCCGAGGCCAGTATAGCGGGTGATGCTTTCCGGCGACTGGTGGGGTGTGGTGCGCGCGAGAATGTGATCGGCGGCGAGGAGCACATCCCCGATGCGGATGCAGACCTGACCGGGGCAGTGTCCGGGGGTGTGGATGAAGGTCATGCCATCGATGGATGTGTCTTCTTCAAGGTTGATGCTGACCTTAACCGAGTTGACATGCTTTTTGGAGAAGCCGTACATCTCGATGACTTTGCCGAGTAAGGGTTCGGCCACGCCTGCCCGTTCCAGATAGACACGCAAATCTTTGGTGGCGATGATGACACGTTCCTCGTAGTTGGTGAGGACGCGACGATCAATCTCATGGATGCCGACCGCCGCGCCGGTTTGCTCGACCATGAAGGCCACGCCGCCGAAATGGTCAATATGTCCGTGTGAGATGAGGATGCGCTGGATGTCCTTCTCGGTGATCGGTTCGTTGAAGTTGGTTTTCAGGGCGCGGATTCCGGCGAGGAGTTGATCGTTGCTATTGCCGTAGCCGGAACCAGTATCAACAAGCGTAGGCACACCTGCACCGAGCAGGACAAAACTGTAGACGATAAAGCCGGGGAAAGCCTCAGAGGGGATGCGGTAGATGCGGACGCCGGTGTTCGATTCGTAATGCTCAATCGGGGGGAGGGACATGAGAATTCCTTAATGCAATACGGTTTAACCGCAGAGAGTGTAGAGAGAAATCACATGCAATTAAACCGCCAAGTCGCCAAGAACGCCAAGTTAATCGGCAGGGACGAGCGGGATTTCGGTTTTCGCCCACCAGCGCAGTTCAATTGTGCCGCTGACAATCAATCCTAGCAATACGAACACCGTGCCAGCTATATCGGTCACGCGGATGGGTTCGCCGAGGACGACTGCTGCCTGCAAGTAGCCGAAGACGGGTGTGAGGAACATCCACATGTTGGCGCGGACTGGATCTTTCTTCAAGAGGTAGAACCAGAGGATGATGCCGATGATGGAGATGGCGATGACTGACCAGCTTAAGCCGATAACCAGATTCGGGGTGACGGTGGGGAGTGTCGGACCATTGAGCGCAGCGGCAAAGGGAAACAGGAAGATTCCGCCGATGGCGATCTGCCAGCCGTTGAGCAGACGCGCGGGAAGATCCACTTTAGCCCATTTGAAGTAGACGCTGCCAAGGGCATAGGTAACGACTGCGATAATCGCCATCACAATGCCAGCAGCGCTGGCATGGCTATCCGTGAGGGAGGGTGTGGTGGCGATGATGAGGCCGGTGAAGCTGACGACCATGCCCAGCCATTCCTGACGCGTCACTTTGCGTCCGAGCCACAGACTGGAGAAGATGGCGACGAGAAACGGATTGCAGGCAATAAACAAATTCAGCATTCCAGCCGGAATGTATTGGATAGCGAGCCAGCACATGCCGAGATAAACGGTGCTGTTAGTGAGCGCGAGGACGACGATGTGCTTCCAATCGCTGCGTTTGGGCATGGGATTGCGGCGCTGCATACCGTAGTTGATGGTGAGCATGATGGCTGCGGCGAAGAAAAAACGCGCTTCCAATATCGTCAGCGGCGGTGATCCTTTGAAGCCGATCTTGGCAGCAATGGGGCCGGATGCCCATAGAAACGCAAACAACAAACCGATAGCAGTATCCACAATCATATCCTTTAGGCTAGAACCAACCCGTACATCGTAATCTGCCTTCAAGAACCGTCATAGCCCCATAGCAGTCCAGTGTGTGCCCCCCAATTACTGGGGGTATGTTAAACGCAAATTCGTCTTATGATTTGACTGTTTGACCCAAAACGTAATTCCGGTCAAATGGTCAAGACGGGTGAAATGATGATCGCGAACGGGATATATACGCTGGAGCGGCGAGGGTGCAAGCTCCATTTCTGGTTGAGCGGCATGGAAGGCAAGCCGCTGCTGGTATTCACACACGGGGCGACGATTGACCATCAGATGTTTGATGAGCAGTTACCTGCACTGAGCGGTGACTATCGCATCCTGACGTGGGACATGCGCGGACATGGCGCATCCAGTCCAATGGGTGAACCGTTCACAGTGGCGGCAGCGATGGATGATTTGGTGGCAATCCTTGATTTTGTGGGTGGGCAGCAGGCCGTGTTTGTCGGCCAATCCACAGGCGGGTATGTGCAGCAGGAATTGGTGTTCCGGCAGCCTGAACGGGTGGCAGCGCTGGTAATGGTCGATTGTATCTGCATCACCTTCAAGTTGAGCAAGATGGACTCGATCTTGCTGGGACTCGCTCCGGCGCTCATGCGGATGTATCCGTATAAGACGCTGGTCAAACAGTCGGTCGATGCTTCGTCGATAAAGCCTGCTGTACGTGAGGATTTGATGCGGGTGGTATCAGCCATCCCCAGAGAAGATTTTATGTCGATTATGTCAGGTGCAGCGCAGTGTATTCACTATGAACCGAACTACCGCATCGATAAGCCGATGCTAATTATCCGTGGGGAGCAGGACAAGCTAGGCAATATCGCTAAGGATGCGCCGGTGTGGGCGGCACGCGATCATGCCAAACTGGTGATTATTCCGGACGCGGGTCACGTTTCGAACCAGGACAATCCGACGTTTTTTAACCGTGTGATGGTGGACTTTTTGACGTCACTGTCGCTTGACAGAACAAAGTAGACATTCCCATGACCAAAAGCATATTCCCTTTCATCAGGACAAAGGGCGATCCACAGAATCCAGCGATTGTGTTTCTGCACGGCGGTGGCTTGAGCAGCAATCAATGGCAGCCGCAGTTGGAAAGCTTATCTGACCGCTTTTATTGTGTCGCGCCGGATTTGCCGGAACAGGGCAAAAGTGTAGATTTGAAGCCGTTCACATTAGATGATGCGGCGCGGCGGGTGGTCGAACTGATTGGTACGCTGCCCAACAAAAAGGCGCATGTGGTGGGGTTGTCATTGGGCGGGGCGGTCGCGCTCGAAGTGCTGCGGACTGCACCGGATGTAGTCGATCATGTGATTTTAAGCGGCACAGCGGCGGGGTTAGGCAAATGGTTAGGCCGGTTCACGATTACCAGCGCAGGCATATATCGCTGGTTTAAGCCCGAAACCCTACTGAATATGACATACAGGCAGTTCAATATCCCGCTGATTTATCGGGCCAGTTTGCGCGACGATTTGCTCAAGAGTTTTGATGTGGATTTTACGCGGCATTTCACCGAAGCGCTGATGCAAGTTCAACTGCCAGCACATGCCCGGGCGTTGGTGGTAGTCGGTGAAAAGGAAACGGCGGTGGCGAAAGGCGCAGCACGTAAATTGGCGACACAAATCAATGGGGCGCGGGGTGTCACTGTGCCAGGTGTGGGTCATGTATGGAATCTGGAAGCAGCCGAATTGTTTAACCTGATGGTACGGGCGTTTGTTAGTGACGTGCCGCTGCCATCTGACCTGAGATCATTATAGACAGCACGGAAAGGTCACTGATGCCAGAAAACACTGTAAATCTTGAACGCCAGCAGCGCATTTTGGAGGCTGCTGCCAAGCTGATCGCGCATTATGGCTACGACAAAACGACCGTGAGCGATATTGCGGAAGAAGCGGGGATCTCGAAGGGGGCGGTTTATCTGCACTACAAGGGTAAAGAGGAGTTGTTTGACGCACTGATCATCCACGAAGGGATGAAGATGCTGGATGTGCTGATGCAGCGGGTAGAGGCTGACCCTGACGCCGGATCGATCTTCGCACTATATCAACATGCGATGGTGGCTACTTACAGCAGCCCACTGGTGCTGGCATTGATGCGGCGCGATTCAAAAGTGATTGGCGATATGGCGCGGCGCATGAATGGCAAGCAGTTTTCGGTGGACAGTAATTTTATTCAACATGAGCTGGTCAAGCAGTTACAGGCGGCAAATGTCATTCGCCCGGATTTAGAGCCGCATGTGGTTGCTTATGTGTTGTCGTTGGTTAAAAGCGGATTCCTGGTTGTAAACGAGTTTCTGCCGCCACAGGAGGTGCTTCCGTTGGACGAAGCGGGTAGAGCCGTTGGCGAACTGCTCGAACGGGGATTAGCACCGGAGGGCGGCGGGGATAAAAAAGCCGGTAAAGCCGCAATGGAGAACGTTTTGCATTTGACACGCGATGTGCTTAGTAAATATAGGGAAAGCCTGACACCCTAATTATTAGGGGTTGTGTATATTTAGATTGGTCTAAAATTATAAAAAGGTTAACCTTATTTCGTGGGGTCATTTTAATGACACGGTAAGTTTTGTATATGGAGGGGCATTATGGACGGGAAGATGCCAGTTATCCAGACGGATAACCTGAGCAAGATTTATCACAAGAACCGTACTGAAACGGTGGCGGCGCTGAAGGGGCTTAACCTGACGGTGCAGCCGGGGGAGATTTTTGGTTATCTGGGGCCGAATGGCGCGGGTAAAACCACCACTATTCGTTTGCTTCTGGATTTGATCCGGCCCACGAGTGGTAAGGCCGCTTTATTTGGACAGGATGCGCAGCAGAACAGCGTTGAACTGCATAAGCGCATCGGTTTTTTGCCGGGTGAATTGAACCTGTGGAAAGGGCTAACGGGCGCGCAGGTTGTGGATTATCTGGGGAAAGTGCGCGGCGGATTGGATATGAACTATGTCCGCAGCCTTACTGACCGTCTACAACTTGATTTGAGCATCCGCATCCGCAGCTATTCTACGGGCAATAAGCGCAAATTAGGTCTGCTGCTGTCGATGATGAATAAGCCGGATTTGCTGATACTTGACGAACCGACCAGCGGCCTTGATCCGCTGATGCAGCAAATTTTCAACGAACTGATGCTTGAGGCCCAAAAGGGTGGGCAGACGGTGTTCTTGTCGTCGCACATGCTGGGTGAAGTGCAGGCGATTTGTGACCGGGTGGGAATACTGCGCGGCGGTGAACTGAAGGCCGTCGAAACTGTGGCTAACTTGACCCACGCTAATTTCCGCTGGGTGACAGTGCGCCTGCGTGAGACTGTACCTGCCAGCCAATTGAAGAGTCTGGCAGGTGTGAGCGAAGTCAGTGCGGTAGAGGGTGGACTGAAGCTGCGATTAAGCGGTGACTTTGACCCGCTGATGCGCGCGCTCAATCCTTACTATGTGCAGAATATCGAAGTGGCCGAGCCAACTCTGGAAGAGATGTTCCTGTCGTTCTACGGCAATAACGGTCAATCGCAAAAGGAGCGTATATCATGAGCGGAGTCGTCTTTAAGGATACGCTGCGCCGCGGCTGGCGTGGGATGATTTACTGGGGAATCGGTTTCGGCCTGTACGGTGTGATGATCATGATGATCGTCAAGGACGCGAATATCCTGAAGCAGTATGCCGAGATTTCTAAGGCACTGCCACCCGCACTCTTACAGCTGTTTGGCGGGGATGCCGCGTCGATGGCTACACCGGAAGGGTTTATGGCTTATGGTTATTTCGGTTATTTGCTGCTGATTTTTGCCGTATACGCAATACTGTCGGGGCTGAATATCACAGCGAATGATGAAGACGCGGGCATTATGGATATGGTGCTGACCCTGCCGCTGGCACGCTGGCGTCTGGTGCTGGAAAAGTTTCTGGCATATGCCGTCCTCATTGTCGGGATTGTGGCCCTGTCTTACATCGGATTGTTAATTGGCAGTCAGTTTTCGGCGCTCAAGATCGATAATGGGCGGTTATTTCAGGCGACAGTCAATATTATTCCGGCCACGCTGCTGGTACTGGGTGTTACCGCACTGGCTGGCACCGTCTTCCGCAGCAAAGGCACAGCTACCGCCGTCGCAGCACTCTTCGTGGTGGGCAGCTACGTGTTGAATTTCCTGGGATTGGCAGCCAGCGGTACCTTCTTCGATAAAGTGAAGGCATTTTCCTTCTTTACATACTACGATCACCAAGGGGTTATCCAGCATGGGTTGGTGGTGGGAAATGTGCTGCTGCTGTTGATTGTGACAGTTGTGTGTGCCGGTGCCGCTCTTTGGGCGTTCCAACGGCGGGATGTAGGCATTTAGGCTCAAGTCAATCGACACGATATAGACGATTGGCGATAAAACACAAAAGGAAAATCATGCCCCGGTCCATTTTCAATGAAGCGCTGCGGCGTAATTGGCGAGGCATGATTTTTTGGAGTCTCGGGCTGTGGCTCCTGGGTGTGGTGATGATGATAATCATCCCCAACATCAGTTTCCTCAAACAAATCGAGACTCTCTTGAACACCATGCCTGCGGTTGTTAAAGCGCTCGGCATGGATGATGCTGCTCAGATGGCTACACCTGAGGGTGTTATCAGCGGCGGGTATTTCGGGCGTGTGATCCTCATTGCGGCCATCTATGCTGTGTTGGCAGGACTCAATGTGAGTGCCAATGAAGAAGATCAAGGTATCCTCGATATTGTGTTGAGCCTACCGCTGCCGCGCTGGCGTTTGATCCTCGAAAAGTTTGCTGCGTATCTGCTCATGTCAACCGTTATTGTGTTCATGGGATTCGTCGGATTGTGGCTGGGGAGTCAACCATCGGCAATTCAGGTAGACATCGGAAAATTGTTCACCGGATCACTCAATATTTTGCCGAGCCTGTGGTTGATGATGGCTTTCAGCACATGGGCGGGTGCCTTTTTCCGGCGCAAAAATCAGGCTGTTGGGGCAGCGGCCATTTTTATCCTTGCGAGTTATGTGGTGGATTTCGCTGGCAGCGCGGCGAGCGAATCACCAATTGCACGATTACGGGTACTTTCGTTTTTCGCCTATTACGATAATGCCCATGTGATGCAAACCGGTCTGAACGGCGCGTATATCGTGCTGTTACTGGGTCTAGCTGCGATGCTGGTCGCTGCCAGTGTTTGGTGTTTCCAGCGGCGTGATATTGGCGGGTGATCTCGCGCGTTTTAGTTCCACATGTAATACTGATCTTCATCTCATAAAATCTATATGCCGCTGCATTACCGTATTAAGACCTGATGTGATCTGGTTTTCATCTACTGATTAGTGCATTCACATACCCCTATGAAACGACTGCGAGTGATAGCGGCTCTTATACGGCTGGGAAGACCTCATTTCTTAGCAGGCGGCGTCATCTTCAATTTGTTGGGTGCGGCGATGGCGATCTATTCCGGCAAGCCTCTGAATTGGACGGCGTTGATCTGGGGGCAGGTCGCGATCACATCGACGCAATTGATGACCCATTACTGCAACGATTATTTTGATCTGGAAGCTGACCGCTTGAACCGGACGCCTACTAACTGGTCAGGCGGCAGCCGCGTGCTTCCAGATGGGATGCTAAACCCTAAGGTTGCGCTGATCATGGCGCTCGTGATGGCAGGGTTAGCTTTTGTCGCCAATCTGGTTCTGAGCATTTTTATACATCCCAGCGTTTTCACATTCGTTTTGTTGATGGGCACACAACTATTGGCATGGTTTTACAGCGCGCCACCGCTGCGCTTACATTCACGGGGGCTGGGAGAACTGACTACAATGGTGGTCGTCACGTTGATGACACCGCTTACCGCTTATTATTTGCAGGCGGGAAATATCGCCTGGCTTCCGATTTTGGTGGTTATCCCGTTGTGTTGTTATCAAGTTGCGATGCTGTTGGCGATTGAATTTCCGGACGCGGAAGCTGATCGAATGGCCGGAAAAGGGACTCTGGTTGTCCGATTGGGGGCGCCATTAGCCGCACGGCTGTATATCGGTTTGCTGCTGCTGGCGTTGGGTATCCTGCCTGTATTGGTGATATTAGGGCTGCCGCTGCTGGTCGGCGTGGTGGTGGCGGTACTTTTCCCGTTGGTTTTGTGGCAGATTGGCCGCATCTGGCGCGGCGATTGGCACGATTCGCAGCGCTGGAATCATCTGGGCTTTTACAGTATTGTGCTGCTGGTGGCGACGTCAGCAGCTGAATTAGCCACCTTCGCGCTGTTGATTGGCGACCCTAAGCTGCTGTGAGCCGCGAACGGGTGAGTGAAACATTAAGAGAAATTGCCCTCGAACCCAAAGATCGAGTACAGTGTAGAATAACGGCAGGGGTGAACCCGACATTCACCTCTGTTCATATGTCTTGCAATTGATGTGAATGGATGCCGCCCATGTCCAAGCGCTTTTTACTGCTCGTGACCGCGTTTTTTTGCTTGATGGCTGTTGTGCTGCCTGCCGCCGCACAGGAAAAGACATCCGAGTCAGCGACCGATTTTGTTCCGGATTCCTTCGCGGGATTTATCACCGTCAAGACGACTGATTTGACACAGACGCTGCAAAGCCTGAACGAAGCCCTTCATGCCGCAGCGCTTTTGCAACCGCTGCGCGTCAATTCCTCGATCAATGATGTGCTGGGTTATTACGACTTTATCCCGTTTGGGACGTGGTTTGATCTTGAGCAGCAGGATTTTGCGGGGATCGTGTCGCCGTGGCTGGGACAGGATATGGTCATCGGCTACCGCAAATTTGATGCGGGGTTGAGTGCTGGCAACAATGACATTCTGCTGATTCTATCCAATACCAATGTGCTGGATGCCACCAGCCGCATTGAAAAAGTTCTCAAAGGGCAGGATTTGCCCAATCGCGAAACGTATCGCGGTATCACGATTTACGAAGGTGACAAAGCGGCATTCGCCATGACGATACCAGCCGTTTTCGTCGGGCCGGTTGATCTGATTAAGGCGGCATTGGATGTACAAGCCGGTGCAGCATCGCCGCTGACGGCTGACCCGATTTATCATACGGTTCATGCAGCACAACCAGCGGATACGTTTGTATCGGCTTACGTCAAAGACTCGTACGTCATTTCGGCGGTTAATGGGTTGCTGAACGGTGATCCATTTTCGGTGCCTGTGTTGAAGGCATTCGGTGGGGCGCTGGGCATCGGTCAAAATCAGGCCAACTTTAGCCAATTACTGCTGAACGGAGGCATCGATGCGGCAGAGGTTAATCTGGTGCGGGGTAAAGCCGGACAGACGGTGACCGCTACCGCTACTTTCCATCCGATTCAGCCGACTGATTTGACCACTACAGCGGTCGATCCGGTACTGCTGCAAATGATGCCGCGCTCATCACTGTTGGTTCATAGTGGCACCGACTTTCGGGCCTTTGTAGGCGATGCGATTACGGCGCTCCCGGTCGCTAATTTCGCCAGCCAACTCATTGGCGGACTGCCATTTGTGACGGCAGGTTCGTTCCAAAATGATCTGGTGACCGATCCGAAATCTGATGATGTCAAACTGGCGGTGCAAAGTTTTGTGGCAGCCATCAAACAAACGAACGGTGTTGATGTCCAAAAAGACATTCTTGATCATTTGACAGGTGGCTATGCCTTAGCGCTGCTGCCACGTCCTAATTTCCGTTTACCGGTTTTAAATGTGCCGTTCGACTTCATTCTGGTCGGACAGGTGGATGATGGCGCTAAAACACAGGACAGTATCGTTAAAGTGCTGACGACGATTTTCGGTCTGCAAAGCACCGACCAACAAATTACGGGTGATTGGGCGTTCAAGACAATGGGCGCGGGACGAACGGCTGTGTTCCAGATAGGTTTTCAACGCAATATGATTATGGTGGCGACCAGTAGTTCGGCATCATTGGCATTGGATGCCGCGCGAGGGGATAACCGGCTGGTTAATATGGATCGCTGGACGCAGTTTTCCGATACGGCGCGGCCGGATTTGTATCTGGACGCGTTCGTGTTCTACAACACCTTCTTCCCACAATTCCTGTTGAATGGCGGCGTGGTGGTCAGTGCTGAACGGCGTGAACGGGTGATGCTCACCAGCCAATCACGCGAGGACGGTTTGTTCCAACTGAATTTGACGGCGACTGTACCGCGATAACTCGATAAGACTAACCATAGAGACATATAGATAGGACAAGGGTTTTGACAGAACACCCGTTTCAAGCTATATTTTTATAACGAACATAAATTCTGAAATGAGGTGTTTGGTATGTCAGGTGATGTGGCTTTGATGGTGATCGATGTGCAGCAAGGGTTGTTCGATGAAGGCGCTTTCGAGCCGGAGCGTTTGGTAACGCAGGTGAAAACGCTGATTGACCACGCTAGAGCAAATGATGTTCCCGTCATATATGTACAGCATAATGAAGATCCCCAATGGGGTGGCTCACTTGTTGGCGGTCAACCCGGTCACGCCATTCATGCCTCGATTGCGCCACAATCGGGTGATGCTATCATCCAAAAATGGAATCCCTCGGCTTTTATGGACACAAATTTGCAAACCATATTGGAAGAGAAAGGCATCAAGCGGCTTATCCTCAGTGGGATGCAAACTGAGATGTGTGTGGATTCGACCTGTCGCGATGCTTATGGGCGCGGCTATAACGTAACAATCGCCAGCGACGCCCATTCGACGATGAACAATGGCGTGCTGACGGCTGACCAGATCATCAACCATACTAATGCGACGCTGCGAATGTTTGCCAAGATCAAACCGACCGAAGAGATTACCTTCGAATAAATCAAAAAGGGAGAGTCGCAGACTCTCCCTTACGAACAAAATCCTGATTCTGAATTACGCCTTGAGCTTTTCCATGTAGTACTTGCGGAACTTGGCGACCTTGGGGGCGACCACGAACTGGCAGTACGGTTGGCTGGCATTGTTGGCGAAGTATTCCTGATGATAATCTTCGGCAATGTAGAACTTCGAAACAGGTGTGACCTCGGTGACAATCGGGTTGTCAAAACGATGTTCGGCGTTTAAGGCGGCGATGGTCTTTTCCGCCACAACCTTCTGCTCCGGCGTATGATAATAGATAGCCGAGCGGTACTGTGTACCCACATCATTGCCCTGACGGTTCAAAGTCGTCGGGTCGTGGATGACGAAGAAGACATCCAATAAATCCTGAAAATTCACCTGCGTGGGATCATAGGTTACTTGAATGACTTCGGCATGACCGGTTGTGCCGGTACAAACTGCACGGTAGCTGGGATTTTCCACCTTGCCACCCATATAACCGGATTCGACCGATACGACCCCGCGCATCTGGTCATAGACCGCTTCTAAACACCAGAAACATCCGCCAGCGAGGGTAGCGATTTCGGTTTGTGAGCTCATTATTTTGACCTTTCCTTAATTCGTCTACAGATTACAGTATAGACTTGCAATCTTATCAAAGCATTACAGGTCAGGGGGAATGATCGGATTGAAATCATGTGGATAAGAACTGCATATCATTAAACACAAAACGGATATTATTCCCGTCAACATCAGATTAAAATTTGATGTGTGTTTCCTCTGCAAAGGATATATTCATGCCGAGCTTCAGCCTAT
Source organism: Aggregatilineales bacterium (assembly GCA_044226325.1). Lineage (GTDB taxonomy): Bacteria > Chloroflexota > Anaerolineae > Aggregatilineales > Phototrophicaceae > CFX2. The sequence goes on from JBGAHG010000016.1 coordinate 118,300, forward strand.
CTACGCGGCCTGACTTTCGCTTTTGGCCTTCGGTCGTCAGTCACGGTTGGTGTGATTTACCGCCTTTCAGCTGCGACGAATCGACGCGAATCCTCGAACGTATTCATCAGTTGGCAGACGGTATAGTTGTGCGTTTGGTCGTACCGGCAGCAGAGGCCAAGGCTGATTCGCTTACAGTGCTTGTCGAAGGTGTGGACGCGCTCACTGATGGTCAAATCGAAGAACTCAGTCTTGGCTTGCGGCGCAGCCTGGAAATTGACCGTGACCTAACCGGCTTTTATGCATTGGTGCGTCAGCATCCGCGATATGCTTGGATCGAGCAGCATGGCACCGGGCGGTTACTCTCCGCGCCGACCGTGTGGGAAGATCTGGTTAAAACACTTTTTACAACGAACACCACCTGGCGTATGACCATCCAGATGACTGAAAGGGTGGTGACACTGGGTGATGCTTATGCGGGCGGTGGTTATGCCTTCCCGACTGCACAGAGACTCGCAGCCATGTCGGCAGCCGATTTGAATGCTCATGTACGGGCGGGTTATCGCGGAGATTATCTGCATTTGCTGGCGACACGCATCGCTAAAGATGAACTAGAAGTCGAGTCGTGGCGGGATGCGGACTTGCCGTCAGATGAGGTTTACAAACGCATCAAAGCGCTCAAAGGGTTTGGGGATTATGCGGCGGGGAACATGCTGCGCTTGCTGGGCCATTTCGACCGTCTGGCGACCGACAGTGCTTGTCGTACGGTGTATAAGGACAGCATCAACAAGGGCGTTGCGGCTTCCGACGACAAAGAAATTGCCGCGTATTATCAGCCGTTCGGGCAGTGGCGCGGGTTGGTGCAGTGGATGGATGTGATGGAAGATTATCTCAAGAACGATCAGTTTTTGGAGACATAAATTATTATGCGGTTCGTAGAAAATTCTTATCGTTGCTTATTCATTTTCTACTCATCGAAACTCCATAACTTCTGAACAACGATCCTTTAGAGTGACCGTAGTATGGATTAGCTAGTAAGGATATAGGCATGGAAACACATGATACTGAACTGCACGACGACGACAAACCGATTGGCCGCGTGCTGACACGCCGTGAAGTGCTGACGCTGTTGGGTGGTGCAGGTGCAGCCTTTGTGGTTGGCACCGGCTTCAAGAACCTGCGCATCGGGCAGACACCCACGCCGGTTGATACCTCGCTGCCAAGCTGCGTGGTTAAACCTGCCAAGACCGAAGGCCCGTATTTCGTAGACGAGAAGCTCAACCGTTCCGATATTCGCATCGAACCCTCGGATGGCAGCGTTAAAGAAGGCGCGCTGCTAGAGCTGATCTTCCGGGTGATGCAGGCTGATAGCGACGTATGCACCCCGTTGGAAGGCGCACAGGTTGATGTTTGGCATTGTGACGCACTGGGTGTCTATTCAGATGTCAACGATCAAAATGGCAGTACCGTTGGTCAAAAATGGCTGCGTGGTTATCAGGTGACGGACAAGACAGGGAAGGCAGCATTCACCACGATCTACCCCGGTTGGTATCAGGGGCGCACGGTGCATATTCACTTCAAGATTCGTACCGATCCGGCCTCCAACTCTGGATATGAGTTCACGTCGCAGTTGTTCTTCGACGAAGCCATGTCTGATGCGATTTACACCCAGGCTCCCTATTCCAGTAAAGGGCAGCGCACGACTTTGAACGCGAATGATGGCATCTTCGCGACTGATGGTGAACAGCTTACATTGAAGGTGGTCAAGAACGAGGATGAAAGTGTTGGTGGTTATACCGCCACTTTCTACATCGCGCTGGATTTGTCACAGCCTGCGGTGGAAACAGGTAATGGCGGCGGACCTCGTGGTGGTCCCGGTGGCCCTGGCGGCAATCGTCCTCCCGGCGGTCCGGGTGGTAATCGCCCGCCCGGAGGCACGCCGCCAAATGGTACACCGCCCGCTCAATCAGGTGGCTAGGACTCTTGCAGCTAACAATACACTCGGACAAGAAACAATCTCCTTGTTCGAGTGTGATTTCACATCAAACATTTCCAAATGATTAATTGGATAGCGTATCCGGCTGAAAGTGACGCGGTAATCAGGCTTTGTCGTAGGCCTGCCGCAGCCACGTCAACACTTCGGCATCCAGCTCTGCGGGATCATCAATTTTTACACGGTGGGTGACCATCGCGTTCCAATCGCCGGATTCCTCAAAACGCCCTTCTGCCGGAGCGCCCTTTAATTTGATGCCGATGTCCATGCGTTTGCCTGTGATTTGCACGATGGCAAATTTCTTGTCGCCGCGCAGGAGACTGATGTAACTTTTGGTGGGCGCGGGGCGGACATCCGAGCCAAATTTTTTGAGCTTCGCTAGCAAATCATCATAGGGTTTGCGCCAGGTGGCCTTCACGCCGTTAAAGTGTTTGGCGATACCTTCATCGTCACTTTCGCGCGGCTCGTCGCCATGCAAAACCATGTGCGCGACAGCATTGGCATGTCCGTGCCCCAGCCCAAATTCGGCCTTGAGCCACGCGAGGATCTCACCATAGGTGGTCAATCCTTTTTCGTCTGCCAGCTTTTTGAAATCGGCTACCGTCTTGCCAGTCTTCGCTTTGACATTTGCTAGATAAGTTTCCATTTATCACCTCATTTTTATAAGGGGAGTTTACCCTGTGCTAGTGCTGCAAAAAATTCCCGAAACAGCGGTTCGAAGTTGAAGCCAATTTGCAGTTTATCGAGGTCATCTAGCCCGAAGTAACCGAGCGCTTGACCTTCGTTGAGTTTAATTTCGGAGGCAGGGTGATCAATGCGCCCAACATAGATGTAATTTTCAACGATAAGTTGTTGCCCATTGCGTTCCACAGGATAGTCTAGCACTTTCCATAACTTTATTGGCAGTTTAAGTTCAATCTCCTCGAGGAGTTCGCGGTGTATTGCTTCGTCGGGTGTTTCGCCATCTTCGACCCCGCCACCAAAGGTTGTCCAACAGTTAGGGTTTTTTATATCTGGACGGTCATCCCGTAATTGCAGCAGGATTTTGCCCTCGGCATTAATTAGAATGGCGCTCACGACCTGCCTACGAATGACATCGCTCATGCAGCTTCAACCCTTAACTCTGGTACATATTCTAATCTACAACAAAAAAGGAGTGCATGTGGCACTCCTTCTCGACATTCGCTGTGAATTGTGTGCGGTTTAGGCCATCACGAGTTCGTTGGCCTCGGCCAGCGGCAAATTGAATGTTTTGGCAACAGCCGGATGCGTCACGCTGCCCTTGTAGACATTCAAACCCTTGGCTAAGCCGGGGTCTTTGCTGAGTGCTTCATGGACGCCCATGTCGGCGATCCTAGAAATGTAGCGGAGCGTCGCATTAGCGAGTCCGAAGCTGGAGGTACGCGGTACGGCTCCCGGCATATTGGCGACACCGTAGTGCAGCACGCCATCGACAAAATAAATCGGATCGCTGTGGGTGGTGGCATGGGTGGTTTCCACACAGCCGCCTTGATCGACTGCCACATCGACGATCACGCTGCCCTTATACATGGTCGGCAGCATCTCACGGGTAACGAGGCGCGGTGCGCGCGCGCCTGTGACCAGAACGGCGCCGATCACAGCGTCGGCGGTAGTGACAGCTTCGGCAATATTGGTTTCGTTTGAGGCAAGCGTCGTCAAACGGCCTTTGCTGCCCATAACTTCATCCAGATAACGCAGCCGATCCATGTTGACGTCCAGCAGCGTGACGCGTGCGCCCATGCCCAGTGCGATCATGGCCGAGTGTGTACCGACTGTGCCTGCCCCCAAAATGACGACATGTGCAGGAGCGACACCGGGAATACCTCCCATCAAAATACCGCGTCCCCCTTGGGGTTTTTCCAAATATTGGGCGGCGATTTGGGTTGCCATACGTCCAGCGACTTCGCTCATCGGTTGCAGCAGAGGCAAACGGCCCTGTGCATCCTCAACCGTTTCGTAGGCGATGCCTGTCACGCCGCTGTTCAGCAAGGCGTGGGTTTGTTGTTCATCGGCTGCCAAATGGAGGTAAGTGAACAGCACCAGATCATCCCGTAAGAAACCATATTCTTGTGGTTGGGGTTCTTTAACCTTCAACACCATTTGAACTTCGCCCCATGTTTCCGCCGCGCTTTGGACGACAGTGGCGCCCGCCTTCAAATATTCCTCATCACCAAAGGCGCTGCCCGTACCGGCTGCGGTTTGCACGAATACACGGTGACCGTGCCGTACCAATTCGCGGACACCATTGGGGGGAAGGGCGACACGGTATTCATTGTCCTTAATTTCTTTTGGGATGCCGATAATCATGGCTGTTTAATTCCTGATAGATAGGTAACGACTGGTTCAATCATTGTACAATATGTTTTAAAAATGTCCATTAAGTTGGTCAGTTTGTACGAAAGTTTTTAGACAACAGGGAAGTAATTAGGCAAAAGAAAAAGGGCACGAAGGCCCTCTTTTACAGTCGATTATTTCAGGTCTGGTTGATGCTTAGCGCGGTGCGATGGAGTCAATTTCTGACAGTTGTTCGGATGAGAAGTCCAGGTTATTGAGCGCGGCGACACAATCTTCGACCTGTGCCACACTGCTGGCTCCGATTAATGCTGAAGTCGTTTCGGGATGGCGCAGTACCCAGGACAGCGCCATTTGCGCCAGCGATTGGCCGCGTCCTTTGGCAATCTCGTTCAGGCGGATAATTTGTGCCTGCCGTTCCAGCGTGATCTGCCTGGGCTTGAGGAAGCCGTGCGGTTTGCTGGCGCGTGAGCCTTCGGGGATGCCATTCAGATATTTGTCGCTGAGCATACCCTGTGCCAGCGGCGAAAAGACTATTGCACCGATGCCTTCCGTCCGCAAGGTCGAGATGAGTTCATCTTCTACCCAGCGGTTGAAGATGCTGTAAGACGGTTGGTGGATCAAACAGGGCGTACCGAGTTCACGTAAAATCCTAGCGGCTTGACGTGTCTGCTCCGGTTGGTAGGACGAGATACCGGCGTAGAGTGCTTTACCCTGGCGGACAGCAGTATCCAGTGCCGACATGGTTTCTTCCAGTGGCGTTTCGGGGTCGAAGCGGTGGCTGTAGAAAATATCGACATATTCCAGACCCATGCGTTTCAAACTCTGGTCGAGGCTGGAAAGGAGATTCTTGCGTGAACCCCATTCGCCATATGGCCCGGGCCACATGTAATAACCTGCTTTGGTCGAGATAATCAGTTCATCACGGTAAGGCAGAAAATCCTGCTTAAAGATCGTCCCGAAGTTTTTTTCAGCCGAACCGGGCGGAGGGCCATAATTATTGGCGAGGTCGAAGTGCGTGATGCCCAGATCAAAGGCGCGGCGCAGCATGGCGCGGCTCGTTTCCAAGTCATCTACACCGCCGAAATTGTGCCACAGACCCAACGAAATGGCCGGAAGTTTCAAACCGCTGCGGCCACTGCGGCGGTAGGTCATCGACTCGTAGCGCTGCTCAGATGCCAGATAAACCATCATGATCACCTTGGATATGAAATAAGATTTCTTTAACGGCTTTATCTTAGCGAGGTGAAGAGGCTCTGGCAAACCGTTGCAAACCATTTTTTGACCACAGCGACACCGTATGTTGAGCGAAATACGATGGCAATTTACCTGTTATGCAGGTGGAGCAGGTAAAAAAGGGGTGTTTTTGGGGCATTTATGAAGATAAGGTTTGGAAGATGAAACCAAACTTGAATGTTCAAAATCAGAAAAGTATCGTAGAATATTTGTTCTTGGTGTGAAGGATGGTGTGGAAGGCAGTCAAAACCCCACCCCCAACCCACATCAGCAACGTTCGCAGGCTCACTCTGCTGATAGCCGAGGCGTTTTGCGACAGTTTTCGTCGATTAAGGGAAAGCGGAAGGCTCTCAGAGCCTTCCCTACGGGAGAAAAACGCATAAGACTGTAAAAGTGTCGTCTCGTGAATAGAGGCGTCAGGGAGTGACTTTAGAGGCCACTGCGAATTGTAAACATCACAGAAATTAGTCGCTGCCGGGTGCTAGCGTGGAAGCGGGTCAAGAAGTAAGTGATAGGCGTGGTATTTAGTTGGCGGATGAGGCAGATGCCTCACCCCTCCGAAATGCCTTATTTTTTCGTGGAACGACGATTTCATCACATACGAGTTGCCCATTAGCAGAATTGGAGGCTGCACGATGTCCAAATTGATCTACTTTATGCCGATGTCGCTGGATGGTTTTATCGCGGGTGAAAATGATCCTTATAAGGATTGGTCGCTGCCGGATGAGGCGGTATCTACTTTGATCAACGATATTCACCGCCCTATTGGCACGTATCTGTATGGACGCAAGAACTATGCGATGATGACAGTTTGGGAAACGCCAGACGTCATTCCCGGAGGGACGCCGGCCATGATGGACTTCGGGCCGATCTGGCAAGCGGCTAATAAGATTGTCTACTCCAAATCGCTGGAGACTGTCTCTACACCGAAGACGCGTTTAGTGCGGGAGTTCGACCCGCAGGCGATTCGCGATCTGAAGGCTCAACTGCCTCACGATATTTCGGTGGCTGGTCCGAACCTGGCCGCACAGGCCATCCGGGCTGGACTCGTGGATGAGGTTCAACTGCTGGTCGTGCCGGTTATGTTTGGCGGTGGCATACAGGTTCTTCCCAGCAACATCGGTGTTAGGCTGGATCTCCTAGACGAGCACCGTTTTAGTAATGGGTGGGTCTATCTTCGCTATGGTGTGGTGGTTTGATGGCGGCAACGGTCGCGGGTTCTGATCGCTGCTAGCCTTCAGGATTCACATGACGTCAGTTGTGCGATTGAGCGAAAGTCCTCACCCCCTAACCCACTCTCCATTGCATGGCTTTACGACACGACAGTTTTGGTCGATTGAGGGAAAAGCGGAAGGCTCTTAGAGCCTTCCCTACGGGAGAAAAACTCATTAGACTGTAAAAGTGTCGTCTCGTGAAATTGCATGGCAGAGGGGGAACCAATGCATTTTTGAGGACGAAAATCATCGTGATCCAAAATGTATCGTCTCCTCAATCGAAGTATGAGGGAGAGTTTTAAAAACTTCTTCTGAGCCGCAGAGTTTAATATAGAGGGTTGAATTATTTTATCTGCCAGATTTGATAGCCATCCACATCATAGATTTTGTCGGCGTCGGCTTGCCATGTGGGTGCAGATGCAGCCGTGAACAAAGTTTGCTCCATCGGCCCGTAGTAGATGTAACGGATGTCAACCGAGGCGTAGAGATTGCGCCGTTCGTCAGCGGTCATTTGGTCAGCGAAATAGCGGCGTGTGAGGGCGTCTTTGTCGGTGGCGTGGGCGGTTTCCGGCCCATGTCCGACATAAGGACGCAGGTCGGTGTAAGTCGGGATGAGATTGCCGCTGTCGATATTGGTGATGGGTGATAACTTGCCGGTATCGAAGGCGGTCAGGATAACGCTGTCGGTGGGCGTATGATTATTCAGCCAATCGAGCGCGGCTAACTCGGCTGTCGGGCGGAATAATGGACGGGCGAGATTCAGCGCACCGAAGGTAATGCCGATGAAGAATAGTAAGCTGCTGAGCGACATTACTACGACAGCCGGACGATAGAGACGTTTCCATCGGGGTTTACGCGCCAGAAAGCGCAGCCCAACAGCAGCCAAAATCGCCAGTGGTACGATAACGGCTTCGGCCATACGCCGCTGTACGTTGAGCGGCAGATAGACGAGGATGGGCACGACCAGCGGCCACAGGAGCAAGGCAAAACGCTGACTACCGGATGCTGAGTGATGAGCGATCTTACGCCACAGCCAGCGCCCCGCGATGAGCGCAAATCCGACCAGCAGACAGTAAGCCGCGACATAATGCAGCGGATTGGGTGACATGAGAATATTTTGCGACGACCACACGGCGAAAATCGGGTTGGCGGCAAAGGTATAGGTGAAATAGGCGAACAGTGGCAAGGTGATGGCTGCCGCGATGCCTCCGGTGATCAGCAGTTGGCGTGGAAAACGGCGTCGGGCGATCCATAGAAAAAGTCCCCATGTCGCCAAGATGACGTAAATAATCGGCAGGTAGAAGGGTACGGCAAGGCCGACGATCAGCCAGCAGAGGGCGGCGAGGAGGGAAGGAAGTGCCGAGGAAGAAGTGCTGCGTGAACCCCCACCCCGACCCTCCCCCGTAAACGAGGGAGGGAGTAAATTCTGTGGTTGCGGTACTTTGCAGGCTTCAATGGCTTTGAAGAGCAAGAGAAATCCGCCGAGGAAGGCAGCACGGGCAAGGGCGAGATGGGGCAGGCCGAGCAGGATTAATCCGCTGAAGCCTTCGGGAATGAAGAATTCGGCAGGTGGTGAGCCGAGCCAATTGCTTTGACCGAGCAGCGTGAGCAGCCAACCGAATCCACCGCCGATAGTCGCCAATACGAGCGCCAAGAAGCGGGTGCGGGGTCGCTTGATGAAGGCGGCGATGAAGCGGTACAGCACTACGATCAGCAACAGATTGAAGATAATCTGCATGAGGTGATAGGTGAGTGTTAGCGCCTGAACCAGCAGTGGATTGTGGTCACTGATGAAACGTCCGACCAGCCAACCGGGGAGGATATAGGGCAGAAAGACCAGCGGGGCGGAAGCGTGTGGTTCGGGTGTATAGAAGAGGTAGAAATCCAGCAGGCCACGCGCACCCAGACGCATCTTGCCCACGTAGGAGTTACCATCTTCGACACCGAAGAGGAAGCCGCTGAACGTCCACTGGCTGTTTTGCTTGAGGTAAGCCAGCGCGTAGGGCAGGGTTGTAAGGATGATGATGAGCAGCGCAAACAGGAGTACATTGCGCCACTCGCGGCGGGTAATGTGAGGTTTAACCACAAAGCACACTCTCTCGTGAATTCACTGTGTCGGACGCTCCCACGCGGAAGGCCAATTGTCAAAGCTCAGTATAGGAATATTGTGGATAAGCAATGTGTAAAGCGGCTCGGCTGGAAAATCATTGATCCGCAACTTCCACTGCTGTCCATCAACCGTAGCCTGATAGGGATAATAAGCGTCGGCTGTTTTATCCCAATTTACAGGCCGTTCAAGATCGTTATCTGTCAATTTCAACCGTTACCTCTGCCGCTGATACAAATACATGCCCTTGCCGTAAAAATCGGTGGGGATGTCGCGCACCAGTTTATACTCGCTCTTGAAGGTCGCGTTTTGCTCTAAGCCCAAGCGCACCATCGACTCCATCGCCACCAGATACTGCGGCTGATCATCGAGAATCAACTGCGGCGGGATGGCGTAGTTTTGGCCTTCGGCAATCAATTCTTTGGGGATGGGATAGTATTTGCTGACAGCAGGCGTAACAAGGCCGACGGTATCCAGAATGGTGGCGCGGCTGAAGTAGCCTATGACACCGATGTCACCGGACGCGACCAATGTTTGCGGTGTAACGCCGTATTGGTCGCGGAGTTGGGTGGCGATGTCCTGATAGTAAAGCTCGATTTTGTGCCACGCCATCTCCGGCGCGGGACGGTCAAGGCCATGATCGGGATGGAGCACCCAACCGTGTACTGAGGTGAAAACCCATGCCAAAGCGATTATGCCGACAACGGGTAACAACCGACCGGGACGGGCTTCGCCTGCATCGGCTTTGCTGCAAATGCCGCTGATGACTGCCCACACGCCCATGAAGATGCTGAGGCATAAGGCAGGTAAAGGTGGCGCGGTGTACCAGCGGAAGATCAAGGGATTGGCGACCGCAAAAACGGTGATATATATCCAGGGATAAATGAGGAAGGGCAGCAGTCGTGGTATGCGGCGCGCCGTAAACAGGATGCCTATTAAACTGAGGATGAGATAGACGATCATCAGGACGAAAAGCCCCATACCCTTGACCGTTGAATCTTCATAGAAGGGCGTGGCGTAATTCTGGATGAGCGTCACGAGCGCTGTGCCAGGTGGCATGACGTAGGCGACGGTTTTGGCACTCAATGAACGCGGGAAGGGCGATCCGAAATAGACCGTGCTAAAGGCGAACCACGGCAGCAGGACGATGACGAATGCTATCCACGTCTGGTAAGGAATGCGCTGCAAGAAGAACCTGCCTTTACCGGCGCGAAAAACATCGATCAGTTGAAACAGGAACAGCGGCGCGATCCACAGGGCGGCATCAATGCGTGTGAGGAAGCCCAGGCCCGCGAATACACCGATTAAGATCTGGCGGCGATTACCCCACCCCCCAGCCCTCTCCCCGTAAACAGGGAGGGGGAGCAAGACATAAGTGGCGGTGGCGCTGACTATCCACAGAATATTGACACTGGTTTCCATACCGCCGACGGCAAAGGTGACACTGGCTGGCGAAATGGCCCACAGCAATCCGGGCGCGGCGGCTAACCCATCATTTCCGGTAAGCTTGCGTGCCAGCAGGTACAAAAGTATGGCCGTCATGGCGTCTGCTAAAGCACTGACAATGATGGCGTACCATTGGAAGTCCTGGCGTCCGGTCATCGCACTGATGGCAGCCATCAACAGCGTGAACAACGGTGTGGTCGTGCCGAGTGATGGGACACCGGGGTTATAAACGAAACCCTGTCCTTCCACGATGTTACGGCTATAGCGAAACGTGATAAAGGCATCATCAATGGTTCGTGGGCCGGGTAGCAGTCGCGCAATGATGGCGATCAGCGCTAAGACTAGCGCAATGACGATTACGCGGCGTGAAGCTGTCGGGATCAATCCAGTCATAATTCGCTTTCATTCGGGTGGACGAGTCGACATCATCGGTGATAAGACCATCAGTCTATAGTCCATTGTATGGCATGTTCTGGGTAGGCTACCCTTGTGTTCTGCGCTAAAATCAGGTTTATATTATTAAACTATACTCGCTCACCATTTAGGGGTTACTATCTGGCAGCCCCGATTAGCCCTTACAGGACAGTCACATGTCATTGAAAATCTTTAACGTTTTAGGTCGTGAAAAGCAGGACTTCCAACCCCTTGATGCCGGAAAAGTCAGCATGTATGTCTGCGGCCCAACGGTGTATTCGGACTCGCACATTGGTCACGCCAAAACGTATATCAGCTTTGATATGGTGGTGCGTTATCTGCGCTACAGCGGTTTGCAGGTATTGTACGTGCAAAACATCACCGACGTCGGGCATATGCTGGATACGGGTGAAGATCGCATTCTCAAGAAGGCTAAGCAGCTGCAAGCTGGCCCGATGCAGGTGGTGGAATCCTACACCCGCAGTTATTATGCCGATATGGATGCGCTGGGCGTCACCCGCGCTGATATTGCGCCGCGTGCCAGCGCCCACATCCCCGAACAAATCAAAATGACGCAGACGCTGATTGACAAAGGCCATGCGTATGTCGCGGATGGCAGCGTGTATTTTGACGTGACGACTGACGAGCATTACGGCAAGCTCTCCAACCGGCGTGTCACCGAATTGGAAGCTGGAGCGCGTGAAGCCGTACGCGATGAAAAACGGCATCCCGAAGATTTCGCCTTATGGAAGCGCGCTGAACCCGAACATATCCTGCGCTGGGAAAGCCCGTGGGGCGAAGGGTTCCCCGGCTGGCATATTGAATGCTCGGCGATGGCGAAAAAGTATCTGGGCGAAACCTTTGATATTCACGGCGGCGGTGTCGATAACATCTTCCCGCATAACGAATGCGAAATCGCCCAGAGCGAATGCGCCAATGAGGTTGATTTCGCCCGCTACTGGATGCTGGGCGGCAGCCTGACGGTCGATGGTGTGAAGATGTCCAAGAGTCTGGGCAACGTGGTCAACATCAAACAGGCGCTTAAGGATTACCGTCCTGAAGTCATCCGCATGTTCATGCTGAGTTCCCACTACAGCAATCCGGTCGATTACAGCGATGGTGCGCTGGACGGAACATCAGCCGGTTGGGATCGGCTTTATGGAGCAGTGCGTTTGACGCGCAGTGCCATCAACAACGCGCCAACCAGCGACGATGGCAACAGCTTCAACGAACGACTGGCAAAGGCGAAGGCGGACTTCACCTCGGTGATGGATGATGACTTCAATGCACCCAAAGCGATTGCTGTGCTGCAAGAACTCACCCGCGATGTGAATACCTTGCTCAACAGCGGCACGACGGTTGGTAAAGCAACACTCGAAGCCATCAACAGTGTTTATAACGAATTGGGTGGCGATGTGCTGGGCATCGTTCCGGCAGTTGATAGTGCCAGCGGATCAAATGGTCAGCGCGAGGCGGGACTCATCCAAATTCTGATCGATTTGCGGAATCAAGCGCGTAAGAGCAAAAACTTTGCCGAAAGTGACCGCATCCGTGACGAATTGGCGAAGGTCGGCGTGACACTCGAAGACCGCGCGGATGGTACGATCTATCGAACGAATTGAGGGTTCAGTTGTTCGCAGTGTGTAAGGTGGTTTAAGTATTATGGAAGAACGACTGTCACGCGATGAGATTTTGAGGCGTTTAGCGCTGGAATATCAGCGTCTGATGGATACGTTTGCCCGTTTGACACCCGAACAATGGATCGCACCTGGCGTGGTGGGTGTGTGGACAGCCAAAGATGTCATGGCACATCTCGTGTTTTGGAATCGCTTTCCAGCGGAAGAACTTCTAGCGGCTGTGGATGGCAGTACGGTGACTCATCCTGAAGGAACTGATGATGAGATCAATGCGCGCGCAGTTGCATCCTTTAAGGACTGGACGCCGGAAGCCGTACGCAGTGCCTTCGAGCATTCTTATAGTGAACTGCTGGAATGTGTGAGGTCGCTGCCAAAGAGTGCTTTTGAAGCCGGCAGCCCGATTGAACAGGCACTGGATGACTCGGTACAGGGTGCGCTCGCCAATAACACCTATGAGCATTGGCCGATTCATGAGGCACAAATCCGTACGTGGCTTGAGAGCTAACTTTTAGGTCAGGTTTGCCGCTGGTGAACCTGCACAGGTCTGGAGATATTATGTCGGAATTTGTATACGGTCATTGGGCAGTCATGGAATGCCTGCGCGCAGGACGGCGTACCATCGACCAGCTGTTACTGACCGAAACGCTTGAAGAAAAAGGCATGGTGGCTGATATTGTGACGTTAGCCCGTGAGAAAAACGTCAAGATACAGCGCGTCCACCGCCGCATCATGGACGATCTCGCTAATGGTGGCAATCATCAGAACACGGCTCTGCGTGTGGGCGCTTATCCTTATTGTGATGTCGAAGATATCCTCGGCCTCGCCCAACAGCGCAATGAAAAGCCTTTTATTCTGATTCTGGATTTGCTCAAAGATCCACAAAACGTCGGTGTTTTGCTGCGGGTAGCCGAGTCGGTCGGTGTACATGGCATACTCATTCAGGAACGCCGCAGTGTGGAAGTGACCCCGGCTGTGGTTAATGCGTCATCCGGCGCGGTGGAATTCTTGCAGGTGGCACAGGTCAACAATCTGGTTAATGCTATGAAAGACCTCAAGGAACAGGATGTATGGATGATCGGCCTAGAGGCTGGACCCGATATTGCGCCGATTAACAAAACGGATCTGAATATCGCGCTGGGTTTGGTGCTGGGCAGCGAAGGTGAGGGGATGCGCCGCCTCGTGCGTGATACCTGTGATATGCTGGTCACATTACCGATGCGCGGTCATCTGGCGAGTTTAAATGTGGCTACAGCCGGCTCCGTTGCCCTTTACGCCGCCTGGCAGGCACGGGGTTGGCAAGGTTGGAAAGCTCTGACCAGCACTGATGCCTAACTGCCCGTTCCTCGTTACTATACTTAGTCTTTATCGAAGGAGACATAATCATGATCAACGACATCATCAATGAAACCAAAGCTAAAATGAAATCGACCATCAGTGTTTTTGAGAACGATTTACAGGGGATTCGCGGTGGACGCGCCAGCACGACCCTGGTAGATCGTCTGATCGTCAATTACTACGAGCAGGACACCGAACTTCGGCAGCTCGCCAGCATCTCTACCCCCGAACCCATGCAAATCTTGATTCGTCCCTATGACAAGACAGCCTTAAAATCAATTGAAAAAGCGATCCGCGATTCGGATATTGGTCTGAACCCAAATACCGACTCGGACGTGATCCGCTTAAATATGCCCCCGTTGACGCGCGAACGCCGTCAGGAGTTGGTCAAATTTCTGCATAAACGCATGGAAGAAGCCCGGATTGCCGTGCGGAACATCCGTCGCGGTGCCAATGATGATCTGAAAGATTTTGAAAAGGAAAAGCTGATTTCCGAAGATGATCAGGAACGTGGTGAGGCTGAAGTCCAAAAGCTGACCGACCAATTTATCGGCCAGATTGACGAGCTGGGCAAGGTCAAAGAAGACGACATCATGAAACTATAAGCCACTATTCCTAAGGAAATTTTCATCTTGTGGTGTACCATTACCAATCATATTGCGCTTGGAAACTCTATAAACCCGTGATGAAATATAAGGTGTAGTCGCTATGGTCGCTGCGCTAAAGTCGGATAAGCAAAAATTGACCCCTGCCCTGGAGCATGTGCCAAAACACATCGCTATCATCATGGATGGTAATGGTCGCTGGGCTAAAGCACGTGGTTTGCCCCGTGCCGAAGGTCACCGTCAGGGTACAGAAAATCTGCGGCGGATAATCCGTGCCTGTGTGGAATTTGGTGTGGAAGTGCTAACCATTTATGCCTTCTCCACCGAAAATTGGCGGCGGCCACCCCTGGAAGTGCGCCTGTTGATGACTATTCTACAAACGGTCATCCAGCGGGAATTGCAGGAACTCAGTGACAACGGTGTGCAAATTCGCCACATTGGTCAGTTGGATCGTATCGCACCGTCGCTCCAAAAAGAGATTCTCCACGCCTGTGAATATACCAAGCATAATAACCGCCTGATTTTAAATGTCGCATTCAACTATGGTGGGCGAGACGAAATCGTTCAGGCAGTACGGCGTATCGTGCAGGATAATGTTCCTGCCGAAAAGATTAACGAAGATCTGATCAACCAGTATATGTACACAGGCGATTTGCCAGATCCCGATTTGGTCATCCGTACCAGTGGCGAACTGCGGCTGAGTAACTTCCTCATCTGGCAAGCCGCTTATGCGGAGTATTATTTCACCGATACCTATTGGCCGGATTTCGACAAAGATGAACTCCGCAAAGCCATAGACGAATATGCGCGCCGCACCCGTCGTTTCGGCAAAACCGACGAGCAGGTGTCAGAAGAATAAGTCCGTCGCGGGTGTGATTGTTTGGCTGTTTCCTGAACTCGCTTAAGGGGGATAGGTGTGCGGCGAATACTGATTACCGGTTCCAATCGCGGCATTGGCCTTGAGTTGGTTGAACGCTATCTGCAACAAGATAGCACCCTTATCTTTGCGACCTGTCGCCATCCAGATCACGCAACAGAACTGAAAACCTTAGCTGAAAAATATCTAATGCGCCTGAAAATCATTGCGCTTGATGTCACGAACCCGCTATCGATCGATCAGGCTGTGCAGCAAATCAGCCGTGAGGTTGATGGCTTAGAAATGCTCGTGAACAATGCGGGCATTTTGCCCGGTGGTGTCGCTGATATGGAACCAAAGTCGGCCAAATTCGGATTCCTGGAAGCACCGGCTGTCGAAGAAGTGCTGCGCGTCAATACCGTAGCACCTGTCATGATCGCTCAGGCTTTTAGCGACCTGCTGCGCAAGGGTACGAACGCACGCCTGATCAATATGACTTCTGATGCAGGTTCCATAACACTGCGCGAAAAAGGTGCGAATTACAGTTATATGGCGAGCAAGGCCGCATTGAATATGCTGACTCGCTGCCTTGCGGGTGATTTTCGGGCGGATGGCGTGATCGTCATTTCGATTCATCCGGGTTGGATACAAACGGATATGGGTGGGCCGAATGCGACCCGCACCCCTGCCGAAACGATACCTGTCATGATGAAGGTGATTGATGGCTTGACGATTAACGAGACGAGTTCGTTTTTTAATTGGGATGGCAGTCGAGTCCCCTGGTAATCGTTTACGACACGACAGTTTTGGTCGATTGAGGGAAAAGCGGAAGGCTCTTAGAGCCTTCCCTACGGGAGAAAACCTCATTAGACTGTAAAAGTGTCGTCTCGTGAAGGTAATAGCGAGAACTGATACTCCGCGTGCTAGCCACCACTTATTATCTTCATCCAAAATCCCTTAAGGCATATTTTGGGCTATGCCTATACACTTAAGATTAGGTTATTGAACTCATCGGAGGATCGAAATTCATGAAAGTCCTGGTTACTGGCGGTGCGGGCTACATTGGCAGCCACGTCACCGATTTATTGGTTAATCGCGGTTATGATGTGGTGGTCTTCGACAACTTGTATACCGGACACGTCGAAGCTGTTCACCCCAAAGCCACTTTCGTCAAAGGTGACTTATTGGATAAACCCGCTGTTGATGCGCTTTTTAGTCAGCATAAGTTTGAAGGTATCCTGCACTTTGCCTCGCATACGCTGGTTGGCGAAAGCATGGAGAAACCCTGGCTCTATCTGCGCGATAATGCAGTAGCTGGCAGTAACTTGTTAGAAGCGGCTTCTCTACAGGGTGTAAAGCGTTTCATCCTCTCCTCCACCGCGAACCTGTTTGACGATCCGGCCAAAATCCCGATTGTGGCCGAAGAACGTATCGTTCCCGGCAGCCCTTATGGCGAGAGCAAATACTTTATCGAACGTTACCTGCACTGGATGGAGCGCATTTACGGTATGGCTTACTGCTGCCTGCGCTATTTCAATGCCAGCGGTGCGCACCCTGATGGTCATATCGGTGAGGATCACACGCCTGAATACCACCTCATTCCGATTATTTTGCAGGTGGCATTGGGCCAGCGCGAGAAGTTGACCATTTTCGGTGAAGATTATCCGACTGCTGATGGTACGTGCATCCGTGACTACATCCATGTCATTGATCTGGCCGAAGCACATATCCTGGCGTTGGAAGCCCTGGCTGATGGCAAGAGCCGCAAATATAACCTCGGCAACGGCAAAGGCTATTCGATCATGCAGGTCTTGAATGCCGCCCGTGAAATCACTGGACAGGCGATTCCGGCGTCACATGGCGCACGCCGCGCGGGTGATCCAGCCACGTTGATCGCGGACAGCACCCGTATTCAACAGGAACTCGGCTGGCAGCCAGAGTTTGGTGATCTGCGCCAGATCATCCAAACCGCGTGGAATTGGCACCAGAGCCATCCGCAGGGCTACGCCACCAAGAAGTAACTTGCAGTATATGAAACAAAAGGTACATGTAGTGATAGGTGTATCTTTTGTTTTCATCTTTATTGTCTAGCGTCCACCTTTTAAACTCCTCCGAATCCATGCCAGGGTGATGCTCGCTGCGGTTCCCAATCATAGCCAATAATTTCAATCCGACTATCGGGCCAAAATGAACTCGTGTAAAGCAACGCAGAGCGTGTTCCCCAAAAAATAGAAATAGAAGTACCATTTCGAGTAAATCCGGTTGGAGGACCCCATGATTTAACCAGTTCGCCAATTTTATACTGACGTGCTTGAATGGCGGTACGAACGATTCTTCTTGAACCTAACTCGTATTCAATAAAGATATCTTGACCCAATACATGAACAAGACAGGAAAAACGTTGATACTCATAACGATCGCAATCTGCGTCTTTAGAAAGTGAATGAATTATATTTCCGGGAAGATAAGTTTGGACAGGAATAAGAATCTTAGGGATCGGTTGTGTTCTAGCAACCGTCATAAGTCCCAGTGTGAAGAGGGTTAAGCATAACATTATCAATGATGCGATTTTGACCAACAGCGGAATTCGCCCCGGCAGCACGAAAGTTTTTCGTTTAGGTACAATACCCTGAGTCAATTTATATCGTAACTGAATGAATTGGCTTGACATCTTATACCTCTCATCTGGTGACGCCGTTGCTTCATAGGCAGATTTGATCGCAGTTGTGAGGCTGGATAGTTAAGCTGGACACACAATCACATGTACAAAAAAGTGTTTTTGTCGGGATAATGATCTCTTGGTCGCGTAACCTCGCTATAATCTCCTGTAGGCTGATCAAGGGGGATGTTCATGAAAATGAAAGGGTCATTTGGTGGCTGGCTCAAACAGCGTCGTAAGGCACTGGATTTGACACAGGCGGAACTGGCGGATCAAGTCGGTTGTGCTGTGACCACCTTACAGAAGATCGAAGCGGATGAGCGTCGTCCTTCTAAACAAATGACTGAGCGCTTAGCGGATGCACTGGCAGTGTCACCGGATGCACGGTCAAACTTTATCCGTTTCGCCCGTCTTTCAGCATTTAATACGCCTGCACTATTTATTAATTTGCCATCGCAATCAGTTCCGTTTTTCGGTAGGGAATTTGAACTGGCTTCAATAGAAAATCGTCTAGCTGATCCGAACTGTCGGCTATTGACACTGCTCGGTCCCGGCGGAATCGGCAAAACGCGCCTTGCGCTCGAATTGGCAAATCGACTTCAGAGCTATGCTGAAGGTGCTTATTTTGTTTCGCTCCAATCGATCACATCAGCCGAGGGGATGATTGCCGCCATCGGCAGCGCTGCAAATATACAGTTTTATCAAGGGGCTGATCCAATACAGCAAGTGCTTGAACATTTTCAAAACAAGCATGCCCTACTCATCTTGGATAACCTCGAACATCTACTAGATGACCTCACGATTATCAGCGAGATGCTTGCTTATGCGCCTCAAGTAGATGTGGTGGTGACTTCGCGGGAACGACTGCATTTGAGTACAGAAACGGTGTTCAATGTGCAGGGGCTGTCTTGCCCCGAAAATGTAATCAGCGACCAAATCGCAGATTACGATGCGGTCAAGCTGTTCCTTCAAGAGGTACGGCGTGTTCGCCCGGAATTTACTGAATCGCCCGACCAGTTGAAAAGTATCGCCCACATCTGCCGGTTGGTGGATGGGATGCCTTTGGCGCTCGTGCTGGCAGCAGGTTGGGTCGAGATGCTCACACTCCCGGAAATCGGTGCTGAAATCGCGCGTAGTCTCGATATTTTAGAATCTGAAATGCGTGACTTACCGGAACGTCAGCGCAGTATGCGGGCAACATTCGATTATTCGTGGCGGCGACTTTCGGAGGTCGAGCAGTCTGCATTTAAGCAGCTTTCTGTGTTTCGGGGGAGTTTTACACGTGAATCGGCGGAGGTTATCGCTGGAGCATCACTTAAGACACTGGCAGGGTTAGTGAACAAATCACTGGTACGGGTAGGCACAAATGGTCGATACGACATCCATGAACTGTTGCGCCAATATGGTGAGGAGCATTTACAATCGGTACAAGACGATTATCGGCAAGCTCATGATCGGCACTGTGACTATTATGCAGCACTCATGAGTCAGTCTTATGCTCAGATGCCTAGTTCGCGACTTAAACAGAAATTGGACGTGCTTGAAGCCGAGTTCGAAAATATTCAATACGGGTGGAGTTGGGCTGTCCAGCATCTCAAACGTGACGCCCTATGGCAATCGCTTTGCGGCCTATTCTATTTCGCTTACTTCTACAATCACTATCTCGCTGGTGAAATGCTCTACGCCCAGGCCGTCAAATTTCTTGAATCCATTCCGGAAGATCCGGAGCGAAATGCACTGCTCACCTGTATGCTTGCCCGTCATAGTTTCTTTTGCGCCTGCTCAAATCATCCCGAAGCAAACGAACGCAGTTTTAAAAAGGGTCTTGCCTTGCTGCGAACATTAGAATCACCCGGCAGTGATCCCAAAACGGTTCTCTGTTTTTCGGTACTCGGTCTATGCTGCATATCGTCTCGCCCACTGCAAAGTCAAGAGTTATGTCGCGAGGGAGAAGCACTATGCCGCGAATATGGTTATCGCTTTGAACTGTTGGATGCACTTGCCATTCTGGCTACGATCAACACCTATGCGCTTGGCGATGTAGTTGAAGGGAAAATCACCAGTGATGAAGGGCTGGCACTGGCTCAAGAAATGGGCGGTTCGTGGTGGATTGGCTACCTGTCGTGGTGTCGAGGCGGTGTTGCCTCTCTAGAGGGTGATTTTGATGAGGCCAAACACAAGCTTCAAGCAGCCTACAATGTGCTGAATGAATTGGGAGATCGGGTAAACGCCACAGAAATGATACTGGCATTGGGAGACATCGCCCGTAAAGAGGGCGACTATCAACAATCGCGACAGTATTTCTTGAGTGCACTGCGATACTACAGGGAGACCGAACTTTGGGGAGTCGTGCCGCTTTCATTGGTTGGATTGGCGCAGCTCCTTGCCACCCAAGGCGAAATAGAACAGGCCGTTGAGTTATGCGCTCTGGTGCTGCAGCATGCTTACGAAAGTATCCCCAACGAGATTAACAGAGCATCTGAATTGTTGAGCTTATTAGAGTCCCGACTTGACCCACAGCAATTCATACGTGCAGTGGAAAACGGCAAGCAGGTGAATCTGAACATAGTTATTGAAAAGCTGCTGTACTTGTTCCAGGATATAAAGACGGATGCAGGCATCTTGCTTTCTAGTTACCTTGTTCAAGCCAACCATTATCTCGTCTATCCATTGAGTGAACGCGAACTTGAGATTTTGCAGCTTATCAGTATCGGATTATCAAACCCTGAAATTGCCGAACGGCTGTTTATTGGCGTGAGTACGGTTAAGAAGCATATTAACCATATTTATAGCAAATTGGATGTCGAAACGCGTGAGCAAGCGCTTATGTATGTGCAGGCATTTGAGTATAAGTAAAGCTGCTTCATCCCCCAATTCACCCCTTCACCTATAAAATTCATCCCCTTAGTAGATTCAATCGCCGGATGGCCTAAAATACGAGCTGTCCTCAAAAGTTATGGCACAGCTCGTAGTGATTACGCCTTCTTCGTCACTGGATACTGGATTTCCATTACGCCATCTGGATCGGCAAAGCGTTTAGGCGGATGCAGATATATTTCGCGGGTGGCGTCGCTGATCTGGTAACCGTGTGCCTCGATCCACTGGTTGATCTCGGCGTGAACTTGACCGACCGCCCCGAAGTCATCATAACTGCCGCGATAGATCGCATAGGCCACCGTCACAGCCGGTAGTGGGTGAACGGCTGCCTTACCTTGCGTCACCGGTTTGGATGATTTGCCGACCACATAGGCCATTTCAACATCAATACCGTCCGTCTCTGTTGGATAATATAAAGCGAAGGAAACACCATCGTTTTTGAGTCCTTGTGCCGCCATCAACAGATGTGCTTCACCGTTCAGTGCGATACAGCGTTCGCGCATCTGTTTCGGTGATGCCACGCGTTCGCGCGCGCCAACGATCATCATGGGTTCAACTGTTTTCATCAGCACATCAATTTTAGACATGGTACCCTCCTGTTCAATCTGGTGTAAACGAATCTCAACCTCATATAATTTTTCCTGTGCCTCACGTGCTTCCTGCTCCAACTGCGTTCGCCTTAATTGCAGCATACCGCGCAATCCCTCCGCACTCAGGTCGTCATCCAGCATCTGCCGGATGTTCTCTAGCGGAAAGCCTAGCCCTTTGAGTGCCAGGATGCGGTTCAAACGCGGCAGTTGATCAAATGTGTAATAGCGGTAATCGGTGAACGGATCAACATAAGCCGGTTTGAACAATCCGATCTCATCATAATGGCGCAGCGACTTCATCGAAACACGGGTCAAGCGGGAAAAATCACCTATTCGGAACATGCACATGTCCTTTTCAATCAGCGCTTAAGGCTATGATGCAGTTTCCTGTGGGGGGAAAGTCAAGAGGGCAAATAAAAACAGAGGACATGGTATCCTCTGTTTTTGAGTAAAGCTTGTGCCAGAACTAGGCTGGCGGGGCGATAGGCTTGGGGCTTTCCGGGAACGAGCTATTGCTGGCGACCGGAGCACTTCCGCGCATGACTTCTTCAAAAGCGGTGCGATCCAATGTCTCTTGCTCCAGCAGCACCTTGATCAAGCGGTCGAGCTTGTCACGGTTCTCAATTAAGAGGTTCTTGGCGCGGCTGTAAGCGGTTTGCAGGATGCGACGCACTTCGTTGTCGATTTCCTCAGCCGATTGTTCGCTGTAATCGCGGGTTTCGCCGATTTCGCGTCCAAGGAACACCGCACCGTTGTTGCTGCCGAAGGTACGCGGCCCTAGTGTTTCGCTCATGCCGAAACGCGTCACCATCGAACGGGCAAAGTATGTCACCTTCTCCAGATCATTGCTGGCACCGGTTGTGAACTGGCTGAAGATGATCTCTTCCGCCGCACGTCCACCCAGAGCCATCGTGATTGTGTCCTCGAAGTATTCCTTCGAACGCAGCGACAGATCTTCTTCTGGCATCGAAAGCACGTAACCACCGGCCTGACCACGCGGCACAATCGTAATCTTGTTCACGCTGTCACTATTTGCCAGCAGGAAGCCCAGCACCGCATGACCACCTTCGTGGTAAGCGATCTTGAGTTTTTCCTTTTCGGAGATGACGCGGGACTTACGTTCCGGCCCCATCGTTACGCGATCCATACTTTCGCTCATCTCACTCATGCCGATGGCCTTCTTGTTACGGCGTGCAGTGAGGATGGCGGCTTCGTTGACCAGATTTTCCAGATCAGCACCGGAGAAACCGACGGTCATACGCGCAATCTGTTCCAGTTCGACATCGGGAGCCAACGGCTTACCCTTGGAATGAACTTTCAGAATGTCGGTACGTCCCTTGATGTCGGGGTTATCCATGATGACCTTACGGTCGAAGCGGCCCGGACGCAGCAGCGCGGGATCAAGGATGTCGGGGCGGTTGGTTGCCGCGCAAACGATGACGTTTGTGCCGGTTTCGAAACCATCCATCTCGACCAGGATTTGGTTGAGGGTCTGTTCACGTTCATCATGACCGCCGCCCAAACCAGCACCACGATGACGGCCGACTGCATCGATTTCGTCAACGAAGATGATCGAGGGGGCTTCGGACTTGGCGCGTTCGAACAGGTCACGGACGCGGCTTGCGCCTACGCCGACGAACATTTCAACGAACTCGGAACCGGAAATGCTAAAGAAGGGGACACCGGCTTCACCAGCCACCGCACGTGCCATCAAGGTCTTACCGGTACCGGGTGGGCCGACCATCAACACGCCCTTAGGAATGCGCGCGCCGAGGCGAATAAACTTCTCTGGTTCTTTGAGGAACTCGACGATTTCTTTGAGTTCTTCTTTGGCTTCTTCACATCCGGCCACATCCGAGAACGTGACCTGCGGGCGTTCCATATCTCGGGTGACGCGGGCGCGGCTGCGACCAAAGCTCATGGCCTGATCTTGACCGGTACGTACCGAGCGCATCATACGCCATAGCAGCCATATAATCAGCAGCGTGGGCACAACCGCGATCAACAACTGGAACAATACATTAGACGTATTGTCACCGGGCTGCTCGGTAAAGCTCAAACCTGCAAATTGTGTTTCCGTGACGCCGAAAGTTTTCAGCGCGGAGAAAAGATCAGTCTCACGTTCCTTATAATAAGAAACTTTTTCGCCGCTCTTCAATTCA
This sequence comes from Aggregatilineales bacterium, assembly GCA_044226325.1. Taxonomy (GTDB): domain Bacteria; phylum Chloroflexota; class Anaerolineae; order Aggregatilineales; family Phototrophicaceae; genus CFX2. The sequence continues at coordinate 141,723 of JBGAHG010000016.1, forward strand.
ATGCGGACGTCTTGCCCACCTTGAACGATGACCGACTTGACCTGATTGTCCTTTACGAATTGGGCGAATTTGTCCAGCGTTATGTTGTTGCCACCACCACCTTGACCGGGGGCAGCAAATACAAAGATGAACAGGAGGATGACCACCCCAGCAATGATGAGCCAAAAGCGCTGGGCATTACGGCCACCAAAGGGAGAATTGGTGTTATTGTCGTTTTGCGGTTCGTTGGGTCGGTTATTCACGAGGACGGCGCGAAAGACGCTGTATTAAGAGCAGGACGCGCCTCTCTCCTTTCTACGTTTAACCTTACGATAGGGAATTCAATGAATGTTGCACGTTACAATTCAAATTTCAGAGGACTCGATACGCTGTAAACCTCACCTTTCATGTATTGATGATAATCGGCAAACCGAAACTGGTCAATATCACCCGCATAAATCTCACGTTAGAAATAGCCGGAAGTAGTGTATAGTTGCGATTATAGTGTATAGTAAGGTTAGCCAGTAAATCGCCGTTCGTTGAGGGCGAGATTGCTGTACATGATGGTTGATTAGCGTAACCATGAATCCACTGGCTCGCCGGATAATGATACAATATGATATGTAGTGTAGCTTAAATCCGGCAACCTATGGTACGGCTGGGAACAAAATGAACATTAATCCAAAGAATAACAACGACGAACCGGAAGAAAACATCGAAGTTGATGCAGCAGCCGCAGCCAAGAAACGTCAGCAGGAAGCAGACGCCGATATGCTGCGCCGGAATGCTACCCGGGGACTTGGAAACACCGATTACGAAGAATCAGAACCGCGTTGGGGTACTGCCCGTTTCAATGAACGAACCTCGCTGATGTTGTTTGTGCGCGGTGCGCCGGAACCCTTTATTTTCGATGCGGGTAGTATTGTGGAATTGGTCATCGGGCGCATCGACCCTGATACCGGTCAATCCCCTGATGTTGATCTTGAAAACTATAGTGGTATGGAAAAGGGTGTATCGCGCCGCCATGCCACCATCATCCGCAAAGATGGCTCCCTCAATCTCGTAGACGCGGGCAGCCATAATGGAACCTACTTGAATGGACAGCGATTAATCGCCCATCAACCGCGCGTTTTGCGTGACGGCGATGACATCCGTTTGGGATTCCTCGTGCTCCGTGTTAAATTTGTGCGCGTACCCATTACATCTTAGTTAAGCCCATCTGTTAGATTCGATAATAATGCTTGATCGTACCAATGAACAATGGCTGGCCGATCTTACTGGCCCACCAGATAAACAGTCGCCTGCGCTAGAAGATTTGCGTGAGCGTCTTCAACGCGGCATTTACTATTACCTCAGCCGCGAACGCAGTGACCTAGCCAGTCTTTCCAGTTCCGAAATCACCCAGATGGCCGAAGATTTAGCACAGGATGCTACCCTGCGCGTCATCGAAAATCTGGACAGCTTCCGTGGCGACAGCCGTTTCACCACCTGGGCGACCAAGATTGCCGTCCGTGTGGCGATTAGCGACCTGCGTCGCGCCCGTTACCGTGACTTCAGTCTGGATGACCTAACCGCCGATGGTGATCTCATGCCATCGACCACCGCCAACAGTGTCACCGGCACACCCGAACATACCCCCGAAGCCCAAACCGAGCGCGATGATGTCATGCTGAAAATCAGCGCTGCGTTAAAATCAGCGCTCACCGAACGTCAGTATCAAGCGCTGGTGGCGGTTGCTTTGCAGGATGTTCCTTTGGAAGTCGTGGCGGAACGTATGGGAACCAACCGTAATGCGCTCTATAAATTGTTGCATGATGCACGCCGCAAACTGCGTGCTTATCTCGAAACTGAAGGTCTTTCAACCAATTACATGTTAGACTTATTTCAGGATTAAGAGATGCTGGATATTTTCGTAAGAACGATCTGTATGCCATCGTCCAATTAACATACCGATTGAAGAATAGGCCAGAAATCATGGGACTGCCCGACGAACAATTACGCAAATTGATTGATCACATTTTCGTGAGCCATCTGGATAGTGAGATGGATTGCGAGTCCTGCGGTTGCCAGTTGGAGTGCCTTGCGGAAAAGGTTGCGGCGGGTGCAAGCCTGAGCGATCTTCTGCCGGAAGTCGAAGCGCACCTCCGCTGTTGTAGCGACTGCCGCGAAGAATGGCAGGCGCTGCTCTGCATACTGCGGGCCGAACGGGATGGCAGTCTCAGTACTCCGCAGAACTAACCGCAGCGGTTTGTAACGACTTTTTCCCATTCTAGACTATTGACTATTAGATTGACTATTCGTAATAACGAGGTTATGGACCCCATGAAGCGTGAACGTGTTGCAATTATTGGTTCCGGCCCTGCTGGATTGACCGCTGCTCTTTATACCGCCCGTGCCCAGCTCAGCACAGTCGTTTTCGTTGGCAAGCTGCTCGGTGGTCAAATTTCCACGACCCACGAAGTCGAGAACTTTCCCGGCTTCCCCAACGGCACGACCGGCCCTGAATTGGTCGAGAATATGAAGCAGCAGGCCGAAAAGTTCGGCGCAAAGTTCGTCTTTGAAAGTGTGACCGAGGTGGACTTCACCAAAGGCTCACCCTTCCTGCTCAAGACCGATAACGGCGACGAGTATCTGGCGGATACGGTTCTGGTAACCATCGGTGCTAACCCGCGTGAATTGAACATCCCCGGCGAACGTACCTTTGTCGGGCGCGGCGTCAGCTATTGCGCCACCTGCGATGGCTTCTTCTTCCGCGGCAAGGATATTACAGTCGTGGGTGGTGGCGACTCGGCGTTACAGGAAGCCCTGTTCCTGACCAAGTTCGGTAAAACGGTCAACATCATTCATCGCCGTGACGATCTGCGCGCCAGCATCGCGCTTCAGATTCGTGCCAAGGCCAATCCGAAGATTAACTTTACCTACAGTACCATCATCGAAGAGATTAAAGGCGAAGCCAACGGTGGTGGGCCAGCCATCGTCAAATCGATAACGCTCAAGGATGTAAAGACCGGCAAGGTTTACGAGAAGCCTACCGATGGTGTTTTCATCTTCGTCGGATACGATCCCAACAGCTGGTTGTTCAAGGATCAATTGGCGCTCAGCGGCGACCAGTACATGAAGATTGACTCTAATATGCAGACCAGCATCGAAGGTGTCTTCGCGGCTGGCGAAATCCACGACAGTGTTTTCCGTCAGGCCATTACCGCTGCCGGTGATGGTTGTAAGGCGGCACTCTCGGCCATCAAGTGGCTGGGCGAACGTGAAGATAAACTTCAACCGCTGGATGCGGTCGCCGTAACCGGGGACTAATCCCCTAATCTTCTATAACTTGTAGAGATACGAATAGAAGGCATCCACTAAACTTTGGATGCCTTTTGTTTTATATTTTGTTTCGTTTATTTAACGGTTGCGACAGCAAAGCCACCCCATGCACGTTTTCCGGCCGACTCGTCGCCGAGGGTGCGCTGCTCCTTCAGATCAAGCCCGCACGACTGGAGCAGCTCCGTGACGCGCTGGCTTAAGGGCGGTGTGCTGTTGATGCCGAACTTCAGCGGTTCGCCGCCTGCACTGAGTGACGCCCGAATGGAACGCATCATCAGCGCATCGGATTCCAGAACTTCAGTGGTGAAGTAATCGAAAGCCACAATGCTGCCTTTCGCGGTGCTAGCAATTTTGTGCAGCGTGTCTTGGACGGCTTTCTGATCGAGATATGGGGTTACGCCCTCCCAAATAAACAACGCAGGTTGGCTGGCGTCGAAACCTGCCTCGACCAGCTTTGCTAGCCAATCCTCCTGTTCAAAGTCAGCGGCGACGAATACGACTCCCGTAGTGTCCAGTCCCGCCTTTGCCAGTGTCTCGCGTTTACCCGCGACAGTCGCCGGGGTATCAACTTCAAATGATCGGACAGGTGTTTCTTTTGGTAGGTTGAGGGCGCGTGTATCATAGCCTGCGCCGAGAATCACAAACTGCGCCATCTCAGGGATGTACTGCTGGACGATATGATCATAGAATGTCTGCCGGGCACCGCCCTGATTCCGAAGCGTAACCTCCCCCTCAAAAGGGTAGCGAAAAGCTTGCGGCACGTAGCCGCTGATACGATGCCCCAGCAACATTGGGCCTCCTACCAGTCGCCATCCTAGAGGTGGCACACCGGGGACGACCGGAAGCAACCGGCTGGCTCCTTCATCAGGGCGTGTGTGCAGTTGATCGTAAAGCCAGCGCGCAAACAGCGGTGCCTGCGCTGTTGCCGACGCACTCGACTTGCGACGGGCGAACATGGTACCGATCCAGATCACGTAGCCGGTCAGGAAGACTGGCAGCATGATGATGAACAGTAAGTAATATAAGACAGCGGCAATAAAGCTGTACTCCGAAACGGTTTTGGGTTGAGTCATACTCGTAGCCGACCTCCTCGACTATAGCCTTACTTCTTCGGGCAGAAAGCGGCCTGTTTCAACTGCTATCGCTGACTTTGTGCTGCTTATCTTTAGCTTTTTTCATCTTTTCAAGCTCTGTTCTCGCCACCGCAGTCAGTTCACGGATAACAGCTTTTCCGGCTTCACTGTTGCCACCGCCATCGGGCATCAACATACGATCCATCATCTCGGCAACCGCTTCCAAAATCTCGTCACTCGGAAGCAGTTCCTCTGGCCGTTTGATGTCTTCAATCATCAAGTATCCATAGGACAGCATGTCAATAATCTGCCCGACCACCTTCGGGTTAATGTTCTGGCGTATTGCCCCCGCCATTTGCAGCGCTTGGATGAAATTGATATTGACCGAACCCGATTCCATCCAGGCAAACAAGTTGTCGGGCTTGCGGATGTAACTGCCGATAATACGACGGTCTCGCCGCAGCATGGAAGCAATTAGAGGGCGGCTGTTGATAGCGTGGAAAGTCGCGCGGTAAACACCACCCACAGTACCACCGCGTGGATCAGCTTCAATGTATTGCATCCAAATTTGGGCATACTGCATCCATTCCCAATAAACGAGAGCCTCAAAGAGTTCTTCTTTCCCTTTGAAATAGAGATAGACCGTCCCGCGACTGATACCTGCTTCCGCAGCGATATCGCTCATCGAAGTCTTGTCGTATCCAAGACGTATTATCACATCGGCGGCCGCTTTCAGGATTTCCTCCTGGCGTATGTCACTGTCAGGCAATGAGATTTCCTTTTTTGAACATATTGAACAAATAATGATATTTTGTTTAGTATAACGCAAGCGTGACATGAGTACCAATACCAATAGTGAAGCCACTTCGGCTAATGGCTGAATAGAATTCAGGTAGCACCCAAATTTATCGCGTCAGTTGCATTTAACGAACGCTTCCTACCTAATTGCGGTTCATCCTATTGGCTCATGTCCACTTTTAGGACGACCCTCATAATCAGCTTTATCTCGAAAAATGACAAGGAGCATCTAATGACGCTTAAAAATAAAGTGGCGCTTGTAACGGGCGGCGGATCAGGCTTAGGTGAGGCGGCGGCCCGTATTCTGGCGCGTGAGGGAGCGAAGGTAGCCATCGTCGGGCGCACCAGAGATGAAGCCCAGGCAGTGGTTGATCAGATCAATAAAAAGAATGGTAAGGCCATTTTTGTCGAAGGGGATATTTCCAGACCCGACCATATGGAAAAGGCTGTTGCTGAGATCGTAGACCAGTGGAATCGGCTCGATATCGTCTTTGCCAATGCCGGGATTAACGGTGTCTGGGCACCCATCGAAGAGCTGACGCCTGAAGAATGGCAGCAAACCATTAACATCAATCTGAATGGGACTTTTTATACCATCAAATATGCCGCGCCCTACCTCAAAAAGCAGGGCGGTTCGGTAATCGTCACCTCATCAGTCAATGGCACACGCATATTTAGCAATACCGGTGCTACCGCCTATTCATCGACCAAAGCGGCACAGGTCGCGATGGCGAAAATGTTGGCGCTCGAACTGGCGAAGGATCGTGTGCGCGTCAATGTCATTTGCCCCGGCGCGATTGAAAGTGAAATTGATGACAACACCCAAAAACGAAATGTGGAGAAGATAATGATACCGGTTGAATATCCCGAAGGCTCGATGCCGCTGACCGGTGGTAAACCGGGTAAGGCCGAAGATGTAGGCGAATTGGTACTGTTCCTCGCCTCGGATGCCTCCAAACACATCACTGGAACTGAAATCTGGATTGATGGTGCCGAATCGCTCCTCAAAGGCTGAGCGTGATTTTTTGAGTTCACGGAAATTGGCGTTTATAGCGTGTGTTTTAGCGGGTTATCAATTTCAAAATGCCAGATCGGAATGTCCCGCCATTCCCAATTGGCGTTGACGATGGCGTCTAGCGATTCATCACCCGACCAATAGGTCAGTCCGTATTTCGTCGCCACGTGACCGATGACAGCGATGGTCTTACCATCGTACTCGCTGATGATCTCACGTAAAAAATCGCCCACGCGCTCCACCGCTGTCGTGATGCTCTCACCACCGGGAAACGGCTCGGTAAGATGCGACTCAAGCGCTAATTCACTGCGTGGACATTGGGTGCGCTGGCCGTAATCAAATTCGCGCAGTCGTGCATCACGATAAATCGGGATATTACGTGCTGCGAAAGCGATTGTGCTGGTGGTGTAGGCGCGTTGTAGGTCGGAACAGAATACGGCATCCAGCCTTTGAGCTGCGTAATGCACACCCAGTTCTCGCGCCATTTCCATTCCCTTTGTACTGAGGGGAACGTCCGCGTGACCGGATGCCCGTCCGGCTGCGTTGTCGGTGCTTTCGGCATGAGGGGAGTAATAAACCATTAACATGCTGCTGATCCATCGAAAAGGGGGATTACATAAAACGAGGAGCAGGGTGGCTTGTGCAGCCTCCAATGCTCCTCGAAAGTGTTGATTTGCCTTTACCGGACGGGCACAGCGTTCACATCACCCCGGATGCTGACGTACGGCGCGAAAATCCAGCCGACCTGGCCCTTATAGCGCACCTGTAACCAGAAGTTCTTTCCGGCTTGAATAGTGCGTCCGATGAGAACCGTCTCTGCACCCCAATCAATCTCCATCAGTTTGGCGGATCGAATGCTCGGTCGCTTTCTGAGGTTCATCACCGAGCGCGGCACCGCCAGTACACCGACATCCGGCGCACCGTCAATCTGCTCGAAGATCGTACTTTGCAGCGGTATGGCGTTGACGTCGCCCGTAAGAGTCACATAGCGACCTGAAATCCAACCGGTTTTCGTACCGGTATTAATCAGATACCAGTTGTAGATACCTTCATCTTTATTTCGTGCAAGTGGATTTAAGGGTGTACCCGCAGCCACTTCGCCAATGAACGACGCACCCAGATACGGGCCGGATCGCAGTGCTTCGGCCTTCACACCGGCAATTGTAATCGCAGCAGCCGGGACAGCCGTAGACACCACAGCCGGTGTACCAAACACCTGGGTTGCCCCTGTAGACGAAACCAGGAACCACTGCACCTGAAGATTAGCTTGATCGTAACCTTCAAAGTACTCGACAGTCAGGTTAACCGGTGAGGTTGTAATCGTTACGGGAACGGTATCAGTCGTTTGGGCGCGACCGATGAATTTATCAAGAACCACGCCGCCGTTTACATATAGTCGAACACCATCATCTGAAGACACGACAAAATTGTATTGCCCCGGTGTCAAATTTTGTGTTGATGTAAAACGTGCCGAGAAGTAATTGTTGCACCCCGGTGAGTTACCACCATCCGTGCCGGGTGAAGCAGGCGCTACAGCCACACAACCACTGAGCGGTATACTTGCGCCGGGAACAGTGGGCGGACCATCTCCCCACGCGAAGTTTAATCCGGATGGAATTGAAATGGGGCCGACGCCCGTACCACTGAGATCAGGCCGATTATAAAATGTGCCTTGCCAGTTGACACCATAATCAGCTTGAACAGTGAACATCGGCACAGATGCGATGATCATTGTTACCACGATTAGCACTACAATTAATGCGCTGCGATTTCGCTTCATGCGCCCATCTCCTGTCCGAAGTCCAATTAGTTATGCCTTATTATATGCTGTCATCGCAATTCGCGGTACAGGAATTCGGTCAGGCTCGCAACCTTACCCCTCGACCACATAGCAGCCCGCGTTTTCTGGATGATCAATCACCCGCGCGGCGGCTGGAATATCCTTAATCACCCGCAAGACAAATAGATCGCCCACCGCGCCAGAAACCAGTATGGCTCCGGCGACCGTCAACCATCCCAAATTCATCGTCGTTCCCACAACGACCGGCAGAATGCCTGTGATGATCAACGGCAGCACCACACCCACCCGATAACCACCCGCTGGCATCGCTACCCTTGAATGGGCATAGGGGCTGAGTGTTTTCCACGCGATCCCGAAGCGGATATCCCCGGGCGCTACACCCGCGAACAATATCCAGCCGATGGCGTGAACCGCCTCGTGGGCCACCATCAACACCACAAAGGCCGCAAATCCCAGCAAATAATCACGCGCGTTAAATGCACTTTGAAAACCCCATAGCAACACATGGGGTATCAGCGGCACAACGGTCAATACGACAGCAGGCACCAGCGCCTGCGAAGCAATGACGCTCAAGGGTACTGATACATCGCGCAGTTTAGCCGGATCATAGTCTTGCACGAAACGCTTCCTCATCTCTTGTTAAGCCAGTATACACGACCGTCGGATGACATTCATCTAATACTTTGCAACTTTTCAATGGCAAAGGTCGTATAAAGAGGTATAGTACAAGCGATTGTCCCCTGGGGATGGTTGAATAAAAGGAGATAAGATCATGAGCGAAGAGAAACCCAAGAACGTTGAAGGCGAAGTGAAGACGTTTAGCGAACAACTTGAAGTTGCTGGCAAAGAATTGGTCGGCAAGGTGCAGGAACTCATCAAGGAAGGTAATGTTCGTAAGGTCATCATTCGCGGCGAAGATGGACACGAAATCATGCAGTTCACGCTGACCGCCGGTGCGGCAGTCGGTGGTGTCTTCATGTTGGCTGCTCCGGTAGCCGCTCCCATTTTGGCAGCGGTCGGTGCGGCAGCGGCCTTCCTTGCTAAAGTGAAGATCGAAATCGTCCGCGAAGAACCTGTCTAATCACAGCCGGATTATCACATTGCAGGAGAGGCGAGCCGTACAGGTTCGCCTCTTTTATTTTCCCTACATCACATGACTTTTTCACAATCTACGTCGACATGACATGGTAGAGCAGTTTTTTACTGATAGAACGAATAGCCGTACGTCTTTCGTAGAAATGACACTGCCTCATCCGCTGACCAAATACCATTCCAATTTGTAAATCCCCTTTTAGCCTTCTGCGGCACAAACCACCATATGCTGCCTGCCGGACAAAGCTATTTAAGGGCGATATAATGCAGCCACCACCCAATTTTACTGTGGGAAAATAGGCCAATTTGATTTAAAGTCTTAAAACCAGAATAGATGAGGCGAAAACCGATGAAGGGTATCGTTTTAGCAGGTGGACATGGGACGCGTTTATATCCGCTGACCGAAGTGATGAGCAAGCAGTTATTGCCTGTGTACGACAAACCGATGATTTATTACTCGTTGTCGATGCTGATGTTAGCAGGCATCCGCGATATTTTGCTCATTAGTACGCCCGCGGCGCTGCCTGTCTTTCAAGGCCTTTTGAAAGATGGAAAACAATGGGGCATTGATATTCAGTATGTTGCCCAGACCGAGCCGCGTGGGATTGCTGATGCTTTTCTGTTAGGTGAAGAATTTATTGGCAGTGATACCGTGTGTTTGATTTTGGGCGACAATATTTTTTACGGATATGGTATTTCAGAGCGTTTGCAGCAGGCGGCTAAGATACAAGAGGGGGCTGTTGTTTTTGCCTATCAGGTGAAAGACCCCGAGCGCTATGGTGTGGTCGAGTTTGATAAATCCAATAAAGTTCTGAGCATCGAAGAAAAGCCCAAACAGCCGCGCTCCAACTTTGCCGTCACCGGGATTTACTTTTACGACAACACGGTGGTCGAAATCACCAAACACATTCAGCCCTCAGCACGCAACGAGTTAGAAATAACCGATGTAAATAACGCTTATCTAAAGGCGGGTCAGCTCAGCGTTGCCGAATTTGGACGGGGTGTGGCCTGGCTGGATGCGGGAACCCATGAATCACTGTTGCAGGCCTCGATGTTCGTACAGGCTGTTGAGGCGCGGCAGGGATTGAAAATCGCCTGTTTGGAGGAGATCGCGCTGCGTATGGGTTTTATACAGCCGCATCAACTTCAATTGCGAAACATCAAAGACAATGAATACTGCCAGTATGTCTTTAGCATTGTCAAAGAGATGCAGCGTTGATCGCTATTTCGGAATTTCAAGGAGAATCAATTGCGCGTCCTTAAGCATATTTTCGATAACAACCGCGCCTGGGCTGAACAAATGCAGCGGGAAGACCCGCAGTTCTTCCAAAAGCTGGCCGCCCAGCAGTCACCACAATATCTATGGATTGGCTGTGCCGACAGCCGCGTACCGGCCAACGAAATCATGGGACTCATGCCCGGTGAAGTCTTCGTGCATCGTAATGTCGCCAATGTAGTCGTCCACAGTGACCTCAACTGCCTTTCGGTCATCCAATATGCGGTCGAAGTCCTGGCGGTCAAACACATCATCGTTTGCGGACATTATGGCTGTGGCGGTGTGGCGGCTGCCATGCAGCACAAAGAGTTCGGCTTGATCGATAATTGGCTGCGTCATCTGAAGGATATTTATCAGCGTTACGAAGCCCCTCTGGACAGTATCGTCGACGACCAGCAGCGCTTGAATCTTTTTTGCGAAGTGAATATCAAAGAGCAGGTGCGGAATGTCTGTCACACCACCATCGTACAGGGCGCGTGGCGGCGTGGGCAAGAACTCTCTGTACATGGATGGGTCTACGGCTTATCTAACGGTCTTCTCAAGGATTTGGATGTCACTGTTACCTCTGCCGCCGAACTGGACACCCTTTTTCGCATGGAAACCAAAACCTGACACATATCTTTTGACCGACACAAAATGTACGGTTTTGAAGTCCCCTCTCGCATGAAATTTCACGAGACGACACTTTTACAGTCTAATGCGTTTTTCTCCCGTAGGGAAGGCTCTCAGAGCCTTCCGTTTTTCCCTCAATCGACCAAAACTGTCGTGTCGTAAACATGAAACCGATAGGGGATTTAGGGTGAGGACACAGCACGACAGCAGCTAGCAATGATGATAGTCACAAGGTCTTGTAAAAAATAACGGTACTGTCCGCGCCACCTTTACCATTCAACGCGTACCCCGGAATGACACCCACCTCGTGATAATTCAGCTTGCGATACAAACGTTCGGCGGTGTCACCCTTGCGCGTATCCAGCACCAGCAGCGTCCGACCGGCTTCTTGCGCTGCCGCCTCAACGGCTTGCATCAACAGTCCACCCAATCCCTGCTTACGGAAACGGGGGTGAACCATCAGCTTTTGCACCTCGGCCCTGTGCGCCCCGTTGGCCCGCATTTCGAGCGCTAATTGCACACTACCGGCCACTTCGCCATCGACTTCTGCAACCAGCAGCACCCGTGATCCGACTGTCACGTCTGCGATAACCTTTTCCCAATATTCCCACGCGGTACCAGCCGTCATCGGCGGCAAAAACCCGATGGACGCGCCGCGATTAACAATATCTCGCAGTAGGTCAATCAGATGGGCCAGCATATTCTCTGCATCATCCGCGCTCAGCCGCTTGATCGTCACCATGACTTGCTCCTGTCCCCAGATAGGCGTTCATCCTGCTGCATTTTAGCACGCTCACCAGTGTATAATGTCCAGTACAGGTTACCTAATTATTGGGGAATAACCACCTATGTCCACCCTGCACTTTACCACCGCCATCAATGCGCCTCCGCAAGCGATTTTTGACCGTATTGCCGATTTTGCCCACTACGATCAATGGCTGCCACCGTCCGGCATGTATAAGTCCGTCATGCAGGTGTCTGACAATCCAGTCCATATGGGATCAACCTATGTGGATAAAGGCACGCGCTCGACCATGTACGGGCAAGTCACAGCCTACCAACCACCGCAGCTCATCACCTTTCATCAGGTGACGCAAATCAAGCTGTTTGGGCTGGCGCTGGCAGGGCTGGAAGTTACTATGGCCTATCAGTTGATGCCGAACGCCGGAGGCACGAACCTAACGCGCGATGTCACAGTGCAGGGCAGCGGCCTGATGACGCTGCTGCAATCGAGGTTGCTGCCGGGGATCGCCGCCGAAAGCCAGCGCATTCTGGCGGCGCTCAAATCGGGGTTGGAAAAATCAGCCTGAGGCCAGTAAGCCGCGTCGGCTGGTAATCCATAACCCCTCGTCTGACCGGCGGCCTGCGAGGAAGAAGGTGCGGTGTTTCTGTCGTCGGGCTTCGTCCAGGCTTTCCCAGAAGCTCAATGCCCGACCGCGCTTTGCCGCCAATGCTTCCAGAGCTGCCAGCGTATGCGCGCAGGCGATACCGCCGTTCATGGCCCAGGGGCAGGTACAGCGGGTATGGATCGTCCCTTCTGAATCGTATTCAACCGTGACAACATGGTTGGCCGTGGGCGTCGTTGTGCTTTCCACCACAATCAGATTACGATTAATGATATGGGCCTTTAAATTGCGTGCCCGACCCTGTAAATTCTTGATGTTCTTCGGCTTCATATGTACTCCTGCTTAATCCGGTACATCTGTTCTAATTATAGCCGGAAAAGTGTCAGAATTGCATGAGAAATTTCGCGTGATAATTGAGGAATTTTTAATCAAAAAATATGCCATATGCGAGGCTGCAAAATTGATAACCCATCGGAGGAATCTACAGCATCATGATTTTACAAATTGACCACGTACAAATCACCATTCCCAAAGGCACGGAGGAAGCTGGACGCGCTTTTTACTGCGGCATACTCGGCTTGCCCGAAATCCCTAAGCCCGAAAGCCTGCAAGGACGCGGCGGCTTTTGGCTGCAAGTTGGAGATCGTGCGCTGCATGTCGGCACTGAAGAGGGCTTCGACCGCCGCACCACCAAAAGCCATGTCGCCTATCGCGTGGATAACCTCAACCACTGGCGCGAGGTCATCAAATCGGCTGGCCTGTCCATTGAGGAGCAAATTCCCATTCCCGGTTATGACCGCTTCGAATTCCGCGACCCCTTCGGCAACCGCGTCGAACTCACCCAGCGCATCTAGCCCACCAACGTCCAAAACTGCATTCGTAGGGTAGAGTCTGATCTAAATCACTGAACTTTCGGGGTTAATTTGCCTTTCATCATAAACATAATTTTTTGCATCCAAATTATTATTCTCTAGGTTTACTTTCGGTTAACCCGACAAATGATTTTCCAACAATCTGCCAACTGTCTTAACAATCCCGCTCCCTCAAAACCGTTAGCGCCAACGCCCCGATAGAGTTACAAAATGGTCTTCCAAATGGTAACCCATTCCCCCAACACATCGAATATTATATTTCTACAACCTGTATTGCTCCCTTCCCTGTGCGAAGCCTCCTATGGATGTTACTACGGGCTATCAGCGAATGAGCCTGCGAAGGTAGCTGATGTGGGTTCGGGTTAGGGGTATTTCCCTCCGCAACTTAACATCGGCTCGATACGCTGCCTGAAAAACACGATTATTGGCGAGGTTGGCGGCGGCAGTCCTCATTGCCAGATTTGCCAGAATTTTGGCCGCTTATACGCCGTTTTTTCCCTCAGACAAGCGCGTGAGCCACGGATAATAATTGGCAATATTAGCAAAAATGCCATTGCTGCTTTTGCCGCTTTTGCTGCCGAATTTGCCAATTACTGGAGAACCTGCCCTGGCTAAAAGCCAATCGCCAAAGACCAATTGACACTACCGACAAAAACTGCCTTCCAAATCACATGTACGCGCCTATACCTGATCGCATATTCAGCACTCAGCACTTCTTTCCACACCCATGATACAATCCTCCCCAACAAGGAGATTGCCATTTGCTCGCCCAATACACCCAACTCTTGTTCTGGAGCATCCCCACCTTCCGCCTCGCCATTGGCATCGCTATCCTCCTTAGCCTCGTCACCGCCTTCTATGCTCAGCCGGCCTCCCTGCGGAATTTCGATGTCTATCTAGGTGCGTTGATAGTGGGCATCATTGGAGCGCGGGTCTTTCACGTCGCCCTCAACTGGGACTACTTCACTGATAATCAGGCTGAAATTTGGGTGATCGGTGCGGGCGGCCTGGATTGGCATGGCGCACTGCTCGGTGGATTGCTCGGCATGGCATTGGTACTGTGGCTCCAGCGCATCATCGCGGGCTTACGAGTTCGTTATCGTCGCATTGAACCGAACGCGGTGCGGGCATCCTTCAATGCACTGGTAGCCCCACTCACCGTTGCCCTCCTATTGATCGGCCTGGGCGCGTGGATTGGTTGTTTAGCGGCTGGCTGCGGCTACGGCAAAGAAGTCGACAGCCTCGCCAACTATCCCCGCTGGATGACCTCCGAACTGGTCGATGTCTTTGGCATCGTCGCCCCGCGTTATAACACCCCTTACTTCGGCATCGTCTTATGTTTGCTGGGCTTCCTGCTTCTACTGATTTCGATGCTCTGGACGCGCAGACGCTCCACGATCTCGCTTAAGGTACGGCGCTTCTGGTGGTTGTTGACCTTCCTTAGCGTGGGCATGTTTATCATCGGTTTCTACCGTGCCGACCATACCTATATCATTGATGGTTTACGCGCCGACCAACTATTGGATGTTATGATTGGGGTATGGAGTCTGGTTCTCGCCCTTCGCGTTCGTAATCCACAAAGGAGTGAAAGCCCATGAGTAAACGCAGCGCCGATTGGATTGACGAAGATGAATATCCTGATGACCGTGATGTAGAAGACTTCGGTGAAGAGTCTCCTGTGGATTATGATCGTCTGACGATGGGGCGGGTGGGCAATATACGCCAGCCTTTTTGGACGCGCACCCGCATCTTCATTGTCATCCTTTTAACCATCCTCATACTCAGCTTTATCTTTGCTGAAGTCGTGCCATTGTTTCAACGCTAAATTGCTGGCAGGCCGTACAACTGCATAACTCGATCATGGGAATGCACCAATCGCCCTTTCTGCGCCTCAGCAGGTAAATTCCTTTGGATTGAGCTTGGAGTTCTTGCTCACTCAACCGTATTTTGTATCGTCTGATACTCATCAGTTGATGTTGGTGTTTCGTTATTTTGTGTATACTATCTCCACACAAGCGAACGACACAGCAATTAATCTTGGGGTACTCTAAGAGGCGATTATGCGACTTGAAGACTTAAATTGGATGGACGTCGAGGCGTATCTGGAAAAAGACGACCGTATTATCATTATTACCGGTGCAACCGAACAGCACGCCTACTTAAGCTTATTGACCGATATTATTATTCCTGCCAAAATTGCTGATGCTGTTGCCGAACGAGAGAAAGTGTTAATCGCCCCGCCGCTCAACTTTGGTTACAGTCGTTATTTTGCTGCTTTCCCCGGTACCATCAGCCTCACTCAGAACACGCTCAGTACCGTCATTTTGGAAATCTTTGAATGCCTGCTTCATCAGGGTTTCCGCCGCTTCTTTTTCTTGAACGGTCACGGTGGCAATCAGATGCCTGCTTTCCTCCATGAAATCCACGAGAAAGATGAAGACCTGAATGTCGTTTGGTACAACTGGTGGAAAGAAAAAGCAGTACGCACTTTCAGCGAGCGTCACAACCTTCGCTTAAATCATGCCAATTGGGGCGAGAATTTCCCCTTCAACCGCGTGGCCGAGTCACCCGAAGAAATCAAAGAATGGGTGGAACGTCTTGGTGATGACAACGATATTTATGCCACCCGACAACAAATTGGGGACGGTAGTTTTGGCGGACCGTATCAGGTCGAAGACAATTTGATGAACCAGTTGTTCGCCGAAGTTGTGGATGAAGCGGCGTCCATCGTTCATAATTTTTAATAACACACGGGTTTTTACGAAAACGAAAAGACCTTCTAATGTCAGAAGGTCTTGAAACCTCAACTTGTGTCTGATCAATTTCTTTCTCAGACAGTACCCCGGCGCTTTATACAGCCGCAGCCACAGATGCAGTACCCAGGCAGTTCGCGACCATCGTCACGACATCTTTTGGCTTGAAGGGCTTGCTCATGGTTGCGTTCGCACCAATCTGGCGGATAAATTCACGCTCACGTACGCGTGGGCCAGCACTGTAAAGAATCACGGGGATATGGCTCACGCTCGGGTCATTCTTGAGCGTCATACAAATATCACCGCCGCTAATTCCCGGCAGCATATCGTCGAGTACCACCAGGCTGGGTCGGTGTTCATACACCATGCTCAACCCTTCTTTGCCATTAGTGGTTACAACCGTCTTGTATCCGGCCCGTTGCAAAATTATTTGCAATATGTCGAGGAAGCTGGTTTCGTCGTCAACAATCAATATAGTCTGCTTCATGATCCTCGCGGACCTCTTTCTCCCAACTTACGAATTGAAGGTCTTCAATGCGTTGCCAATAGGGAATAAATACTAAATCGGATACTAAACTGTCATTATCGTATCATCGCTTCGAGTAAAAGAATCATTAAAGTGTTGAGGGTTTCATGAATAGTTTGTAAATTTAAACCTTTTTGCTACTATTTTGTAATTGCTGTAAGGAGAAACCAGGTTCGATAGGAATCAAAAAGGCGCAGAATTAACCCGCGCCTTGAAACAATTTGTTATAAATTTAACTCAAGTGACTGCAAACACGTTTGGTGAAATCCTCAGTGGAGATTGCACCTTCGGTATAAATATCCATTGTGTAATCCCCTTCGGACAGGGTTTTACGGACGGCCTGTTCAATCTTATCTGCCGCTTCCAAACGATTCCAGTAGAGGCGCAGCAGCATCGCCACGCTCAACATAGAGGCTGTCGGGTTAGCGATGCCTTTACCCGCAATATCTGGCGCACTACCATGTACGGGTTCAGCCAGCGCGACATTTTCACCGAGGCTGAGCGATGGTGCCAGACCCATGCCACCCCCCCATGCCGCAGCCATATCCGAAAGAATATCGCCGTAAAGATTGGGTGTCAGGATCACGTCAAAGCGTGTTGGCTCTTTGACCATCCAGTAGGCAGCTGTATCGACATACAGTTCATCGGTAATGATCTCGGGATAGTTAGCGGCCACTTCCAGCGCCACACGGCGAAACAGTCCGTCAGATTGGCTAAGGACGTTGGCCTTGTGAACAATCGTGACTTTCTTGCGCCCGATACGCCGTACTAGTTCGTAGGTGAGACGGGTGACACGCTCAGTCGCATCACGCGTGATAACCTTTTCGGCGATACCGGTTTGGCCTTCATCCTCGGTATGTTCGTGACCGATGTATAGATCTTCCGTGTTTTCGCGCACGATCAACATGTCCACGCCTTCACGCGAAGTAGGAACAGGCAGATGTTGGGCGGGGCGCAGGTTGGCGAAGGCCTGTAATGTACGCCGCAGCCGGACGATCGGTGAAAAATAACCTTCCACCGGATAAGCAGGCGAGGACACCGCGCCAAACAGAATGGCTTTACATTCGCGTGCAACTTGAACAGTTTCATCGGGGAGCGGGGTTTTGTGCTTTTGGAAATAACCCCAACCGGCTTCCATGGGGCGGATGATGACATCCGGCGCGACGATCTTTAATACTTCGACAGCAGCAGGGATGACCTCACGACCAATACCATCGCCTTCGATGACGCATAGTTCAATCGGGGTTTGAGCAGAACTCTCCTGAGACATAGTTCACCTTCACCAGTGCGTATAAAAAAACCTGACGAGCAGGCTACAACCACATCAACAAAATATACACTCACTATGAAGGCATTATTTTAGAGCAATAATTTTCAGAAATCGGAGTGCAAACTTATAACTTAAGTTATTTATTTATTACGAAGTGCAGATTGTGTCACGCTTTTAACAATTTGTCCACATGTGATTAAAATCTATTCGATTAGGTTCTATATGTATTAACGTAAAAAATCTACGGCATGGATTGAACGCCAAAACTATCTTCCATAAAAACGGCCTGACTATTAAGCGGTTCTTCGCGCTTTTTGGGCTCGACCCGTTCATATGTACCATCAGAATGCATCTGCCATGCAAGCTGGTTATCTTGTAAGTAGGTGGCAAGTATCCGCATGACAGATTTTTGGAGCCGCGCTTCAAGTACCGGGAAAACCACTTCCACACGGTTAAGCAGATTGCGCCGCATGAGATCAGCGCTGCCCAAATAAAGTCGCTTGGCTGTTGGTGCATTTTGGAAGTAGAAAATGCGGCTGTGTTCCAAAAAGCGCCCGATGTGGCTGTGAAGGCGGATATTCTCGCTGACACCGGGTATACCGGGAACGAGGCAGGAAAGCCCACGTACAATAAGTTCAACTCGCACGCCTGCCTGTGACGCCTGATACAATTTTTGGATGACCACATCTTCTTCAAGCTGGTTCATTTTAAAGATCAGTCGCGCTTCTTTGCCAGCCCGAGCAGCGGCAATCTCATTGTCGATGAGCGCAATGATGCCTGCATGGAGATGCTCCGGCGCGACCAGTAAACGATTGTAGGTGGTGGCAGGTGCATAGCCGGTGAGGCGGTTAAACAGCTTGGAAACGTCATCAGCGATTTCGTTGTTGCAGGTTAAGAGGCCGAGATCAGTATATAAACGCGCTGTTCCAGCGTTGTAATTGCCGGTGCCAAGATGGATATACCTGCGAACGCCATCCGCTTCCCGCCGGACGACGAGAGCCACTTTAGCGTGGGTTTTGACAGGTAATTCTTCCACCCCATAGGTCACGTGAACACCTTTGTGTTCCAGTTGGCGCGCCCACTCAAGATTGTTTTCCTCGTCAAAGCGGGCTTTGAGTTCGACCAGTACCGCAACCTGCTTGTCATTATCACGGGCTTCCAGCAGGGCTTCGACAATCGGTGAGTTTTTACCGACCCGGTAGAGGGTGGCTTTGATAGCCAGCGTATCAGGGTCACGGGCTGCCGCGCGGAAAAACGCCTCTACTGGCACAAACGAGTCATACGGGTGATGTAAGAGAATATCGCCTTTGCGGATCGCGCTGAATATATCATGTTCTCCGAGATGTTCCGGTAAGCGGGGCAAGAAAAGCGGGTATTTCAATTCAGGGCGATCAACACTCGATAGTTCGAATAAGCTGCTGGCACCCAGTGCCCCATCAATCAGATAGACGTCGCGTTCAGGTTCGACGCCCAACTGTTTAATGAGCTGATTGAGGGTACGATCACTAATGTTATCCGGTACGCTGAGGCGCACCACTGAACCGAAGCGCCGCTCTTTGAGGCTCTCTTCGATGAGTGCACTCATACTGCCAATATCTTCGTCTTCCTGCTCGTAATCAACGTCAGCATCACGTGTGACGCGGAAGGGATATTGTTCCAACACGCGCATCCCCGGAAAGAGCGAATCGAGATTATCCGAAATGACATCTTCCATCCACAGGAAACTGTCTTTCATGGACGAGTCATTCGCATAACGGCGCAGGACTTTACCAATATCAACCAGACGCGGCAGGGCTTCAGGCACTTTGAGGCGCACAAATTCGGTGTCCTGATTACCATGCCCATTAGTACGCTTGAGCCAGACTGCCAGATTCAGGCTAAGGTTTGAAATGAAGGGGAAAGGATGGACATGATCGACTGCCAGCGGAGTCAACACCGGGAAAATTTCGCTGTGAAAGTACTCACGAATGACGTCGCGGTGTTGGGGTTCAAGCTGGCTAATTTCGATAACACGAATGTTTTGCTCGGCCATTTTTGCAAAGACTTCGCGCATAGTCGTCCGCTGCTGCGCGACCAATTCAATAACGTGATTGCGAATCTCGGCTAACAGAGGCCCTGCTTGATAACCATCGGGGCGGGCTGATGGAATCAGCGCTTTGGCTTTGTCATGAACCGAGGCGACCCGTACCATGTAAAATTCATCAAGATTGTTACTGAAAATGGCGAGAAATTTTACGCGCTCCAGTAAAGGCACAGAGTCGTCTTGAGCCATCGCCAAAACACGGCGATTGAATTCGATCCACGATAGTTCACGGTTGAAATAGGTTTGAGGATTCAACTCCGGCAGTGGGATTTCCTCAGCGGATGGTGACATAATCGATTTGTCCAAATGTTTCTATTGGGTTATAGGTTGGGGCAAAACTATAACCGACTTCTACGATAAATTGCAATCACTCCATGTTAGCAGCATGTTAAGGACTTGGAAAGCGCGTTAGATGAACATTTGTACAGCATCATTCTGGTCGGAATGACGGTGAATGGAGACTGAATTCGGCGGAAACTAGATATGATGGACGAGTTTTAAAGGAAGTAACATGCGTGAAAAGATTGAACATATCAAGAAAACGATCGCGGCATGGCCGGGGATGACGGTGAACCCGCACCGATTTGGCGGTTTGGAATTTAACCTTGGCACGGTGGAAATCGGTCATATTCATCTTAACGGGATGGTCGATATTCCATTCAACTCTAAAATTCGCAGCCAACTCCTGGTCGAAAACCGCGTTGAGCCCCATCACTTGCTGCCAGAAACGGGTTGGATCACCTTTTACATCCGGTGGGTGGCAGATGTCGAGCAGGCGATTTGGTTATTTCGTCTGTCGTACCTGTTTTATGCGACGCGCGGCAGCCAGAAAGCAGCCTTAAAAGATGTATTGGATGTGCCTGCTGAAGTTGCTGCGCTGCATCTCAGTGAGCCGCTGCGTATCGCATTTACGAGAGTCACACGGCTAGCTGAAGAAGTGCCGGATCACACTAAAGGCTAAAATGAGGTCTTCATGTTTGTCTACCTTACTCGGTTTCGATCCCTAAAATGTCGCGGGCTGCTTCAGTAACAGCGCTACGCAATTCAGGCGGATCAATAACAACGGCATCTTTGCCAAGGCCGAATACCAGCATCTTCGCGAGGATCATCGACTCCATGTGCATGTACGCGGTGAGCCAGCCCGTTTCGTCCGGTGTCGAGGTGATTTGAAAGCGTCCGGGTGTGAGCCATTTGACGAAGTTGAGTCGGCTTTCGTGAATGCGGAGGGTGAATGCATACTCCGTAAGCGCGTCGGTGAATTCCTGGAGATGTGCTTGCCAATGATTCGCTAGATCAAAATCTGTGTTGCGTTGGAAATGTTCGTCCAATACCGTGACACTGTGAATGCGTGAGACGCGGTAAGTACGGAACTCACCAGTGCGTTTGGCGATGAGGTACCAGAAGCTGGATTTCGCCACCAGGCTGTAAGGTTCTAATAGACGTTCACCGATTGAGCCATCATAGTTTTCATAGACGACTTGGATGCAATAATCCTCGTAAATCGCTTTTTGCAGATCGTCCCAAAAGGGTAAGGGCTGTGAATCATGCCACCACCACATCGGATCAATATGGATGCGCTGTCGGATGAATTCGACCGAAGGTTGGTGGGCCGCTGGCAGCGCTGCCGAGAGTTTGAGCAAACTACTTTCAGCCGCCGCACCTAACCCAACATCCTGAAGCAGTTGATTATTGGTTGAGATGAATAGGCTGCGAATTTCCGATTCTTTCAACCCGGTCAGCGTCACCCGGTAATTCTCATCCAGCGCCACACCGCCTCCATGACCCCCATCGGTATAAATAGGGATGCCGGCTGTTGATAAGGCATCAATATCACGCAAGATGGTGCGCCTGGAAACGCCCAACTTCCCGGCAAGATTCTGTGCAGTGGTCTTACCGTGTGCTTGCAAGTGCATGACCAATGCTAATAAGCGATCTGCGCGCATAGGTTTTCCTTTTCGATTGCTTCCTCATCATTTATTTACACTAATGGCTCGAAATGAGGGAAAAGTGAACGTTTTTCGATGAGGCGGCTTGGGTGACATAAGGTGTCACCCGATGTAGTTTAACATGCGAATAGGTTAGCAAAACAAGAGGAGAAACCCATGAAAACGGAAACAGGCATTGTCGACCTCAAGGACGGTAAAATCTACTATGAAATGGCGGGCGAGGGTGAGACGCTGGTATTGTCTCATGCGGGTTTTGTGGACAGCGGCATGTGGGATGACCAATGGAAACCGTTTGCAGAACAGTATCGCGTCATCCGCTACGATATGCGCGGCTACGGTAAATCCTCTAACCTGGATACCCCGATTGTACGCCGCGATGATTTGTACAAGTTGCTCGACCAGCTGAAGGTTGAGAAAACGCATTTGCTTGGCTGCTCAATGGGTGGCGAAATCGTCATCGATTACACACTGGAACATCCCGAACGCGTTGTATCGCTGATTGCGGTGTCAGCTGTACCGAGTGGCTTCCAGATGCAGGGCAAGCCGCCGGAAGAATTGATGCAGATGATGGAAGCTGCCCAAAAAGGCGATCTGAAACGCGAAAGCGAACTACAAATTCGGGTATGGGTGGATGGGCCACATCGCCGCGCGGATCAAGTGAATGGAGATGTGCGTAAACATGCCGCCCGTATGAACAGGATACCCGTTGAAAACGGCACATTTATGAAGGCCGATATGCAGCCGTTGAAGCCACTTGATCCTCCTGCTGCGCGACGTTTAGGCAGCATCAACGTGCCAACATTGGTTATCGCAGGTGCGTTGGATAATTCCGAAATCGTGAGAGCCGCCGACGTGATGCAAGCTGCTATCCCTCATGCTAAGAAAGTCATTATCAGCGATGCGGCCCATGTGCCTAACATGGAGAAACCAGCCGAGTTCAACAAAGCTGTGCTGGGTTTTCTCGCGGCGCAATAAAGATTGACGATAACTCGAAATCTGACGCTTACCCACCGGACTTATTTCAGGGCTGAGTTTTACCCTATTTTGCGGTATGATCGACATCTGTCTTAACAAAGATGATCTGAGGAGGTGGGTATGAAAAAGATTATCCTCATGCTGGTCACGGTGCTGGCGCTCATCATGATGATGAGTTTGAGCATGGGTACCAGTTTGGCGCAGAGCGCGACTGCTACGCCTAAACCCAGTAACACGACGTCTACGCAGTTTAATTCCAGCGTGACGATTTTCGCCGTGATTTGTGAAAATCAGGCAGTTGTGAATTTAAGCGGCACGATGGAACCGAATTTTGACGTTTATTATCAGGTATATTCCGGCCCACAGGCCACAGGCACGGCGCTAACGAATTTACGGCGCGTACAGGTCAGCGGCACATATGCCTTTAGCGAGGCCGTTCCCTATACGGGTGGAACAGTCGCAGCAGGCGGCACCGGCAGCGTAAAAGTTTATATCGCCCGTGAAAGCGCACCGAATACACCTTCCGGTGATACGTTTAAGGTGGATGATGTTCAGGACGGGTGTAACAACGCCCAAAACCCCGTCGCTTCCAGCATTGATACGGGTGGCGGCGCTGGAGCAGCCACGACAACCGGTTCTAGCGGCGTTCGCATCCGTTCACCTTTCGGCGGCTTTATTAATACGGCCGTGCCGCTTGCTCCTGAAGGCGCAGTGGTGATTGGCGCCCGTAAATTCGCGAATCCAGAGCGTTCATCGACCCCTGGTGTGATTTTTGCCGAGTGCAATAATTTCCTGCCAGCTGCCGCGCCCGGTGTTGTCTACGATAATGACAACATCACGATTTTCTGGTCATGGTATGCCAAGACCGCCGCGCAGGTGCAGGACCACATCAGCAAGGCACAATATGATGTTAAGCTGAACCGCGCGCCCTTGATTAACGTCGCGACCAGTGACATCCAAGTACGCGGTGGCAATAATTGGGTGTTCTACACAGCCAACATTGGTAACTTGAAACCCGGTCAATACGGTGTGGAATACAAACTCACATGGTCCGACCAGACTTTTGATGGTTTCAAGAAGTTTGGCCCCGGCACAAATACACTGGAACAGGATGCAGGTTGCTTGTTTACGGTTGATCGCAACCCGAATAACGCCGATGCGGTCTACAACAATATTTACAGTGTTCGTTAGGGATACTATTTAGAAGCTGAATGATAGGGGCAGGCTAAGGTTTGCCCCTAAGATGGCTCGATCTTCGATTCGTTTTCATTCCGGTTAAAACTATGCAAACCCTCGCTGAACAGGCAGCTGCCCTTTTCCAGATTACACTGTCGTCAGAACAAGTGGCCCAGTTGGATACCTATGCGCGCGAACTAGCTGACTGGAGCCAACACATGAATCTGACGGCGATTGTCGAGCCGGAAGCCGTACAAGTGCGGCATTTTCTCGACTCGCTGTCGGTGGTGTTGGCTGTCAAACCCTTTAACAACATGCGCTGGATCGATATCGGAACGGGTGCAGGTTTCCCCGGTTTGCCGCTCAAAATAGCTTTTCCACAGTTGAACGTCACCTTGATGGAAGCGACAGGCAAAAAAATCACGTTTCTGAAGCACGTCATCGATACACTCGGTCTGAAAGGTGTAGATACGTTGAATGCGCGGGCCGAAGACGCGGGGCAAATGCGCGAACATCGTAACCACTATGATGTAGTGGTGGCGCGTTCGGTGGCGCGGATGCCAGTGCTGGTCGAGTATATGCTGCCCCTGGCGAAGCTCAATGGACGCTGCGTAGCCATGAAAGGCGATACGGCAGCCACCGAAACCACCGATGCCAAACGTGCGCTGACTCTGCTAGGTGGTAAGCTCGAAAGTATCAAATCGCTTGAACTCCCCGGGGTGGCGGACACTCATTACCTCGTGACTATTCAAAAGATCGCCTTTACGCCCTCGGCTTATCCGCGTAAACCGGGTACGCCCAGCCAGAATCCATTGGCCTAGCTGGCTCTATCCACGTGTCCGCAGTTCCCCTAATCTTGAAAAATCATTAGTAAGTGTGCGAGGGCAATAGATTTGTACATTCCTAAGCATTTCGAGATGAACGATCCGGCTGAACTCACGGCGTTTATGCAGCACTATAATTTTGCAGGGCTGGTGACCAGCCACGAAGGGGAAATCACCGCTTCGCATCTGCCGTTCATGTTAGATACCACACGCGGCGAACACGGTACCCTCATCGCCCACCTCGCGCGCACCAACCTCCAATGGAAGACTTTTACCGATGGACGGGAAGCATTGGTCATTTTTACAGGGCCACATGCTTACGTCTCGCCGTCATGGTACGAGAAACCAACTGTTAACGTGCCGACCTGGAATTACACCGCTGTTCACGCTTATGGTGTTCCACGTGTGGTTGAAGATCCGGAAGTGATTTACGCGATGCTTGACCAATTGGTACAAGCGCATGAGGGCAGTTATGAACAGCCGTGGCCGATGCAATCTGCCGAGGAACATGTGCGGCGTTTGATCGGTGGCGTGGTCGGTTTTGAGATGATTATTACCCGTGTCGAGGGTAAGTATAAGTTGAGCCAGAATCGCAGCGAAGCTGACCAATATCATGTGGTCGAGCATTTATCCCAAAGCAGCGACGCGCTGGCCGTTGATACGGCGGCGCTGATGCGTGAACGACAGATCAATAAGAGCGACTAAAGTACAAAGTTTACGTTACAATTTCCGCTTAATCACTCACTGGAAATATTAAGCGGAGAAACTATGTCACGCCCGCATATTACCCTCAGTCAAATACGCGAACGTGCGGCACCAAAGACCTATGCGCGTGGTGAAAGCATTTATCTAAATAAAGACATTTCTGAAACCGCTTTGCGCGGGAATGTCATTGAAGGGATGTGCGAGGCTGGAAGCCAACCGGACCCTTACCAGGTGCAGGCAACGATCACAGGCGAGGGTATCATCGACACAGCTTGTACATGCCTCTATGATTTTGGAGGTGATTGCAAGCATGTTGTTGCGTTGCTTCTAACCTACCTGAATTCACCTAATAGTTTTGAAGAACGAGTACCTCTGGCGGATGTGCTTGAAAGCCGCGATAAAAGCGAGTTGATTGCGCTTATCCGGCAAATGGTGAAACGCTACCCCGACCTAAAGAGTCTTATTGAGCGACCCATTCCTCATGAAGTTACATCTGAAACACCACTGGACACAAAATCGTATCGCAAAGAACTCCGCCAGGCACTTAGAAAGCAGCGTGAATGGGGACGTCCCGGTGCGGAATTGACCGTCAAGTCGCTTTGCGGCGCGGCTGAAGAGTTTTCCGGTCAGGGTGATTGGCGAAGTGCCAGCAGTATCTACCGCATGATTATTGAAGAGTGTTTGGCGAATACCAATTATTTTTACGAGGATGAAGAAGGTTGGTATGCCGCGTCTATTGATGACGTTTTCAAAGAACTCGGAACAGGTCTGGATTATCTAGTCGATGATGACGGTGAGCGAAAGGCGATTCTTGACAGCTTGATGGACTTCTATTTAGAGAATATTGACGCAGGAGGTGATGTAGGCGCAGATATCCCTGATATTGTCCTGCGTTACACACGCGTTGATGATATTGCTAACCTGCGACGACGGGTTAAAAACGCTATTGAGAAAATTGCACAAGACTCTTACTCCGATTGGACGGTTGAAGCCTATACCGAATTTCTGATGCAATTGGATTTGTTGGATAATGTTGACCCCGAAACGATTTTGACGCGGCTGCGCGACGAAAAAAGATATGATTTATTGATTGGAAAGCTGCTTGAACTCAAGCGCGTGGATGAAGCGGTCGCCATCATCCAGAAGCATATGAAACAACCCCATGAGCGGATAGAGCAACTCCCCCGCTTATATGCTGCCGGTTACCCAGAGGACGCCATACAGTTAGCTGAAGAACTTCTCAACAAAGCTTATGATCAGTCGTTGGCGGATTTGCTGATTGATATGCTTGAAATTCGTGGTGATACGGAAGCCTCTTTTCAGTGGCAGCTTAAGCGGATGACCGCCGAACCAAGCATCGATCATTTCGACGGTTTGAAAAGGACATCCTTAAAATTGGGTAATTGGGCATTGGTGTGTCCCGCAATTATGGAGCAACTAGAAAAGTTTAAACAATACGCGGTGTTGACGCGTGCTTACCTTTCGACTGAGGAATGGGACAAAGCATGGGCGACACTACCCAAGGCAATCGCAACGCGTAATTCACAGTTTGGAGGGGATTATCGCCTCGAAATGGATGTCGCTGAAAGGACATTACAGACGCATCCCGAGAAGGCACTACCTGTCTTTATTGACGCTGCCCGTAAAGCCATTGATCGGCGAAGTCGTGATAGTTATCAACAGGCAGCGGGTTATCTCGTAACAGTGCGTGACACTTATGACTCGATAGATGAATATGAAGTCTGGGAGAAGGTCATCGCACGTATTCGAAGTGATTTCCCGCGCTTACCAGCACTTCATGATGAACTTAGAAAAGCGGGTTTGTGATGTTGCCATAACGGTGTCACAGAGAGGCGATAGATTAGGATTATCAACAAACAAGAAACGAGGTTGACCATGTCCCTAAAACCTTTGACCGGCACACTTTGCCCGACTGGCCCGTTTGAATTCAGCCATGCCCTGCGTTTTCTATCAAAATTCCGCCCGATGATGGGGCAGCAGACGATTGAAGATGAGGGTTTGACCAAAGCCTTTTTCGTGAACGGGCAGGTGGCCCTCTTTAACATAAAGTCGGTGGGTACGCCGGATAACCCTGAAATGCGCTACACGGTTTGGTCGGAGAAGGTGCTGACGACTGCCGAGCAAAAAGAGGCTGAAGAAGAAATCACATTTTTCCTGAGCCTGCACGACGATTTGCGACCATTTTATAAGCTGGCGGAGTCTGATCCACAGTTTATGCCAGTGGTCGAAAAGCTCTACGGGTATCATCAGGTTAAATTCAGTTTGAGCGCGTTTGAGAACGCCTGCTGGGCGATCCTTTCCCAACGCAATCCCTGGAACGTGGCGCTGGCGATGAAAGCGCGTATTGCTGAAACCTTCGGCAGCAGTATTACGGTTCAGGGGCAAACACATCTGGCCTTCCCACCGCCTTCCCAACTGACACTGCTGGATGCTGACCAATTGAATGAAGTCGTCCGAAATACACGGAAAACCGAGTGTATTTTGTCGGCGGCCCGGGCGTTTGATACGGTGGATGAGTCGTGGCTGCGAAGCGCACCGTATGAACAGGTCGAGTCGTGGCTGTTGGAGATCAAGGGCATCGGTGCATGGTCGGCTACCTTTGTCATGCTGCGCGGGTTAGGCCGGATGGAACGTGTTCCGCTGGACGAAAAAGCGCTGTTGGAAGCCTCTCAGCGTGTTTACGGACGGGATGATTTGACCCACGCCGATGTGCAGCGGTTGAGCAAGCATTATGGCGAGTATGCCGGTTATTGGGCGCATTATGTGCGGGTGGCGGGATAGTTTTTAGTTAACGGTTTCCAGTAAAAGCGGTGGGCGTGAGTTCACCGCTTTTTGATTTCCCCTGAAGAGCGTTGTCCGGTACTCAGACTGTTGTGCTTCGTCCCGCATGAAGCTATAGGATTGGTGTGTTATTTGGTCAGTGGCTGAGGCACGCCTCCGCCCTACAATACGTTGTTTGCCAGTAAACAACCGTTTGCTTTTAGATCGGCGTTTATCTAGACTCGCTGGCTTGACTCATTGACTAACCATTAGGGATTATCCCATGCGCTTGATTACCCAAGAACTGCTCGATGATTTACTCGCCAAAGCCGCCGCTAGTCCACGCTTACGGGTGCAGTTTAACTTCCACGAACATGAAGATCCGGTGCAGCGCATGTTGAACGCTATTGCCGTGGGGAGTTACGTCACGCCGCACAAACATGAAAATCCAGACAAGGTAGAATTGATTTCGCCGCTGCTAGGCAAGGCGGCTATGTTCCAATATGACGACACGGGTGCGATCACTGAGATGCACATTATGAGTCCGGATAGTGCAGTCCGTGGTGTGGATATTCCGCCGCGCGTGTACCATAACTTTGTGGCGATAACGCCGTGTGTGGTGCTGGAGATTATCCAAGGACCGTACCGCGTGGAGACTCATAAGAAGTTTGCGCCGTTCGCGCCGCTGGAAGGCACGCCGGAATGTGCGGCTTATCTGGCGCGGTTGGGGGCGTATATTCGGAAAAACTTATAGGTTCTCCACTACATCAAAATTATTGTCTATTTCCATTGGGCCGAAATGAGAAAGCGTATCCATTTAGCTTACATAAATAAAAACGCCCCTGATAACATCAGGGGCGCGGCAAGGTTACAGGTTAGCTGGCTACTGAAAGCAGGACGCGGACGGGGCCTTCGGGATTGCCACCGGCATGGCTGAGGATGACCGCGTAAGAACCGTCAGAGGGCAGCACAAAATCCTTGATGCTGGCGTTCATATTACCGCCGCTGTCGTCATCGGCGGTAAGTGGGGTTAACTTATCATCTGCCAGGATCAAGAGTGTGTCGATTTGTTCGTTGGCCTGGGTACTGGTCGAAACGGTTATTTTTTGTCCGGCATGACCATCAAAAGACATGATGTAGACCAACCCTGCCGACAGCGGCACCACCTGTGACTCGCCGGGACGGATGGTCAAATCGGTTTTCTGGTCGGCTATATTGGCTTTTATCCATTCCAGATAATCGGCGGCAGAGGCTTGTTCATCACCGAGTTTTTGCTGTACCAGCCCACGCTGTATATACAAATTAGATGCGCGCGGTTCCAATTTGAGTGCCTGGTTGAGATCCGGCAGCGCCTGTTCATACTGCTCTTGCTGAATATAAGCGTTGGCACGTCCGGCGAAGGCCTGATAATTATCCGGCGTGGCTTTGATATAGGTGTTAAAGTTCTTGATAGCGTCGGTGTACTGTTCAGTCTGATTGTTGAGGACGCCTAAATAGTAATAGGTGGTGGAAAAGGTCGGTACAATACTGGCGACCTGCGTCATATCTTTGAGGGCTTTATCATATTCGGCTTGCGCCATATAAATTTGCCCACGTTCATAGTAAGGCTGCGCACCATCCGGTGCGAGGCGAATAGCGGCGCTAAAGTCGGCCAGGGCGCTGCTGATATCTTGTTGGTCGCGGGAAATTTCAGCACGGGCGGTATACGCCTGACTTTTAGAGGCCGCATCAACCGCAGGCAGTTTGATGAGGTGGTTGAGATCAGTCAAGGCTGCATCGGTGTTCTTAAGCTCGATGTAACTGAGCGCACGTTGTAGATAAGGATCGGTAAAGGTAGGGTTGAGCAGGATGACCAGACTAAAATCCGAGACAGCCTGATCGAACTTTTTATCTTTAAAGGCTTGTGTCGCCCGCAGGTAAACATCGACGCCCACAATCTTCGGTGGGGCTCCACTATCCTGTGCATACAAGGGATAGAAGGCGGCGACCATCATACCGAGGCTGACAATTAATACAACCAGTTTACGCATAGCGTTATCTCAATTACAGGGTATAACGGACTATAGGGACACTATAACACAGATGTGCCTGTGTGTTATCAATGTCTCTCGGAACATTAACGATTACGGATGCAGGTATCCATCGTTATTGCTATTGGATGCTCGGAATATACTTTCAAGCGTCCGGAGTGGTTCAATTGGAATTGCGGTCGATGATGACCTTATTGGAGGATATATGTCCAGTCAAGCAAATCACCGGCGTAGGCTGATAATGCCCATCACAGCCATGAGTGTTGAGCCAGTTGCACTTGAAGGCCAGTCCGTCCGTCTGGAGCCGCTGTCGGTGGAACATCATGTGGGATTATGCAACGTGCTGCTGGATGATGACATCTGGCGCTGGATACCGATGCCCGTCCGCACAGCGGATGAGATGCGCGCTTATATCGAACTGCAATTAGGATTCCGAGATCAAGGCAGCGCACTCCCGTTTGTGACCATCTATAAGCCTGAGTGTCGACTGGTGGGTATGACACGCTACCTGTCGATTGATAAAGCTCATCACAGCATTGAAATTGGCTCCACGTTGATCGGAAAACAATGGCAGCGCACAGTCGTTAATACCGAGGCGAAGTATCTGATGCTGCGCCATGCGTTTGAAGTTTTGGGTTGTCTCCGCGTACAATTCCAGACGGACTCGCTGAATACAAAATCGAAGAACGCGATTTTGCGCCTCGGTGCTACGCAAGAAGGCTTGTTTCGTAATCATAAAATCTGTTGGGATGGGCGTGTAAGGAATACGCTTTATTTCAGTATTACCGGTGAAGAATGGCCGCATGTGAAGGCTGATCTGGAAGCGAAACTGGCGCGATCTTATTCTTTATGAAGCGGAAATTGACAACCTACTATTTTTGTTAAGGGAAAGGATGTTGTTATGTCACTGGAGCAATTCTTAAATGTCGTGGCATGTATCGCACTCATTCTGTTCGGTGTGTATGCCCTGGTACGTCCGTATGAGGCAGGACAGATTGCCCACCTCAAACCGGAAGACGCGACCGGTACAGCCGAAATCCGCATCAGTTTCGGCGGACTTTCGCTGTTCATGGGTATCGCGCCGCTGCTGCTGAACGATCCGGCGGCTTTTCAGGTGGTAGGGATTACGTTTTTGGGCGCATTTGTGACACGTATGCTGACGCTGTTTCTAGACCATCCGCAGACCGAAACCATGTTTAAGATCAGTGGTTTGTTTGAACTGTTAGTGGGATTGATTTTGGTGCTGCGCTAATACAATCGCAATTGTTACCGTAAGGAAAAGATTGTACATTTTATCACTAAAAAGTGGGCGGATCAGGTAGAAAAGCTGATATAATAACACTGTTCACAGTTAAAAGGTGACGTTCCTCCGATGGCTGATCATTTCGTTGTCACTAATGCCCGCCGATTGCCCTTATTCGCGCGCTTGGATGCTCAGCAGATGGACTGGGTTGCCAGTGTGACGCAGGTTTTGCGTTTCGAAGCGGGTGAAGAATTATTCAAGCAGGGCGAACCTGCACAGGGCATGATGATGGTTATTTCGGGCAGCGGCTTGCTGGTGCAGCGCGGCTCGGACGGCATCGAACGTCCTTTTGGCAAGGTCAGTGCTGGCGAGTTCATCAACGATAATGCGTTGTTCAACGACATCACGACACAGGCCACACTGCGAGCCAGCGAAAGCAGCATCGTCCTGTTTTTGTCGCGCCAGCAGATGCGTAACCTGTTAGCGCATCACCCCGAAATCAGAGCCAACCTGAATTTACCTGCGCTGCCTAAAGTGCAGACCCAACAAGTACAGCAGTTCCAAAACCAACGCGAAAATGAAAACACGCTGCTTAAAACACGGCGGCATATTGGCGGCTTTCTGGTGCGTGCCAGCGGAATCGGGCTGTTAATCCTTGTGATCTGGTTTGGGGCGGCATCATTGGCCGGATTAATTCCGGGTTTTCCGGCGTTGTTGATCGCGTTGCCCGCCACCGCACTGCTGATCATCCTGATCGCCTACTATTATATAGAATGGTCAAACGACGAATTGATCCTCACTGACCGGCGCGTGGTCAATATTCAGCGGACGATACTTAACTTCAAAACGCAAGTGAATGAAATCCCGCTGGATGCCATTCACGAGGTTAATGTAGCGCTGCCCGCCATTACCGATGTGGTGGGACGGTTTTTGGGTTATGGCTCGATCATTATCAAGACATCGGGTGATGCCAATAATATCCGGTTGGACGAGATTCCGAATCCCAAATCCGTACAGCAGGCTATTTTTACCAACCGCCAAAAGTATCAGCAGGCCAAACTTGAAGAAAACCGCAACGCCATGCGCGGGGAACTGGCGAAGGTTATCGGTGGCACGCCGACCGATGGTACGGCAGCGAATACAGGTGCGCCTGCCGGTGTAACTAACCGTCCCGGTTTATTTACGCTGGAATATACGAACGAAAAGGGTGAGACAGTTTTCCGGAAACACTGGCTGGTGCTGCTGGCACATATTATTCCAGCGAGTCTGCTGTTTTTAGGTGGCGTCACGCTGTTGTTGATTAATGTAGTCGGCCCGATTATTCCGTTAATCGTGATGGCACTGGCGGCTTTATGGTTCTATATCGCCGATTGGGATTGGCGAAACGATATGTATATCGTGGGCGACCAAACTGTGACTATTATTCACCGCCGCCCAATTTTTTTGCAGGATCAGAAAGACCAGATTTTGCTGGCGCAGGTTGATAACGTGGTTTCGGATACACAGGGCTTTATGAACAGCATTTTCCAAATAGGCGAGGTCAAGCTGTTACTGACCGGCACCGATGAAAAAAACGCCAAGCGTTTTACCAATGTATACGCTCCACAGCATATTCAACAGGAGATTTCGCGGCGGCAAGACCGCGCTGAAGCCTTGAAACGGCAGGAAGATGCCCAGCGCCAACAACAGGCTATTATTGATTATCTCTCGGTCTATCATGAAACGGTCGGGACAGCACCGCCCGCGACCAATGGCCTGGCACAGCCGCTAACACCTGCCCAACCCGCAAACACGTTTCCGGCACAGGCCGTGTCGCCAGCCTTTAAAACGCAGACCGGAACCAATCCTTATGTAACGGATGAGGATAGTCCGCAGCCGCCACGCGTCCGTGATCGTTCCCGACCACCGGGCATTCCCCGTGTGCGTCGTGACATTCCTCCCGGCTCTTAACGAGACTGACCATATGCCTGTACAAGTATACTGGTTGGACGAACCTTGGATGACCGCTATTGACTTCAGCGGCATGGTCACGGCTGACGACATGCGTGAAGTTATTCGTATCTGCCTGCCCAACCTCAAAATCCATCCGATATACTTCTTGATTGATATGACGGCTGTGACCAGTATCGATAATAAGCTATTCGAACTATCTTCACTGACCGAGTGGATTTATCATCCGAACGGTCGTTGGTTTGTGTATGTCAAACCGCACCGTTTATTTAACGCGGTAATGAAAATGCGGCAGCGAGGCAATTACAAATCGTTTGATACGCGCGAAGAATCCGAGGCGTTTTTGAAAAGTTCGACGCAGGCCGAACGCCAGCGCGCCAAACTCTTTTAGCGATGCTAGAATTGTGCGATAATGGGTTCGATTGTCCAATTGAGTAATAATACCAATCTAATATGACACAACTTGATATCATTCATCCTGATAATCCGATTCTGCGGAAAAAAGCCAAACGCGTCACCAGCTTTGACAAAAAGCTCCAGACGTTGATCGACAACATGGTTGAAACCATGATCGAAGCGCCAGGGGTCGGTCTGGCTGCGCCGCAGGTTGCCATCAGCCAACGCCTGGCCGTGATTCGTTTACAAGACGACGAGAAAAGCAAAGAAGAATTCGGTGATCTGGCGGGTAAGCTGTTTGTGGTTGT
Source organism: Aggregatilineales bacterium (assembly GCA_044226325.1). Classification (GTDB taxonomy): domain Bacteria; phylum Chloroflexota; class Anaerolineae; order Aggregatilineales; family Phototrophicaceae; genus CFX2. The sequence goes on from JBGAHG010000016.1 coordinate 175,874, forward strand.
GAATCCGGAAATCATCAAAACCAGCAAGGAAATGGTCGAAGGTGTCGAAGGCTGCCTCTCGATTCCGGGTTACCTCGGCACAGTTGACCGTTTCGAAAAGATTACGATTGAGAGCCTTGACCGGCATGGTAAACCGCAGCGCATCAAAGCGGAAGGCTGGCTGGCGCGGGTTTTCCAGCACGAGATCGACCATTTGGACGGACGTTTATATATCGACATCGCCAAAGAGGTGTGGGAAGTGCGCCCTGAAGACGAAGATGATGAAAATGTGGTGGCGGAGTAAAGCGCATTGAACAGCATATGAGCGGTTATGATTTGCGAATTTTCTGTCAGCGGCTGGTATTACTGCTGGTTGTCCTGACGGCTGCCTGTCAATCGCAGACGGCGGCGACCGATCCTCAAATGGTTAAGCGTCGCCAGGACGAACGGGCGACGTTATCAGCCGTAACGACGGTGCAAAAATGGCAGCAGGTCGGCAGTATTTCACAGCCTGAAAACAGCGCACCGAGTATTATCCCGCTGGACAATGGCGATTACCGTTTGTACTGGAACGCACCGTCACTCAATGGGATCGGTAGTGCTACTACGCCCGATGGAATGCGCTTTAATGCCGATGAAGGTGCGCGGTTGATCAACGGGCCAGCCGGACAGGCGGATTGCTCGATTGGCAAACCGTGGGTGATACCGGTGGTTAACGGCTACCGCATGTATTATCAAGGGCAACCGGATAACTGCAATGCACCAGTGACTACATTGGTGACGAATTCACGGATTTTCAGTGCTTTTTCCAGTGATGGGCACAGCTTTACGCGCGACCCTGGCGTTCGGATTGATGTAGGTGATGTGACGAAGCTGACTGCGGCAGGACATGGGCGCGTCATCCAAACCGATGATGGCAGCTTCCGCATGTATTTTACGGCACTGCTGCCCGATAAAGGTACAACGCCTTATATCATGACAGCCAATTCAATCGACACGCTTGCATGGACCGTTGACGTCAAACCGCTGTTCCAAGCTGGACATGATCCAACGGCACTGCAAATTGAAAGCACGATTCAACTGTACGTCAGCTACATGACGGACAATGTGCTGCTGCTCGAATCGAACGACGGGGTGAACTTTACGCCAACGGCCTGGCTGGAATTTTACGACGCGCAAAATAATTTGATCGCACTGATGAGCGATTTAGACATTATTGATGTGTCGGATGGCAGCCTTGTGATGTACGGTAGCGGGATGGGAACGAAAGGGATTTTGTCCTTCAAACAGAAGGCCGCCGAATGACACCTATTAAGAATATGGGGCCCAAAAGCAGCGTGTGGCTGCATGAAATTGGGATTGATAGCCTCGAAGATTTGGAAGCCATTGGCGCGATAGAAGCCTATCGCCGTTTAAAGGCTGCACGCCCTACTGAGGTCAGCCTGAATGCCCTGTGGGGGATGCAGGGCGCAATCCTCAATATCCACTGGAACATGATTACCCCTGAGATGAAAGCCGAACTCAAAGCACAGATTGAGTAACTGATTCTTCACCGTTTTAGCGCAAATCATCCAAATGACAGCGATTTTCCCAGCGCCTTATTGAGCCGCTTCATCCGTTCATCTTCATAGGCCTGATAGATACGGCCTTTTTTGGTAATGGCTTCGCCGGTTTTCAGGGCTTGCACGAATTCGTCCAAAGCCGCTTTGGTGCGCTTATTCAATTCAGACTGTGGTAGATCAATAATTTTTTGAAGATTGGGTGACATAGGTGTGTGGGACATGATGAGTCTCGCTTCGGGTTATGATGGCTGAATAATTGCTATCTAGATAAACATATTGCAGCGGAATTGGCATGGGATAACTGGTTTTAAAATTTGCAAAATGTGGCTATTACCACGCATACTTTCGCTCTAGTCGGGCTGCATAAAGTGGTTGAAGGATCACAGGGTTGCTTATGGACACAGCTATACCTTCGTCTCGATCCGTTGGTTATCGTCACGCGGTTTTCTCGTTGATTACCTTGCTGATTTGCCTGACTACTACCTCATTTTTGGGCAGCGTCCTCACCCAATGCACCTTTGATCCCGTTCCCTGTTATGATCTTGACGCGCAAATTTTGAATCACACCGCACTGGCACCTTTCCGCTATCGGGTGCTGGCTCCGGCAGTGATGAGTCTGGTTGCTCGAACGGATAATCATGGGGCGTGGTTTAGCGCCGGTCTGGTTGTACATGTGCTGTGCTTTGTGGCAATCTACACAACCTTATTCATACGGCTCCGTTCCGAAATGGGGAAGGCTAAGGCGCTGACGGGTATCTGTGTTATGGCGGTGATGTTGATGTTTGCCTTCAACCGCTATTTCCTAACACCGACCAGCATTATCGAGGTGGCGCTGTTGTCTTTGCTGCTGGTGACATGGCGGCATAGATGGTTGGTACTGGTATTGGTGACGCTTGCCAGTTTCAACCGCGAAACCGGATTACTG
>JBGAHG010000065.1:0-25999 GCA_044226325.1 Aggregatilineales bacterium
TTTTATGAATAGGAACAATTATTTCAGGGCACGAAGAAAGCAAAATCACCTCAACAGTAATTACTGTTGAGGCGATTTCAGAAAATTTACTTCCTAGCAAACTAGCTACTTGTCAGAGTAGCCACTTCGGGAGCGACGGGATTCGAACCCGCGATCTTTGCCTTGACAGGGCAATATGCTAAACCGCTGCACCACGCCCCCTAAATGTGAAATGGAGTATAGCAGTCAGATGTGGGAGTGTCAATACAAAGTTATTAAATTAAACTCAATTTGCAGCCTGTTCTAGAGAGATCCAAAGCTGATCTTCAACATCAATCGAACCAGCTTCCATTACGGCCTCCATAAAGCGATCACCGCGTTCGCCAGGGACAAGGATTTCATCGATACCCGGTAGCTTCTTAGCATCTTTAAGACGTTGCACAAGACTTGTCACGCGCTCTACAAACGTATTCCCGTCTACAAGCAGCTCGGGATCAATGGCAAGTAACAAATTTCCCCAATCCATTTTGTGTCCAGCATTATCCTGCGTAGTTGAAACTAGCGGATGAGTCAACACTTCTACCAATAAGGCTAACGCTGCGCCTTTATAACCACCAAATGCACGAATAGCACCACCTAATGCTGCTGAAGGATCAGTTGTTAATTGACCACTACTATCATATGCCACACCTTCAGGAATAGTTCGTCCTGCAGTTTTAGCTTCAACAATACCAAACCGGGCAATTGATGCCGTCGCCATATCAAAAACAATAGGCTTACTGGTTGTAGGAATGCCAAATGCTAGAGGATTGGTACCAAATAGAGGTTCATATGAACCGTACATCGCCATATATTCACCGGACCCCGAAAATACGAGTCCGATATAGCCAGCTTGTGCAATTTGACTTGCATAATAGCCAATCGCCCCAGTAGAGCTATTGGTATTATGAGTCCCGACAATACCCATACCATGTTCACCTGCCTTTTGAATGGCAAGCTTCATAGCGTAGTTCACTACCACCATTCCCGAATTTCGCCCTCCATCCAGCAGCGCGGATAACTTGGTATTACGTACCACTGAAATAGGCTGGCAGGCCTTATCACGCGGCATCCCTGCCCCGATCAATTTTACGATACCTTGATTATTACCTCTTAATTGGGCGTACATCAGCACATTAAGAATTGTTTCTGCCTCATCTGGTGGATAGCCACCGCGCGCCAAGACTTGGAGCGTGACTCGTTTCAACTCATCAATTTGGACTTTCATCACCTTACTCGCTTTACAATTATTTAGCGGGCAAAATCCGCCAACTGACATCCTGATACGGGCATTCCCATATCCTGCAATTGGTTTATGTCAACCCAGCACTCGCGCATCGCTTCTTTTCCGTCTAATACGCCAACCGATATGGCTGAACGATATTCTTGACCCGGTTCTAACATCATCAAGCGTTGATTGCGGCGGGCAGCATTTTGCCCTTCTGGAATACAGTTACCCGGCTCTACGCCGCTTACATAGGCCCCTTGACGCGTATTTTTCCACTGAGTGAAATATGGCAAACTGGCACTGTCCCAATCCAGTGTCACAGCAAGGTCTTCGTTGCCAAACATTATCTTTGTAAAGCCATTTGATTTTGCCTTTAGATGGTGGAAAAAAACTTGTTCAGGATATTGTGGTACCGCCTTACCATATTCCCACCAGCGGTTATGGCCTACCTTTGCAACCACGTCACGTGGAAATACGCCAGCATTGGGCGTATGAAGACGCGCACCGTCTCTCACCAAAGGATAACCGATATTGAAATGATAGAGCAGCATCAGCGGCACGGGCTGATCACCTCGATTAGTAACAGTATCCCAAATTGTAATCGTAGGGTGTCCTAGCTCTAGCCCATAGGAGCGCCGCAAAACCAATTGTTCGCCAAACAACACCGATTCCGAAACCTCGGCATTTAACCACACACTGTAATCAGTGTTGCCATACCAATGTCGATCAACACTAAGTTCTCCAGCTCGTAAGCGGCTGTAGCGTCCATGAATATCGCGCTCTTCACCCGAAATATCATCTTTTTCTGGTGGCCCGACGTGTGTTAAGCCGCAGGTTGTCAGCAACCCGCCGTTAAACTGTCGCAACCACGATTGCCCAAAATCCGCCGGATGTGGCGAACCTTGGCTAATCCAAGTAAGAGGTATTCCATTGTAGTGAGCAGTCCAAATATCCATACCGCGGTCAGGTAAAATCGTAAACGTTAAGCCACTGCTGTTATACGCCTCGATAATACGCATTCCATTTGGCAATGTAGATTGACGAAAATCGATAAACTGCCGCATATCCAAACTGTGATGTTCGACTTCTTCGCGCGACAACAACTTCTCATTCAACATGAGTCTACTTCTCCGGGTATAAACCCGCATAAGATTTAAATAGCATTTTGAGCATGTTACTTCCGTGTTCGAGGGTCCAGTACATCCCGTAAACCGTCACCGATAAAGTTAAGGGCCATTACAAGACTGGCAATCGCTAAACCAGGAAACAACCACATCCACCATTGATCAAAGAAGTCGATCCCAACAGCCACCATCCGTCCCCATTCGGCTGTCGTCGGTTCCGGCCCTAAACCGAGGAAACTCAATCCCGCAAATGTCAAAATTGCATTACCAATGTCTAATGTGGTTAAAACAAGCATAGGTGATAGACAGTTCGGAACAATTGTCTGAAACAAGATGTACCCACCCGATGCTCCTAAACTTTGCGCAGCATCAACATATTGGTTGTTCTTAGCCGAAAGTACCAATCCACGCATGAGTCGAGCATATGACGGCCACCAGACAATCACCAAAGCCAATACAGCGTTGCGAATGTCTGGCCCTAAAGCGGCCGTGATTGCCATCGCCAAAATAATCGTTGGAAAGGCAAGAAACAACTCGGTAAAACGCATCATCACTTCATCCCAGTTTCCGCCTAAATAACCTGAGATTGCCCCGACAAACGACCCTAACAAGCTGCCAAATAGAATAACAGCAATACCAGCGATAATCGTAATCCGACCACCATATAGAACACGGCTAAAAATATCGCGTCCCAATTCATCTGTGCCCCAGGGATGTTGCTGGCTTGGTGCTTCCAACCGATGATCAATATCTTGAACCGTCGGCCCGTATGGTGCAATTTGGTAGGCAAATATAGATGCCAAGATCCAAACTACGGTAACGATTATCCCTATAAGAACCAGCGGGTTTCGCCGAAGCAAAGAACCTAACTGACCGACTCGTTCACGCCAGTCGGATTCGCGGGTCAAGGAAAAAGTAGAGGATGTCAACGACGAAATTCACTCCCACATAGATAAAAGCAATCAGCATACTAATGCCCATAATGGCTGGAAAATCCTGCGAGGTCGATGCCTGGAACGCGTAGCGCCCAATTCCGGGCCACGAAAAAATAGTCTCGGTAAGTACAGCACCCGAAAGCAAATTACCAAACGATAGACCAATAACAGTCACAACCGGAATAAGCGCATTTGAAAAAGCGTGTTTCATGATGACTACGCGCTCATTTAGCCCTTTCGCGCGGGCAGTCCTAATGTATTCTGCACCGAGTACTTCTAACATTGATGATCGCGTAATGCGCGAAATAAGTCCTGAAGTGTAAACACCCAATACCAAACTAGGCAAAATTAAATGCGATAAAGCATTGCCGAGTATGTCGGCGCGTCCAGCAACAATACTATCGACCAACAAAAAACCTGTAACTACAGTCGGCTTTGTTATACGCACATCTAATCTACCCGGACCGGCCACCCAACCCAATTGTGCATGAAAAATCGACAGCGCTAACAACGCAAGAACAAACACAGGGAAACTAACCCCAATGAGTGCAACTACTCGCGTAATATAATCGACTAATCTGCCACGCCACACGGCAGATACAATTCCCATTCCCACACCAAGTATTAACCCGGCAATAATGGATGTCGTGGCGAGTTCAATGGTTGCCGGCAAGAACTGCTTTATGTCTTGAATTACAGGGCGCTTCGTCTTAATCGACCGTCCAAGGTTACCTTGCAGCATATTCCCTAAATAAGTGAAATACTGTTCTGGTAACGACTTGTCTAATCCCCATTCGCGACGGAAAGCCGCAACAATCTCGGGATCGTTCTGCGATTTCTCGGGCAAATTTGCAGACACCGGATCTGACGGAATTGCATTTGCAATGATGAATGCGACTAAGGTAATTCCAATGATCAATGGGATTGCAAACAAGAAGCGACGGACAATATACAATTGAAGCGGCATTGTGCGGCCTTTAAACAATTAGATAGGGGCGAACACATGGCTCGCCCCTACTTTAACAGTTGTACAAGTGCTAAATGTTTATTCGACGCGGCTCAGCTTAGCGACATCAAGTAGCCACTGCGGATGACGGAACAACCCTTTAATGTCATCTTTTTCGCCGATTTGAATACTACCTTGCAAATAGGCTGCATAGGGGCCATTTGCTTGCCAGTAATCCTGTACCGCAGCGAACAACTTAAGTCGTTCGTCAGGGTTCGTTTCGACCAAAGCCTTATCGCGCAATTCCAGCAAGCTCGGTTCTGCTTTCTCTTCTAACCAATTAACACGCTTGCCTCCGTTGCGTCCGGGGAGGAAGTAAAGATAGTTATCAGGATCAAGATAGTCAGGCTGCCACCAAATTGCGCCAAATGCAATTTTACCAGCGCGTGATTTATCAAGGAATGCCCCAATCTCAGCTGGCGCAAGTTTGACGGTAATACCAACCTCAGCCAAATCTGAGGCAATTTTCTGCGCCAAGGTTTCAATATTCAGACCCTCGGTGGTGTAGGTCGGATAGTCAAGGGTGGTTTCGAAACCATCCTTATAACCAGCCTCAGCTAAGAGCGCCTTTGCTTTATCTAGATCGCGTGTAAGCGCTTTATCTGTACCATAAGCGCCAAACATACCTACCGGTAGCATAGCAGCAGGTGTTACAGCCCCGGGGCCGGCAAGTTTGCGGAATCCTGCGTAATCAATGGCATAGCGTACAGCCATTTCAACCTTCGGATCAGCCAAGGGACCACCGATAGCAGGATCGCGATTCATGTTTAGGAAATGAACTGTTAGTGAACCAGTTGTATAAACATTCAATCCGTCTTCAGCATCAATGGCCGCAACTTGATCAGGTGTTATATCCATTGCAATATCAATGTCACCAGCTTCAAGGGCAACTTTTTGAGCCGAAGATTCGGGGATATTTTGCAGGATTACACGATCAAAATAGGGCGCGGTTCCCCAATAGTTTGGATTACGAACCAGCACAACCTGCGATTCCTTTTCGTAGCTTTCCATGAGGTATGGACCACTACCGGCAGAATTTGATGCAAACCAAGCTTCAGCCTTGTCAGTCTTGTCCGCATCGGCTGCATCTGTACCGCCATTTTCCTTCACAACTTTCGAATTTACGATGCTGAACGGCCAGGCAACGATCTTTGCGAGGATCGCTGGGTCAGCACCAGTCAGTTTGAATACGACTGTTGTAGCATCGGTGGCTTCAACACTTGCCATTGTCGATGACAAGAAAGATGGGTTACCCTTAATATTCTGGAAACGCTTAAACGAAAACACCACATCATCTGCGGTCATAAGCGTACCATCAGAAAACTTCACATCATCACGAAGATGGAATGTATAAGTTAACTTGTCATCAGAAACGTCCCAACTTTTTGCCAGACGGGGCTCGAACTTATCAGCAGATTCGGCAGGGAAAGTTACGAGGGTATCGTAAGTCGCCTGAAATGTGATGATTGGGGTTGGCGAATATGCCCGCGCAGGATCCATCGAATCCGCAAACTCCGCCCCACCAACTACGAGCACTTTTTCATCTTGAGCGCGTACACCGGCCAAACTTAGCGCCATAGTGGTGAGTAACACCATCAATAGTGTCAACAAATGCCGAGACTTAAATCGAACAAGCATCTTCTAAATCCTTCCCTTACACTGAGAAATAACGATGACCAAACGTCAAAAAAGAGGCACCCCTCTTAAGAAATGGTAATTGTAGACCGATATAACCAACTCGGCAAACCAATTTTTCAGACCACTTTTCCATGTTATATTTTGTGCAATTGTCCTCAATCAATTAACCATATAGGTATAAATATGTCTTTTACGGATCGCATCCAACGGTTTCAAAAGAGTATAGTCGGCAAAGTCGATGTTGTTTTTCTTCCCATCAGCACAGATTTGGAATATCTTACCGGAGTCCCGCGCGATATTCCTAACTATGGCGCAGTAATGCACCCCGGCGCATGGCTAGAGGGTGCGTGGCTCACACCCGATGCCGAACCAATCTTGCTACTTCCACGTATGACCGCCGAGTTTGGCGGATTAAATCAGCTCTCAAGTGTCCAAATCCGCGTATTAGGAGACTGGGATGATCCCGCTGTGCTTGTCCGAGACATTCTGAAAAGTTTCAATCTTCCGGTTCACCCTCGTGTTGCCATCAGTAATCAAACAACCGGTGAAACCATCGTTAACCTGCAGAAGATTATCCCCGATGCTCAATTTTTGTCAGCAACCGATCTACTCCGCCCCTTGCGTGTCATTAAGTCTGAAGAAGAAATTGCCACGATGCGCCGCGCTGGTGCTGTTACGGAAGCTGCCTTTACTGATGTCATCAAACAATTACGACACGGGATGACCGAACTCGAGGTCATGTCCGAAGTGGACTACCAGATGCGCAAACATGGCTCACTCGGCCCGTCTTTTACTACCTCTTTTTATAACTCTGGCCCCAATCACCCCTTGCGATTTGGTCAACGTTTAGAAACATGGCCGCGTGCCCTAACACCACCCGTTTCGATCCTCTTTGACTTCGGCGCAGTACTTGACGGCTTCTGCTACGATTATGGTCGCACAGTGTCTTTTGGTGAGCCTCCTGAAGAATTTCAGCGGGTTTATAAGCTGGTGATGGCATCACAGGCGGCTGGCATCACCGCCCTAAAAGCGGGTCAAGCGACTACAACCCAGGTTGATGCTGCCGCTCGCAAGGTAATTGAAGATGCAGGTTATGGTGAAATGTTCCGCCATCGCCTCGGACACGGCATCGGTATGGATGTTCACGAACCGCCGTTCCTGACTAAAGGTGATGAGACCCCCATCCAAGAAGGGATGCTATTTACCATCGAACCCAGCATTACCCAATTCAACACTTTCTCATCCCGTGTTGAGGATGTTGTTGTCGCCCGCCCGAATGGTGGAGAACCACTGACACGCGGATTCCAGGAACTCATTATTATCGACTAAAGGCTGTTGATCGTATGACTAACCGACAAAATATCTCATCGGGTACAACTTGGGAAGCCCTCGCGGGCTACTCACGCGCGGTACGTATTGGCAATGTTGTCCATATATCAGGCACTACCGCGACTGATGAAAATGGGAATGTCGTCGGTCTCAATGATCCGTATGCCCAAACGGATTACATCATTCGCAAAATCGAGCGTGCGCTTATTAAAGCAGGAGCGACGCTCAATGATGTAATCCGCACTAGAATTTATGTCACCGACGCAAACCAGTGGGAATCGGTTGCCCGCGCGCACGGCGAATTTTTCGGCCAAATTCGCCCTGCTAATACACTGGTAGAAGTGAGTGCTCTCATAGGCACTGGTTATCTGGTAGAAATAGAAGCCGAAGCGATTATCCAAATATCATGAAATTTAGCCTCCGTTTCAACAACGACCATCCGGTTACCAATTACGTCCGGTGGGCAAAATTAGCCGAATCTGTTGGCTTTGATCAATTTTGGGTCAGCGATGATTTATTTTTTCGCAGTGCGCCGGTAATTTTGACTGCTGTCGCACTAGCCACCGAACGCATCGAAATCGGTACGTGTATTCTCAATCCCTACACTATCAATCCTGCTGAAATTGCTATGATTATCGCCACCTTGGATGAGGTAGCAGCAGGACGCTTTAACTTAGGCTTATCGTCAGGCGCATCCGACTTTCTCAATTGGGTAGGCATTGCCGCGGACAAGCCACGTACCGCTGTTGTCGAGGCAGTAAAGGCCATCAACAATTTATTGTCAGGCGAACGCGCCCCGCAGAACGGTGACTTTCTAAAATGGACCGATGAAACCTATCTGCGCTTCACACCTGCCCGACGTGTACCCATTTATATCGGAGCCATGAGTCCCAAAATGTGTGAAGAAATAGGTCGCATTGCGGACGGTGGATTGCCATTACTATTCCCACCTGAACACTTTCAAAATGTCATACCTCATATTCGCAAAGGTGCTGCCGATGCGGGCCGCGATCTATCTCAAATTGATGTTGCTGCCTGCATTTGGTGCTCTATTTCTGATGATAAAGCCGCAGCTGAAGACGTTTTGAAAGAAAAAATTGCTTATTACGGTCATGCTTTTAGTGAAACCATTCTCAATCAACTTGACCTAACTCATACTGACTTCAAATCTATTGAACATGCTGTAATGACAGAAAACAATATTGAAAAAGCCAAATCGCTCATCACACCGCAAATGCTCCAATTTGGAATTGCTGGAACCAGCGCAGAATTAATCAAACGGATTGAAAAGCTAACAGCGCTTGGCATACAACATATTAGCTTCGGTCCACCGCTTGGTCCGGATATTGATGCAGCCATTTACGCCATAGGCAGAGATGTTATCCCTCATTTCAGCTAAGGACCAAGCCTGATTTCACTGTCGTTTACTCGCCAAAGGTCACAGGAAGAATCTTGCGTTGTATGACCGAAAAAGGTATCCTGAAATTCAAAATTGGTCATCAATCTAGCACTAAAATTTATACACAGTAAATTTGGCTGCAACATGACTTTCATACGAAAGCAAGTCGCTCAATGAAAACAACTTCTCTTGGAAAATTCCGCGCTCTTCAACAATGCAGTCGACCGGGGGGAGCGTTCGCGATTCTTGCTGCCGACCATCGTGGCAATTTACGTGATGCACTCCAACAATACACAACCGAGCAAATTACCGATGAAGTTCTGACCAAATTCAAAAGTACGCTCATCCAAATCTTATCGACTACCGGCAGCGCCGTTTTGCTTGACCCTGAATACAGTGTAGCGCAATTAATCGCCTCAAATACCGTCTCAGGTCAGCGTGGACTGCTGGTCGGCATCGAAAAAACCGGTTATTCAGGTGATCCGAATGCCCGTGAAAACTCATTGCTGCCTGATTGGGGTGTCGCCAAAGCCAAACGCATGGGTGCTACTGGCATTAAATTGCTTGTACATTATCACCCGGACTCCCCTACCGCCTCGCAAATCGAAGCACTTGTAACTCGGGCAGTGGAAGACTGTAAACAGTATGAAATACCGTTGTTTTTAGAACCCATAGCTTATTCGCCTTATGCGGATCAAAAGAAACTGACATCAGCCCAACGTCGCGTTGCTGTGGTGGAAAGTGCCAAACGCTTTTCCGCTCTTGGTATTGACGTCTTAAAAGCCGAGTTTCCACTGGATATTGAAGTGGACCCAAACGAGAAACTTTGGGAAGATGCCTGTGCCGAATTATCATCTGCCAGTGGAGATGTCCCTTGGATATTACTTTCAGGTGCAGTCAGCTACGAAACGTATCTCCGTCAGGTGACCGCAGCCTGCCGTAACGGTGCATCAGGCGTAGCGGTGGGCCGTGCTATTTGGCAGGAGGCTATCCCCTTAAAAGGAGCAGAACGAGAAGGTTTTGTCCGTGACGTTGCCTATCGACGTATGGAACGAATAACCGCTGTCTGTGACGGACTAGCTCGACCTTGGACAGATTTTTATAGTGTGGGTGAGCTTACGGCATCGTGGTATATCAACTATTAACAACAATTTTATCAACGAAATGAAAGATAAATCATGCTCCATATAGAACGTGAAATTGCAGAACAACCAACCATAATTGGTGATCTGTTGCAACGAGAGTCTGCAACCGTCCAACAAATAGCGAAGGCCATTCGCGACTTTGATCCGGTTTTCATTCATATTGCCGCACGTGGCACCTCCGACAATGCTGCCCGATATGCTCAATATGCTTTTGGAATCCATGCCCACTTACCAGTAGCGCTTGCCACACCTTCTATTCATACTTTGTACGACACCTCACCCAAGCTTGACCGGGCCTTAGTCATCGGAATTTCGCAATCAGGCAAGTCAGAAGATGTCTGCAAAGTAATGATCGATGCGCGTCAGCAAGGTGCATTAACGGTAGCGATCACCAATGCGCCAGACTCACCGCTAGCACAAGCCGCACAATACCATTTGAATCTAATGACTGGCCCCGAACTCAGCGTTGCGGCAACCAAAACCTACACCGCCCAATTGGCAGCTATCGCCTTGCTCATGACAGCCCTGGTCGATAAACCGGAATTGAGTGAGCAGCTCAAGAAATTACCTAGCTTGATGACTGAAACCCTATCCCAGTCAGATGCCATAGCCAACTGGGCGCAGCGTTATCGTTATATGGAGCGTTTAGTTACAATTGGGCGTGGATATAATTACTGTACGGCTTTCGAAATAAGTTTGAAAATTAAAGAGTTGTGCTACATTAGTGGTGAAGGTTACAGTGAAGCAGATTTTCGGCACGGTCCATTTGCGTTGATTGATCCCGGTTTCCCGGTTATTGTTGTCGCACCGAGAGGGAAAACACTCCCGATTTTGACCGATTTTGTTTCCAAATTAGCTGAGCGCCAGGCCGAAACACTCATCATATCTAATGACACATCCCTGTCCTTACAGGGGCATAAAATGATGCCATTACCTGCATCACTACCTGAATGGTTATCGCCGGTTGCTGCTGTTGTCCCGGGACAGATTTTTGCAATGCGACTGGCAATTGAAAAAGGTCATGTTGTAGACGCGCCACGAGGGTTAAATAAAGTCACCGTCACGCGCTAGATTTGTAAAACTAGAATTCCACAGTACAGGCGACAAAACAGCAACTATGACAGACACAAAGGTTTGTAAAGCGTGTGGTAAAACGAATGATGCTTCGGCGGCAACATGCGCCTACTGCAATACGCCATTTATGGCGATGGTACTCTCACAAACCACATCCCATGTTCCACCGCCGGAGCCGAATAAACAGTTTGCGCCGGAACGGGTAGTCCAACTCACAGGACTTTATGCTGATCTTATTGTGTTTCAGATTGCCAACTTTGAACAACCGCTATTGGTCAAAGTATCAGGGGACATCGTTAGCATTGGACGTTACAGCCCTGGCGAAAAACCGCCCACTGTTGATCTGACACCATTTAACGGCAGCTTGATGGGCGTGTCCCGGCAGCACGCCGTGATTACCAAAGATGAAAACGGCTATAAAGTAAAGGATTTATCGAGCACAAACGGTACATGGCTCAATGAAGTTAAGTTAACGCCGCAAGAACCACGAGTGCTTCAATCGGGTGATATTCTTCGCCTGGGTCAGATTAACACTAGTGTCTATTTCCGTCTTGCCCAATCCAATAACCCTGCGGAAATCACACTCACATTACAAAGTGATTTAGATAGCACCGATCCGCTGAAACTCACGTCAAAAACCATCGAATTATTGCTGCTACCTTATCTTAAGGCTCTCGAAAGCTTCCAAAAATCCTGTGATGAGATTATGACCCATCCAGTATCGGAAATCATCGTAACGAGTATTTCAAAAGATCTGGACAAAGCCCAAATTGTAGTTAAAGTAACAGGGCTTTTTCAGGCTTATCGTCTGCTCAGGATTAATATTGCCCGTTGGCGTGAAGCAAACATCGAATCCATCATTAATCTCAACAAACAGTCACCTCTTGTATACCCCGATTGGACTGTCGCCGATACGCCTTCCACGGCCACGAAACCACTTCCAGACGCTAAGCTCCGCGACACGGCCATTGAGTTGGCTCAGGAAATTTTAGCTGATCTTGTTCCACATCGAACGAAGGAAGAAAATGAAGCCAACGTGCCAAAAATCATACCCTTCCTTCAACAACTATTGCTGAGTCCCCTCAAACTCGTCCAGGATTCGACATAATCGTATACAATCCCATTGGAGATATATGACTGCTGATTTCACTAATTTATCCGGTCAAACAATTAAGGGATATGAGCTACGTGAACTAATTGGACATGGTGGATTTGGGGCCGTTTATCGTGCCTACCAACCATCTGTAGATCGTGAAGTCGCGATCAAGTTGATTTTGCCCGAACACGCCAACGACCCCGAGTTTATCAGACGCTTCGAGTCCGAAGCGCAGGTTGTCGCGCGGCTAGAGCATCCGCACATCACTCCCCTCTATGATTATTGGCGCGAACCCGGCATGGCAATCTTGGTAATGCGCCTGTTACGAGGTGGGAGCCTACAAGATTCACTCGAGCAAAAAGGCGCGTGGGAACCTACAGATGTTGTGCGACTGGTGGATCAAATTGCCAGCGCGCTTACAACCGCTCACCGCAACAAGATCATCCACCGAGACCTAAAACCAGCCAATATTCTGCTTGATGAAGAAGGCAATGCGTACCTGGCCGATTTTGGTATCGCCAAGAAGCTAACACAGGTTCAACAACCCATTACACCGGAAGATCGGTACGGCTCACCAGCCTTTATTTCTCCTGAACAAGTCATCGGGCACGCAGTCTCCCCCCAAACGGATATTTACAGTTTGGGTATGGTTATATATGTCACATTAACCGGCCAAACACCGTTCTTTGACTCAGATACGGATACGGTAATCCGCAAGCAACTTAGCGACACCTTACCCCCAATACAAACATTGCGACCTGACTTGCCATACGCCGCTAATATCATCATCTGGCGAGCCACATCGAAGCGACCAGAACAACGCTATCCCGATGCAAACACCTTAGCCAATGAATTTAAACAAGTCATCTCCCCGGAAACCAGCGCCAGCGTCTTGACGCAGTTATCTAAACCCGGAATCCCACGCGTTCTGTCCAATCCGCAAAGCGCCAAAACAATCATTCTGGATACGCCCGCTGGTTTTGCAAACCCCTATAAAGGTTTACAAGCATTTCAAGAAGCCGATGCAAGTGATTTTTTCGGGCGCAAGAACTTAATCGAACGCCTGATTAGTAAATTGGCGCATGGTGAGAAAGGCTCTCAATTTCTTGCCATCGTTGGGCCAAGCGGGAGTGGCAAATCGAGCATCGCCTTAGCGGGTCTTATGCCCGCACTAAAGCGCGGTGCATTATTCGGGTCGCAAGAGTGGTTCTATCTCCAGATGACACCGGGAAGTAATCCATTGCAGCAGCTAGCAGACGGACTGCTGAGTATTGCCGCCAACACGCCTGCCTCACTAACGGATCTATTTGGTTCGTCGACAGATACATTAGCAACCATCATCCCTAAAATCTTGCCGGTAGATGGTAGCGAATTGGTCTTAATAATCGACCAGTTCGAAGAACTTTTCACACTCGTTCCCACGGAAGAAATTCGCATTCATTTCCTGCAACTGTTGGTCAAAGCCGTCCAATCACCTGAAAGTCGACTCAGGCTCATCATCACCTTACGGGCGGATTTATATGATCGACCATTGCAATATGTCGGCTTCAGTGAATTGATGCGTGACAATACAGAAATCGTTTTGCCGTTGACATCAGAAGAAATGGAAGAGGCTATTGTTAGTCCTGCCGAACGTTACGGTATCCAATTTGAACATGGTCTGGTTTCACGAATTATCGGTGATGTAGCTCAACAACCGGGCGCTTTGCCACTTCTACAATTCGCATTGACCGAGCTTTTTGAGAATCGCGATGGCTATGTCCTGAAAATAGAAAGTTACGAGGCAGCCGGTGGTGTACTTGGCGCACTGGCTCGTCGGGCTGAAGAGGTTTACCAAAGCCTCGATTCAGTCAGCAAAACCGCCGCGCATCAAATGTTTTTGAGGCTCGTTTCACTTGCTGATGGTGCCGAAGATACACGCCGCCGAGTTACCCGCACAGAACTTAACGTCATATCAACCGATAAAACCATCGTCCAAAATGTACTGGATGAATTTGGCAAACACCGCCTGCTGACCTTTGATAATGAACCCGGCACACGAACTCCCACTGTCGAGGTCGCACACGAAGCGCTCATTCGCGTTTGGAATCGTCTGCGTGAATGGCTGCAATCTAGCCGCGAAGAATTACGACTACACCGTCGTTTGAGCAATTCATCAAATGAATGGCTAAACATTAAAAAAGACAAAAGCTATCTTGCATCAGGCGCACGCCTCATACAATTTGAAGCTTTAGCTAATTCACCAGTGATTAAGCTAACACCCGATGAATCGGCCTATCTGTCCGCGAGTGTCGAAGCACGCCAGCGCTCAACACGCCGCCTTCGCAATATTATGGTCGGGGTCGGCATGGCTGCAATCTTTGCCTTTGCTCTGGCGATATTTGCCTTTGATCGACAGCGGGCTGCTGAAATTGAGAGCCAGCGTGCCAACGCAGAATCGACCGTTTCGCGCTCACGTGAGCTTGCTGTTACAGCGCTCAGGCCAGAAAACCGTCTGGATTTATCCCTGCTCTTGAGTCTCGAAGCCCTCAATACAGCCAGTACTTTTGAAGCTCGTAATAGCTTGGTCACGAGTCTCGAAGCCAAGCCACAATTGACTCACTTCTTAACCGACCACACCGATGCCGTCCGTGCACTCGCTTACAGCCCTGATGGGCGTATTCTGGCCTCTGCGGGTAAAGACCTGTCGATTATCTTATGGGACACGCAAACCAATCGTCCTCTCGGTCAGCCGCTGCTTGGACACACCAATTGGATTAATGGGTTAGCCTTTAGCCCCGACGGACGCATCCTTGTCTCAGTTAGCATAGATGGCACAATTCGGCGATGGGATGTCACCACCAAAAAACCAATCGATCCACCCATTGAACCCAAAACGACTGAGCAATGGAGCGTTGCCTTTAATCCCGATGGTAAATCGTTCGCAACTGGTGACAAAGACGGCGCAATTACGCTCTGGGATGCATCTTCAGGGCAAGCGATTGGTCGTCCCTTACTAGGTCACACGGATATAGTATATGCCCTTGCCTACAGCCCTGATGGGAAAAAGCTTGCATCAGGCAGTGGGGACAGCACCGTCCGCTTGTGGAATAGCGATGACGGTCAACCCATAGGCGATCCGCTGGTCGGCCATAATAGTTACGTATTAGCCTTAGCCTTTTCACCCGACGGTAACCGACTGTCATCAGCGGGTGTTGATGACATTATCATGCTTTGGGATCCATCGACAGGTGAAAATATTGACCTAATCGACACCGGGCATACCAAGCGTATCAAAGCTTTGGCCTATTCACCTGATGGTAGCATTCTGGCGTCAGCAGCTGACGATAACTTGGTTCGCCTTTGGAACCCAAATACACTTCAACAAATAGGCGCTGATTTAGTAGGATACGCAACCGATAACGACGGTACCGGTATTCATATTCCCAGTTTGGCGTTTAATCCGAAAGGCCGCTCGTTAGCAGTAGCCGCTGCTGACAGCTCCATCATAATTTGGGATTTAGCAATCTGGCAGCCTTTTATTGAAAATGTTGTGACCGAGCCTAGTGATATTTTAGCGACCGCGTTCAGTCCAAACGGCAAAATGTATGCCTCTGGTGGTGGCACGACAGGCGACGACAACCTGATACATATCTGGGATAGCACTACTAATAAGGAACTGAAAGCCCTTCCCAATGACGCAGGCTACATTACTGATTTGGCCTTTAGTCCCGATAGCAGTAAATTAGTATCCGCTAGTAGCAACAATACCTTGAGCATTTGGGATATTGCGTCCGGGAAATCCCTCATTACAATCAACCTAACCGGCATAAACCGGTTTATCCCCATTGCTTACAGTTCCGACGGGCTGACCATCGCTAGTGGAAATGCCGATGGACAAATTGATCTTTGGAATGCCAACACGGGGCAACAAATCGGGCACTCACTACGACAGCATTCTGAAGCCATATTATCATTGTCGTTCAGTCCCGACGGTAAGCAACTTGCATCTGCCAGCGCCGACAAAACAGTGCTGATTTGGGATGTCGCTGCACAAAAAACAATGGGCAAACCCTTAACGGGTCATAAAGATGAGATTTCATCGGTCAAATTCAGCCCTGATGGTCAACTAATCGCAACCGGCAGCGCCGACCGAACCATACGCTTATGGGATTCCTCGACCCATCAGCAAATTGGACAACCACTTTTGGGTCACACTTACCTTGTTAAAAGCCTGGACTTTACCTCGGATGGTTCGACGCTTATATCAGCCAGTCAAGATAACACAGTGATTCTCTGGGATATGGAACAAAGATTACCCCTTGGCAAACCGCTTTTGGGCCATACCAATTTTATTAATTCCCTCAGTGTCAGCCCTGATGGATTTTCATTCATTTCAGGCGGCAAGGACTCCCTATTAATTCGCTGGGACATCAACTTGGATGACTGGCGGGCTAACGCTTGTAGCATAGCCAACCGCAATCTAACGTCAGCCGAATGGGAGCGCTACTTTGGCGCTGTGCCATTCAATCCAACTTGCATACAAGCACCCTGACCCTAAAGGTAGAATCACGTTAAACGGTGGAAATATTTTCTAGCTGAAAATAGTCACTTTTTGCACCGGAATTTTGCAATTTCTCCCCTCTGTGATACTTCGGGCTATCAGCAGAGTGAGCCTACGAACGATTCTGATAGGGTTGGGGGTGGGGTATATAATTCTGCCCGCCACTTAATGTAGTCTCACGGAATTAAAGGTAGCGCCACACTAAACGGTGAAGACTAATTTCTGTGACGTTTACAACCCACAATAACCTATAAAAGCCTTTAAAGGCCCTCTCTGATGCTTCGGGGGGTGACCACCCTCCACCACTTAATGTAGTCTCACGGAATCAAAAGACCTGTTCAACAATAGAACAGGTCTTTATTAAATCAGTTTTGCACACTTACTACACAATTGGCGTATCAGTCACCAGTATTGAGGGATTATCCGTCGGAGGTGCGTCCGTAGGTGGCACATCTGTAGGCGGCGGAACATCAGTCGCTGTCGGTGACGGAACACTCACTGTAGACGCAGGAGGTGGCACACTCGTTGAAGTTGGTTGCGATTTATGTGTCTTGTGAACTCTTGTAGGTGACGGTGGCACAGACGTATTCGATGAAAAGACAGCCGAATCGGTTGCCGGGGGTACGTCAGTAGGTGGCGGCGGCACATCTGTATTTGCAGGAGCAGACACGGGCGTTTCAGACGGCGGTGACACATCCGTATTCACTAGAGTTGGTACACTGGTATCCACTGGCGGGATGTCGGTATCGGTGGCTGGTACAGGTATATCTGTATTGGTTGCCGGAACAACCGTAGTGGTAGGTACCAATGTTTCGCTTGCTGAAACCGTTGCCGTTCCTGTAGGCGTTGAAAGTACAGAAGTCGTAGGACTGGATTGCGGTGTAAAGGTCATTGTTGGTGTAGATGTTGGTGTTACATCAACTGGCGCTGCTGCAGTAATCTGCCGCTCTAAGCTTTGTACAGGTAATGCTTGTACTTCATTTAGCTTATAGGCTTGTGGCAAACTAGGCGGTGCCACCGGCATAAGGTTTTCGTCAACTCGGACAGTTACGGTCGTGCCTGCCACTGCGACTTGCTCTACCCCGAGCGCCTCTACATGGGCGGCGCCTTCAAGCGTAGAAACCGTCATTGTTTTCTTATCGGCATCGGCTTGGATGAAAGCAGTCGATCCTAGTTTGATCTTCACTTCATTGATCCAAAGCTGAACTTGCGCTACGCCCTCCGGTGTCTGAATCAGAATGCCGTCATTAGGCACATTTTGGCACGATGTTTGGTGCTTTCCATTTTGTAAGTAGAATGCTTGCATCGGTCCATAAGAAGTAAGACTTGGGTCAAGTTCCTTGAGTGTAGTCAAATCCTCACTACTTTTCATCAAAGAACGACGCACCCATCCACTGCCTTGCCCGTCAGGCAAACCAACGTAAAGCCAGGCGCCATCTTTAGAGCGCCCTTTTGCCTGAACTTTTGTCGTTGGTGTAAGACTGCTAATTACAAAAGCGCGGTTAGATGGCTGCCGGCGAATATTAGCGTTACTCGGCCCTGCTACTATTGTGTCCACAAAGACCGGGTCGGGAATCGCGTTTTCAAGCTCAACATCACCGAATACGAGAACAGACACATTTGTATCGGGCATCGTATTAGGAATGTCTGCCTGAACTTTTAGCAAAGCAACGCCCCACACATCTGTTTTTACATCCATTGGGCTTAAACGCAAGCGACTGACACGCGCTACATCGACCTTGTCGCCAACTTCACTAAATTTAAACGTGGGGTCTTGTGCTTGAGGTTGTGCATTAAGGCTTATATGACCATAGCAGGCTTCATTACGCCCAGTGTCCGTACAGACTTTATCGGTAGCGGCGAGAGCCTGCTTGACAAACGTAGTGCATTCACCGTCCTGTGTAAAAGCCACGAACGGTGTAATAAATAGAAAGGCCAACACCATCCATACAGGCGGTCGAGAGTATTTCATACGTCCATCCTACTTAAACCAACCACAGACATAATCGTTCGATGAGTGTAATTGTCCTACCATTATTATAAGTAATTATAACCCACATTGTCCATTAAATGTGACAATTGTCAAACCCAAATTTCCCACCGTTCTAACTACGCTCCCTTAAATCTGAAAATGCACACTTTGCCGGTCGTCTGCGTCGGCGAATTGCCGTTGGTAGAGTTGTGCATAAAGTCCATTATGGGCGAGTAAAGTCTTATGATCACCATCCTCAACAATCTTTCCCTGCTGCATAACAAGAATGCGATCAGCGTCACGAACAGTGCTTAAACGGTGAGCAATAATTAAGCTCGTTCGACCTTTCAACACACGCGCCAATCCTTCTTGAATTAACCCTTCCGTTTCGGTATCAACGCTGCTAGTAGCCTCATCTAGTACCAAGACACTTTGCGGGCTATGGATGAGTGCCCTTGCCAATGCCAGCAATTGGCGTTGACCTTGTGAAAGGTTTCCGCCACCCGGCAATAGCACATATTCATATCCACCTGGCAGTTGTTCAATAAATGGCGCGGCGCAGGCAGCTTGTGCCGCATCCACCATCTGTTTATACGTCACATTTGGGTCAAACAGTTTCAAATTGTCTGCAATAGTCCCATTAAAGCAGTACGGACTTTGCGGAACAACCGAAACGTAATGCCGCAAACTTCTTAAGGGCAGTTTGCGTATATCGATACCGTCAATCATGATGCTACCCTGCTGCACATCGTAAAATCGGGCAAGCAGCCCCGCTAACGACGTCTTGCCCGCCCCAGTAGCACCAACAATTGCAATCTTTTGTCCCGGCAAAATATCAATCGACACGTCCTTCAACACCGGGCTGTCTGGCTCATAGCCAAACACTACATGATCAAACTTGATAGCCTGCTTAAAAGATTTAATGTCAGTAGGCATCGGGTCATCGACAATCTCAGGTTCAACTTTCAGCATCCGTGCAATTCGCTCCCCTGCCGACAGCGCCGTTTGAATCTGTGTAAATTGATCTGAAAGCTGCATGATCGGGTCAAATGTCCGTCGTGTATATTGAATAAAAGAAATCAACATCCCTAACGTTGCCCAACCGGCCAGGACACCCTGCCCGCCACCATAGAGCACCAGAGCCAAACCAACGGTTGTCAAAAGCTGAAGGATTGATGCGTAAACCGTATAATAATCACGAATCCGCATATGCACATCGCGATAATTCCGATTGATGGTTTCAAACTCGCGTCGACTAACCGACTGCCGTCCAAATAACTGAACCACCAACATCCCACCGAATTGCTCGTTGATAAACGCCAGATATTCCGCCACGACTTTGTGAAACTTATCTGATTGATCGCGTATCTTCCGCCGGAAGTAAACCGTACTAACTACCATAATCGGCAGCACCGCCAGACCCAACAGCGCCAACTGCCAGTTAATCGCCAGCATCACCAAAATAATACCGACCAACGTCACCATGTTACTAGCGACGATAACAATACTTGTAGACAGCAGTTCTGTAAGCGCCTCAATATCGTTGGATAATCGCGAAACAAGTTGTCCCACAGGCGTATTGTTATAAAACTTCATATCCTGTCGCATGATATGCTCAAACAATGCTTGCCGCAGGTCAACCAACGCGTTCTGACCCACATTCTGCAGCAAAAACGTATGAGCAAACCGCAGTCCGAATAACCCGATTACCGACAGCAGATACACCACACCATAAGGCCATAACCCGCCTAAATCTTGATGCTGAATTGGACCATCTACTGCCCGTTGAATCAAATAGGGTGGCAGCAACGACAGCACGGTTACACCAATGAGCATGAGAAAGATAAGTGCCAATTCTTTCCAAAACGGCTTCAGGAATGTACCCAGCATCCCCATAAGGTAGCGGTCACCGATTTGCTCCTCAGTGTTTCCTTTGCGAGAATTTGAGGCAGACGAAGTGTTCAGTTTCGCATTCATATGTTCATGTCTCGTAATTAACTGGACTAAAGCCGTAGTGTTACTAACGTTGAGCAGTCTAGGACGAAGCGCTTTTCAAATGACTATCAACCAATAACTGGTCGTCTTCGGATTTCAATTCACGCTCGACCATCCGCGCATACATTCCATTAGCGGCAACCAAAGAGTCATGTGTACCCTGTTCAACAATCCTACCCTTATCCATTACCACCACATGATCGGCATCTTTTACGGTTGCAATGCGGTGCGCGATGATCAAGCTGGTACGTGTTTGTAGCACATGTCGTAGATCATTCAGAATATCGGCTGCCGTATGCGTATCTACGCTCGATAGGGCATCGTCTAAAACGAGTATTGCTGGATCGCGCACCAGCGCTCGTGCAATGGCTACACGCTGCTTCTGACCGCCCGATAGCATCACACCTTTTTCGCCCACCATCGTATCAAGACCGTGTGGAAGCTGTGGTAAATCATTCTTAAACCGAGAAATTGAAATGGCTTCATCCAGTTGTTCTTCTGCTACTGCCTCATGTCCCATGCGGACATTGGCATGGACAGGCTGGCTAAACAAAAACGTGGACTGCGGCACATAGGCAATCGCATGGCGCAGCGTATCCAGTTGATACTCCCGTACATCCTGCCCGTCAATTAAGACTCGTCCTTCCGACGGATCAGTCACACGTGCCAGCAAGCTCACCAAGAGTGTCT
Organism: Aggregatilineales bacterium; assembly: GCA_044226325.1. Lineage (GTDB taxonomy): Bacteria > Chloroflexota > Anaerolineae > Aggregatilineales > Phototrophicaceae > CFX2. The sequence goes on from JBGAHG010000065.1 coordinate 21,193, forward strand.
TGCCGCATCCCGTCGGCCCGACGAACGCCACCACCTTGCCCGCAGGAATCTTCAAGCTAATATCGCGTAGAAGCCATTTACCCTCAACTTGCATCCCAATCCTGTCAAAGGTAATGTCGCCGCGCGGTTGGACGAGCGCCTTTGCATCTTCAGCACTACGAATTTGTGCTGTTCGCAACAAAGGAGTTAAACGCCCTAGTGCCCCCTCAGTTTGGATATAACGTTGATAAATAGTCCCCAGTTGCAGCAGCACGTTGCTTATCAGCGCCAGATACACCAGAAACTGCACAAAGTTACCCAGCGTAAGTTGGCCTTGTAGCGCCAAAATACCACCAGCTATGACCACGATAGCACCGGTCATTTCGCTTATCATATTAGGCAGCATACCGACCGGCTCATTGCGCCGTTTGAAGAATAACCAGCGCCGCCGATACTCGTTATTTTCTTGTTGATACTTGGCTGCAACGCCTTCTTCGCGTCCAAATGTTTTGATCGTCTGAATACCGCTAACTGAATCCTGTACTAAAGATGAAAGTGTGCCGGCCTGTTCTTGCACCTGCTCAAATACGGGAGTGAGTGCGCTGCCCACACGCATCTGAACATAAGTAGAAATCGACAACACGATAAACACGAACATCGTCAGCGGTACATTAATCGTCGCCAATAATACAAAGGCGACAATTACTGTCACCAGTGCACTTCCGAAGCGTGTAAATCCGATAATCAGCAAGCGCCAGATCATATCCAGGTCGCTGTACATCCGCGAGATCAAGTCACCTGTCGGATAAGTTTGGTAGAAGCGCTGCTCAAGCGTCAGCAGATTGTCAAACAGGGTTTGCCGAATATCATAATTGACATTGTACGCGACGGTACCGCTCCAAAAACGCTGACCGAGAAACGCCGCCACCGTAATGATTGAAAATCCGATTAGTAACAAGGCGAACTGCCCCAGAGTTTCCGTTGACATATGGTTGCTGATGCCGTCTATAATCCGACCAATGAGATACGGTTCAATCGCTGAGGTAATGCCGCCAATGCCTCCGGCTACCAACGCACCAATGGCTGCCCATTGGTGCCGTCCGATGAACCCCAACAACCAACGGTCATTGGCCTGTGGTTCGCTTGGTCTATCGGCTATTGCTACCAAATACCACCTCCCGTCCGATTTGGGACGACTCGTATAAGGCTTCCAAAATCTCGACTGCCACTAATCCTTGTTCACCGCTGGTTCCAGGCACCCCACCCTGGCGGATGCTCTTCGCCAGATCCATGATGAGTGCTTCGTGGCCTTGCGGCGGATCAAATCGGAGGCCGGGAATGACCGTCACCGGTTGCCCTGCCATCTCGGTATAAAACCTGACAGTGTCATCATTTTTATAGTTACGGACGTGTAAAATCGCTGTGCCTTCTGTGCCTTGTAGTTCAACCCGATAGGCGTCTTCCTGTGGTTGACCATGTTCGGCCCATGTGATATTGAGCGCCATGCTGGCACCGTTCCCCAAACGCATAAATCCGACCGCGCCATCATCGACGTCGAATCCCCCATCGATTTTTTGCCCCGGTGTCCGACCCCATGTTTTCTTGCCAAGTGGCCCGAACAAACTGCGAGTCTGTGCGCTGATCGTTTGCACCGCTGGAAAATCCATCATCCATAATGCCAAATCGATTACATGAACACCTAGGTCAATCAACGCGCCACCGCCAGATGCCGCTTTACTACCGAACAAACCCCATCCCGGAATGCCTGTTTCACGCCGCCATGACACCTGAACATGGTAAATCGTCCCCAGTTTTCCGCTGGTAACCATTTCGCGCACCCACTGCGCGTCCGAACGGAAGCGATAGTTATACGACATCATCAGTCGCTTACCACTGGCATTGGCCGCGTCAACCATAGCTCGCGCCTCTTTGGTGTTAACGGACATCGGCTTTTCGCAGATCACATTAACGCCAGCTTCAAGTGCGGCGATTGAAACCTCTGCGTGGAGCGCGTTTGGCAAACAAACGCTCACCAGATCCAATTTGGCATCCTTGAGCATTGTACGATAATCGGTATAACGTTCTTGTACTTTCCATTCTTCGGCATATTGTTGTAAGCGTTCAGCATTCATGTCACAAACAGCGACCAATTCGGCATCGGAGCTGCTGATATACCCCTTTGCGTGAGCTTTCCCTACTCCTAAACCGATAATGCCTGCCCGCAGTTGAACGCTGTCCATAATTTGACCTCTAGAGTGTATTTCTGATAAAAATGGGCGTTCAGTATAGCCTTTCTTATCATAGTCATGAAGTCGCAACTGACCATGTGACCATTCACGTCCAATTTATAATTTTACGTACAACTTGGGCGCAAGCTATAATATCAACCATCATAGGTTAGTTTGCGTTTCACTTACCTTCTGATTTGCCTATGGTAATATTGACTATGCGAATACTAGAACTTAATCGGAATGATTTTTACTGAGCACGCTGCTCAATTCACACAGGAATTTTGCTGTTTTAATGAAAGGTACTGATATGGTTTCGCATCCGTTATTGCTGCCTGCCCCTCGTGATTTAACGTTGACCAATGGGGTTTACGATCTAAAATCACAAGCATTGATTGTTATCACTGATGCCGTCCTTTTCTTTGAAGCCCAGTCGCTCCAATCAGCCCTCGCCCAGTACGCGCACCTCACCTGGGATATTGTCGCTGGTGAGGATTACCCCAACACAAGTGTTACACTTAATCTAGATGCTTCACTTCCTCATCCTCAAGGCTATCAACTCACCATTACCGCAAACGGTATAACCATATCTGCCAAAGATACAAATGGCGTTTTTTATGGCGTCTGTACTCTGAATCAACTCATTCAGCAGTATCAGGCTCAGCTTCCATGTCTAACGGTTGAAGATTGGCCGGATTTTCCGGCACGGGGCGTCATGCTGGACATCAGCCGTGACAAAGTGCCGACCTTGCAAACCATCCTCGAATTGGTAGATCGGCTCGCCGCACTTAAGGTCAATCAACTCCAGCTTTACATGGAACATACATTCGCCTATCGCAATCATCCCGAAGTTTGGGCAGATGCTACGCCCTTTACAGGCGAAGATATTCTGAAGTTGGATGCTTTCTGCCAACAGCGTCACGTCGAACTCGTACCTAACCAAAACAGCTTGGGACATACCGAACGGTGGCTAAAGCACAAACGCTATCATCATTTGGCTGAATGCCCTGATGGTTTTGAAGCACCTTGGGGTGGGCATAGCGCACCCACAACCCTCAACCCGCTTGATCCCGGCAGCATCGAACTTATGGCAAGCCTATATGATGAGTTGCTTCCTCATTTCACCAGCCCACTATTAAACGTGGGGGGTGATGAGCCTTGGGAACTAGGCAAAGGTAAAAGTAAATCAGAAGTTGACGCATGTGGGGGGCGTGTCTATCTCGATTACATCACCAAATTGCATCACGAGGTCACGGCACGCGGTCACAAAATGCAGTTTTGGGGGGATATTATCGTTCACTATCCCGACTTGGTTCCCGAATTGCCTAAAGATGTCACGGCTATGCTCTGGGGTTATGAAGGCGGCGAGACAGCCGCAGCCGAATGGGAACGCCAATGCACCCTCTTGGAAAAATCCGGTGTACCCTTCTATGTCTGCCCCGGCACATCGAGTTGGAACAGCATCGCAGGGCGTTCTGATAATGCCATTGACAACTGCCGCATTAGCGCGGTCAGCGGCCTTAAACATGGTGCCACAGGTTTCCTGAATACCGACTGGGGTGATAACGGACATTGGCAGCCCTTCTCTATAAGCTATTTGGGGTTTGCCTATGGCGCGGGTGTCTCATGGTGTCTTCAATCTAATGATCAGCTTGATCTCCCCCCGCTTCTAGATCGCTTCATCTTCAATGACACCGCCGGGATTATGGGCAAGCTCGCCTATGACCTGGGCGAAGTCTATAAAATCATCGGCCCCGAACACATCAATGGGCAGGTGTTGGCCTATTCGATGCAGTCACCAACGGAAAGGTTGCAAAGCACTATTGATTCACATGAAGCGTGGGCCGGCATCAAAGCGGATATAAGTCCCGAAACGCTACATCATGCGGTGGAAAACATTAACAAAATTATAGCCCCACTCAATCAGGCACAAATGCAGCGTGATGATGCAGCCATCGTTACTGCCGAGTTTCAACAGGCAGCCAATTTACTGTTGCATTCTGCCCATCGCTTATTGTTTGTCACCGATGAAGAAGGGTCACCCAAAGAACTACATGACGAACTCCAAAATATATTGGTCAAGCAGCGTGAGCTTTGGCTAACGCGTAATCGTCCTGGCGGCTTGAGCGACAGCCTCAAGCGCTTCGATACGCTCAATAATGAATATGAAAAACTGCTGAAGAGCTAACTGAGTAGTCAAACCCACATACTGCGGTCGACTATTCATAATAATCCCTCTGTGGCACTGTTTGTGAGGGGAACGGCGAAGTTATTCCCCTCATGATAAATCAACAAAATCTCTGTTTGGCAGTTTACCCAAAATGAATATTGGTGGAATGATCAATACCACCAACTTATTATGACAAAGGTTTAGTTTAAGTTTGTCGGCAAACCATTTACTAACTCACTGTTAACCCGCTGGATCAGTTTCTCGCCTGGAAAGTTAGCGTCGACGCTCCGAAAGAGTTACAAAATGGTCTTCCAAAATGTAACCCATTCCATTCTCACTTGTTGTACTGTTAAGTCAGGGATCAAAAGAGGGATAAAGATGACGGAGTTTAATACGAGCGTCATCAATGGTAAATTGCCAGTAAATTTTG
>JBGAHG010000017.1:0-176501 GCA_044226325.1 Aggregatilineales bacterium
CCTGTTCCTATTATCAACTGAATTGCGCTGGCAAACATCTTAAGGATATTTACGCCGTGCAGCGGCCCCGACCGCACCTCGTCATAGGTGGCGAACTGCACCGTCGATTCTTTCATCAGCGGACGCTCAAAACCGCCCACGCCGCCCACGAAACCCAGCGTCACCTGCGGATACAACCGCACCATCGCCTCGGCAATCGCCAATGCAGGGTAAACGTGACCGCCAGTGCCGCCAGCCGCCACCATAATACGAAATGATTGGTCTTTACTCATACTATCCTAAGTCAGCCGACAATAAGACTAAGGCCATTGTAACAGCATAGGTTTATTAAGGAAAATCCAAAATAAAACCCAGTGCCGTGACTGGGTTTTTTATTTTCCTCGTTGCCGATCTGTTTACACTGATTTCTATTTTTTGCTATCGTCTAAAGAGCTTGCTGTCTCTAAGAGTTTTTGAGCGCGGACGTGCATGGCTTCCATTATGATCCGATACCCAAATATCTTATCTTGGATGTCCTTTAACCCTTGTTTGTCTGCTAAGGAAAGCTCTACGTAAACCGTGCTTATCAACTGGTCAATACAACCCGTCATCAGCAGTTGCGTGGCTAAAATCTCGGAATAAGTCTGATGCGCTTGTAGTCGAAGTTCTGTAGCTCGATCATAATCGTTCATTATTTGCCTTTTGATTACGATAGAGCATAGGCCGTATATGGGGGGTTGTCAAACTATGGTTATTATTTCCCCATTACCGGGGGCGTTACTTTGACTATAGCCAATCTTTAAGCTTCAAACTAGGATTTCTAACCTGCACACGCGTTTCCTCAAGAAGGGGACGCTCAAAACCGCACCATCGCCTCGGCAATTGCCAAGGCAGGGTAAACGTGACCGCCGGTGCCGCCCGCCGCCACCAGAATACGAAATGATTGGTCTTTTTTCATGTCTCTCAATGCAGTCGCCATTCTAGAGGCCATTGTAACAGGATAGCCAGATTAAGGAAAATCCTAACAGTCTATTAAAATACCAAAGGCCACACTTAGTTAGCGTGGCCTTTTATTCCCCCTCGTGCCGATGGGTTTACTTCTGCCTTGTACTGTTAATCGTCCGTCCAGCGTTCCGTTACTATGGGGATACTTTCATACGAATTATTGCCGGACAACTTACACAAGTAAATTAAATCTTCAATAACCACAGGCACATGACTCATATTTGCCTGTACTCCCCAATCAATACGCCCATAAAGCGTATGGAAGGGTCTTTTGCTCCCTAGCGGCATTATGCAGACACCGATGGTTATGAGTTTGATAAGATTTCGTGCTGCCTCTGCGTCCCCTAAAAATACTGAACCAGACAAAATGCTAGGCTCACGGTAATCTAATTGTACGTGGGTAGAACCAAACTCAAGTCTAAGGTTGCGGTCTGTGGTTACTGCTATCAAAGTAGCGGCAAGTTCCTGACGTTTTTGTTCTCTAGCTGCTCGAACTTTTTTGATCTGATTAGCGATTTTGTCAATTTGTGCTGTACCTGTTTTTGAGGTTATGCTGATTTTATGAAAATCGCGTAAACCCTGTATCGACTTTGGCAAAGCGTCTTTGCTGGGCAATGTAGCATCATCGACTAAGACGGGGATAATGTCCAACTGATTTTCTAAAGCAAACTCTAACTCTTGACGCAATAAATCGGTTGCCATGTCGATACGGCGCAAAGTGTGTCCATCTTCATTAACCGTAAGCCATGCTGTTCCAATAATTACTATAAAGAAGTCACAGTTTACTAGCACTTTTTTGATTTCATCTCTGAATTTTTCGCCCGGTTCAAGTCTATTAACATCCATAAAAACTTGGTCACCACCAAATTGTTTACTTAGGTGCTTGAAAATGCGTTTTGCATAGTCTTCACTGTCTGCCCGACGATAGTTGATAAATATCCCCGACATGCTGATGCCTCAGTGGTTAATATGTTAGAACTATCAAACACTATAGCACAAACATTCAGTTCTCGCCTATAGCTCCCTCAGATTTTCACACTTCCACTGCTAATTGGCTTATATAACCTAAAACCGTTTTTAAACCGCCACGATCAATACCTCTAGTGTCATTGGTGCGTTTATACCTCCTTGTAGCCCTGTGGCTTTAACTCTTGGCGGCACATACCAATCCATCCTCACAACCCCGCAACTTCCCATTTTCGTAGGGTCGAGGCGTACCTCGACCGGCAATACACATTCGCAAATCTCCATAAGCCCAATGCGCACATTACACTACTTCTCAAAATTCAGGAAAATCCGCATCAACCTTCTTATCAGGCATACGCTGAACACCTTGCCCTTGTCGCACTAGCATCTTAAGCAGCTTAACTTGGTCACTTTGGCTTGTGGCACTTCTACGGGTGTTTTCTTCCAAATCGAGCAGCAGTTGAATTAATTGCGATACCGCCAGCAATCCCAATCCCGCTAACAACACACCTAATTCTGTAACTATTCCGCCGATAACGTTGATACCGCTAGATCTAAAACTACCTGTCGCAGCATTATATTGATAATTCCCATTAAGAGCAGTTATGACAGCAAAAATGGTCCCCACAATCATGACGAGTCCGCCCGTGAAGTAATAAATATTACTTATGGTTCGTAAAGCGTTGTATTTCTTTTCCATCATTCCCCCCATGACGTTTGAAAAACAGAATTATTGAACAGTTTCTATTAAGACTTACAATATATGATAACGTGATAGTTCTAATTTATTGTCTTAAGGAGATTGTTATTTCTTGGCGGTTTAGGGTCACACTTAAGCCACAATCGTGTTGTATCTTGCCGTATATGGAGCCGCTTGAGCAGGTTTGTGCATTGCCTAGCTGGACGGCTTGAGCCTTTACGAGCAGTGGGGTTGATGCGGCGGGTGATTCAAATTCTGCAAAATCGGCGAAATCGGCAACTGCAAAAATGGGTTTTGACGGCGGATTTGAGGGAGAAATTGGCCGACTATGCGGAAAATGCGGCAAATTCAGTGGTGCAGTTTGATGCTGTTGCGGTTGTGGTACGGTCATTTTTATCCCATTTACACCATGTGCTGGATGTTAAAGTGCGGCGGGTTGATCGCATAAAATAAAGGACTCAACATATCCTCAGTTTAGAACATTTGTACACGAATCGTCAAGCACAATTGGTTCGACTTCACAAACTTAAGTGTCACTCTTTTGAAGAAGCCATATGCAAGAAAAAGCAGCGCACCATCGTCCGCCCCTTGTGCCTTGCCACTACCGATTTTTGTCGTTTGAATTCGGTTTGTCTTTTCAAGCGTTATCTTCATAAATGGCCTAAAAACAGCCTGTTTTGACCTGTTCCACCTGCAAAACAGGTCAATCACCACCGAAATCTTCGTCATAATTGCCTGTTATCGCCTGTTTATCAGGCTTATCCCGTCTCTATCCGCCTTGACCTTAGCGTACTTGGCGTCTTGGCGGTTCAATTTTCTCTGTATTTTCTCTGCGTTCTCAGCGTCTCTGCGGTTCAATTCTCTTCGTTTTTCTAATGACTACCGACTATCGACAGCAGCAATCCCACCCCGTACACAATCAACATCTGCCCCGGCCCATACGTCAGCCATATCCAGTCATCAATCATCCTGAAATACGCCTGATTGAACAGTCTCGCCGCCAGTATGAAGTCACTGCTAAAAAACAGCACCGCCCCCAAAGCTGGCACCGCTGCCCGCCCAAAGTTCAATAACGCCGCCTGGTTTGCATTCGATACGCCGTATACGTTCCATGCGTATAACGTTAGATTCAACGCCATGCCCACCGTCGTCGCCAACAGCAGCCCATATGGCAGTGCTGCAAAATGGAGCACACTTCGTTCCCTGGCCACCCGGTAAACCACCACATACCAGACCACCGCCGCCACCAACCAGCAGCCCAGCAGCACCAGCCCGTTTACACTCGCTTCAGGCAGCACAACAGCCGGCTCATTCACTGGATGCCAATCGAACAGCCGTTGACCCTTCGCCATCAGCCTCAGGAACGCTGCAATGTAGGCCACATGGCCCAGCCCGAACGCACCAATCCCGCCCAGAACATGTTTGTCACCCCGCACAATCAACTCGGCCATAAACAGGTCACCAATGAAGCACAACGTCATGCCTATGGCGATCAGTACCGCCGCCTCCGCGTACACCTGCTCACGGTACACCAGCACATAGCCCCATGCAGCCACCGCCAGCACCAACGACGAAACCATCCGTGTCCAACGTGGCATCCGTCTTGTACGCTCGACATCCACTTTGCCCATGAATCCACCCCCGAACAGAAACACAGCCCACATCATCCACAGGATAAACAGGATTTGGCTTACGCTGGTATCCGACATATCATTAAAACCCTCGACTTTCAGTTTCACTCGCCAGGAATATAACCCGTAAATGTCCCTTTGAATCAAAAAGCGGCGAACCACCGTCCACCGCTTTTGTATTCAACTCAATAACCAATCCTACTCGACAAACTTCGGTTTCTCGGTCACCTGCCCACGTGGACGAGCCGCAGCCGTCACACGTGGACGCCGCCGCTCCGGTGCAACAATCACGTTGCGCTTTTCAGGAGCCTGTGCCGACCATTTTGGAAGCGTCTGCCGCACCCTTACCCGCGAAACACTCAGCAGCAATCCCGTACCCACCAGCAGCACCACTAACGACGACCCACCAAAACTGATAAACGGCAAAGGTGCCCCTGTTGGTGGAATAACCGCCGTCATAACCGCAATATTCAGAAGTGCTTTTATGGAGATCCAGATGGTTAAACCCGCCGCCAGCAGCGCCCCGAAGTGGTCTACCGACCGCCGCGCAATCTGGATTCCGCGTATTGCCAGCACGATATATAGGCCGACCACCAGCGCCGCGCCCATCAGTCCAAGTTCCTCGCCAATTACCGCGAAAATACTGTCTGTATGTGGCGCTGGCAAGTTACCGAATTTCTGCTTGCCCTGCCCTAAACCCACACCTGTTAGCCCGCCGTTGTTAAATGCGATTACGGCCTGTTGAACATGATAATCGGCCTGCGTCACGTCAGCCACGCTCGAAACAAACGAACTCAAACGTCCTTGAGCATAGGTCGGGCCAAAACTCGTCACATAAACAAAGCCGATGATACCTACTATCGCACCCGTCACCGCCAGCTGCAGCAGATCGGCACCTGCCAGAAAGAACATGATGCCTGCTACCGCGATCACTGTAGCCGCTGTACTGATGTCCGGCTGCCGTAAAATCAGCACCGCCACGATACCCACCAAAAACGCGAACGGCAGCAAACCATAGGTAATACTGCGGATTTGCGTCCTGCGCGAACTTAACCACGCCGCCATATAAATCACCGTCACCAGTTCGGCTAATTCGCTCGGCTGGAACGACCCGTTAATCAACGAACGCCGCGCACCGAACACGTCATCACCAAACAGGAGGACGGCCACCAACGCACCAATCGTGATCAGCAGCAGCGGCACAGCCACTCTACGCCACAACCGGTAATCTATAAACGCTACCACCAGCATCACTACCAGACCGATGCCCATATTGCGGACGTGCTGTAAGAAGATGGTAGCCTCGTTACCATACGTCTGGTAACTCCAGTCAAAGGTCGTGCTGTATACCATCATCAGCCCAATCGCCAGCAGAATACCGACGATCACCATCAGGTAACCATCTAGTGAGGCAACAAAGCTGCGTTTTTGCTCGGTCGGCAAGACTTCCGGTGTAACACGAGGTGTCGAACGCGGTGTGGCTCGAACCGGACGCTGCACAGGTGGCGCTTCCGGCAAGACGTCGGTTAATCCGCTGCTATCAATAAGTCGTTGGTCGGCCATACCGTTAAAGCCTCAAAAATTGTATACAGCAAGCGTACCACAAGCCATCGTATCAGGAATTAAAGTTTCAGCTGGTACTCATAAAAACATTATAGCTGCATTACCAGTTGACGAAAGTGTTCACCCCGTGCAGCGAAATCGATGTAAGCGTCGTAACTCGTCCCACCCGGCGACAGGAGAACCACATCGCCCGCCCGTGCCACAGAAACCGCTTTCGCCAGCGCTTCGTCTAATGTTTGAACGCGTGTTACTGCATCGGTGCTGCCTGCCACCTGCTTTACCACACTCACCACCAGATCACCCGCGTCACCAAACGCCACAATATGCCTGCACTTACTCAACGCTAACCGGATCATCTCTTCCCAGGGCAGGTTTTTATCCTTACCACCTGCCAACAGAACCACCGGCTCACTAAAACTCTTAAGCGCAGCCACTACTCGTTCCGGCGCTGTGGCAATGCTATCGTTGATATAAGTCACATCGTTGACCACACGGACTACTTCCAAACGATGTGGAACCGGCTTGAAGTCGCGAATGGTCGCTTCCATCACATCTGCCGACACACCGCTTGCGCCTGTAATTGCGCAGGCCGCCAACACGTTCAGCACGTTATGGTCACCTCGCAGGGGTACATCATCGCGCCCACAAACGATATGTGGATCACCATCCGTGCTGGAACGACCAACCACCAGCAAGCGCTGTCCGGCCATAAACGCGCCGTCGCTTACCATCGCCTGCCCGCTAAACCATACCAGATGTCCCTGAACTGCGTCAGACAAACTGTGGCTCATCGGATCGTCGTAGCCTAAGACAGCCGTATCGGTCGCGCCTTGATGCACGATCATGTTGGCCTTCGCCCGCAAATAATTGTCCATCGTACCATGTCGATCAAGATGGTTAGGCGTAACATTCAAAATCACACCCAGTCTGGGGCTGGTCGTGATCAATTCCAGTTGGAAGCTGGAAAGCTCCATCACCACGACGTCCTCACGCTTGATTTGAGGTAACACATCCAACAACACATCACCGATGTTGCCCCCAACCCACGTGGTCATGCCAGCGCGTTTAAGAATTTCACCTGTCAATGTCGTGGTGGTGGTTTTCCCCGCGCTGCCTGTAATCCCAATCACCGGTGCAGGAGAACGCTCTATAAATAATTGTGCATCATTTGAGATTGGAATACGCCGTTGGATCGCGGCCAAAACAATTGGCAAGTCCGGTGCAACTCCACCCGATATGCACAGCAAATCCACCCCGTCCAGCATCGACTCGGGGTGTTCGCCCAGCACAAATTCCACATCCGGGAACTGTGCTGTTTCAGACGCTACTTTTTCGGCTGGACGGCTGTCACTTACCAACACCCGTGCGCCAATCGTGGGTAGCCAGCGGGCTAACGCTTTTCCCTGTCGCGCAAAACCTAAAACGGCTACTTTTTTTCCATAAAGTTTGTCGAGTTTGTGGGTGCCGTTAGTGTGCAAATTATCGCTCAGCTTTCAAGTAATCCTGAAATATATCACGCTTATATAAGTGCTAACGCCACGCCCAAAATAGCACTCAGCAAACCAATCAGCCAAAAACGTTGTACGACCTGCGTTTCGCTCCAACCACTCATTTCAAAATGATGGTGCAAAGGCGCAATACGGAACAAGCGCTTACCCTGTCCGGTCACAGGGTCTTTGGTACGTTTATAGTAAGCCACCTGCAAAATAACACTCAGGGTTTCAGCCACAGGCACAATCGCGATAATCGGCAGCAGCAGCCACTGACCTGTCATAATCGCCACGGTGCCCAGTGTTGCGCCCAATGCTAAGGAACCGGTATCACCCATAAACAATTGGGCAGGGTGAGCATTAAACCACAAGAATGCAAAACATGCGCCGACCAATAGGAAACAGAATTGTGTCAGAAAAATTTGTCCCTGCAAAAATGCAATCACCCCGTAGGCTGCAAAAGCGCTTGCCGAAATAATACCTGCCAACCCGTCCATACCGTCCGTGAAGTTGATAGCGTTGGAAAACCCAATGATGTAGAAAACCGTGATCGGAACAAATATGATAGGCGAAATTTTAATCGCAAAAGGAATTAGCGGGATAACAATCTGGTTGGCGAACTGAAAACCACCCCCATAAAACGAAATAATCAGCGCTACAGCAGTAGCGAGGATAAGTTGCCCGATAAACTTGGCTCGCGGACTAATGCCCTCTCCAATTGGCCGCCCCTGGGATCGTTGAATACCTTCCCAATCATCTAACATGCCTAATGCACCAAATCCAATCAGCACGACAAGCGGAAGCAGAATGCTTGCGCCAGTTACCGTACGTATGAGGTTGACCAAATTCAAACCAAGTGAGATTAGAATGACGGGTATAACAATCATGATGCCACCCATCGTAGGTGTGCCAACCTTCTTTTGCTGCTCAGGGCCAAGCACCTCTTTAATGAGCTTGCCGATTTTCAGACGGCGCAGCACTTCGACAAACGGGCCGCCCCAAATCACCGCCAGCAAAAAGCTAATGCCGCCAACGGCAATGGCAAAAGGAAGTTGTCCAGCCATAACATTATCGACCTCTAAGCACTTGTAACGCGATGAAAACTGACGCACCCTGGGATTCAAGCGCTTTACGAGTCGCATCATTGGGAATTTCCATCAGTACAACCAACCGATCCGCAAGGCGATGGAATATTGGTGCAACCACCTGGCTTGCCCAACGTCCACTGGTTGGTTCATCCAGCTTGATCAGTACGATCACCTGTGGGTCATCAGCAGGCAAAAAGCCGATAAAGCTCATTATCCATGCGTCCGAACGATAGCGTACTGGCCCGCTGATTTCGGCTGTCCCAGTCTTACCGGCAATGGTATATCCCGGCAAGGAAGCCGCATCATCCAACCCATTTTGCACCACGGCAACCATCATATCGCGAACAATATGTGCCGTATCTGTAGATATGGGGTGGCTAAGCGCAATTGGTTGGGAACTATTCTCTTGCCCATTGGTTACAATCTTCGAGACAATATTGGGCTGCATCATCAAACCGTCGTTGGCAATCGCTGAAACTGCTGTAATCATCTGCAACGGAGTAACAGCCACGCCCTGTCCGAAAGCATTTGTCAGAAGGTTACTTTCACTCCAATCGGGATCGCCGGGAACATGCATCGTGCCAGACGCCTCACTTGCCAAATTTACTCCGGTAACATGTCCAAACCCGAACTTAGACATAAATTTATAGAAATCAGTTGGCCCCATCGCCAAACTGATATTGGCCGCGCCTACGTTCAATGACTGCACCAAAACCCCTGTGGTATCCACAACACCATGCGCCTTCAAGTCCCAATTCTTGACCTGAATACCCGCCATATCGAGTTCACCCTGATCGTTATACGTCCAATCCTTGGTGATGCTGTGGTTTTCAATAGCAGCGGCCACTGTAACCACTTTCATGACCGAACCGGGTTCATATTCGTTGCTGATAGCAGGGTTCTTCCAAACCTTAGAGTCTTTTTCTGCCTGAAAATTGTTCGGATCGTAAGACGGCGAGCTTGCCATACCCAGAATGTCACCGGTGCGGGGATTCATGACGATAATCGTCCCGCTTTTTGCACCAGTGCTATCAATTGAATAAGCCAATTCACTTTCAACCAAGAACTGAATATCCCGGTCAATGGTGAGATAGATGTCGCTGCCGTGATCGGCTTCCTGCTGCGGCGGCAGATCGAACGGGATATTACTGACTACTTCGGTTCGTGGACGACCGACAAGCTGATCTTGAAATTTCTGCTCCACCCCGTAATAACCCTGCAGGTCACCACCCACAAAACCAAGGATTTGAGACGCAACCGTACCCTGAGGATAATTCCGGCGCGGGATTTTCTCGATCTGCAACGCTGTTAAGCCGTCTTCCTTTAGCTTCTCGACCTGCTGCCCCTGTTCTGCGCTGACACGTGGTGCAAGCAAAACATAAAGTGAATCGCTGGTTAGCGCTTTATAAACTTCAAGTTCATCCAAGTTGAGGATTGCTGCAAGCTGAGTTGCACTGCGTTGGGGATTTGCCACCAGATTGGGGCTAATACCAATACGATACTCGACCGTATTTACGGCAAGACGCTGTCCTGAACGATCATAGATGAGACCACGTGCCGAGGCCAGCTTGACGGTGCGGTTATAATCCGGACTCAATTCGTTTACAACATCCGGTGAAAGCTGTTGGAAAGAAATCAATTTAAGAATGAGCAGCGCACTAATAATCACCATACCAATAATAATAACCGGCAGGCGTTGGTTGAACATTTCGTCGCGGGAAGGTAATTGTTGTACTCCAGCCATCAGCTACCCCCAGAGAAACCACTGAATTGTTTAATAAGATTATCCCACTGCTGCTGTACCCAACCAATAAACGATTCATCATAGACTGGCAATTTGGTGGAGGCATCGACGGAGGCCACGGTCACAGGTTGACGATTGGGGTTGTAGCCGGGGACATATAGATATTCGATTTGATCCTCGGTCGCTTTGACGAACCCGAGTTCTTCGGCCCGCGCCAGCAAACGAGGAACACTTCTCAATTGAGAAATATCAGCACGTAACTGTTCGTTAGCCTGTTCAAGCTGGTTACGCTTAGCGATGAGGTTTTCAAGCTGGCGCCCAAGCGTTGAGACTGAGGCCGATTGCGCGAGATAAAGCGCACCAATGACGATGGCGATAAACACACCCAGACCGGCCAGTGCTACCGCCTGTTTTTGGAAACGCCACTGATTATCCCGAAGTGCATGTTGAATCTGGTTCATAATTTAATCAAAAGTCTTTGGTCAATAGTCGGTCTTCTAAGCAGAACCCGGATGCCTATTCCATTATAACTTTTCAACGACGCGCAGTTTGGCGCTGCGACTGCGTGGATTTTGGGCGATCTCGGCCTCATCCGCGATCAAAGGTTTGCGAGTCAACAGTTGAACACTCGCCTTGTGTCCACAAACACAAATCGGCACATTAGGTGGACAGATGCAATCGGTGCTGGCGAGTTTAAAGGTCTGTTTCACAATCCGGTCTTCCAAACTATGAAAACTGATAACCGCTAAACGACCGCGTGGCCTGAGCAAATTGATGGCCTCTGGCAGCACCCGTTCCAAACCCGTCAACTCATCATTCACTGCAATGCGGAGTGCCTGAAAGACACGTGTCGCCGGATGAATTTTATCACCTTTACGACGCGGCGTGATATGTTCGATAGTAATTGCTAACTGGCGGGTCGTCTCGTAAGGTCGGGAGGCGACGATACCACGGGCTAATTTGCGACCTTGTGGTTCTTCTCCATATTTATAAAACAGATCAGCCAATTCTGCTTCGTCGGCCTCATTCACCAGATCAGCCGCAGAGAGGCCACTGCCTGTCGGATTAAAGCGCATATCAAGCGGGCCGTCCTGCATAAAAGCAAAACCACGTTCAGGATGATCCAACTGCATGGATGAGACGCCTACATCAAGGAGAATACCATCAACAGCTTTCCAGCTCAGTTTGTGCGCCTGAGTGACCATATCTCCATAACTGGCGTGGACCATATGCGCGCGTCCAGCATATGAACTCAAATTCACACGAGCAATTTCGAGCGCCATCGGGTCAACATCGAGGCAAAGCACTTCTGAGACACCCGCATCCAGCAAGGCGCGGGTGTGACCACCTGCACCCAACGTACCATCAATAAGGCGTTCGGCAGGCGTGAGGAAATCTAAAACAGGTTGGAGCAATACAGGGATATGCGACAAAATCAGATACTCAATTTAAGCAGTTGTTGGGCTTCGGCTAGCGATTGGGATACATCGTTAAGTGTAGCTTGCCAATGCGACGGTTCCCAGAGTTCAATATAGGTTTCCATACCAGCCATGAGTACTTCGGTATCGAGCGAGGCATAGTCACGCAAGTAACCGGGGATAAGCATTCGTCCCTGCCGGTCGAGAGAGAGTTCAACCGCGCCGGAAAAAAGGAGCCGGCGTAAAGCTCGCGCGGGTGGATGGGTGATAGGCATCTGGTTAAGATTTTCAGCAAGGGTGCGCCATGCTTCATGCGGATATATGACCAGATTATGGTCAAGGCCACGCGTGAGGACAGCCTGCGGCATGAGATACGGACGATAGCGGATGGGGATTATCAGCCTACCTTTATCGTCGAGTTGGTGTGAATATTCGCCCCAAAACATGAATGGATACCCCAAACGGCAATGTGCCCTAGCAATGCCTTCATCGGGGTTCATTATACCACATTATCCCGCAAAACTGAGGTGAAAATCCCACAAATTAACTATTTTTAGTTGAAACTAGATTTACGTGTATTCAGGGGAGAACCAGAACGAGTCTCCCCTGAAATCAGAGGCTTCAGGTGGAGGATGAGGTTAGTCCGATGGACTCGCTGAGCGCTTGATCAATCGCAGCGCGAATGCTGGCCTCATCGGTCAGACCGATAAATTTGGCGGAAACTTTCCCCTGATCGTTCAAAATAACGATGGTCGGGGTGGCGCTGACGTTAAAAGCCGTGACTAACTGACGGTTAGCGGGATCATCGATATCGATACGCTGAAGGAACGATTTACCGCGATACTGACTGATTAACCCATTCACGATGGGTATTTGTATTTTGCAGTACGTTCACCAATCGGCGTCAAACATGACGACGGTAACATGCCCATCTTTATAGGCGAACTGACTGGTGAGGTCATTCGCTGTCGCTGGACTACTGGTCACAAGACCGTAGCCGATAACGACTGCGACGATCAGCACGGTTACGATGCTCGATATAAGTGCGGAAAGACTCATTCCACGCACCGTTTCCTGTTTGGGAAAGTAGATTTGGCGAGGCTGATCGAGCGATTTTATGGTGGCGGCATTGGCCCCAAGGACAAGACCGTCACGCGGCGTATTGGTTATTGCGGCGACCGATTGGCCCATTACAGCAGCCGGAAGCAGCGCTGTGCCTGTGTTCGCGGTACTGGCGATATTTTCCGATTGCGCAACATGTAGGGATACCGCGCCGAGTTGGAGAATATCACCAGCGTCCAGACGAGTGGGACTAATAACCGGTTCACCATTGACTATGACTCTGGCGGCTGGAATACGCGGCGAAATAAAATAATTTGTATCGCGGCGGGTGACAACGGCATGAGCCGGTTCGATGCCTACACCTATCAGACGAAGTCCTGCGCGGGCATCTGTGCCAATGACGAAGGCAGGATGTGTCGCAAGAAATTCGGTCAGGTTGACTTCGCGACCATCTGCGGTCTTGAGCAGCGTTACCAATGTTTTTTCGTTTTCCATATGAGCGTTTATCTCACTCTCAGATTATTCGATGATAACGTGAAAACGGTTAGGCGGTCAATGAAGTGGTCGAAAATGCCGGCAGAGTCGTCATTGACGGTAATGTCGGGCATGACTTTGTGCCGGAAAAGTTGGCAAGAGGGCTGCCGCTGCCAACTTTGCCAAAGAAGTAGTTTCTAGATGCCAATTTCAGGGAGCAAATCAACCGTGATGGCAAAACTGGCAGCAATTTCGGCAATGGCAAGGTAGAGTTTTTTGCCAATATTGCCATCAACTGCCTCCAATCAACTATTCATTCCCACCTTATACAGGGTAGCACAAACATTCGCCTAATGGGTGACCAAAATGTAACTCTTTGCAAGGCAATTTACTAACCAAAATGAGAGAGGCGATTGGCAGATGGTTGGAAAGTCGTTTGTGTGGTTTACCCCTACCCTAGCCCTCCCCCGCAAGCGTTCACAAGACGACAGTATTAAGTATTGGGTAGCAAATTCGACCCCTAACCCCAACCCTTCCCCCGTAGCAACAGGGGAAGGGAGCAAGGCAATTCAACCCTGCCAATTGCTTCATATAAAAAGTGTCGTCTCCTGAACCCGCAAAGTGAGGGAGGGAACCAAAACGATGGAAACTACGGATTGAGCGTAGCGGTGAGTTGGAAAGCGGTGGCTTCGGGGGAAGCGGGTGGCAGCAAGTCGATGCGGAAGATGCCGATGGTATAGGTGCCATCGGAGGGCAGCGTGAACTTGGTGGTCAGTTCGGACGAGGTGACAAGGCTGGCTTGAAAGACGACTTTGTTGTCAGCAGAAAGGACGACGAGGCCGAGGTTGAGATTGCCTGAAACACGCGTAAAGCTGAGCGCGAGATTGTTGTTGGCGGCAGCCTCGAAGGTGTAGCCGAGAACAATCTCGACAGCAGGCGG
The DNA here is from genome assembly GCA_044226325.1 of Aggregatilineales bacterium. GTDB lineage: Bacteria > Chloroflexota > Anaerolineae > Aggregatilineales > Phototrophicaceae > CFX2. The sequence continues at coordinate 14,061 of JBGAHG010000017.1, forward strand.
AATTGTCGACTCTGCGACCTGTCCTAATGTCAATTTGTTGGTAATGGAGTTGGCGAAATCTACGGCTGGGAGACCGGGGAAGCCATTGCCGGAGAAGGGAGGGGGGATAGGAGCAGGATTATTGCCGCCATTTGTGTTGGGATCGCGTAGGGTGCAGTCGATAGAAATGGTATATGCGCCGAGTGTTTGACTCGTCCAAGTCTGGAAATGTGCAAGCCAATTTCCCGTTCGATTTTTCGGTGCCCCACCAACCCATACAATTGGGTTAGATGATGAAACAATAAAGTCTTTTACCTCCTCAGACAATCCCTCTACGTTAGTATTAACTCCAATAATTTCATTGAAGGCGCTGTCTGTAACATTAAATGCAGGATTAAGGGATGCACCAATCGGTTCTACACGAATACTCAATTTCGTTCCCGCTGCAATGTTTATCGTAAAACTTTGACGGTCAACTTTGGCTGTCAATTCGGACTCCAACACTTGTCCACACTCTAAGGAGGCAGTTGATTGTGCAGTTGTTACTGTCGTAAAACTTAAAGAAAAAATAGCTAGAATAATCACTTTGAGCGTTAAATGGTTCATTGTTTGCTGTCTCCTATAGTAGATTTTTACCATCATGAAGGGCAGAACTGTGAAAGTGAAATGTATTGAGATCGAATCCAACCTATGGACTTTCCTTCAATAGTTGTTATTCGATACCATGTATCCGATGGTGTGCTGCCCCTTCTGTCAATGATTTTGACGTTTGTGCCTACCGTTATAGGATCGCGGAATGAGGAAGTTTCGGATGGCTCTGAATGGATCTTATTGAGCAGCGAAGCATCACCACTGGACACAATGATGGCATCACACGGATAATTTTTTGCTGCTACGGTTGCGGTTAGGTCAAGTCTAGGTGTGGGAATTTGTGTATTGCTTGGCATCGGCGTAGCGCTTGGCACAAATGGCATAAGCCACTGACTGCTGCCACCTGCTTCGACTGTCCAGCCGATGACACCATTAGGGGCGCGCAGCTTCCACCAGAGCGTGTCTTCGGCGTAAATGGGACCATCCAGTACAAGGACAGCAGACCCAACTAGCAGCTGCGCCAGCACGGGGTTGTCACGACCTATGGCGCTGCGGAGGTTGAGGTAGCCATCGGGGTTGGGGGCGATCACAGCTTGCTCACTAATGACAAGACCAGAGGTGCTGGCAGGTGTGGAGGGAACGGCAGTAGTAGTGGGTATCACAACTGACCAACCCATAACGCTAAGGTGGTAGACTTGGTAAGGCGAACTCACCGCATCACGCCCGATAGCCCACAAATCTGAGCCACACCAAGCAAGCCCTTGTAGATCAGGGATAGGTGAGGGAATTGATCGGATAACATTCCCCTGCTGATCCACGACTGAGAATGATTGAGTGGCATTTTGAGCAACCCATAAATAGGTTCCATCCCAATCAACACCTGATATCGTTTTGGCAAAAGGCAGCGATTTCAGAACATTTCCGGCACTATCAAGCTGATGCAGATTGAAATTATCGGCAAACCAGAGATGGCTACCATCCCAAGCCATGTCGTTGGTACTATCCCCGACAGTCTGACTGGGCGATTGAAAAGGCGAACCAACACTTAACAGCGAAACGATGATTTGAAACGGATAAATCAGATTTTGGTCGGTAGTTTGCACCCAAAAGTGCAGACCATCACTCCCTAATCCCATTGGTGTCGGGTAAGACCACTGGTAGACGGCGATGAGCTTTCCCGAAAAATCGATTTTAAAGAAGGTAGAAGCATTGTCAGCCAACAGCAGTCCCTTGTTGCTACAAGCAATACCATTAGGCAATTCACCGGGCGCACTGAAAGATGTAACGATTTGAACAGGTGATGAAGTGTTAGAATCAGTACTAGTCGCCGTTGTCGCAGTAGGTGGTACAGCCGTTGCACTCGGAATAGGTGTAGCTGGTTGAGATGTTAATGACGGTTCGACTGTAGGCGGGTCAGATGGACTTACCGTTGTCGCTATTTGCATGGACGTTGGGTTCGTAATTGTGCTTGCCAAAGGTAAATCGGCGGGCGGTTCAGTGGGTGTGCTAGAGTTAACAGATGTGGTTGGCTGAGATATGAATGTTTGCGCGGGCAACAAGCCCACACTGCGAAACCAATCCGTGCGTGTTTGCTCGGGAAAAAGCGCCAAAAAAGCAAATAACAGCCCTAAAACAACTACAATAGCACCAACTAATCGGGCAATAGGGATACTTTGACGTGCAGGCTTGACCAACATCTCAGATGATTTGCCCCCTCTCAATGCGTCAATAAGCCCCTGAGCATCCTTATCAAAATCTGGGTCATAACGAACGGAGGCGGCACGTATAAAAGCTAAATCTCGGATTGATATCGGAAGCTCATATTCGGATGGCATCCGAGCGCCTTTAACTAATACAGGAACGACACGCACACTATTTCGTTGCAATGCCGTTTCAATTTCAAATCGTACCCAATCGTTAACATTGTCAATTTTGCGTTGTGATGGATTATTCGCGTCGGACGTTGTTAGCCATTCGGGACCAATAACAACTAACATAATTGTACATATCGCAACTTCTTCCCGAATTCGTCCTCTAATATCGTCACCTGGTTTAAACGGGTCACGGACGATATTTGTCTCTCCAAATGCTTGCGCCAACCGATCGTGGAGGCGCTCGGTGACATCCCGACTGTCGGCAAGACGGTAACTAATAAAGATACGCAGCTTGTTCGGCATAATGAATAATGCAGCAAATAATGTATAAGGTAGATAGAGATATTAGCTCAAAAGAGAAATACGCGATAGCAAATATGATGGAATAATTCATGTTAAGGCCTAGGCTGACCCTAGAATTGCCCTCTCGCATCTCGAAATCCAAAGCGTTACAATAGAACGCATATTCCGCATATGAATACCCTGCAAACGATGGACATGACATGGCGTGTCCCTACAGAACCATTTGTCGGGATTCATATTGTCAACAAGAATAGATGCTATGACTTTTAAAGCCTCCGAACATATCGCTAATATTCTCTCCAGTTTGCCGATGAAGCCCGGCTGCTATCTGATGAAGGATAAGGACGGGCGAATCATTTATGTGGGCAAGGCCAAGCGGCTGCGAAACCGTGTGCGGAGTTACTTCAATTCCAGCGCGGAGGGTAATCCCAAGACGCTGCGACTGCGCGAGAATATCGTGGACATCGAGATCATCGTCACCGAGACGGAAGTACAAGCGCTGATCACCGAAGAAACATTGATCAAGCGTCACCAGCCGTTTTATAACATCAGTTTGAAGGACGACAAGCATTACCCCTACATCAAGATCAACTGGCAAGATCCGTTCCCAAAGGTGGAGACAACACGACGGGTGTTGAAAGACGGCAGCCGCTATTTTGGGCCGTATGCGGCGATGTGGGCGGTGCAGAATACGCTGCGAACCCTGCGGCGGGCATTTCCTTATTTGACATGCGACCGTGTGATTAACGGCAATGATGAGCGTCCGTGTTTGTTCTATGACATCAAGCTGTGTAACGGGCCATGCATCGGGGCGGTCAATAAAGAAGAATACCGTGAAATGATCAGCGAATTGATGGACGTGCTGAGCGGCAAGAGTGAGCCTGTGGTCAAGCGGATTACGAGCGAGATGCACACGGCAGCCGAAGCGCTGAACTTTGAACGGGCGGGTGTGCTACGCGACCAACTAAAGGCAATTGAGTACATCACGCAACGGCATCGAGCGGTTAACCCTGAAATGACCGACCATGATGTGATCGCTCTGGCACGGGATAAAAACGACGCAGCGGTGCAAATTTTGTTTATCCGTAACGGCAAGCTGGTGGGTAGCGATACGCGGATGCTGACGGGAGCCGAGGACGAACCGGATGCAGAAGTATTGGAATCTTTCCTGACACAGTTCTATTCTGAAGCGGCGGAAATTCCACGCGAGATTATGCTGCCGAATGAGGTGGAAGGCGCGCGGATTATCGAGACATGGCTACGCGATAAGCGGCGCGGACAGAAGGTGACGATTACCGTGCCACAGCGGGGTAATAAGCGTGATCTGATCAAGATGGCACAGGAAAACGCGACCGAAGGGCTACGGATGATGCGCGAACAATATGAGGCGGATACGCATAAGCAAGAAGAAGCGTTGGCGGCGCTGCAACGCGAATTGGGTTTGACTAATCCACCCAACCGGATTGAGTGCTTCGACATCAGTACGACGCAAGGAACGGCGATTGTGGCCGCGCGGGTGGTGTTCGTGCTGGGTGCGCCACGCAAGAGTGAATATCGACGCTTCAATATTAAGACGGTAACTCACAGCGGGCCAGACGATTATCAGTCGATGCGGGAGGCGCTGACGCGACGGTTCAACCGCTGGAAAGGCACGCTGGATGATCCAACGCAGATCGCACCGGGGAAAGAAGATCACGACGAGACATGGCGACTGCTGCCAGATTTGTTGATTATCGACGGCGGTAAGGGGCAGTTAGGCATCGCGATTGAGGTGCTGACGGAGTTCGGGTTGATGGATCGCGTTCCGGTGGTGGGGTTAGCCAAGCAGTTTGAAGAAATATTCTTCCCGCATAATCCAACGCCGCTGGTGCTGAACCGGCGGAGTCCGGCGCTGTATCTGGTGCAGCGGGTGCGCGATGAGGCACACCGTTATGGCATTACGACGCATCGCAATCAACGGACGAAGTTGGGCATGATGAGCCGGTTGGAGCAAATTCCGGGGATCGGGCCGAAGCGACGGAAGGATTTGCTCAAGGCGTTCGGGAATTCGATTGATGCGGTGAAGAATGCCAGTATTGAGGATTTGATGCAGGTTCGCGGTGTGACGGCGGAAATCGCGGTGAGTTTGAAGGAACTGCTGTAAAGTACTGAATTCTGAGTGCCGAGAAATCAGGGTTAAGTTGTGGGAGCCGAAAGGACACAACGGAAACCAAAGAGTTGGTCAGCGTCATACGAACTGCTGAATTCGCGATACGATGCAGTAGCGCCGCTCTGAAAATAGTTGAACGACCCGCCTCGTAGTACCCGGCGGCTAACAATATTTCGAATATCTGAATTATCGGGATTAGTATAATTCGTCAAACACCATTCCCACAGATTTCCACTCATATTGAGCACACCATAAGGACTCGCACCTGTTGGGTACTCTATAACTGGTACTGGCTTTCTGACGCCTGATTCGCTTGTGTTGCAGCGTAAGGAATCAAACTCATTGCCCCACGGATATATCCATCCTGTGTCACCGACAGCGGCACGCTGCCACTGCTGTTCAGTCGGAAGTGAAATAGATAGGCCTGTACTGCTGCTTAGCCAGCGGGTAAAGGCAACTGAATCGTACCAACTTATATTGTTGCGTGGGAGAGTACCCCCATCATAAGCAGGCGTTGTTGGTTTTGGCTTTTCAGAGCGGTAATTTCGCACCGCATCAGAAAAATTGTACCACTCAGTGTCTTTATAGCCATCTGGTGCTTCAACAAACACTTGGTATTGGGCGTTGGTGATGGTGTACTTGGCAATGGCGAAGTCAGGGATGGTGTATGTTTTGGGCGGATCAGTTTCAAGTGTTACCTTACCGCCGGGTACAAAGCACCATTCAAACGGTGGTGGAAGAACTTTGAGAACAGCATCGTTATAAGCGGAGAGGTCGGGAATTTTTATTACCGATGCGGATTCAGTTAAAGAAATCGAATCCGATGGGCCAATCATTGCTATTCCAATGCGTGAAGCATCGTGGTTAAACCGTGCAAAATTATTGGGATCATAATTTGCAAATTCAGGGTAGGTTTGGCGGAATGCATCCATTGCAGCAGTGACTTCGCTAGAGGGCAAAATGCCATCATCAGCCAAATCGGCCAGTGGTTGAATGCTGTTATACGCCAAATCTCGTTCTCGTAGCTGCACCTTCCGGTACAAACCTTGTTCAACAGCATCCAACCGAATTCGAGCCGGAATGTTACCCTGCCCATGCATCGCCGCCAGAATATCACGGGCAGCTTCAATATCATTGATTTTGATCATCGCAACTAGATCACGAAACGCCTTATCATGGTCGACTGCTGGTGGTGGTGGAACAAGTCCAAAATGATGCCTGAGAAACGCAATTAACTCCCCTACGTCTTCATGAAATCGCTGTGGATTGATGGTCTGAGTATTTTTATTGGCCAGACTTGCTAACGTTTCAGGCAGATGCTCTGTCTTAGGCAAAATTGCTTTATAAACAATGGTCGGAATAAGCAAACAATCTTTTCCGCGCGCAAGCGCCATTTCGGTTTCTTGACGTACCCAATCATTAGGATTGTCAAGCCGACGACGTCCCGCCTCATCTTGAATTGTTAACCAACGTTGACCGATGACAGATAAGAACACATCACAAGTTTGAACCCAGTGGCGCAGAACATCAGGGAAATCATCACCGCGTTGGAGTGTATCTACATCTTTGAAAACACTATCGCGTCCAAAAGCATAAACAAAACGGTCATATAGACGATTCACAGTTTCGGCACTATCAGCACGACGATAGGAGATAAAGATTTTAGGCATAGTTACTCAATGACAATCATATAAGCATAAATACTATTATGACAGGAGAGGAAAAGCCGCGCAAACGGCGTAGGTCTTTAGCGTGGTGTTATGCACATATGCGACTATAGGTGATCGGATGCGTTATAGAACGGGTATAACGAGCAGTGATGATATAGGGATGGGCAATGGCGGAAATAATCAGTCAGATTGCGATGTTTTTCGAACAAGTGCTGATGATATTCGGGTATCCAGGGATGTTCGCGGTGCAGGTGTTGGAAAACGTATTCACGCCTATCCCCACCGAACCACTGCTGCCCCTGGCAGGCATGATGGCGGCACAGGGCAAAATCAATCTGATCGGCATCTGGGCAGCAGCGGTAGCCGGAAGCACAACCGGATCACTCATCCTGTATCAGGTGGGGAAATGGGGCGGTGAGCCAGTGGTGCGAGCGTTAATCCGGCGCTGGGGCAAATACACCGGCATGAACGAAGGTACGCTGGACTACACACTCAAATTATTCAAGCAATATGGCGGTTGGATGGTATTCTTCGGGCGCTATTTGCCAGTGGTACGTCCTACCATGTCGATTGTGTCGGGCATGAGCAAGCTGCCGCTCAAAATATTTATACCGTGTACCGCGTTGAGTACGGGGTTCGCCATCAGTGTGTATATGGGGTTGGGTTATGTGCTGGGTGAAAATTGGCGGTCGATTCTGGATATTATCCGGCAGAATGAGCCGTTGATTATCATCGGGGTTGGCATTTTGGGTGTTACGGTCGCGTCAATCATTGTGTGGCGATGGCTCAAAATACGCGAGATGCGACAGGCCGCCGAAGCTGTCCGGCTCGAAATCGTTAAGCAGACGATGGTTGACCGATCCATTGATGAGTAGGCTGTCGAATACAAATTAGCAAAATAAAAGGAACGATGGGCAGATCGTTCCTTTGGAAAATGGCTTATTATTCAGGCAACCCAGTTTGAAAGGATGCGAAGCTGGGCTTCGGGCTGCGCCGGGTCGTTGGTTAGCAGGTGAACAAGGAATTCATGCTGCCCACCCATACCCTCATGCATGGTAAAGCGGACGGTAATGGTACCGGTTTCGCCGGGATTAATGGTCGCCGAACTGGCAACCGCGCGGGGCGGTCAGCACCCTTGCAGGAGTTCGACACGCGGCTCCTGTAAGATTTGCAGCGGCTTATCACCTGTATTGCTCACGGTGAAAACAGCAGTAACCGGATTTTCGAAGCGGACATTACCAAAATCAACCACAGACTTATCAACAACCAAGTTGGGTTTTCCGCTGACATCCACTGCAACCGTTGGCTGCTTGTTGTTCGACAGCACCAACACCGCCCCAACGACAACCACTATGACTACAACGGCTACGAGCAGAAGCAACCAAGATGGGCGCGATCTGGTATCTTTTGATTTATGCGATGGTTTATGTTTAGACATCGAAGCTCCTTAGGCGTTGACCATGATCAGGCTGACGGCAATGGTGTATCGGTTGAAGGCCCATACTGGCTGTAAGTGGCATCAATATAAGCACGGATCTCGATTGGTTTATGGCCTTCACGCATCATGCGCATGACATCCTGCGTTATATCCACACAAACACCACACCCGCTGGCATGGGTATCAAAGGTCGTGACCGTATCATCGAGGGCGGCTACTTTAATATAACAGTCGGCATTACTCATGTGGCCCATCGCTTTGCAGCCACACATGCAGGGGTATTTTTCTAACTCATGGTGATTGGCAGCCGCGAACTGATACGCTTCACGAACTCGTGCATCCGCATTTTGTAAAAAGGTGGGCAACTGAGACTGCGGAGCCAATTGATATGGCAGCGGCTTATGGGCCGACATGACCCAAAAAACACCCACAACCGTAAAAACAGCTAATACTATAAAGGGCGATAACAATCGCAGATTGCGTTTCATATATTTTGTACCCGCTATTCTCAACGTTCCGAGAGGACAAGATCGGACAAGTCAATATAGTTAGTTTAAATTTGGAAATGGCTACGGGATAGTGACCAATACACGGGAATGTGTAGTACATGTGTCATGTCGCAGAAAGCGCGAATGAAACATTTTTCCCGCGCCCGTTAGGGAAACACTCATAACTATTTCGAAATACATGACAACTCTCATCCAACTCAAATTGACGGGCATAGCGCGGCAGACCTATAATGCAAAAAGGTTTTCCTACACTTTTGATTAACCAGATGATGGGAGCGCAAGAGTGCTACAATCCGCAACCGATTCAAATTCAACCCTGACCGCAGACCGCATTTCCTCCCTTTTACAACAACTCTATAGCCCGGAACAAGCGAATGTTTATTTCGACAAAATTCGTGATTTGGTCGCTGCTGTCAACCTGCCCCATTCGCACCAAAGCGACTATTTTTCAGAGCGAAACGTCACACTGATCACATACGGCGACACGTTCCGGCATCCGAACGAAGCGCCGTTACAAACACTGCATCATTTTTTGAAGCAGCGGCTCAAAGCGGTTATCAGCACGGTTCACATACTCCCCTTTTACCCCTATTCATCTGATGACGGCTTTTCGGTGATGGATTACTACGCCGTCAATCCAGCGTTGGGTAATTGGGATGACATTCAACAATTGAGTGCAGATTTCCGCATGATGTTTGACGCGGTGATAAACCACATGTCGGCGCAAAGTGAGTGGTTCAAGGCGTTTTTGGCGGGAGATACACAATATGAAGGGCTGTTTCGCACAGAAAGTCCTCATACTGATCTCCGCAGCGTCACGCGCCCACGAACGTCCCCACTGCTTACCGGATTTACCAAGGCAGACGGAAGCAGTGTCCATGTTTGGACGACCTTCAGCGATGATCAGGTTGATTTGGATTACAGCCATCCTGAAACACTGATGCGTATTCTAAAGGTGCTGATGTTTTATGTGGAACGAGGCGCATCGGTCATCCGGTTGGACGCGATTGCTTATATGTGGAAGGAAGCGGGGACACCATCAATCCATTTGCCGCAAACACACGCCATCATCCAACTGATGCGGGCGGTACTCGATTCGGTCGCGCCGGAAATCATTCTGATCACCGAAACGAATGTGCCACATGCCGAAAATGTTTCTTATTTCGGTAGCGGTGAATATCCCGAAGCGCAATTGGTCTATAACTTCACGCTGCCGCCACTGCTGTTCTACACACTGACAGTTGGAGATGCTTATAAGCTCAGCAACTGGATTAACACGCTCGATACCCCGCGCGAACACACGACGTTTTTCAACTTTACGGCCTCACACGATGGGATTGGTGTGCGTCCGCTAGAGGGAATCTTGAACGCGATTGAGCTGCAACAATTGATTGATAAAGTTGAGGCCAGCGGCGGATTGGTGTCCTACAAAGCTAACCCGGACGGGTCGCGCAGTCCGTATGAATTGAACATTACATACGTGGATGCCATTATTGACCACAACGAACCGATGGCTAATCAAGTCGCGCGGTTTTTGGTATCACAGGCGATTATGCTGTCGCTGGCAGGTGTGCCCGCGATTTATGTCCACAGCCTGATCGGGTCACACAATGATTTGGACGGAGTAAAGCAGGCGGGTTATCCGCGTGCTATCAACCGGCGCAAAGTCGACGTGGATGAGATCACACGAGAGCTCGACGATCCGATGAGTTTTCGCGCGCAGGTATTTGACGGTTACGTCCATTTGATCCAAACACGGATGCAATCAAGCGCTTTTCATCCCGGGGGCAAGCAGCAAGCGCGTATCATGGCAGATGGACACGTACTCGTCCTGGAACGCACATCACCGGATCACGCTGAGCGTATTTTATGTTTGTTCAATATCAGCGGCGCAACTCAAACCATAGACATCCCCTTTTCCGCATCAAGAGATTTACTGACCGATACGGTCTGCTCAGGGACCGTAACACTGGATGCATATCAAACGCGCTGGCTAAAGCCGCATCAGTAGCTTTTATCATCACACACCCTAAGGATTAGTCATGTCATTTTTGGAACAGCTCCACAATCGCATTGACCTGACGCATATTCCCTTTACAGATCGGGGAACGCGGCTGATGCTCTTTCGTAAAGAAAATGAGCTTTTCATACGTTTAGCGGAACGATGGGAAAAAGTGCAAAGCCGAACCGGTCATTATCGACTGCGCCCACCCATCCTTAAGGAATTTGCATTTCTAGATGATGAGGGACACCCCCTGCCTTTTGAGGTGGAGAGTTACCCACACCTAACCAAACTCAGCACCGCTCAAGGGATATTCGAGTTTGTGTTCACAGATGCCGAAACCCTGCTGCTGCGTATGCCTCCCGGAAAACACAATTTTCAATTTAGCGCACAAGGGGATCGCGGGCAGATTGGGCGACGCGGTGGCGACTTACATGGCATCCGCAACATCGCTTATACGACAAATGCCAAACTGACATCGAACGAAATGAGTTTGCTACCTGAAGGTTGGTACAAGGTCAAAGGCAGCATTGAGGTGGAACGTGGCAATGTATTCATGCTGAACATCACGCCGCGTTTGGGTTTTAACCGGTCAATTCCCGACGCGGAGAGTGAAATTAAACTGGCGTATGACCGTTGGGAGAAATGGTTTAGCGCCACGCCGCCGGTACTGCCCCAATACCGCGAACAATATGATTATGCGTGGTGGATTATGCGGGCCGGGTTGCTGAGCCAGCGATTCTATTTCACGCGGGAAGCGCTGGCACCGTCCAAGATTCATTATGTGGGGGTGTGGCAGTGGGATCAATTTTTCCATGCCCTCGCCTTCCGGCATGTTGATGCACGATTGGCGGAAGATCAGCTGCGAATTGTGCTGGATCATCAGCGCGGCGATGGAATGCTGCCGGACGCTATCCATGACGAAGGAACGGTTACCCATCTCACATTGCCCGTTGAGGCGGATGTGACCAAGCCGCCACTGGCATCATGGGCAGCCCTCAAAATATTCGAGACGTCACAGCATCACGATTTTCTGGAAGAGATTTACGAGCCGCTGGTGCATTGGCATGACTGGTGGTTCAACAATAACAACAACGGTGAAGGGTTATGTGAATACCGGCATCCATTTTCATCGGGATTGGATGACAGCCCATTGTGGGATTTGGGTATGCCTGTCACCTCGCCTGATCTGAACACATACATGTGTGTGCAGCAGGAATCGCTGGCACAAATCGCGGACTTCATCGGGCGCACCGAAGATGCAGCACATTTTCGAGAGGCGGCAGTTCAAACAGCGCAGCATATGATTCAATCGTTGTGGGATCCAAGCCGCGAAATGTTCATGGCAAAACATAACGGCGAGTTCATTCCAACAGTGACACCATTCAGCCTGATGCCACTTTGGACGGCGCAATTACCCGACAACATCCGGGACTGCTTACTGAATCATTTGGTTGATCCGAATTTGTTCTGGACGAAGTACCCGCTGGCAACCGTCGCGATTAATGATCCCAAGTTTGATGCGATGCAAATGTGGCGGGGACCGTCGTGGATGAACATTAACTATTTGTTTGTCGAGGCTTTGAACCGCATCGGTAAAACAGAATTGGGAACCAAATTGCGGCGGGATACTCTGACAACGATTATGCAGCAGCGTGATATTTACGAGTACTACAATCCCCTGACAGGAGAGCGCCCACCCAAGGCCGCGCCCATTTTTGGTTGGACATCAGCCGTGTTCATTGATCTGGCGATTCAGGAAAGCCGGAGTGCCGCGCCTATTTGACGGTGTTGGGATCGATGACGTACTGCCACCAATTCCATGAAATATGATTGGTTTCGCCAACAATGTGGGGGAAGCGGATAAACCACCATTTGTGATGAGCGCGAATATCGCCATTACCCCAATCGGCACAGGTGACCATGCGCGGCTCACCTGTAAGGTCAGGAAAATTAAGCCACATATCACAGCGACTGAGGACAGGTGTACGATTTCCCCAATCGTAATCACTCTGGCTGTTAGGGGCGAAGTGGACGTTGCCGACTTCTGCACGTCCACGATCTTTTTTGTCGTAGCGTAGAAACTTTTCAAATAAATCAGCATCGCCGCGTGTGTTTTCAAAAACTTTAAAGAGGATTGACTCGGCACGGTGGCCTAAGTCCTCCAGCATTTCACCGACGCCGCGCTCGAAGTTAAAACCCATAATCACAAAACGGCGCGAGGCATGTTCGGTTCCTGCCAGTGGTGGCGCATTGCACCAAAAAGCTCCCGGCCCGCACATGATCGACTCCCAATAGCCACCGTAAGGATGACCGAACAACCAGACTTCATCGATTTCGCCGCTGTCAACACGTTCGATCATGGTGAACTCGCGCACCAATTCAAGGTAATCGACACCATCGGGGTCATGAAAACTGCGGGTACGCCACGCTTCCAGATAAGTTTGTTCGGTATAACGAAAGCCATCGCGTTTGAGCGGGTAGGCATCCACTTCGAGATGCTCAACAATTTCATAATTGGCATAGCCGAAACTGATTTCGCGGATGTCATTGATGTAACCCTGTGCCAAGCGATGCGGGTCCTGCCACTTGAAGTGTTCTTTAAGGGTGCGGTGTCCCTGCGTACGCAGCACCGGATTATGGGTAATCACCAATACTTTGCGGGTAATCGGTTGAGGAAGGGTGATGTCCGACCGTTGAATTATCGGTAAGGGTTCGGCAGGCTGCCCGAATAAGCCGCGCAAGAAACGTTCCATGAGACTCCGTATTTAAGTCTGTAGACGATAGCCTACCCCCGGTTCAGTGAGTATCAGCCTGGGGAGCGTGGGATCATCTTCGAGTTTTTGACGCAATTGGGCGAAGTATACCCGCAGGTAATGGAGTTCTTCCACATATTCCGGCCCCCAAACTTCTTTGAGAATCTGGCGATGGGTGAGGACCCGGCCAGCGTGTTGAATGAGCAAGCGAAGCAGGGCATATTCGGTGGGCGTCAGCTTAACGAGTTCACCACCACGCGTGACCACACGGCGCGCAAAATCAACCTGCACATTACCAGACGTAAATATCGGTTCCTGTTCCTGAGGTTGGGCATGACGCTGGGCAACACGCATTCGTGCCAAAAGTTCTTCGGTGCTAAAAGGCTTGGTGAGATAGTCATCCGCACCCGCGTCCAAAGCAGCGATTTTATCGCGGTCATTATCCCGCACAGAGAGAATAATGACCGGTGTTTTCGTCCATTCACGGAGGCGTTTGAGGACTTCAAGACCATCCATATCGGGCAAACCCATATCGAGGATTACCAAATCCGGTCGCAACTGCGCGGTTTTGACAATCGCATCGTGTCCCGCATCGGATTCATGCACATTGTAGCCATTGGCTTCCAAACTCACGCGTAGAAAACGGCGTATTTGTAATTCATCGTCGACAATTAAAATCTGCGGTCCATCAGTCATAATGCAGCCTCTCTTACAGGTGGGGGAACAGCATGGGCAGGCAAACGAATGGTAAACATCGCGCCGCCCGTTTTCTTATTGGTGGCGGTTAAAGTACCCCCATGCGCCTCGACTAACCCTCGACAAATTGAAAGCCCTAGACCCGTACCACCGGTTGCTGTACCGGGGACGCGATAGAACTTTTCGAAAATACGCTCGACATCATCCGCTGGAAGTCCGGGGCCATTATCCGAAATAATGATAGACAGCCATTCGTCTTTGAGGTCTGTGGAGATGGCGACCTTTGTACCGACCGGGGTGTAATTGCAGATATTGTCCAACAAATTGACGATAACCTGTTCCATTAGGACAAAATCCATTTGAACGAGCGGCAGATTGGGTTCGATGTGAATCACAACCGGACGTACAGTCAGACACTTCTCCACACGTTTCACTGAAACGCCAATCACATCACTGACGTCGCACCAATCGTGCTTGAGCTTCAGGCGTCCTGAGTCGAGGCGTGACATGTCGAGCAGATTTTCGACCAAGCGATTCAGGCGGTCAGCAGCATCTTGAATATCCGATGTCAACTGTTCTTGAATTTTATCGTTGGCGCGGGTTTGTGGGGCAAGCAAGCTGCTAGAGGCCCCCATAATGGTCGCAATAGGCGTCCGCAATTCGTGCGAGATGGAGTTTAACAGCGTAGTATAAAGACGTTCCGACTCTCGCAGCATCGCGGATTGTTCGGCGGCCTCATCAAGCAACTCGCGTTCGATGACAAGGGCAATCTGGTTGCCAAAGGTTTCCAACAAGGCTTCTTGATCGAAGGAAAGTCGGTCATTCTCACGGGTGCGGATGCCAATGACACCCACAATCCGATTAGGCGTAAGTAGCGGTAGATAATGGGCCGTAGCCGAGGGTAGCGTATTGGTAAACCGTCCGGCTGCTTTACCGTTATCAAAAACCCATATTGCAACGCTAAAATCTTTTTCTTCGACGGCGAGGGTGCTAGACGGATGCACCTGCCGTTCGAGTTTTCCATTTTTGGGCAAGATCACGGCTACTTCGGCAGCAAAAGCGCGGCTAATTTGATTGACACCTGTACGAAGAACATCATCCATATTGACAGCAGTAGCTGTTTCATGGGCGAGGGTATACAGCGCCAGTGTTCGGTCGGCATTATAACGGGCCTGGCGTTCCTGTGTGCGGATTCGAGCAGTCAAATTGCCTGTAACGAGGGCAATAACAAAGTACATCGAGATCAAGATCACATCTTGGAGTCGTGATATGTCCAGAGTAAAGCGCGGCGTGATAAAGAGGAAATTCCACGAAATTGCACTCACGGCTGCCGCGACCAAAGCAGGGCCACGACCAATATAGACCGAGATAAGGAGAACCGCAAACAGCTCGGTGAGACCGACTGCCTCGTAACTTAGCCAGTTCACAAGCAATAAATCAAGCCCTGTTATGGCTGCAACCAGTAAGAGGGCAACTAGATACTGCCGCCACGAAGAATGTGAAACCGGTTGGAAAAGGTTCAGCCGAGAGCCATTTTCCTCACTTTTATCGCCGGTCACCACAAAAATATCAATATCACCGCTGGCTTTGATGAGCTTATCAACCAGCGTGCCACCACGCATCAAACGCTGCAAACGACTGCTCATCGGTTTACCGACAATCATCTGCGTCACGTTACGCTGACGGGCAAGCTGAATGAGAACAGAGTCGATGTTATTGCCAGCGCTCACCAGCACTTCACCGCCCAAATCACGCGCGAGGGCGAGGTTTTCGGCCAGCCGTGATTTGGCTTCGGGAGAAAGGGTTTGTGTGGTTTCGACGTAAGCAGCAATCCAAGGGGCTTCGAGGTTGTAAGCGATGCGCCGAGTCCAGCGAATGAGCCGTTCCGAAAAAGGCGTAGGACCAACCGCCACCATCAAATGTTCGCCGGATTTCCAAGGCCCCGCAATACTTTTGAACTGCATGTAGTCTTGCAGCTGATGGTCAACATGCTCGGCTGTCAGGCGCAGGGCCATTTCGCGCAACGCCGTCAGATTACCGGTACGAAAGAAACTATTGGCCGCCGTTTCAACACGATCCGTCGTGTACACTTTGCCTTCGGCCAACCGCTTGCGAAGATCATCCGGTGAAAGGTCAATCAGTTCAATTTCGTCGGCAAGATCGAGAATAGAGTCGGGTACCGTCTCATGAACAGTGATGCCAGTAATTTGCTTAACGGTGTCGGCGCGGCTTTCGAAATGCTGCACATTGACGGTGGTGTAGACGTTTAGGCCGTATTCGAGCAGTTCAATTACATCCTGATAGCGTTTGACGTGACGCGCACCGGGGACATTGGTATGGGCCAGTTCATCTACCAAAACTAACTTTGGCTTACGGGCGATGATCGCATCCGTATCCATCTCTTCGAGGGTCGTGCCCCGATATTCAATTTTTTGACGAGGAACTGCTTCCAAACCTATGAGGAGCGCATCTGTTTCGGCGCGTTTGTGGGTTTCGACGTAACCAATAACAACGTCAACACCTTCGGCTTGACGGCGGCGCGCGTTATCGAGCATGGCATAGGTTTTGCCGACACCGGCTGCCATGCCAAAAAAGATTTTGAGCTTGCCGCGATGCTGGCGATCTTCATCTTTCTGCACAGCGGCCAGCAAATTATCCGGGTCCGGGCGATAGTTGTCCATGTAGATATTGTATCGTACCTAAATATAATTGGCTTGAGAGTCGGTTAGTCACGACTTCAAGCCACTAATCGCTATGGCAGTAAATTGACAGCCGATAGAATGGTCTACTGGCGGGCGGATAAGCATCCGTCTAAAACATTATGACGGATGTTTGGATTATTTCAGGCTGCCTCATGCGGGTTGTTATGGAGATTATCGTCGACTATTTCAGTGCCAAGTTCTTGCAAGTAACGACGATCTTCATCAAAGAATTCGGCTACAGGAGGCGTTACAATCGTGTGCCGATATTTCACATCTTCGACCAGTTGTCTCTGGTTCGTATTGACCCAGATCATGACACCACCAAACATGACAACCGTCCACAAAATAATCAGGGCGTGATTGGTGGGCGGAAACAAAAACAGAATGACACAACTGACTGCGGCAAATACATAGAGTTTCCACCACGTTGGTTTACGTTTCATAATTCGGCCATCCTGTTGGCAACATTTCGGACTTGTATAACATTAATAGGGTGGGACATTGACGCATGATCAAGGAAAGAGATTACGTCATTGATAACAATTACCGTCGAATTCTGAGAACCTTCATCAAATTCCACCTCACGCAAGCTCATTATTGATCTTTGAATGTCAAAAGGGGCTCAGGGTTTAGAGGTAAAACATCAAGAAAATATCAAGAACCGCGATGATTACTGTTCGACCATGACGTTCGATTAACTTGCGGGTGACATTTAGCACCCCTATAATGAGTCACATGACCAAATCAAACACACGCTCTCATTTCTTCGTCAGTTACAGCCGCAGTGACCGAATCGCCGTAGATAAATTGGTGGCGGATTTGCGCCAACGCGGTTATGTGCTGTGGATGGATGTGGATGAACGGGGCATCGAACCCGGCGAAGATTGGCAGCGAGAACTCACCAAACAGATGTCGGCTTCGGAGGGCGTCATTGCCTGCATCTCGCCTGACTTTCTGGCATCGCCCTATTGTCCGGCAGAGATTGCACAAGCACAGGGTGAAGGCAAGCCGATTTATCCGGCTATCGTGCGGCGCTTAAGTGATCATCATGCGCTGACCGATATTCATCTTGACCGTGTGCAATACACAGATTTGACACTCGATTACGCGGCGGGTTTACAAAAACTACTGGTCGCCCTACCGCCTCCGCAAGCGCCGTACCGCAACCGGATACGAACGGCGGGCATCATTGCAGCGATAATCGCGGTGGTGGCCGTGCTGTTCGTCGGGATTAGCCTGGCCGTGCGACAAGGGATAACCAGCATTCAACCGACTGCGACAGCCATCGCTCCAACGGCTACCGTCGCCCTCAATAATTTTGATGTGGGTGTGATCGTCAGCTATTTTGTGGTGGATGCACCGGATAAAGTCTCACAAAGTGAAGCGGACGCGGTCATCGAACGCTTTGCAAAAGCGCTTGACCAACAACTCGGCTCAGAACTGGGCAAGAGTACATTAAACCTAAGCTATAAGATGGATGGTCCATCAGGGGCGGCGCGGATTACGGGCAAGGATGCCCAGGCGCGGCAGCAGTCCGCCATTGGTGTGTTAAATGATCGGAATGCGAAAGTCGCCATATACGGCGTCATCCACTATGATGAGACGACCCAACAAATACTGCTTCAGCCAGAGTTCTACGTATCGGCTGACCGCTATTTCAATGATGCTCAGGATTTGACGGGTAATTACAGCTTCGGCAAAGCGATTCCGGCGAACTCGCTGGATGATCGCGGGGCATTGGGCGCACACGTGACCGCCCTTTCCTTCGTGATGACCGGCTTATTCCAGCATATGACGCAGCAGTTCGACGGTGCGCTGAAATCGTATCAGGCAGCATTGGCGGTTCCCAATTGGGCGGATAACGATGGTAAAGAAATCGTATATATGCTGATCGGCAACAGTGAGATGAAACTGGCCGAGAAAGCCGCCTCTCAATGCGACCGCAGTACGGTACTCGCACATACCGATAACGCGGAAAAGGCGTACACCGAGAGCAAGACTCTCGCACCGGATTTCGCTCGAGCCTATGCGGGTTTAGCTAATGTGTATGCCGTTCGGGCGCTATGGACAGCAGAAGGTAATGATAAGTGTGCCAAACAGGCCATCAATACAGCAGTATTACAACAGGCAGTGGATTTCATCGGACAATATCAGGACAAGGCTGATGCGACTCTGCCGGAAGAAGACAAAGGTATACAACGTAAGCTGCTGCTGACCGAGGCGCAGGTTCACTTTGAGTTGTGGACTTTGCAGGATAAAACTGCACGCAACGACGATAACAACCCCGAATATCAAGCGCTGCTCAAAACGGTTGGCAAGATCATCCAGAACTACTCGACGAACAGCGATAGTACATGGGCGAGTCCCGTGATGGAGGCCTATTTCTTCCGAGGACTGACCGCTTACATTCGGGGGCAGTTCCGGGACGCGCTGAATGATTACCAACAGGCGCTCGACATCTATAACACGGTGTCAAAAGATCAAACCATCACGACCCAACTGCTGTCGCCGGAACGCGCCATGACGATTTATGCCTACGCAGGTGACGCGCTTTTCCAACTGCATGATTATGTGGAAGCCGCGAAACAATACGGCGAAGCTATCACTATCGCAAAAGCGCGAAACAACAGCACAGCCGTGGCCGCATATGAAGTGAGGCAAAAGAAGGCTGATGCATTCGCACTGGCTACACCCACAACCAGCGCACCAACAGAAACCGCGACACAAGAAGTCACGCGACAACCGGAGGCCACCGCTTCGCCTTAGCCATTTACAGACCGGATACGCGAGAGGAAATTCAGATGAAAACACGCCCATTAGCCGCCACCTGTTTATCCTTACTGATCGTGCTGGGTGCGGCCTTCCAAACACTCACACCGACAGCCGCAGCCACCAGTACGCCAACCTCAACCGGTACGATTACCAAAGTGCCCGCACCAACGCGAACCGCCACACCTACGAACGCCAGTGATACGCTGGAAATTGAACTGGATGACGGCTTCCCACCGGATTTAATATCGGCGATTAGTATCGGGACGCAGGGGCAAAAAGTCTTTTTGAACTGTACTGTTAGCATTGAAAATGGTGCTATCGCTTTCGACAGCGGGCCGCAGGACGTTGAAGATATACCTGACTTCCGACAGTTGCTGCCGTCGATCTGCTCGGACGCTGAAATTCAGGCGAGTGATGTGCAGGTTTATACACCGAACGCCAATGCTGTTCAGGCGGCATTCTTCAGCCAACCGGACGAAAACGACAACACCAAAACTGTGTATGTGATTGCCCTGCCATTGGGCGCGTTCCTCTCGAAAGGCCAATGGCGCATCGTCGTGAACCAACCCGTACATGCGGAACTGGTCGTTACCATGCCAGCGATTACGCAGACCATATTCTTTCGGGGCGCCCAAACAAGCGGTGTGCTGGCCGGCTTCCAACCTAATGAACAAGTACGGGCATTCGCTTTCAATGAAGTCAACGGGGGAGAAGGCACGTGGCAGTTTAATAAGAGCTTTGAGTTCAGCGTGAACCAGTTCGGCTTCCGCGTGTTGAGCCTCAAACAATTGCAGACCAGTTCGATTGTTTTTATCGGGCAGCAGGGCAGCGTCTATATATCGAACGCGGTTTTCCAGGGGAATGGGCCGGATCAAAATGCGCGGCAGGTAGATGCCAGCGTGATCCAAAAGGTATGGGCGGCTCAAGCGGGGAATACGGGCAGCGCGCCTACGCCAGGCAATAACAATACAACCGAACGAACCGACTCGCATGGGGTGGTACAGGTGTACGTCCCAGCAGGCTGCTTTACGATGGGCAGTGATGCGCTCGGCGACATTAACGATCAAATCAGGGGGCAAAGCCAGCGAAAAGTGTGTTTGTCACAACCTTACTGGATCGACAAATATGAGGTCAGTAACGCGCAGTGGGAACAATTCAGGCAGGAAACAGGCTCTCAGTTGGCGTATCTGGATAGTTACCAAACTTCGACACAGCCCGATACGCCGCGCGTCGGTATGACGTTGGAACAAGCGTGGGCCTATGCCCAATGGCGCGGTGGACGCATCCCGACCGAAGCAGAGTGGGAATACGCCGCACGGGGACCGAATTCTCCGTTGTATCCGTGGGGAAATACGTTCAATAGTCAGGCAAATATCTACGGCACAGCGGGTGGAACGGTGGCGGTGACGCGTTATCCTGAAGGTGCAAGTTGGGTGGGCGCGTATAACATGGCTGGTAACGCCGGTGAGTGGGTTTCCGACTGTTATAACGCGGCCTTCGATGCGCAGATGGTGATGAACGATCCGGTTAGCCCGTGTGATGGCAGCAGTGAAATGGTCAAAGGCAGTTCGTTCGGGTTCAACAGTTATCCGGCGCAATCGGCTTACCGCTTCGTCAACCCACCGATGCAGAAGTGGTTTGATGTGGGGCTGCGGGTGATATCGCCAGCCTAGGTACACTTAGCGGTTGGCGTTAACTTTGGGAGGGAAAGTATAGGCAGCGGCGTTCAGAGACGGTTAGAAAATGGTCTGCCGACAAACCTAAAGTAAACCCAATCTATAAGACTTCCTCATCGAAGCCTTCTATTCAGCGTCTGGTGGTTTGCAAGAGATAGCCGAGGCGCAGGGCGGCGGATTCGAGCAAGGTAGAGGCATCGCGGAGGGCATCGGCAAGGGACATGGGGCGCGTCATGATAGGCAGGACGGCTTGCATTCCGGCATCGTGTAGGAGTTGATCAGTGGTGTTAAGGCTGCCAACGAGGGCGATAGTTGGGATGCCCTGCTCAAGGGCGCGGCGCGCAACACCAATCGGCCCTTTGCCGGAAATGGTCTGCGAGTCCATCTGGCCTTCGCCGGTGATGATGAGATCAGCCGAAGCAAGATGGGTGTTGAAGCCGTTGAAATCCAGCAGCAAATCGACACCAGAGGCAATACGTCCACCGAGAAAAGCCAGCAAGCCAGCCGATAATGCTCCGGCTGCGCCTGTGCCTTCGCGTTGAGCCATATCAACGCCAAACTGTGATTTGATGACATCACAAAAGTGGCTGATGCCCGCGTCCAGTAAAGCAACTTCTTCAGAGGTCGCGCCTTTTTGCGGGCCAAATACGGCTGCCGCACCGTCATCACCCACAGCAGGATTGGTGACATCGGAGGCGATAATCAACTCAACGTTATGCCAACGCGGATCGAGGCTGCTGGCATCAATGGTGGTCAAAGCGCTTAAGCCGCCACCGCCAAAGGGGATAGGCTGACCGTTGACATCCAATAGACGAACACCAAGTGCCTGAAGCGCCCCTGCCCCGGCATCAACGGTGGCGCTGCCGCCCATGCCAACAATGATGCGTTTGGCCCCAGTGTCGAGTGCGGCTTTAAGGAGTAAGCCGGTTCCGTAAGTGGTGGCGACCATCGGATTGAGTTCATCAGAGGTGAGAAGTTCAAGACCGGAAGCCAGCGCCATTTCAACAACGGCGGTTTTGCCATCGGACAGCAAACCAATCGGGGCGATGATGGGACGATCCAGAGCGTCGACGACGGGTACGCTAATGCGCTGACCGCCATCAGCAAGGAAGGCGTCTAAAGTGCCATTGCCTCCATCAGCGATGGGCAGCATCACCAGATCAGCACCGAGACCGGATTTCGTCAGACCCGAGGCGATGGCTTCGGCGGCAGCACGGGCTGTAAGACTGTGTTTGAAAGCACCGGATGCAACGATAATTTTCATCCAGCCGCCCAATTTAGGTTACTAATCGTGCCTTCTTTATGAGTGGTCAACTGCTGGCGCCCCGTGCCACGCCGGTTGACGATCCACACCTGCTGGATCAAATTGCCGCCAATACCAGCATCGACGTAAGCGACCGTTTCAGAATCCGGACTAAAGATGGCCTGTGGTGGGAATTTGGCATTCTGAACCACGTTAATGGCGCTATCAGAATCCATATTTTGGACGAAGGCATCCTGTACACCCGAAGCAACGAGCAAACGTCCGTCACGGCTGAGATGGATTTCATTGGCAAATAACAACGTGCCACGCAGTTCGTTCAAAGGAAAGGTGTCGAAAGCGGTCGTGTCAATCCGGGAGAGGACGCCGCCTATGAGCGTGGTCTGGTCGTCATGCTGGGTCTTAAGGTAATACAAGCTGGTGCTATTGGGACGATAAACAGGGTCGGAATCCGGCCCGTAGCCCGTGGGCTGGGTCAAGGGTGGGTAAAGCGTGCCTGTGGCAGCATCCACCGCATAAACCGCACCCGATGTGAAATAGATTTGCTTGTTGTTGGGATCCCATGCCATACCGGTAAGGCTCTTGAATTGGGTTTGTACCAGCCCCCGTTGATGATTACCGACCGGACACTGACCAGCGGCATCCGCAGTATAAATACCTAATAGGCCACCCACAGCCTGTGAGGCAGCAAAGGCGAGAATCCGATTATCGGCAGACCAAACTGGAAATACCGCGTTAGCAAATCCCAAACAGGACACCTGAACGGGTTTATACAACTGATCGGCAGCAACATTTTCGGTCTTCAGTGACATCACGAAGACTTCGCGAACGGTATCACTAACCTGCTGAGTGAAGGCTAACGCCTGGTCGTCAGGTGACAATACCAGATCAGCCGGGGCATTACCGGCCAGGATCAGTTCCTCGTGCGAACCATCGGCGTTGAGCATGGCAATCGAGTCGCCGTTGAAGATGTAGTAAAGGGTACCTGTGGCAGCTACAGTCGTCGGTGGCAGTGGGCTGGCCTGTAAAGGCGATTCGGTCGGCGCACCGGCTGGAGTCCATGTGGGCGGCAAAGTCGGCGGGGCATTGAGAGTCGATTGGGCATTACGGGTAGCGGTGGCATTAGCCGCAACGGCTGTTAAGGCCAATGGGGTAGCCGCATTATTGGTTGAGATGGCGGCAAGATCAATGGCCGTGGGCAAGACCTCGGCGGCAGGGCTGCACGCCACAAGGAAAACCACCAGCAAAAACGCTGGACTCAACCCTATGTAGCGAAGGCAGAATCGAGATACAGAAGCCCATTTTCGCAGCGCATAAAACAAATTCATGAACAACAACCTTCAAACAGGAACCGAACAATTTTCATTATTATAGTCGGGAAGGCGCTTGAAGGCTTGCAGTTTATTATTCAAACAGCGCAGCATCAATCCGTACGAAAACCGAATCGCCTAGAGCAGTTACCTGTTCGGCTGTTCCGAGTTCACATAACACGCGGGTTTTGCGCCCAACTTCGCCCTCAACCCACGCTTTGAGATGGATGGTCTGATCCATCGGCGTAGGTTTGAGATATTTGATGCCGAGCGATCCGGTAACCGAGGCGACGAGCGGCTGCGTTCCCGGTTCGCGGCCTTCGGCACTATAACCAAAGGCCATCGCCGTCCAATTGGAGTGACAGTCAATCAAGGAGGCGATGAGACCGCCGTAAGTGGCATTTTTGAAGCCGGAGGAAAACTTAGGCAGCGGGTCAAATTGGCAGACCACGAACTTGCCGTCATCCGACCAATAGCTCTTGATGTGCAGGCCATCGGGATTAGCCGAGCCACAGCCGTAGCACATGCCAGTGGGTAAGCAAATGTCTTGCAGCGCGAGAGGCATAAGGCAATCACTTATCTCTTAAATAAATGAACGATTGTGGAGCATACTTAATATTGAAATCTTCTTTGAGCTTTAATGGCTTCTTGTACTTGCGAGTCTTACCAATTTTTATGGCAAATCCCGTCTCACGTCCGATGAAATAAGTATCAAAATAATCTTTGGCGATTCCAGAAAATTCTTTTGTGTGATCCCAGAGATTTTCTACGTCTAGCTCGATAATTTCTTCGATCTCAAATTCACCAACCACTTTGCTTATTGGAGCACTAACATACACCACAATCTTTTTCACATCACGATTTGCAAAAACTCTACGTCTGAATTCGAAACGCTTTGAACCACCAAAGATTTTCTCTGCAAATTTTGGCTTAATCGACAATAAAACGCTGGTCTGCATTGGAATTCTCCATTAGCTTGTCAAACGATGCATCGCTTAACCGTTCAAATCCTCGTGGTGGTTCTGCGATAATTTTCAGTTCTAGCAACCGATTTAGATTAAGTTTTGTTGGCAAAGTCATTACATACAGAAAATTAACAACGAACGGTCTATTTCCGGGTTTATAGTTCCATTGTTCAATAAGTTGTTGATCAGTAAACACACTTCGCCGTTTACATAAGCCTATAAATTCATTTATATCTTTTATGCTTAACTTTACGTTTTGTACTACGCCTATGGTCGTGATCACGGAAGTGTGATAGGCAGGACCTTGACCTTTTGTTCTATAAAACACAATAATATCACCAGTTCGCAAATTACGCTCTATCGATCTGGATATATAAACTTTTCGAATCGCATTTCGATTAGGGCGACTTTCAACAAAATCAAGCTTAGATTCTGTTCGAAGAATAGAATCTGGAAATAGTTCGGTGTGATATTCAGGATATATTGGTACGATAAATTTTCTAGCCCTATGCGCAAAATAAGGATATGTGAATTTAGGATTTCCTACGTCAATTTTTGGCACAAAATCGCGAACGAATACCTGTTCATCTCCAGTAGGGGTTTGTTTAATTCCATGTTTCTTGAAACCCCATTCCTCAACTAATTCTATAAGCCTCTGTTGTTCTGGAGTTCTGTCAAAAATAGTGACATATATTTCAGCAACTCCTAACTCGAGGGCATTATCAAATATTATTTTTAGAAAGCGTTCACCTAATTTATAACCATTCTCAGCTACCTTAAATGTCCCGATTTTTAGACGACGCTTTGGTTGAAATGTTGGCTGAATATCTTTGTAAATCTCATTCTCATCTTCTCTTTTTACATAAAGAAACGCCAGTAAGTTCCCGTTATCACCTTTGCTTACGTAAGCAATTTCTTCAGATTTTTTGGCGAACCATTTGTCGAATCCCTGATAATCAACTTTGAAGGAATCGAAAAATGGATCATCAATGCCAATATTGCCAAAATACTCTTTTTTCACAGACAAAACTTTGTAATCTACTAAGTCAGGGTTCTCAGCAACAACCTTTTCCAAAAAGCCATTGATCTTAAAAACGCGATGAGAAATCCCAAGTTCATTAGCTTTCTCATGCAGTTTTTTATCTTCGGTTATCAAGAGTTCAACCCTATCACTGAAAACTTCCTTTAGTAAAGAAGTATCAATAGAGTCATTTTGAGTTGTATCATACTTATTCCGAATAGCTTGGATTTCAGGTGATTCGGGAGACTGAGTTTTTAGGATGTTGTAACTATTTATTTTCGTTTTAAAAGTGGCTACCACCTTCGAATCATGATATCCCTCAATCTCCTGTATGGACAATGGATGAACATATTTTTCGTAATGCAACCGGTCAAGCCAATAAAACAGATCGCCAATCTCACGAAATACAATACGATCAGCTTCTCTATAAATAATGATATTGGTATCCAGCAAGACGCGCATATAGCTCAACTTTCTGTATGTCGTAGGCGCAAAGTTAATCCAGTATAGACTAATACAAATATTACTACACAGGGTATTCATAAAAGCTAATATAATGTTCGCCCCTACCCAAGCGGCGTTTGACCATTATAATCCAAGCAGAACTCTTTTTAATGAACCAATGTGAACCCTATGCAACCACAACGTATCGTCGTCAAATTGGGAACCAGTACGCTCACGGCTGGAACGAAGCAGCTTAACCGGCAGCGTATCCTTGAAGTGGTGCAGCAGGTCGCCAAGCTGCAACAGGCCGGACATGAGATGGTGGTGGTGTCGTCGGGGGCGATGGCGGCGGGACGGGAACGGTTGGGTTATCCTGAAATGTCGCGGTCGGTTCCGGCCAAGCAGATGCTCAGCGCGATTGGTCAGGGGCGGCTGATGCACATCTACAGCCAGTTGTTTGACCTATTCGAGATTGTCGTGGGACAAGTCCTGCTGACGCGGGATGATCTGGGCGACCGTGCGCGATACCTGAACATCCGTGACACGCTGACTACCCTCCTCGAACACCGCATCATTCCGGTGATCAACGAGAACGATACCACCGCGACGTATGAAATCCGCGTAGGCGACAACGATAACTTATCAGCGATGGTGGCGAACCTGTTGGAAGCGGATTTGCTGATCATCCTAAGTGATATACAGGGCCTCTATACGGCTGATCCACGCAGTAATTCATCGGCACAGTTGATCTCGCTCGTGGAACAAATCGACGATGCGACTTATGCACTGGCAGGTGGCGCGGGTACGAGCGTCGGCACCGGCGGTATGGTGACCAAAATTCAAGCGGCACATCTCGCCAGCCGCAGCGGCGTTGTCACGGTGATCGCAAACGGCAATGAACCAGATGTGCTGGTGCGGATCGCGAACGGTGAGGGATTGGGCACACGTTTCCAGCCGGCGGCAACACATCTCGAAGGGCGCAAACGCTGGCTCCTAGCCGAAAAACCAGATGGTCGGGTGACCGTGGATGCTGGCGCGGCACGCAAACTGCTCAAAGGCGGCGCGAGTCTGCTGCCAGTCGGCGTCACGCAGGTAGAGGGCGTATTCGAACGGGGCGAAACAGTGGGTGTGTTAGCGCCCGATGGCAAGGTGATCGCACACGGGCTGACGAGTTACAGCAGCACCGACGTGGGCAAACTGTGCGGGGCGCAATCCGCCAAAATCGTGGACATTTTAGGGTATAGTTATGGTGACGCGGTGATCCACCGGAATAATCTGGTGGTGTTGAAGTAGCTAAGGGTCAACGAGATTTCCCTGTAATAGTGTGTGGTGATAAATACAAATGATTGACGCGATTGACACAAAAATTGACCTGATCGAGATGGGCAAGCGGGCGAAGGCAGCGGGCATACAACTGGCACGGGCGACGACCGAGCAGAAGAACGCGGTCATCATGGCACTGGCGGATGCATTGGAAGCCAACAGCACGACTATCCTCGCCGCCAACAAACAGGATGTGGATGAGGCACGCGCCAACGGGACGGATGAAATCTGGATTAAAGACCGGCTCGACCTGACCAAACGCATGGCAGGTATGATCGCGGATGTGCGGAAAGTGGCGACGCTGCCCGATCCGGTAGGAAAGGTATTTGATCCCCACACGCTCGATAATGGCTTAAAAGTCAGCAAGCGGCGGACTCCGCTGGGTGTGTTGGGGGTCATTTACGAGGCACGCCCGAATGTAACGATCGATGTGGCGGTGCTTGCGATCAAAAGCAGCAACGCGGCCATCTTACGTGGCGGAAAAGAAGCCATGCGAAGCAATCTCGCCATGATTAAAGTGCTGCGCGAAACCCTCGAAAACTGTGGGTTACCTGCCGACATCATCCAATATATTGAAAGCACCGAGCGCAAATACGTGGGTGAGATGCTCAAGCTTCATCAATACATCGATCTGATTATCCCGCGTGGGGGTAATGATCTACATAAGTTTTGCCGCGAGAACAGCACCATTCCGGTGATAACGGGCGGCATCGGCGTGTGTCATTTATTCGTGGATGAAAGCGCCGATTTAGATGCGGCCCTTCCCGTGATTCACAATGCCAAAACGCAGCGTCCGGCGACCTGTAATGCAGTTGAAACGATACTCGTCCATGAAAAAGTGGCGGCTGAATTTCTACCCCGATTAGTCGCGTATCTCGGTAAGGATGGCGTGAGCTTCCATGCCGAGCCCAAGGCACTGGCGGCACTGAAAGGTGTCGGAAATGGTCAGGTGCAGGCCGCAGGGCCGGACGACTTCGATATGGAGTGGTACGCGCTCATTTTGAGCCTCAAAGTTGTCGATGGACTGGATGAAGCAATCGAGCATATTCGCCAGCACAGTACCCAGCATTCAGATGGTATCCTGACACGCGATATGGATAACGCCAACCGCTTTCTGGATGAAATCGACTCGGCAGCCGTTTATTTGAACGCCAGCACGCGCTTCACTGACGGGAGCGCACTCGGTTTGGGGGCGGAAATCGCTGTCAGTACACAAAAGCTGCACGCGCGCGGACCAATGGGTCTGGAAGAGTTAACCACTTATAAATGGGTTATCATTGGTGATGGACATGTGCGTCCGTGAAGTGTTGAGATATTTTACTAAAAGTTTGAATTTCTTAACTCTCTGGCACATTTAATTAAGCGTACAATATGTTAAGGAAAACAGGTGCAAAACCCGTTATTTGCATTAAAGGTTGAGGCGTAATGAGTCATATTTTATTGGTTGAAGATAACGCAGACATGCAGCAGCTGCTCTGCGAAATGCTCCAATGGGGTCAACATAAGGTCATGACCGGCCGTACCGGCCAAGAAGCATTAGAAGTCCTGTATAACACCAATGACCTGCCTGAACTCATTATCAGTGACCTGAATATGCCGCGTCTGGATGGGATTGGATTACTTCATGCGGTTCGCGAAAATCCAGCCTGGAAGCAGGTGGCCTTCATTATTATGAGCGCCAACATCAATGACGAACGCCTGACGCCTGACATCATCAACTCTTTGACCGGTGTAATCCCTAAGCCATTTAATCTAGATGATTTAAATGTGTATCTCAGCCGCGTTTAACGATGCCCCAAACCCTCGTCATTCTTAATCCATTTGCCGGCAGCGGACGTGCAGGTCACGTCTGGAAAGAACTCGAACCTCTCCTGTGGCAAGAACTAGGTGAACTGGTCGTCGCGATTACCCAGCATCCCGAAGATGTAGCCCAACACCTCGACAAAGCCTACGAAGCTGGAATCCAACGGGTCATTGCCATCGGTGGTGACGGTACAAATCATACCCTGATTAATGCCCTTGCCGCGCTGAATGCGCAACACCCCGACGGCCCTCAAATGATCTATGGTAATTTGCCGATTGGTTCAGGACGGGATTGGGCACGCTACAAAAAAATTCCATTGGATATTCATCAAGCCGCGCGCTGGATTGCCAAAGCCATCCCTACCCCAACCGATGTGGGACAACTCCTTTTGGACAACAATCAGCAGGAATATTTTCTGAATATTGCCAGCGCCGGACTCAGCGGCGAAGTCAATAAACGGGTGAATAACACACCCATTCGCAAACCCTGGACGTTCCTCAAAGCCACCATCCAAAGCATCCTTCGTTATAAGCCTCAGGTGATGCAAATCCGGCTGGATGGAAAAGATTGGTACGAAGGCAAAACCTATCTATTGGCGGTCGCTAATGGCACGACTTTCGGACACGGAATGAAAATCGCACCACGCGCCCAGACCAATGATGGCATATTCGATGTGGTATTGGTGAAGGGTGTGTCGCGCCCTGTGATACTGAGCGCTTTATATCAGGTGTATTCCGGAAGCCATCTAACCCATCCGGCGGTGCGGTATGCTCAGGCTAAAGAAGTCCACATAACCGGTGTGAATGGCGCGCTGGGATTAGACCTCGACGGCGAAACTGCCAGCAGCCGCGAAATGACCTTCCGCATTCAACCCAACCTGATGCAAATCCTCTCCTAATTAACCGCCTGACTACGGCTTATCAGAAGATGGTTTATGAGTAATCAGCCTATCCGCAGATAATTTGTCTGTAGTTAACTTAACAGGCTTATCAGCAGCGAGTTTCTCGGCAGGCAATTTATCGGCGTTAAGCTTGCCGGTTGCCAGTTTATCCAGCGGTTTGAAAAGACGCGGGCCGTATTGGTCAATGACCAGCGGCTGATCGGCGCATAAGGCGGACAGTTCCGACTGGCTCAGCCGTTTATACAATTCCATGAAGCCATGCGGCTTGACCAGGTAAACATTACAACCGGCAGCGAAAGCTTTGTCGATGGTCGTGCGTTCGTCATACATGGAGGCAACGACCAGATAAGCCCCGGGGAATTTCTTACGCAGTTCGATGATGAGGTCTAGCCCGCTCATGTCGGGCAGCTTCATATCGACAATTGCCATTGGAAGGTCAACTTGCAGCACAATCAGTTCATGGGCGGCTTTGCCGGTGCTGGCAGAAATGACCTTGAATTTTGCGCCGCTCAGCAACCGCACAACAAATTCACGGTTTGCGCCCACATCATCAACCACCAGAGCCAACCGTTCGGACATACATTAACCCTGCTCAATCATGGTTCAGCATTTATTTGCGTCGGCGCTCGACGTGCCAAAGTATCGGAAGGTAAGGTAACGGTAACTGGATCGACTGCTGTTACCGGATCAGGAATTACAGGCGCGGAAACGGGCACAACATCAGCCACTGTGGGCGCAGCCTCAATAGGAACGACCGACGACGAGGACGATGCTTCCGCGACAGGCTCCGGCACATTTTGAGGTGTGCCAGCCGGTGAAGACTCAACAACTGGAGAGCCATCAGCAGCCGGAGCCACTACTTGTTCGGGTGTGGTAACGGCTGCTGCTTTTAACACAATCGGTATTTCAGGCAAGGGTGTAGCTGGTGTTTTAGCTGGCGGTGGGAGTTTATAAGTCGAGAGAATAGGCTTGCCAGAAGCAACCGCATCTCCATAGCGTTTGAAAACGGTCACAAGCTCGGCAACTGAAATCGGTTTGGCGAGATAATCGTCACAACCGGCATCCAGGCAGCGTTGACGATCCCCTTTCATGGCATATGCTGTCACCGCGATGATCGGTACAGTGCAACCTTTGACACGCAGTGTATGAGCCACATCCAGCCCCGTTAATCCGCCGCGCAGTTGGACATCCAACAACACCAGATTGGGTTTATCCTGTTCAAAATGATCCAGCGCTGGCCGCCCATCATCATAGGTAATAACTTCGTGTTTACCCATATTTGCGACACGCTGTACCAATATGACGTTAGTGGCATTGTCCTCAATGTAGAGTATCCGCACGATTATCCTACTTTCTCGGGCTCGGACGGCGGCTGAGCAGCCACAATCGCCGGGAACGTCGATGTATCGCGGCGTGAGGGGCGTGTCGCCTCATCACGATATGATGATACGAGGACATGGAAGGTGCTGCCTTTACCGGCTTCGCTTTCCACCCAGATGCGCCCGCCCATTAACTCCAACAGGTGACGACATATCGTTAACCCCAGGCCCGAACCGGAGCGAGGATCACGCCCGGAAGTTTCAGCCTGTTTGAATTCTTCAAAGATGGATTCGTGATAGCGGGAATCAATACCTTTGCCAGTGTCTTTCACGCTAATGCGGACACTTTGGTCAACCTCGACCACCGACAGCGTAATCGAGCCACTTTCAGTGAATTTGACAGCGTTACCATAGAGGTTCAGCAATACCTGTCGTATACGTGATTCATCGGCCCATATGTATGGTAGTGACGGCGGCAGATCTGTCTCTAACCGAATAGATGTCTCGCTGACTAACCCTTCTGCGACAGACATGACGTTGGCAATGAGATCTGCCAAATCCACACGCTGCATGAAGATTTCCATTTTACCAGCGTCCACTTTGGACAAATCAAGGATGTCGTTAATCAGACCGAGCAAATATCGACCACTCGTATAAATCTTATCGACGTCTTTCAGATACTCTTCAGGAAGTTCCACATCGTCGTACATCGCAGGGAACTTTAGCATGGTTTCGCTAAAGCCGATGATGGCATTTAAGGGTGTGCGTAACTCGTGGCTCATGTTAGCGAGGAATTGTCCACGATAGCGGGTGGCTTCTTCGGCGGCCTGTTTGGCCTTGTCCAGTTCAGTGTTCGCGTCACTTAATTCTTCGCTCAAGGCTTGACTGCGACGGAAAGATCGTTCTAATGCCTGCCGATTTTCGTAGAGGTCATTGGTGGTCTTGCGCTCGCGCTCGTAATTCGACAAGGCCCATTGGGTAATCTGATAGAGTTCGCCTGTAACCTGCGCGGCCAATACCCAACTTACAAGGGTCAGGAAAATCGAAAAAAACTGATACCAACCGAAGGTGTTGGCATTGGGATTCAGGAATGCGGAGAGTGCGATTAAACCGCTGGAGAGGACAGCAAATACCAGTGATTCGCGCGGGGAAAGCATCAAACCGATGATTACAACGACCAGCGGACATACAAAGGCTACTAATTCGGTGCTGAGACGATCTCCCATAAACAGCAGTGATGAAATACCGAGTACGGCGCCTAATCCATATGACCAAACAGCTGCGGGGAAACGCTTCTTTTGAAGGAAGGTACGAGCCAGCAAACAGGAAAGGCCCCACGCAGCAGGAGCCATTAACCAGGGCAAAATATTAGCCCGTGTTAACGCACCGGCAACTGCGACCGTCCAAAAAATAACAATACAACCAATAAATGTAAGCTGCCAAATTATTGTCAAACGATCTGCACGCACTTCGTTGGCGAAGTCTTGATTGGTAGGGATCGTCATCACTACCCCCCTATTTGGTACAATCCTTATTACAATTGATTATAAGGCACTTCTGGCAGAAAAGCGTTGAAGCTGTGATGTATCACTGTACTTATTTTTCCCAAATGCAGCCAGTTGGGCATGAGTGTTTTAAAGATGATGGCTTGCGCGAAAAACGCCTTAACCCTCCAGCGACCTTACGGTAATCCTATAACTGCTTTGCAGGTTTGATTGGTAACGTCGTTTGATTGGGTGACGGAACCCGGGCAATCAAGAAACCCATTAAACCCAGTATCACAGCACCGACACCAATCACACTGAGCGCTTCACTGCGCTGCACCAGTGTATCGCGTTTTTGCTTGTCCAAAAGAACAATCGACTCGGCATTCGTAGGATTTTCTTTGGCCGTATCCAGTAGGTTTTGCATCGGAATGGCGTCCAGGCGGTTATAACGCTGTGTAGCGTCGAAAACCTGATATATGCCCAAGAGCACGACCGCAACCCCGATAATTATCCCCACCAACAAGATACGTCGAAGCATAATTGGATTTTGCACGTTTATTAATAATCCTATGAACATTTTGCGAACAGAAAAATTCGTTACAAACTAAATTATGAGCGAGTTACAGCCCTTTTAGACAGCAAAACGCTGTTAGTGTAGCGCGAAAATCACGCCGATGCTATTTGACAATTAGAAGAACTCAAGTTATATATCCTAAATTGGCGGAGCTATCATAAGGGAGGAAATATCTATTAAGTAACCCAATATCATAAAGTACGTGTTGCGGAATTAAATAGTACGTCTTTAGGAAAGGTTGACCTTTATGCGTTTCTCAATCAAACGAATTACGTCGGTTCTTTCGGTTACTACAGTCATATTAGGAATTCTTCTCGCCACCGTCGGGCAGATCAGCGCGCAGGACAAGAAGCTGAAGCTGATCATCGTCGCGCATGGCGGTCCCGGTAATCCTTTCTGGGTCACCGTTATGAAAGGGGCGAAAGACGCCGCTGACCTGTTTGGTGTTGATTATCAATGGCTCAGCCCGAACAACGACGACGTCCCGGGTATGGTCAAGTACCTCGATGACGCCGTTGCAGCGCAGCCTGATGGCCTGGGCATCACCTCGCCTGACCCGGACATCATCCGTGATGGTGTGACCAAGTTGGCTGATAAGGGTGTGCCAATCATCGTCCTGAACACCCCTGACCCGAACGCTGCTGACCCCGACAAGCGCCTGCCGACCCTGTTCTACATCGGCACGAGCGAATTCATCAGCGGTCAATCGAATGCCCGTGCAGCATTGAAGGCTGCCAAGGCCGCCGGTAAAGAAATCACGCACGCCATGTGCATTGTCCAGACGGTCGGTCATACGGCTCTCGAAGCCCGCTGCAAGGGTTATGCCGATGTCATGACCTCGGCTGGCGTCAAGATTGACACCATTGCTGGTGATCCCGAAGCCGACAAGCAGGCCGCTATCATCGGCGACTACATGAAGGCGAATCCGGATGTGACCGCCATGAATACGCTTGGCCCGAACCCAGCCGCCGCCTTCTATCTGTGGGCGAAGGACGCTGGTATTAAGCCCGGTGAATTCTTCCATACCAATCATGACCTTGGCAACGAAATTCTGGACAACATCAAGAGCGGTCTGACCGTTCAAACTGTTGATCAGCAGCCGTACTATCAGGGTTTTGGTACGATCGAATGGCTGTATCTGCACATCGAGCACGGTCTGACCCCCGGCAGCGACATTCTGACTGGCCCGGGTTATGTTGACAAGACCAACGTTGACCTGATTACTGCTCAGGTGGCAGCCGGTTACCGCTAAAC
Organism: Aggregatilineales bacterium; assembly: GCA_044226325.1. Lineage (GTDB taxonomy): Bacteria > Chloroflexota > Anaerolineae > Aggregatilineales > Phototrophicaceae > CFX2. The sequence goes on from JBGAHG010000017.1 coordinate 48,841, forward strand.
TCTAGGATCTCCTAAAGAACTCAGATTTACCCCTTGCGGAGCCTGAAAACATTAGTCTCCGCAAGGGTGTTTCATGTCCACGAAAATTAGCCCTTGGTTTTCTTGTTTTGAGTACAAGTTATTAAGTTGGAACCATTTTGACTAAGCAAGACTCCCTCATTAAAAGATTTCGTCTCTGGTTAGCCCGTACCCCCGAAGCAGGCGCGCTGGTTGGTTTCGTAGCCGTCTTTATCTTCTTTTCCCTGACAGCAGAACATTTTTTGGAACTCGGCTCCACTGCTTCCACTGTTCTCACCAAACAGGCGACCAGCGGCATCGTGGCCGTAGGTATTACTGTCTTGATGATTTCGGGCGAATTTGACCTGTCGGTAGGATCAATGCTGGCTGTAAGTGGGCTGACGTTCCTATCGCTCATGTCTGCCAATGTGCCGCCACCGATTGCCATGATTATCGGTGTCCTCGTCGGTATGCTGCTGGGACTGATTAACGGCCTACTGCTCATCTGGACGCGCATTCCATCCTTCATTGTCACGTTGGGAACACTACAAGCCTACCGCGCCATCGCGCTCACCGGTCTGCAAGGTGGCAAGGTCTTGCGCTACCGCGATTATTTTGACGAGCCGCCGTGGCTGTATTTTCACCCGTTGGTGATTGTAGCTGTCTGTGTGATCGTTATATTGCTACTGTTATGGATGACATCGCGAGTTGTACCCGGGTACTTAAAATCCCTCCGAAACGCTACAGGAATTGGCGCGCTGTCCACAATTTTCCGAATCCTTGTCTTAGTCGCTGTTCTGCTCATCGTGGCAGTGGTACTGGGCGAATTGGGCCTGAACCAATTAAAAGACTTGAACACATTGGTTAGAGTTGACTTTTTCGATTTGCTCAATGGACAGCTCGACCCGGCGTCGGGCAATAACTTCCGTATGTCCATTGTTTGGTGGTCAATTATCGTGTTTATCTTCACCTTCCTGTTGGGACAAACACGTTATGGCAATTCAGTATATGCAACGGGCGGCAACGCTGGTGCCGCCCGGGCGCAGGGTATCCCGGTGGATCGTATTCGCGTGACCAACTTTGTCGTTTCTGGCGGGTTGTGCGCGCTGGCGGGCATTATTGCCGTAGGACGTGACCAAGCTGTATTCCCACTGCAAGCGCAGGGCCTCGAACTCGAAGTGATCGCAGCTTCGGTCATTGGTGGTACGCTTCTGGCTGGCGGTTACGGCAGCATTATTGGCGCGGTATTGGGCGTCATCATCACCGGTATGTTGAGTACAGGGTTGGTACTACTCAAAATTCCGGCTGAAGTATTTCAGGGCGCCATCGGCGTTATCCTGATTATCACAGTCGTACTTAATACCAGCGTGCGCGGACAGAATACATTGTTCAGCTTAAAACGACTGCGCCGTACCCAACCTGCCGCCAAATCTGTTTCCGAAATTAAAAAAGTTTGAGTAAAAACAAAACCTTATGAACGCCAATGAAATGCCTTTAGTACGCATGGAGAATATTGGTCGCACGTTCGGTAACATCGTCGCGCTACAGGATGTGAATTTCGAAGTCGGCTATCAAGAAGTTATTGGCCTATTGGGTGACAACGGCGCTGGAAAATCGACTCTGATCAAAGTGCTAACGGGAATCCATTCACCCACCAGCGGTCAGATATACTTCGAAGGGCGTCCGGTTGATATTGGTTCACCACAGGCGGCACGTGAGCTCGGCATCGAAACCGTGTATCAAGACCTGGCGCTGGTGCCGCTGATGAGTATCTCGCGCAATTTCTATCTGGGACGTGAGCCTGTGCGCGAAGTCGGCCCATTCGAGGTGCTGGATAAAACCATCATGGATCAGCGCACGACCGATGCTTTGGAACACATTGGTATCCATATTCGGGATACCTCCGAACCGGTGGGCACGCTGTCGGGCGGTGAGCGCCAATCCATCGCCATCGGACGCGCTGTATATTTTGGTACGAAGCTCCTCATTCTGGACGAACCGACATCCGCGCTGTCCATCGGTGAAACGCGTAAAGTGCTTAATTACACGCTTGAAGCCAAGAAACGCGGCTTATCGGTTATCTTCATCACCCACAACATCCACCACATCTTCGAGGTGGCGGATCGCTTTACTATCATCAGTCACGGGCAAAAAACGGGTGATTTCCGCAAAGAAGATGTGACCTTAGAAGAAGTCTCGGGCATGATTATGGGCGAACCCGTTCCGGAACGCCTGCGAAATGCCAAAGTACCGCAGGCGGCCAGCCGTCCGGTTGTCGTCAGTTCTGCAAATGGCATTTCCGCCGAGCAAAAGGCGGCAGCAGAAAGTGCCGAAGCGCTGCACAATACGATCCTTCGGCGGCGGCGAAATGCCCGAATTGGCTGGAGCCTGTTCGCCTTGTTTCTGATCGTCGTGTTCGGATTGGCATACACCTATTCACGTCCAAAAGAAATCAACAAAACGGAACTGGTGAAAAGTTTCCACAGCACCTATCTGGAAATTAGTTCACCTGATGGCTGGTTCAGTAACCGTTCTGACCCAACTGCACTGGAAATCGCTAATGGGCCAAACTGTACGGCAGGGGCAAACGCTGCCTGCTGGCGGTTAACTGTGACATGGGGACAGGGCAAAGATCGCGGCATATCGCCAACACAGGCACTTGATAAGATCGCTACCAAAATCCAGGACGATGATTTATTCGGTCGCAAATTCGGGTCAGGCGGTGATTTTACTGTCGGAGGACATCCCGCATACCGCTTCCAATGGACAAAGGAATCAACCAGCCGTGGTGGAATGGAATACATCTTTTTCAATGAAGGTAATTTCTTTTTTGAGGTCACAGCAGAGTGTGCCGTCTCAGACGTCGATCGCTGTATTCCCCTGATGGATGAGATGATGACCAAGGCCGCGTTTAAATAGCCTGCTCACGTTGGCTTTGGTTGCTACGAATAGGTAGCAGAAATCGAAAGGCATCCTTCACCTTCCAATAGCTGTCCTAAATGGTATGCCGCTTTAGCAATAAAGTGGCATACTTAAAACCAATCGGCCATTTTGATTTTTAGGGCGCTTGTGTTTGGGCCAATCAAGTGCGTTCACAAAGGTTCAATAAGCATAATGGGACTCGGCAAACAAATTCGTTTGAATCGTATTTTCGCGCATCCGTCAGGGCGGCTGTGTTCGGTCGCTATTGACCACTTCATGGTTTACAACCTCGGTTTACCGCCGGGACTGCGGCATATCAAGCAAACATTGGCGGATGTCATGGCTGAAGGGCCGGACGCCGTGACCATGCACAAAGGGCTGGCGTCATCACTCTGGGGTGATTACGCTGGACGTATTCCGCTGATTCTGCAAAGTAGTGGCGTTCGGCCTGATGACTCGGCTATGGAACAATTTTCCACCGTTGAAGATGCCGTGCGCTTAGGGGCAGATGCTTTCGCGGTGGTGGCGTTCGTGCGAGGTACGAGCGAAGCAGGCTATCTCCGTACAGTAGCAGATTGTGTCCGCACTGGCGCACAGGTCGAAATGCCGATCATCTGCCATGCCTATCCGCGCGATAAAGATAACAATATCATTTACACGCCGGAAGATATTGCGTGGGCGGTACGCTGTCTGGTAGAAGTCGGTGTGGATGTGGTTAAAGTACCCTACTGTGGTGATGCGGTGGCCCACGCCCAAATTGTGGCAGACTGTCCGCTGCCGATTGTCGCTGCCGGTGGCCCCAAAACCCCAACGTTGCGTGATGCTTTACAACTGATGCAAGATGCTGCCCACAGCGGTGTACGTGGTGCGGTCATCGGAAGGAACATCTGGGGCGACACGAATATCGGTGGTGCCTTACGCGCCTTCAAAGCGGTGATTCATGACGACGTCAAACCGGATGACGCGCTCAAACTGATGACCAATTAGGTTTAATGATGACCAGCGCATGGGATATTCTGGGACTTGGCAGCGCGACGGTAGATGACTTTTACTACGTTCCTCATTTCCCGATCCCTGATACCAAATTGGAGATTCTTTCCAGCGAGCGTCAGGGCGGTGGGCTTACCGCGACTGCCCTGGTTACCGCTGCCCATTTAGGTGTGCGGTGCGCCTATGGTGGCGTGTTAGGCAACGATGAGATTTCCAGTTGGGTTAAATCCGATTTGGAACAGGAAGGCATCGATGTCAGTCTGGTGACGCATCGGAACGGCGCACAGCCCATTCACGCGCACATCATTGTTGAGCAACAAAATGATACCCGTACCATCCTGTATTCAGTCACAGGGAAAACAGGTGCGGATGATGAGTTCCCATCAGAATCCCAAATTCGCGCGGCCAGAATATTGTTCATAGACGACTTCGGCATCCCCGGTAATATACGAGCAGCTACGATTGCTCGAAACTATGGTGTACCGGTCGTGGCTGATTTTGAACATATGGCATCAAAACCGCTCCTTGGTTTGGTCGATCATCTCATCGTCTCAGTTCGCTATGCCAACATGGTTACCGCTGTGAATGAGCCTATCGAAGCGGTTAAAGCTTTATGGCGGTCAAGCTGCAAACTTGTAGCGATCACCTGTGGCAAAGATGGCTGCTACTTCACGACGGATGGCCTCAGCGTGTTATATCAACCGGCCTTTGAGGTCGAGGCAATTGATACCACCGGATGCGGGGATGTCTTTCACGGAGCCTATGCCTCCACTTTAGTATGGGGCTGGCCGGTTAAAGAACGGATTCGTTTTGCGGCGGCGAGTGCAGCCTTAAAAGCTACTCAACCAGGTGGGCGGCGTGGTATCCCAAACCGTAAACAGGTCGAAGCATTCCTGCAAACACAGCATTAAACGAATAAGCTACTAGCCGTGTTACAGGTTTTGCAGAAGCAGGGTCTGTTCGCGTTCACGCGCTAATTTATTGGCATAAAATGTCACGACAATAATAGCGATGGCAAGCGGAAGTACAAACACATAGGCCGTTTGAATACCGACACGATCCGCGGCGATGCCTAAAATTTGCGGTGTGAGCAGGATAGCGATACCCGAACTCATCGATGTCAAACCGCTGGCCGCATCGGGATTATTCATACCAACTGCCGAGGTCAGTGACAGAGTTAGCGGAAACAAATTAGCCACACCCAGGCCGCACACGAATAAGCCGAAGCCATTCACGATAGGCATTCGCCCCAACCAGAACAGGGGAAAGCCAACCACAACAATTGCACCCGCGATTAGTATCAAATTACCACTGGGATAGCGACGCGTCAGCCAACTACCGGCAGCCCGTCCAACAAACTGTGCCACCGTGAACAAGGCAACACTGCTGGCAGCGGCTTCTTTGCTCAGGCCGACGACCGTTTCCATATAGGTAGATGCCCAGAATATAATGCACCATTCCACGGCTACCGCGAAGAACACGACCACCCAATACGCCCAGAAAGCGCGCGGCAGTTTACCATGCTTAACGGGTACGTGTCCGGTTATGGGATCAGACTTACGGACAACCGGCAGCGAAATTCGGCTGCGAGTCCAAATAAATACCAGCGCCCAAATGGCGAAGCCCGCATAAAAGGCAAAGCGCCAACTCCAACCCTGCCCCTCCCCGAAACCAACAGCCAGAGGTGCGGCGGACGCAGCCAACACGGCAAACACATTTGCTTCGGTCAGCGCAAAAGCACGGTTTTTACCATGTAGTTCAGATAGTGTCGATTGAACCGTCACTAAGAGGTAGGAGCCGAACAGTCCAAATAGGAATACGCTGATGATACCGACTTCTGCGGTACGTCCGAGCGTCAATGCGACTGTACCTAGTGCCATCAACAAGCCACCACCCCAGAACAATGTCGGACGCCCAAAGCGCCGCGCCATCCACGCGTTGGTAAACCCTGCTATCACCATCCCTGCCGCGAAGGCGCTCAGGTAAAAGGCCGAAACGGTGTAATTGATATTGAGTTCTTTACGTAAGAAAGGAACGGCTGGCCCGAGCGCTGATATAACGTAAGCGAAATAGGACAGCATGAAATACGCCAGCCAGGTGAAGCGATCACGGATGAAAGGTTGGTTCACAGAAAAGTTGCTCTTTGCGCTGATGGACGGTGCGAGTGGTTAAACAGAAGGTGGGTCTAACCCCACCTTATTTCACTCAATTATAGCGACAACTAACAGGCATTGTTAGGGTCATCAACCCATTTTCCGTACTGCCGTAATGATTTCATCCAGGACCATATACAGAATAGTTTGATCAGGTAAACCGAGGATGTCGATCATAAAGTAGTCACAGCCAGCCGCCACAAACTCGGACATCTGCTCAACAATTTGTGCCGGTGAGCCGACAAAGGCGTTATCGGTCGTAAAAGGCATCTTCCACGAATTCGCCAGCCGTTGGATTTCGCTGTCACTACGACCGGTCACCACACGCCCGAACCATGTGCGCCGGATGCTCTTAGGATCGCGTCCAATCGCCTCACAATGTTGGTCGAGCACCGCTGCACGGTCTTTAAAAGTACGAATGCTGACGTCTGAAATGTTCCACCAATCAGCATGTTTCGCCACGATCTTTAAGGCGTTATCACCTTTAACACCTACACAAATCGGCGGCACGGGAACCGGTTTAGGTTCAAGAATAGCGTCCTGGATGCGGTAATGCTTACCCTGATAACTCACCTTACCGGACTGTGTCCACAGCCGCTTGAAGATTTCGAGCGCATCGTCCAATTGTTCCAGCCGGATTTTCGCGCCGGGGAGTTCATAACCATAACCCCGATATTCATCTTCCTTCCATCCTGCCCCGATGCCCATAATGAAACGCCCACTGCTAAATTGTTGCAGGGTGGCAGCAGCTTTCGCCACCAATGCCGGATTACGGTAGTTTTGCCCTAAAACCATCGGCCCGACATCGAACGCAGGGAATTTGGCAGCGAGATAGGATAATACTGTCCACACCTCGTAAGCATAATCTTCACCCCAGAAAAGGTGATCGGTCATCCACAGGCTTTTGATTTTGCCTTCCATATGCGGCAGCAACTGTTCAAGGTTATTCATCCAATAATTGAGGTCACTCTTGGGGTGACTTTCAACCAGAGCCAATCCGAAATCGACGGTCATTTTACAAATGCCTCCATGTGATAAATAATGAATCTCAATGTAAATTCGATGCAGTATCCGTCATAAAATAACGATAATCAGTTTTTGTGAGCCACAATGTGATACGAACCGAATGGGAAAACCCCGAAAAAACCTTCATTATTTGGAAGTTTACCGCACCTTGGATGTTTGGGGAGTTTCATGCTGCCGAAAAACAGGTCAATATGATGATTGATAGTGTTGAAGGATTGGTTGACAGCATCTTCATCCCAAGCAGCGGCCAGCCAATTCCCGCCAACAGCCTGCGTCACCCGCAAACGTTGATCACTCACAAACACAAAAGGCACGGTTATATCGTAATTGTTGGGGCGCGGGTTTTCGTTGCAACTTTGCTCAATACGCTGTGTGAGCTTGTTCCCGGCCTGGGTATCCATCTGCGGGTCGCCAAAAGCCAAACCGAAGCACAACAAATCCTGGTGAGCCTTCGTCAAAAGCACCCCCAATCGACAAGTCAGCTATGACGCAAAACGCAGCGAAGTCACAACCTGTGTGAGTAAGGCCACAACTTGCGGCTGCACCGGGTTCATTGTGCGGTCAACCGGCTGCACATCGTCGCGCTTCAATTCATAGGCGATGAACTGATAATACAGATTATTATGCTTGATGACGAATGATTCATAACGCTGCGGCGTATTGCCACCTACTGCCCCGGAGTAACCACTGAGATGCCGTGCCGTATTTGGCCCGATCATGGTGTCCTGTGCGGTTTCGATCACTGGCGCATCACCGTGTGGTTCTTCGGGATTAAAGTCACTGGCATAGATATAAATCTGTTTATCCAGCCACACGAATTGACTATCCGAAGCGCCCTCAAGTTCTAACCCGTTCGGATACTGAACACTATAGCCATAAGCCGTATTGGTGTAGGTCGATACAGTGACTTCAGGCGTGGGTGTCACGACGTCAGTTGGGACAATCGCCACAGTCGGTGTACTGCTGGTTCCCTGCTGATTGAGGTTGCAGGCTCCGCACATGAGTAAGGCAAGGTAAATTGCGACTTTGATAAACTTCATCCGTACCTCCTTAAAGTAGATTCTAAGAATAATGTACGGTGGTTGATAATTTTAGACTGATTGACTGCTTTAAACCGTTTGGCGATCTCATATATAACCCCATCAATATTAGATTGATGGACAGCTATTGTCGGGAACAAAAAAGTGTTAATTTCACTAGCGGATATAAGCGGCCAACTGTCGGGATAAGCCATCGCTGATAATTTCGCGGTGATGCTCCATTACATCCATATTCGCAATTTCATCTGGCGTGAAGTAACCGAATTCGGTGGTTTCGTTGCTCAACGACAACTCGCCCCCAATAACTTCCGCCTCAAAGTTATGCGAGACAATCTGCCATTGGTTGCCATCGGGATAGGTCACAATGCGATCCGGTGAAGAATACACGCCGACCAGCCGCAAAACGCGTACCTCTAAGCCGGTTTCTTCGCGCACCTCGCGGATACAGGTTTCAGCGAGACTTTCACCGGCTTCCATCGCGCCACCGGGCAAACACCAGCGACCATTATCGGTACGGCGTGTCAATAAAACGCGCTCACCCATCGGATCAAGAATGAAGGCTGAACAGCCTGTCCGCAGTTCAGCCGTACGACCAATGCGGTCGCCATAAATCATTTTCGCCATAACATCGTTCTCAATTCGGTAACAGGATAATCTTGGCGTCCTGACGATTTTCCAGCCGTTTGAAAGCACTCGCTGCATCATCCAGAGGCATTCGCGCGCTGACCATCGGACGCATATCCAGCTTGCCAGAAGCCATCATACGGATGACGTTCATAAACGTGCCATGACCGGAATGCCCCAATGACCCTGCCAACTGCACACCCTTCACCTGATAATATTCCAATTCGAGCGGGGTGGGTCGTTCCGAACGTCCGATGTGGCAAACAGTGGCATTGACCGCCAGCCCTTTGGTCAGCTGTGTGAGGGTATGGATCGGTGCACCTGCTGCTTCCACCACGAAGTCCACACCACGTCCGTAAGTTGAATCAAGAATGATACCGTTCAAGTCTGCGCCAACCGGATCATATACTGCTGTCGCACCTAACTTGAGCGCGAACTCACGGCGGCTGGGCGAGGTATCAAAGACGATTACCTGCGAAGCTCCAGCCGCGCTTGCCAGTGCGATAGCCGCCAGCCCAATCGGCCCTGCCCCGAAGACCACCACATACGCCCCCGGCTGCCAGGTGTGGATGCGGTTGAACATCGCATGGTACGACACGCCGGTTGGCTCGACCATCGCCCCCATGACCATCGCTTCACTCTCGCTGCCCACACGATCGGCGATTTCTTGTATGCTCCAGCAGTAACGCGCCCGTACCGGAATATACTGCGCCATCGCACCGGGAGTCGTGAAACCGAGTTCTTCCAGATTATCGCAGTGGTTGACGAACCCACGCCGGCACGAGATACATTCACCGCACCATTGGATTTCCTCGGCTGCTACGATGTCGCCCACTTTGAGATCACGGACATTCTTGCCGACTTCAACGATTTTTCCCGAAAATTCATGACCGAGAATATTGGGGAAGCGCGTCAGGCCGGGATAGAGAATATAGCCATCCTTGCCTGCCTCATACATATGCATATCCGAACCACAGATGCCCACCGCACCCACTTTGATAATCACCTCATCATCTTTGGGCCTGGGGTCAGCCGATTGTCCGACTGCGATATGCGGATTTTTCCAGACCTGCGAACCGGCCTGGATGCGGTGGGTCGTCCGCTCGCGTTCGTTGAGTTGATAATCGGGCTTGGGTGCAAAATCAGCAGTAAGTGTCAGGGCTTTCATAAGGCTATTTTCTCCATCAATAAATATTTAAGGGCGGCACATTTGTACCGCCCGGGTTGAACAACGATATTATCCGCAGTTGTCACCACATGGCAACGTGACGGTCAGGCGCATGAGCAAATCATTCTGCTCGGTTCCAGCCGCCGAAAAAACAACATTCTGTACCAGGAAAGGCAGCAGTTGCAGTACCGGATTACCGGGATCACTTTCAACAAAGGCTGTCCATGCCGGAGACTGTGCGGCTGGCAAGTTCACATAAAAGGCTGTTCCTGCATTAGCCAACGATGCGCTGGATGTGACATCAAAACCGAGTCCGTCACCCCCTACGACCTGATTGACCGCACGTGCCGTGCCAATCACCAGCAAATTATCCTGACTCGCGGCGATAAACTGGTCAAACGGTTGTCCCGTCTCGCCATAAATAGACAGGCTTACACCTTGCGCGCCACCCGGCAGCCTTACCTCTTGAATACGCGCAGCATTTTGGTCGCCGCTCGAATAGATGTCGATTGCCAATTCGCGTTGCAGTTTACTGACGAACTGCTGTGCCGTCTGGGCATCAGCCGCTTCGAACAGCAGCGCACCATCCAACGGTTCACGGTTCACAAATGTTGGGCTGTTAGGATTATAGGCGGGGTTAATGTTCAGGAAAAAAGCCGTACTGCCACCCAGCAGCGGACGAATTTCGCTGGTGTAATCGTAACCGCTGAGATTGGAGAAAAACACATTAGCCCATTCGGTATTGATGATTCCGCTAAATCCGCCTGAAACCAATCCGGCTGTACTCGCCGATGAACTGTAGGCTACCCCTGTGATGATGCCCGGTAAAACAACCTGGAACTTTTTGGCAGCCGTTTGGATGCTGGTGCCCACAAATTCAAGCATTGAACCCATATCGGCGGCTTGCATCACAAAGAGTGAGTCATGCGGAATACGCTTTAACAAATCAGCGTTTAGTGCCGCGCCCTGCCCTGTGAAATGGACGCCCAGCGCATCCAACCCTGCCGTATTCCCCAATGTCTGTACGGCATCAACTGTCAAGGTTTGATCGTTACCGACATGTACACCAATACCGGTCGAGCCGATGGATCGTAAAATTGCCGCCGGAAAGATCCACTCGCTGCTGTTGTGATAACTGCTGCGCTCGTTATAGGCAACTAAAACCGGCGTGTCCACGAAGGCAAGCATGTCATAACCGGTATCAGGCAAACGTGCCAGCGCCGTTGTGTAGTAGCTGTTGGTAGACACATTCGGCGTGACGGTCGCTGCTTTCTGCGGCCCGACATCATCCGACCAACTGTAAATGATCATCACATCCGGATAGATGGCGATGCGGTTGTGATCAGTGACATCAGTAGGTGCGATCAGCGAATATCCGTCTGCTCCCTGGCTTGACCAGTTCGGCAGTGCTTTCAGGACAGCATCATGTGCTGCTTTCGGGTCCGTGATTTTGATCACCATCCGTCCGCCTGCGCTATGGATAGCAGGATAGATGCCGACCGCCAATGTATCGCCTAACCAGGGACGCACCGTATCCGCAAAATTTCCACCCATTCGCTGCTTCGCCAGCAAATCGAGTGCCATCGTCAATGTTGTGGGAATTTCCGCTGGAATAGTACCCTGTGGCAGCTGCGATGCGATTATTTGCATCAACCGATCTAATGAGGACACTAAATTACTATCGGTACGGGTAGCGGCATATAACATCGTATCTTTAGGGAAATAAGTGCTCAGAGACTCGAGCGTTCCAAAGCGTTCCTGTGCGGTTGGGGCAGCCAATACTACAGAAGCCGCTAAAACCGACAGTAAAATAAATGCAGTGATCATTCGTGTAATCAGCCGGCGCATAATACCTCCTTATAATCAAACCGCGCTTACTACGGTCAATTCCAGTCTACACCGAAATGATTTTACTCATCACCAGCAGTGACTGTGGGCATTTCAGGCTGCATTATTGACCATTTAGCACGCCTCTAGATGACTCCTAATGACGTCTTTGACCGCCATAAAGTTGCAATTTAGCTAGAAAAATATATCATATATCCCAATTCCTCTATTTCCCGAAGGTTGTAAATGGCACATCGTTCCAACCTCTCGACCCCAATCAAAGTGAACTTTACGACTGGCGCGGTATACAAAAAATGTCACGCTTACAGCCGAAGCGCTAATCGATTCTGAAACTATCTCGTGCCTCTTAACACAGGAGAAGCTATCATGCCCGTTTTGACCGGTATCATTCCTGTCCTAACGATTCCTTTTGACGCAGACGGGCGGATCGACGAGGACAGCTTGCGTCGCGTGGTGCATTTCGAATTAGAGGGTGGCGTACATGGGCTGGGTGTGGGCGGTTTCGCCAGTGAAGCCTATAAGCTCACCGATCAAGAACGCATCCGCTGCGCCGAAATTGTGGCTGCCGAAGTAGCAGGGCAAGTGCCGCTGATTATCGGCATGGCCCCCGGCAGCACCGAGGCAGCTATTGAGCAAGCCCATGTCTACAGCAACCTGCATCCCGCCGCCTTGATGACACTGCCTCCCAACACTATGAACAACGATGAGATGAGTCTGATGGAGCATTACATCGCGCTCGGAAATGCCTCGGATGTGCCGATTATGGTGCAGCAGTCACCGCAGATTCAGGCTTATGCACACTGCCAATTATCGACGGAGCATCTCGCTCAAATCGCTAAACACGCGCCCGGTATCCGCTACTTTAAGATCGAAGGGCCGGGTTCGGCGCGGCGCATCAATGCCCTGCGTGGCCGTGTCAATGACGACGTGCGTATGTTCGGTGGCGTCGGTGGGCTTAGCCTGAGGGAAGAACTGGAAGTTGGGGCAGCAGGTTTACTCCCCGGTGTCGGCTTCAATGAGTTTTTCATAGAAGTATGGGCAGCATGGACAGCCGACGACAAAATGCGTGTGGATGACATCCTTTTGCGCGTACAGCCGCTTGTAGACGCCGTATCCGGTTTTGGTCACGAGTTTTCGCTGCACGCCCGTAAATATTTGCTCAAACGGGCAGGCATCATCGCCCACGACACGGTGCGCCGCCCTACCGTCCGTCCCGAATTCAGTGCGCTAGAAAATATCGCCCATCTGGCCGACGAACTCGATCTTAGGATTGCCCAACATCATTAACAATTTGATTTGTAACGTTTTGCTTATACTTTAAGTCGAGATATGCTATCACATATCCACTTTTGGTCACTAGCTGCTGTTCTGACTATTGACTGTAGACTCGACTAAGGACTACAACATGGACATCCAAACGACGACCATCAATATCCCCAACGGCACACCCAATCTCAGCGGCTATCTTGCGCTGCCCCCCGGCGAAGACAAATTCCCCGGCGTGGTGGTTATCCACGAAGTCTTTGGCCTCAACGACAACATCAAGGACATTACCCGCCGTTTTGCCGAAGCCGGATATGCTGCGCTGGCAGTCGATCTATTCGCTGGTCGTAATCAGATGGTCTGCATGTTCCGGTTCTTTGCCAATATGATGATTCTCGATTCATTAAACCATGCCGGTATCCGTGATCTGAAAGTCTCGCTGGATTGGCTGGAAAAACACTCCAAAGTGGATAGCGGTAAAATCGGTGCGGTCGGCTTTTGCATGGGTGGCAGTTTCGCCATTTCATGGGCCTGTACCGACAGCCGCCTGAACGTTGTTGCTCCCTTTTACAGCATGAATCCCCGTCCTCTGGAAGCCGTTTCGCGTTCCTGTCCGGTAGTCGCCTCATTTCCTGAAAATGACTTTTCCAAGAATGGCGGCATCAAACTCGAGGCAGAGCTGACCAAACATAATATTCCGCACGACATCAAAATCTATCCCGACAGCAAACATTCTTTTTTTAACAGCCCGCGTGATGTCAAAGAACAGGCCGCGGCTGATGACTCATGGTCGCGGATCATGAGTTTTTTCAAGGAACACATAGGTGGCTAGATCATGCTTACTCAACTCACTATGCCCGACGCCGATGTATCAATGGACCGTGCCTTCTACTCGGCAACTGAAAGCGACGCCTTATTCGCTGATTTGACAGCCAACATCGTTTGGGAACAAAAACCAATTCAGTTTATGGGCAAAACCGTGATGCAGCCGCGACTGACCGCGTGGTATGGTGACGAGGGCAAATCCTACACCTACTCCGGCCTGACCGTAGAGCCAATGCCCTGGACGCCCACACTGCTCGCAATGAAGGCGCGCGTGGAAGCAGCAGCCGGTATCACTTTTAACAGCGTTTTGCTCAACCGCTATCGCACTGGACAGGACAGCGTTGGCTGGCATAGTGATGATGAGCCGGAACTGGGCACGAATCCGGTTATTGCATCGATCAGCTTAGGGGCACCTCGCAACTTTCAGCTCAAGCATAAGCGTAACTCCGACCTTAAGCTGACTATCGAACTCACCAGCGGCACACTCCTGCTGATGCGCGGCACGACCCAGCACTTCTGGAAGCACCAGATTCCCAAGACCACCAAAGTCTTAAGCCCGCGCATCAACCTGACCTTTCGGGTGATTTATTAGCGCCAAACTCGCTACAAGCGCGGTGACTTCCCGGTCAATCTGGTAAACATCTGGTACCCGAACCAGCGAAATGGTTCGGGTGGCAGCGGCGCATAAGTCGCATGATAAAACGGCAGTTTACGCCAGCGTTCGTCATCGCCGGAATACATATCCGTCAGCACCTGACCGGAGATATTCGCCAGCGTGACTCCATGTCCACAGTAACCAATCGCATAAAAAACATTGCGATTATCGCCGCGCACGCCCATCAGATTATTCCGTTTGAGCGTGATGCCCAGCGTCCCTGTCCAACGGTGAGTAATGGGCAGTTGCTTGCTGGCAGGGAGATAATCATACATCGTGCTTTCCATCTTGCGAAACGACGAAGCCGCTGAGTTTGGTGTTCCGGGATAAGCCGTGCGGTTGTTAAACAGATACGCATACGATTGATTACTGCCACCACCAAAGACGATATTCCCCTCGTTAGTGATAGTCGAATAGGAGATGCGGTCAAAGTCGTCGCTGTAACCGGCGTAAGCGTTCCAACCGATTGCGGCACGCTGCTCGGCTGTCAGTGGCGCGGTGGCGAACACATGCGAATGCAGCGGGAATAATGCGTCACGGAAGTAGCCCAGGCGCGTGGTGTAACCGTTTGTACCCAGGACAATCGCCTTGGCCTGGACTTCCCCCTGCGGCGTGGTCAGCGTTATAGTGGAACCTTCCTGAATTTTCAATACAGGCGTGTTCTCATAAATCTCGACAC
Organism: Aggregatilineales bacterium; assembly: GCA_044226325.1. Taxonomy (GTDB): domain Bacteria; phylum Chloroflexota; class Anaerolineae; order Aggregatilineales; family Phototrophicaceae; genus CFX2. Next base: position 64,031 of record JBGAHG010000017.1, read on the forward strand.
CCTGCTCGACCAGCACCGGACGCAGCCCCCGTACCAACTGTGCCCCATTGATTTGCCCTGAACCGGGATCAAGCACCGCGCCGTATACACCTTTGGCATTTAACTGTTTTGCCAGGGTCGCTTGGTCGATAAACCGGGTAGGAATCCCTATCGCGTTATGTTCTTCGCACTCTTTATGGGCATCCTCTGCCCGTTTCGAGTCGGTATAAAAGGTCAGGGTGCCATCGGTGCGGTGGCTGACCTTCAGGTTATGCCGCTGGATGATTTCGAGAATCATTTTGATACCGGCGCTGGTCGTCTGATAAATGCGCTGCGTCATCTCCGGACTGTGATCGGTCACGCCTGTTACCCAGTTGAGCATCATGCCGCCGTTGCGTCCACTGGCACCGTTCGCCAGTGATTTGGCTTCCAGCAGCACCACCTTTTTTTCAGGATAGCGTCGGCTGAAATGATAGGCCGTTGACGTCCCCGTAAATCCACCGCCGATGATGGCGAGGTCACAGGTGATCTTTCCCCGTAACGGCTCACCTGCTTGATAATCCGGCGTTTGAGCCGCCCACAGCGATTGGTTGGCATCAATATCCGGCCCTTCAGGGAAAATTCGCGCGGCAATCGGCCACGTCTTTGAAGCAAGGCTGGCCGCCGCCAGCAGCGCACGATCAGCCAGCTTGGGTTGAGCAGCAGTGTCGGACATAAACAAATCCTATTCTTGCATAGGGGCACGACAGATCGTGTCCGGCATGTATTCTAAAACGACTTATAGATCAATTGGATTTTGTCCCACGTGCCCACCAGAAATAATCGCCGCTGGTATGATACTGCGCTTTGAACCCATGCGCTGCCAGTTTAGCGACCAACGACTCGTCATAAAACATTTTGACGATGGTATATTCTTGCCCATCATTCAGCTTGCGCGTGTGATAAATACTTTCGGGGTCGTAATCGGCATGGTCGGATGCGCTCGACGTACGCGTCTTGTCCCGCAGCGAATCGACCATCAACACCTGACCACCGGCTTTGGTCGCTTGTTTCACAGTCTCTAAGAAGTTATCCAACTTTTCCGGCGGCACATGTGACATCCAGAACGACATAAACACCAGATCATACTGCGTATCCGGCTGCCAGTTAAATAGATCCACCTGCTTGTACTCGACGTTGGCGCTCTTAACCTTGTCGCGGTTAATCGCCAACACTTCCGGCGAGGCATCCAACGCCGTCACGTGATCAGCTATCGGCGCTAGTTCTTTCGTGAAGTTACCCGTTCCTGCCGCCAGTTCCAGCACGGTTCCCACTTTGCCCACGGCCCGTAATGCTTTGAAGACGGTCTCAACTTCGGCGAACCACTGCGCGTTGCGTTCCGCACCCCAATCATAACGCCCGAGTCGGTAAAACCACTCGTCATATTCGCCCGCCCGCGCCCGATAATACGCAATCTGATCTTGCAGAACATTGCTGGTCATGGAAATTATCCTTTCACCGAGGATGATACACATAATGCTTGAAATGCAAACAGGGCTTTAAGCCTAATCCTTGGGCCAGTTGATGCGACGCCCTATTGACATCTTCCACATGATAACGCGGGATCAGCCCTTTTTGCAGCACATGACCAAGCGCCGTTTGCACCACCCGCCGCGCATATCCTTTGCGCCGTTCCGCGTCAGCCGTATGTACACCGGCAATTTCCCACACCGTATCAAAATTCTGGTAAATCATGCAGCTTGAAAGCAGCGCCTCACCAGCATATAAGCTAAACAGAGTCGCCCCTTTGGCAAAATCCGCCGCCACTTCTTCGCGGCTGTAACCATTTTTGATGAAGGTTTCTAGATGTACCTCACGCGGCTGCTTCTCGATGATCACCTGCGCGTCGGCCTCAAATCGGGCGTCGGTCGAACTGGTATAGGAGGTCAGCGACCGCGCAAACTTCAGATCGAGCGCCTCGCACAGCACTGCTTCTGTTTCAGCATCACAAAACTTGATGGCCTGGCTGTGTTCCAGCAGCCCATTCTGACGCAAATAGTTCAGAAGCAAATCAGCCATATCAGCATCATCCGCCGCTGGCAGCATCACCTGTTCAGTCGTTGGATACGCCGTTCGATCCCACACCACCCGCTTTGACGGATACCGCAGCAGCACCGCCGATTTATGAGCACCCTCCATAAAGGTGCAGGTGATGCTGTCGCCATATAAGTGCATATACTTCAGGTGTACCAGATACTTCAGCGGATCAGTCTGGAAATAATCCTGTGCCTTCTGCCAATCGTTCATGAGGCCGCTTACTTAGCCTGTTCACGCGCAGCATACAGTTCAAGGAACCCGCACTTCTCGCAGCGGTAAGCATCGACGATAAAATACGGTGCGCTCATCTGCACCGCTTTCACACCAAAGATCTCAGTCTCTTTCACCCGTCCCCAAACCGTGCTATTGTCGCCCCGAATACCTCCACGTTCCATCTTTCCGCCGCACTTGGGACAAATAAGAGTTGAGTCTATGTTTATATCAGCCACAGAATTTCCTTTAAATTCATAATACGCGATTATCGTTTTTACCATTTATACGGTGGACTGTTATCAATCGTTTTCTGAAGAGATGCTAGAGGGCATATAAAGTTGGAAATTATGCCCCTTGGTGTTTTTTCAATCCGGACAACAACGCGATCACCCGCTTTCACTCCCAAATCCTGATGTGGGGTATTTAAAAGTATACATTCATAAAGAATTTGACCGAGCCTCTTTTCAAGGCGTCCCCAAACTTCGTCAGTTTTTCGTCCACTAACAATTATCGCAAACTTGAAATCATCAGGAAACCCCGATGCACGTAATGGATCAATAAGATTTAAAAACCGAAGTTTGCGATGTTCCTCATTGTTATCGTAACTGTCCATATAATCTGGACGCATTGGGAGTCCGAGTGATCGAACTTGTTCGCCCGATAATCGTTGAGTTTCGAAATTCTTTAGCAGACCAAAACGAATGGTGAGGCCAAATTTTGATGCATCGAAATTGCTAGTAATGATAATTCTGCCGAAAATACCAATTTTACAAAAATGATGCACCATCATCGAAACCCCAGCTTGGTGATCGACATAAACATAGCCAATCAAATGTTCACCAGCAGCCTTGTAAGTTTCACGCTCACTTTTTAGACGCCCTGTGGTATCTTTCGCTAAAATCCAAGCGTTTCCATATATCAAATATGGCTGCATCATGCGATTCCCTGTTTATTAAAGATTATCCCTGTGTAATCTACCGTATCTCCTCCACCGCCCAATGATCGCCCATCGCCCGCCGACCTTTGGCTAGCCCTTCACCATCGCTGCGTTCTAGAGTCAGATCGGCACGCGTCAGCATCTCATCCCGCAGATTGATACCCAACCCCGGCCCTTCCGGAATGCTCAAGTGACCATCATTCACCGTCGGCGCGAAGCCGCTCATAATCGGGAAGTAGGTCTTATAAAATGCCCGTACCGACTCGACGAAATACAGGTTTGGCAGGTGCGCCCCCAGATGCATACACACGGCATGGCAAATCGGCCCCGCCACATTATGCAGCACAATCGGCACACCGAAGGCTTCCGCCATATTGGCGATCTTGCGCGTCTCGGCAATGCCACCGTTCCACACCGGATCGGTCATCACGATTTGCGACACACCCTTGGTCAGCCAATCGCGCAGCTGCCAGCGGGTCATCAACAGTTCTGAACCGATAATCGGAATAGTCGTCCGCTGAGACATAGCCTTGATCTCGTCAGGCATCACTGCCGGAATCACATCTTCCATGAACAGGATATTGTACGGCTCAAGTGCCCTTGCAATCCGTTCGATGCTGGCGCGGTTCCAACGGAAGTGGCATTCGATACCGATCTCCATATCGAGTCCCACCGCATCCCGAATTTGTTTAACCGCTGTTAGCCCTTTTTCCACATCATACGGATGAATATACTGCCCGAACGAACCTTCGCTGAATTGGTCGAACGGCCAGATTTTCATCGCCTTAATGCCATCCGCCAGCAAACTTTTCGCCAGCGCACCCGCATCCGTATGCCACGCCGCATAATCCTGATACTCACCAAAACCGATGCAGGTGTTATAGGTCGGGATGCGTTCACGTGTCTTGCCGCCCAGCAAGTGATACAAAGGTGCGTTATAAACTTTGCCCATGATGTCCCACAGCGCCACGTCGACCGCCGAAAGAGCGCGCGTCTCTGCTCCTGCATAGCCGTGATACATGATGTTATCCATCACGAAGCGCCACAGCCCCTCAATGTCGAGCGGATCTTGCCCCAGCACCAATGGCGCAATCGTGCCGTGCAGCGCCCCTTTCGAGCCGGGGATTTTATCAACTGTTTCACCCAGCCCGATGATGCCGCTGTCCGTATGCACCCGCACCACCATTAAACGTGGATACTCCGCCCACTGTAAGGATTCAATCGCCGTAATTTTCACAATAACCTCTATTTTTCTGCCTACTCAACACGTGTTCCACAGTAATTCTTAAAATACCTCATCTCATCAGTTCAGGACACGACGCTTCTAAATCACAGTCTATGCCTCCCTCAAAAAATAGATTTGGTTCCCCCTCTGCCAAGGATTGGAGAGGGGGGCAAGGGGGTGAGGATTATCGCTTAATCGCAAATGTGGGGTTCAGCCTTATCCCAGCCCTGCGACCAGTTCATCAATCCTCTGCTCGCCGTCCGCAATCAGTTGGTTCAGCTTATTGACCTCGGCCTCAATCGCCTCTAGCCGATCCTGGCTGGCCTCTAGCTGTCCCAACATCCGGTTACGCAGTGCTGCTTCCTGTCCTGTCGCCTGGAGTGAATTCAAGTTCGCACGAAGCTGTTCCTGCTGTTTATGGAGCTTTTGAGTATCACCTTCCAACGCTTCTAAACGGGTATTCGCCTGTTGAATAGCATTCATCTCATCCAGCATAGCGCCCAGTTCGCCCCGGATCGCCTTGTCCAGCCACCCTTTGGAGGTATAGTCTTGTAACTGGCGATAATCGAGGTTCTGCACCGCTTCGCTGCGATACGTCCGTCGGCGATGCTGTACCGGAAATTCGGTCTTGGCACGGGCCGGCAAAGTGACCTTCCAGCGCCGTTCGGTCGCCGTTTCGACTTCGGGTGAGGTCGTCTCATGCAGATCCCAATCATTCGACAATCGTGCTGCCTCAATCATCACCGTGACGGATTTGGTCGTCGTGTTCTCAATCAAGTACGTGGTACGCGTCGTTTCGTACTGCTCAAAAACAAAATAGGCATCTTTGATACTCAATCCAGTCGTCTCGGTATCGCGATGATATTGTTCCGTAATCCGTACGCCCAATTCCACTGCGAACGGCACATAAACGCTGCTGCCGTCCTTCGTAAATGGAATCACTGCCTCGCCCTTATAATCCCAATTTTCGACCACCGTCACCGGCCCGCGTTCCAGCGTCAATCCGGTTGAGTTATTAAATCGCAGCGCCACCACCGGATGATCCGGCAGCTTAGTGCGGTTATATAACAGTTCCCGTTCATATTTGATCTCCGACCCGATGATTGGCACGAGTGCTGACTCGCCACGCTTAACGGAAACCGGAGCCGTCACCTTATATTGAAAGAACTCACCCACATCCTTAGCAGTTGCCGCCGCAGGTGACGATTGACCAAAGGCCTGTACACTCGATGGACGTGCCGCAGCCGGAAGATTCATCGCTGCCGGTGCTGGTGCTGCCATCATGCGCTTAGCCATTGCCCCGCCACGCGGTGCTTCCATGCGTTGAATATCAACATCCTCAAGTTCATCATATGCACTCTGGAATTCCACTGGCCCAGGCGCAACCCGCGATTGATCCTTCACCGTCGGGCGCGTAGGAATGCGCGACTCATACAAATCATAGATGAACGAAATCGGCTGCCCCGCCACCAATGTCACCTGCACATTGTCCAGGTCTTCTTCCAGCCGGTTATCGAACAAGCCCCAGCCTTGCAGCAGTGCCTTACCGCTGTCACCGCTGCCTTCTGTGTCAGCCTCTGCCACCAATCGGTAACTCACCCGCCACGTCGGACTCGGCGCGACGTAATACACCACCAGTTGATGCTCACCCGCGCTCAGCCGGACATTCACTGTCCGCCGCACATCCTCGCTCATGCTGCTATCCAGAAAATACGTTAAATCGTGCGCCGATTGTGCGTCCTGTATCCGCAAAGCGCGTAAGGCTCCCAACCGGAACACGCGAATCTGACCGTCCTCCGCCAATATCGAAACAAGCTCCTCCGTCAATCCACTGCTTGTCCCCTGAATGTCTGACTGTGGCGGATCATCAATACCAATCACCCGCCCACGAATAGCTTCAGATGTACCCGGAGTCGTCTCAAATCCGAGTTCAACCTGACGCCCGCGTAAGCCAGCCAACAAACTGTGTAGGCTACCATTATCCGACAGCCGTATCGAACTGCTTGCCAGCCGCGCGTCCTTATCCATCGGCGTCTGATAGTGGATGCCCAAAACCTGCCCACCCGCCCGGTCAAACACGGCGAGGCTCTTGAGGACATCATTGATTTCCTCCTGCCGGAAGGTCAACGCCGCGCTTTCGCCGGATAACGTGCCTTCACGCACAAAGAAACCCACCCCATGCTTGTACAACACCATCTCTCGGACAGGGAGTTGAGCCATAGTAACATTTCCTTATAGCTGAATTAGTTTGACGATCATGGCACAAGACTCGTCAAATCATACCCCTAACTTCGAGGCGTTCTTAGCTAAATTCTGTGTGGCTAAGTGAATTTCAAATCATTCCGTAGGCAACCATACTTTGATTAATGGAACCTGGGCTTTATATTCTGAGGCTAATTGTTCATAGTGTTCCAGCAATAGTTCAATAAAATCACCACGATCAAGAAGTTTAATTGATTCTCTAGATCGTTCTGCCTCAATAACTGCATCGCCCGTAAAACCCCCTGTTGAGACAAAAAGGCCATTTTCACCAGAACGAAGTACGCCCATAAAAGATCGCATTTCAGGACCTGTAGCCGCACCTTTGCGATGCTTCACCTGAACTTTTATGCGTGGAGTTCCAAATCCAAATGCGTCAGGATGAGCAATAACATCGACCCCGCGATCGCGCCCCGGTCGCGAACTTTTAGCAGTAAATCCCATTGCTTCTAATAAAGCTGCCACTAAATCTTGAAAATCATACGGATCTAAGCGGCTAATCAAATCAGCAATTAACTCATCTGCTTTAGCTCGAACATCCTTATAAAATGGTGGAGCATCTTCAATAATTTCTTCTGGCACTTTTGGTTCTGCGCCTTTTTGGGTGGCAATGCTATAGATTTCATCAAGAATATTGTCGAGTATAAAAACAGTCAGAGTACTACCGAGTGTATTTCGGGCTTCTGGACTAAAAATGTCTCGGGATACACGTTTTATCCATTTGACACGTCGAACATGAGGATATTCTTCTCCAAACACATTGGATTTGAATTCGTATTCTCCTTCAACAATCCCTATTACTATTTCGCGACTATCCTTGATATATGTCATAACATAGTCACTAGGATGAATTTCCTTTGCAAATCGATATATTTGTCCTGCATTGACTGGTATGCGGCCTTCAGAGTCTTCTGGAAAGGCTTCTTGATAACGCTTTTTAAATTGTTCCCGTGTTTCAAGTTGAGACAAATTCCCTATCGCCGCCCAACCAATTGCCACTGCCCCCTTAGCCTCCACCTGACTAGCAAGGATATTGTCATTTCCCGACCTTACCATCCAGACATGTAGTGGTTTTGCTGCCATTTGCTGCTCCCTTCGAGGGTTGTATTTGCGATGTACCATCCTTAATTCTTCAAACGATTATCACCGTATTAACCAATGTACCGATACCGTCAATTGTGATGGTCGTCACATCGCCCGCCTGCAAGGTGAAATCACTCGGCGGGACGATACCGGTTCCAGTCAGCAGCATGACCCCATTTTCAAACTCACTGCTGCGACCCAAATAAGTGATGAGTTCGTCAATGCGCCGCTTAATCCGCGCTGTCGACACCTCCCCCGTAAACATCTCTTTTCCATCGCGTGAGATGCTTAGATGGATAGTTGTCAAAGGCCATGCAGCCGATGGATTTAACACGATCCCAGGCCCTAACGCACACGACGCTTTATAAACCTTGGCCTGTGGCAAATACAGCGGGTTCTGCCCCTCAATGTCACGGCTGCTCATATCATTCCCCACCGTGAAGCCCACCAACTCCATCGCCGGATTGACGACCAGTACCAGTTCCGGTTCAGGCACGTTCCACGTCGCGTCCTGCCGGATGCCCACATTCCCCTGCGGCCCGATTACCTTGAATCCCTGTGCCTTAAAGAACAATTCAGGACGTTCGGCGGCATACACCCGCGCATAAATATCGCCGCCATCCTGCGACTCTTCTTGTCGGGCTGCTCGGCTGCGCTCATAGGTCACACCTGCTGCCCATATTTCCTGCTCATCCGATGGTGCTAACCAGTGCGGCACAAAAGCCTGTGGTGGTGCGTCAAACAGCGTCACCGGATAGGCATATGCCGAATCGTGGGCAATGGTTTGTAAGCCAGTAATCGCATCCGGCACATGACCAACGCTGTGGCGCAGGAACGCCCCCACCGATGCGATATGCTCGGTGACTTCGTAAACTGTCCCGTCAAGCTGTACGCCCACACAGTTGCCCCGCCCCGGATGATAAAAACGAACCAATAACGGTGTAGCCATAAATATTTATTCCTTTTTTGCTAAACGATTCAACCAATTCTCTGCGTCGGATGGTCTATAAAAACGATGCACTTTCAAATGTTCACACTCTGCCTGCTTCAATAGTTCGGGAAACGCCTTCGCCTGCTTCCGGTGTGAAGTAACCGCCCACAAAAACAGCGAGTCGCGGCTCAAGAACTGCTTTGCCCAACTTTCACGGTTGCCTGTATGCCACAGGTCTTCCTGCGTAACAATCCGTTTTACCGTTCGCCGAAACAACCGCCACAGCGTCAGCCGCAGCGGATAATCCAACCACACCAGCGTATCCGCCCGTCCCCAGATCAGATCGCGTGCGCGGCTGTAATTACCCCCCGCCACCCATGCCTCCGCTGCCACTGCTTCCCCAACCTTTTGGCGAAACACGTCATAGTCCACTTGCACCCAACCCGGCAGCCAGAAATAGGCATCCAGTTCGAGGAAAGGTACACCAAGCTTTTTTGCCGCCTGTTCACCGAGTACACTTTTCCCCGATCCGCTCGTCCCGACAATAATGATACGTGACATCACGTGCTTTCGCTTGGTAAAAGGGCCTCAAAATCATGCATAATACCGCGTAGATAAGAACTATCCACCCGAAAGGCGAATTGTAGCGTATTCAGCAGCGCGCTTTCGGCTTGATAGATCGTCCGGCTTAACTGCCCTTGCACCACCACATGATATTTCTTGCCGACCGCCTTAAACTGCATTTGAAACTCGCCCGGACTCATGCTGTCGATGATCACCTCACCCTTCGGCGCTTGCTGAAACGCCTTCAATTGCCGCAAAAACACGCCGAAACTTTCCTTGTTGATGCCAATCGAATCCTTATGGGCCACAAATCCGTTGGCCTTCACCTTCACCCCGACGTGGAAATCATCAGGGCCAGTTTCTAGCAGCCGGATATCAATCGCGTTGTCATCTGTGTGAATGTGCATCATTTCCCCCTGTGTGCATGACGAATTGTTAAACAGACTCGATTTTGCACGACATGCAGCCATTTTGACATAACACACTTACACAAAATCTGCCTCTATTGACTCTGCTATCTCATCCAAGAATAGGCGACTTATTTAATGTTCAATAGCATTTCCTTAAATTCTTTTATGCGGCGCTCATAACAACCTGATTTCAGTAACATTCGGACACTTTGTCCGTTATTTCACGTACAACAATTGAGCGTTAGGCTCAGTCTATACTTGGAAACAGAGGGAGGATTTCAAATGTCCGAAGTCAGCAGCTTCAAAGTCATTCGCGAGATTTCCGCTGATCATGAGGATGCCGAGAAAAAGGAACTCAACGCCTATCTCGCCTCCGGTTGGATATTAGTGGATATTCACCAGCGCGACTTCATCGATCCCAAAACCAACCAGGCTACCAAGATCACCGTTTATATTGTCGGTCACACCGACCCCGAAGCTGTCTCGCCAAAATAGGATGACCGGTTATAAGTGACTTGTTTTAGCTCCTCTCCCTCGCCTGCGGGGGTTCAGGAGACGACAGTTTTACAATCTCATGCGTTTCTCTCCCGTAGGGAAGGCTCTAAGAGCCTTCCGCTTTTCCCTCAATCGACCAAAACTGTCGTCTTGTCAACCTGCGGGGGAGAGGCTGGGTGAGGGGTTTCTCCCCCTACCACGCAATCGGCTTCCGATCTTGAAAGAACCCACCGCTCGGCCCATCGTCCCCCAGCGTCGCCAACCACAAAATCGTATCCGCGCCTTCTGCCACGCTGCGATCAGCGTTCATACCACCCATATCCGTCCGCACCCAACCGGGACACATGGCGTTCACCTTGATGTCACCGTACCGCTGCACTTCAGCCGCCACAATCCGTGTGAGCGCATTCATCGCCGTTTTCGAGATGCTGTAAGACGGATTTCCCGCGCCCATCGTTGCCAACTGCCCCGACTCGGACGACACATTCACCACCCGCCCGTAGCCTTTTACCTGCATCAACGGTACGAACGCGCGGCACATGCTAAGCGCCCCGTAAAAGTTGATCTCCATCGTCGTCCGAAAAGTTGTCATATCCACATCAAATACGCTGTCATGCTCGTCCAAATACACACCCGCGTTATTAATCAGCAAGTCCAGCCGCCCATACTCGGCTTTCATGAATTGCAGCACCGCCGCCACGCTGCCCTCATCTGTCACATCCAACTGATGAAAGCGCACATCTTTTCCCTCGCCTTGGATGGCTCTTGCCGCCACCTCCCCCTTGCTCACATCGCGGCTCGTCAATACGACATGCATCCCCGCGTCCGCTAACTGCCGACATGCCTCATAACCAATCCCGCGATTAGCCCCTGTCACCAGCGCGATCTTTTTATCTGCTGCCATCAATCTACCTTTCCATAGCCGTAAAAAAAGGACTTCAGCCGTCTTGGAATTGGCTCCTCTCCCTCGCTTGCAGCTGAGAGGTTGGGTGAGGGGGTTTTACCGCGTGATTGTTACTACGGGCAGGCGTCTGGTAGCACCACACTAAACGGTGGAGATATTTTCAAGCCGAAAAACAGTAATTTCTGCACCCGAATTTTGCATTTTCTCCCCTCCCTGACGCTTCGGGGAGGGGTTGGGGGTGGGGTAAATAGAGCAAAGTGTTTCCACCACCACTTGATGCAGCCCTACTAGGCGTCTATGCGCCACTACCAAAAGAACAAATATTCTACATCAAATTCTCCACTTTGATCGTTCGAATTGAGTTTGTCTTTTCAAGCGTTATCTTCATAAATGGCCCAAAAACACCCTGTTTTGACCTGTTCCACCTGCAAAACAGGTAAAACCTCGCTGTAATCTTCGTAATTATTACCTGTTATGGCCTGTTTATCAGGCATATGTTGTATTGATCTTGGCTAACTTGGTATCCTGGCGGTTCAGTTCTCTTCGGCTTCTCTAGTCCTGTGGCTGCTCACCCTTCACGCTCAACCCACCGTCCACCGTATAATTTGCCCCTGTTACGAAACTGGACTCATCCGATGCCAAAAACACAAATACACTCGCCACTTCATCAATCTGCCCTACCCGCCCGATTGGATGCATGTCATCGAAGTGCTGCCGTAATGGTTCCGGATTGCTTTGTGCTGCCAAAAAATCATGCAGCATCGGTGAATCAATCGTCCCCGGTGCTACACTGTTCACCCGAATCCCCTTCCGCGCATAATCAGTGGACATCGCTCTCGCCAAACCAGCCAATCCCGCTTTGGTCATCGAATAAGCCGCCAACCCCGGCAGGCCCAAAATTCCTGTCACGCTCGACATATGGATGATGCTGCCTTTACCTGCCGACAGCATCCCCGGTATCACTGCCCGGCACATCAAAAACGTCCCGCGCAGATTGACCGCCACGCAGCGCTCAAAATCGTCTACAGACGTTTCATGCAGTGTCCCGGATGGCATCACTGCCGCATTATTCACCAGCACCGTCACTGTCCCAAACCGGTGCTGAACACGTTCAACTGCCAGCATCACTGACGTCTCATCGCTGACGTCTACCCCCAACGACAAGGCCTCACCACCTGCCGTTTTAATCTCATCCACGACCACCTGGCAGGCAGCATCATGCAAATCGATCACGCCGACCTTCGCACCTTCCGCCGCAAACCGTAACGCAATCCCCCTGCCAATGCCCCTTGCCGCCCCTGTTACCAGCGCCACTTTGCCTTCTAAACGCATATAAGTACTCTCCAATTCTCAGTCGCAGACAAGTTCTCAATAAGGCACTTCGCTTTTTACTGAATCTCCTGTACCTCTACCCAACGCCGTTCCTCATGGCTCTTAATGGCTGCGTCCACAATCCGTTGAATAGCTGCGCCTTCGCCCAAATCCGGCTGTAGCGGCTTATCTTCTGCAATAGCAGTCACCCATGCCCGTGCCAGCGTTTCCTGCTTACCAAATACATCCCCAATTGTCGCCCCAAATGATTCAAGATTTGCACCTGCCAATATATGTTCTGGTATGGGCAGATCATGTAACGGTTCACCTTCGCGCCCACCATGCACATGCTGATCTTTATCAAAATCAATAACGCTAGATACAGTACCTTCAGAACCGTGAAATTCCATTTGCATTAAGTTTGAAAAAGGCAAACCGCCATATGCCATATAGGTCACATGAATAGTTCCATGTGCCCCGTTTTCGAAGGCCAGCGTAATAATTGCGGAATCATCCGCAAGTTCATAAGGATTGCCATCAGGATTTAAAGACGGATGTTGTCCAACATGTCCCTGACTACAAGAAACACTCCTTATCCCACCAAACAACCAGCTTGCCATGTGGATATAATGGGAACCAAGGTCTCCTAATACACCGGAACCAGATTTCGCTGTGTCGAGTCGCCACTGATAAGTGTTATTTCGTGCCCCGCTTGCATACCAGCGCATATTGCAGTGGTAAGGCTTGCCGATATAGCCTGTTTCAATCAATTCCTTCAGATAGCGGATGTTCGGATGATAGCTCCAGGTAAATGCAGTAAGTGTCTTTACACCTTTTTGCTCGGCTAAAGCAGCCATTTTCTGCGCTTGTCCATAATTCATAGCCAAAGGCTTTTCACAGAGTACATGCAATCCGGCTTCTAAAGCTGCCATTGTGATAAGGTAGTGGCTGTCGTTTGGCGTAGCCACGATAACAGCATTCACTTTGCCACTCTTAATCATCGTGCTGTAATCCGTAAATACATGTGGCACTTTCCACTTCTCGGCTAACTTTTGCGCAGTGTCCAAATTGCGTCCGCATACTGCCTCGATTTTACCCAGAGGATGTTGATTGAGTTGAGGCATATACATCATGTCTGCCCACCAGCTTGTGCCCACCAGTCCCACGTTCACAGTCATGGTCTTCCCCTTAATCCGACAAATAGATCACGATTAGTACTAACTTCCCACGTTATCAATCACCTGCTGGATGAACTCGGCATGGACTACTGCATCCTTCACGGAACACAATTCTGGCTGCCTCCCCGCCTGCACATTGTCATAGAATGCCAGCAGTTCCCGCGCAAAGGCTTCTTCATAGTTGACGATGATCCGCTTTTCCCATGCCGTTTCACCTTCATGCCCTTGTACTATTACCGGCGATGGAAAGTTCAAAAAATACGGACTCGGTAGCTGCATCATCACCCGCTGATCATTGCCAAAAAACGCGTATTCTTCGCGGTAATCTTTCAAATCCTGTAAAAAGTGCCAATCTAAAGTCACTTGCAACGTGTCGGAATATTCCATCACCACATGGATAGATAAGCCCTCCCTCCACACACTCGCACTCACCACACGCTTAGGCGCACCCAAAAAGCCGTATAACGTATACACTTGATGAATAATGCTGCTGTTCAATTGGGCATAAGCCAACCGTAAACTTTTATCGTTTTTTCGTTCACCTAATGCTTCATCGACAGCCGCCGCAACACTTCCACCGGCACCACCTGCCAATTGTCCCCCTACCTGCTGATCCCATGTTCCGGTATCGACATGTCCCTCTTGCACCATCCCGTTTCCTCGCAGGATACGATGCGGTGATAATCCAAGTTCATTAGCCGGATGCAGCACAGTTATCCGGCCAAAGCCCACATCCCGCATCTGCTGTAATTGTTCTTTAGCATATGCAAATCCCGGATCGTGCAGTTTGTGGTAACCCATCTGCAAAATCCGCCCCGACTTGGCGACAACGGCTGCAACTTCTCGTGTCTCGCGCACATTCCACGCCAGTGGCTTTTCTGCAAACACATGCTTACCCGCCTCCAATGCCCCGATGCTCGTATCCCGATGCGAACCGTTGTGGCAAATCACCACCGCATCAATATCCTGCCGTGCTACCAACTCGCGCCAATCGGTATACCGCCACGTCACATGATAATGATTCCCTACCGCATCCAACGTTGGACGGTGTACGTCTGATAATGCCACCAGTTCAAACCGGTCATCATAACGGTTGATATAGGGTATATGCGCTAATTGACCGATTGCCCCGCAGCCAATCACCCCCATACGTAATTTATTCATTTTGCTCTTCTCTTTGTATTAATCGCTCCGCCTTGATCTTTGCGTCTTTGGCGGTTCAATTCTCATATTTTCTCTGGTTGTCTCCGTGCCGCTGTGGTGAAACTTTGCATTCTCGTTAGCTATCGAATTGGAACAACGAACAACCTCCATCGATCAGCAGCACCGATCCCGTCATATAAGCCGTCATCGGCCCTGCCAGATAAACCACTGCCTGCGCAATTTCAGTAGGTGTTCCCGGCTCACCCAATGGAATGACTTTCGACACCCGCGCTGCATATTGAGGTTCATCGCGCAGCTGCTTACCAGCCAATCCCGCCTTCACGATCCCCGGAGCCACGGCATTTACACGGATACCGTACTGCGCCAACTCCCGTGCCATCTGTTTCATCAACATATTCACACCCGCTTTAGTGGTGTTATAGGCTGTGTTTTCAGGCCAGGGAATATCAGCCACCCAACTGCTTGTCAGGATAATCCGCCCCTGCGTTCCCGCCTTGACCATCTGCCTTGCCACCGCCTGCCCCACATTGAATGTTCCGGTCAAGTTGACATCGACATGCCGCTGCCAATTGTCCTGTGCAATCTCAAGAAACGGCTTCGCTTCCACAATACCGGCATTCGCACACACAATATCCAACCCGCCGAGTTCCTCCACCAATGCGTTTACCGCCACATCTACCTGCTTCCGGTTGCTGATGTCGACCTTCTGGTATAGCACCTTACCACCGGCAAATTCCACCCGCTGGACACGCTCTTTCGCCTCGGCTTTACTCTTAATGTCCCAGACTGCAACAGTCGCCCCATCCAATGCTAGATGCAGCGCCATCTCATTACCCAAATCCCCTAATCCGCCCGTTACCAGCGCCACTTTGCCACTTAAATTCATGATGCTGCTCCGTAATAAAAATCCCATTTTTCAAGGTCAATCATTAGGTGTATTATAGCCATCGTCTGATCGTGCCTCAAAAAGCGACTGGAGTCCCTCATGACCACCCTTACAGGAAACAACTTTATCGCCGGTGAACTAAGCCAACTTGGAGAATCCACATTCACCAGTGTCAACCCGCGTACGAAGCAGCCCGGTACTGTGCAATTCCACAACGCCACACCCGAAGAAATTCACAATGCTGTCGCTGCCGCTGCCGAAGCCTTTGCCCAAACCCGCACCTATTCCGCTTCGCGCCTTGCTGATTTTCTGGATAAGGCTGCCGAAGAAATTAACGCCCTTGGTGACGAACTCTTACAAACCGCCGATATGGAAACCGGCCTTGGCATTCCCCGATTGACCGGCGAACGTGGACGTACCACTGGACAGTTACACGCCTTTGGTCAGCTGCTCCGTGAAGGCTCGTATGTCGAAGCCATCATCGACACGGCATTGCCCAACCGCCAGCCTGCCCCGCGTCCCGACATCCGCCGAATGCGCTTCCCGATTGGACCGGTTGGGGTTTTCAGCGCCAGCAATTTCCCCTTTGCCTTCTCGGTCGCTGGTGGCGATACCGCTTCGGCATGGGCAGCCGGTAATCCAGTCATCGTCAAAGCCCATCCGGGACATCCCGCCACCTCGGAACTGGTTGCTACGGCTATCAATCGAGCTATTGCATCTTCAGGCTTTCCGCAGGGCTGGTTCTCGCTGCTACAAGGCTCGACAGTCGAAGTCGGCCAACTCTTGATTCAACATCCGCTCTTGGAAGCAGTCGGTTTCACCGGATCGCTGCGTGGTGGTCGTGCTATTTTTGATACCGTCGCCCAACGCAAACGTCCCATTCCCGTATATGCCGAAATGGGCAGCATCAACCCTGTACTGATTATGCCCGGTGCAGTGGCTGCCCGTTCTGAAACGCTTGCCGAAGGTCTAGCAGCATCAGCGACGATGGGTACAGGTCAGTTCTGCACCAACCCGGGTATCGTCTTCATGCTTGATGGTGCCGAAACGCAGTCTTTTATCAGTAACTACGTCAATAAAATGGCTGCTCGACCTTCCGGTGTGCTGCTCAACGAACAAATCGAAAGTGGATTGGAACATGCCGTTGCCGCTACTCAAGCACGCAGCGCCGTTCATACGTTGACCGGCGGCTTTGTAGTAGATGGCGATTCCTTCTCGTTTGCAAACACCGTGATGAAAACCACCGGCACTGATTTTGTTGCAGACGCCGCCTTGCAAATCGAACACTTTGGCCCTGTGACGATGTTCGTCGTCTGTGCCTCACCCGATGAATTAACCAGCGCCCTCCAGGCACTGCATGGCAATCTCACCGCTACCATTCATGCCGAGGCCTCCGAACTTGACTCCGCTAAGCCCTATTTTGATCTCCTGCGAGAAAAAGTCGGCCGCTTACTTTGGAACGGTTTCCCCACCGGCGTCGAAGTGGTTTACGCCCAAATGCACGGCGGCCCTTATCCAGCCACTACTGCTTCGGCCACCACCTCCGTTGGCCTTACCGCCATCCAGCGTTTTATGCGTCCGGTCGCTTTCCAGAACTTGCCCGATCAATTACTACCGGATGCATTAAAGAACGCTAATCCCTTGCACATTTGGCGTATCATTAATGAGGTCAACACTAAGGATGCCATTTCCTAAACCGCGCATAAATCAGTCAGGATAACCCGTGCAGTATCTAAACGAACTTCCGCTTGGAATATCATTGACAATAGTCGTACTGCTAACGGTAACCCTCGCCGTCGGATTTCTAATTTTCACACGAGTCTATATCCGGCGGCACTTCAACATTTCGGATGAAACCGATGACACCGTTCAATTCTATGCAGGAGCAATCGCTGCCTTTTATGGCATCGCGCTTGCGTTTATCACCGTTGCCAACTGGGAAAATTACACTCGCGCCGTTTCAATTGTCTCTGCCGAAGCTGCTTCTGTCGGCGCCCTCTACCGCGATGTCAACGGTTACCCCCAACCACTTAGTGATGAATTGAAGGCTAGTCTCAAAGAGTATCTGGAATTCGTAGTCAACCAGACCTGGCCTGCCCAGAAACAAGGTGCCGTGCTTCAAGGCAGTGTCCAGATCTTGAACAAATTTCAGGACGCCATACTTCAATTTGAACCCGCCACCGAAGGCCAAAAGGTTATTCATCAAGAAGCGTTTAGCCAGTATAATAATTTTCTAAACTATCGACGTCAGCGCATCGATTTTGTCGATGCAAAACTGCCGACGATTCTTTGGATAATTATTCTCGGTGGTGCTGTCATCACCATTTTTGTGACCTATTTTTTCTATGTACCAAATGTACGCCTGCACATCTTGCTCATCGTTTGTTATTCGACGCTCATCGCAGTCGTTATTTATTTCACTGCCCTCATGGAAAATCCGCTCAAGGGTCCCGTCGCCATTTCACCGGGTTCTTATCAAATGATTCTCGACACGCTTATAAATGTGAGTACAGGAAGATAACATGAACATTCTTTCCGCATTTTGGCATCGTCATCAAATCCGTGTTGTGGCCGCAGCGACCATTGTGTTACTGCTATCGCTGGCCTATTGGGGTGGATTTCCATCACATGTGGGCATAGGAACTTTGGCCTTTGGCCTCGCCTTTTTAATTGGTATCGTGCTGTTTTTCGGCTTTTCAGTCTATTACTTCTATATTGCGCCGCTGCCGGAACAAGAACAGCGCACCCTGGCAACCAGTACGCCTTCGCCTAAAATTCGCACCATCGTGGGTACAGGTGTGGTCATCGCGGCCTCTTTCCTCGCTGTCGGCCTATTCTGGGACGAACTCTGGCATCGCTTATACGGTGTTGGCGCCGTCATCAATGACTTTTTCTGGCGACCGCATATCTTGCTCTATGCCGGCATGGGCATCAACGCCATCTTCGCACTTGGTGGTATGTTCATTATTATGCAGCACGGCAAGGGTACACTCCGCCAGCGTTTTCGTGCCGAGCCACTCGTAGGTTTGCTCACACTAGCCGCAGGCTTCCAGGTCATGACAGCCCCATTAGATCCTGTCTGGCATCAAATCTACGGACTCGACATCACAGCTTGGAGCTTGCCCCATCTCTTGCTAGGGCTTGGCATTGTCTCGGTGATGTTGGTCGGCAGCAGTATTCAATTTGCATTGGTCGAACGGCGTCCCTGGCGGATTTGGGGCAGCATCAACCTCAATGAAGGATTGACCTTTGCACTCATCGCGCTCGGCGCAACCATGCTTTTCCAGTTCGGCACCACCGAATGGGAAAACATTGGGCCGACCATTAATCCCGATTACAGTTTCTTCCAACGGCCTGAATGGCTCTATCCTGTCGTTCTCATCACATTGACGATTTTTATCGGAACAGTAGCCCTTCACCTCACCCGCCGCATTGGTTCGGCCACGCTGGTTTTTATACTCACGCTGCTGCTGCGCCTTTTGCTGATGAATGTTTTCAATGCTGGCGTAGCCAATATGAGCTACAAAGCCAATTTGCTGACACTGCCGCCACTCATCGCGCTTGACTTATGGTATGCCTACCGCTTGCGCTCAGGTCGCATCGAAGAGCCTTCCACACCACTCGGTGGCAGCTTGATTCTCGCCCTGGCAACTTTCTGCATCACTCTACCGTTAATAAGTCAGGTGTTATACTACCCGCGCCTCTATCCGATGATCATCGTGGGCATGGTTTTCTTTGGCCTATTGATGGCACTCGCCGCTGGATGGGCCGGTTCACACATCGGATCATGGTTACGAACGCTCGGCCAAACACAAGCCGAAAAGATCGCCACGCCAGCAGCAGATACACAACGCATCTTGTGGGCAGGTGCAGGCGCACTCATCGCTGTGCTGGCTTTCATCGCTTTCTTCATCAGTACCGCCGTCCCACCGGTGGCCTAACATCCCTAGTCTGGAGTTATCGTGTCTGCCGAACGCATCACCACCAATATCGACCAAATCCGCCGGATAGGCAAGAATCTGCTTCAACTCGGTTGGAAGAGTGCCGGTTACAACACCATAAATGCCGCTTTGCCGGTCGCAGCCTCCGACGAGCAAGCACTTGACTACTTCTTCTTTACTTCTATGCTGCTCTTTGATTTCAAAGATGTTGAAGCCACCCTTAGCGATGGCCGCTACATCAAAGGCACCGATGTTTACTTTCATTTGGCGAAACAGGCAGGTGAAACCCACCCCGATTTTTGGTCGGCCGCCGCACTCTCTACTGCCACCGACGACACTCTGCTGCATGCCTTTTCCCTCACCAATGATGCGGTCCATCCTGCCCTCCCTCGCATGGCTGAACGCATCGCCCTTCTGCGTGACGCCGCACAGGTCTTACTCACCCACTGGAATGGACGGGTCACGAACCTACTCCAGCAGCACCCACGCCTCCGCACATCTGGAGATCAAATCGGCTTGTTGGACACATTGGTCACCTCATTCAAAGGTTACAGTGATCCCCTCTTTAAGAAGGTATTCGTGTTCCTCAAAGCCTTGGACGTCACCGGACGCTGGAAGCCACTTGATCCAGAAAATGTCCTCGTGCCCGTCGATTATCACGTCATTCGCCTTGCGCTCCGCAACGGCACGATTACGCTCCACGATGAAGCCCTTGCCGACCAGCTTCGTACCAACGCGCCCGTTACTGAAGCCGACGAATTAGCCTTACGCGAAGTAGTCATGGACGCCTACCAAACCCTTATCCGCGAGTCAGGGTTGTCCGTCTACTTTGTCGATGAAATTTTCTGGCTCATTGGCCGCAGCTGCTGTCATTACAAACGCCCACCGCGCTGCCAAACCTGTGACTTCACCGATTGTAGTGTGCAGCCAGCCTTCAATTACCAATGCCCCGGCCAATGTCCGCTTGCCGCCTCTTGTCTTGGCGCACACGATAATCACTACAGCAGCTTATTGGAACCTAACATCGTCACCATCCATTATTAATATGCACACCTTTGCTGTGACCAGTGTTATTTCCATTGACCATATTACGCAGCCGAATGCATCTGAGCGAATTACGGTAGGAAGCTGTGGCTTTTACACTGCACTTGCCCTGAGCAAACTCGGTGCCGACGTTCTGTACGCTGGTATACATGGGAATGACTTCGATCACCACCGGCTCGACATCCTGCGGCACGCCAACGCAGCCGTCGAAACCTGTCAGCTTGCCGGTAATACCGCCCGCCTTGACCTCACTTATGACATGCATGGCAACATCGCCAGCGTCCATTACGACGAAGGAATTGGCACAACCGTCACAGCTGCTAACCTCCCGCACAGTTTTTGGGAAAGCCGCATCCTCTGGATTGGAACGTCTCCCTTTGCCTTCCAACTGGAGGTTGCCCGACGCGCCGCACCGCAGCAGCAAGTATGCCTCTCGCCGCAGGGTGAATGGAAAGGTCGCGCCCTGGATGTTATCCTCATCATTCCACATCTCAGCTATTTGATGATTAACCAGCGCGAACTGACAGATCTGGGCTTTGGCGATTTACCCACAACACTCGACACCCTCTATGCAGCCAACCCAGAACTACAGTTGCTCATCACCCGCAGCAAACACGGCGGATGGTTGATAACACCTGACCGGCTCTATGCAGTTCCATCTGTGCCTGATCCCATCATCGCGGATACCACCGGCGCAGGTGATACTTTTAACGCCGCCTTTGCTCTACGAACCTCTACCAGCGCATCGCCTGCTCAAGCCCTCCAATGGGCAACGGCCGCTGCCGCCCTGTCTATGCGCGACTACGCTTATTTTGCACTGCCCACTGCCAGCGAAGTCGATGCTTCCCTCGACCCTATCCTCTCGAAGCTGCCGGTGGAGGAAATCCCACGCGCATCCAGCCGCTTCATCGAATTAATCACCTCTGACATTTAGCTACAGAGCCTCCCAAAACGGGAAAATTGGCTACTCCAAAATAGGTCATCTGAATGATAGGGGTCATGAACGCCTAAGCTATTCTACGCATACTACGCTCATGACAGCCCATTGCTGTCGTGCATAAAGGATGGACGACGTGTCGCTACCAGATCGTTTTCGCGCCCAGGTTGATGAGTTTGTTGAGAATTACCCCGGCTTCAAAGAAAAAAGCCAGGATGTAGCGCAGCGCATTCAGGACGCCATTTTTGCGCGGGGCGAAGATGGGCGCAATGTTGCCGATGTGCTGCACGGCAAGCAGGTCGGTCATCCGCTGCATCCCATTTTGACTGACATCACCATCGGTAGTTGGACGTTAGGCATTTTCTTCGATTTGATCAGTTTCCTAACACGTTCACCCAGCTCACGCAAAGCCGCTGATCGCCTGATTACACTCGGTACACTATCCGCTGTTCCCACTGCCTTGGCAGGTATCATCGACTTTTCCGGCATCAAACAGGACGCAGCCGGACATGGTGCAGCCCACGGCATCATCAACAGTCTCGCCCTGTTCTTTTTCTGGCGTTCCATGAAAAACCGTTCCCGAAACCATCATTTTTCGGGCTTTCTCTTTTCCGTTCTCGGCCTCGGCTTGATGACCTTGGCCACCTGGCTCGGTGGTGATCTGGTTTATAACCGTCGCGTCGGTGTGAACCATACGCCCGAAAAACAGGTCGCCGACGACTGGACAGCGGTCTTACCCGCTGACGAATTGAAAGCCAACCAGCCGCAGCGTGTAGAAGTCGATGGGCAGCCTATCCTGCTCTACAAGCACGCCAAGACAATTTCGGCCATAAGTGCGGTTTGCAGTCATGCCGGTGGTCCTCTGGAAGAAGGCTCATTTAGAGACGGATGTGTTCAATGTCCCTGGCACGGTTCAGTATTTAACCTCACGGATGGGCATGTCGTACATGGCCCGGCTACCTTCGAGCAGCCTCACTTTCAAACCCGCATCACCGATGGACAAATCGAAATCCGCCGCTGGCGTTTGGGAATGGACGAATATCCTATCGAAACCAGCGCCGTTAACAGCCACAATGGTCAGGCGCTTGCGGATCAAGCCTAGGGAACATCGATGTACGTTCCCAAATCGCAAATCTGAGCAAAGGAGTACATAATGCCCTTCAAAAATGTAAGTGATCTGCCCGGTGCGATCACTGATAACTTGCCTAAACATGGACAGGAAATTTACCTGGCAGCTTATAACAGTGCATGGGACGAATACAAGGACAAAGACGACCGTCGTCAGGGTGCGACCCGCGAAGAAACGGCACACAAAGTCGCGTGGGCTGCCGTCAAAAATGTGTACGCGAAAAACACCAAAACTGGCAAGTGGGAAGCAAAAACCTCCAGTGTCTAGCTAAATAAAAGAGCGGTCGCAAATGTGACCGCTCCTTTGATTTCCGCAAAACTTACAGTTCAAATTTCACACCAGTCGCAGACTGCGCTATACTTCCTTAATTCAAGTATCTATCTTGGTGTTCAACCCGTGGGGGGAAGTATGGCATCTCGTCTTTTATGCATGTTCGCACACCCGGATGATGAAGTTTTCTGTAGTGGTGGAACCATTGCCAAATACATTGCCACCGGTGCTGAAGTCATGGTTGTCTCGGTCACCAAAGGTGATGCCGGACAAATTCGTGATGCCAAAATTGCCACCCGCCGTACACTAGGCAAAGTGCGTGAACAAGAATTGTTTGAGTCCTGCAAGCGCCTCGGAGCACAATCCGTGAGCTGTCTCGACTATGGAGATGGCACCTTAAAAGACCTCGACCTCAACCTTCTCGTTGAACATGTCGTCAAAATCATCCGTGAATTTCGCCCTGACGTGGTCATCACCTTTGGGCCGGATGGTGCGTATGGGCATCCTGACCACATTGTGATTGGCGAAGCCACCACCATCGCTTGTACCCTTGCCGGAGATGTCAATAATTTCGCCCATCAACTCACCAATGGCCTGACGTATCATGCGCCTGTGTATCTCTATCATAGTTATTTCCCGCGCAACAGCGTCCTGATGCTCAGCAAACTTTCCGAATGGCTGGTCAATAGTCAGTCAACCGACACCTACGATAAGATGTCGCCGGACGAATTTGCACGTGCGCTCCTGCTGTTTGCCGAAGAAACAACCCTCTTGCATTACGCCAATGACCGTATCGATGTCAACTGGTATCCCGGCGGCTTTTATATCATTGAGCAAGGCGAAACCGCCAAAGATCTCTACCTCATCCTATCAGGACACGCGCTTGTCGTGATAGAAGATGCGGATGGCGAATTAGAAACAGTCAAAGAACTCGGGCCAGGAGCCTTTTTTGGTGAACAAGGCGTGGCGCGCCACAAACCGCGTAATGCTCATGTCGTCGCCCATGACAATGTAACCTGCCTGGTCATGTCCATGAGTGATGCCATTGCCTTTGGTGGGCGTGGCAGCAATGCCGTCCTGATTGCGGGTTCTGATCGTGATGCGGATTTGACGATCATGGATACCGGTTCAGCCACCCATTGTATTGATGTTCGCAAATACGTCACCCAAAAAATCGCTGCCATGGCCGCCCACCGCAGCCAGTACCCTATCACCACCGACATGTTCCCTGTAGAACTGCTCCAGGACTTGATGGGCCGCGAATACTTTGTCCGTGTGCTGCCCCGTCCTCAATTGGAAGATACATTGTTCCCCTACCGCGTCATCCTAAAAACAATGAGCTAGAATCCGGGTTGCCATCATATAGAGCATCTTCCAGCCCGGATTGCATATTCGTAGGCGAAGGTTTGTGACCTCTCCTATTTTTATTTCACGACGAACGGCGTTCCCGTATTCGATCCACCTTTGTGATCCATCAAATCACTCCGCTTGTTCAAGAAAGCAATTTGCGAATAAACACTCTGCGTTGGAGCGATCCAGACCTTTCCCATGCCTTCGAAAGTTTGCAGCAGCCCTTCGCCCGAAGCCACCGTTCCTAGCAGGCTGCGTGTGGATTTCTTGACGCTGAATTTCACACTGTCGGTTCGCATCAACGCGAAATTGCCATCCACCTGCAAAGTTTCGTTAGCAAGTTCATAGCACAAAATCTCGCTGGCCGGAACCGGCGATGCCAGCACGACTACCCCCGGGCCAATCACCTTGGTCTGGAACCAGCCTTCACCACCCAACGCACCTGCCGATAGGGTCTTGTTGAGTTCGACGGATACGCTTACACTGCCTTCTGAACAGAAAAACATGCCTTTTTCAACAATCAACGCCTGTTTATCTTTCAACTTGACTGTGATGTAGTGGCTAAACGAGGGTTCTAAAAAGATTTCGCCCGTACCAAAATACTGAGGCCGGAATATCGTCTCGTTTGCCAGTACCCTAGAGGCCAGCCCTTTGGCAATACCGCCTAATCCGCCCGATCCTCCGACCTTCGCATCAATCTTGATGTTGCCTTTCATAAAATACAGCGAACCGGGTTCCAACGTCGCCGATGAATTGTGTAATCGTATCCGAACATGCTTCAATTTGATTCCCGCTTGATTCGCCAAAAACAATGCCTGTGCCGTTGCAATATCTTGCCCGCCCTCCAGCCGCTTATAGGCCAGAATATCAACCGAAAACCCGCCGTTCCCGTCAGCCGCTTCAATCACCTCAAGCGAATTATTGAAGTCCGACAAAAGATCCATGTTGTGTCCTTGTTAACTTTCAAGCGGCATCCATCGTACTCCACTCTCTATAGGCATAAACCATATTCTTTTGGGGTATCTACGGCGTCAGGGTATCTCATCTTCTCAGCAGTAATTTGCGACACCAAAGGTTTATAAACTCGAACACGAATCGCTTGACCGGATAAGACAAATGTTCTAAAATCAGATTTAAGAAACGTTGTGGGGATCCAGTGTGTTTTGTGAAGTTTCTCCCTGATGCCGGTAGTGTTTTTTGTAGTATTTGCAATTTTGTATCGATTCGGCACTTCGCTCCCTCACATCTGCTGCGACGGCATGGCACTGACGATGCGGCAAACATAAGCGAGCCAGTCGCAGCACTCAGCAGCACCAGCCGACCCAACCGCCGCATAGGAATGTCAATTCAGCGCCTAGCTCCCTCACTTCCGCCTGCTATTTCGGCGGATTTTTGGCATAAATGGCATTTCTTATGCGCTACTAGCACTCTAGTAGAAGTTAAGTGTCTATTCAAAATGTATGGCTATAAATCTTGGCGATTCAATCTTTTGCGATCGACTTTCGAAAGTCTATTTAGCCATCTTGCTCGGCATACTGAATGGGGTCAAGCAACCCGACTTCCTCAAATGCTTTCAACCGTTCCGCGCACGTAGGGCATTTCCCACAGGCTTCGCTCTGCCCCGCGTAACATGACCATGTTTGCGCGTAATCCACGCCCAACGCCAGTCCCGTCCGCAAAACATCTGCCTTTGAGTACCGGACAAAAGGCGCTTCAATCCGCACGGCGTCTTTCCGGTTAAGCGCATAGACGTTATTTAGCCGCTCCAAAAATTCCGGCGTCGTATCCCAGTAGCCGTAGAGATCATGTGCCTGCGCTCCATAATAAACACGGTCAACTTTCAAGCTCTCCGCATAGGCCACCGCGTATGCCAGAAACAACATGTTCCGGTTTGGCACATAGGTCGCCGGCTGATTATCCCCCACTACCGCCTGCATATCAGGAATACCGACGTCCTTATTCACCAGCGCAGAAGTTCCAAAAATTGCCTGCGTCGCTCGAAGATCCACGATCATATGGGCCTGAATACCGAGCAATCTCACCTGGGTTGTCGCACAATCAATCTCTTTATTGTGCTTCTGCCCATATTGGAATGTCATCACCGCCGGATCGTGCTTTTCCTGCTTGATCAAATAATGGAGCAAGGTCACACTATCCATCCCACCGCTCACAATCACCACCGAGTCCATCTTCGCCTCTTTCCCAACAAAAGAGAGTATCCATTCGAATACTCTCCCGTATGAAGCTGATTGCTAACTACCGTCCGCTAATTCACGTTCTCAAATATCCCTGCCGCGCCCATACCCCCACCAATGCACATCGTCACCATGCCATATTTGCTGTTCCGGCGCTTCATCTCAT
The DNA here is from genome assembly GCA_044226325.1 of Aggregatilineales bacterium. GTDB lineage: Bacteria > Chloroflexota > Anaerolineae > Aggregatilineales > Phototrophicaceae > CFX2. The sequence continues at coordinate 90,678 of JBGAHG010000017.1, forward strand.
GGATAATCTGCACGGTCAACTTCGCTCCGGTGCAGCCCAACGGATGCCCTAGTGCAATCGCACCACCATTGACGTTGACCTTATCCGGGTTCATCTCCAACGTACGAATCACAGGAATAGCCTGCGCCGCGAACGCTTCGTTAAGTTCGATCAAATCAATATCATCGAGGCTCATGCCCGTTCGCTTAAGCAGTTTGGGTACTGCGTTGATCGGCCCTACGCCCATAATCTCCGGACGCACACCTGCCACGTTAAACCCCACGAACCGTGCCAGAGGCTTCAAACCCAATTGTGCCGCCTTCCCTGCCTCCATAATAATCACACCCGCCGCGCCATCACTCAACGGACTGCTGTTCCCGGCTGTCACCCGTCCGCCCTGCCGGAACACAGGTTTGAGCTTCGCCAGTCCATCGACCGTCGTCTCACGCCGCAGATGTTCGTCCTGGTCGAGTTTGATGGTTTGGGTCTGCGCCTTCCCATCCTCACCAATAGACGTGTCCTCTACCATGAAGGGTACGATTTCCTGCGTGAATAAACCTGCATCAGTCGCGCGTGCGGCTTTCTGATGGCTCTCATACGCGAACTCATCCATTTGCTCACGGCTCACATTGAACTCATCCGCCACCCGCTCCGCCGTATGCCCCATGCTCATGTAAACGTAGGGATCATTCTCCGCCATATACGGATTAGGGCTGATCTGAAATCCGGTCATCGGCACGAGGGACATCGTCTCTGCCCCACCGGCAATGATCACATCTGCGCTGTTCGCGATGATGCTTTCGGCTGCCATCGCGATGCTCTGCAATCCGCTTGAACAGAAACGGTTGACCGTTTGTCCGGGAACTTCTACTGGCAGTCCCGCCCGCAGCGAAATAATGCGCGCAAAATTCAACCCCTGTGCGCCTTCTGGCATTGCGCAGCCAATAATCACGTCATCAATCTCGTTCGGGTCGAGCTTGCCGCCCGTCTGCCGCATCAGGTCGCTAATTACGGCTGACGCCATTTCGTCCGAGCGTGTATTGCGCGTCACGCCCTTCTTTGATTTACCCACTGCTGTCCGGCTCATCGCCACAATCACTGCTTCCCGCATGATTTAGTCCTCAGTCGTTATTCTTTAAAGACACTTAACGTCGCAACTAATGAACAAGGTTTTAGCTGAAGCCAATCGCTGTTGCTACTTAATTCCTCAACGGCTTATTGAACTGGAGCATATGACTGATACGTTCCATCGTCTTTTCCTGTGTCACCAAGCTCAAGAATGCCTCGCGCTCCAAATCAAGAATATATTGTTCACTCACCCACTGGGGTTCGCTCAAAGCACCGCCCGTCAGCACATATGCCAATTTCTTACTAATGAACGCATCATAGTCAGTGGCGTATCCACCCTCGCGGAAGCCTTCAATACCAAGTAGGAGCGCCGAATAAGCATCGCGTCCTGCCGCCCATATTTTCTCTGGCTGTCGTGGGGTATAACAATCCACCAACTGCAATGCTGTTTTCTTGGCCTCGCCTAACAAATGGTCGCGGTTCATGACGATTTTATCGTCCGCGCTCAGGAAGCCCATGTCGCGCGCTTCTTTAGCGCTGGTGCTTACTTTAGCCGTCGCAATCTGCTCAAATACCTTTTGCAGATGAGGAAGTGCATCAGCGTTCGGGTGTGATGCCATTACCGGACTGACGACCCGCCGCAGCATTTCCTTACATCCACCACCTGCAGGTATTAACCCCACACCAAGTTCAACCAATCCGGCATAGAGTTCGCCATGTGCAACCACTTTCGTACCGGACATTAGCAGTTCTGCACCACCGCCCAGTGCCATGTTGAAAGGTGCAGTAACCACCGGCTTACCGTGATAGCGCATCGCCATGCCCAAATCTTGCAGGGCTTTGATCGACCCATCCAGTTGATCCATCAGGCCGCTCTGTACCGCCATCACCACCATAAACACATTCGCGCCAATGCAAAAACGTTCACCATCATGCCCGACTACCAGCGCGTCAAAATCCGTCTTGAGCAGATCAAGCGCCTTGTAGCCCATTTCCACCAAGTCCGCGTCAATCGCATAGGCTTGACTGTGGAATTCAAATAGTGCCACGCCATCACCCATATCTAGCACACTGGCGCTGCTGTTCTTAGCGACTTCTTTCTGGTTAGCCTTCAACGAGGCAACCGTAATCGCACGTTTGTCGATTTCAAGTGGTACATATTGGCCTTCTAGTGGGCTATAGAAACCAATGGCCTGTCCCTTCGTATCCCGTTGATAGAACGTCGGCTTACCACTAGCAACCATCTGCTTGACCCAATCAGCCACTGGATAGCCCGCCGCCTCAAACTTCGGGATGCTGTCAGCCACACCGATCACGTCCCAGATTTCGAATGGCCCCATCTCGTGGGCGAATCCCCACTTCTGCGCGTTATCAACATTAACCAATGTATCGGTAATTTCCGGTACGCGGTTCGAAGCGTACGCCAGATAAAAAGCGTGCATGTGCCACAAAAATTGTCCGGCACGATCCGACTCGTTTATCAACAGCCGAATCCGTTCGCCCAATGGCTCGACTTTGCGATGCTTACCCACGCTCTCAAAGCGCACACTCTTGGGTGCTTCATGCTGCATCGTTTCGAGGTTGAGAGGCCAGAATTCTTTTTCGCCTCCAGCACCCTTCACCATTTTGTAAAAGCCCGTTCCAGTTTTGTTACCCAGCCATTTGTTCTCGACCATTTTGTGACTAAGCGCGGCTGTTTTCTCATGATGCAAAACTTCGCGTGCCGGATCATCAGGAATCGCATCGTACAAGTTTTCAGCTACATGGACGACAATATCAAATCCCACGAGATCATTCAGTCGGAAAGTCGCCGTTTTAGGATGCCCGATCAACGGCCCGGTCAGGCTGTCGACTTCCTCTACGGTAAAGCCATTATCAAGCACATAGTTCATGACCTGCATTCCCGCCATCGTCATGAAGCGGTTTCCGATAAAATTCGGCTTATCTTTGCAGATTACGACACCCTTGCCCAACATTCGCGTCCCGAATTCCACCATATACTTCACGGCTTCAGGATCGGTTTCAGGTAATGGAATCACTTCGAGCAAATGCAGATGACGTGGTGGATTAAAGAAATGCGTTCCCATGAAGCGCTTGCTGAAGCCTTCACCCAATCCTTCAGCGATTGAGTGAATCGGAATACCGGACGTATTACTGGTGATGATGGCATCCGGACGAGCGACTTCTATCACCTCCGCCATCAAGCTGCGCTTCACATCCAGCTTTTCAACTACGACCTCAATAATCCAATCGACCTCACCAAGCAGGTCGAGGTTATCATCGACATTCCCAACATGAATTTTTTCAATATCTGAGGCTGCAAATACCTGGGGTGGTCGCGAGGACTGTGCTTTTTTCAGGTTATCCAGAACAATCGCATTACGTTTGGCTGGTTTATCACCCGGCTTCGTATCTTTCGCAGCAATATCCAATAGCGTTGTATCGACACCGACAGCTGCCAATAGCGTTGCAATGCCGCTGCCCATCGTTCCAGAGCCAATAACTGCCGCTTTACGAATGGAATAGGCCATGTTTTAAATCACCCTTTCAGTTAGCAATAAGTGAGTGTTCTCTAATTCGATATGGGCGATTCTTTCTCGCGCCATTTATTAATAATTGTCATCGCTTCTTCATCGTTTTTGGCGATATCGTAGCGTTCACCGAGACTTTTATTAATGAGCTTGAACGTGTTCAAAAGTGCGGCGAGTAATGAACTCACGCCGATAAATACCCCTCCACCCCAATTCGGTGCGGCCTTTAAAGTCCCAATTCGCATATGAGTAAGCGCACCCGGCGGAATACCTTTACTGCGCTCAAAAGAAATAACCACATAGACTTTATACGGTACGGTTGCCATCATTTCGTTAACCTGATTCATAGCATTGTAAAGATCATCCCAGGTCCATTGCCCCGGAAAGTCATAACGAATGACCTTTTTTTCAGCATCCGTCCAATCAACAACCACGCCCATAACTCGACCCTTCGTTCATCTGTTACGCGACAACAACTTTTATAGTGTATGGGCGACAGCCATCTCGCAAGCGGTTAAGATGTCGTGATATTTGCACATTCTCAGGCCAACTCATGCCGAGAGTATCCTAGAATTCTTCGAGCAACCACCAGCGTGTTAATTTGCCCTGTACCCTCATAAATATCACCAATCTTCGCATCGCGCATCCACTTTTCAACCAGCCATTCACGACTGTATCCTAAAGACCCGAGCAGTGCGACCGCCTTCTGAGCAACTTCTGTAACCACTTTACCCGCTTTAACCTTCGCCATCGAAGCTTCAAGACTGTTGTGCAATCCTTCGTCCATCATCGCTATTGAACGCAGCGTCAACAGATAAGCGGCATGGAGTTGGGATTCCATTTCCATGACATCACGTTGAACTGCCGTCAATTTGTGATACGGCTGTCCATAGGGGATTTCGACGCCATTTTCGGCCAACTTTTCCTTGAGGAATTCCAGTGCAGCACGTCCTACACCCAATGTGCTGGCTGCCACCAACGGACGACTGGCATCAAAAGTCGCCATCGCACCCTGGAACGATTTGCTGTCTTTACTGGCCTGTACTTCGGGACTGCCGAGGATATTACCGGCGGGAATACGGGCATTATTGAAAACCAACACGGCTGTATCGCTGATACGTATGCCATGCTTAATTTCTACTTTGCCGATACTCACACCCGGCGTTCCAGCTTCCACCACGAATGACTTGATACCAGCACGACCGGCTGCTTTGTTGACAGTCGCCCAAACGATTACCAACCCATTCGACTCTTCCAACGAGAGCTTGCCACTGGTGATAAATATCTTTTCGCCATTAATCACCCACTCGTTGGTTTCCTCATCAAATACGGCAGTGGTCGACATTGCCGAATTATCCGAACCTGCTCCCGGTTCGGTGATCGCCATCGCACCCCACACCGGTTTGTCACCCTCGGCAAATCGCGTCAGCAGACGTATTTTTTGCTCGGTCGTACCCACCGACTCGATGGCCGCGCCGCCTAATCCAGGACTTGGCATACACAGGTAAATACCCGCATCACCCCATGACAGCATTTCGATCTGCACCATCAACCCCAACATACGGGTGCTAGCACGTTTGGGTTTCTTTTCGCCCTGTTCACCATTTGATTCTGTACGTTGCAACTTATCAAGCGTTGCTTTCTGCTGGTCACGGAGAATGGGCCACATCTGCTCGATAAATTCTTTGGGACGTTCGTGTTCATTCTCATCCAAATCCCGTGCGTACGGTCGCATGGTGGTCTCGGCCATCCACTTGACCATTTGCCCTTGTTGTTGAATGAACTCTGGTATTTCAAAGCTGATTGGCATAAATCACCTTCCAGTAAAACTTGATGTCACTTCGAATACACAATACGCGCACGTGGCGCACATTCATGGATTGCATCAACCAATGTCGCAGCCTGCTGTGAATCTTTAATACTCAAGTTAAACGGTTTACCTCGCTTCGTGGTGATGCGTATCACAAAACTTTGCACACCCCGATAACTGGTCATATAACTTGTGATCTGAGCAATATCCTGCGGATGTTCGCGCAACAATCGCATAACCGGCCGACGCTGGATGTTCAACATGCTTAATCCGGCAAACAGCGCCAGCAACCCTACAATCAAGAGAGAACTGCTCAATACGATTAAACCTATCCGCTCTGCACCTGGATAGTTGGCACCTGAAGCAGCAATATTCACCATGACAAAGGCCGCACCTGCTAGAAGAACCGCCCCTAAACCACTATAAATCAGGCGTGTACGCTTGAGTACCTGCGCGACAATCTCCTCACCTTTTTCATTCATGCTGACTACACAATTGCCAGACCATCAAACGTTGGGAAGCCCCGACCGTTCCGCAGCCAGCGTTCGGCAGGGTATTCGCGGATGAAGCCATATCCACCTAAGATTTGCACTCCGCTGTCGGTAACTTTCAGTACCATATTGTCGGCATATTGCTTGGCGAGATAGGCTTCACGTGTTGCATCTTCGCCATTATCGATCTTGTAAGCGGCTTCCCATGCCATTAGTCGTGTGCTGTCAATCTCTATTGCCATATCAGCCAGCATAAAAGCGATGGTCTGATTTTGGGCAATCGGTTTGCCGAACTGTACACGTTGTTTAGCGTAATCGCGTGCAAACTCAAAGGATGCGCGCGCTACTCCCACCGATAATGCGACCAAAGCTACCCGCTGGCGATTGAGCAGCGCCTCGTAATTAATGCCAACTGCCCCACCTAAGCGGGCAAATGACTCCAGGATTACATCATTGAAACTAACCCGGTAAGTCGGCAGCGCCCGCAAGCCCATTAATAGTTCTCGCTTCTGAATAATTAAGCCTGCCGTGCCTTTATCCACCAGATAAGCGTCAACTTTGCCCGACTCGACATCACGTGCATAAACCAGCATCCATTGGGCATCTTCAGCAAGGGGAACATAGGCTTTTTCACCATTAAGACGCAATTTACCGTTGTGATGACTTACTGTGGTTTTGAGCTCGTAAGGGTCAAAGAATATGCCGGGTTCTAGCAGAGCCGCTGTGAGTGGTGCAATATCCGCTTCTAAGCAAAGCGGCAGTAGGGATTCGCGCTGTTCGGCAGTTCCGTAAAGTACAACTGGATAGGCTAACAAGGCAGGCGTTAGCACATGCATGGCTATAGAAAGATCGCCGAAAGCAAGTTCCTCGGCAGCCAAAGCACCTGTCAGCGCGCTTAATTCGCCTAGACCACCTAATTCAGCCGGAATAGCCGAAGGAACAAGTCCTATTTGCCAGCCTGTATTGACTACATTCATAGGAGGCGCACTGGCTTCATCGGCTTCATGTGCTATCTTTCGCACATCGTTCAGTGAGTAACGATTGATTGTCGAAACCAACAACTGCTGATCGCCGGTCATGGTAAATGAAACCATGAAATATCCTCCTACTTATAGCCAACGTTATGTGTTGACAGTTTTCATCTCCACAGTTTTAGAAATCATCGGCTTGAAGCGCACGATGATCTCTTCATATATGGCGCGGGCATTCGCCCCAACTGCCATGATGAGTGCCACAGGAATAGCAATCGTAAAAAGTTGATTGGGGTCATCAAAATAAATCAACGGCACAAAATTCGTGTAATTATCTTGATAGGTGATATAAATTGGCAGCCAAATGAGCGCCGCCATGACTAGAGTAAAGACCCACGCGGGCAATTTCGTTACACTGCGGATCAAGAACCCTGCCGCTAAAGCGATCCCGCCAAATAAGAGTGCATTTTCATCCTGAACAGTTGTCCCTAGGCGCTGCAAAAACCAGATGTAACTGGTCCATGCAAATATACCGATGCCAACGAACAATAAGCTGCGTAGTACAAAGCGGATGATTTGCGAACTGCCCAACCACCGCTGCAAGCGATGTGGTAATTCATCGGCAAACATGGAAAGTACACCCAGGCACGCACCAAAAACTTGCCCCAGCGCGATGGTATACACCATACGGTCGGGGGTAATGAGTACATCACTGCGAAAGGTTGAGAACGCCCAAAAAGCGATACCTAGCAAACCGCCCATCAAACCCCAGAAGAAGCGCAGAGCCATTTCTTCCCGGCGGTGACGCTCATCACTACGGAGTAAAAAGTCTCGCATCAAATCGGTGATATCTGGGCGCTTCAACAACTTAAGCAAGTCATTAAGCTCCTCGCCACGCAAAAGTAAACTATCGGTATGTCCAGACTTGGCCCATTCACTGGCTTTGACCAACAAGCGGGTGTGTTGACGCATTTCCACCAGATTGGTATCCAATGTCGTCTGTAATTTGGCAAACGAGTCGTCAAAAGCATCTGGATTATCAAAAAAGATCCAGTTCAAAGCGGCTAAGGCATCGGGCACAGTGTTGCGCTCAGGTTTTTCAAAGACGATTGGCACAATTCGTTTGTTACTTTTATGGACGTGATTAACTTCCAAACCACAGACTTCTGATGAAAGATAATCAGGACTAATGACAAAAATCGCAGACTCAGACGCCTCGATACCTTTTTGGATTTCATCCCACCATTCGGATGCAAAGGGTATATCTTCAAAGTCGACCCAGACATCACGTTTTTGGGCTTCGAGCGCTGTCACGAGCTTTTCGACAAATACTTTATCTTTACGTGAGTAAGAAATAAACACATCAGGCATGGGTTATGTCCTCTCGAAATATACCAATCCCATCCCCTTAGTTTACTGCTATCTCATACATTTGCTTCCAGAAGAAGTTATCCATAATGAAGCAAAGGTCAATTCTAAAGACCTCCTGTAACTTCCAGTACTTGCCCTGAGACATAATTTGAAAATTCGCTGGCGAAAAAGAGTATCGGACCAGCAGCTTCGTCGGGAGTACCAGCACGTCCAGCGGGAATCATCATGAATGCCATCTGGCGCATGGTGTCGGGAATGCCCAGCTTAATCTTTTTACCTTCACGCTCGGTAAAATCACCGTTGTCATCAGCCTGCGTGAGGCGCGTATCAACAAAACCAAACGCCACAGCATTTACCTGAATATTGAAAGCACCCCACTCTTTAGAAAGTGTTTTAGTCAAACCGATAATGCCCGCTTTGCCGGCGGCATAATTAGCCTGACCGATATTTCCGCGCGTACCGGTCGTGCTGCTTATACTGATAATTTTTCGGGCTTTGGCATTACCGAATTGTTCTTTTTCTTTCTTGGCAGCTTCACGCATATAGGGAACAGCAGCGCGGATAATTTTGAAGGGTGCAGTGAGATGAATAGCGAGCATAGCTTCCCACTGCTCGTCGCTCATTTTGTGCATCATACCATCCCATGTGTAGCCCGCATTGTTAACGAGAATGTCAATCCCACCGTAGGTATTGACGGCTTGACCGATCAATTCTTCAACGCCGCCTGAATCGGTAACATCGGCAGGGACAGCAAATGCGGTGCCACCTGCCCGAATGATTGCGGCAGCCGTTTCTTTGGCTGGATCAGGATCAATATCGCTCACAATAACTTTGGCACCCTGTGATGCGAAAAGTTTTGCGGTCGCTGCACCTATACCGCGTCCACTACCTGTAATAATGGCTACTTTATCCTGTAAAAGACCCATCTTTTATGCGTACTCCAAATAAAAGATTTGATGCAAGTACGGGTTACTAAGGTTTTAAAGCCCGCAACATGGTGTCAGCAATGCGTTCAGCAATTTGCTCACCTGACAACCGTCCCTCAGGCTTGTACCAGACACCCACCCAGTTGTGCGCGCCAAGCATCGTTTTTGTGAATATGCCAACATCAACGGGTTGGAAACTCTTGTTTTGAATCCCCTGCCGAACAACCAGGCGAAACAAATCTTCAAACTCATCACGGCGCGAGAAAAATAAGGCGCGACGTTCGACAAATGTTTGATAGGCGTCGTGATCCGCCGGTGAAGCGATTGATAATGGTTCTTTCGCACCCATCAACGAGCGTATTTCGAAGACCATCGCAGCACCTACAGCCGTATTTTGTGTTAACCCAAGCACGTGGGCTTTAATCATAAGAGAAAGCTTTTCGGGGCTGGAAAGATCAGAATGGGCGATTGGTTCAATCTGGCTGAGGACATGTTCCAGACCGGCTTCAAGAACCGCGAGTAATAACGCGTCTTTATTACGAAAATGATGATATAAGCTGGCTGCGGTGAGATTGACAGCAGCCGCTATATCCTTCATGGTGGTCGCTTCGTAGCCGTTGCGTTGGAGGACATCGGCAGCGGCCAGAAGAATATCTTCTCGGCTTACAGATTGATCAGCCGGTTTGCGCGCCACAGGAATAATCCTTCTCTGAAAATAATCAAATCAAGATTAGATTATTCATTATCCGCAGAGACTTGTCAAGTTAGTGGCGCATCATTAAGAATTTTATTATGTAGGTTACTGGACGAGAAATAACGGGTATAAAAGCCCTTATGTAAGGCCTGTTACGAGGAATTTATGATGAGCAGCGTGTCGAAATCGAACTCTTATTTTGGGGCGGCGGCAGTGGCAAAACTTTCTTATCTATTGCCAATTTTGCCACCAATTTGAGGGAAAGTATGGCAAATTCAGCAATTGGCAAAATGGCAAAACCTGTTTTACTTCGGTATTGTCATTTAGTGCGCCGTTGAAAGGTCACTGTACCACAAGGATGATCGGCACAAAATAAAGTACTTTGAGCGATAAATGACTGAGCCTTGAATCTGTTTACCGGAACGATATCAGTCTCCACCGTTTAGTGCGATGCTACCACAATAAAACACAATAGCAATTGTAGCACAAAAGTTCTTATTCGGTCAAGTTTGAATATTATTACCGAAATCAGTTATTCTTAAAAAAGAGTGATAAACAGTACGCAATTAATGTGTGGGTAAGGTTAGTGAGCAAAACTAACTCTAAAATATACTTCATATAAGCAAGTAAATAGATTTAATAAAGGGGACAAATTATGAATGCCGTGCAAACTGCCCCAGAACAAGTCGATTGGGTAAACTACCATCTTCGGGAAATGGAACCCAAGGATAGTAAAGCCTACAGTGAACTGATGGCTAGCAGCCCAGAAACGGGCATGATTACTATTCAGGTGGTTTTTAAAGAAGATCCGTATGAAATGCTGATGAAGCGGCGGATCGGACAGGTCGTGGTGATCGCTGAAACACCTGAAGGCCAAGTTGTTGGTGCGGGAGCGGCAGATGCACGACCTGTGTGGTTTGAGAAACAAGCCGTACAGGCGGTTCATATGCACGGCTTGATGGTACATCCTGACTTCCGACAAAAAGGCGTAGCAACCGCGCTCGTCAAATGGCGTATTAAGTGGGCTCAAGAACATTACGGTGAGGATGTGTTGATCTTCGCAGAGATTCAGCAGAATAACATTGCATCCTTCAATAACGCCCAAAATTGGGCAACGGGATTCGGGCAACAACGCGAATCGGGTTTTCACCGCGTATTTAAGAATCCTCCGAAGCCTGTGCCGGGACTCAGCATCCGAGAAGCGACTGAAAAAGATTTTGAAGTTATCGCTGATGGCTTAAATCAGTTTAATCATGATGTGAACTTCACCCGGTATGTAACGGCTGACCGTCTACACCGCAATCTTGAGCCCATACACGGACAGGTCTTCCGTCACCGCTATGTGGTCGAGAAAAATGGTGAAGTTGTTGGTGGTGCGGTGCTTAGCTCGCATGATCCGTCCATGGAAACGCGGCTTATTCGTGCGCCATTGGCATCTCGACTGCTGGCACGTATTACGGGTATGATTCAAGATGAGGACTTGCTTAACGGTGGTGAAATTGACGGCATCTGGTTTAAACCGGGATGTGCCGAGGCCACCCATTATCTCATTAATGAACTGCGTTACCGTGCTTCAGCAAATACATCGTCGCTGAATTTCACTATTAGCAATCCAAAGGCATGGGAAGCATTACAAATTTCGCATTGGCAACCCCATACGATATTGAGTGTCGCTTACCTGCGTCCGGCAAAATTGAAGCCCTACGTTGAAACGAAGTAAGCCTAGCAGGCTGAATAATTAGCAATAAAAAAGCAGGTGACAGTGACCTGCTTTTTGTTTACGTAGACGATACATCAGTGATGATCATAGTGAATTTCATAAGGTGGATATGTTTGGACTTCGGCTGGTGATGTCTTTTGACCACGCCAACGTTTAAACCGCTCCAAAATGTTATGGCGATAGGTTTGCACCATACGCACCTGCCACATCAATAACTCACCCATCGTTCCCTCAATACGCGATACGTCGTAGATGAGATGGTGGGCCGTTTCATCAGTGCGGTTACCAGCGCGGCGCAATAGGAAGTAATGCGATAGGATCATCAGCGTGGTAAAGGCGGGGATGATCACCCAACCTCCCTCACTGAACTTGCCGATAATCTGGCTTAGAAAAATAACTACTGACAGACATGCTACAAGGAAACAGGCCACAGCACCTACCTTATAGTTGGCAGGTTTGGTAACGAGCAAATGCTTCTGCACTGAGAACCCCATAAAGGCAATCGGCGCAAATACGCCAATCCCATAAAGAGGAATAGCCGAGCTGGTATTACCGCCGACCAATATCATGATGATAACTGCTATCCCAAAGGTCATGAGAACCGGGCGTGGGAAATTACCGTTTGGACTGCGATAGACCAAGGCTACGGGCAGTACGCCGCGAACGCCATCACGATAAGCAGTTGATTGCATATCTTCATAAGCAGTCATGTTGGCGAACGAGAGCGTCAAAGCTGACCATATTTGACGGAAATAGTAAAGCAGGTTGCCACCAATAGGAACCAGGGCAATATAAGCCAAATTACCGACTAAAGTGCGTCCATTGGTGTGATCGATTACGTTGAAGTAATTCGAGAAATGTGAATTCAGGAAGATGGTAATGCCACCGTAGAAAAGAAATCCAACTTGAATAGTTCGGGCAATACCCACGCGTCCGGAAAAAAACTTCCAAAAACCAACCCATTTCGGGAATCGATTCTTGCCCCAGCGTACATAGGATGGGTCTTCATCTTTAATGAATTGCAGACCATTGCTTACCGCTTCAAGGCCGGTTAAGGCTACCAAACCATGCAGCACAGCATTAGCGATATGTCCGACAACGGTTGACCAAGAAAGATTTGCGTCGGGCTGTGGTAGAGGTGCAGGTGGCACACCCTGTGTCGATTGTACAAAAAGCGCGACAAAGGTCACTACCATCAAGGCGATATAGGTAAACATGATGATGAAAGTTACGCGCGATGCATCTTTACGACCCCGAAGGGTTAGCCAACAGGTTAGCAGCGCAATACCCACGCCCAACAAAATATGAATTATAGGAGATGCTTCTAGCTGACCAACGGTTGAAAGAAGTTGATCGGCACCGCTTAGGCTACTGACCACAACCGTTAAGACATAATCCTCTAACAAGAGGAAGGCTACCATGATGGCGATAGCTGGACCCAAATAGCGGAGAGAAGCGGTAGCAGCACCACCACCATCACGAAAAATGCCCAAGGCATAAATATAGAGTGCCCCAAAAGCAATGTTCAGGAAAGCAATCGCCAAATCGCCATAAGGGGCATACATTTGTAAATGTTCTTGCGCGAGAATAGCGTGGAGTTCGCCAGCAGCATATTCGGCGCTGGTAGCAAAGTCGATGAAAAACAGAGGAAGCGCTGCAAGAAGGAATAACTGTCCAGCATCATGTCCAGCAACCGAAACCCCTTTTGGAGCCAGCTTGAAGGCGATGCCCAATATCACGAGGATGATGACAATGCCCTGGATGGACGGCAATACGTTCTGCATATTATGTTGTAATCCTTGATTTTGCCCCTGCCCTGACAAATGAAAGGGCATATAACCACTCACCCCAACAGGACAAACCGTTATGGAGAGAGAAAATGGTAAGCTGCATCAATTCATAAAGATTATTATGCACAACTCAATTAAAGTTATCAATAAGGAAGTGAGTGCCCGCTAGATTGCGTGTTAGGTTACACGAAAGCGGACACTCGGTTCAGAATTTAGGTGGAAACTGCTTGTTCAACCTCAGAGTCATGAGGAAGGGGTTCCCCGTTGTGATGAATTTGATAGGGTACGGTTGTGACGACAACGCGTTCCATATGGGAAAGGGCCACGTTAAAAATGAGAGCCGTGTTTTGATGCAGCGCCTGTGCCCAGTAATTGTCCATCGCTAAATGCCCCATAATGATATGGACATAGCAACCAGGATTTTCAGTCTGAACCTGTTCGATATAATCCTGAATAGGTTCTGCCAGGAGACGATAAGGTGATTCAATCACGACCAAATCCCCTTCGCCAATACGCTGCAACCATTTCTTCTTGACCTGTTCGGCCTTATCAGGATTGATCGCTACATGTACGGCCTTCCAAGGATGCTGGAGCGATTTGGCAAAGTTGACCAAACGGACAGTTTCGGCATGGACATCGTCGATCAAGATCAGGGTTTGGACTGAGCGTGTGGTTAGTTCGGGAGGAGCGCTATCCCAACTCAGCGCCTTTGCGACACTCCGGTAATGATGGTGAATCCGGAAGAAAATCCAGACCAGCGTGGGGATAAGCAGTACGATTACCCAGGCACCTGTCGCGAACTTGGTGACCGCGAACACAATCATGACTACAAAGGTACAGACCGCGCCAATGGCACTAACAACCATATGCTTGCGCCAGTGGGGATCGTATTCCAAATCTGTTTCAAGACCCTTAACCACTTCACCGGGTTTCAGCTTGCCGATTTTACGAGCGCGAACAACCATGCCGGCCTGAGATAAGGTGAAACTGAGGAAGACGCCGACGGCATACAATGGAATAAGGGTGGTCGTATTTGCATTCGCTACAATTACTAGAAGCGAAGCGAATGTCGCCAAGACCACAATACCCCAAGAGAAAACCAAACGCCCGCCGCGTATTGTAAGCTGGCGTGGCAAGAAACCATCACCCGCTTGAAGCGCTGCCAGACGGGGGAAGTCCGCATAACTGGTGTTGGCGGCCATGAGCAGGATGAGTGCAGTACCGGCCAGCATCAGCAAATAGAAGATGCTGCCTTTACCATAAACAGTTCTTGCGATTTGTGAGATTACCGTTTCGGTTTCACTAGGCAACGCACCGATTTGATGTGCTACTAAAGTGATACCCAAGAACAAGGTGATTAGGATGCTGCTCATCCAGACAAGTGTTATGGCGGCATTCTTGCTACTTGGCGCTTTAAAGGCCGTGATACCGTTCGAGATGGCTTCGATACCTGTGAGTGCCGTACATCCACTAGAGAAGGCTCGCAGCACCAGAAAAACGGTCAACGAATCAAGCGCGGTATGTTTGATTGCATCGACTTCTGTTACAACACCCAACCCGCCAGTGAAAAACTTAATGGCCGCAACAGCTAAGGTAATGAGCATCATACCGAGGAAGAAGTAGGTTGGGACAGCAAAAATCTGTCCACTTTCTTTCACACCTCGCAGGTTAACGATGGTCATTAAGAGGATGACTGCTACAGCGATCTCGACTTTGTAGGCTAAAAGTCCCGGGAAAGCCGAGGTTATTTGGGCCACACCCGATGAAATACTAACGGCTACAGTGAGAATATAATCTGTTAGGAGCGCGGCACCAGCGATTTGAGCGGGAAGTTCGCCAAAATTATCACGAGCGACAATATAGGCACCACCGCCTTTGGGATAGGCGAAGATCGTCTGCCGATAGGAGACCGTGACAACGACGAGGAGAATAGCGATGGCGATGGCAATGGGAATTGATATGCCAAATACAGCAGCGCTACTCCCTGCCAGTGAGAGAATGATCAGGATTTCTTCGGTTGCATAAGCAGTGGAGGAAAGCGCATCAGAGGCAAAGACAGCAAGGCCAACCGGTTTACTAATGGCCTGATGTATCAGGTCTTTCGTTTCAAGGGGTTTGCCAATCAGAATACGACCGACATTCATAGGCTACAAACTCTCAGTGATAATGTCTTAGGCTTAGACACGAAATTTCCCAACCACAATAGTACATGTACAACGTGGATGGGAAACGGTTAAAATACATCAATTCATATACACATTATGCACAAAGGCACTTGTCAACTCAATAGAGAATTGATGATTGAGAGAACGGACACCCCATTTTTTGGGGGTGAATTAGGTTTGTATTAAAAGTATTTAAAGTGAGAAGGGTTCACAAATATGGCAGACAACGGTAGAATGCAACCATAGTTTTGAGAAGTGAATCTATAAAAACCTATGGATGAAACCCGCTGGACTAGTTTCGATTTAATCTTTTTCGACTGCGACAGTACCCTGTCTGCTATAGAAGGTATTGATGAACTCGCGCGCTTCAAAGGTAAAGAATGGCGTGTGGGTGTGCTGACGGAAAAAGCCATGAATGGTGACCTCGACCTGAGCGAAGTCTATGGCAAGCGCTTGCAGGCGATTCGTCCCACACGTGGCGAACTGAAGGCTATTGAAGAACGCTACTGGGAAACGCTCGTCCCTGACGCGGAAGCAGTACTTGGAGCGCTGCGTCTACTGGGTAAGCAGATTTTCATCGTGAGCGGCGGATTGGCAGAGCCTGTACGCGGCTTTGGCAAGCGGCTCGGTGTAGCTCCGGAGAACATCCGAGCGGTAGAGTTGGAATATAATGAACTGTCCGGCGACTGGTGGCATTACTACCAACCGCAGACACAGAATCGGCAAACATATCTGGATTACAACGAAGGACCGCTAACCGTTTCGAGCGGTAAGCCAGCCATCATCCAAGCATTGGCGGCGGGCAAACACGGACGTCGATTGATGATCGGGGATGGTGCGTCTGATTTAGCAGCACGGCCAGTGGTGGATTTGTTTGTGGGATTTGGCGGCGTCGTCAAGCGCGAAAAAGTCGTGAAGGGTGCAGATGTATTTGTTTCCGTGAATTCACTGGCGCCGATTTTACCCCTGGCGGCCGGCCCAGCTGGATACGCCCGATTAGAAAACACACCGTACAAAGCGCTGTTCGATAAGGGGTTAGCTCTGGCGCAAGAAACGGATATGATTATCCAAAACCCTGAATTACACGCAGCGTTTAAGAAAGCATTTGAGATTACATGACAAAACCTCTCGCATTTGATGCCATCATTTTTGATATGGATGGTTTGCTGGTCGACACAGAATCGGTGTGGGAAGAAGCCGAAACGGCTATGCTTCTCAGTTACGGGTTAGCAATGGAGCCAGCGGTACGAGCCACATTGATTGGTCTGCGGAATGATGTATTTATTGGAAAGCTCAAGGCACTTTATGACATTCCGCAGAGTCTCGAGACATTGCAACTCGATGTCGTTGAGCGCATGTTAAAACTGATACCGATCAAGGCTAAACCGATGCCGGGTGCCAATGAAATCATCCAATATGTGGTAGAACAAGGTATTCCGACAGCGATTGCTTCCAGTTCTCCGGGTGTGATTATTGAAGCCGTTGTGAGCAACCAGGGTTGGGGGAAGTCGATCCCCATACGCTGTTCGGCTGAACATCTTCTCGCTGGAAAACCAGAACCTCATGTTTATTTAGAAGCAGCCAAAGCGTTGGGACTCGCGCCCAAGAAGTGCCTAGCGCTTGAGGACAGCCCGATTGGCGCGCGAGCAGCGGTTGCAGCAGGGATGACGTGTTACGCGGTTCCTGATCTTTCGCATACACGAGTAGAGGCGTTTGCCGGGGTGACGGAACATGTTTTTGACACCTTACATCATGTACTTGAACGGCTGACGCAACTCGCATAAAAGACCTACAGGACATATACATGCCGAAGCAAAAGATTATTGCGTGGCTCGTTCATCTTTATACTGCGTCGGGTGGCGTGGTGGGAATGTTTGCCCTCTATTGGGCGGCAAAAGGACAACCTCGACAAGCGTTTTTCCTGCTTGGGATCGCGATGTTGATTGATGGCACAGACGGCATTCTCGCACGGCGCGTCGGTGTACGGCGGATACTGCCGAACTTCGACGGAGCCATGATTGACAATGTGATCGATGTGCTGACGTATGTGTGGGTGCCGGTTTTTATTATGGCCTCCCAGAACTTGCTACCGAGCGTTATCTGGACAGCAGTACCGGTACTGGCTGCTTTATATGCCTACGGGCAGACTAACATGAAAACCGATGATGCATTCTTCCTTGGCTTCCCAAGCTACTGGAACGGCATCGCATTATATTTGTACTGGCTGCATCCGCAACCGGTCGTAGCCGTACTGATGGTGGTTATTCCGGGAATTCTCTCGTTCATTCCAACACGGTATTTGTACCCCAGCAAAAACCCCCTATTTAGTAAAACCAACTGGATACTATCGCTGATATGGGCAGGGTTAATCTCCTATTTGTTGACACAAGAAGAACCTGACTCACGTCTGGTACTGGTCAGTTTGTCGTATCCGATCTTCTATTTACTTAGCAGTTTCTACGTCGACTGGTGCATCCGGCACGGCAAGCGATTTGCTACCTCAAGATGAGCAGCGCTTGCCGATTCAAATCTCTTCACCCAACCAAATACGAAAAGTTAGTAAATTTTAAGGAATGTTCGCATACCTTAAAACTGAACTGCATTACAATGTGATTATATTGAGTTAAGGTGATCTGTAATCTATCACCTGATTTTGTCAGTTCTTTATTATTTTCTTTCAAGGATTAACTGCAAACGGGTGACGACTGATTATTTGGGGAGACATGTATTCATGACTTATTCGATCATTAAGCGCTTTGGTTGGTCAATACGTTTAACAGCACTACTCGTGTTTGTCGCAGCACAGATTGTTTTCAAGCCATACGAGCAGGTCAGCGCGCAATCCAACAGCGTCACATTTCCGGTTGGGCTTGGATTTTCTGATGTGATTCCGCATCAAATTGTGCGTACGGTTGCCGACCGCGTTTACATCTTTGGCGGAAAGGCGCACTATAGTACGGCGCTGGTTGGGTATTGGACAACGGCAGCTGGATTACCCACTGCGACCAGCAGTTTTAATGGAACCACTACGCTCAATGAGGCCACCAGTATCATGTCAGTCGATGCTGTTTACGACGGCGGAACCATCATTCATGTGCTCGTAAACACGATTGGCGGTGAAGTAATTGATCATCCTTTCAATACCACGACCAATACATTCCGCGCAGCTATTCCCTTAGCATCCGACGGTGGAACTATTAACACAGATTATATGGGAACCAGTGGCCTGTCGGGAATGGTTGATCTTAGCGGACAATTGCATGTTAGCTACTGGGCTGTGACCCCTGCTCCCGATAACCATGTTATGCATCAAGTCTATACCTATGACTCTCAAGCCAATACTTTGGCGATGGTTGGCACAGCGACACAAGTTGATACGAATGGCGCGGCTACTCACCCGGCGCTGGCCGTTTCACCTGTTGACAATTCGGTGACCATTGCATGGGTTTCGGACGTGAATACCCCAACCGGTGACATTCTGGCAAGAACCCGTTCGGCAGCGGGTGTATGGGGTGCAGTCGAAACAGTGAGTACAACAGACGTTTGGACATCGAATGGCGGAGGCATCAACATTGATCAAGGCCCCTCTTTAGTTATTGGACTGAATGGGAAAAAGTTCATCAGTTACATCGAAGATTTTGATCCTATCGAATACGGGCGTATTCACCTGGCGACCTATGACGGTACCTGGACTGATAGTGTTAATGGTATCGCTATCGCTGGTAGTGATCCTGAACTGGTTGTTGACGGTTCAACTTACACTCACGATCCGGCCCTTGCAATTAACGATGGCGGACAGTTGTTTATCATCGGACATGGACCATCCAACAATCTCCATAACACAAACCGAAATATGTATACGATACGGCGGAATGCTAATGGTTCGTGGGCTGTTCCGGTGCTCTTTAAGCTTGCCAACACCACCCTTAACGAAACATTTGATAGTAGTGCATCAGTCAGATGGTCGGTTGTCGGTAATACGCGACCGGGAATCTACGAATTTGTGTATTTTCTAGCCGTGAATGGCAGTTACAACGAGACAAAACTGTACTACGGGCGGTTTGATGATCCGGCAAGCGCTTTTAATCCCACTGTTGCTCCTGCCCGTAATTACTTTGTAACATCCACGCCTGATTTAACGTGGAACCGTGTGACCGGAGCGACCGAATATCAAGTCGAAGTGGCAAAGACCAATACTTTTGGTGCTTCAGTTGTTTTTACAGCCACCGTCCCGGCTGACACACTCATCGTTAATGTAAATCCTGTTCAACCTTTGACAAACGGTATCTATTTCTGGCGAGTACGCGCAAAGCAGAATGGGGTATTCAGTCCTACATGGAGTATTGTGGAACGATTTGAGGTGAATGCTCCGTAGAATAGAAGCTCCTCCAGATAAGTGGAGGTATTCGCTAAGCAACTGCCAAATCGTTTGCAACCGGCAGTTCCATTTACTGTTCATATCATCAAGACTCGACATAACCCGGTCAGCGGATGTTATGTCGACTCTTTCCTTGCATGTGAGCGAATGCTATTATTCTGCCCACTGTGCAACTATTCATAACCCCTATTGAGGTTCAGATTGTCCAAATTTCACATACTGGTTGCGACTGACCTAGCAGAAGACAGCCTTAAGATTCTCCAAGAAACTCCTGATATTACAGTGCAACAGGTTACGCCATCGGCAGTGCGAGACAGCTTAAAAGAGGCTCAGGCACTCATTGCGCGAGACGATGTACGGGTCGACAAGGCATTATTGGCCGAAGCACCGCATCTCAAACTGATCGGACATGTCGGAGCCGGGTTAAGCAGCATCGATATGGAAGCGGCGACGAATCGCGGCATTATCGTCATGAATACACCCGGAACGAATGCGATGGCAGCCGGTGAACTGGCGATTTCGCTGATGTTGGCACTCAGCCGACGCATCATCACAGCCCATAACAGCCTGAAAGATGGATGGTGGCTCCTCGACCGCAAGCGGCAGGCTGGCACTCAACTTTACGGGAAAATTCTAGGCATTATTGGCTTAGGGCGTGTGGGCGGGATTGTGGCACACCGATGTCTGTCATTTGGCATGACGGTTCTGGCATATGATCCTTATATCAGCGAAGAGCAGCTGGTTGACGAGCGTATTCAACTGGTGGGACTGAAAGAACTACTCCAGCGAAGTGATTTCGTGACGGTACATGTGGCAGCCACTCCCGAAACCGCAGGACTTATCAGCAGCAATACGCTGGCACAGATGAAAACGGGTGCACGGCTAATTAATACATCGCACGGTAGTATTATCGATGAGGCGGCGGTCGCGGCAGCGCTGAAAGATGGACATTTAGCCGGCGTCGCAGTGGATGTTTATAAAGACGAACCACCCTATAACAGTCCGCTGATTGGCCTGGATAATGTCGTTCACACACCGCATATTGGTGACAATACCGTTGAAGCTATGCAAGACATTTCGCTGCAAATTGTGCGGCAAGTTATCGATGCACTCAAGGGCACAGATTACCGGAACGTCGTCAATATGCCGTTCGTGCCGGGGTTAGATTTTGAGACAGCAAAACCGTATATGCGATTGTCCGAATGCATCGGTACGATGATCCATGCCCTTTCGCGCAGTCCGGTGAGCCGCGTGGCGGTTGAATACCGGGGTGAAGAAATGAGCGGGCTGGTTAAAGCGATTGCGGTGGCGATTTTAAAGGGACTCTTGCAGCCGATATTGGGCGACAAGGTGAACACTATAAACGCACCGGTGCTAGCGGCTGAACGTGGCATTCAGGTTATGCAAACTAAGGGTATGAAAACAGGCGATTATGCCAGCATGGTTTCGTGCGAAGTGACATTGGAAGACGGCGAAACGATCCTGATGTCGGGGACACTCCTTGACCGCAAAGAACCGCATATCGTTCAGATTAACCAATACCGCATGAACTTTGTGCCGGAAGGTCATTTACTGTTAATGGGCAGCTTTGACCAACCGGGTGTCATTGGCAGGGTTGGTACTTTAATGGCAACGAATAATGTGAATATCGCCAGTTGGCATACCGGACGGGCGGAACCGGGCGGACACACCCTGACCGTGCTATCCCTCGACGCACCACTACCTACGCCGGTACTGGATGAACTTCATCAACTGGATTTCGTGCGCCATGCACATCAGGTTGAAATCAAGAATTAAGCGGAGAAGTTACTCATAAAACGCTATTTACCAAGGGTTGGTGATGCAGTCTGGTTGGCAGCACTGATTGTGTATGCCGCACTGGGCTTAAAACTCGCGCCGTTTCATGGCGACGAGGCGATGCATATCTACACCAGCCGTGATTACGCGACCGTTTTTATTGACCACAAACTGGAAAGTCTGCCCGTCAATCCTCCATATGATATCGATAGTGATTCACGATTGAGACTGCTCAACGGCTCTGTCATGCGTTATACGGTCGGATTCATCATGCAGGTGCGCGGCTTGACGCAACAAGATTTACCACCCCGCCCCGGTTGGGATTGGGGTTTGCATTATGCCGAAGATGTCGCCAGCGGACATTTGCCATCTGACGCTGTGTTGATGGCAGGACGGACAGCGGCACTGATCTATTTTGCGCTGAGCATCATGGCGATGTTCGGGATTGGGTGGCAGTTTGGCGGACGCTGGGCCGCTTACATCGCGAGCGGATTATACGCCGTAAACCCGATTATCCTACTGAACGGACGACGGGCGCTGGTTGAAAGCGCGATGCTAGGATTTGGACTGCTGACGATATGGATTGCCTTAGAGATTACCAGACGATTAGCCATCCCTACAATCAATGAGGGAGAATCAATCCACAACACGGGTCTATGGGATTGGTGGGCAGGGTTAATTATCAGCAGTGCGCTGGCATTGGTGAGTAAATATACGGACACCATTTTTGTGGCAGGAGCATTCGGAGGGATATTCATCGCTGAGGTTGTGCGAACCTTCCGCACACGGACTGTAAGCACTGAAAAGGTGTCACGTCCGTACGGGAATTTATTTTCATCAACGGTGAAATTAACGGTCAGTGGATTGCTGGCATTGGGGTTGGTGGTGGCCCTATCACCCGCTTTGTGGAATGATCCTATTGGGCGAGTGCGTGACCTCGGCCAGATGTTACAGGAACAGGTCACGATTGTTGTGTCGATCCTCGCACCAAATGCGCCAACGACTATTCCACAACGTATCGAAGGTATCGTGACACAACCGTTTTTGACTCCCGTCGCTTATTTTGAGCAAGCATCATGGGCAGAAGCAGCGCCGGTCACAGCGGAAATCGCGGCCTACAGTGCTTCACCACTCAGTGGACTCCCAGTTAATCCGATCATCGGGGTCATACTTTCTGTGTTAGCAGCTATTGGACTGGCTGCGGTGTTTTGGAAGCGACTGCGTCAGTATGAGTCATGGGCAATTTCGATCGTGCTGGTCATCTGGCTGCTGGTGACGATTGTCAACTTACTCATCAATCCACTCCCGTGGCAGCGTTATTATTTGCCATTGATACCTATCGCGACCCTGTTGGTGGCTATCGGTGTAATGGGTGTGGCTAAGGTTGTACGGCAACATAGTACGCCTCCAAAAGTGTAAAGGTTTTAGTAGAAACCTGAACGAGATGAATTTGTTTTGATTGCTACACGCATTGAAAACAAATACGACCTCGAAGGGATAAATCGTGTATCCACAATCCCCTTCTTACCCCTCCACAACAAGCAATGGAGGGAGTCAATCACGGAAAAACACACTATCAGTGGTGGATGCTGTGTGGCTGATGGCACTAGCGGTTTATATTCTGGCGGGAATTGCGACCGTGCCGTTTCATGGTGACGAAGCGATGCAGATCACAATGAGCCGGGACGCCTTCACTGTATTCGCGAACCATGACCTTCAATCGCTGGCTGTGACACCGCCTTATACTGTCGATAACCCTGCTTGGCTGCGGCTGATTAACGGTTCTATCAATCTCTACACGGTGGGGTTAAGTCTGCAAGCGGCGGGGTACAGCGAGAAAGATTTGCCACCTGTATGGGTATGGCCGCTGAGCTATGACGAGAACGTGATGCGGGGCAACCGTCCGATTCAAGGGATGCTGGTTGTCAGCCGAATTTCATCGGCAGTATTTCTCGCGGCGAGTGTGGCTGTCCTGTTTGGAATTGGATGGCAACTGCGAGGGCGATGGGCGGGGTATATCGCAAGCGGGTTGTACGCACTCAATCCGGTAGTGCTGCTCAATGGACGACGTGCGATGATGGAAGGCTCGGTACTGTGCTTCGGGCTGTTGGCTATCCTTGTGGCGATGCTGATTTGCAAGGGGTGTAACGGCTGGTGGTGGTGGGTGGCGCTAGGTGCGGCGTGTGGGCTTACATTAGCGAGTAAACACAGTGGACTCGTATTTATAGCGGCTGCGTTCGGTTGGGTGGCGTTAACAGCCTTAAGCCGCAAGGTCGCAAGGAACAATAGACTTAGTAATCTTCAGAACCGGCTAGTAATTTTGGTGCTTCGAATTGGGATAGGCATTGTGATTATGGTGGGGGTGTTTATCGCGCTATCGCCAGCACAATGGAATGATCCTCTGGCACGGCTGGGCGATTTGGTGAGTGAGCGTGCAAAGCTGTTAGAATCGCAGGTAAAAGCTGAACCAAGCGCTCCTACTCCATTGAGTGATCGGGTGGCGGAGATTTTCACACAGCCATATATGCAAGCACCTGTTTATTTCGAGGCGGCATTCTGGGCGAACGCGAAGCCTATTCAGGCTGAAATCGCGAACTATGACACGTCAATAGGAAACGGACTACATGGCGGTGTGGTAGCTGGCGGTCTACTGACCTTATTAGGGCTGGCGGGCGTCCTGAGTGTCGTGAGAGCGTGGCGAACGGAAGAAGCCGGGGTACTGGTCTGGCTAGCCATTACGATTGCGAGTTTGCTGGTCAATCCATTGCCGTGGCAGCGCTATTATTTGGCGCTGTATCCGCTGGCTGCACTACTGACCGCAATTGGCACAGTCAGCATTATCCGGTGGTTGAATCAGCGACGGTCGTCCACATAAGCCCGAATAGAACGGGTATAACGTTTCATATCGGCGGTAGCGACATGGGCGATTGCTAAATCGAAGAGAGTTGTGAGGGCATCGTGTTGTCGTCCAGCGCTTTCCAAGGCAAGCGCAAGAAACAATTTTAAGGAAGGGCGTTCAGGATAGCGCTGGCAAGCCTGTTCTAACATGGTAATGGCCTCATCGAGCTGACCAATATTCCTCAAACTGCTGGCGAGCTGCAGGTACAACTGTGGCAAATAATCTCCTGACATGCCTTTTTCCAAGGCTAGTCGGTAGAGTGGGATGGCTTGGGTTTCATGGCCTGCGCTGTCGAAGGCTCCGCCATACTCATAAAGGATACGGGGATCATCGGGGTTTGCCTCGTAAAGCTGACGGAAATAGGCAATCGCTTCATCATCCTTACCAGCACGGCTGAGTTCATTACCGTGCGCGATACGAGATTCGAGATCGATAGACATGTTCGCTCCTTATAATAGTGATTGAATTTTAGCCAAAACAGAAGTTAATTTTGTGGTGGCGCGTTTTTATGCTGTTGATGCTGTTACGACACCTCGTTTTTGTCACACAAAATAAGCGGTAGACATGCGTGCGATAGAACAGGCCAGACGCACTCATTGTTTACTTGCACGAACGATGGTTCCAAAAGGCGTCCTGATGACCGTCAAACAACAGGTGCAATGGTGATGGATTACATTTTGGAAGAACATTTTGTAACTCTTTCGAAATGCCAGCACTAACCTAAATAGGTGAGTGAAAACAACGTCCGGGTTGGAAAGTCGTTAACGAATAGTTTGCCAACAAACCAAAAGTAAACCTCAATAATAGTATTGAGTGCCAGGTGAAATCCATTATTGGGCAACAATTCTTCTGGTAGAACTGCAATCGGTGGTGAAAACTGGTTCTTGATGTCGTTAAGTTCAGGTTTATACCGCTACAACAAGCATATTTTTTCGCAGTAACATCTCTACCGTTAAAGGTCATGCTACTCATTTTTGGACGGTAGCAGGGAAATGTAAGGACTGCCGAACAAAATAAGCCAAATATCCCTCTTGTCAGTTCGAGGAATGTCATTCACACTACAAAAAGAGTGAAGAAACATATCGGATCGAGGTCATCTATGTTCCGTCAACTTTTTTTGATCATCACCTGTGCCACTTTGCTGGCAGCCTGCGGCGGTAATAATACAGCAACGCCTGCAGCCGCGGTGCAACAGAGTGTCCCTACA
The DNA here is from genome assembly GCA_044226325.1 of Aggregatilineales bacterium. Taxonomy (GTDB): domain Bacteria; phylum Chloroflexota; class Anaerolineae; order Aggregatilineales; family Phototrophicaceae; genus CFX2. The sequence goes on from JBGAHG010000017.1 coordinate 116,475, forward strand.
GCAAGCGCAGGAGAAACACAGGCACCTGCCCTGCCGACAAATGGTCCACGTGAATATAGTACAGAAGAGGTACAACTGCCTGCACTGGGCACGATTATCCCACCCGCAACACAAGATCCGGATGCGGGACAACTATTTGACTCGGTCGCTTTGAACCGGACGGGCGGCTTTGCCGGTAAAGAACTCAATATTGTAGTCAAGAACGATGGCACATTGATGCGTGACGGAGTAGCGAGCACGATTACGGCTGATCAAGTTAAAGAAATATCCAATATGATCGACCAAATCGGTTTCTTCGGCATGCAGGGGATTTTCCAAGCACCGGGAACCAGTGCCGATATGTACGTCTACAAAGTGACTGTTGAGCGCAATGGATCAGCCCGGACGGTAACGGCACAAGAAGGTTATATTCCACCCCAGTTGACGAATTTGCTGCAGGTTTTGACACTGCTGGGTACGCCGAAGTAAGCAAACTCGATTGCAGTAACGGACGGCAAGTAAGCATACATGCCGTCCCTACATTCACGATGACTCTCACAAGGGACATCGTTTTTATTGACTTAGGGTAGTGCTTGAACGTTGACGATGTAGTTGGCCGGTTGACCGCCCATTTCAGGTACAAGAATGCGGAAGGTGGTTGAATCAGCGGGATTAAGGGCGGCGGTGAGATCAATAAAGCCAGCAGCGATAACATTACCATCCGACCCAAAGACGGTAGCGACCACACGCGGTGAAAGTATCGGTTTCTGGCTGATATTTTGAACGGTGCCATCAATCGCCATCGAGCCATCGGCTTCAAAAGATGATTTGTCGTCCCATTTCAACTCATCCTGTCCATAAACAACGCGATTCGACTGCGAGTTCCAATCAGCATTACCAAGCGACAAATCAAAGGCAGCGGTTAAGGCTGGCTGCCCTTGCCCAAAACGTAAGCTAAAAGGCGCAAATCCGCCGGGTGGCAAGCTATACCCCATGACTGTATCTACAGCTTCGGCAATCGGTAGACCGTCCGCCGTTTTTAGTACAGCGCGGACAGGAATATCAGTGAGTTGAACCGTACCTCTATTGGCAACTTCCCCCGTAATAAAAAAGACATTCTGCGGCGTTGACCATGTGGCAATATGAAGAAACTCAAAGCTGGTGGGACTGGCATAACCCAACACTTTGGGGTCGGATGCTTCGAGAGAGGCAGCAGGATTTACCGTAAAAGTGTTGACAATCTGCTGAAGCTGAGTCATACGATTGGCGTCGGTGCTGACAAGGACATCAATCACACTGAGGAAAGTTCCTGTTTGCTGAATGAAGGTGTTGACTGGTTGGCCTAATCCGCCAGGTGAGTGACGTACACCGCTCATGCGCCAACTACCATCACCCATTGCCTGACGGCTAACTTCGGCATAATAGGTGACGTCGGGACGAATCTGCTGCTGATAGCGGTCGATCAGTGTACCGAAGGTCGCGGAGTCCAACGGCTGTCCCGTATTCATGACTGCAAATTCGACCGCAGGCTGATCATCGCCGGGGGGGGAAAATGCAGCAGACGCAACTACGGTGGTGTTCTGCTCATACAGCGACCAATTACGTGGGACGGATACGCTGAAAATGCCAGCGGGGTGATTATAGAGCAGCGCGGAAATATCCGGCGGTGGCGGCGGTGGCGCAAATACAACAGCCCCACCCGTGCAACCTGCCAGCAATAGAAGGCTAAGAATCATTAATCGACGCAGCACATTGTCTCCGATACTGAGTTTCACAAACAAAAGTTTTATGCTTAATTCATCTTTAAGAAGATAAGCGTAATAGATTTAAGAATTCACTGCAACGGATTATAGTACCAGAGTCCTATTTGTGTTATGCTGTGAGTGGTTATGATGAGGTGTGACAAGATATGTCACAGGGTTGAAAGTTATCCCCACATGTACACCAATAATGAAATATTGTTTCCGCACCATGTTATTCCTGCACTGAAAAAATTACGCGGCCCGAAATGGCAAACGCTAGTTGAGCGCATCGCCAAATTGCCTGAAACGCATGAAGAAACATTGGCCTTCATGATGATGATGATACGGTTGGACGGTTGTATGGCCTGCGAGACAGACAGCTATCGGGCCATGCGGGGTTGTGCGGCCTGTGCCCTGCAAACGCTGCGGCGCTACAAGGGTGAAGATGATGAACTGATCGCCCATTTCAACACAGCGTTGGAAGAAGTGCAAAAGTTTGCCGAGCATCATACGCCGTTGGGTATTGTGACAGAGGAAAAGCGTTCTCAGTTGTAATTTACTAAAATACGATATACTTTACGATTATTGTCTATAGGCATTCGGGGATACCGGGGCAATGATCGTACACAACCTTCCTCCGCAGTCCAATTCGTTTCTGGGCAGAAAAGTAGAACGGGCTGAGGTTGTCGAACGACTGATTGATCCTCACTGCCGACTCTTGACCATTGTCGGACCGGGAGGCATCGGTAAGACACGTTTAGCCATTCAACTTAGTTCCGATGTTATCTAGCCAAAAGCACCCCAGCGGCTTCTGTTCCAAGACGGGGTTTACTTCGTTTCGTTACAACCACTCATTTCCTCCGATTTCAATTTATCGGTGATCGCTGACAGTTTAAAACTCCAATTTTCGCGGGACAGCGCACCTGTATCGAACTCAAGCAGTTGCCCGTGCACAGGAACTCAATCTCCTTCCAAATTAGGTCTAAATCCAAGCCCCATCCCCGATTCCTAACTTAAGTTCGGTGATTTTCGCCCCGAAAACGCGTTTATTACTCATAGAGAATATGTTCAATGAGTAAAGGCGCACAGTCATGTTTAGAGCAAACAACGAAGCGCTCGCCAAAACACTTTCGTTAGCCAACTTTCATTTTGAAAAGTGGAAGCCCGGCATCAGCCGATTTTCGGTGTGGGCGATTCACATCGGATGGGTGGCAACTGGCACACTAGTGGGGTTGATATTTACCATTAAGTTCGTGGGATTGCTGCTCACTGGTGGTAAATATACCGATCCATTCAAACGGTATACGGCTATCCTACCGGGAAATCCGATAAATGTATTGTCTTCCTACAACTGCTCAATAACACAGCAGAGAGTAAATGAGCAAATTGATAGCAGTCGCTTCATGTGCGTTATTTTTCCACAAGACGATTTCTTCGATATTATCCACATCGAAGCGCAAAATAATAAGATTACAGGAATCACTTTTTACGCAACAAATGTGAGTGTAGGCCAACTCCTGCTTCACTGGAAACCTCGTATCCGTCCACAGATTGAGGGCATCACTATTGGATGGAATACCGCTGACTACTCGATTGAGGTTATCAAAATGGACGCTGCTCGCAATTCTTCAGAGTTCAACGACAACCATTTACAGTACGACATGCAATTACGCATTATTACGATTCGCTGACGATCCTACGCGCTAAGGCGCAGATTTCTGTAAACCTCCTAATCTCTACCCCAAAATCTGCCATTTGGTAGATGTGTTCAGGGGTTGTGAACTGCTACTCTGAACTTATCCGAAACAAATAAAACATAAATATCCATCAACACAACATCGCTGCCTCTGTGTGATTTTGCCCCAAATAACTCAATTTATTATACTTTAATATTGTATATAAATGGGTAAAGGGCACAATCATGTTTGGGGGGAAAAGTCTGGCTCTCGTCCGTAGTTTCCAGATCCAATTTCCGCTTTGGAAAGTGACCGTCAGTCCATTCGCTGTATGGTCAGCACATGCAGGTTGGATCGTCACCAGCGCATTAGTTGGCCTAATCGTTACGATTCAAGTGATGGGGTCGTTGGTTGTTCAAGGCGAATATCCCGATCCTTTTGCCCACTATGATGCGATATCACCGGGAAATTCAACTCAGGCATTGAGCGAATACCCTTGCGCCATAAGCCAATCGCGCAGCAACGGGCAGCTTGTGCCAAGCCATTTTTCATGTGCGATTTTTCCGCAAGATGGCTACTTCGACATTATTCATGTGGAAGGGCGCGACAACGAGATTACAGAGCTGACCTTTTACGCGACCAAAGTCACATTGGGGCAGCTCGCGCTCCATTGGAAACCCGCTTTCCGTCCGCAGTCGACTGAAGAAACCATGGTCTGGAATAACAGATTCTATAGACTAGAAGTGGTCGGCTCAAAATTGGATTACCAAATTTCTATTCGGATGTTCACCGTGAAGATTCTGCAATCTCATGAACCAGTCAATTTTCACTCGTAATTTAATAGCCAACACCGCGCAATTTCTCGCCTAAGCCCATATTGACTCTGAAATAGCCGTGTGCTAGACTTCCTCCACTCAATTGACAGTTGTTAAACAACTGAGGACTCTGTTAGGCAACAGAAGGGTGTAAGGCTATCAGCGCCATAAATTATCGCGTCAACGAACAGATACGTGCCCGAGAGGTTCGTCTGATTACAGACACGAACGAAAACATCGGTGTCGTGCCTGTGCGGACTGCGCTTCAGATGGCAGAAGAAAAAGGCCTTGATTTGGTCGAGGTTTCGCCAAATGTTGAGCCGCCCGTTTGCCGTATTATGGATTTCGGCAAATTTCAGTACGAAAAGCGGCGGCGTGAGCGCGAAGCTAAAAAACTGCAAAAAGTCATTGAAGTCAAAGAGATTCAACTGCGACCGAAGACCGATTCGCATCATCTCGGCTTCAAAGTCCGTGATGCACGTGAGTGGATCAAAGAAGGCATGAAGGTGCGTGTGCGGGCTCGTTTCCGTGGTCGCGAACGAGATTATCCCGATATTGCCTTGCAGCGTATGTTACAGATTGCAGCAGATTTACAGGATGTCGCGGTGGTTGAGCAACAACCCCTGATGGAAGGCAATACCATGCTTATGGTGTTGGCTCCGGCAGCCGACAAGAAAAAATAAACTCTGGAGCAAAATCGTGGGTAAGTTGAAGAAGTACAAGCAGAAAACACATAAGGCAACTGCCAAGCGCTTCCGTGTGACGGGTACCGGTAAAGTTGTTCATACCCCTCAAGGTAAGAGCCATTTCCGCCGCCGCCGTTCAGGACGACACAACCGTTCGCTCGACAAACTGATCGGGCTGGCTAATTCGACGGTTGCGCGCAAGATCAAAAAGTTAGCGCCCTATCTGAGCAAGTATCGCCAGAATCCGGGTCGCTAAGAACAAACCGTAATCTGATTTGAGCAGCCCGGTGTCGATGCTCCGGGTTTTAATGTGCAGGAGTTCGTGAGATGGCTAGAACAAAAACCGGTTTTGTGCGCCGCCGCTGGCACAAAAAACTATTAAAGTTAATGAAGGGGCAGTGGGGTACGCGCCACCGTCTACATCGCCGTGCAAACGAGGCGATGCTAAAGAGTTTCTTCTATGCATATCGTGATCGCCGTTCTCGCAAGCGTGAACTGCGTAAGCTGTGGATTATCCGCATCAACGCAGCCGCACGTTTGAACGGCATGAGCTATAGCAAATTGATGTACGGCTTGAAGAACGCCGGTGTGGAAGTTGACCGTAAGATGTTGGCCGATGTGGCTGTGCGTGATCCGGCAACGTTCACTAAGATTGTGGCACTGAGCCTACAAAATCCGTCGCCACGTACGGCACCGCCAGTGCATCATTACATTACAATTTCGTCGCCGAAGTCTGCTCCGCAGGTTCAACAACCTGTTCGGACTGAGGCTGTGCCCTCCCCTCGTGCTGCGAAGAAGCAGGCTGCTGCTCCTGTCGCTGAGGCTGCTCCTGTAGCCACAGCCGAACCGGTTAAGGCCAAGGCTACCCGCAAGAAGAAGGGTGACGGTGATGATTTGACCGTCATTGAAGGATTGGGACCGAAGAGCGCCCAAGCCCTGACTGCTGCTGGTATTACCACCTTCGGACAGATTGCAAGCCTTAGCGCAGATGAACTGGAAGACATTGTCAAAGTTAAGGGCGGCGTGCGCATCCTCGATGGGCAAGCTAAGACCTGGCCGAAGCAAGCACAATTCCTTGTGGATGGCGATGAAGCTGGTTTCAAGAAGTACACTGACCATTTGGTCGGTGGACGCGAACCGGACGACGCGAAGTAATTCGCAAATCACTTACATGATAAAAGGGGCATACGCCCCTTTTTGATTCATAATCTACGATACGCCACGCCTTAGGGATTGGTTACAGTAACGATTAGAAGGATTATATAACCGACGACATAAACGCCTGTCAGACCGAAGAGAATGGACTGCGGGTAACCATCCTGTGTGTAACCACTCACGCGCAACCAATAGACTTTGACCAGATCACCTAATAGCATCAGGCCAGCGAAAATCAACAATAAACTAGTGGGCACAGGTATCGTCAACAAGGCGTAGACTATACCCCAATGAGCGAGATTATTCAGCAGAATGAAGCCCATCGCAATAATTTCACGCTGATTATAGCGATCAGCAAGCCCAGCAAGGAGTCCTAAAGCAAGTACCAGTAAAACGATAACTTGTACGAGTCGTGCGCCAGCGGGAACGGTCAATGTTCCTCTAGAAAGTGCGTTAATCAAGGCAAGGATAGCAGCCAAAAAAGCAAGTAATTTGATGCCTGTTTCCAGCCAACCGAGCGCTGACCAATTTGAAATGTGCCACTGCTTAGCGGTTGTCATAGTTCATACTCTATATATGCTGCCTAAAGATAATGCGACTGGTTAAGTTAAATGTAGCGATCCCACGAGCAGGGACTCATCAACTGGAATAAGGCCCTTTGAAGTTCAACAAATATTTGGGAAACTTGATTTTGAGTTCACGACGTATGACAGAAGCGTGATCAAGGTAATGGTCTAGGGCAGCCCACAAGCAATGATAAGCTGAAGGGTAGGAACTGTGTTCACCGCCATACGGGTCGGCCAGCATATCATCGCTAATACTCTGTAGTTCAGTAATAAGCGCATTACGTGCAGTTCTACAATGATCCGAAACCTGTTTCAGCGATTGTTTACGATTGGCGACCACCTGCTTTTCATTGATGACGTTGCCGTCACCCTCATCTGACCAGCCAAGATTGGTGGTTGGTTCGCCGATCATGGCATTAAATGTGTTTAGGTACCAATCGTCCCAATCGGCGAGGTGTCCGAGTACATCCTTGAGTGTCCAATTGCCACAAACCGGAATTGTTTCGCGCTCACTGATGGGCACGAGAGCAGCAGTAGCCCACAAATCATCACGGGCAGCTTCGAGTGCAGCATGGAGAATGATTTTGGATGGTGGCAAAGGCGATTCGGACAAGGTTTTGCGCCATTCTTGCAGATCGCCCATGTGACCGGCATCGTGCATATAACGCCACTGTCCCCACGTATTTATCGTACCAGTGCTGCGACCGGTCTTATTGCCAAACTTCCAGCTAAATCGCTGACGGGCTTTAAGCTGATCGTCTGGTGTGGACAAAAAGACTTTGACAAACTCTGTCCGTGAATCTAATAAAAACTGCGTGGATTTTTCAAGTGACCATGTTCCAACACGATTCGGCAATAAATGATCGCGCGTATCGGAATAATCCACGCCGGTTTTCGTAATTTGCCCCGACAGTGCATCCCGAACCATTTGGGTATAGAGCGAATCATATTCACCGAGATGGGCTAAGAGATTAGCGGCTGTCCAGTCGCCATAGAGATGACCAGTGGTTAGGGCATGTTCATCGATTCCAATGAGTTCTCGCAGTAAACGAACACGTACAGCGGCCATACGGGCGACAATCAGTTCTTTTTCAGTGGGCATAAAGATCGTTGACTACACGTTATTGATTAAAAGAGCAAAATGATCAGTCTTGAGTATAGAGTGAAAGGCAGCGACTTGCCAAATAGAATAGATGGAATGTCGAATGAATATGCGGCAGCCACTGATGACGATAGAAAACAGTTATAATCGTAGGTCTGTAATTCTGCCGACTCGATAGGGAACATATGATTACCAGCATCCAAAATGAAAAAATAAAATTGGCGAAAGCTCTGCAAGGGGCGGCCAAGATACGGCGCAAAGAAGGTTTGATAGTGCTGGAGGGGGCGCGGTTAGTGCGCGACGCGATGCTGGCAGGCAATAAACCCTCTTTCCTGCTGACCACAACTACATTTCACGACGAGGCAGTATTCGGATTGGCGCGCGCTCGTGGGGTCGAATTATTGGATATCGATGATGTGGTGATGCAGCACGTCAGCGATACGCAGCAACCACAGGGAATTTTAGGCGTTTTCCCTATGCCCAAAGCTGCCCTGCCCGGTCCATTGGAACGCATCTTGATATTGGACTCGATCCGCGACCCCGGTAACTTAGGTACTATCTTACGGACAGCTGCAGCGGCAGGTGTGGATGCGGTATTACTTTCACCAACATGTGCTGATCCTTACAACCCGAAAACGCTGCGGGGTGGAATGGGCGCACACTTCCGTGTGGCGGTAGCCAATATGGAGTGGGAACAAATCGAGGTAACTTGCACAGACAAAACCGTTTATATGGCAGATGGCGCGGGTGAAACCTTATATGACGCAGCGGATTGGTCGGGCGATTGGGCATTGATCATCGGCAGCGAAGCACACGGTGCGGGAGACAGCGCGCACAAACTAGCGACAACCCTCATTCGAATTCCAATGGTTGCAGACACCGAATCGCTGAACGCGGCAGTAGCGGCAGGCATCATCTTGTTTGAGGCAGCCCGACACAAAACGGGCAATCAGAAACGGCAATAGCTTCTGCCTTATCGAGCTGTAATGGCGCTCTCAGTAGCACCTATAGTCACTTACTGAAATTTCATAATATTCGGCATTACCCAACAACAGCATATATAATCCCAAATATGATTGACTTTCGTACACTGGCAGCCGTGATATTGACTTTGGCATTCGCCCGTTTAGGGCTTGGGCGCGAACTGCCATTTGATTCGTCCAGCGCCGTTGCACTTGTCAGTGGTGCAGCACTATTTGTAAGTTATCTATATTTGATGCGGACACTCGTCCGGCTACCTGTGGCAATTGTCATAACTGTGCGGCGGACGCGCTACGCTCAACATCAATACAAGCTGCGCGGCATCGAAAGCATACGGGATGGATACACACGGGGGTTTCTGGATACGCGACGCTGGACGTTTGGATCGTTGGCCGTTGCTGACCGATCAACAGTATGTGTCAGCACACTATTGACAACTATACCAGGATTCGGGCTGTTCGTAGTCACGCTAGGTGGCTTCGTCGGAATTGCACTCCTATTGGCGCTCTATCTGATGCGAGGAACATTTAGCTGGTTGGTAGCAGACAAGCTCGATAGCCCTACCCAACCGTTATTACAACTGCCATTTATTAATCGTCGGGATTAGCTCATGCGACCTTCTGCCGACTCGTTAACAGACACCCGATTAGCAGAGTTAGTGGCTGCGCTTTCGATTGCTACCGATTTGGGCATGGGGCAACCGCTCGAATTTGCTTTATGCGGTTGTGTGCTGGCAATGCGAATGGGCGAGGCAATGGGGTTGAACGATTCAGAACTCCGCGCAGTTTATTATCAAGCCTTGCTGCGATATGTGGGCTGCAATGCCGAAACTGATACACTAGCGACTTTATATGGCGACGAAATGGCCCTGCGAAAAGATGTAGCCACATTAGACAGCGGCAATATTCAACAATCGCTGGGCATGGTGCTGCATTTTGTGCGATTAGCAAATGCAGGCGCTTCGCCATTGGAGTTGATGTGGGCGATGACAAAGGGCGTCCTAACCGTACCACAGGCTACGTTCAGAACATTTAGCGGACATTGTGAAGTAGCCCAGCGATTAGCAGAACGATTGGGTTTTGATGCTGAAATTATTCATGCATTGGGGCAACTTTACGAGCGATGGGATGGAAAAGGTACACCGAACGGATTGCAGGGCGAGGCGATAGCACCGGCTGTGCTGATCGTATCCTTAGCGCAGGATGTGATAACTTTTCAGCGGTTGGGCGGCAATGACGCAGCCACTGCGATGGTTAAGGAGCGCACAGGAGGCGCCTATGCGCCACCTATCGCAGCGCATTTCCTACAACATGCGGCAACTTTGCTGGCAGGTTTGGAGCAAGAGCAATCATGGGAAACTGTACTCGCAATTGAACCAGGTAAACCTCTGTATCTGACGGAAGCTCAATTGGATAATGGCTGTGAAGTACTGGCAGATTTTGCCGATATCAAATCACCTTATACGGGTGGACATTCGCGGCACGTGGCGTTATTGGTCGAGGCATCAGCAAAGCAAGCAGGCTTAACCGAGCACGATATAAAAATGGTGCGACGTGCAGCCCTGCTGCATGACCTCGGCAAAATTGGCATATCGACTGCTATCTGGACGAAAGCCGGTGCATTAAGCCAGCGCGAATGGGAACAAGTTCGAATGCATACTTATTACACCGAACGGGTGCTGGCACGTCCCAAAGGGTTGGCGCAATTGGGGCAAATCGCAGGGCTGCATCATGAGCGTTTGGATGGGTCAGGTTATCATCGAGGGACAAAGGCTGCAGGTCTATCGCCTGCTGCCCGACTATTAGCGGCGGCCAACCGCTATCAATCGCTAATCGAAGAAAGATCGCATCGGCCAGCACAATTACCTGACGAGGCCGTTCGACAACTCCAGCTTGATGCCAGAAATGGTAAATTGGATGCGGATGCCGTCAAAGCGGTATTAGCTGCCGCCGGTCATAAGATAGGCCGCTCACAGGGCGAAATGTCAGGTGGATTAAGTGCGCGAGAAGTTGAAGTGCTACGACTGATCACGCGTGGGAATTCGATCAAGCAGATGGCAAAGCTGCTGACGATTTCCGAGAAAACGGTTGATAACCACATTCAACATATTTATGCCAAAATTGGTGTGACCACACGCGCGGGGGCAACTCTTTATGCTATTGAACAGGATCTATTGATGGATGCGCCAGAATAGGGAGAACTCCCTATGCAGCGGATTCGCGAGACTCATACCCTATATATCAAGATACGAAATACATAGGAGGTTATGATGTCCCTCGAAAGCAATAAATCTGTGGTACGCAAGTGGATTGAACAAGGATGGAACAAGCATAATGTCGCGGTGATTGATGAAACCTATGCCTCCAACTTTGTGCAGCATGGCGGTGGGCCAGACGTCAACAGCGCTGATGAACTGAAAACGTTCGTGGCAGATTATTTTAAAGCGTTTCCGAATCTGACTTTTACGATTGACGACCTAGTGGCAGAAGGTGATCGCGTAGTATGGCGTTTCGTTGGCACAGCCACCCACAATGGACCGCTAATGGGTATTCCGGCTAGTGGGCGCACTGTCGCCGTTCCGGGGATCGTCGTTTTCCGTATGGCAAACGACCGAATTGCAGAAGGTTGGGTCAATCTTGATATGTTGGGGATGTTGCAAGGCATTGGTGCAATCCCGGTAGCCGGTTAATCACAAAAAGGGGGATGGCATTTAAACCATCCCCCAGCCAATTGTTTATGGTTTCTCAACATGGATCGGCGCGCTGTTGCCATTTGTAGTCGGCGCGGCCATCTTCTGAAGTTCGCCACGTAACATGACACCGAGCAACGCTTCGACAACACCACCGCCCTGCCCACTGCCATTGACCGCGATGTCCGGGATAATCCGAACCCTCTGGTCACCGACTATTTGCATCAGTTGGACGGCGGTAAAGCCCTGCTGACCCATCGCTTCAGCACCAGCACGATATGCCGAGGCTTTGGCTTCACCGATAGCACGCACAGCTTCGGCTTCACCCTGCGCCTTGAGGCGGATGGACTCGGCTTCACCTTCGGCCTGCTTAATTTGAGCACGCGCCTGCAATTCAGATATGCTTACGCCCTGCTCAGACTTGACCATTTCCTGCTGAATTTCGGCAAGTGCAGTGGCACGCACCAACTGCTGACGCTGAGTCTGTGCTTCTTCCTGCACCTGATAGGTCTTATTCTGTTCCTCGGCGATCTTACGATCCGTCAGCGTTTGCATCAGGGTCGGCGGCGGAACAATCTTGCCAATCAGGGTATCAATGGCTTCCACATCATAAGCGTTAATGGCTTTGCTGACATGGACGGTTGCCTCTTCCTGACGTTCGCTACGGGCAATTAAGAAGTCAAGTACGGTAAAGCCCTGTGCAGCATTACGGAAGTAATTGCTGACAATCGGCTGTAAGACATGGTCAACCATATTCTGGACTGAACCAATCCGGCTAATAACCTTCGGCGCTTCCAAAGCACCTACATGGATGATCTGCGCCACATCTAGCTCAAAGGTAAAACCGTCCTTCGAGTTAACCGTGATCGAGTTTAGCGACTTGTCGTAGCTGTGGTCTTCCGTGCGTGGTGACCAATTCAATACAATATTGGTGGTCGGCACCAGCTCGACACGCATAACGCGCGTGTTCAACGGGTGTTTACCGGGATACAACGGTGTAACCCAGACACCTTTATGCCCCTGATTCACCAAATCGCCATGCTTGAATTCAGCACCACTGACATCAATATGGGCTTTCCCGACAAAGGAAATCACCACACCGACATAACCAATCGGAATTTCGGTCATCGGAACCTGCTCGACACCAACAAACCAAGGATTCAAGTTCCATGAACCGGAGAGCAAGACCTGTTCCTGCAAACCACGTCGCCCACCTGCTTCCAAAAAGGCCTGTGCATTTTGGAAGTTGTCATGCGAGGGAATATAAAGACCCGCGATTTCACCATCATCGATTGGCGCACCATCCAGAGTCGTGACGATACCGACCATATCCGAGTCGACACGATAAATGAGCAAATCATCAGGGTTCATGCCCTGCTGCGTGGCATTGGCGCGTGTAATGACCGTGAACAGCGCTGTGTTGATACGGTAAGCACCACCGGTGATAATGCCCAATTGACGACCTTTTTCGCCACCATTGGTCAGGAACTTACGCGCATCCTGAAAGTCATCACAATCCACGACTTTGCCAAGGATGCGTTCCGGCGGAATGGATGTGCCATCGGCTGCCACCACCACACCGATTTCACCCTGCGGAATAACCGTGACCGGTACTTTGCGGACGTTATAAACCCAAGGGAAATACCCAAGATGGAACCCAGGCGCAAGCGTGTCGGCCTGATAACCAGCCTCGCCATGCAACGCGATCAAACGATCGGGCGGCAACGACTTGCCAGAAAAGCGTTTGACCACAACACCGACTTGACGTTCGCTGATGATGACCAGACCGGTCGCAGCAATCACCGCCAATACTACTAGGACAATTACAACTAGCGGAATCAATAAATTAACCAACTCCATTTTAGACCTCTCCTACCTTGCCTTTGAGAAAAAGGCCAGGCATACCCCATTTAAGTGCCAAGTGTATCTTTTCCACTGTACTCCTATTCATCCCTCAATGTGATTACAGTTTTTACACTTGACGATGATAATTATCTGACTAATCAGGGGTAGTGTACCCCCCACAGATTGGGGGACAGAGATAATTTTCTTGTGGGAAGCGAGGCCAACGGAGCAAGTTGAGAGAGGTCAATCGAGCGAAGTATCCATTCACTCGATTTAAGCTGTGGTCATTAAAGGACTTAAAGAGCGGCTGTTTCAGAAACCGGGCGGAAGTGAGCAGCCGTTTCGACCGCCATTTTCCCTAGCTGCTTGAGACGTGTCGCAATTTTCTCATTGATGATATTGCCTTCTTTATCAAAGGCTTTACCGGCATTGTGGATGGGAACGGACAGCGGCAAAACATAACCGCGAAGTGAATGAACCACATTAACCATTGCATCAATGGAATGAACATCTGCCATATCACCTGACGCGGTGGCGATCAGACCCACAGGTTTGTTATGCATATACGGGCGTGGTGCATCCGCAAGAAATTCCATATAGTCGAGCGCATTTTTGGTAACACCGGCTAATGTGCCATGATAGGCAGCAGTGCTGATTAAAAAGGCATCGGCATGGCGCATGATCCGGATAAAATCCTGGACATTCTCACCATAATCTTCCAGTTCCCAATCGGGTTGATACATGGGTAAAGCGAGGCGACGAAGATCTAGAAGCTGGGTGGTCGCGCCCTCAGTTCGTGCTGATTCCAAGGCGTGTTGAAGTGCCCAGAGACTTGTGGAGTTTTCGCGCAATGTGCCACCAATACCTACGACACGAATCGGGGTGCTGCTGGTCATTGTCTAAATCCTTATCCGAAGTGAAATTACAATAAACGTCCAACGTTCAGATGCGATGGCGGACTTCTAGCTTACATGTTCACTCTAGCATCCACACTATTCACAATAGATGATACAGACAATCGACCACAGGCGAAATGACCATTGGTACAGCCGAAAATATGATCGACATCCATAAGTCGGTGTGTAGATCATTGGCAAAAGTTAAGCCAGATTGTTCAGGTGCCGCGTCGAGATCGAGAATTCAGGCTAAAGTCTGATTCAGAAATACAACGTTACATGGATGATGCATGAACTTCTGCGCTATACACTTATTGCTAATTGAACCAAACAGTGAATAAGGAAAATCAATATGTCTTCGGCGCATCGCTTAATCGCCCTGACGATTATCTGGATTGTGTTAGGTGCCAGCTTATTTTATGCCTTTGGCATCAGTTTATTTGTGCCACCCAATACCGTTGTTGCACTTGCAATATTGCTTATTTTTGCAGGCATAGTGGCTACATGGTTGGTGATGCGTTTTCCGCGTCAGAGCATCATCTCATAATTTGACCAAGCCGCGCTGGACGGCCAGCGTCACCGCCTCAGTACGGTTACCAGCGCCTAATTTGCTGAGGATTGAGCTGACATAAAATTTGACCGTGCGCTCAGTAATCACGAGTTCTGCCGCAATTTCCTTGTTCTGCAAGCCGTGTGCCAGCAGCTTCAAGACATGCTGCTCACGAGGCGTAAGGGCATCCATTTCCGGCTGCGGTTTACGATCACCGGAAACCTGCCTCAGCAGCTTGGAAGCGACGACCGGTTGCAGAAGCGAACCACCAGCGTGAACGACGCGGATGGCGTTGAAGATTTCTTCACGGGGAACACCTTTAAGCAAATAGCCTTGCGCTCCGGCTTGTACGGCGCTGACAATGCGTTCGTCGGTATCAAAAGCGGTGAACACGATCGTTCGAACCGACGAATGAACATCACGGAGATGGCGCAGGGTTTCAACGCCATCCATTTGGGGCATCTCAAGATCGAGCAGCAGCACATCAGGGTGAAGGGTTTCGACCTGTTCTAAGGTTTCGCGACCATCACCAGCTTTCCCGACAACATCGAAATCAGGCTGGGTACCGAGGATCGAAATAAGGCCATCGCGAACAATGGGATGGTCATCCGCGACCAGAATGCGAATAGGCGTGGTCATAGGTTAGCCTCCAATGGAACAGAAATTTCGAGTTCAGTGCCTGCGCCGGGGCTGCTGCTGACCTGTAGTTTGCCAGAGAGCAATTTAACGCGTTCATTCATGCCGATAAGCCCGAAGCGGTTAGGTGCTGCCTGGTCGGGATCAAAACCACGCCCATCATCGTTAATCATCAACTGAACTTGCTCGGGCATAACAACGAGTTGGACATTCACATGGTGCGCCTGCGCGTGACGACCAATGTTGGTCAGGGCTTCTTGTAAGATTCGATAGAGGCCAACCTCGACGCGAACAGGCAGCATCCGCCCTGCCCCGACGACACCAAAATTCACAACGACTTTGCGGCGTGAGGCCCATTCATCCACAAGGGCTTTGAGCGCTTCATCCAATGGACGATCTTCCAAGGGTGCGGCACGCAAATCCATTACTGAACGGCGAGCCTCTTCCAGATTGGTGCGCGTCAAATAGAGCGCTTGCATCACCGCCTGATGCACCCGTTCAGGCGATTTACCGCTGTCAAGCAGCGCATCGGCAGTCTCGAGTTGAAGAGCAATCGCGGTCAATCCCTGCGCGAGTGTATCGTGAATTTCACGGGCAAGACGGTTGCGTTCTTCAATCGCACCAATTTCGGCGCTGCGGTTGAACAAACGGGCGCGTTCGACAGCAATAGCCAGTAAATCACCTACCAAATAAAGCAACTGCAGATCTTCATCGCGAAGATCACCCCAATCAGGGCTGGCGACGTTGAGTATCCCAAGTGGTTTGCCACGCGCGTTAAGGGGTATGCTGGCATGTTGGCGCAGACCCGCGGTGCCAACGGTTAAATTTTCAAGCCGGGAACAGGTGATATTTTCCGGCGCGGGAAGCTGCTCGTTGTTAAAGTACCACATGCAGTCACACGAACCAGCCATACGGCGTGGATGCTCGGCCAGCGCAGGCGGAAGGTTTTGAGCCGCCGCCAGATAGAATTTATTATCGGCATCGAGTAAGAAAATCCATGTGGTTTGAAGGTCGAAAAGTTCAGCAACGTCACGAAGTGCTACATTTAAGGCGCGGGTTAAATCCACCTCTTGATTCAGTGCTTTCGCAATGGTGTTGAGAATAGAGAGTTCGCGGTTACGTCGCTGGAGTTTTTCGGTATCCGATTCCGGTTTGGAGCGTACTGCCATACAGACAACTTTCGGGTAAAAATCCTTCGTTTATTATACATCGCCCAATTGCGGAAAAGATTGTCCGCTGGTACAGTGTACTAAAGTAGCGAACAAAAGAGCTAAGAGGCATTTTGATGAAAAATCAGCAGGTTGGAATGGCAGCGATAAACGGCACAGAAATGTATTACGAAGTGGCAGGTGACGGTCATGCAATCGTACTGGTTCATGCCGGTATAGCCGATAACCGCATGTGGGACGACCAATTCGAGGCGTTTGCCCAATACTATAAGGTCATCCGATTTGACCAGCGGGGATACGGACAAACGAAACCGGTCAACGGCGAATTCAAACGCTACCGAGATCTATATGCCTTACTGACGTTTTTAAGGATCGAGCAAACCTATTTGATGGGCTGCTCGATGGGTGGTGGCGCGTGTATCGACTTTGCACTGGAATATCCAGAGATGGCAAAGGCGCTGATTACGGTTGGGTCGGGGCCGGGCGGATTTAAGACTGATACTCCACCGCCACCTGTCTGGGATGCGCTGGTAAAAGCTTTCAACGAAAACGATCTGGACCAAGTCAATGAATATGAGGCGCAAGTTTGGCTCGATGGTCCATATGCCGCTGCTGGTCGAATTGGTGGGGCCATTCGGGAAAAGATGCTGGTTATGAACAAGATTGCACTCCAGAACGAAAAACTCGAATTGGGCAAAGAAATCGCACTTGAACCTCCTGCCAGCACACGATTAGGCGAATTAGATCTGCCCACGCTTATCATCCATGGCGATTTGGATACACCTCATATTCAGGCGGCAGGTCACTATATGGCACAGCATATCAGCGGGGCGAAAGAAATTGTCATGTCGGGTGTGGCTCATCTCCCAAGTATGGAACAACCCAAAGCACTCAACGACATTGTCCTGTCGTTCTTAGCTCAATTGTCATCAGCGTGAGGCAAGGTATAAAATGGGATAAACCAATGATGACATTACATTAAGGTACATCCCGGATGGATAACCCGAACAAGCCCACGCCTGGTGGTGCAAAAACCTACGAAATGCAGTGGGATTGTAAATTCTGCGGCACGAAAAAACTACTCGGCAAAACGCACCGTTTTTGTCCGAATTGTGGCGCTCAACAAGATCCGACATGGCGTTACTTCCCGGCAGACTCTGAAAAAGTCGCTGTACAGGATCATGTTTACGTTGGCGCGGATATTATCTGCAAAGCCTGCCAAACGCTGAACAGCGGCAAAGCCGAGTTCTGTGGCAACTGCGGCGCCCCATTGAGTGATGCTGCACGCGCGCAAGCCGGAGCCAGCCGCACTAAAGCAGATGGGCAGACCCTTGAAGCTGAGGACTTAAAACAGCGACAATTACCAAATCAAGTCCCGCAGTTGGCAGCAGCCAAACCTGTCACTAGTAAAAGTGGGGGTATCCTCAGTAAGTGGAAGATTATCGCGCTGGTGGTTGTGGTGATTATTGGTGGCGTAATTTTCGCACTTACACGTACCAAAAGCGCCACTGCTTATGTGACCGGTTACAAATGGGAACGGAGCATCGGGATCGATTCTCTTCAGCCGGTTCATGACAAAACAAACTGCGACACGATGCCGGTTGCAGCCTACAATGTCTCACGCAATTATGAACAGGTTGACACCAAACAAGTGGCGGATGGAGAGACCTGCCAGACCAAGCAGATTGACCAGGGCGATGGCACGTTTCGAGAAGAACAGCAATGCCAGACCAAATATCGCAGCGAACCAGTCATGGGTTATATGTGTACGTTCGTGGTCAATAAGTGGGTCGGTAGCAGCCCTGCATTCGCTAAAGGCGATAAATCGACAGCACCTTATTGGCCGGATACTCATGTGACGGGATGTTCATCCATCGGTTGCACACGGGAAAGCGGACGCAATGAAAAATATACGCTAATGTTTAAGGGCGATGGTGACAGGCCGTTTGAATGCGCGGTAGCTTATGATCTCTGGCAAAATACAACGCTTGAAAAAGGATTTGACATCAAAGTCGGCACGTTGCTACACGATTTCCGATGTGATACCTTGAAGGCGAAATGAAATGAAGTAGCATCCACTCACTCGCGAATAGATGATAAGACGTAGACACTAGCACATTTGCTGGTGTCTATTTTATTTATCATACTTGCAGGAGTAATACGGATCCTGCCAGTAGATTGGTTAATGCGATACAGCCGTCATAAACATTAAAAGATGCGCCTGTCAGGTAATCGGTTAATGTGGTGCTATCGGATACACCGCCATGACGGATCTGCACACGTTTTTCCGCTAAAGTATCTGTTCCGCGATAGGCCACCACGATGATACGCTGTTCGGCAGATTGACGTTGGTAAAGCAGAAGATCATCGTCTGCATAGAGCATTTGGAAACCACCGTTACGCAAAGCGGGCGCAGTACGGCGCAATTGGATAAGGCGCTTAAAATACCCACGAAGATCATGATCCCACGTTGCCTCATCCCAAGGCATACAGCGGCGATTGTCGGGATCACTCCCACCCGCCATGCCAATTTCGTCACCGTAATAAATACAGGGAACGCCGGGAACGGTCATGAGCAGCGCCACCGCTAGTTTCACACGTGTTTTATTTCCATTGACGATATTCAAAATGCGGGGTGTGTCGTGACTGTCGATCAGGTTAAATTGTTGGGCGGTAATTGCCCAGGGGACAGCCGAGCGGAAACGTGTCCACTGTTCAGCCAGGGCTTCGGTTGACAA
This sequence comes from Aggregatilineales bacterium, assembly GCA_044226325.1. Taxonomy (GTDB): domain Bacteria; phylum Chloroflexota; class Anaerolineae; order Aggregatilineales; family Phototrophicaceae; genus CFX2. The sequence goes on from JBGAHG010000017.1 coordinate 135,700, forward strand.
TGGGACACTGTCGGCGTGAGACGGTAGACCGTCCTGGTTGGTTGGATCATGCAACCAATCCCACAGTGGCAGCGTAAAGCCCTGATAATTCATGATGGCATCCAGTTCGTCGCCCTGCAAATGTGGTGTGCCATCATAGAAATTTTCACCAAAGAGATAAGCCTCTGGATTATCAGCTTTGACAGCCCGCCGCATTTCGCGCCAGACTTTGTGCGACAACTGTACCGCGCCTTGCCGTGCAGTCATATTGGCGACGTCCAAACGCCATCCATCAATACGGTAGGGTTCATGCAACCAACGGCGCATGACCGAGTCCTCAGCACGATACATAACGTCACGCAGAGCCTGGCTGCGATAATTCAGCTTGACCAGTGATTTATGACCGAGCCAAGTTTCGTAATCATCCGGATAATGGTTAAATGTGAAATATTCAGCGGTCGCTGCATTCTGATCGGCCAATGCTTCTAAGAACCAAACATTCTCCGAACCACAGTGATTAGGGGTCACATCCAGAATGAGGCGCATCGCTCTTTCATCCAAGGCATGGCGTAATTCAGCCAATGCCTCATTACTTCCAAGATGTGGATCGACCTCGTTGTAATTGGCAATATCATAACGGTGGTTGGTATATGCCGTAAAAATAGGGTTGAGGAAAAGGGCGGTTACACCTAAATCCTGCAAATAGTCGAGTTTTTGCGTGATGCCCTGCAAATCCCCACCATAAAAATCGAGCGTACCGCCTTGCTGAAATGGCAAAACAGGAGTTCCCCATTCACGCTGCTGAGTTGTAAATCCGCGTCTGTTCCATGCGCCTGACGGGACATCATTAGTTGGATCGCCATTGTAGAAACGATCCGGGAAAATCTGGTAGAAAACCGCATCATCGAGCCAATTTGGTGCGGCAAAATCAGCCAACAATTTAAAATCCCACAAATCAGGGGCATCCGCACGGCTAACACCCATTGCAGTTAGCCAATAAGCACCTTCATCAGACATAATTTTGAAGCGATAGGGGGTATAAGGCATGGTCACGCGGACGTCTGCCGCCCAATAGCGACATACTGCATCTTCACTTTCGATATGCATCCTCATGAGATGCTGCTCACCATCAGGCGCCGTACGCAGGAAAATAACACGAATTGGCGCGTCGGCTGGAACACGCACCCGAATCGTCAGTGTTTCATTCTGTTTGGGCAATGGATTAGATACATATAAGGCTGAGCCGTCATGATGCAGTCCAGCCGTCCAATGCAGTTGATTCATCATCGATTATGCTTCGTCGGCAGTCTTGGGCCAGCGGCCATATAGTCGAGTCAGATATGCCAAGCGTTCGCGGGCAGGATGATTCAGCCACTCAGACGTAAAACGCCAACCCCAGTTGCCGGACTCACGCCCCGGTGTGTTCATACGTGTATCCGCGCCAAATCCAAGTATATCCTGCAAGGGCACAACAGCTGTATGAGAAACTGAGGCCATCGCAAGGCGGATCAGATCCCACTGAATTTCATCCACTTTTCGTCCCATATATTCAGGCAGGAAATTCCGAATATCATCGGTAGCCTCGCCGCTGTTCCACCAACCAACGGTCGTGTTGTTATCGTGCGTACCCGTATAAACTACGGAGTTGGGGGTAAAGTTATGCGGTAAGAAGCTATTCTCACCGCCCGAACCGCCAAAGGCGAATTGGAGAATTTTCATACCGGGCAGGCCAAGACCATCACGCAATTCAATAACGCCGGGGGTGATGAGTCCGAGGTCTTCGGCGATAATCGGCAAATCAGCCAATTGTTCAACCACAACATTGAAGAAATCAAACTTCGGCCCTGGAACCCACTGGCCTTTGATAGCAGTAGCCTCGGTGGCTGGCACTTCCCAATAGGCCTCGAACCCCCGGAAGTGATCGATACGCACCAGATCAACCATGCTGAGTGTGGCTTTAATGCGGCTAATCCACCAACTGTAATCATCCTCGGCCATTTTGTCCCAGCGATACAGCGGGTTACCCCAACGCTGTCCGGTCGGACTGAAATAGTCAGGAGGCACACCCGCTATTACGGTCGGGTTACCTGAAGCGTCCAGATAAAAGCCGTCACGATTTGCCCATACATCGGAACTATCATGCGCGACAAAAATTGGTACATCGCCTACCAACCGAATGCCTTTGTTATTGGCATAGGATTTCAATTCATGCCATTGTTTGAAGAAAAGCCACTGACGAAATTTGTGTTCATCGACGCTGCGCGCATTTTTGATACGAGTAGACTCTAGGACTGCTAAGTCACGCAGCGCCTCGCCTTCCGGCCACTCGACCCAAGGCTTACCGCCATATAAGTTTTTTAGCGCAATAAAAAGCGCCCAATCATCGAGCCAATAAGCTTCTTTAGCGCACCAGGCTACAAACTCACTGCGTTGGGCAGCCGAGGCGGTTGCATCAAAACGGGCATAAGCTTTTGCCAGCACGTTATTGTGGTATGTAATAACGTTACCGAAATCAACCAGATACGGTGGAAAGTTGGGAATTTTAGCAATATCTTCGGGGAGTAACCAACCTTCAGCAACCAATTTATCAATACTGATGAGCAGCGGGTTACCTGCGAAAGTCGAAAGGGATTGATAAGGCGAATCACCATAGCTGGTCGGGCCAAGCGGCAGCACCTGCCAAATCGTCTGCCCTGCCGACTCCAACCAATCAACAAATATAAATGCCCACTCACCAAGATCACCTACCCCATAACGTCCGGGTAAAGAGGTTGGGTGTAATAATACGCCGCTTGAACGGGGAAAAAGAGATTTTTTGATGGTCATTTGAATATCCAATCGCATATTGTAAAGGGCAATATTCAGTTGACCGCTATTCTACCCGATTTCACAGGGCTAGGGTGTTAGCCGAATCACCTTATTCGGACAGCCATCATTTCTGCTACCGTGAAACGCTGCTTAAAGGTAAAAGCTAAGGGTGTCGAGCCGTGTTGTTCGATCAAGCTTAGTCTCTCTTTGGCTTCTTCCACCGTAGGGATGTGACCCGCTTCTATCCACCATAACGCGACAACCGGTGCAGTCATCTTGATGAACCATTCGGCGCGGCGACGGAAAAACTCGGTATGGTCACTGTAATAAGCATATTGAAAAAGAGCATCAACCGATTCCCAAACTGACATGTTAACGATAATGCGTTCGTCTTCATAAGGACGTAACGAAGTCGCATCATTGCCATCCCCTTTGAGGCGCCAGACGAAACCCGCAGCAGACTCGGCAACGGCATTAATGCGGTCAAGGTTAGCAACGAAGTCATGCATGACGGGACTATCTAGCGGCGCAACCATACGAGCAATATTAATCTGAGCAATATGATAAGGCATTATAGTTTGACCCTCACATATAAATACCCACTACAACATCACTGGCACTATATAACGGAATAAATCATTTGTCATCCTAATCATGTGTACAGATTATATGATTCTATATTCTTGACAAGTCTTAACACAAAATGAAATATCTTTACGAAATTCAGGATAAATTTACATTATTCTTAATGAAAGAAAGTGTTTATGGGAGTATAAAATGCCGTTAAAAGTTGAATGGCTGGATACCCAAAAAACGATTATGGGATGCACAGGACAAGGTACATGGACCTGGGATGCTTACCACGAAGCGCTTGATAATATTGCGAACCAATTCAAAGCTACCCAGCATCGAGTGGATTTGGTGATTATGAGTGAGCCAGGCGCGATTGTTCCAAAGGGTTCATCGATGCCTCATTATCAACGGGCTATGCGGATTATGCCCTCGAATTTAGGGCTGTTGGTATTGGTGACCACCAATACATTCGCCCGAACCATCGTTTCAATTTTTACCAAAGTTTACCCGAACAATGATAAGGTAAAAATGGTGATGGTCGCCTCATTGAGCGAAGCCCGGATACGCATTGCAAACGACCGTATGAAAACAGTTGGGGTACGCTAGAGTAGTTTTAGCGCACCCATTTGCTTAACGTAACATGGTGATAATCTTTTGGGCGGCCGCATTGCGATCAACAGAGATTTCAGTGCCGTCGCTCAAGCGCTTGAGTTTAATAACCCCTGCTGCGATTTCTTCAGGCCCCTGGATAGCCACTAGTGGAATACCTTTCTTATTGGCATATTCAAGCTGCTTACCTAATCCTTTGTCTTGCATGTAGAGTTCAGTGCGGACACCATCTGCCCGTAGATCAGCCGCTAGTTTGGAGGCAGCAGGACGGGAGTCGGCATCAAAGATTGTGACTAAAGTTTCAACTACCGTGCCGACAATATTAGGTGGATATAGTTGAAGAATTTCCATGAGGTCAATGATGCGTTCGATGCCCAAACTTGTGCCGACATTTGGTAGACTTTCCTTACGGAACATGCCTACTAGATCGTCGTAACGCCCGCCCCCGGTTACGCTGCCAAGGTTAGGTTCAGTAATGTTGGTTTCAAAAATCGGGCCTGTATAATAGCCCAGCCCCCGCACCATCGTAAAATCGAATTCGTAATTCCCTTTGGGCACATTCGTCATTTCCAGATGCCCTGCAAGCTCACGAAGTTCGCGCAGACCTTCCTCGGCAGCAGGGATTTTACCCATCACTTCCTCGACATAATCCAGGTTGGCTAAACCCGGTTGGCGGGTCGTAATCAACTCGATCATACGGCTGACAGCATTAGGCGCGATGCCGCGTTCGATGAGTTCCTTTTGCACACCTTCTGCGCCAATCTTGTCGAACTTATCAATACTGCGATACAGATCGGGAAGCTGAGCATCTGTCACCCCAGAATACTGCCCCATACCTGTAAGTAGTTTACGATTATTGATTTTGACAACAAATTGCGTGAAACCGAGACGACGTAATGCTGTCGTGATCAAACCAATGATTTCTGCATCGGCAACCATCCCGCTAATGCCCACAATATCAGCATCACACTGGAAAAACTCACGGTAACGACCGCGCTGCGGACGCTCGGCACGAAAAACAGGCGAGAGTTGATAACGCTTGAACGGCATCTTGATTTGATTTTCGTATTGCGCCACCACCCGTGCCAACGGAACAGTAAGGTCGTAGCGCATTGCGACCTCCTCCTTGCCACCGGGATGTTGTGAACTATAGATAAGCTTTTCGGCATCTTCGCCGTACTTTCCGTATAGCGTTTCTTTCAGTTCAAGAATGGGCGTTTGAAGCGGCTCGAACCCATAAAGGTGGAAAACTTCGCGAACAATACCAAAGACGTATTCGCGTTTAAGCATATCCGCAGGCAAAAAATCACGCATACCTTTGGGCAAACGAGGAACAATTTTAACGGCGGCCATCATTTTATCCTTCAGCCATAGAAATAAAAAAGCGCAGACCAACGCCTGCGCCTAAAATTTGCTCGCAACGATTGGTCAAAAAGATTTTGTTCGGAGGTGATGATGCAACAAAATAACAATCTCCAAGTGAATATAGTATAAGGGTAACTGAAAATCGCCGCGGATGCAACCACGACACCTGAACGTTAGCGCACCAAATCAATTAATATATTGCGCCAGCACAGTGAAGAGATATATACGTAATTCATGTTTCTCATGGAAATCACATCTTTATTATGACCTACAATAAGTTATATGACTTATTAGAGATCGGATTTATTGATGGCGAACATGACTGAAGTGCAGATGGCCTTCAAACAAGGTGATAAAGCCAAGGCCGCACAACTTTTAAAAACAGTTCTTCACGAACACCCAAGTGCGGATGCCTGGGTTATGGCAGCACGTATGACCAGCAATCCCGAGACTGCAAGAATGCATTTACAACGTGCCTTGGCATTCGACTCCAAGCATGTTAAAGCGCGTGATATGCTGCGCGATTTGAGTGGAACGCCAATGGGTACGTCAGCAGCTCTGACAGGTGGTTTGCTGCCCGCCATTCGGGCCGAACTGGAAAAGTTCGGTGCAAACAAACCGATACTCAGAGATTTCAGCCCAAGTCAGCGTGTGATGACTGCACTCAGCTTATACACGGTTGTCATCGCTTTGATGTTGATGGCGATCAGTTCTCTATTTATATCACCAGAAGCACCCCCAGCCCCAACAATTACGGTCATACCTGTGTACCAAAGTGATGTGCTGGTCAATCAATGGACGACTGAAGGCTTAAACATAAGCAATGTCGAAAATACGGCCCAAGCACCCGAGGCGTTATCAAAAGAGACACTGAATTTCATGGTTACCGATGCAGTCGGTTCGCATCAAGTAACAGTTTTTCTGTACGACAACGTTGCGGGTATCGTAAATGATGGACAACACCTCACAGCACTAACTGCCGATGGCAAAAACAAAATGGATATTCTTCAAACTGCCGTTATCGTTTATCCGGCAGATATGAATGAGGCAACGGTCACATTATTGGTGAGCGCATTTAATGCTGCGCCTGCCGCCGCGGTATAAGATCATCTGGAATTATCGAAGGAGTATTTATCAGTATGGCAATGACTCAACAACCTGTAGCTAAAGGCAAACGTTTGAATCAGGGGCAAGGCTTAGCTGAATACAGTCTGATTATCGCATTGGTGGCTGTGGTTTGTGTGATTATCCTCGCGTCACTGGGACGCGGCACAAAAAGCACCATTCAAAAAGTGACATGCACCGTTGGCAGTACAGATCCTCAATGCAGCTGCGTTAACGAAAAGCTGTCGGTGTCATCAACATTCCCGAATGGATGCAGTGGTACCACGTTAGTTGTGACAATAAACAGCTCATGCAGTGGCACAACACTAACGGTCAATGGGGTCAATCAGGCTAATCCGGGCAGTTTTTCGTGGGCGAACGCACCTGTATGTACAGGAGGTGCAACGACCGTCACCGTAAAATCCACCCAGCCCGATGGAACAGTCAAGAATTATGCCGCTACACCTCCCTAAATAGGTTTCACAGGCAAATAAAAAGAGCGTAGTCGTGTGGCTACGCTCTTTTTATTTCACAGTTAATAGATTTATACGCTGGCAGCCGAAACCTGTGAGGCGATTTTGGCCTGCCGCGCAACTTCACGAAATTGAGCGTAATGCCCCAATTCATGTTTAAGACCGAACAGGAAACAAACAGCCGCGTTAAATTGCCCAAACTTATCAATAAAGCGTTCCGACAGATCACGCTTGATCTCTAAATTGGGAACATCGGGCCAGGCAGAAAGATAACCTAAACGGATACGGCGGCTTTCCTCCAATCGCTGTACACATTGGGCTGTAGTCGTCACTGTTTTCCACTCGGTTTCGTGGCGCAAACGTGGTTCGGCAGGATAGGGAATACCCCGGGCTAGAAAGCTGCTGTAGGTCGCCCATTCTTCACTGCTGGCGGTAACATGAACTACCAGATGGGCAATGCTCCAACCAATTTTTTCTTCACCGGGTTTGGCATAGGGATCATCTGCCTCGGGGTCAACCGGTAAAAACGCTACCTGGGCATCATTCAATCCGCGAACAATTTTTAATAACGTGTCGATTGACTCATTGGTGGCAGTACGCAAGTCTTCAACAGTAAAATTTTCCGAGAACTGCAACATCGTCATTTCGTGGTTATCGATGGGGGTAAAGTCAAAAGACACAATATGCTCCTAGCGAATACTGAAGTTTATTAAAAGGGATTATAAAAATGGGTAGCTGTTAATCCACATCTTTCTAGAGGCTAACACATGGTTACTTCTTACAGCGTGTTGTCAAAATTTACGATTTACATGAGGTATATGTTTTAGCGTTTCGATTCGAGCAGTGTTACACTTCTAAGATGTGTAGTTCGCGCCACATCAACAAAGCACTTCGTGAGGGAAATTTATGCTGACACCATTCGAACAATTTCTTTTTATTCTGCTGGCGGTGCTGGCCGTCGGCGCGACATTCGGTGGCTTCCGTGATATGTACCTCATCATTAATCGCGGTGAAGGCGAGCTTTATCTAGACCACCTTCCCCAGCGTTTGTGGAAAGCACTCACGGTCTATTTGACCCAGCAAACCACACTCAAAACACGGCGTATAAGCAGCCTGTTTCATTTAGGAATTGTGTGGGGGTTTACTTATTATTTTCTCGTCAATGGATTAGATACGTTCAAAGGCTTTATTCCCAACTTTCTGGAATGGCTCCAAAATTTTGGCATTATTTATGATCTTTACCGGCTGATTGGTGATGTACTAAGCATCGCAGTATTAGTGGGCGTCGTTTACTTTCTACTGCGGCGATTCGTACTCCCTAATAAGCGCGAATTGGAATACCACGACAACGTGCTTTTGTATCCGAAAGTGAAAGCAGGCGCGATCAAAACGGACTCGTTAGTGGTGGGTGTGTTCATCCTACTTCATGTGGGGTCACGCTTTTTGGGCGAGTCGGTCTATGTGGCGCATCACGGCACGGATCTTTTCATGCCGTTCGCGACGTTACTCTCTCCGATCTGGAGCGGGATGAACGGCGATACGCTGACCATGATGGAGCATATTTTCTGGTGGGTGGCACTCGGTGGTATCCTGATTTTCACACCGTATTTCCCCTACTCCAAACATGCCCATTTGTTTATGGCTCCACTTAACTTCTTGACCAAACCAAAGCGGACGTCTCTAGGCGAAATGGATAAGCTCGATTTGGAAAACGCGGACATCGAGCAGTTTGGCGTGAATAAACTGGAAGATTTGCCCAAGACCAATATTTTGGACGGGTTCGCTTGCATCATGTGTAACCGATGCCAGGATGTGTGTCCGGCTTATGTAACCGGCAAGGAACTTTCACCGTCAGCGCTCGAAATCAACAAACGCTATTACATGCGCGACCACATGACAGATCTAGCAGGTGGATCGGAGTCGGAGTTCTCGCTAGTGGGTATGGCGATCAGCGAATCGGCAGTGTGGGCATGTACCTCATGTGGGGCGTGCATTGACATTTGCCCGGTGGGAAATGAGCCGATGATGGACATCCTGAACATCCGGCGAGATGCTGTACTGATGCAGTCAGAATTTCCGGCTGAGCTTCAAGGCGCGTTCAAGGGAATGGAACGACAGGGTAATCCCTGGCAAGCCCCACGCGAAGATCGCTTTAAATGGGCGAAGGGGTTGGACATTCCGGTGCCTACGGTCGATGAGAACCCAGACTTCGAGATTCTGTACTGGACGGGCTGCGCGGTCAATTATGATCCACGCGCACAACTGACGGCACGAGCGCTCGTGAAAGTATTAAATGCAGCGGGAGTGAATTTCGCGGTGCTGGGTGAACAAGAAAATTGCACAGGTGATGTGGCACGGCGTGCGGGTAAGGAAGATTTGTACTTTGAACTAGCGACCGGAAATGTTGAACTGTTGAATGAGGTCAAGCCCAAGCGCATTGTCGTGACATGCCCTCATTGTTACCAGAATATCGGCAAGGAATATCATCAGTTCGGCGGGAATTACGAAGTGGTACATCATACCGAACTGATTGAGGAATTGATGGCAGCGGGGAGAGTTCCGGCAACGGCTAGCCCGAAGAAGATGAGCAATGTGACTTTCCATGATCCGTGCTATTTAGGGCGGCACAACGACGTGGTAGAAGCCCCGCGTAATGTGCTGGGATTGGTGACGGATAACCTGATTGAGATGCCACGCAGCAAGAAGAAATCTTTCTGCTGTGGGGCGGGTGGCGCGCAGTTCTGGAAGGAAGAGGAACACGGCACGAAAGCGGTCAACGTCGAGCGGTACGAAGAGGCCAAGGCGACCGGAGCCGAAGTATTGGCGGTCGGATGCCCGTTCTGCGCGCAGATGTTTGAAACCGCAAAGGCCAACGACAGCGGCACACCGATGATTATCAAGGACGTGGCAGAATTGATCGCGGAAAACTTGACGATGGAAGCGATTGTCCACGATTAAGAAACAGTCCGATTTTACAGATAAAACGTCGTTCGAAAGGGCGACGTTTTTGATTCAGCGAATTCGGCACAAAATGCAAAATTTGCATATTCAACCGCCGAAATGACTGGCGGGAAGCAGCCGAGAAACCGCTGAATTGACAATTTTGTACGGCGAGAGGTTCGGCTAATGCCACTGAAATGGCATAGATGCAGCGATTTGCTCCCGTGATGCCACCGCGATGCAGTTGTTGTGCCGTTGCAGTGGATATGAAGGAGGAAGTCGCTGAAAACGCAAAACAAATGCATTCCTACCACTAAGACACAGACAGGGAAAAGAATCTCGATATTCATATCCACATAGTAGCGCAAATTTTCTTATTTGAGCGTTAGAGTATGCAAACTTTATAGAATAACTTGCGCCCTGTTGCATCCCACGTCATACTCGTTCATAGATTAGTTACATATCCTTTGAGCTAACATGCCCAAGATATTTATCTCATATCGCCGTGCTGACAGCCAAACATTTACTGATCGTATTTATGATCGGTTGGCTGCGTCATTTGGCGAAAGCAATGTATTTCAGGATGTGGACAGTATTCGCGCAGGTGTAGATTTCAGAAAAGTACTGCAGCAAGCAGTTGAGTCTTGTGACATAGTGTTGGTGATGATTGGTTCTCAATGGGCGGCAGCGACCGACCAACAAGGGCGCAAACGGCTTTTCAATACGACAGATTTTGTTCGTATTGAAGTGGAGACTGCACTGAACAGCCAAAAGGTTGTTATCCCGGTAATCATTGAAGGGGCAGCAATGCCTAGCCACGAGGATATTCCGCCCTCGCTGCATGACCTTCTTTTCCGAAATGCCGCCAAAATCCGTCATAATCCTGATTTTAATCGTGATATACAGCGGCTCATTGAGGAAATCAAACTCCACGAATTCGAACTAGCCCAAAACCAAATTGAGATAGAAGCTATACGCCAACAACAGACTAAGCTTGATGCAAAGGCCAGAGTTGCGACTGAAGAACTAGAGCAAGAGCAAAAGGCTGAACTTCACACCAAAACAAAGGTCGACATCAAAGAAACTGAAAACCAACAGCAGAGTGAGCTTGGTGCAAAGGCTAACGAGAGAGAGGCACAACAAAAGCAGGTCAACGAGCAAGTCCTACTGCAACAGGAGCTAAAGAAGTTACAAGACGTTGCTTATGCAAAGGCAGCGGTAGAAGCAAGGGAATACAAGCCCCAGGTTGATAAACAAGCCGTGCAGCAGAGTATTAAAACATCACAACCTGAGTCAGAAATACAAGATTTAAAACCAGTTTCTTCTATTCCGGTACAACCTGTTTGGCGGCGTTTGCCAATGTTATATCGCACACTGATTATGACAGGGGTAATTGCACTTATTACCATCATTGGGATCGCCTTAGTAAATCATCCACCTACATCGTCGGCGACCGATATGGCACAAACCCAAGTTGCACAAAGTTTAGTTGCTTTTGAGACGCAATCACCAAATCCCCATCTTACTATCACCCATAACGCTGTCTGGAAACCCGTTGAACAGGGTTTTAGCGGTGTGAAGATGGTAGGTGTACCAGCAGGTTGTTTTGATATGGGCAATGATCCGCAAGCACACTACTGGAACGATATAGAATGGGTTCAAGGTGTGCCTGAGGGAGGAAACATTTGTTTCGACAAGGGTTTCTGGTTGGACAAAACCGAAGTCACCAATGCCATATTCACATTATTTGGAGGCAAGGCAGCCAACGCTAGCTATTGGGCAGGTGCCAACCGTCCACGCGAAACCATTAATTGGATTGAAGCCCGCGACTTCTGTGCTTTACGTGGGGCACGTTTACCCACCGAAGCCGAATGGGAATACGCAGCGCGGGGTCCAGATCATCTGGAATATCCATGGGGTAATGAATTTGTGGCAGATAATGTGGTCTATGCTGAAAATTCAAATTATCAAACTGTTGATATTGGCAGCAAACCTAAAGGGGCGTCCTGGGTTGGAGCACTTGATATGAGTGGCAACGTCTGGGAATGGGTGTCGACCCTGTACCAAGACTATCCATATCCTACTGCGGGCGGCAGCATCGAATTGAGACAATGGATTAATCATAATGACACGACTAATAGCCGCACCTTGCGCGGCGGCTCGTGGGATTATTCTAGTGCTAAATACTTACGTGCTGCCGACCGTACTAGAAATATAGTCTACCAGATTGACAGACTTATCGGTTTTCGGTGTGCGATTTCTGCGCGTTCATAGCAGTGCATTTTTGCGGCACGTCATCCATTATTTTTAGACGCGTTATAATGAGCATAGTTACAGACTAACGCATAAGGAGTTCTTTATGCCCACCGAAGTGATTATGCCGCAGTTGGGTGACAGCGTGAGTGAGGGCACAGTCAGCAAGTGGCTGAAGCGTGAAGGCGACAGGGTCAATCAGTTTGATCCGCTGCTCGAAGTGAGCGGCGATAAAATCGACACAGAAATTCCCGCACCTGTGAGCGGCGTAGTCCTAAAAATTTTGACGCCGGTGGGACAATTGGTGACGGCTGGCGTGTGTCTGGCGGTAATCGGCGAGGCTGAGGAAAAATCCTCGACCCTGGCGACTCTCCCTCAGGTCAAGGGGAACAAAATCAATTCAAGTAATGGTCATGCGGCGGAATATACGGGTTATGTGTCGCCGGTGGTTGCGCGGATGGTGGCTGAACATCACATTGATCTGGCGCAAATCGTAGGCACGGGTCGTGATGGACGTGTAACAAAAAAGGATGTCGAAGGCTATCTGGCACAGCCTCAGACTCCGGTTCCTACCGCGCAGACCCTCTCCGCGCCAAGCACGGAGCAACCAAAAACCAATACGGTTGCCATATCCCAACCGCGACAAACAGCAAGTGTGCCACAAAGCGCCGGTGAATTGGTGCCACTGACAACCATGCGACGCATGATTGCCGACCATATGGTGCGAAGTAAGTTACAAACTGCACCCCATGTGACAACCGTTTTTGAACTGGACATGTCAGCGGTGATGGCACATCGTGAGGCCAACAAAGAGTCATTCGCGAGGCAAGGAGTCAATCTGACTCTGACCGCTTATTTTGCAGTGGCGACTGTCGAAGCCCTGCACAGCAAACGCTATCTGAACGCCCAATGGACTGACGAAGGCATTTTCCTACACAATGTGGTCAATTTGGGGATGGCAGTAGCGATGGATGATGGATTAATCGTGCCGGTGATTAAAAACGCGGGCGATTTGAATTTGATAGGCATGGCACGCGCCGTCAACGATCTGGCGACACGAGCGCGCACCAAGCAGCTCAAGAGCGATGAAGTACAGGGCGGAACATTCACCATCACCAATCATGGGGTGAGTGGGAGTCTGCTGGCAACACCGATTATCAATCAACCGCAGTCGGGCATCTTAGGTGTGGGCATGATGGAGAAGCGGGTGAAGGTCATCAACGATATGATTGCGATACGTCCCTGCTGCTATGTGACACTGACGTTTGATCATCGGGTGGCGGATGGGGCGACGGGCGACGGATTCATGCAACACTTGAAAGTTAGAATTGAGAATTGGCAGTGACCTTAATGGCGATTTCATGCAGGAGGGCGTGAACTTGTGCTATCTTTAGGAAGTCCTCAGCCGAAACCGAGCTGGTTCGGCCTGAATAAAAGGGTTAGCCAATGAAGTTCACCGTTCCCCTGCTTGCCTTAACTTTGCTTTTGGCCGCTTGCCAGCCTAACACACAACCAACTGAAGTTCTGCCAACCGTTGCCGTCTTACCAGGTGGCGCGACAGCGACGGTTCAACCAACGGAAGCACAAACAGCCGAAGTAACAGCGGAAATAACTGCCGAGGTTACCAGTGAAGGTACCGCCGAAGCTACAGCCGAGGCGACTGAACCTCCTGAGGCATCTACGGCGGAAGCTACAGCTGATTCACGCATTACGCCAACTGCTAATCCTACGGTCGAGCCGACCCAAGCAGCGATCAATACAGCGACAGAGGCCGCTTTAGAAGCGCCGATTTATGCCACGTTCACGGCAGCGCCTGCGGGAACACTGCCTGCTGCTAGCAACCTCAACCAAGTAGCGAATGTGATTATCAATGAAGCACAATTCCAGGAAGCACTCGACCTAGCACTGACGAACAAACCCAGCATTCAAAGTGCAGCGGTCGATTTTGTGTCGGGTGCCATCGTTGTCAAGATGACCACCAGCGGCGCAACTCCAATTTCCGGCACCATAACCATTCCGGTGACGCTCCAGAATGATCTGGCAAGCATTAGCATCAGCGACATTACGACTGATCCAATGCCTGTGCCGCAAAGTTACATTGATGTGGCGACCGGCGATTTGTTCGTGATGATGGTCAATACGCTAGACACCATCGTCAAAGGACGCATCGGGCCGGAGCAAAAGCTCAAAAGTATCGCGGTGACAGACTCAACCATCGGTGTGACGATGCTCGTACCCTAGCGGTCCAAGTTACTAGACGACTGGGGTTTAGGAACATGCAAAACAGTCCGGTTGTAGCGCTGATGCTGGCGCTCGGTATTATTTTATTTACTGCAAGACTTGCGGGTGAGATTGCCCGTAAATTTGACCAGCCACGCGTTCTGGGCGAATTGATCATCGGCGTGATCCTCGGTCCTACCCTATTGAATATGCTGCACTCACAAGTTCTGGGATTAGCAGACGCGCATCTAGACGAAACCATCATCGAAATGGCCGAGTTGGGCGTGATGCTGTTAATGTTCAAGGTCGGGTTGGAAGTCAATGTTGGTGAGCTGAAGAAGGTAGGCCTCGTCGCGGGGATTGCGGGCACAGTCGGCGCGATACTGCCGGTAGTTATTGTGCTGCCGGTGGTGATGTTGTTCGGTTATGGCTGGCAGCAGGCATTGTTCGCAGGTGTGACTCTGGCGGCGACCTCAGTGAGCATTTCGGCACAGGTGTTATTGGAATTGGGTCTGCTGCAGACCAAAGAGGGCAATGCGCTGCTAGCGACCGCGCTGATCGATGATGTGATTGCGATTTTGCTGGTATCGCTGGCGGTAGCAATTACCGCAACAACTGGAAATGTCGATTTCGGCTCGTTGGTTCAAATCGTCATCCGCATGAGTCTGTATCTGGTGATTGCGTTTCTGCTGGCGTGGTACGGCGTGCCCGTGTTGATGCAACTGCTCAATAAGCGTTTTGATCTGGCAAAGGCTTATGGCAACGCCGCTATCGGGCTGATGATGGCTTTCATATTTGGTTGGGCGGCACAAGCCTTTGGTGGTGTCGCAGTCATAACGGGCGCGTTCATCGCAGGTGTCGGACTGAGCCGGACCCAGCACCCCATCAAACATCAGATTGAGGACGCGACCAATGCACTGGCTTATGCATTTCTCGTGCCGATCTTCTTCGTCAGCGTCGGATTGCAAACCGATTTGAGCCGCTTTCCGCTGGATGCGCTGCCCCTAGCGATGATCATGCTGGTGTTGGCAGTGATTTCTAAAGTAGTCGGATGCGGATTGGGCGCGAAGCTGGGTGGCTTTAATAATCGCGAGTCGTTCCGATTGGGTGTGTGCATGATCTCTCGCGGTGAAGTGGGTTTGATTATCGCCTCGTTGGGGATTAGCAGCGGAATACTGCAACTCGATCATCCGTTATTCGCCTGTTTGTTTCTGGTGATCCTGCTGACGACAGTGGTGACGCCGCCATTGGTACGGCGTGTATTCCAACCTGCAACCGCGTAAAACGGAAGGGAACCAAATGGCAAAGTTGGTCGTCTTAATCACTGGACGTGATGATGTCGCGCAGCAGGTAGGTGAAAGCTGGCGCGAAGCCGGTGCGCCGGGAGTTACGATTATCGAGGGGCATGGATTACAACGCATCAGTGAAATCTCGCGCACGGGCGAGATATTGGCAGGCATGATGTCATTAGCTGACATTTTGCGGGCAAACGCACCAAGCAGTTTCATTCTGGTCACGCTTTTAGAAGATGACCAATTGACTGACAGCCTGCTGCATAACACGCAGGAAATTCTAGGGGATTTGCATTCACCACAAAATGGAATCTTCTTCGTGATTGATGTCGAACGCGCAGTGGGCATACGATACCATAACAATTAGCGTAGAGCAGTCGTCCAAAATCCTGTTTTATAATGTGGTAGGGTAAGTGCAGATTTATTCGGCAAGGCAGGTTTTATATAACGTCATGAAACACTATTTGAAAACGATACTGGCCTTCACATTTATCTTGTGGCTGGCACCGGCGCTGGTGCTAGCGCAGCTCAATTCCTGCCCTGAGATTGTCTCTAAAGCCTTAAGCGCGGCAGATGCGGCCTGCAAAAAAACAGGACGTAATCAGGCATGTTACGGCAACTTCAACCTACAGGCCACTGGTCAACCCGGAGCAAGCGGATTTACATTTGATAAAGTCGGCGATATTGTCAACATCGCGGACGTACAGAGCTTGAAGCTAAGCCCGATGAGCGTCGATCAGGGTCAATGGGGGGTAGCGCTGATGAAGTTACAGGCTAATATCCCCGATACACTGCCCGGGCAAAACGTCACTTTCCTGCTGTTCGGTGATGTCGAAATCACTAACGCGGTCAACAACAACATCAGTACGGACAAGACGCCGATGCAAGCTTTTTATCTGCGAACAGGTGCGGGTGATGCACAATGTGATGAAGCGCCGGAAAGTGGCTTGCTGGTACAGACACCTAAAGGGGTGGGCGAAGTGGCCTTCAACGTCAACGGCGTGGATGTGCAAATGGGTTCGACAGTGTTCTTCCAAACGACTGCAAGCGACGATGGTATGACTGTCAGTACATTGGAAGGCGCGGCTTATGTGACTTCTCATGAGGACACACAGGTGATCGTACCGGGCACATGGGCGAAGGTGCCTGTCGCAAAACGCTACGTTCCATTCCGTGCAGCCGGGGGGAAAACTGTCAATATGCGAATGATGGTAGCCGACGGCGCACCAGAAGCACCAAAATCATATAAGAAGCAGTTCTTAAAGATGGATACTTTGCCGTTGGGAATGCTTGAACGCAAGATTGAGATTGTTCCGCCACTGTCAGACGACCAGGTAAAAGCGATCAACGATCATATTAAAGCAGGTGGGGCATTGTGTGGCGAAGCACCGATGCCAGCCTGTGAAAAAGGTTTTCAGGACCCGAATGCGGAAGCTACACCTGAAATCATAGCAACGGTTGATCCCAATGACTGTGTGATGCCACCTGCCCCGGGTGAACCGCCGCTGCCACCTAGCGAGAAACGACCATTGTGCGCGCCTCCGCCCGCACCCACAGCAGGTGCAGGTGATATCGCGATACCCACTGCACTCGGCATCATCAGGCCGGGGTTCAAACCGCCTAAAGTAACGGCAACTGCGACGCCGAACAATTAAGCATACCTTTCCACTTTCCCAGCTTGCCAACCATCAGAAATCCATTAAGCTGGGAAAGTGGCATGTAAGATCATTGCATTCTCCCCTATCAACATATTAGAATCAACACAGTTTTGAAATACATACCTATCTGTGGACGGCAGGTTGCGTGCCGTCTTTCAAGGAGACTCCAATGGCAAAAGAATATGATGTGGTCGTGCTGGGCGCGGGGCCGGGTGGTTATACTGCGGCAGTACGCGCGGCACAACTCGGCTTGAAAACAGCAGTTGTCGAAAAGAAATATTGGGGTGGTGTATGCCTGAACGTGGGCTGCATCCCCTCGAAGGCGCTGCTTCGTAACGCAGAATTGGCACATATCATCAATAAAGAGGCCAAGACCTTCGGTATTCAAATCGAGGGCAAGGTCACATTTGATTACGGTGAGGCCTTCAAACGCAGCCGCCGCGTAGCTGATGGCCGTGTTAAGGGTATCCACTTCCTGATGCGGAAGAACAAGATTGACGAATATGACGGCTGGGGCACATTCACGGACGCGAACACACTGGATGTAGCCTTGAATGCAGGGGCAAAAGAAACACTCAAGTTCAAGAACTTGATCCTCGCCCCGGGTGCGACCACACGCTTGATCCCTGGCACGAAATTAAGCGAACGCGTGGTGACCTATGAAGAGCAGATTATGGAAGAGAACCTGCCCAAGAGCATCATCATCGCGGGCGCAGGTGCCATCGGTGTCGAGTTCGGTTATGTGATGCATAACTTCGGAGTTGAGGTGACGATTGTCGAATTCCTCGACCGGATGGTTCCGCTGGAAGATGAAGAAGTCTCGGCTGAACTCCGCAAGCAGTACGAAAAGCTGGGCGTCAAGATCATGACGAGCACCAAGGTCGATAAGATTGAAGACACCGGTAAGAACGTCAAGGTGACCGTGACCCCAGCAGACGGCAAGCAGATTGTGCTGGAGGCCGATAAGGTCATGCAGGCAATTGGTTTCAAGCCGCGCACCGAGGGTTATGGTTTGGAAAAGACCGGCGTTAAGCTGACTGATCGTGGTGCGATCGAGATTAACAAGAAGATGCAAACCAATGTACCGCATATCTATGCAATTGGTGATGCGACCGCCAAGCTGATGCTGGCGCATGTGGCGGAGAACATGGGCATTGTGGCGGCGGAGAACATCGCAGGCGTCGAAACGGTCGAACTGGACTTCGATATGATGCCGCGTGCGACCTACTGCCAGCCGCAAATCGCCAGCTTCGGTTGGACGGAGAAGCAGGCCAAGGAAAAGGGTTACGAAATCAACGTCGCCAAGTTCCCCTTCCAAGCCAGTGGTAATTCGTTAAGCTCATCAGCGATAAGAAGTACGGCGAAATGTTGGGTGCACATCTGATCGGGCCGGAAGTGACTGAACTACTGCCCGAACTGACGTTAGCACGGTTGGCGGAACTGACCCCCAACGAAATCGCCCGTAACGTCCATGCCCATCCAACGTTAGGCGAAGCACTCAAGGAAGCGGCACATGGTCTTGAAGGCCACATGATCAATTTCTAGTGGTTAGTCTGTAGCCATACCATAAGTCGATAGATATGGACAAGATGTGCGAGTGGTCAGAAATGGCTGCTCGCGCTTTTTATTTAGGCCCATTTATATCAAAACTATTCTGCATGAAGACATAAAAAAATATGACATTGGTCACTGTAGTGCTGATAGCGCTGCAAAATACAATCCAATTAAGGAGGTGGCGGTTATTCAGTCTAGGGGGAAAAATGTGGATTTTTGTGAGCTACAGTAGTTTGGATCGTTCTTTAATTGAGGCTTTAGCGACTGATCTCACTGATCTCGGACATATCGTTTGGTTTGACAAGCGTTTGACCGGTGGACACGAATGGTGGAAAGATATTCTAGAAAACATCCAGAAATGTGATTTGTTTATTTTTGCTGTCTCTAATCAATCACTCGATTCATACCCCTGTAAGCTCGAATACACATATGCTGAGAGTCTCAAGAAAAGAATCCTGCCTGTTTTGGTTTCGAGCATAAACACTAAATTACTTCCGCCCCCATTAGCTATCATTCAATTTGTCGATTATCGACAACAAGACAAAAAAGCGATTATCGCACTCAATCAGGCCTTTAGTGCATTGCCTACCAGTCTGCCCATACCTGTGCCTCTTCCACCTGAACCTGAATTACCGATTTCACCTTTGGGACGGATTCGGGAGCGAATAGATGCTCCAGCACTTAGCCTTCAAGATCAACTGGTAGTGATCGTGGAACTCAAAACGCTTCTCGCTCAAGATGAGGACGTGAGCATCATCACTAACCTATTATTGCGGCTTAGAGGACGCTCCGATTTAACTGTCCAAGTTGATCGAGAAATAGGCTCGATTCTCATGTCCTGCGAGCAATCCGAATTTAATCGCCGAAATACTGCTGAACAACCAGTTTCACCCTCAAATTCACACTCACTTTCTCAGAAATCCGACACTACACATAATCCGATTGATACCCAGACTACCACTCCTAGGTTCATGCAACAATCATATGCATTTCCTCCTCCTTCCGACGCAAAAGAAGATCAGGCCAACATCCAGACATTCACCCCGTCGACTACCCAACAAGTTTTTTCGATTTCTCTTCCCGCGAATCCTAGACAATATACAGAAGCCTTACAACAAGCTATATGGCAGAATAAAGGTTACATTTTGGGTATTCTCTTTTTACCTGCAACACGCCATGCTACATGGAAAGGTATATTAAGGTATTTCATAGTTGCCCAAATCATAGCTGGTATTTACGCCTTATCGGTCGCTCCCGGAGATTTTTATCATAATGTTTCCATATTATTTACTACAATACTTGTGGGGGCTTTGATTATTGTGGGAATCTTGAATAGGTTTATTGGTTATATGACGAACTACGATTAGCATACTAATACAATTCGCCATCATTTTTATAGATTCGTTTTTATGATATACAGCCAACACAATGAATATATTCCAATCTGTAGATTTAATCAGTAACCTTAAGGCATTAGATAATATATTTGTAAGCGCAATCCACGAAGACAACATCGCAAAAATAATTCTATAAAAGCCGCATCTCATAGCCGAATGCAGTGCCGAAATGGTGAATGAGCCTGTTAGTCACCTCTGATTCATCAATCGGCGTGCCAAGAACCTGAGCAAGGCTGGTTACACCTTTGTCGCGAATGCCACAGGGAACAATACCCCCAAAATAGCTGAGGTCAGTGTTGAGGTTGAGGGCAAAACCATGTTTGGTTACCGCACGGACATTCACACGCACCCCGATGGCGCACACCTTAGCCTCGCCCACTGGTGTATCCACCCACACACCTGTTAAGCCCGTAATGGGTTTCCCTACAACACTATAATCCGCTAAGGTACGGATAATGCCCTGCTCGATATTACGTACGTAGCCGATAACATCCATACGTAAGGTATCAGAGGCACGTGGGAGTTGGATAATGGGATAACCCACCAACTGCCCCGGCCCATGATAGGTAATATCCCCGCCACGATCCACACGAAAGACGGTAATGCCACGTCCGGCAAGTTCATCCGGCGAAAGCAAAAGATTAGCTTCATGGGCAGATGTGCCGAGCGTATAGGTGTGCGGGTGTTGAAGCAATATGAGGCGATCAGGGATTTCGTCGCGTCCACGCTGCTCCGCCAAACTATTCTGCCAATCCCATGCCTGCTGATAGGGCAGACGGCCGGGCTGCAAGACTTCACAGATGGGTGTCATGGGGTCGCGGACTTGGGAAAACGACGGCGAATTTTGCCATTAGTATAGATGTGAGTGTCGTGGTTTTTGGCATCATTCTTAGCAACGACCGCGTACAATTGTTGGATAAGTTGTTCCGGTTCGACGCCGGATGCTTGACAGACGCCAATTAAAGTGACGATGACATCGGCAGCTTCTTCGGCAATGTGATTCTTATCCGTACCAGTCTGAGCCGCTTCGGTCACTTCACGTACTTCTTCTTCAAAAACGCGGATAGCATCATCCGTAAGCGGCTGCCAGCCGAAACGTCCATAGAATTCGAGCGTGGAACGAATCAAATCACGCAAGGGGTCGTTTGTCGTATTTGCCATGTGATGTTTCCTCGTTAATGATTTTACATTTGCTTTGATGTACCGGTATGTTGCGGTCCTTTGAGGTATTTCTCAAGAAAATTAAAGGTCGCGTTCAGGGCAACCTGCCCCTGTATCCGTACGGCTTCGTCCGCTGAATCGGCAAGAAAGTCATGGCCTACATTGGGCAACAGCAAGATTTCGTGTGCCAATTTACGCGGGTTGGCGTCTAATTCTTGCCGGACGCGATTAATATCGGCAGTATTCACATACTGTTCTTGCTGACCATAAATTGCGAGTAAAGGGACACGCAGGTCCTTCAAACGCCCAAAGTAGCGCTGCGGGAAACCATAATAGACGACGGCGGCTTCCATATCCTTGCGTATAATCGCTGCTTCATAAGCCAGGCTGCCACCCATACCAACGCCTACAACCGCTACATCATGGTTGGTGTTGTTGTGTGTTTCCAGGACGCTCAATGCGGCATCAACACGTGGATAGCCTGTATCACCTAAAGCTTTAACCAGTTCAATTGCGCGCTCGGGTGTGGACGCTACCTGCCCATCGAATAAATCTGGCACGATGACGTAATAGCCGACCTGTGCAAAACGATGAGCGATGCGGCGGATCGCTGGCGTAATGCCCCACCAATCATGAATGAGCGCGACTGCTGGAAACAGGCGACCGGAATTGGGATGCGCCCAATAAGCCGGAAGATGCCTGCCACCTTCCATCACCATCTGGATGTGTCCGCTGGTAACACCATATTCAGCGCGGTCTGTGTCGTAGCCAGTCATAAGTAAAGCCTTTAATGGGCCGCTCCACATTCATTATAGCCAAATTAGGATTAAAGCTCTGTACCCAATTGATATGAAAAGTGTATGAGAGAGCGACACCTGCGAGGGTAAGGCTTGCAAGGAGAATGTACTCGGAAAAGAGGATGCTAAAGCGTCCGTCGTCTATTTAGTTAGAGGAGAAAGAACGCATGTTGAAACGCAACCTCACCGGTTTATTGGCAGTGATAGCCCTGGGCAGCAGTACTTTTGCCGCAGCGGCCCAGGATGCCACCCCTGAAAGTACGATGTCAGCAGCACCTGATACGATTACCATCAATGCACCCGGTTTAATGCCCGAAGGCATTGAGTACGATGCAACACGCGGGCAACTCCTCGTCGGTTCAATTTCGCAGAGCAGTGTTTCGGTGGTTGCCGATGATGGCACACTGACCCCGCTGGTTCAAGATGCGAAGTTGAAATCGATCATCGGATTGGAAATTGACGCTCAACGCAATCGACTGCTTTTTGCGTCCACCGATCAAGCAAAAGTTGGGCAGTTGGGAATTTACGATCTGACTACCGGCGCAGAAATTCATCTGGTGGATTTAGCAGCACTGACACCAGATGCCAGTGGTCATTTCCCGAATGATATTGCGGTCGATAATGATGGCAATGCCTATGTGGCTGACAGTGCAGCAGGCGTATTTTACAAAGTCGATGTAGACGGTAACGCTTCTATTTTCTTGCAAGACCCCAGTTTTATAGGCTCGTTCATCCTCAACGGAATCGCCTTTAATCCCAATGGCTATTTGGTAGCCGTTCGAAGCCCCGACCTGGTTAAAATCCCGCTGGACACCCCACAATCATTCTCAGTCGTCAAGATTGACGGTGATGTTCAAGGTGGTGACGGCATCATTTTCTCAGATGCTAAGATGCTGGTCGCCGCGGTAGGCAATCCCAAGCATGTGGTTCAACTGACGAGTGATGATGACTGGGCGACGGCGACGATTACCGGTGATTTTCAGGTAGCACCGGATTCCGCAACGACTGTCGCCATTCGCGACGGTGTGCCGTATCTGACGGATGCTCAATTCAACAAACCGGATGCACAATCCTATACGCTCAAGAGAGTGACCTTTAGCGCTCCTGCAATGGGGGAGGCTACACAGGAAGCAACTGCTGATGCCTCAATGTCCGAGGCCACACCTGAAGCAACCGCGGCTGGTTAGTTTTCTGACGATAAGTGGGATGGGCTGGCGTAGAAGCTGGCTCATCCTCAGCATTTCAACTAAACATTTACCCCGTAAACATCTTCGTAGTAACCATCTGCTTCAGCTTCCGCGCTTAAAACCTTAGCTGTTTCATCATTCACACTCAGAATCAATGTGCGATAGCCTTCGCGGTGTGTCCAATCGCGGAGGGCAGTTAAGAGTTGGGCGGTCAGGGGTTTGGGTGACCACAAATACACCTCGACAGCACGTGGCGAATACAACTGCTGCTGGCAATAAATAAGCGCTTCTTGTCCCGAAGCTGAAAAGTTCAAGCGGTGGGTGCGGCGTTCGCGCATTTCGGAGATGGCGTACCAGGTCTGCGGCCAAAGTGTTTCCCACTGCTGCCGTGCGCTACCAAGGCGGCCAACCGGCATGAACCAATTGAAAATTTGTTGGGGGTTATCGTTAGGATGATCAACCACTTTATAGAAGCCCTGCCCGGATTTGGCAGGCAAATTATAGCGGCGGATGCGTGACAGCACCGTCATGCCTGTCCGCGCATATAACGACTGCGTTTGGGCGTCACTGGCAATACAATTGGCGGTGACGCGGGAAACATGTGCGATTCGCGCCTGTTCCAGCAAATCACGCAGCAGCATATCCGGTAATCCGGCAGATGTGAAATCAGGATGCACCACGACTTGCGCCAAGTGATAATGATCACCATAGGGTTCGGGTTCAGTACCACGATAGGCTTCGGCATAAGCAGCGATTTTTCCTTCGGCTTCAATCACCAGCGGAATACCTGCACCGCGCAGCAAATGACTGAGGTGAATGGATGCCGTCTCAACACTCATCCAGGGGCCACCATGCAACCAACGCTCGTAGATCGTTAATGAGTCGTAGGCAACATCTTGTACCTGACCGGCGGAATTTAAGCGCTGCCAAACGGTAATATGAGCGCGAAACAAGGCACTGATCGCCTGCGTATCATCCAGCGTTGCACCACGCATATGAACTGAATTCATGCCCTGCTCTCCTACTCCATGAAAGGCATAATTGTAACACTGCTTAAGCTAATTCGCCCTGCGTCCGATATTCAAAATTGGGCTTATACCGCCGCGCTTTTGACGACATCGGAATAAACTTCGCAGCGTGTTATAGTATAAACGTCACTATCTTAGGCGGGAGATTGCTATGAGCGATATTAAGATCAATCTTGATGAGACAATCCCATTTTTAACCGGACTCCTGAATACACCCAGCCCGACCGGATACGCAGTAGAGGCCATCGACTACGTTGAAGCAGCATTTAAAAAACTAAAAATCGCGGGGCTAACACTCAGCCGTACTAAGAAAGGTGCGCTGCTCATCCAAGTCAAAGGCTCTGCCAGCAACGCTCCGCGCGGCATCACAGCCCATGTAGATACGCTGGGGTTGATGGTTAAAGAAATTAAAGGCAGTGGACGTTTGAAGGCCACGCAATTGGGTGGTTATGCATGGAATGCAGTCGAATATGAGGGTGTGACAATCCGCACCGCA
The DNA here is from genome assembly GCA_044226325.1 of Aggregatilineales bacterium. Taxonomy (GTDB): domain Bacteria; phylum Chloroflexota; class Anaerolineae; order Aggregatilineales; family Phototrophicaceae; genus CFX2. The sequence goes on from JBGAHG010000017.1 coordinate 160,594, forward strand.
GATAACAAGCGCATTCGAGGAACGATGCTGCTGAGCAACCCCAGCACACACGTCAACAGCAAACTCAACACAACCCAGCGCGAAGCCGATAATATGGAAATCAGACTGGATGCCATGACGCGCAGCGCGGCTGATACCCGTGAACTGGGTATTGAAGTCGGAGACTTCATTTTCCTCGACCCACGTGTAGAAGTGACGGATACCGGTTTTATCCGTTCACGCCATCTGGACGACAAAGCCGGTGTAGCAGCCATCTATGGGGCTCTGGTAGCGTTGAAAACCGCCAAGCTCAAACCAACGCAGGACACCACGATTATCATTGCCAATTATGAGGAAGTCGGACATGGTGGCTCAGCGAATTGGCCGGATGAACTGGACGAACTGCTGACCATTGATATGGGTGCGATGGGTGATGGGCAGAACTCGGACGAGTTTTCGGTGAGCATTTGTGCCAAGGACAGCAGCGGTCCCTATCACTATGCTTTCACAGCGCGGATACGACAGTTAGCGGCTGCCAACAATATTCCGTATAAGGTCGATATTTATCCCTATTACGGTTCGGATGGTTCAGCTTACTGGCGAGCAGGCGGTGCGGCAAAGGTTGCGTTGATTGGCCCCGGCATTGACGCCTCACATGGCTACGAGCGCACACATAAGAGCAGCATCGAACACACGGCGCATTTGATCGCGCGTTATCTGCTTGATGCCGGAGCATAAACGGTCGGGTTGAACGCATAACAGGATGAATAGTATGGCAACAATACTTCTCAAACTGTCATTTGTGATTTTCATGGTTGGTACAACGACTGGTTTAGCAGCGCGGGCGTTTGGCGAGCAACTACCTGCCAATGCAGCTATGCGTGGATTTAACGAAGGATGCCAAAATGCAGTTGACGTTTGCTGGTATGGCGTAACCATCAACCAAACAGCGGTTACTGATGCGCGGGATAAGCTGCGAGGCCATAATTATTTTCTCGTCAGCACATCTACCAATCGTTCTGGGCAAAATGTCAATGAAAATGACCTGCCCTGCGGTGCCTATTTCATCTATGAATATGCAAAAGTGAATGGACTGGTGGTTCGATGCCGAGATTTGTTATTGGGGGATTGGATAAACCACTTTGGGATGCCGGATGGCGTTGGACAATTTCATGATGTCCTTTTTTATACCGGCAAAACTAAAATGCGATTGCAGATCAAAGGAGCGCTATCACCCGAATCGCCCATTATGGAGTTTGGATTGTACATCCCGCGCGCTTTGAGCGAGTATGAATATAACTGGCAGGGGTTTGCCCCTCGTTGGCGCTACTGCCAGCTCAACACATTTAACCCCTGTAGCTGATGCTGTGTCGTTTTTTTCGACTGGCCGTTCTGTGCGCTGCCACATTGGCTGGCGTCATTTTGATGATGAAAGGGATTGGCCCACTGCGTAGTTCACACCCTGTTATGGCTGGTTTAGATCATGACTGCGAAGCTAAAGATCAACTTTGTTGGTACGGCGTGACGCTGGGTATAACCTCCGTAGACGGTGTCAGGGAGACTTTCAAGGCATTTGGCGATAGCATCATTGATAACACGGCAAAAGGCCAGCTTGAAATTTACAATACCACACTCGGTGGCTGTTTTGCCCAATTCATATATGGGCGAGGCGGATCGACGATCATTAATGAGATTATTTTGACCAACTGTGCGCGGGTACAATTGGGCGATTTGTTAGCCCTCTATGGCGAACCAGAAACTTTAGGCACAACGATCACCTGTGACGCAACCCGCGCCGTGATCCAACCGGACAACTACTTCATCGAATATCCAGCAGACGGAATTATCGCAGCAATTAACCGTCCGGCGAACCTTAATCCCTGGCTATCGTTACAAGGAAATGTTCGCCAAATGTATTTGGTGAAACCGCGCCAGAGTGATGGGCGCAAGACGTGGGCCGGTATTGTATCCTTTGAGCGTTTCGTCCGCCTGCACCCTGAACAAATCAGGAGCAGCGGTTGTGGGCCGTAACAGTTGTCTTTTTAGTACATTGTGACACAATAAAACCCATTAACAGCCTCCAACAAGGAAAGGCAAATCGCTGATGTCCGATGGGCTTAACCTCGACACACCCCGTTTACATATTCGTCCGCTCACAATGGGTGACCTTGATAACATTCACGCCATTTTGAATGATTGTTTTGGGGACTCGTCGCTGGAAGAACGGCGCGACTGGTTGAACTGGACAGTCCGCAATTATCTGGCGCTGGCAAACCTGCACCAACCGCCGTACGGCGAACGTGGTATCACACTTAAAGACACGGGCGAACTGATCGGTGCAGTGGGATTAGTACCCGCTTTTGGGCCGTTTCAACGTTTATCCGAGTTCCGCAAAAATGGTGAACCGGAAGACACGTTCAACCAACCTGAATTCGGATTATTCTGGGCGATTTCTCCAACACATCGGCGTAACGGTTATGCTGCCGAAGCCGCACAAGCCATCATTGATTTCATGTTTAAGGAAATGGGTATCCGACGTATCGTTGCCACGACCGAGTTTGAAAACGAGGGTTCGCAAGCGGTGATGCTTAAGCTCGGCATGACACTGGAACAAAACCCGACACCGGGTGAACCATTTTGGTTTCAAGTGGTCGGCACACTTTATAACCCTGCTCTGAAAGGTTAATCCATTATGGTCATCAACGGCAAACAAATTAACCTGCGCGATTGGGAACTGAATGATATGGCCGCTTACGCCCGCTGGTTGCAACCCGGTCATGAATGGAAGCGATGGGACGCACCCTACTATGCCAGTCCAAACGCCGATGAAATCCACGAAATTGTGGAGGATCAGCGTAATGCGATTGAATTTGCGGATTGGCCTGCCCTACGCCAACAACTCATAATCGCCAGCCCACAAGATAACCGGATGATCGGGCAAGTGTCATGGTATTGGATTAGTGAGGAAACGCAGTGGCCCGCGCTCGGCATCATCATCTATGATCCAGCACACTGGCGGCAAGGCATCGGGAATGAGGCGCTGGGCTTATGGAGTGATTACCTGCTGCAAGCACAACCGCGATTCGTGCGGCTCGACCTGCGGACATGGTCAGGCAATACAGGTATGATGCGGTTGGCACAAAAACTCGGTTACAAGGAAGAAGCTCGCTTTCGTAACGCGCGGCTTGTGGACGGACAATATTATGACGGACTGGGCTACGGCGTCCTACGCGAAGAATGGTCGGCACGTTATCCGCAGGGATTCGCCGCTAGTTTACGCTAATCTCCCGGCGCTGAATGGGTAATGCGAAAAAGACAGCCACGAGCAGACACAAAATAACGCTGAGATGGGCGCTGAAAAAAGCAACCACGAAGGCCACCGGATAGGCAGTCAATCCAACCGTATATTGGCGCAGCAACTTTTGCGCCTGCTCCCTAGTGATACCGTGTTCCAACAGATGCGGTCGTCTGACTACATACCACCACATGACATTAAACAACACACCGATCATGAATTGTGTACCACTGTAAAACATGGCAGCGATAGCCGCGTCCGGTTTTTGAATATATTCAGCGACGATAGCCGTGGGAAAGTTCAAAAATGTAATGACCATCAACAACACTGCGTTGATAAGCAGCATCGAATGATCAGTGCGGCGGATCATCTTGAACATGGTGTGATGATTAGCCCACATAATCGCGATGGTTATGAAGCTGGCAACATAGGCTAAATACCCCGGCCACAGTTGCAGCAACGCATTCAGCAGAGTACCGGCTTTTTCTGAATCGGCAGTGGAGGGCAAACGAATATCAAGAACCAGTAAGGTAATGGCAATCGCAAAAACACCATCACTAAAGGCCTCCAGACGTGATGTTTCGGTGACTTCAACTGCTGGTTGTGGTATAGGATTGTTCAACTGAATGACCTCTATTTTGAGAGTGTGTTTTCAATGCGGCGGTCAGGGATAAACCACATCAGCGCCACCACGACATAGAGTCCAAAAGCAATCCAGGTATTGAAAAAAGCCAGAATAATGCCTGCTGTGTAGATGACCAACGAAATGAGCCCTTTGGAATCTTTTCCAACCGCAACAGCCAACTCCGAGTCTTGACCAAGGTGAGCGATCAAGACGCGACTAAGGACATAGTAGGCCAGGCCGCTCAAATCCATGACCACACCATATAATGCCACAGGCACGGTTGCCAGATGATTTTCACCCATCCACGCGGTTACAAACGGAACCAGTGACAACCAGAACAGCAGATGTAGATTTGCCCATAGAACACGTCCATTGACAGAATGGGCCAAATGTAACATGTGATGGTGGTTATTCCAGTAAATGCCAATATAAACAAAGCTGAGGACATAGCTCAAGAAGATGGGCACTAACTCAGCGAGCGCTTGCAGCGTTGGTTCGTGGGGCACTTTCAGTTCCAGCACCATAATGGTGATGATGATGGCGATGACCCCATCACTAAATGCTTCGAGGCGTCCTTTGCCCATTGGTCTTATCCTTTGGTGATTAATCAGCACGGATCGATTGATAGCATCATATATACACGATTTGTCGGTGGATATGCACCTGAACAAAACGGTAGGTTATGGCGGTGCTGAAAATCAGATGCGTGTTCAATTCAGATGGCGAATTTGGCGATGAGATGGATTTTTTGCCACAATTGCCAATCAATCGGCGTGTGTTATCGGCTATTCTTCGGCTAAGAACCATGAAATTAATGGCAATTTTGACAATGGGATGTCCGACGCCAACTTTGCCAAAAAACAGCTTCACCCTCATTTTTCAAGGGACCAGACGAAGTAGAGGTCATGGGGGATGTTAAAGTGCGCGAGGGTTTGTGGATGGCAAGCCCGCATGAAAATCATATAACAGATGCCGGAAGGTTGGGTTACATTTTGGTAACTTTTTCGTGAGGTTGGCGTTAACGTTTTGAGTGAAGGGAATTGTTAAACAGATTGGCAAATCGTAGGGATTTGGTTAGTTGACAGAATTGAAGCAAATCGGAGAATGCTCGCCGCATTTGTCCATTGACCGGTGCCACCGAGTTTTTAGGGTGATTCACCAATTAATGCGGTCATTATTCGGCGGACGAGGCACGCCTCCTTCCTACAAGAATTCACCCGGCCTGTGATTTTGTCACATTAAAGAGTTAGATGGCACAAGCGCTCATGCTAACCAAAAGACAAGACTGCTTATATGTTTGAAAAAGGATGGTTTGTGTGCTCGGGAATGGGGTGGATATGCTATTATTGACAGAAGTATAAAGTAGAATTTAACAGAATGAGGAACATAACCTACTGATAGAAAAATAACCATGAAAATTGATTTAGCGCCCCTCCATTACCAGTTTAAATCCAAACCTTTGCTCGTTGGTGGGAAAGCCAAAGAATACTACGGCATTAGAGAATCAGGGAACGATACTGACTTGATCGTTACAAAAGACGATTATGAGGCGTTGGCAAAATTATATCCCAAGAATTTGAAAGATCTTTGGGGCGATTTTGGAGTTTGTGTGTTTGATTTTGAAATATGGAAAACAATTTGCCTTTTTGATTATGCGTATTTGTCAGAGAAAGCGTTGGAGCAGGACGACTACCTGATCATTAGTTTAGAAAAACTGCTATTTCTCACTGCGCTGGCGATGAACAAAGAAAAATATCACAAAGACCTCGAGCTAACTGTGAAAAAGATACTCGAAATAAGATATAAAGATTTTGATGACTCAAAATATAAAGATAAAACGCACAGTTAAAAATTATTCCAAGTCGGCATAGTCTAGACTTGTCATTGGCTTGAATACCGATCAAAGGCGTAACGGATGAGCCCCAGATAGCTATTCCGATTCAATTGTTCAGGTCCACCATTCAGCCAAATTGCCCTGAAAACGAAGAACCACTATACTGCATTTGTTCCCATCACTTTCTCATCTATAGGAAAAACAAATGCGGCACAATCAGATTAAATCCGTTTTACAACTTTTATTGCTGGTCGTTACAGTATGCAGCCTGAGCCTTGTATCCGTAAACGCAGCAGATGACACCGCCGCCCAGCACAAAGAAACACTTCACCAGATTTACGATAAAGCCATCGCGAAAGGCGATGTAGATCTCCTGGATGCCAGCTACGCATCGGATTATGTCAACCACGGTTTTGGTGAAGACATTAATCTGACCGCCTATAAAACGTTCATCAATGCGTGGGTTTCGGCCATGCCAGATTTCACGGTCACGCCGGAAGTGATTATCGCAGAAAAAGAATGGGCAGCCAGCCGTGTCATTTTCAGCGGCACATTTAACGATAAGTTTGTTCTGGATGACAAAGTCATTGAGCCAAATAACAAACCGATCCAGCTATCCTTTAACATCCTGCACCGCTTTAACGACGAGGGCAAAATTGTTGAGGATTTCACAGCTTTTGATCGCCTGAGCTTATTAATACAAATGGATGCCGCGCCGGATTTGCCCGCCTACATCAGCAGCACATTGGTCACAGGCAAAATCGAGCCGATCGTATTAGGGGAAACCGTATCGACCAGTATGGAGCAAGCCCATAAAGATGGTTATGCCGGCGTGATTGACGATTCGCTCAACAAGGGCGATTTAACGGCCATAGACAAATATATGGTTGCTGATTACTTGACGCATGAACCCTTCGGCAACTTTACGCGCGACACATTCAAAACGGTTGTCGAGGTTTTCCGCAAAGTCGTGCCGGATTTGCACGTCAGCATGGATGTGACGGTAGCCGAAGGCGATTGGCTGGCGGGTCGGCTGGTTTATACAGGCACATTCGGTCAGAAAATCTCACAGGATGGCGTGACGATTGAGGCCACCGGCAAACCGATTCTGTTCGTCATCAATGTTTTTGTGCGTTTTAACAAAGATGGCATCGGTATGGCGGATTATAAGGAATACAACCGTTTAGGCTGGTTGCAACAGCTTGGCTTATTAGCGGCTCCGGCAGCGTAATTTACGAACACGATAGGCTGAAGTGGGAATAGTTACTTCAGCCTAAATATCCACACGCATCCACGCAGTATCAAACCAGTCGTCAATCAAATACTGTGGATAGCCAATACGGCGCAAATTGGTGATGCACGTCGCACGATCAGCGCCCTGTCGCGCCCAGAATGGCACACGTTTGATCATGGTTTCGACGCGTTCACGGGGCGTAATGACCCATGTATCGTGCGGAATCATGCCAAAGGTAATCGACTCCATGTCATGCGTGGCGGCTGCACTCTTGCGATAAGGCGCAATAATGACGATCTCGCGTGCGCCATATTTCTCTGATGTCAGCGTGTCGCGCACAAAACGGGCTGTGCCGCCGAGATCGATCAAGTCCTCGACCATGCCGACGGTATGACCCCGCACATCAATCGAGAGCGGCTGGACAATCTCGGGATACTGAAGCGGCTGACCCGGCCCGATATAGCACTTGACGCCGAACGTCCCGAATTCAATGTTGGGCATTTCCGGCGTAGCACAGTGGGTGATGTAATCTTGCAGCAGCACACCCGGCAATAACGCACCCATCGTGATCATAATCATTTTGGTAAATTGGCGTTCAGTACCAACATACTTTTGTTGATATTCAAACACGCGATGTGCCAGCCACGACACCATCATATGCTCAGCTTCATCGGTGATGTACAGGAATTTGAGGGGATCGTGGAGGATGTCCACGCCGACCGGATTCTGCCAGAAATCAAGGCTGTTTGAAGCAGTAACCATATTCGTATCAAAGACCTTTTTTAATAACGTGAATTAGAATCGAAAACGCCCCACAAAATGCAGGGCGTTGGGCTTGCTCCGCAGCCTGGATTCGAACCAGGAACCTACCGGTTAACAGCCGGTTGCTCTGCCGTTGAGCTACTGCGGAAGATGCTCAGAATGGTAGCAAACGGTCGGCAGGCTGTCAAGGCATTTTCTTGCGGCAGCGCCAAAAGAGAGTAATATTATCAACCGCACTGTTAACATATCAAAATCAGCCATTCATGAAATGCCTATTATCCAAATTCTAGACTGGAAAAAGTTGTATGTCACAAGCGGTAACCGTTCGTAAGGTCGAAAACGCGGCTGACTTCAAAGCGTTCTTTGAATTCCCATGGACCATCTACAAGAACGACCCCAATTGGGTTCCGCCGCTGCTGTCGATGCGGCGCGACCAGTTGGACAAACACAAAAATCCAAGCTGGGAATATATGGAAGGTGATTACTTCGCGGCATGGCGAGGCGATAAAATCGTCGGCACGATTGCGGCCTACATCAACCACCGCAACAACGAATATCACAAGGAACATGTCGGCTGGTTTGGCGCGTTCGAGGTGTTTGACGATCAGGAGGCCGCGAGTGCCCTGCTCAATACCGCTGCGGAATGGGTGAAGGCCAAAGGCTATGATGCCATTCGCGGTCCACAAACCTTTACTACCCATGAAGACGTAGGCGTGCTGGTCGATGGCTTTACGCGTCCGGTGCTGCTGATGCCCTATAATTTGCCCTACTATAAAAACTTGATTGAAGGGGCCGGTTTCACCAAGTCGATGGATGTGTTCAGCTTTCATCTCAGCCGACAGGGTGCCGCCGAACATGCCACCGGAGAGCGATTAGAACGGCTGACCAAAGCTGTGATGAAACGCAATAAAATCACGGTGCGGCAGATTGACAACAAGCGGCTGAAAGAGGAGTTCAATCTTTTCAAAGAGTTATATAACGCAGCATGGGATAAAAATTGGGGCTTCACACCCATGACACCTAAAGAGTTGGATGGTATGGTCAACAGCCTGGGCCAATTCTTCGATTCACGCTTCGCCTTTTTTGCTGAGGTTGACGGACAACCGGCGGGCTTTGTGATGGGCGTGCCAGATTTCAACCAGGTTTTGAAGGCTGCCAACCCGCGTCCCGGTGTGCCAGAGGTCGTATCATTGGTTCGGGCGCTTTGGTACTGGAAAATCCGCCCGATTATTGACACGGCCCGCATCCCACTTATGGGTGTGAAAGAATCCTTTCGCAACAAAGGGGTGGATGCAGTGCTATATTATTATGTGTTGATGGCACTGCTCAAGGCTCCCAATATCCAGCATTCAGACTCGGGCTGGATTTTAGAGGTCAACGAAAACATGGTTAGTATTGCGTTGAGTTTTGGCTCGACGATTTACAAAACACATCGTCTGTATGAGAAGAATTTGAAGGCGTAACAGTCGTTTTTGGTGAGTGCCGCCCTAAACAAGGCTGACTTATGTCCTGCTGCGGGTAATAACACTTTTAATTACACTTCTATCCAGCGTCGGCTCTTTGCAAGGATATACGTTCGTATGGCGAAAATTCTGGTTGTCGATGATGAGCAATTGACCTGTGAGATGCTCAGCACATTCCTCAAACTGATCGGGCATCAAGCAATTACGGCGCTATCCGCGCGCCAAACATGGGATAAACTGGCATATGAAGAGCCTGATCTGGTGCTGCTCGACATTATGCTGCCGGATGATAATGGTCTGGAGATTTGTCGCAAACTGCGCTTAAACGAGGCTACCCGCACCACACCGATTATCATGATTTCGGCGCATTTCCCCCCTATGACCGCCGAAGCTACGGATGCAGGTGCTACCGGTTATCTCATGAAACCGATTAAGCTGGACATGCTAAAAGCAGCCCTGATCAGCGCGGGTGTCAAGTAACCAAACGCTCAGGGCTTCTTGGATTGTTCAACCACGTCACTAACAGCTTCTTCCGGGCTCCGCTGCCCCGATATAACTGCTGCTAGACCATTTTCCATTGCGCGCAGGGTTCCCGAATCGGCGCCGGTCAGGGGTAGACGGGCATTTGCCAGCAAGTGATTCGCCAGATCCGTAAATGTGCCGGCATCCCACAGGCGCATCGCCGCCCGCCGCGCAGGGAGCATATTAATCTCCCGGCTGTAGGACGACAATCGGTTTGCATCCAGCATCCATTCAACAAAACGTAACGCAAGCGCTTGCTTATCTTTATCTTTGGTGACCACGACCCACATCCAACCATTGACGACCGTTGATGGTTCGCCGTCCGCTAGCGGGATAGGCGCAGGCTCTAACGACTGACCACTGGAAAGCAGATTCAAATATTGGGTGGATGTGATCATCCCCGCATCAAACTTGCCCTGTGCAAGTTGAAATAAATAATCATCAGGGCGAGCATAATCCAGTACACTGCGATCAATGATGGCGTTATCAACCGCCTGTTTATAAAACGTCAGCACCTTAAGCAGTGCATCGGCATTCGGCCTGCCTTGTGTCAATTCGTTAAGTGTGCCGCCTGCCGAAAGATACTGCAAGAATAGGACATCGCTCAAACCTTCGGTCACACCCGCCGGAAAAACAAATTTCTGTTTGTCTTTGAGGACATCAGCAAAGTGTGCAAAGTTCCCGTTCAGCACCACCGGGCGGTACGCAATATGTTCGACATCCAGCGAATAAGCTAGCCCATAGAGCGTCCCCTCGACACGTCCCAGATCCAGGGCTGCCGGATACAAATCACCTAAAACAGCTGAAGTGACTTGCCCTTGCATCGGTTGAATGTAACCAGCATCGACTGCCGCAAGTAGATCACTTCGGCGCAGCAGTGTGATATCCGGTAACGCATCAGGTGCAACCACGTAAGCTGTCCGGAGTGTTTCAATAATGCCACCGGAGTCCTGTGCTTTTTTCAGGCGCAGTTCGACGGACAATTCGGGGATGGTCGCCCGAAATGTATCTACATAATCAGCCAGTATCAAACCTGCTTTTTCATTGCTGGTCGGGGCGAGCGCATCCGGCCACCAAATATGTAAACTTGGCGAAACACTGCTGGTCGCTTCAGGCGTATTTTCGACCCGCGCCAGGGTTGGCGGTGGTGTAGTCGTCAACGCAATAGTCGCTTCAGTTGTAACCGCAACCGTTTGTGCAGCCGATGGACTACAAGCCGCGCATAAACCGGATATGAGTGCAAGGATTAAGGGAAATACTAGGCGCATGAAATCCGAACTCCGCATGTTCAATTACTGCCGCATTATACACCCGGCATTAGAATTCAGAGTTTGCAGGCTGGCTTTCGGGCGCTTCATCCGATTCAGCCGAGGGCGGCACCGGGCGTTTGACAAACCGCACTTTCGCCACGCGCATACCGTCCATTTCTTCGACAGACACATCGTACTGAGCAAATGCTACCGTATCGTTCGGTTCCGGAATACGATCCAGCACTTCGGCGATGTACCCCCCCAGCGTCGTTGATGCAGGTTCGCCTTCTGGCTTACCGAAACGTTCGATCGCTTCATTTAGGCTCATTAGGCCATCAACGACGATCTCGTTACCTTCGGTATGGATTGCATCCTCTTCTTCTTCGTCGTATTCGTCCTGCACTTCACCTACCAGTTGTTCGATTATATCTTCCATGGTTGCGACACCCGCCATACCACCGTATTCATCAATCACAACGGCCAGGTGAGTTTTGGTTTCCTGCATCCGTTCCAGCAGCGTATCGACACCCAGCGTTTGCGGTACAAATAAAGGATCACGCAGATACGGCTTGAGATTTGCCACCTGGGTGCGATCCGTCAGCAATTGAGGCTTCCGCATGACCACGTCCAGCAAATCTTTTGCCAGCAGCAGCCCTACCACATTATCGATTTTCTCTTCGTAAACTGGATAACGGGAGTGTTTATTGGAAATCACTATCTCCAAAATGGACGAAAATGGCGCATCGCTGGCGATGGCTTCCACATTCACGCGCGGCTGCATAATCTCTTCTACCGTGATGTCACTAAAATCGAACACACGCCGCAGCAAAACCTCTTCGCTCTCTTGCAACAATCCTGCTTCGCGGCTGGAATGCACCAGCATTTCCAATTCTTCGGCTGAATGAACTGAGGAATGTTCGCCAGATGGCTCAAAACCCAACATACGGACGATACCATTACCGAGGCCATTCATCAGGCGAATGACAGGGCGGAACAGCAGCAAAAACCAGCGCACGGGACGTACAACCACCAGTGCAGTTGCTTCAGGGCGCTGCAGCGCAATTGATTTGGGTACGAGTTCGCCCATAACGATGTGCAGTAAGGTAACAATGGAAAAGGCGATGGCAAACGAAATGGCCGAACCTACAGTCGCTATACTTTCCTTTGGTATAAAATGATCCAACAGCGGTTCGATTAAGTGACCAACGGCGGGTTCACCCACCCAACCAAGTCCCAGACTCGAGAGGGTAATACCCAATTGGGTAGCGGCAATATAACTGTCCAGATGCTGCATCGCGGTCTGGGCGACTTTAGCCGCCCGACTCCCCTCACTGGCGAGCTGCGTGATGCGTGTGCGCCGCGCCCCCACCAGCGCAAATTCTGCTGCTACGAAAAATCCATTGGTTGCGACCAGTAAAAATACTGACAATACACCAAAAAACGTGTCCATCCCTATCCTTTATCCCACTCGGTTATCAAGCGTCCCTATAATATCATGGTTTAGGGAGGGTATGTGTAGGACAGACGGCTTATGATATTTCGCGATTTAAAACAGATTTAAGCAAACCTACTACTTCTTGTAAATCGTCGGCTTCATTTTCTATGAGCCAGCGAGTTAGCGCTTCACCATATACAACCTTTTCATATGGTAAACGCGCATCAGATAATTCATTAAACAAATCCATCAATAAGTCTGCTCCATGTACATTTCTGTGCCACCAAATCTCATCATTTTTTGCTTTTGCCTTTTTATATTCGGCATAATTTGGTATACGCTTAAAATATTTATCACCCCATCTGTTTTCGTCAAGCCAAGTTGTTATTTCATGTGATGTAACAGCCTGAGCTCGGGATAAATCGAAATTTGAAATCACGTAAGCGATTGCACTTGGATTAATTAAGTAATTTTCATACAATCGACGTATAAGAAATTTTGCCGTACCTGCACTACGATTTTCTAATTCACCTATTATTTCTGGTTTACGCCCTTCCCGATCAAAAACAAAACCAATTGCAGGGGGAAGTAATCCCATGCCTTGACTTAGGCGATCATAGATTTTAAAGATAAGTTCCGAGTGTCTACCTTCAAAATCACCCGTGTGAATAACTCCTAGAATCGTGGTACCCAATAAGGGTCTTTTAAGTACTTCAGATACAATTAATGGGAAGCATTTTTCTTCAGTTGGCCCTTCAACCCAAAGAATATTATCAGAACCAAAGACATCAGAAAGTCTTGCACCGACTTCTGATAAAAACAATTGCATCTGCCGAGTTCTATTGACATCTATAGTGGTTACTTTACTTTCACTCTCCTCTTTTCGTATCAGCAAAATTGTTTGTGGGTTGGCAGCGGTAACAGCAGTTGGAGAATGAGTCGTGATTATATATTGATGCTCAGAATAATCCGTCTTAAGTATTCCAAATAATTTTCTCACAGCTCCCGGATGAAGAAAACTTTGAGGTTCATCAATAATTATGGTTCTTGGAGAGTTAGAAGTAAGCACAACATATAGCATTGCCAGTACTTGCCCTATTCCAGTGCCGCAATCATTGAGAGACATAGTTAGGTCAGTTCGCCGCGTTGCTTCATCAAGCGTCCAAATTTGAATGTGTGCTTTGTTAGCATCATCAAGTTTGCGCGGTACCGTAACATATCTAACATCCGGAAAAATTTCTCGAACTCTATTAACATAATCCGTCCACGATGCAGGATTCTCAGTTTGAAGATTGTGAAGAACTTCAGCCAGATTTCGGGCATCCGGTGCCAAAATCCTGCTCTTGCCAATTAGGTGTTCTGATACATTAAGTCTTTCAGCAGAAAATTTATAAATACTTTTCCTGAAACTTTCTGCCCATGGGTATATAAAAGCATCATTGGGTTTAGCACCAGTAGTAGTTGTGATCATCCGAAAGTCAGTATCAATATTGATTTGAAATGCCTCAAAATGTGTGTAGTTCACATGTTTCGCAACTTTTGCGTCAACGAGGCTACCGTTCGCGTACGAATAAATAATGTCAAGACCAGTATATAGCTCCTCAACAATGTATCGAGCCTGGTCAAATAGCGGAATATCGCTTTGAGGCGATACGGGCACAGAAAAAGAAATGCGACTGTCCTTCAATAAATCTGATAATTCATCTCTTTTGAACCTTAATGTAATATCAACGACTGAGGCAGTATCAAGTCGTGTAGAAGATCGGGGAAGGGTATATAAACTGCGGTGTGGAAACGACCCAAAATTTAGACTGAGTGCTTCAACTAAAGCAGTTTTGCCTACATTATTTTGCCCAACTATCACATTAAATCCCGATGTAAAAGATATTTCTTCCAGATCACGAAAACTTTTATAATTTTTAATGCTAACCTTTGCAATTCGCATAATTTCCCCTATGATTCTTCACTAAAATCAAGATTAAACATTAGTTCTATCATAATCGAGTTAGAATTATTTACTAATGTTCTAGTCAATAAGGACTAATGATGAAAGACCTGCCTACATTTAGAGAACGCCCGCGTGATCAGGTGATGGCGCTGGTTCACCGTGTGCTGATGTTGGACTCTCACAGCGATCATTCGTATCTGCATCAACTGGTAGCGCATCATGACGGGCATTACCGAGTGTCGTTTGATCCTGCATATTTCGTGTTGCAAGCGGGGCAAAGCGAGCCGAGTAAATCCCAGTGGAGCAGTTTAAAGAAAAAGTTTAAACGTCATGATCCGAGTGTATTTGTGTTTAAGGAACATGGAACGCTTACCATTGATGGCAAGCATTACAGCTATATGGATTTCGGATTCTTCGCTCAATAAGACCATCGCGTGGTTGTGAAGCTGCAAACGCTGCGTATAATCCATACTTATACTATTAAGCATGGTTAAGATCAATTTCCGAGGAGTTTTAATTCACATTATAAATACCCGTTTCAGTCCGTCGTTTATTTTTTTAAATAGGCAGTTTGTTTCTGATACAAGCCGCCGTTTTTCAAGGAGCATTACATGGCAACTTATACCCTTCCCCAACTGCATGAATCCGCGCCCATCAAATCCGATGAGGCCATCCTAATCGCCAGTGGTGATCTGCGTCACTCCGCTAACCAGAAAGGTTGGGAAGCGCAGGATGGCATGGAAAAGCAAATCATCGCAGCCTTCAAGAAGGAAGGCATCAAGGTCAAGCGCGGTCACGCCTACGACCCCGAACTGAAGCATGGCTTCATCTGGAATCAGCGTATGGGAATGGATGTTTTCAAGAACATTCCGCCCGACGCCAAGCTGATTATCGCCGAGTCCGTATGGCAGTACAGTCATCATGTGCTGGCCGGTCTCCGTTCCCATCGTGGGCCAATTCTGACGGTCGCTAACTGGAGCGGTCAATGGCCGGGGTTGGTCGGGCTGTTGAATTTGAACGGCTCGCTGACCAAAATGGGCGTGAAATACAGCAGCATTTGGAGCGAAGATTTCAAAGACGAGTTCTTCCTCAAAGGTATTCGGGAATGGATCAAGACAGGCAAGATCACCCACGATCAAAGCCATGTCCAGGATCTGAAGAAGAGCAAGCTGCCAAAGGCTGAACGTGCCCTCGGCGAGGCATTAGCGGCACAGCTGCAAAATGACAAGGCCATCATCGGCATTTTCGACGAAGGCTGTATGGGTATGTACAACGCCATCATCGATGACGAGCTGATGAATCCACTTGGCATTTACAAGGAACGCTTGAGCCAATCAGCGCTGGTGGCCGGTATGAAACTAGTCAAAGACTCGGAAGCCAAGAAAGTGCGCCAATGGTTGGATGATCACGGCGTCAACTTCGTCACTGGCAAGGATGAGATCACTGAACTGACTGACAAGCAAATTCTTGAACAATGCAAGATGTACATCGCGGCAGTACGTATCGCCCATGATTTCGGCTGCGCGGCCATCGGCATCCAATATCAGCAGGGCTTGAAGGA
>JBGAHG010000066.1:0-25564 GCA_044226325.1 Aggregatilineales bacterium
TTGACAAAATCCCCCATTCCGCATATCCTCAATTTGAAACCGATCAGTCTCAAAGGATAGCGCATTGAAAAAAGGCGATGAAACCCGCCTGATGATCTTGCAGCGTGCCGCCGAAGTCTTTAATCGCAAAGGCTATTCCGGTGCGTCGATGGCGGACATTATGGCGGCAACCGGCCTCGAAAAAGGCGGCATCTACCGCCACTTCGACACCAAAGACGACCTCGCTCTGGAAGCCTTCGATTATGCGGTCGGCCTGGTCGAACTGGAATTCGTCAACGCCCTCAAAGACAAACGTGATGCCATTGATCGCCTCCGCGCGATTGTCGGCGTTTACCGTGCCATGCCCGATGGAATGCCGGTCGCCGGAGGTTGCCCTATCCTTAACACGGCTATCGAGGCCGACGACACCCATCCCTTGCTGCGCGATCATGCCCGCCGCGCGATGGATAAATGGCGCGAATACGTCATCCGCACCGTTACCAAAGGCATCGAACGCGGTCAAATCCGCCCTGAAATCGTGCCAGATGACCTCGCCACCTTCCTCATCGCCACGCTGGAAGGGGCCATCATGTTGAGCAAACTCTACGACGATCCGCGCCACATGAACCGCGCCGTCGAATACTTCCAAACCTATCTCGATACCAGCGTCCGACCATAACAGAGAAATTACACGTGTAGGGAGGAGGCCTGCCTCCTCCGAAATTCATTCGCCAAAAAAGAGACCGTTTAGTCGCATATCTTAAGGAGAAAACATGCCCATCGAAACCACACTGCCCAGAGAATTGGAAACCAGCGCCATCATTCGCTTCCAGGACTGTGATCCGTTCCAGCATCTGAACAACGCCCGTTACATCGACTACTTCATGAACGCCCGTGAAGATCAGCTCAAGCAGTTCTATAACTTTGATATTTTCAAGGAAACGCAGCGCACGCAGCAGGGCTGGGTCGTCACCAAAAACCAACTGGCCTATCTCTTCCCCGCCAGCGTACAGGAACAGATCCTCATCCGTACGCGCCTCGTCCACATGACCGATAGTGTGCTGGTGGTCGAAGGCTTGATGCTCGACAGCGCCGCCAAACGTCTCAAGGCCGTCGCCTGGATCGAATTCACCTATATCAGCCTGCAAACTGGACGCTCCACCCATCACCCCGACGACTTCATGACCATGTTCCGTCCGGTCGTCGTGGAGGATGTTTATGTGCCCGATGGTTTCAACCAGCGCGTGGATGCGCTCAAAGCCGAGTATCGCCGCCAGCCTGTCCCTGCACTCTAGATCCACAGCCTCATACTGCTAGCGTTGTTGGGCGACCTGATCCGTCGCCCTTTTGATTGTTGTTAATTATGTAGGACACATCTCATATCCATTCATGCTCATGCGTTTGCGGAAATGCATATGCTCATACAAACGATAGGCAGACACGTTATCAGGAAGAATATTCAAATAGGGTGTTTCACCACGTTCCCAAATTCCATTTGCAATAACGGTGGTCAGAAGGCGCGCATAACCCCGACCTTGCCAATCGGGATGCGTACAAACGGTACTAATCTCGCAATAACCGGTCAAATGGGTGCGCTCACCTGCCATCGCCACCAGTTGCCCTTGCTGACGAATCCCAATATAGCGCCCCGCCTCCATCGCGCGAGGGGAAAATGGCAGATGCGCGAAATCAATCAGAGCCATTACTTCAGGCACATCCGAGGCATTTAGCTCAATAATTTCGAGGCTAGTCTCTGGTAGCGGAAGGCGTGTCTCACAAACCAATTGATCGAGTCGAAACGATTGCTGTATTGTCCACCCCACAAAATCTTCGGGCAAATCGGCCTCAAGGACGACGATTGTCTCCCCAACAGCTACAATTTGTCTGAGGTCGTGCAGGGCTGCCTCACTATGATCCACAAATGCGGCAGTAATCCCTACTCCCGGCAGATATCGTTTTGCCAAATCAGTACCCAACGCAAACCGCGTATGATGGCTGTTGAGCGCGTGCCAAATTGGATTATCCAGCACATGCCCCACGTGTGTCGCTGACATCCTACCCCGCTTGAATTGGAAATGATGAACCTATATAACCAATGGTGCAAGTCTAGCCCCCTCATCCCAACCCTTCTCCCCCGCACGCAAGGGAGAAGGGCTTTAGGACACTCTTTTTGGGCGAAAAACAGTGTGCAGAGAGGGTTACAAAAGATCACAACTCACACTTGCACCACTGGTTATATACGCAGCATCACGTTTGCCGTCATGTTACATCGTCTGTGGAAGCCCATGCTTTCATATAGATGATAAGCCACCGTGTTTTCAGGTAATACGTGCAAGAAGGGCGTTTCACCACGATCCCAAATCCCGTTGACCAGCACACTCGTCAAAAAGCGCCCATAACCCCGGCCTTGCCAAGCCGGGTGTGTACACACAGCGCTGATCTCGCAATAGCCTGTCAAACGGAAGCGCTCACCCGCCATCGTCACCAATTGGCCCTGTTGACGTATGCCAATAAAACGCCCCATCTCAATCGTTCGCGACGCAAACGGACCCGGATGTGTTAACTCAATCAGGTTTAGCATTTCCGGCACGTTTGATTTATTCAGCTCAACAATTTGGAGGTTACTCTCCGGTTGAGGGGAACGCTGATCGCAAACCAATTGAACGCCCTTTAAGGCTCGCTGCACGACCCATCCCGGTAGGTTTTGAGGCGGATTGGCCTCGAATAAAATGATGGACTCGGCATGTTCGATCATCTTCTCCAGATCGCGGATAGCGGCATCACTGTGATTGGCTAAGGCCACAGCCATGTTGATTTCTGGTGGATAACGTTTTACCAATTTAGTACCCGACGCAAAATGCGCATGATAGCTATTTAACGCGTACCAAACCGGATTATCCAATACATGCCCAACCTGCGTTGTTGACATTTCGACATCCTTGAACGGCAAATACCGGGGATTTCGGCTCAAGAATACCCTGATTATTGTTGGGGTACAATAATATATAGTTATAAAAAACCGATAGAGATTTAGGCGTGACTCATATAATGTCCCACCATGTTACAGCGCTTGCGGAAGTGCATCGTTTCATACAAATGATAGGCCGATGCATTGTCGGGATAAACATGTAAGAAGGGCGTTTCGCCGCGATCCCAAATCGCACTGGTCAGAATAGTGGTCAACAGGCGCGCATAACCCCGGCCTTGCCAGTCGGGATGGGTATAGATGCCACTGAGTTCGCAGTAACCCGTCAAATGATAGCGTTCGCCACCCATCGCCACCAATTGCCCTTGCTGCCGAATGCCGATATAGCGGCCTATCGCAACCGTTCGTGGGAAAAATGGCGCAGGATGGGGGGCTGAAGCAATCACCGCGAACATATCAGGCACATCTGCAAGGCTGAGTTCCACTACATCTAGGTCGGTTTTGGGCTGCGGAACGCGTGCTTCGCATACCAATTGATCCAATCGCACAGTGCGTTGTATCGTCCATTCGGCAATCTCGTCCGGCAAATGAGCCTGTAATACGCCGACAGTCTCGCCGGAAGCGATAAGCCGTGTTAGATCCTTTATGGCGGCATCACTATGATCGGCTATTGCCGATGTAATGCTTACGTCCGTAGGATAACGCTTAGCCAATTCTGTACCGATGGCGATATGGGCATGATGACTGTTCAGGGCGTGCCAAACCGGATTATCCAACACATGCCCCGCTTGCGTGCTTGACATATTTCATAACCTAATTTGAATGAAATTGTTATCTAGAAGTTGTTGATAGAGGCGACCTTACTCTACGGATGCCACTGCTCCGCCCCCCACTTGTGCGGATTTTCTTTTAGGTTCGGCTCGGCCACCCACCGGATCGGAGGATCTGTCCGGTGAATCTGCTTCTCCGGCGCAATCGTCGCCATGATATGGCTGGCTATGTAGAGCGCCTCGTCCCATTCGTTGTGCGCCACTTCCAAAATCAGTGCGTCATGCATATCCAGCGCCACCCGCGAACGCATCCCTTTGGCGCGGTACGTCTCCGACACCACCACAATCGCCCGTTTGAGCATCTCGCTCACCCCGCCCTGGCAGATGTAATTCCATGCCACGAAGGCCGAGGGAACCGCCACCGGACGCCCTGTCCACAACTTCAGTTGGTGGGTATCGGTCACTTGCTTTTGCGCGATGCCACGCCAATAGGTCACGCGCGGGAACGCCGCATCCTTAGCTCTCATAATCCGCTTGGCTTCTTCAGTCGATACGCTGATGCTCTCACCCAGCCGTTTCGCCCCCATGCCATAGGCCGTCCCGTAAGTGATCTTCTTAGACAGTGTTCGCAGCCGTTTACGCTCGGTCGCATCAGCCTGCTGCCACGCCTGCCCAAAATACTCTGCCCCCATCACCGAATGAAAATCTTCCGCCTGGCACGCCCGCGCCAGATTACTATCCCCGGCGATCATGGCCGCCATCACGTTCTCGGCGTTGCTGTAGTCAATCTCCACCAGCGTAAAGCCCTCGTCACCAATCGCCACTCCAGCCATCGCTGGCATTTTCCAGTTCTGCATATGGGGATAGCTCGACGCTCGCCGGCCAGATTCAGTTGCGATAGTCACCATGCTGTGCA
This sequence comes from Aggregatilineales bacterium, assembly GCA_044226325.1. Taxonomy (GTDB): domain Bacteria; phylum Chloroflexota; class Anaerolineae; order Aggregatilineales; family Phototrophicaceae; genus CFX2. The sequence goes on from JBGAHG010000066.1 coordinate 4,592, forward strand.
GCCGCCCATCCAACTCGGCATGGTCGATCAACCCTTCCAGCGTCGAGATCAACCAATCGACTTCCGCGTAGGCCGCCAGATCTTTCAACTGGTCGTAATAAGGGCTGCCTTCTTCGAGGTACGACTCGATCACATCCGAGCGTGTGCTCAGGTCAGAAAGTTCAACCTGTGCCCCGGGGTTAGCCGACAAGCGGTGTCGTCCGGCGCGGGTGAAGTACCACGAGTTCGGGTCCCATTTGGGCAGGGGAATGCCTTTGGTTTCGTACAGATATTTGACGCGCGCTTTCGGACTGCTCGGTGTCAGCAAACCATCGGCTTGCAGGCGTTTCGCCAGTTCCTCGCGCTGCTGCCCCAATTCGCTCAGCCGTTGTTGGGTAAACGGAACATTCAGCCGGATACCCTCGGCTGCCATCCGGCAGTATTCATGTAAAGCGCGGCATTCCCAGTCGATCAACTCTGCATCCACAGGAAAGGCTCGCTGTTTCTGGTAGATATGGAGCGTCAAACGGGCGTCATCCTGCGCGTATTGCAGGATCAATTCCAACGGAAGGGTATGCAGTTTCCCGCGCTGCCCTTTCATCGACTCCTGCCGCTCCGGCACAGGGATATTCAGCATGGCCGCGACCGAAAGCAGGCTGTAACTCACATTGACTTCGGGATGCAGTAACCGAGCCATCGACTGGGTATCCCAGATCACATTTGGGATCAGTCCGCCCGTAAGTTTGCTCAACTGCCGCATATCGAACACCGCGTTATGGGCGATAATCGGCACAGGCCGCGCGAATAAGGCCTTCATAAAATCGACCGCGTTCTCATCAAAAGGAGCCGCCAAAACGGTGCTGCTTATGCTCCCATTTTCCGGCCACGCCAGCGCGATCACTGTGACCGCTGCCGAGTAGCTCAGGCCATAATCCAGCTTCGGCCCGTGTCCCGGCCAGCGTGTATCGGTCTCAATATCCACGCACACGGCCTCGGCTTTCAGGCATCGTTGCAGCGCGGAATGATCCTGTGGATGGATGGTTTCTTCGAATAGGGAAAGTTGCATCGCCACCTCGCCAAAGCGAACACTTGTACCACTGACCCTATTGTAGCGGATATGAAAATCGCGGTGTATTGTCGATCTGTGTACTACACTTTGCTACAATATATTGTCCAATATGAGACTGAACCATGTCCGCTCTATATCCCATCATGCTCAACCTCGAAGATCGCTCCTGTGTCATCGTCGGAGGTGGAGTAGTCGCCGCCCGTAAAGTCGACCGCTTGCGCGACTCTGGCGCACGTGTCACGGTTATCAGCGCTACGCTGCATTCGGAATTGACAGCACTTGCCAAAGACAACAAAATCACGGTGATACAAACAGCCTACATCTCAGGGATGCTGGCAGACCTGCATCCACTTCTGGTGTTCGCGGCCACCAATAATCCAACCGTCAACCAACAAGTCGCTGACGAAGCACGCGCACTCGGCGCATTGGTCAATGTGGCCGACGAACACGGTGAACGTGATTTCATCAACATGGCAGCCGTCCAACGTGGCGACATCACAATAGCCCTTTCAACAAGTGGTGCATCTCCGGCGCTCATCACCCATTTGCAACGCCAAGTGGATGAGGTCATTGACGAGGAATACGGAATTCTTTCTATATGGATGGCACAAGCCCGCCCGCTGGTACAAACAGGAGTCAAATCCCAACAGGAACGGGCGGCACTCTGGCATCGGGTGCTTGAATCGTCTATTCTGGATAGTCTGAGGCAGGGCGATGCGGCATCCGCAAAGAAGATATTCGACCAAATGATTCACGAGGCGCTTAATAACACAGCATGAAATCTGCATTGGTTCTGGCGGGACACGGCTCCCACATCAGCCCCGAAACAGCCGGCTTGGTCTGGAGTCACGTCGATGCGCTGCGAGCCATGAACGTGGCCGACGAAATCACCGCTGCCTTCTGGAAAGAGATGCCTTCCTTCCACACTGTCTTTGCTTCGCTGGAAGCCACCGACATAACGGTTGTGCCAATGTTCACTGCACAAAGCGGCTACTTCACGCAAATGGTCATCCCGGCTGAGATGGGCTTAACAGGCAGCATCACCCAACGCGATGGGCGCACTATCCGTTATGCCCGCACGCTCAGCGAACATCCTTATTTGGGGCAGGTCGTCATGCAGCGTATCGAAGCGGCCATGCGCTTGCTGAACTCGGCTCCCGACCAAACCGCCATCGCTTTAATCGGCCACAGTACCAGGCGCAACCCTGAAAGCCGCAAAGCCACTGAAGCACAGGCCAAGGCTGTTCGTCAGGCTGGCTTAGCCCGCGTGGTAGCCGCCCTCTATCTGGACGACACACCCGCGATTGCCGATATTTACCGGATGACCTCTACTCCCAACATCATCGCGGTGCCTTATTTTCTGGCGAATGGTTCCCACACCACCATTGACGTCCCACGCGAACTCGGCCTAGACGGCCATGATTTGACCAAGCCTGCTACCGTCAACGGTCGCACAGTCTATTACACACAGCCCGTCGGCGTGGAAGATGATCTTCGTCATGCCATTCTCGAACTGGCACGAGAGGCTGGCGCACCCTTGAGAACGCCAGTCACAGGGTCGAGTTGGGACTGCTTCCCGACCGCCGCGCAAAACATTATCACAGGGCTGATGCAGTCAAAATGGCATGGTGTCCTCGGACAACTGCGCGTCACAGCCGAAGACGTACGCCACGTTGATGACGCCGATAAGCCGACCGAAACGCTTCTTGAGCCGGACGCCCTACGCCGAAAAGTGCGTGAAAATCCTTTTCGTCCGCTGGCGACCAGCACCGACTTACCACGGGGTTGGCGCGTACTCACCAACGGCGATCCTCGACGCGCGCTGGCTGTGATCGAAACGGTATATCCTTCAGCACTCGCCAACGGGTTCACGAATTCCGGTTCACTGAGAGAACTGCTCGCCCGCCAAACGGGACGCTATCAATATATTGTTCAACTTGATAAACCAGCACAGCAAGCCGTTGTCGATCATGTGTGTAAGCAGTGTGTTCGGCGGCCAGACTGGTTTTACCACTACGGTATTGGCAGTCCACATTTCTTGTCCTGCCCCGAACCCTGTGATATGTGGCTCTCCACCGCGCTCAAAACCATAAAGGATAACGACGAAGCATGACTGGAAAAGTGTATCTGGTAGGCGCTGGCCCCGGTGATCCCGGACTCATCACGGTTAAAGGGTTAAATCTTATCCAGCGGGCCGACGTCATTCTCTACGACCGGCTGATTCCCCATGAACTGCTGACTGAAGTGCGCTCTGATGCTGAATGCATTGACGTGGGCAAACTCCCGACCAAACACCGTCTGTCACAGGACGAAATCAACCGCCTGTTGATCGAACACGCCCGACAGGGCAAAATGGTTGTGCGCCTCAAAGGTGGTGATCCATTTGTGTTTGGACGCGGTGGTGAGGAAGCCCTTGCCTGTCATGCCGCCAACATTCCGTTCGAAGTTGTACCCGGCATCAGCAGCGCCATCGCTGTACCCGCATATGCTGGTGTGCCTGTCACCCACCGTCAGGTCGCCAGTGCCTTCACTGTCTTTACCGGACACGAAGACCCGACCAAACCTGAATCGAGTATTGATTACGCAGCCTTAGCCGCAGCCGCCCGTTTGGGAACGCTGGTGCTGTTGATGGGTGTCAGCCATTTACAGGAGGTCATCAGCCGCTTGCTGGCAGAAGGTATCGAGCCGGAAACGTCTGCGATCTGTATTGAATGGGGCACGACCCCACAGCAGCGTTTGGTTGAAGGCACACTGGCGACCTTGCCCGAAAAAGTACGGACTGCCGGATTACAAGCACCTGCCTTGACCGTCATCGGCGCAGTAGTTGACTTGCGGGCTTTGGGTCTAAGGTGGTTCGGCTAAAACGTAAGGTTGCTTCCATTTGGCTACCAATTTGCGCCAATTGCTTGACAATTACTGATATGCCTGCCTATAATCCTACCTAGATTGTGAAATTTGGTGAAAACAAAGCTCATGTTACAAATTTGTTGTCCGATGTGTTGTATGTGTAACTCCGTTACGACCACTGGTTGTAGCAAGGCTTTGTGTTTTTAGTGACAAATGACTACAAAAAACACGAACCCCAGCTAACAACGCTGGGGTTTTTGTTTGCTAAGATGAGGATGTTGACGATGCGCCCGAATGGTTTGATGTGTTGTCTGTGTATGAAGACTACCGAACTCCGTAGTCCGCTTCGGCGCGCGTAAAACAGGTTTCGAACCAACGCAGCAAGCCCCGGACTACACCGGGGCTTTTTTATTGTGTTTTTCAGGACGGAATATGAGCCAGCAAACAACCGATCTCGCCACACTGAATACGCAGTTTGAAAATGCTTATCCGCAGGAAGTTTTGCGTTGGGCCGCTGACACTTATGGCGATCAATTAGCTGTCGTCACCAGCTTTCAACCGACGGGTATCGTCACCCTGCATATGCTGAGCGAGGTCGCGCCGGATACGACCGTCTTAACACTCGATACAGGTCTGCTTTTCCCCGAAACCTACGCGCTGATGGATGAATTGGAAACACGGCTTAATCTACGGTTGATCCGTGTGAAGCCAGCCCTAACGGTCGCACAGCAAGCCGGGTTACATGGTGATGAATTATGGGCACACAATCCCGATCAATGCTGCGGAATACGCAAAACCGTACCGCTGAACGAAGCATTAGCCAACTACGATGCATGGATTACAGGACTGCGCCGTGACCAATCTTCAGGGCGGAAAACGACACCCGTCATTAGCTTAGACGCCAAATATAACAAGGTTAAACTCTCTCCCTTCGCCACATGGACAGAGGAAATGATCTGGATGTACATTCGGGCGCACGAACTGCCTTACAATAAGCTGCATGACCGCAATTATCCCAGTATTGGCTGCTACCCCTGCACCCAACCGACCATCCCGAACGCGGTTGATAAGCGCGCCGGACGTTGGGCAGGACACCAAAAAACCGAGTGCGGCATCCACGTTGCGGCACTATAAGGCTATGGCAATAATCATGACAACGCCTATCTTATATGTAGACTTCCACTACCCATTTGGGGTTGAAGGTGTATACTTGCGACCTGCAAACCTCTTGAATAAGTCCCCTGCATTTACCATGCCAATCGCTTGTTCTGCCGGGTTCGCCGGGGTCGAAGTTTGCTTGCAAAACCACACTGCCGATAAAGTGAGGTCATCCGAAAACATCTTCTGCAAATAATCACCTTACTGATAATCAACTATTACAGCTTGAAACCGCTCCTGGAGCGATCAATTAACAGGTTAAGTTTAGGTACCGCAGCAGGTGTGGTATCCATATCAAAGCAAACTGAGGAGAATTTGGAACTGTGACACAACAAGGCTTTACTCTGTGGCTAACTGGACTTTCTGGCGCAGGCAAAACCACCGTAGCGGTAGCGTTGGAAAACGAACTGCACGAACGCGGTTTGTTCATCGAACGGCTGGACGGCGATACCGTCCGTGAAGGATTGACACGTGATCTGGGCTTTAGCAAAGAGGACCGTGATAAGAATATCGAGCGTGTATGCTTCGTCGCCAAACTGCTCTCCCGCAATCGGGTCGGCGTAGTGGCCTCGTTCATCTCACCCTACCGTGAAGCCCGTAACAATGTGCGCCAGCAGACCACTAACTTCATTGAAGTTTACGTCAATGCGCCGCTGGAAGTGTGTGCCGCCCGTGATGTCAAAGGGCTGTACGCCAAAGCCTTCGCAGGCCAAATTCAAGGTTTCACCGGCGTCAATGATCCTTACGAAGCACCGGAAAATCCCGAAATCACCCTCCACACCGACAAAGAAACGCTTGAACAAAGTGTGGGTAAAATCATCACCTATCTGGAACAGAATAATCTAATTCCGACATTGGAAGTGGAAGCCGCCTCATGACCAAGACATTTCCGCAAATCGCCGCGCACGGCGGTACATTGATTGACCGTCAGCTAACCGGCGATGCGCGCGACGCAGCAATCCAACAGGCCGCTGGCCTCGAACGGATCATTCTGAGCGACCTTAATTTGGCTGATCTGGAAATGATCGCTACCGGTGGCCTCAGTCCGCTTACCGGCTATATGGGGCAGGCTGATTACACCTCGGTCGTCCACAATATGCGTCTGGCTAATGGCTTACCGTGGACGATCCCGGTAACACTCGCCATCAGTGCCGAGCAAGGCGCACGTATTCAACCCGGACAAACAGTTGCCCTGGTCGAACAGGCCGAAGGCAGCGAACGTGTGCTGGCGATTTTGAACGTCAGCGAAAAATACACCTATGACCGCGAAGTTGAAGCCCAAAATGTCTACCGTACCACCGAGGAAAAACATCCCGGTGTAGCGCGCCTGTACAAACAGGGTGAGGTGCTGCTGGCTGGCTCGGTTGACGTAATCGATTTGCCACTGCGTGCCCAACAAGAATTCGCTGAACTGCGCTATACACCCAAACAAACACGCGCAATCTTCGCGGAACGGGGCTGGCGCCGTATCGTGGGCTTCCAAACGCGCAACCCCATTCACCGCGCCCATGAATACATCCAGAAAACGGCGCTGGAAATTGTGGATGGTTTGCTGCTCCACCCGCTCGTCGGCGAAACCAAGTCGGACGATATTCCAGCAGCAGTGCGCGTCGAAAGTTATCAAGCCATCCTGAGTTCGTATTATCCGGCATCACGGGTGTTGTTGGGTGTGTTCCCGGCAGCCATGCGTTATGCTGGCCCGCGCGAAGCCATTTTCCACGCCATCGCCCGTAAGAATTACGGCTGCACCCACTTTATTGTAGGGCGTGATCATGCGGGTGTCGGCAGCTACTACGGCAGCTACGATGCCCACTATATTTTTGATGAATTTGCGCCAGAAGAACTGGGCATCACGCCGCTGTTTTTCGAGCACACCTTCTATTGCAAGGCTTGTGGTCAGGTTGTTAGCTTGAAGACCTGCCCGCATGATAAGAGCGAACACGTCGTCCTTAGCGGAACGCAGGTGCGCGAAAAACTTTCGCGCGGCGAACTGCTGCCGGTCGAATTTACCCGTCCCGAAGTCAGTCGTGTTCTCATGCGCGGCGTACAGAATTAAGAAAGGGCCTAGACGAATGTATCTCTACTCCGTCCCAAGATCGATTGTGCCACCCCTGCGTGCGCGTGAACTGGTCGGTTGTCGCAGCCACGGTTGTTGTAGCTGTTGTTAATCCATCGTTTTCACACATCAATCGTAATTTTAGGAACCGAGTTTAAGGAGAATATGAACCATGAAACGCACTATTCGCATCACATCAATTTTGGTAGCACTATTCATCGTCACCGTCATTGCGCCGGTTGCCGCACAGGACGCCCCCGCACCTGTTAGCTTGACCTTAGTGGGTTACGCTGTCCCGCGTGAAGCTTTCGGGGATGTGATTCCGGCCTTCCAGGCCAAGTGGCTCAAACAAACCAAGCAGCAGGTCAATATCCTCGAATCCTACGGTGGATCAGGCTCGCAATCACGCGCGGTCGTGGGCGGCTTCGAGGCCGACATCGTAGATCTTTCCATCGAGCCGGATGTCCAGCGTTTGGTGGATGCCAAGCTGATCACCCACGATTGGAAAGCCGGAGATTACAAAGGCTTTGTCACAAACTCGGAAGTCGTGCTGGCTGTACGTCCCGGCAATCCCAAAAACATCAAAGATTGGGCGGATTTGGCTCAAGATGGCCTTCAAATTGTCACGCCTGACCCTGTGACCAGCGGTGGCGCGCAGTGGAATATTCTGGGTGCTTACGGCGCAGCTCGTCGTGGGCATGTGGCCGGATTTGATGCTACTGACGATGGCGCGACCCAATTTCTGACCAAGCTCATCACCAATGTGACAGCCTTTGACAAAGATGGCCGCGAGAGCTTCCTGACGTTCGAAAACGGTATTGGTGACGTCGCTATCACCTATGAAAATGAAATCTATGCCGGCCTGCAATCTGGTGGCAAATTTGATGTTGTCTACCCGACATCCACCATTCTCATCGAGAACCCGGTGGCATTGGTTGATACCTATGTGGACAAACACGGTACGCGTGAAGTGGCTCAAGCTTTTATCGACTATCTGTGGTCGCCGGAAGGCCAGGCGATTTTCGCCAAACATGGCTTCCGTCCGGTAAACCCTGATGTTGCCAAACAATTTAACGTCAATGTCGAAGCAACACCGGCTCCCGATGCTGCTGCCGACGCTGTCGCGCTGACCTTCCCGCCTATTGCTGATCAATTCACAATCGAAGAATTCAAGTCCTGGAGCGACGCTCGCAAGACCTTCTTTGGGGATAATGGCAGCATTACTGCCATCATTTCCGCCGTGAAGGGCTAATCCTTGGCCTTGAAGTAGGACAACTGGGGGACGACCGATAGGCCGTCCCTCACTGCAACCTGTGAACGAAACCTGCATAATATAGGGCATGATGACGACTTATCCGCTCGAACCGACCAGCGAAATCGAAATCCCAACCCGCCGCGCACAACCTGCGTGGGGGAAATGGGGACTGCGTTTGGCCGCCATCACCTATCTGGTAGCCTTCGTCGCTGTGCCGGTGGTCGTCGTCAATGTTGAAGGCTTCCGTTCCGGTCTGGATCTCTTCTGGGCGAGTCTGGTACGTCCCGCCGCGCTGAATGCGATCTGGCTGACCTTGTGGACTGCCGCCCTGATGACCGTGATCAACGTTATTATGGGCACACTGACTGCCTATGTGTTGGTGACCTATCGCTTCCCCGGCAAAGACATCTTGAACACGCTGGTCGATCTTCCCTTCGCCATTCCCACGCTGGTCACCGGCGTGATGTTAGTGCTGCTCTATGGTCCGCAAACGACTGTCGGCAGCTTCTTCGAGAAATCTCTTGGTATCAGATTGATGTTCGCGCCTCCCGGCATCGTCATCGCGCTGTTGTTCGTCGGCTATCCGTTCGTCATCCGTGCGGTACAACCGGTGCTGCTCACCATCGAGATGAACCAGCAGGAAGCGGCCCAAACACTCGGCGCATCCGACTGGTACACCTTCCGCCGCGTGATTTTTCCGGCCATTCGTCCGGCAGTCGTCACCGGTGGTTTATTGAGCTTCGCCCGCGCCCTAGGTGAATTCGGGGCCATTGTGATTGTGGCAAGCCGTCCGCAGGTCGCGACGGTTTATCTGTACGGGCAGGTCGAAGGCGGCAATATGCAGGCTGCCAGCGCCGTATCGGTGGTACTGCTGCTGATCGCCTTTATCATCACACTGACGGTTGATCTGGTGGAGTCACGTCGTCATGCGTGAAATTACCCCGCGTAAACCGCTGCAAATTACCTTATTAGCCATCGCGCTGCTGTATGTAGCAGTGCTGCTGCTTGCACCCATCATCACCATCGTGCAAAAAGCGCTGGCAAATGGCATCGTGCCAGTCGTGACTGCCCTTAGCGAACCCAATGTCGTCCACGCCCTGCAAGTCACCTTCTTAATGACATTAGGCGCAGTGCTGTTGAATACCGTCTTCGGCATCATCATCGCGTGGGTGCTCACCCGTCAGCGGTTTCGTGGTCGCCGCTTGATGAACATACTGGTCGATATTCCTTTTGTATTTTCGCCGGTTATCGCCGGATATTCATTGATTGTGCTGTTCGGACGTGAGGGTTGGCTCTCCCCGACAGCTATACCAATCGTGTTCGCGCTGCCGGGAATCCTGCTGGCGATGACCTTTGTTTCGCTGCCCTTCGTCACCCGTGAGGTCGGGCCGGTACTCGCCACTCTGGATACCGAGCCAGAAGCCGCCGCCTATACGATGGGCGCGAGCCAATGGCTGACTTTCCGGCGGATAATTTTACCCAATATCTGGCCGGGTATAATGTACGGCGTGATATTAACACTCGCGCGGGCGCTGGGTGAATTCGGCGCAGTCGCAGTCGTCGGCGGTGGCATCGAGGGGAAAACCGAAACGGCCACCATGTTTGTATTCCGCGCATTAAATGACCGCAATGATATTGGCGCTTACAGCATGTCACTTTTATTGGGGATAACCGCTATCATAGTCTTACTGATCATGCGTCTGCTGCGGCGCAGCGTTGTGAGGGAGCAGACAGCTTATGTCAATCATACTGGATAAAATTACCAAGACTTACGGCAAGCAACTGATTGTCGATAATGTTTCGCTGGAAATTCAAACTGGCGAATTGTTCGTACTCCTGGGAGCAAGCGGCAGCGGCAAAAGTACGCTGCTGCGTATGATCGCAGGTTTATTACCCGCAGACTGTGGGCGTGTTTCGCTGGACGGTCGTGATGTCACCGACTTGCCACCCCAGGCCCGTAACACCGGCTTCGTATTCCAGAATTACTCACTTTTCCGGCAGATGACCACAGCCCAGAACATCGGTTTCGGGTTGGACATTCGCAAGCAGCCGCGCCCACTGGTCGATAAGCGCGTGGATGAACTGCTGCAACTGATCGGACTGGGTGGCCTGGGTGATCGTATGCCCTGGCAGCTATCCGGTGGACAGCAGCAGCGAGTGGCGCTGGCACGTGCCCTGGCCTATGAACCAAGCGTCTTGCTCCTGGATGAGCCATTTGGCGCGCTGGATGTCAAAATTCGGGCTCAGTTACGTCAAAACTTGCGCGAAATCCAACGCGCACTCAATGTAACGACGATCCTCGTCACCCATGATCAGGATGAAGCCTTCGAGTTGGCGGATCGCATCGGCATTATTGAAGGTGGAAAGTTGTTGGAAGTCGGTACACCCAACGCGCTATATCGCCGCCCACAAACACGCTTCGCCGCCACCTTTTTGGGTGCAGCCAACCTGTTACCCGGTCAGCGCAACGGTACGCATGTCTACGTCGGCAAAACCGCATTGATGGCTCCGCCCGAAACACAACATCTTTCGGGGCAGCCAGTCGAATTGCTGATCCGTCCTGAAGAAATCGAACTGGCGCTCAATCAAGAGGCGCTGCAAGGGCAGTTGGTCGGACGCGGTGTGGTACAGCAAATTGGTTTTGCAGGCCCGTTAGAACGTGTGGTTGTGCGGATGGATGACGACCACTTCGAGCCGCTTCAAGTGCTGCTCAGTCCCGAGAAAGTGCGTTCGTTGGGCATCACACCCAATTCACCGGTATGGGTTGGCTTGCAGGATTATCATCTGCTGCCTGCGAACAGCCTCCCCTAAGTTACCCCCTCAATAGGCATAAAAAAACTGGTTTTGCACCAGTTTGACCGGGAAGGTGGTACGCTCTCGCGCAGATCACCTATCCTTATTCCTAAGAACAATATTGTAACGCGCTGTCTACCAACGCGCCACTAATTGGGGTATTTCTCACTCCCATAACATGACACAATCAGCGCTCACCTTAGTGATTAATCAGGCCGCATCAATCTCGAAAGGAGAAAAAGATGAGTGCTGTTTTGAAAGGCAAAGTTGCGGTTGTGACCGGTTCGAGTCGGGGGATCGGTAAAGGTATCGCCCTCAGTTTGGGCGAGGCTGGAGCGACGGTCTATGTGGTGGGACGTACTGGAGCAGGGCATGAAGCGACTGTACCGCTGGCCGGAACGGTCGAAGATACCGCCAATGAAGTGACACAACTGGGCGGAACTGGCATCGCCGCCCGTGCTGATCTGCGTGATGATGCCCAAACCGAAGCCCTTTTCCAACGGGTGCAAGCCGAACAAGGCCGCTTGGATATTCTGGCGAATTCGGCCTGGGCAGGCTACGAGGGTCTGCACAAGATGACCGATTTTCCGTTTAACCAGCCGTTTTGGGAGCGACGGTTGAGCTATTGGGATGATAACCTGTTCGCAACACGGGCGGCTTTTATCGCCAGTGTCTTTGCGGCACGTATCATGGTCAAACAGGAAAGCGGATTGATCGTCAATATTTCGAGCAACGTAGATAAGCGTCAAGAAGGTGACCGCAATGCTGCTTACTATAATGCCAAAATGAGCATTCACACTTTAACGTCCGATTTAGCCGAAGAGCTGCGCCCACATCATATCACGTCCGTTGCACTATGGCCGGGATTGGTGCGGACGGAAGGCATCATGCTGCACGAGAAGTATATTGACCTTTCCAACAGCGAGTCGCCACAGTTTACGGGTCGGGCAGTGGTTGCACTAGCGACTGATCCTAATGCAATAAGTAAAACTGGACGTCCGCTGTGGATCTCTGATCTCGCCAATGAGTACGGCTTTACCGACATCGATGGCAAAGTCTACATCCCTACATGGAAACCGCAGTGACTCATTCCTCAAGTGGCAGGCCAAAACCTGCCTAAAAATCTTCCTCCGTTATCTGCATAACGCCCTGTAACAAAAATTTACGTGCCTCAAAAGCACACAGACTACTTTTTGTCGTACAATATAGAATACAAATTTTTAATATCAAAAGCTGAGTGATATGACACACCTAGTACTTTCACCCCATTTTGATGATGCGGTATTCAGCTGCGGCGGGACAATTCATCAGTTGGTCGCAGCGGGTGAAAAAGTCGATGTGCGGACAGTTATGGCCGGTACGCCTCCTCGTTTGCCGGATACATCGTTCGTCCACGAATTACATGCTCGCTGGGAAGAAGGTTCTGCCCCCGTACAAGCGCGACTTCAAGAAGATGATGCCGCCTTGCAGCGACTCGGTGCGGGTGCCAGCCGGATGGTCAGTTGGTTTGATTGTGTCTACCGTATGACGCGCGCGGGTGCGGCCCTTTACCCCGATGAAGCCAGTATCTTTGGCGAGATTAACCCTAACGATACAATTGCCCAACTCCTGCCTACCATCGTCTTATCGGTGCGTGACGTTCCACGCTATATCTATGCGCCGCTCGGTGTGGGTCATCATGTGGATCACCAGATTGTGCGTAATTGGGGCATCACCTTAAAGCAATATTACCCCTGGGTGGCGCTGAAATTTTACGAGGAGTATCCTTATACTCAGGATCCTCAAGCAGTGGACAATGCACTCTCATTATTGCAGCAGGCGCATCCCGCGCTGAATATCAAACTCGAGACGGTTTCACTGACTGAGGCAGATGTACAGGGTAAATTAGATGCGATTGCCTGTTATAAATCGCAAATCAGCAGTTTTTGGCCTGATCTACAGCAGATGGAGTCCGCAACGCGCCAGTTGCTTGTGGCAGCGGGGAACGGAACACCCGGGGAGCGCTACTGGATTGTCTCATAGCGATACGTGCGACAAAAACAACTTTCTACCAGTCCGATTCCATCAGCCAGTGATTAGATCTATATCTGATTTGGTTTTTATCAAGGCTATCGTGACGCCCCGTCACCGTATAATGGATGGTTATGAGCGCTCTGAAACTGTGTGCGCTTATGCTGATGATTAATTGCCACCAAAGGATGACTCGATGACAGACGACGCGCTGGCACAGGCACAAGCTCTCCTGAACGAACTCACCGAAGCCGCCCGTAAAGGCCAGATTATCCCGTTTCGCTTAACCGGACAGTTAGAAGCCATTGGTCAACTGCTCGACAAAGCGCACGAACAAAAAGCTGCCAGCAGTGACTCGCCTGATCTGGAAACTTACAAGCAGGATATCGGCGGGATGCTTTCGCACGGTTTTCACGATTTGCGACTGCCCCTCACCAGTATTCGCGGCTATGGCGATATGCTCGGCAATCCAGCGATGGGTGAACTGACCGACATGCAAAAGCAGTTCGTCGGGACAATCCGTACCAACACCAAGCGTATGGAGTCTTTGCTGGGTGATGTCAGCGACATGAGCAAAATCTGGAACGGGATTCTAAAGATCAATCCCAAAATGGAAATGTTTAAGAATGTCGCCCAACTGGTCGAAAAGGATATGCGCTCGACGGCTACCGAACTAAACCGTACCTTCGAGTTGGATATTCCACAAGGATTGCCCTTGCTGAACATCGATACCGAACTGCTGGTGAAAGCGCTCAAAAAGCTCGTCGAAAATGCGCTCCGCTACTGCCCGCCGGAAGGCGGATCAGTCCGTCTCGGTGCATCAGGCGACGGTAATACCCTACATATCCAGGTGCAGGATAACGGCATCGGCATGACCGAAGACGAACTCGCAAAGCTTGGCACACTCTACTTCCGTTCGGACAATGAGTTAGTATTAGGTTACAAAGGCAGCGGTCTTGGTATCCCAATCGCCTACGGCATCATTCATCTGCTCGGTGGTAATATTCAGGTCGTCAGCCAACCGGGGCAAGGCACGACCTTCACAATCTCATTGATGGGTATGAGTTGAAAATATGGCATTTATGGAACAGCGCATTAATCTTGATCAAGCATTAGAAATTCTGGGCCGCCTCGAGTCCGCAGCACCGGGGAACACGGCTGCAAAGCTGGCACAGGTCAGTACGCTGTTGAAAGAACTCGCTGACGAGAACACCTATCTCAACAGTCTGGTACTGGATAGTATGCCCTCGATGGCCGAACCCTTACAACCTGTTCCGCGTGCCGTGTCCGACGTGCCAATCGATGATTACGCTGACTATGTGAATCTGATGGATACCGACCCTTATCCTGAAAATCCATATGATGACGAAACCGCAATGGAGCTGTCCGACAATCTGCCACCGGTAGAAGCCTTGCCCCTTTTCAATGGGCTAAGCGACTCGCTGCGGCCACCTTTAGTCGCCATTCGCGGTCGCGCTGAATTGGTTCAGGGTGGGCTGCTGGGACAGATCACGCCTGAACAGGATACGTGGCTAGAAGCCATACAGGAAAATACGAGCCGCGCCTTCGCTGTATTGGATGCTGTACAGGAAATGATCGCCATTCAAACCGGAAAAGTACGCATTGAGCCGGTTAACTTTCTCTCGACCGATTTATTGACCGAGGCGTGGGAACGCACCCGTGACCGTGCCAAACAAATCGGTCATACCGTGACCATACAAGCGCCGGACTTGGTTCCACTGGCGCGCGGTGATTTCTATCAAAGCCTCATTATCTTGACCGACCTGCTCGACAATGCCATGCGATATACGCCGCCCGGTGGTCAGATCAAACTATCGGTGGATAATCTTGGCACACACGTGCTGTTGAGCGTCGCCGACAACGGCATCGGCTTGAAGCCGGAAGACCTGGAACACATTGGCAAACCCTTCTGGCGCGGCAGCCACCACAAATTGGTTCGGGCACATGCGGGTACAGGCTTGCGTCTGTATTTAGCAAAACAAATTTTGGCATTGCAAGATGGTGAACTCATTTACACGGGTGAACCAGGGACGGGTAGTACTTTTAGTTTTACCCTTCCTATACCAGAATAGACCCAATCCCCCCAATTCTTAAGGGACACACCCTTCTATTTACCCCTTATGGTTATATGATATGTATAACATGATGGAACGCGTTGTGGAGGGTTATGACTGAGATTGATGTGATTTATATTGAGGACGACGACATCGAAGCCGAACTTTTCAGTCTGGGTCTTTCCACACGCGGTGTTAATGTACTGCATATCCCTGACGCCGAGCCTAAGAGTTTGTATTTGCTTAAAAATGCGCCTTATGCAACGGCACGCGCAATTTTTATCGATTTTTGGATTGGTGTCACCAGTGGGCTTGATGTAGCCAAGTCGCTGCGCGAAAATGGGGATACACGTCCTTTTTTCCTGCTCACTGCTGGCGAAAACCCGAACCCTGTTTTACTCAAGCAGTTGAACATTACTTATCTACAAAAGCCCGCTAACTTCAATAAGGTCGCCACAGCGATTTCGGCTTTATAACATTTGACTGATGCTTGCTTCGCGCTCAAACCGCTATCGAATGTAGCATATTGCCCTGATATGCTCGTATAATACCCCATTCTGTAAACCATCTCGCACCGTCGACCTTGTCCTTCATAGGTGAGATATATGCTGCTCGGTACACTCAATGCTATTTTTGCGGTCGCATCTTTCTTTATCGCACAACGTGGGTTTCAGCGCGGTTGGCCGTTTATTAAAACCGGATGGTTAGCCATCCAAACGCAGGCCGAACATCCTGATGTGCGTGAAAATGTCTTCCGGCGTTTAGCCGTAACCGAGGGTGGACGCTTTCTCATTGGCGGCATCGGCTGGTTAGCGGTCGGTGTGCTGGCACTAATCGCGGGCGTCTACTTCATGATCACCGCCTATCAAGGGCTGTACACCGGGGGCTGAAACCGGCTCGGCACCAGTTGACAGCGCCACACATACGCCCTAAAATTTTTTAAGCCTGTGCATTAGAAATTCCCCTTTTGCTCTTAAAGCACTGCATGGTGTTTTGAGGGGAGTGGACCACGAAAATAATCCTCCTTTGAGCATGACATACCTCGCTGCAAGATTAAGGCTGTATCGACTATATTTTTATTAGAGGATTGTAAAGCGATTGGTCAAACCTGCTTACAAGATTTGAGACAACCGAATGGATGATGTCTGAGCAGGCCATGGGAATAAGGAGATTTTCATGATGACGGATAATGATGTTCAAGATACCCTCAGAAATCTCGCCAGCCCTGAAAAAGAAAATTATCTAAAGGCTTACGAAACGATCCGTGCATCCGGAGATGCCCGTTTTGTCGAGGGATTAATTCTCATGTTGCAGGATGCAGAGCCCCACTTGCAGAAGGATTGTATTTCACTAATGGGGTATATCGCTGATCCGGATACTGTGCCGCTGCTGCTCGAATTACTCCACAACACGAAATTTAGTGGGCTTCAATCCGAAATCATTACCGCATTAGGTCGCATCGGTGACAGTGAGGCGGTACCGAATTTACTAGTGCTGCTGGATGATCAAATCGACAGGGTGCTGCGAGAAGATGTCATTACAGCACTGGGGCTCATCGGTGACGCCCGCGCTAAAGAACCCCTGCTGTCGCTCGTTGCAGATGACAATGTCTATGTACGTCAGAAAATTGCGACAGCGCTATCACGTTTTAATTCGGAAAAAGTCATTCAGGCGCTTTGTGGGATGCTTAAAGATGCCGACCGGAGTGTGCGTGCAAATGCGATCAAGTCACTTGGAGAAATTCGTAATCCGGCGACGATCCCTGTGCTAGATGAGATGTTGAATGATGACCAGTGGTATATAAGACTGGCGGCTGTGACTGCATTGACAAATTTTGATGACGATACGGTGATTGCGCCTTTGTGTTATGCCCTCGAAGACCCCCACTACAATATCCGTATACTTGCGGCTGAGAAACTTGGCAACATCGGCAACAAGGCTGCCTATGAACCCCTGCTGCTAGCCCAGAAAACCTACAAAAGTTCTATCATTGATACGGCCTTGAAGAAACTGGAAAGCCAACGAGGTCATTAACAGGCAGCCCGGTGACAGCCATGTCATAACCTGCTAACGCGGGTGTCGCGCTTACAGAATAATCCCAATCCCATTTTATGGGATTATAAGCAGTATAAGCAGCCCATCCTGACCCCTTGCCAACCTAACGATTGACATCTCCGCCCCTCCCCTCTATACTCATTTTGCGCCGCCCAAACACCCCAACAGGCTATGTGTTCCCTGTAGCATAATTGAACACGCCATCAGCCCAGCCATTTATCCTAATCTAATACCGATCATTTATAATCTTTGTTCTGATTATCGACTACTGGAAATACCACACGCATCATGATAAGCGAAAAATCGACGCAGACGCTCGAACTGCCTAAAATACTCGAGCAACTGACCAGGCACACGACTTTTTCAGCAGGAGCCGAGCTCGCACGGACGCTCCATCCGACGACCAATCTTGACCAGGCACTGACGTGGCAGCGCGAAACGGCTGAAGCCCGTTTGCTCGTCGAGAATAAGGTAAACTTTACGCTGGGTGGCGCACGCGATGTGCGTGAGCCAGCCGTACAAGCCACACGCGGGATTATGATTGAAGCCCAGATTTTGCTGGACATCCGTCAGACGCTGCGGCGTGGGACAACGGTGAAACGAACCGTAGGCCGTATGAAGGGCAGCTATCCCCTGCTCTCGGACATCGCTTTGCAAATCGAAGAATGTACGGATTTACAGGACTCGATTGCGCGGGTGCTGAACGAAAAAGGTGAGGTGCTGGATACCGCCAGCCCGCAGTTAGCGATCATCCGGCGGGATTTGAAGGTGGCCTATGACAAGCTCCAGACACGCCTCATGCGGCTGATTGGATCGACCACCAACGCTCAATTCCTGCAAGAATCGATCATCACCACCCGCAACGGACGTTATGTAATTCCGATCAAGGCCGAGTTTAAGGGACGCATCCCCGGTATCGTCCACGACTCGTCTTCGTCGGGAGCAACCTTGTTTATCGAACCACTGGCGACGGTGGAACTGAACAACAACTACCGCGAACTCCAACTGAATGAAGAGAAGGAAATCCGGCGAATTTTGCAGGATCTCAGCGCGGAAGTCGGTGAGGAATCCGAGCGGATTGTACGCACAGTAGAAGTGCTGGGCTACCTCGATCTGGTGTTTGCGAAAGCCCACTACGCCGAGCAGCTAAAGGCTACCGAACCGATCATGTTTCCCTTCCGACCACGTCCCAATAATCCAGCACATCCCGGCAGCACCATCACCTTCAAAGCGGCGCGACATCCCTTACTCACCGGAAATGTGATGCCGATTGATGTCGAGTTCGATGAAGATACATGGGTGCTGGTAGTGACAGGGCCGAACACTGGCGGTAAAACGGTCGCCATCAAGACGATTGGCCTGCTGACGTTGATGGCACAGTGTGGTTTGCAAGTACCCGCCGAAGATGCCAAGCTGAGCGTATTCGAGGGCGTGTATGCCGACATCGGTGATGAGCAGAGTATCGAGCAATCGCTAAGTACCTTCTCCTCGCATATGACCAATACGATCTCGATCTTACGCGAGTGCGATAATCGCTCACTGGTGCTGTTGGATGAACTGGGCGCGGGTACTGATCCGGCAGAAGGTTCAGCGCTGGCACGGGCGATCCTCACGCATCTGGTGGATCGACAGGTGACGACCGTTGTAACCACGCATCACCCTGAACTGAAAATTTACGGGGTCGAAACGCCGGGTGTGCGGAATGCCAGCGTCGAGTTCGATCTGGGGACGCTGCGCCCAACCTATCGCCTGATTATCGGCTTGCCGGGGCGCTCCAATGCGCTGGCGATTGCGACCCGTTTGGGACTGAGCGACGAAATCATTGACCGCGCCCGGAGCATGGTCACGACTGAAGATCTGGTGGCTGACGACCTGCTGGACGAAATCCAACGGACACGCGAGGAAATCCGGCGCGACCGCAGCCTGATTAATGCCCTGCGTGAAGAGGTCGAGGAACAGCAGGCAGAGCTTCAAGTACGGCTGGATAAAATCGAAGATGAACGGCGCAACATCGTGGCAACCGCGCGGCGGCAGGCTGACGAGGAAATCAAGAGTTTCCAGCGTGAGGTGAAGCGCCTGCGGAATGAGATGCGTTCGGCGTCGCTCCCGCTGGATATGCTCAAACAGGTGCAGGACGAGGCGGCTTCGCTGGCGGCTAACGCACAGGAAACCGTCGAGGACGAAGGCGAAACGGTGGTCGAGAATACCTGGACACCGCGCCTTGGTGAAACGGTCTGGCTGGCGAAGTTGAACGCCGAAGGAACGATCACCGAGTTGGAGCAGAACAGCGCGACGATCCAGGTAGGGACACTGCGGGTACGGGCGGCGATGGATGAGATCGCCCACCGGACGCGCAGCGAGAAACGCGAGATCAAGCGCGGTCACCAGCGCGTGTATGAAAAGTCGCCTGATCCGATTGCCCCACGCGGACAATCGCCGGGGTTGGAACTGGATTTGCGCGGCGAACGGGTGGACGAGGCGCTCAAACGTTTGGAAACCTATGTGGACGCGGCCTATATGAGCGGCTTGCCCTTCGCACGGATCATTCACGGCAAGGGAACGGGCGCACTCAAAAAAGCGGTGCGCGAACGGGTGGATCATCATCCACTGATTAGTAAGGTCACCGAGGCCATGCCCAAAGAGGGCGGCGGCGGCGTGACGATCATCCATATGGTGCCGATTACATAAGTCGATAGTCATTAGTCTTTAGATCAAGCCCTGCTCAAACGAGTGGGGCTTTTTTGTTCCACTTTGACAAACGTCCCACATCGGCAATATTCTTGCATCAATGGGGTGAAAGGAAGATGGGCTATGTCCGACAGCGTTTATATCCTGATTCTAGCGGCGGTGGCGTTCAACGGCATTCTGGTTGGAGCGAGCCTTGACCAGTCGATTAAGCAGCTGCCCGCGCGGCATCGGATTGGCGTCATCGCCTATTCGGCCTATGCCAGAGCCAGTGATTTGGGGAACGGAATCGTTTGGTACGCCATTATCGGTATTGGGGCGGCTTTGCTCACACTGGCGGCTGCAATTGGCGTGTTTTCCCAACGCAACAATGCACCTTACGCACTGCCCATTTATCTGGCGGCGATGTTGTCGATCCTCCATACGCTGGCGACCACACAAGCTGCCCCGACCATGTTTAGCCAGCGAAGTCATGAAAACGATGAAGCCGCGCTGACGACTGTCTTTAACCGCTTTGAACGCTGGCAGACGATCCGCGCCATTTTGCAACTGCTCACGCTGCTTACTTTATTGTGGACATTAGTCCGTTACGTGGGCTAGCACACACTTTGTTGGCGGCAGCGATGGTGGCGCTTGTATATTTATTGGCAAAATTGACACAAATTTCGGCAATTTCAATGGCAAAGTGTGGGTTTGGCTTGCCATACAATACCTTTTCTCAGCTAAAGCAACGCGGTTTTTTGGCGATTTTGGCGAAGGGGGTGTCGCCGCCACCTTCGCCAATAAACTGATTTTCAGTCATCAATCAAAAATGATAAAGCGAACATCTGTATTCGCTCCACAAAAACAGGGTACTGTTAAGTCAGGGATCAAAAGAGGGATAAAGATGACGGAGTTTAATACGAGCGTCATCAATGGTAAATTGCCAGTAAATTTTGGAAGAGAGGGAGTTACGGGTTTCAAACCAAGCCTGAACAGCAGGAGCGAGAAG
>JBGAHG010000001.1:0-585141 GCA_044226325.1 Aggregatilineales bacterium
CAGTCTCTCATTTCTCTTTTCCAACAGGTTGCTGTATTTCCAGCTTACCTTAATTTCTAAGATACAAGCACCACACTAAACGGTGGAGAGTAATTTCTGTGACGTTTACAACTTACAGTAACCGCTAAAAGCCTCTAAAGACCCTCCCTGACGCTTCAGCTATCAGCAGAGTGAGCCTGTGAACGTTGCTGATGTGGGTTGGGGTGGGGTTTTGACCACCCTCCACCACTTAATGCAGTCCTACCACTATACTAAATGGGGAGATGTTCTCTAACTGAAAACGGTCCTTTTGTACCTAAATGTTGCATTTTCTCGTCTCCCTAACTAATGCAGCCCAACCATTTACCAACAATCAACAGGAACGATTTATCGTATGCCTTATTTCACGCTAACCCCAATCGAAAGCATAATTCAAGTACAACAGCGCTTTTGGTTGGCACTCCAAAACCAATCTTCTGCCGACCTTGAAGCCGTTTTGTCGGAAAATTACCGCTGTGTCTCACCGCTTCAGCCGGATCAAAATCGCGCCGAATTTATTAGGGTGCTTGTGTCGATGCCCCTCATGGTTACATCCATTACCTGCGAGAATCTGCAGGTAGATGTTTGGGATGATGTCGCCGTTTTAACTGGGGTTCAAATCGCACATATGTGCTTCTCAAGTGGGGAAGGGGTAATTGATAGAATTGCTATTACCAACGTTTTCAACCGTGTCGATGAAGAATGGCAAATGGTGCTTTCCCATGCCGTATCATTGCCAACGGTAGTATAGGGTTATGGCACTTTGTGTTGCATCCTCAGCGCCAATCTCTCTCATAACCGCCGAAATGGCAATGCCAATTGTGCAGCCGCGGACATACGGGAGCCAAATGCGTCACTCAGCGAAACCAGGTGCGCTGTCCGCCATGTGAAAATGTCGATTCAGCGCCTTGCTCCCGTAATTCCGCCTGTCATTTTGGCGGGAAATCTGTGAATTTTGCACGTCAAATGGCTTTTGACTCTTTAATACACCTTTAGGAGTAACCCTTTTAAATACGCTCCCTCTGGGAATGTCAGCGCCACCGGATGGTCATCCCCCGGTCCCAAATGCTTAAGGATTTGCGCCTGACGGCCACTGTCTGCCAGTGCCCCAAACACGATTTTCTGGAACAGGTCGGCTGTAATCGCGCCCGAACACGAGAAGGTCATCAAATACCCGCCCGGTTTCACGCACTTAAACGCATTTAGATTGATGTCCTTGTATCCTCGTGCTGCCTTATCTACTTGCCCCGCGTTGAACGCGAATTTTGGAGGATCAAGAATCACCACATCAAACTGCTTTTTCTCGTCCGCGTAATCATGCAAAAGTTCAAACACATCCGCCTGAATAAACTCAACCGAATCGTCCGGAAACCCACTGGCCTTATAAGTTTTCTCGGCTAATTCCAGCGCATCATGAGAGGCATCTACATTGATCACATGTCCAGCTGATTGGAGACCAAAACGCCCCGTATAACTAAACAAATTGAGTAGGGTTTCTTCAGGATTAGAACCAGCTATCTTGCCAAGGATTTCTGCGATGATTTTCGTATTGTCTTTTTGATCGAGGTAAAAGCCCGTCTTGTGACCATTACGGACATCTACAAAGTAGTGTAGGGCTTCAACACCCATTTCAATCAGTTCGGGCGGTTCCTCGCCCCACAGCAAACCTTTAACTTCCTTCAAACCTTCTTTGTGACGCACATCTACATCGTTGCGCTCGTAAACACCTCTCACAGGTATTCCGATTTCGGCAAATATCTCGACCAACAGTTGAGTAATGAGTTGCTTTTGAGTATCGATGTGTAAAGTAAGTGCCTGCAACACTAACCAATTAGAATAGCGATCGACGATTAGTCCGGGTAGAAAGTCATTTTCTGCGTTGATGACACGGTAGCCTTCGTCATAAGCGGTTCGCTGACGCAGTTCATTATAATTTTTGCGCCCCTCAACCGCCCGCTTGAGCATCTTGCGCCACCAAGCCTCGTCAATCGGTTCATCCTGCCATGTCAGGATGCGTACTTGTATCTGTGATTTAACATTCCAATAGCCCCGCGCCAGGAATCGACCTTTCTTGTCAGTTACAGTTACGATGTCTCCCGGTTGTGGATCGCCTTTTATTTCATCAATCGCACCCGAAAATATCCAGGGATGCTGTTGGATAATCGGCTTCTCGCGTCCGGCTTTAATCACAATGGTAGGGGAGATCATAGGCTGCTTTTCTCTGGTGGGATAATTACAATTGGAACATACAGCCTAACACATTCATGTGGGAAAATGCAGGGCGGATGTGGGATTCGCCCTGCGGGATAAACGTGGGATTATGCGGGATTCTGTGGGTTATCCGCGGTGAGATTGTTGGATTCTTTTGGATTCCCGCCGATCATTTCCAACAATTGCTCCTCGCTAATAATCGGCACACCCAAAGTTCGTGCTTTTTCAGCCTTGCTCCCTGGCGTATCACCCATTAAAACATAGCTGGTTTTCTTACTCACACTGCCAGAAACTTTTCCACCATGCGATTCAATCAGGGCTTCCGCCTGTTCGCGTGATAAAGTGGGTAAAGTGCCTGTTAGCACGAATGTTGACCCTGCCAGCCCATCACCCGCTGCAATTTTCGCCTCATTTTGTGGATTAATGCCTGCTGCTCGAAGTTTTTCTAACAACTTCCGGTGACGCTCATCTGCAAACCATGATGCGATGCCTTCCGCCAGAATTGGGCCAATTCCTTCGATCTCATCAATGGTGTCAACTGATGCATTCATTATCGCATCCAATGAGCCAAATTTGGTGGCGATCAATCCAGCCACCACACCACCTACGCCATCGATTCCCAATGAACCGATGAGCTGTGACAATGGCCGCGTTTTCGCCACTTCAATCGACTTTATCAAGTTGTCGATTTTCTTTTCAGCAAATCCCTCAAGCCCTTCAAATGACTCAGGTTTTAAGGTGAAAATATCAGCCTCATCTTGAATGAGTTTGTTGTCGATCAATATCTTGACCGTTTGCGGCCCCATGGTTTCAATATCCATCGCCCCACGCGACACGAAAAATTCAATGCTGCGGAAAACTCGCTCGGGGCAAAGTGGGTTAGGGCAGATGTAATCCACAAATCCTTCTGGTTTGATAATTGGAGTATCACAACTCGGGCAGTTCGTAGGAGGGAGAATGACAGTTTCGCTGCCATCTCGAGCGCCGATCACCGGCCCAATCACATAGGGGATAACTTCGCCTGAACGTTTGATAATTACCGTATCACCCAGCCGTATGTCCAACTTGGCAATCTGATCATAGTTATGTAAGCTGGCACTAACGACCGTCACCCCTCCGATAAATACGGGTTCGAGTTGAGCCGTAGGTGTAAGACGTCCTGTTCGTCCGATGTTTGCTGTCACGCCGATGAGCTTGGTCGTCATTTCTTCGGCAGGGAATTTATACGCAATCGCCCCGCGCGGATCTTTGCCTGAATACCCCAATTCAGCTTGGATTTTAAGGTCATTGATCTTAAGTACCACACCGTCAATCTCGAAGTCCAGCGTGCGCCTGTGGGATTCCCATGTGGGTAATTGCTGGATAATGTCGGATAATGTTGGATAATATTCGGCGTGAGGCGCAGTTGAGAAGCCTAAATCCCGCAAATTGTTGAGGATATCCCACTGCGTATCCCACTTTATACTACTCGCCGCAACTACCGAATAGAAATAGGCAATCAAAGGTCGGGACGCCGTAATTCGCGAATCTTTCTGTTTGAGTGTGCCTGATGCTGTATTTCGCGCATTTACATATAAGGGCAATTCAGCTTCGGCTTGTCTTTTGTTAAGCGCTACAAAATCTTTCTTGTGGAACATGACTTCACCGCGAACCACCAGGCGTTCTGGTGCTTTCGGCCCGTTTTTGTCAACTGGAATACGCAGTGGCACATTGCGGATAGTACGCACATTTGCGGTAACATCATCACCCAATTCGCCATTTCCGCGTGTGGCCGCCTGTACCAAGTAACCATTTTCATACGTAATAACGATGGTCAATCCGTCCAGCTTGGGTTCAAGTGTATAACCGAGCTGTGTTCCCGCAGGTAATAGCTTTAGATTTCGTTCTTCCCACGCTTTTAATTCGGCTTCGCTAAAGGCATTTGCAAGGCTCAAAATCGGCGCGGGATGTTTCACCTTAGGAAAGTCCTCGCTTAAGTCGCTGCCAGCTCGTTGCGTGGGCGAGTCCGACGTGATCAGTTCTGGATGCTCTGCTTCGAGCGTTTTGAGTTCAAGAAACAACTTATCATACTCGCCGTCCGTAATCACCGGACTACCGAGAACGTTGTATCGATAAATGTGATAGTTCAGTTGTTCGCGCAGTTCGCCGGCGCGGATGGCAAAATCAGAAGACATCATTTAATCCTCTAAATGTGAGAAAGCTTAATCCAGTGAAAGTTTAGGGCATCGCTACTTGAAACAAGTCAGTCGTACCATCATTATCGGCTGCCCAACCGGTTACACCGCGCGCAGCGTCACTGATTTGCCACCAATTCAGTCCGTTTGATTGGCGTGGGCCATCTAAAACTTTATACTGTTCGCCCGGATTTGCGACCGTGACCACACCATTATCCGTACCGGGATTATTGCGTATATTGATTCCTTGGTTGCCGATAATCACTATGGTGCTGCCGATAGTAATCTGTGGTGCAGGTGTGGGTGTGGCAGTATAAATAATCGGCGCTAGAGTCGGTCCAGCCAGTACAAAGTTCGCACCATCATTGGCTTGGAAATCTATGGGCAATGTAGATGTTGCCAATAGCGAGGGAATCGTAACTGCTGGCATGTTTGAAGGCACTGCCGATAGCACCACAAACTCCGGCGGTGCGGTTGGAGCACTTCGTCCACCAAGTCCAAGTATTGCTACGACTACACATGCCGTTGCACCTACTACCAACATAAGCATCAATAAGACTGACCATATTGGCAATCGTAGAGGAGAATTTCTGCGTGATAAGTTATCAACACGACGTGGAGGTGGATAAACGGCTTGGCCCCCACGCTTGGGTTTGGATATTTGCGCATCTGCACGATTATCAATGGATTTGGATGGTGCGTTTGGTACGATCACATCTGCATTACGCTTTGGCTTGTCTGGTGGCGAATTTTGTTGGGGTGGGTTTAGGCGCGTATCTTTAACAGGTGGCATATAACGTGTTTCGTCTTGCGCCGTTTGTAGCCGTGTGGCATCGTCATCCGGTAGCTCAGGAGGCAGGTAGGGCTGGGTAGGCTGTTTATCTTGACCTGTTGACTTGCTGGATAATGGTTGATTATCCTCTGGGATGCGCCTGCGTTCTGGCATAGTTAGCGTCCCCGGTTTTGTACCCAGCTCAGAAAACGTTCCAGCGACCATGTGTTCAGAACCGACTCGGCTGTGACCCATCCACGCCGTGCTGTGAGTACACCGTACATCATTAAGTCCATCTGATCAGGGGCATGTGCATCGGTATTAATCGACAGAGGAATGCCCAACTCGACCGCACGTCGCGCAAATTGGGCTTCCAGATCGAGGCGGCGCGGGTTAGCGTTAATTTCTAGCGCGACCCCGCTTTCTTTCGCCACAGCAAATACAGCATCCATATCAAGGTCAGCAGCTTCGCGATCAGGGAGTAATTGTGCGCGGGGATGCCCGATGAGATCAACGTGCGGGTTCCGAACAGCATTCAACATTCGTTGTGTGATCTGTTCGCGTGGTTGGCGCAAACTCACATGCAGCGACGCAATAACGAAATCCAGTTTGGCGAGAATATCGTCTGGGAAATCAAGGCTTCCATCTGCGTTGATGTCCATTTCTGTCCCATGAAACACGCGGATGCTGCCATTTAGTTCCGCATCTACTTTGCGAACTTCTTCTTGTTGCTTAAGTAAACGCTCAACCGTTAGGCCGTTAGCGATGCCTAGACTGTGCGAATGGTCAGTAATGACAATAAACTTACGTCCCCGTTGCAGTGCTTCATCGGCCATTTCACGGATACTGCGTGTGCCATCGCTAGCGGTAGTATGCATATGCAAATCCGCGTGCATATCTTCCATCGTAATCAGCTTAGGTAATTTTCCTGCCTGCGCGGCTTCGACTTCACCACTGTCTTCACGAAGTTCGGGGGGAATCCAGGGCAAACCCACTGTTGCGTAAACTTTTTCTTCGGTATCACATAAGATTTTAGGCGCATCTTCAATAATGTTGCCCTCTTTATCAACTGGGCTGAAGGCATGTTCGTTTAGACTATAACCTTTTTTGAGGGCAAGTTCCCTCATTCGGATGTTATGCGCTTGGCTGCCTGTGAAGTAATTAAGTGCCGTTCCCCACCGGGCTTTTTCCAGCACCCGCAAATCAACCTGCAAGCCGTTAAGCAGTTCGACGCTGCTCTTTGTTGGGCCATGACCAAGGATGCGTCCTACCTGTTCCATCTTTACAAACGCATCCATAATCGGTGCTGCATCATCACTGGCGACCAATAAATCAACGTCACCAATTGTAGGCCGCGCTCGACGAATGCTGCCTGCGATAGCACCTTCCAGTGCGCCCGGAACACTCAAGACGTGGTCAAGAATAGCCCGTGCGACCGGTAAGGCATTACCTAATGGCGTGCGGCCGGTTTGCCGTCCAAGCGACTCGATGCCTTCAATGATTTTCTGCTCACTTTTTTCACCCATCCCTACTAAATCACGCAGTTTACCTGCACGAGCAGCGGCTTCTAGTTCAGGGATAGTGGTGATATTCAATTCTTTCCAAAACAGTTTCGCCTTTTTTGGGCCGACACCGTTGATATGCACCACGTCGACCAATCCAACTGGAACCTCACCGCTGAGTTTTTCATAAAACTGGAGTTTGCCAGTTTCCAACATTTCGGTTATTTTGGCAGCCAGGGTGTCGCCGATACCGGGAATATCCGTTAGAGTACCCTCAGCGGCAATTGCATGAAGATCACGCGGTAGTTCGCGGATTGTTTCGCCTGCACGCCTATATGACAACACCCGATGGATAATCTCGCCTTTGATCTCTAACATCGTGGCGACTTTTTCAAATAGATCGGCAATTTCACGGTTGGTGAGTGACATATTGATATTCAGCTTCTAGCTCTTATTTGATTGTTATGTCGAGCAATTTAAGGTGCCTAATAGAATTTTTGTCTTATTGTGATTATAGCGTATAATGCGCACTTGAACCAGAGAAAAACGAACATAAGTCTATCGGTGGGGCAGGGGGTAGCAAACCCCTGTTCATAAATATATTCAAGTTTAGGCTGAGCTGGCTAAGTCAACCTGTTCGCTGCCATATTTACCTGTCACCTTCGAATTACCATCAGCATCTTGGGTGTAAGTCAGTTGCCCGTCTTTTAGGCCACTAATTGCCACCTCAAGCTCGATGGAATTATCTGCGTATGATCCATCACCAGTAATGGCAAAGCCTTCACTAAATGTGCAGTGCTTCAGATGCAAGGCTTGTTTGTTATCATTATCTGATGGGTCAATGGTCAGCGTTCCTCCATAGCGGCAGCCCACGTTTATTGTTTCGCTAGTATCGCCCTCGTAATACTCGGGTAGATAATAGATTTCGTTGTAGGCCGAATCCATCGCTTCAAGTACATTGCCAAAGCTGCTAGCGTCCGATGGCGCATTCGGAACATAGGTGGCGGATACGACTCCTTCGCAGCTCGTTTCTCGTTCAGAAGGCATTGTGCCATCTACGAGGAATGCCGTTACTAAATCATCTGGACAGGCGTTACCTCGTCCATAAATAACATGTGGGCCGCCCTGCGTGGTAATTAAGTAACCATTCTCGAGGTTTTTAAATACACGTCGTCCATTGTCCACGGGCGTCGCGGGATCAGCCGTTGCGCCCAACACTAAGGTGGGAACACCGTTTGCAACTAGGTAGGTGGGCCGTTTTGTAGGCGGATTTCCCGGCCAAAACGCGCAGGGTAAATCGCCGTAGAAAATTGAAGCTAAATCGGGCACAGCTTTATCGATGGGGTCGCCCGCCCGCACATAGGCTTCAGCCCGTGCTTCTGGGGTGTCACCAGCTAATGCATAATCATTGCATTCGACCGCATAATACAAAGCGTCCGAATAATCGTCGCTGCTACCAGGAATGGGCTGCTCAGTTGCCGGATCAATCCCGAGTGCTACATAAAATTCACGTTTTAGTGGAACAAGATCGCCATGTGATGCCGAAGCCAGCATTCGTTGTAACCTCATACGGTCATCCTCACCGTAACCAAGGTTAGCAACCACAGTTTGCAAATCAGATAGCGAAAGTTGACGTACGTTCTGAGAGCCATCCGCTTGTGGAAAATTGAGTGTCTCGGCTTTACGGCCCAGTTCGGCACGCAAAGTGTCATAAAATGCTAGTGCGTCCCCGTCTTCAAAATCTACAGCGCAGCTTTCGTCCTCGTTGCAGGCTTTTAGTGTTTCTTTGATGACATCGCTGAAAGCCTGCGTTTGCTCGACATAATATTCGGTCAGCGAATGAGTCAAATCAACCGTGCCATCCAGTATCAAGCCAGCGACATGATCTGGATATGCTGCCGTGTAACTTTGCACAAATTGGGTGCCGTAACTTTCGCCGTACAGCCATATTTTTTCGTCGCCAATGGCTTTGCGGAAAGCTTCTAAATCAGCGACTGCCTGATTTGTCCCGTAGTATGGTAATGTTGCAGGCTCAACATCCATTTCCTTGATGCAGTCGTCGGCGAAGATGTGGGCAGTTTCAATCAGGGCTTTTTCCTGTTCGGGTGTTGATGCATCCCCATTTGAACTGTAGTAAGTTGCAACTGCATTCGGACATTGCAGATTACCGGATTGGAACGCTCCACGTTGGTCAAAAAACACGATGTCAAAATGGTCGGTTATTGATTTGCCAAAAATAGCCGCATAAGAATCGGCTGAGGCTAAGCCTGAAGAACCTGGGCCGCCAGTAGCGGTGATGAACATACCTTTTCGTTCGCCCGTTGCAGGTAGTACACCAAACACGACATCGATAGTCTGCTGATTACCGTTAGCAAAGTGATCCAGCGGAATTGTCAGTTTCACACAAGTAAAATCGCTATTAGGGCAAGGGTAGCCGCCTAATTTGTCGAGTATGTCTTTAGTGGCGACCCTTGCCTGAACTATTCCGACAATTGATACGCTTAACGTGAGAAAGACACAGAAAACGACAGTGATACGTGTTATTAATTTCCCCATGATAGCCTTTTGCTTATTCGCTTATGCCGCAGAATCGGGTCTCATATCAGATAGATCGATTTGTTTACCTGCATATTCTCCCGTCACTGTGATTTTTCCGTTCGCATCTTTTGTGTAGGTGAGTCTTCCTGTCTCGAAACCTGCAATGCGAACATCGAGCGTGAAAACCTTGCCTTTATAACTGCCAGTGCCGGTCATATTGAAACCGCTAAAGAACGCACAGTCGCTTAAGCGAAATTGATCGCCATTATCACGTTCAGATGCAAAGCCGATAACCCCACCGGTGGTGCAGGCTGCTAATCCCAGATTGCTCCCGTTCCAATAGAAGTAATCCGGCAAATAGAAAATCTCGTTGAAAACTGCATTTAGTGCTTGTAAGGGATTATCAAACACACGCACACTGGATGGGGCGAGTGGAACATAAGGTGTCGCAATTACGCCTTCACAGATTATTTTGCGTTCGGCTGGTTTCTTGCCATTGAGTAAAAAATCCCTAATGATGTTATCGGGGCAACTGTCGTCACGGTTAAAAATGACATGTGCGCCCCCCTCCATCGTAATGAGATAACCATCCTCTAGATGGCTGAAAACGCGCTCCCCATTTTGCACAGGTGTTGCCGGATCTGTTGTTGCACCCAACACGAACGTGGGTATGCCTTTTGCGACTAATGGTTGAGCAGAGTTAACGGGCGGATTAGCGGGCCAATATGCACAGGGTAAACGCCCATAGAAGCCGCTTGTGAGACGCGGAACCGATGCTTTAACGCTTGCTCCTGCCTGTAGATAAGCTGTAACTTGTGCTTCCGGTGTTCCATCCAAAATTTTATGATCAGCACAGGCGATCACAAAATAGAGTGTGTTATCGACAGCACTTCCCAATTTCGGTAGTCGTGCGTCCGGCTGAAGTTGGTTAGTCGCATAATAGGTGCGTGCCAATGGAACGAAATCACCTTGTGCTGCGGCAGCCAATCCGCGCTGGAATAACATACGCCCATATTGGGAATAGATCGCATCAGTAGCTACTGACTCGAGCATATCTTTCGTGAAAGTCCGATCTTCCAGGCGCCCCGAAGCAACCGGAAATTTGTAGTCGATGCCACGTCGACCCAACTCTGTAATTAAGCTATCGTACAGTCCCACAGCATCACCGCCTACTTCGGCTGAGCAATCTGCGTTATGGTCACAGTCCTGAAGCGTTGCGACCAATACATCGTTAAATGCCTGGGTTTGCTCTCTCTCAAAATCCAGAATCGGTGTCGTTAAGTCAATTGTGCCATCTAGGAATAAAGATGCGACATGATCTGGATGAACAGCAGCATAGGTCTGGGCATATTCCGTGCCATAACTTTCGCCATAAAGCCAGATTTTGTCATCGCCGATCGTAGATCGGAAAGCTTCAAGGTCTTCGACAGCCTGTGAAGTCCCGTAAAATTTAAGGCTGTCTTTGGGAATGCCTTCTTTGGCGATTTCAGCAACGCAGTCATTTACGAAGGTTTGCGGATCGGTTAGTAGTGCTGAATTTTGTGTTGTGTACAAGCTGGCTTCACCGATGCCGTACTTGTTAAGCGCGTCGGGGCACTGTAAATTGCCTGACTGGTTAGCACCTCGTTGGTCGAAAAATACTAAATCGTAATGCTCTTTGATGGCGGGGTCAAAATCACTTGCGTAACTGTCGGCTGCTTCCAGACCTGATGAACCCGGTCCGCCGGTTGCGGTGATGAATAGTCCTTTGCGCTCTCCTGTTGCCGGAAGTATACCGAAAACAACATTGATCGTTCGCTTATCGTCCGGAGAGGTGTGATCCAGTGGAACGGTCAGTTTGAGGCATGTGAAATCACTGTGCGGGCAGGGATAGCCTCCCAGGCTGGCAAGTTTCTCCGCCGTAGTTTGTGTGTCGCGTGCTGCAAGCTGGGAGATGCCCACCACTAAACTAAGAGAAGACACGATCAGTAGTAAAAGCGATTTGATGGGACGCATAATTACCCTTTGTGATTGATCCGATTGCAAAAACCAGTATAGCGGATAAACGAACTCCTTGACAGAAAACCGAAATGTCGTTACTCTCTTTTCTAATTGAATACATAAAAACGTTGATCTGGAATAGTACACATTGACACGATCTTCAGAGAGTCGCCGCTAGGTGTAATGGCGATAGGTACGGTGGTGTGGAATGGGCCGGGGAGTTGCGTGGTCGAAATCTTTGTAGCCCACGCCGGAGGCGCACCGTTATCAGAGCGCAGGGTATCACGGTGGTTTATGAACTGTTGTACCTGAAAAGAGTGAAGTTGTCTCGCTGACAGCTTTAACCAAGGTGGCACCACGGGAACCCCTTCTCGTCCTTGATTTGGAGATGGGGTTTTTTGTTGGCTGGTTAAATTGTTCAGGGAGATGCCCATCATGGTGCTTTTTGCCACACAAACCCACGAGAATATCCGCCCCAGTCGCGAACGTGTCGCTCAGCTTTTTCAACAAGGTGATCTGGTACCCGTTTATCGAATGCTTCCAGCAGATCTTGAAACACCAGTTTCCGTTTATCTCAAACTGGCGCAATCCGGACAACACTCATTTCTACTCGAAAGTGTTGAAGGTGGGGAACAGGTTGGACGCTACTCATTCCTCGGCGTAAACCCTAAAGGGACAATCATCGTTCAAGACGGTCTGGTACACCATACGCTGCATGGTGTAACCACCAGTCGGTCGCTTGGGGTTGATGAAGACCCGTTGGATGCTGTGAAAGCTGAGTTTGAACGGGTGAAACCGGTGCGAATTCCGGGCTTGCCACGTTTTGTGGGCGGTGCAGTTGGGTTCATGAGTTATGACTGTGTCCGTTACTTCGAACGGTTACCGAACTCGACAGTCAATGATCTCAATGTTCCGGATGCTGCTTTCATGCTGCCGGATACGCTCGTGATCTTCGATCATGCCCGTCACCAGCTCCTAGTGCTGGCGAATGCTCATAATGACGGCGATTCCGACGCTGCATATGATGATGCAGTCGCTCGCATTGACAACATTATTGCTGCTCTGCATCAACCAACCCCAGTTCTTCCGCAAATAAAACCACTCACCGCACCGCAGGTTGGTCGCGAGTTAGAATCGAATATGACTCGGGCACAGTATGAAGCTGGCGTACGTGCTGCTAAAGAATACATTGCTGCGGGCGATGCCTTTCAGATTGTTCTCTCGCAGCGCTTCAGCGGGAAAACCTCAGCCTCGCCATTAGCGCTTTATCGCTCCTTGCGGATGTTGAACCCATCGCCTTACATGTTCTTTCTGAACTTTGGAAATGATCTAAGCTTAATTGGTGCATCACCAGAAGTGATGGTGAGGTTGGAAGATGGCAAGGCGATGGTACGCCCAATTGCTGGTACTCGTCCGCGCGGTGTCAGCGAGGAAGAAGATCAAGAACTAGCTATTGAATTGCTGGCTGATCCCAAAGAACGCGCTGAACATGTGATGCTGGTTGATTTAGGTCGTAATGATTTAGGCCGCGTCTGCGATTATGGAACAGTACGTGTACCTAAGATGATGTATGTCGAACGCTATTCCCATGTTATGCATATCGTTAGCCAAGTCGAAGGCAAGCTGCGTGCTGGAATGGATGCTTTTGATTTACTTCGAGCGACCTTCCCGGCAGGAACGCTGAGTGGCGCCCCTAAGGTACGTGCAATGGAAATTATCGAGGAATTAGAGGCTACACGACGTGGGACGTACGCTGGAGCCGTCGGTTACTTTAGCTTCGATGGCTCTATGGATACTTGTATAACCATTCGATCCGTTTTGATGCGCGGTGATACAGTGAGTGTTCAGTCCGGCGCTGGCATCGTCGCTGATAGCGATCCCACTCGCGAATACGAAGAAACACTAAATAAAGCCAAGGCTGTCGCAGGCGCGATACAATATGCCGAAAAGGGTCTATTGTAGGAGGCATCATGGCAGTCAAACGTGTGATTTTTATCCGTCCTGGGGAAACTGATTGGAATCGTGATCTACGCTATCAAGGTTGGGTCGCTATTCCGTTGAATGCCTATGGGCAGCGACAGGCGCAGCGTCTGGCGAATTACATCCGCAATATCGGAGTTGGCGCTCTTTATACGAGCGACCTCCAACGCGCTAGTGAAACAGCAGCTTTATTAGCCGAGAAATTGGGTTCGGCCCCTATTGCTGATAAGCGTTTGCGAGAACGTGATATTGGTGCATGGCAGGGGCTGACCCAAAAAGAAATGCAAAGCTGGTATCCTGCCGAGTATGCACAATTTACTGCTGACCCGGATGGATATAGAGTTCCGGGAGGAGAATCGCGCAAGGATGTGCGTGAGCGTATTCTCTCCGCCTTTAATGAATTTTTAGTCGCCGATAAGGGCGAAACCATTGCTGTTCTGTCGCATTCAACAGCGATTAACGCTTTGTTGGCCGAGATTATCCCCGGTGTGAAGTTTGGTTCGGTGGATGTTAGCAACACATCGGTGACGACCGTCAAGCGGGATGACGGCGGAAAGTGGCAGTTGATCGCAGCCGATGACATCACACACTTGGACGGTATGTCCGCACAAAAGGTACAAGAACTGGAGGAGTAAACATGATACTGGTGATCGATAACTACGACAGCTTCACTTATAACCTGGTTCAGGTCATGGGTGAAATGGGTGCCGAATTACATGTGGAACGCAATGATCAGATTACGCTTGATAATGTGCGGGCGATGCAGCCCAGTCACATCGTTATTTCACCCGGTCCCGGCACACCAGATGACAGCGGAGTTTCACTAGATGTATTGCGATATATGGGTGAAACTACGCCCGTATTAGGTGTTTGCCTCGGTCACCAGTGTATTGGTCAAGTTTATGGGGGTGTGGTGGCGCGCGCACCACACCTGATGCACGGTAAAACCAGCATGGTTTACCACAATAACGATGGCTTATTTGCGGGAGTCCCAAATCCATTTGAGGCGACACGCTATCACAGCCTCATTGTATTAGAAGATACTGTACCGGACTGCTTAGCCATTACGGCACGTACAGATGATGGTCTGATTATGGGCTTACAACACAAACAGCTTGCGGTCTACGGAGTTCAGTTTCATCCTGAAAGCATCTTGACGACTTATGGTCCGCGCATCCTGCAGAACTTCCTTGAAATCCGTGTGCCGGAGCGTGCTTAAAAATGGATGTAGTTCTTCAACCAGAGAGGACAATTAGTCAGCAAGAACAGTCGAAGAAAACTGTCTTATCCGGTATTCAATCGACTGGCATTTTACACATAGGTAACTATGTGGGCGCGCTTAGTTTATGGGCGGCCAATCAGAGCCAGCACAATAACTTGTTTATGGTAGCCAACCTGCATACATTGACTGTACCAGAAGTCATTCAGCCCGCTGAGTTACGACGTAAATCGCGGGAAGTGGCCGCGTTGTATATCGCATGTGGTATTAACCCCAACGAGTCTATTATCTTTTTGCAATCAGATGTGCCTTCACACACTTACCTCGCCTGGATTTTGGGTTGTTGCACACCCGTTGGCTGGTTGGAACGCATGACGCAGTACAAGGTAAAAGCTGCCGCACAAGAGACGATTGGCAGTGGATTGCTCAATTATCCGACACTTCAGGCCGCCGATATTCTGATCTATAAAGCAGATTATGTACCAGTAGGCGATGACCAAAATCAACACCTTGAAATCACACGTGATATTGCCCAACGCTTTAACCATCTTTTTGGAAACTATTTTCCACTGCCAGAAACTTTAAACCGGCGTAGTGGCGCACGCATTATGGGCCTGGATGATCCATCGCAGAAAATGAGCAAGAGTACTGCTGCTAAAAAGCAGGGTCATGCTATCGCGTTGCTGGATAGTCCCGACATCATCAAGAAAGCCGTTATGGGCGCAGTGACAGATGCGGGTGGTGAGATTCGATTTGAAAATGCTTCACCCGGGGTAAAGAATTTGCTGGTACTGTACGAAGTCCTTTCCGGTGAGACAGAATCTGAGATTGAGGCACATTTCACTGGCAAAGGTTATGGTGCGCTCAAGCATGAACTCACGGAATTGATTGTGGATACACTACAGCCTATTCAGACCAAGTTTTATAGGTTGATGGAAGATGAACGCGGGCTAGATGAATTATTGAGTGCTGGCGCGGCGAAAGCCAGCTTAATTGCAAACCAGACAGTAGCCGATGTACGACAACTTGTTGGGGTATAAGGGAAATAACTTTATGGATATTCAACGTGCTTTAGATGTATTAAGTCGTTTTGGGCATCTTCAAGAAGATGAAGCCGAAGCCGTCATGCATCAAATAATGACGGGTGGGGCGACTGACGCGCAAATTGGCGCGTATTTGATGGCGCTGCGGATGAAAGGCGAAACACACGACGAAATCACAGGTAGCGCGCGCGCCATGCGATCCAATTCGCAACATGTTGTTACCAAATATGAAGGCGATTTGTTGGATACCTGTGGAACAGGTGGAGATCGATCCGGGACGTTTAATATCAGTACAACCGTTGCTTTTGTGGCTGCCGGGGCGGGTATTAAAGTTGCTAAACACGGGAACCGAGCTGCGAGCAGCAAATGTGGGAGTGCCGACGTGTTGGCACAGCTTGGTGTCAATCTTGATCTGACGCCCGAGCAGGTCGGGCAATGTATTGACGACGTTGGCATCGGGTTCCTGTTCGCTGGCAAACTCCATCCGGCGATGAAACATGCCATTGGCCCGCGCAAGCAAATGGCAATCCGCACCATCTTCAATATCTTAGGCCCGCTGACTAATCCTGCTGGCGCACAGTGCCAACTCGTCGGCGTATTCGCTGCTGACCTAACTGATTTCATCGCTCATGTGCTGGGCAAACTCGGATCTAAATCAGCCTTGGTTGTCAGCGGCTATGGTGGTCTGGATGAACTCACCACCACTGGCCCGAATCGCGCCAGTCATTATAAAGATGGGCAAGTTCGCAGCTATGAAATTAACCCGCAAGACTACGGTTTTCGCGGTGCAAATATAAGTGAACTGTTGGGAGATGATGCTGCGACTAATGCCACAATTTTACGCGGTATACTCAGTGGTGAAACCAAAGATGCCAAGCGTGACGTGGTGTTATTGAACGCAGCAGCGGCTTTGATTGCTGCAGATTTAGTAACCAATATAGCCGATGGTATTAAGCGAGCTGGCGAGATTATTGATAGTGGTGCGGCGTTAGCAAAACTTGATGGGTTAGTTGCTTATAGCAAACAGCTTTCCGCGGTTGCTAACTAAGAGTGATTTTAATATTAACTCAAAAGGATAAAACGTGTTTGTAAGAACGGATACGATTTTAGACCAAATTTTGTCAGAGAAGCAGAATGAGCTCCGTGTGGCTCAGGCTCAAACGGGTTTATTGGCACAGGTTGAACAAGCGGCCCGGCATGCTCCACGCCCACGTGACTTCAAAGCAGCATTACAGCGATCTACGGTGGCGCTTATCGCCGAGGTCAAAAAGGCTTCGCCCAGCAAAGGCTTACTTGTCAAAGATTTTAATCCGGTTCGTATTGCACGTACTTAT
Source organism: Aggregatilineales bacterium (assembly GCA_044226325.1). Lineage (GTDB taxonomy): Bacteria > Chloroflexota > Anaerolineae > Aggregatilineales > Phototrophicaceae > CFX2. The sequence continues at coordinate 16,772 of JBGAHG010000001.1, forward strand.
GAAGAAAATGGTGCATCTGCAATCTCGGTACTGACTGATGTGAAGTTTTTTCAAGGGAGTTTGGATGATTTGCGGGCAGTGCGGAAATCCGTAAGGCTACCTGTTTTGCGCAAAGATTTCATTATAGATGCCCATCAAATCTATGAAGCTCGCGCAGCCGGAGCCGACGCGACACTGCTTATTGTGATGGCACTCGAAGATGCTCAGCTTCGTGACTTATACAGCTTGATTACTGAACTTGGTATGGCGGCATTGGTTGAAGTGCATAATGAGGCTGAATTGGTACGTGCATTAGCGGTTGGTGCCACGCTTATCGGGGTAAATAATCGAGACTTACGAACATTTCACGAAGACTTAAATACAACAGCGCGGGTCGCGGCACTTGTGCCATCTGATATAACATTGGTAGCGGAAAGTGCTATTCGTAGTGCTGAAGATGTACAGCGAATGGGTACATACGGTGCGCGGGCTGTTCTGGTGGGAGAAGGGTTAGCAAAAGCTAAAAACATGGCAGGTGAAGTGAGACTCTACAGTAGTCAGCAGCGTAATCCAGTTCCTCAGACAATCGAGCAGGGGTAAGTATGGTCAGGGTTAAGATTTGTGGGATCACGCGTTTCGAAGATGCGTTGGCTGCAGCAGGAGCGGGAGCCGATTTGTTGGGGTTTAACTTCTACAAAAAAAGCCCACGCTATGTGACGCCGGAGGTTGCTGCCACAATTTGCGATAGGCTACGGGCTGAGGTAGGTAGTGCTTGTCCAGTGTTAGTTGGTGTGTTTGTCAATGAAGTTGTAGGCGTAATCTCGGCTATCACTCGCAAAGCTGGACTTAATTGCGCTCAACTGCATGGTGACGAATCAGAAGCTATGCTCAAAGAATTGTATGGTATAGGCTTCAAGGCCATTCGGCCAATGAATTTGGCGCAGGCTTTGGACGATGTAAATTACTTTAAACCACAGTTCCCAATCGACGAACGTTGGCCATCATTACTGTTGGATGCCTATCATCCCAATTTGTACGGCGGCACAGGTGAACAGGCCAGTACAGAAGTGGCCCTGGCTGTAAAAGCGCAAGCGCCGCGTCTGATGCTTGCTGGTGGCTTGACATCGGAAAATGTAAGTGGGCGGGTGAAATCTATCCAACCCTGGGGTGTTGATACAGCCAGTGGTGTCGAGGTTGATGGGCAACCAGGTATAAAAGATGCAGCGAAGATTCGTGCATTTGTAGATGCGGTACGGCAATCGTGACAGAGTTACTCGATATTTATGATGAGAATCAAGTTCATATTGGTGTAAAAGAACGAGCCTATGTCCACCGTGATGGTGATTGGCATAAAGTGTTTCACTGCTGGGTGATTTATCGCGACAATGATGGCATGGATTATCTGGTAATGCAGAAGCGTGGTCCTGATAAGGAAACATTCCCAAACTTGTTGGATGTGACGGCTGCCGGACATTATCAGGCTGGCGAGGACATCAGTGATGGTATTCGTGAAGTACAAGAGGAATTGGGCATCAGGGTAGATTTTGATGATTTAGTGCCTTTAGGTCAACATATTGGTGTGACGAATTACGGACATCTGGTTGACCGACAGTTTTGCGACGTTTTTTTGTTGGTTCATCCACAGGACATCAAGGACTATCAATTCCAGAAAGAAGAATTGGCTGGCCTGGTGGTTTTTCCAATTCAGGCTGGCTTAGACTTGCTGAACAATCATGTTCCCATGATATCGGCCAGGGCAACTGGATTTGGGGCTACGGAGCTGACGATTTCACTCGATGATTTTGTTCCCCGTGAGGATGATTATATGACGCGCGTGCTTTTACTCGCGATTCGCTGCTTGAATGGCGAACACGAACTAAGTCTTTAATTGTTAGATGAAAGTTGAAATTTCATGGCAGATACGAGTGTGAGATCAGAATTTATCAAGACGGATGTGACAAACGTTCCTAACCAGCATGGTTATTATGGCGAGTTTGGTGGGCGGTTCGTACCGGAAACGATAATTCCGGCGCTTGATGAATTGACTATGGCCTATAAAGAGGCAATGGCTGACCCTGAATTCCAGCAACTTCTGATGAATTTGCATCAGACCTACACTGGACGCCCCACCCCTGTTAGTTATGCCAGGCGTCTTTCTGAGCAGCTAGGCGGGGCGCAGATTTATCTCAAACGTGAAGATTTGGCGCACACAGGCGCCCATAAAATCAATAATGCGCTTGGGCAGGCGTTGTTAGCGCAACGCATGGGCAAGAAACGGATTATTGCCGAGACAGGTGCCGGTCAGCATGGTGTAGCAAGCGCAACTGCATCAGCCTTATTAGGGCTGGAGTGTCATGTTTACATGGGAACTGTAGATATGGCGCGCCAGCAACCGAATGTCTTTCGGATGAAACTGCTTGGTGCTGAAGTCATACCCGTGGAAAGTGGCACCAAGACTCTTAAGGATGCGATCAACGAAGCCATGCGTGATTGGGTAACGAATGTCCGTAGTAGTTTTTATTTGCTTGGATCAGCTTTGGGGCCACACCCCTATCCGATGATAGTACGCGACTTCCAAAGTGTTATCGGCATTGAAGCGCGCCAACAAATGCTTGCCCAAACGGGTCGACTGCCGGATGTGGCGATTGCCTGCGTGGGCGGAGGCAGCAATTCAATCGGTTTGTTTCATGGCTTCCGTGACGATAACGATGTAGATTTGATTGGCGTGGAAGCGGGTGGGCATGGTATTGAAAGCGGGGAACACGCGGCGCGCTTTGCTGATCCGCGTTATGGTCGACCCGGGGTGTTGCAGGGAACACGCTCTTACGTACTCCAAAATGCTGATGGGCAAATTATGAATACACACAGCGTTTCAGCGGGTTTGGATTACGCTTCGGTTGGGCCGGAACACGCTTATTTGCGGGAGACTGAGCGTGCCTTCTACACATTGGCAACCGATGGCGAAGCGTTAGCAGCGTTGCAAAAATTAGCTCAGACCGAGGGCATCATCGCGGCATTAGAAAGTTCACATGCTGTGGCCGAGGCAATCAAACGTGCGCCGACTATGTCAAAAGACTCGATCATTCTTGTCAACCTCTCTGGGCGGGGTGATAAAGATCTCGGAACGATCATGAAAGAACTGAAGATTGACGGCTAACTTTATTCCTGTTCGTGATTGTGTTAGTGCGTTACTTGTTGACCAGCAGGCTAAGTTGGTTATTCAACTGCGAGATGACAAACCAGGTTTATTGTTTCCGGCACACTGGGCAACTTTAGGCGGTGCAATTGAAAAAGGTGAAACGCCTGACGAAGCCATGCGACGCGAATTACAAGAGGAAGTCGAACCGGCACCATCCGTAACTTTCTGGCGCTATTTTGAGCACAGTTATCACGCGCGTGGAGAAAAGCGTATGGTTGCCAATCATGTGTATGTCGGTCAGTTGCCGTGTGCCCTGCAAGATATGAAACTTTATGAGGGACAGCGGTTGGGTGCGTTCGGGGTAGAAGAAATTGCTAGACTGCCAGTTGCATACGGGCTGGATGTAATCTTTAAGGCGTTTTTTGAAACTTATGAGCATCGTACTGTCAACAACCTTTAATCCCCGTGGGGAAACCGGACGGTTACAGCATTTGTGGCCGCAACTACGAGAGCTGTACGACGAGATTGTCATTTCAATGCCACCAACGGTACAGATAGAAGATGCGGTTATCATTCGGACTCTGCAAGGGGTGCATATCCATGTAAATAGCGATTGGGCACATGGACGATACATGGCGCTTAAATTAGCGTATGAGGTGAGTGCAAGCCATGTGCATTATGCGGATATAGATCGGCTGTTACGCTGGTTGGAAACCAATCCTGACGAACTTCAGCGAACTATTGAGCATGTCAAAACTACAGATTGCCTTGTAATCGGTCGTACAGAAATGGCATGGGAGACTCATCCGCAGGCTATGCGGCAGACCGAGGCCATTTCAAACGGTTTGTTTTCTCGTCTACTGGGGCAATCGTTTGATTTAAGCGCAGGTTCAAAAGGTTTTAGCAGAGCGGCGATTGACCGGTTGATGGCGAATACCCAACCGGGGAGGGCTATCGGCGCCGACTCGGAGTGGATAGTGATTTGTCATAGGGCAGGGTTCAACGTTGAGAGCCTACTGGTTAATGGATTGGATTGGGAAACTCCTGACCGTTTCCAAGATAAACCATCCGATATGACACGGCAACTGCAAGTTCGTGCTCAATATGATGCTGATGCCCAAAACTGGGCGTATCGTGTCCAGATTGCCCATGAAATCATTGAGGCTGGTATGGATGCTTTCCAGCGGTCCCTGTTATAGATATGAATGCTGAGTGACGAAAAAGAGAAAATAACATGACACAGACGAAATCACTTTTTGGAACTGAAGCCATTGCGGCAATGTTTGAAGAGGCCAAAAAGCAAAATCGCGCGGCTTTCTTACCTTATTTCCCTATCGGTTATCCTGATTACGAAACTTCAATCGAGGCTATCGTTGGGATGGCTGAGGCTGGAGTCGACGGCTTTGAAATTGGTGTTCCGTTCAGCGATCCGTTGGCAGATGGTCCTGTAGTACAGGCGGCTACCCAAATCGCTTTGGAGAACGGTATCACGGTCAGAAAATGCCTGGATGCAGTTCGCACGTTGCGTACCCGCGGTGTAACTCAGCCTATGCTCCTGATGGGGTATGTGAACCCTATACTGGCTTATGGGATTGAAGCGTTTGTACATGACGCATGGGAAGCGGGTGCAGACGGTCTGATTGTGCCGGATTTACCCCCAGATGAAGCAAGCTTATTGATTGATGCCTGTGCGAAATCAGGGTTAGCATTGGTGTTTTTCATTGCGCCGACGAGCAATATGGAACGGATTAAACTGGTTTCAGAAAAGGCAACAGGTTTTATTTATGTTGTGACATTTACTGGTGTTACCGGTGTGCGACGCGAAATGCCGGCTGATCTTAAGACGTTTATCCAAGGACTGAAGCAGCAAACTGACCGGCCTCTGGTTCTGGGTTTTGGTATTAGTACACCCGATCAAGCACGAAGCATGAACGGATTGGTTGAAGGCTTCATCGTTGGCAGTGCATTGGTGCGAGCGGGTAAAGACGGTGCAGAACCGGTTATTCAATTGGCGACTTCGTTACGGGCGGCATTGGACTCCTGATTTATAGACGTTAAGAACTGTCAGATATTCAAAATGATTCGGAAATTGCAATTTATGCAGCAAATGCAGCAAAAATTGCATTACTTCCGCTGAAATGGCAGGCGGGAAACAGGGGAGAAACCGCTGACTTGTCATTTTGGGTCGGCGGGAGGCCTGGCTGATGCCACCGAAATGGCACAAGCGCAGCGGAATGCTCGGCTAGTGCCACCGCTGTGTCGGAAGTGTCTGCCGCTGCCATTGTTGCAGTCATTTTGGGTTGTATGTTGTGGATCGTTGGTGGCATGTAACCTTCTCCAAAATAGTATCCGGTAGGGCCGCATTAGTTGGTGGAGGAAAATTATCACCCCACCCTCAGCCTCTATCAGCAACGTTAGTAGGCTCACTTTGCTGATAGCCTGAAGCGTCAGGGAGGGAAGAAATTGCAAAATTCGGGTGTGAAAAATAACTATTTTTCGTCTAGAAAATATTCCCACCGTTTCATAGGTAGTAGTCTTGTTTTCCCACCACATCTATTTTAGAACAAAAGTTTTTATAGGTCAATGCGAATATGTTCTAGTTTTCAAACCTGAAAACTGACTTAAATCATTGATCTCGTTTAAAAGTTTATCCATCGCGTGAGTTCATTCCCCTTATAATTCTTTTATTGGAAAAGTATTCCGGAGCCATCGTTACAATGGATGCCTTAAAATCGTTTGATCCCGGTCGCGCCATGTTGGAAGATTATCTGGATAGCAGTCTGTACCCCGCTCGCTTGACCGTAAATGAAACGTATTCGCTGCAAGATTCTTTGGCAAACGGACAATTGGCGCTGGATTCGAGATTATTAGTATTTGAGCACAAGCAAATTCTGTATGCATTTCCGATGACGGTTGTTTTATCCTACAACGTCATTCAGGGGCAAATTGGCGACCAACAGTGGATGATGACTTTCTGCAATGCCTGTAATACGGGGATGGTTTTTGATCCAGTCGTCGAAGGCAAAATGCTGCATTTCCAACGGCGGGGTAGTTACGATGGGTTATTGCTCATCTGGGATGAGGAAACCAATTCTTACTGGCAGCATGTTACCGGCCAATGTTTATATGGTTCAAGCGTAGGGAAGCATCTGGGTGTCATTACTACTACACGGCAAATGACGGTGGCGGAAGTTCTGGTTCGAACGAACGCTTCGGTACTGTTGACGAGTACATTATCACCGGAGCAAGAAAAATTGTCGCGGATGATGGAGAAGATGAGGGCTAATCCTGAAAAAGTCGAGGCGGGAATCGCCAGCACCATCGGGCATGAGGATATACGTCGACCCCGATTTGAACTCGGCTTAGGAGTGTGGAACCTCACCGACAGCGTATTCTTTCCGTTAACAACGCTCTATGCCAATGAACAGGTGCTCATAAGTAGATTTGACAATAGACCGCTGCTGATTTATCAGGAACCGGACGCTATTGCGCCAGTTGCAATTTATGTTGAAACGCAACGCGCTACCTGGGAAGGTGAGATCCTAAGACTTGATAAAGGGCTCTATATCCAAAATGATATGCTATTCGGTGCTGGTGGGCAGCCGCAGCCTATTGAGCGCCCGATGCAGTTGTTGATGCGCTGGTATGGTTTTGCTTTAACCTTCCCAGGGTGCAACCTTCCGGATTTTTAAGCCGCTAGGTAATTTGACAAATTCAATGAGGGCGTGTTATGCTCTCTTCCATCGGGGAAATTATCTGATTTAACCATGCAAACCAACGTGTCTTTCGTCCGCTACTATTATTACTTTACAAGCCACATAGAGACTTGTAGAGCGTTGCGTGCCGGGTTAGAGCGGTAGATTAAACCGTAAATATTGAGGAAACTCAAAAGGCGCAGAGTGTACGCTCTGCGCCTTTTTTATTGCGTATTGCCGGAACGAAAGGGGACACCAACATGGCAATCAGAGTAAGAGGTGTGCGCGGGGCGACCACTGTTGAGCAGAATACAGCGGAGGCTATATTAGACGCAACTCAAAAGTTACTGGAAGCAATTGTTCATGCCAATGCGATTGAGGAAGATGATGTCGCCAGTGTGATATTTACGACAACCAGCGATTTGAATGCGGTTTTCCCTGCAAAGGCCGGACGGGATATGGGGTGGCATCGCACAGCATTGATGGGGGCACAGGAAGTGGATGTGCCAAATGGCATACCGATGTGCATACGCATATTGGTTCACTGGAATACAGAGAAAACGCTGGATGAAATTCAGCATGTTTATATGCATGGTGCAATGGCACTACGACCGGACTTGTATCCGGCCATGTACCCTGATAACAAAATCATTTTAGATGGAGAAGAAGAAGCATGATCGTTGTAATGAAACCCGAAGCAAATTCACAAGCCATTTCACATGTCATCAGCCGGATTGAGGCCGATGGCTACAAAGCACATCTATCACAAGGTGAGCAGCATACGATTGTGGGTGTGGTGGGAGAAAGCCCAACACCACTGCGTGAGGAAAATTACAGCTCAATGGATGGGGTAGAGAAGGTGGTACGGATCACTGCGCCGTACAAACTTGCCAGCCGCCACTTCCATCCAATTGACACCCAAGTGCCATTAAATGGTTCGCAGATGGGTGGCAATAAGGTGTTGATCATCGCGGGTCCATGTTCGGTCGAAAGCCGTGAACAGATTATTGAAATTGCTTGCGAACTGCGCGAGGCGGGCGCTACAGCACTGCGCGGTGGCGCATTCAAACCGCGCACATCGCCCTACAGCTTCCAGGGGCATGGTGAAAAGGCTCTGCAATGGATGGCTGAAGCGCGAGAACGTACTGGTTTGCCAATCGTGACCGAGGTGATGGATACAGCACAAGTTGAGATGGTGTGCCAATATGCTGATGTCCTGCAAATTGGTGCGCGGAATATGCAGAACTTCAGCTTGCTGAATAAGGTGGGCGAAAGCCAGCATACGATTTTGCTCAAGCGCGGTATGAGCAGCACGGTTGAAGATTTGTTAATGTCGGCAGAATATGTGCTGTCACACGGGAATAACCGTGTCATGTTGTGTGAGCGTGGTATCCGTACTTTTGAAAAGGCTACCCGTAACACATTCGACGTGAATGCTATTCCGGTCTTGAAAGCCCTTACGCATCTACCCGTTGTAGCTGATCCGAGTCATGGAACAGGTTACTCGGAATATGTGATACCGATTGCAAGGGCGGCGGTGGCAGCTGGAGCGGATGGTATCATCGTGGAAGTGCATCCGGACCCTGAAAAGGCATACTCGGATGGTCGGCAGAGTTTGCGGTATGACGCTTTCCGTTCGATGGTCAGCCAGATAGAACGCATTGCAGCAGCCGTTGAACGCACGGCTTAGGAGGGAAATCCCTCCTTATTCCTCCCCATAAACGAGGGAGGAAATAATCTGAGTCCGGAAATAATTTCGTGTCAATATACAAAATTGGTGATTCATGATGACTGATGCGACTATAAGACGTGCGACGCTCGCCGACGCAGAATTATTGGCGGGACTGAATAAAGACGTTCAGCAAATCCACGCAGATGCCTATCCGTATTTGTTTAAGCAGCCGAATAACTTTGCTGAGATTGTGGCTGATTTTAAAACACGGATTCTGTCAGATGCAAATGGTTTTGTGTTGATTATTGAAGTCGGGCAGCAAGCGGTGGGGTATATTTATGCAAAGGTTGTCACGCGGTCTGAAAATGCGTATGTCTATGCCCAGAGATTTATGCTGGTTGACAATATTTCAATTGGTCCGCAGTACCAAAGCAAAGGTTATGGGCAACAACTGATGCAGGCTGTTCGGGATGTGGCGATTGCACAAGGTATTCATCGGGTTTTGTTAGATACCTATGAGTTTAACTCGAATGCACAGCAGTTTTATGCCAAAATGGGGTTCGAGCGCGTGAAGATTCAGATGGCGCTTGATTTCAATACATAAGGGTAGAGGTAAATATGGCCTCTGGTGGCTTTAAGACCCGACATTTAGCAGTCGTCGGGTTAGGGTTAATGGGTGGGTCGTTGGCAGTGGCGCTCCGCAAACATGCAGAAATGATTACAGGCGTTGAGGTAAATGCCGAATCACGAGAATACGCGCTCAAAAACGGCATCGTAGACGCGGCTACGGATGATTTGAAGGCGGGTGTTTCAGAGGCAGATACGGTTATTTTAGCTGCGCCGGTTCAGATGATCCGTACTATGATTGAGCAGCGAATCGGATCGTATTTGCGTTCGAACACGCTGTTGATCGACATCGGTGGCACGAAACATGATATTTGTGAGGTTATGGGAAAGCTGCCGGTAGGTATACATGCCATCGGCGGGCATCCCATGACGGGTAAAGAGGTCAATGGCGTGCAGGCCAGTGATGGCAATCTATACAAAGGGCGTCCTTTCGTACTATGCCCTACGCGGCGAACTACACCGGCAACGCGCTTGCGAGCACTGGAATTGGTGGCGGCATTGGAAGCAGTACCGTTTGTGATGGAAGCGGAGCGGCATGATCATCTGGTAGCAGCGATTAGTCACCTGCCTTATTTGTTGAGTTCGGCGCTGGTGGCAACCGTCGCGCGTGAAGGTGAAGCTGATCCGACCGTTTGGGAATTGGCCGCCGGTGGCTTCCGCGATATGTCACGGTTGGCAGGGCAGGATGTGCAGATGATGGGTGATGTGGTCAGTACGAACACGCAGGCCGTCGCGACTTTATTGGCACTTTTCCGAATGCAATTGGCGATGTTAGAAGCCATGCTTATTTCACGGGATGACCAAAAGTTGGCTGAGTTCCTGAAGCCAGCGCGGGAAGCCCGCATCAATTGGTATCAAAAATACGAAAATGGGTACAAAAATGGCAAATGATTGTTTCAAAGTGAAGCCGGCTAAGGGCTTGAGTGGCAAGACAACCGTGCCGGGTGATAAATCCATTTCCCACCGGGCGGTGATGTTCGGGGCATTGGCGAAGGGTACAACCCATGTTCGTGGGTGGTTGGCGGCAGGTGATACGGAAGCGTCACTTGCGACTGTTCAGGCGCTAGGGATTGAGGTTGAACGCCATAGCAAGAATGAGTTGACGATTCATGGTGGCGAATTAAAAAAGCCGCAAGGCACGCTTAACCTTGTGAATGCCGGTACGGGTATCCGGCTGATTGCAGGCATTATGTGTGGTCAGCCATTTGAAAGTGTGCTGGATGGGAGCGAACAATTACGCCGACGCCCGATGAAGCGGATTATTACGCCTCTGCAAATGATGGGCGCAGACATCACGGCCATAAATGACCGCGCACCGCTGACCATCAGACCTGCTCAAATGCACGGTATCAAATATGATATGCCGGTTGCCAGCGCTCAAGTCAAAAGTGCGGTGTTATTGGCGGGGCTATTTGCAAAAGGCGCAACGGCTGTTATCCAACCGGGACCAGCGCGGGATCACACAGAGCGGATGTTGAGCGCAATGGGCGTCGACATTAGCAGCGATGGCACGACGATTGTATTGAAGCCTAACGGTGCGCTTAAACCGATGGATTTGACCGTGCCGGGAGATATTTCGTCGGCTGCGTTTGTGATCGTGGCGGGTTTGATTGTGCCGGGGAGTGACATTACGCTGACAGGTATCAACCTCAATCCAACACGGACGGGGATTGTTGAAGTACTCAAAGCGATGGGTGCGGATATCACCGTGATTGAAACCGGATTGGAAGCGGGCGAACCCGTAGGCGAGATTAGGGTGAAACACAGCGTACTGAAAGGTACAGAGGTCGGCGGGAAGGTCGTTGTTGAGATGATTGATGAGTTCCCGATTTTGATGGTCGCGGCGCTGCTGGCTGAAGGACGGACCGTTGTGCGTGATGCTCAGGAACTGCGCGTTAAGGAAACTGATCGAATTTCGGTGATGGCAGGTGAATTGGCAAAGATGGGGGCGAAAATCACAGAAACAGCGGATGGTTTCATCATTGATGGGCCGCAGCAGTTAAAGGCTGCAACTGTTGAAGGGCACGATGACCACCGCGTATCGATGAGCCTGAGTGTGGCGGGGTTGGTGACTGTGGGCGATACTACGGTGATGGATGCACGATGCGCGAGTGATTCGTTTCCGGGTTTCGCCGAGACGATGACAGGACTGAACGCGCATATTGTTGTTGAAGCTGTTCAATAGTTCTGTCGGTCGCAATAGCTTTAATGACGAGCGCAATTGAGCATCACCAACCGTTGATCTGTCCACAATGTGGTGGGACAGGTAAAGTGTCACATACCTATCAGTACAAGCCTCAACATCGCAGCGATACGAACAGCGAAAATATTAAACGGCATGAGGTTTGTTCATTGTGTAGTGGGATCGGGCATGTCACGCAGGAAGTGATGGATGTGTGGCAACGGGAGCAAGCCAATCCAGTGTGCCCAGCCTGTAGGGGTGAGGGTGGTAAATATTTCTGGTCATGGGTTGAAGCTGAAACTGGCACCCGGAAGCAATTTGCATTTGAACCCTGTTTACTGTGTCATGGTCATAAACACGTGACGCCAGAGCAGATGGCAGTGAATGAGCGCGAACGGCGGAAGCTGCGATTCTGGGGCGTTGGTTGTACCGTTTTGGTTGTAGTCGGTGGACTTTTTGCCGTGACGCAGGTGGTATCGATTTTATTAGCCCGTACACCGTGGATACAATGCTGCGCGCCCCCGCATGTGGTGTTAATGAGTGGAATGATTGTGATATCACGTAAAATGGGATGGTCTTAGTGACGAACAAAGTTGGGGTCATTGGTTGGCCGGTAACACATAGTATCAGTCCCGCGATGCACAATGCGGCATTTAAAGCACTGGGACTCAATGACTGGCAATATGAACTTGCACCAGTGCCACCGGACATTGTGCGGCAGAGCTTACGGATGCTGCGCGAAGAGGGCGGGTTTATTGGCGTGAACGTTACCGTTCCGTTGAAGGAAAAGGTGATGCCGTTCGTGCTGCCGGATGAACGTGCACGTGCTGTCGGTGCGGTAAACACGATTGATTTCCGAAATAATGTCGGCACGAACACGGATGTTGTAGGTCTGATCGATGACCTGACGGCACATGGCGTCAAACTCGCTGGCGAAAAAGTAATCCTCCTCGGGGCAGGTGGAGCGGCCCGTGCAGCGGTGTATGGATTGGCAAAGGCAGGCGCTCAGGTGATTGTGGTGAACCGTACCCAGCAAAAGGCACAGGTGATGCTGGCTGATTTGACCATTTCGGCGGGTATTCGCAGTGCAGACGTGAAAACTCTGGATGAGGCGGCGGAAGAAAAGGTGTCGCTGATTGTGAACTGCACATCGGTCGGATTGTGGCCGAATGTCAATGAAAGCCCGTGGATTGAAGGTGTGCCTTTCCCGAAAGATGTGACCGTTTATGATACCGTTTATCGTCCAGAGCGAACGCTGCTGATGCAACAAGTCGAGGCGAACGGTGGACAGGCAATTGGTGGATTGGGTATGCTTGTCCGACAGGGTGCAGCGGCGTTCAAGATATGGACGCACCAAGATCCTCCACTTGAGGTGATGTTTGAGGCTGCGCGTTATGCGCTGCAAAAAGTGTAGATGTGAACTCATTAAATGTATTAAAGGCTGAACGATGATTCGTTTTCTGACTGCTGGTGAATCGCACGGGCCGCTGCTGACGGCGATTATTGAGGGGCTTCCTGCGGGTTTGCCACTTACACCAGAAGATATAAATGGTGAATTGGCTCGTCGCCAGCAAGGCTACGGCTCCGGCGGACGTATGAGTATTGAACGCGATGAGGTGCGGATTACGTCCGGTGTCATGAATGGTTTGACAACCGGGGGGCCTATCGCACTGCTGGTTGAAAATCGCGATTTCAAGAATTGGAAAGAAAAAGATATTGCACCAATGCCGGTGCCGCGCCCCGGTCACGCAGATTTGACCGGCGCGATCAAATATGGATATCGCGATATGCGGATTGCTCTCGAACGTGCCAGTGCACGCGAAACCACGATGCGGGTTGCTGTGGGTGCCATATGCAAAAAGCTGCTGGCAGCATTCGGAATCCTTGTCGGCGGCTACGTCGTGCAAGTGGGCGATGTAAAAGCGGCGATTGATCCGAATATGGGTTATGAAGAACGTTTCAAGCTCGCGGAAGAAAATGATGTGCGCTGCCCGGCCCATGACGCCGTTGAAGCCATGCATGAGGCGATTCACCAGATCAAGGTCGATAAAGATACCCTCGGTGGTATATTCGAGGTGATTGCACTCCATGTTCCAGCGGGTTTAGGTTCGCATGTGCATTGGGACCGGCGACTGGATGCGAAAATCGTGGCAGCGATGGTCAGTATTCATGCTATGAAAGGCGCTGAGATCGGTGAGGCCTTTGACAATGCAACTAAACGTGGGACACAAGTACACGATGCGATTGCTCTGGGGGATGATGGCAACCTGATTCGGTATACCAACCGCGCTGGCGGTACTGAAGGCGGTATTTCGACTGGTGAACCAATTGTGGCCCGCGTTGCCATGAAACCGATTGCGACGACATTACAGTCGATGGAATCGGTCAATCTGGCAACTGGTGTGGCTGAAAATACAACCTACGAACGCAGCGATTTTTGTGCGCTGCCCCGCGCTGTGCCAATTGGTGAGGCGATGATGGCAATTGTAATTGCTGATGCCTTACTTGAAAAACTGGGCGGGGATAGTATCGGTGAGATGAAACCGCGCTTTGCCAGTTTACGCCAGGCGCGGTTGAGTGATTTGCCGATGGATAACGTGGAGTGGCGATTTGGCTACGAATAAGGATAGCAATATTGTCATAACCGGATTCATGGGTACTGGTAAATCAACGGTTGGCAAGTTGGTCGCAGAAAAGCTGGGGCGTCCTTATCTCGACACGGACGAGGAAATTGTACGTCGTATCGGTATGTCCATACCTGAATTGTTTCAGCGCGATGGTGAAGACCGGTTTCGTCATATTGAACGCCGCATGTGCCGTTTCCTTGCCGCGCAGGGGGGGAGTGTCATTTCAACGGGCGGGGGGATGTTGGTGGATGACAGCAATCGTGAGGTGATGTTGGCATCCGGCTTTGTAGTGTGCCTGAACGCGACGCCCGAAGCAATCGCTGAGCGCCTGAAAGCTGATAAGACGGAACGTCCTTTATTGAAAGGTGATTGGCGGGCTTTACTGGCAAAACGACAATCGGCCTATGGTGAGATTCCTAACCAAATTGATACGACAGGGAAAACCCCTGAAATAATCGCAGATGAGATCATCCAAATATGGCAAACAGTATCCGTGTAAATGCACCCGGCGGTGATTACGACATTCAAATAGCAAGCGGCATCCTGGGAAATATCAGCGAATATCTGCCTGTAGGTAAAGTGGTTGTTATTACGAATACCACACTCGCAACCCTTTACGGGGAAAAATTGGTGACGAGTTTGCGCGATGCATCGTTAGTCACTATGCAAGATGGCGAACAATTTAAAACGCTGGATACTGTCTCAAAACTCTATGCTGATCTAGTGGGAGCAGGCCTAGACCGGAGTGGAACGGTCATCGCTTTGGGTGGTGGTGTCGTCGGTGATACAGCAGGGTATGCGGCAGCAACTTATATGCGCGGTGTTCGGTTGGTTCAGATCCCAACCAGTCTACTTTCGATGGTGGATTCGAGTGTTGGCGGGAAAGTTGGTGTTGATCTACCACAGGGGAAAAATTTAGTCGGCGCATTTAAACAGCCTGATTGCGTATTGGTCGATCCTGATGTGCTGGTGACTTTGCCAGAACGCGAGTGGCGCTGTGGTATGGGTGAGATCATTAAACATGGATTGTTAGCCGATGAAGGGTTGCTAGCGCCCGAAATGTGGGCTAAAGATCGCGCGGCTGAATTGGTGCGACGAGCTGTGCAGGTCAAAGTGGATGTGGTGCAGCAAGACCCGTATGAACGCGGGGTACGAGCGCATCTCAATTTGGGGCATACGTTTGCTCATGCCATTGAACGTGTATCCAATTATAGTTGGCTACACGGGGAGGCTGTTGGGGTAGGACTTGTGGCAGCCGCACGGTTATCTTATGCGTTAGGGATGTGCGACTCTGCACTCGCTGAAGAAGTTGAGAATATCGTCGATAAAGTTGGTTTACCTACCCGTTTGGGCAAGCTCGACCCCGCAGCATTATTCGCAGCGATGGGGACGGATAAAAAGTGGCAGGCGGGACATTCGCGTTTTGTCCTACTGCGCGGCATGTGTCAACCGGAAATTGTGGAGGATGTGTCGAAGGCAACTGTTATTCAAGTGTTACAGGAAATGGTGGGATAACTAATGATTATTTTTGGCACACGCAATCGTTTTAAAACGATCAGTACGGGCCAATTTTACTGCCCTCGATGTCAAGTACAACGTACATATGAGCATAAACAAGCAAAGCGCTACTTTACACTGTATTTTGTGCCGCTCATCCCGATGGGCGATTTGGGCGAATTTGTGGAATGCCAAACCTGCCACATGACCTTCAAGCTTGATGTCCTTACCATGAAACCAACACCTAAACCAGTGAGCGCGATTGAACTGCTAAATTCGGTCAAATCACGGTTACTTAATGGCGACCCGGTTGAGTATGTCGTGCGCGATTTGACGGCGGCGGGTATTGAACGTGATGTTGCTACGAGTTTGGTTACATCATCAATTGGGGCCGCGCGTAAGATTTGTAAGAATTGCAATTTATCTTATGCTTCCGATGTGACTGTGTGCCAGGAATGCAAGCAATCGTTACCGGAGATGGTCTGATGACTAAAAAAATCCTTTTGTTGCATGGCCCGAATTTGAATTTGCTCGGTACGAGAGAGCCGACTGTATACGGTAACGTGACACTTGATCAGGTTAATGAATGGGCGAGCGCCCATGCTCAATTGCATAAGGCCGAGCTTCGTTCTGAACAATCCAATCATGAGGGGGCATTGATTGATGTGCTGCATGTGGCACGAAATTGGGCGGACGGTGTGGTATTTAATCCCGGTGCTTATACCCATACTTCAGTGGCTTTGCGCGATGCGATTACCGCGGTACAGCTGCCGGTAGTTGAGGTGCATCTTTCCAATGTACATGCACGTGAGGAGTTTCGGCATAAATCGTTACTCGCGCCGGTATGTGTTGGGCAGATTTGCGGATTTGGCTGGCGAAGTTATATTCTGGGTATCGATGCGATTTTGGGACATCTCGGTGTGTTGAAAGCTCCCGGATAGTTAGTCGTCATAACCAAACTCACGGCATCTCGATTTGGTAAAGTCCTCTGTAGGTCAACTTCTATAATCTCCGTTATACTGATACTCCAAACAGGTTGGTTACAGTGTGAACATGAATGTCATGTTCCTGTTTATGCTAAAAAGGCTGGTCTACATGCCGACGAAAGATGCGGTTTTTGCTACGATCAAAGATCATAATGTGCAATTTGTGGACCTGTGGTTCACCGATATCACAGGTATGGTGAAAAGTGTCACTGTGCCTAGTAATGAGCTGCTCAATGTGATCGACTCCGGGTTGCACTTTGACGGGTCTTCAATTGAAGGTTTCGCGCGGGTGGCTGAAAGTGATATGACGCTCGTACCAGACCTTAATACCTTTACATTGTTACCCTGGGATGAGATGCATCGGACAGCGCGAGTTATCTGTAATGTTCATACGCTGCGCGGAGAACCCTTTATCGGTGATCCTCGTAATGCTCTGATAAAAGCTCTGCGGCAGGCCGAGGAAATGGGTTTCACGTACAAAACAGGGATGGAACTTGAATTTTTCTTGTTTCGAACTCAGGATGAGCGACCGTTCCAACCCCTGACGCCGTTTGATAATAGCAGTTACTTTGATATGTCGATGCATCCGGCCAAGGCGGTCGTACGTGAGATGGTATCCGCTTTGAGCGAGATGAATATACAAGTTGACTCTACTCACCATGAAATTGGCTCAGGACAGCATGAGGTCGATTTCCAATATGATGATGCATTGGCAACAGCAGACAAAGTTTTAACTGCGCGCGTCGCATTGAAAGCCGTTGCACACCGAAATAATCTACTATGTACATTTATGCCGCGTCCTGACGCGAACCTGCCCGGTTCGGGAATGCATACGCACCAAAGTTTACATGATACACAAACTGGCGCAAACGTGTTTGTGGATACCAGCAATGAGTATGGCTTGTCTCAAACGGCCAAATATTTCTTGGCAGGGCAGCTGGCTCATGCGCGGGCCATGTGCGCGATTCTTGCTCCACTGGTGAATTCTTATAAACGCTTAGGAACCAGTTTTGAGGCGCCAGTTTATGTTACATGGGCGCACATTAATCGCGGTGCATTGATTCGTGTGCCACATATTACGAGTGGTAAGGAGGCCCATACCCGCCTCGAACTGCGCTGCCCTGATCCCAGTATTAATCCTTATTTAGCGAGCGCAGTCATGTTGATGGCTGGTTTAGATGGCATCCGGCAACAACTGCCACTGCCAGAACCTTTGGAAGAAACTCTGGTGCGACAAGACAGGAGCCGTGTGCGACAGCTTGAAGTGCTTCCGTCCTCGCTGGGCGAAGCATTGGATGTACTCGGCCAAAATGATGTGGTTTTGTCGGCGTTAGGGCCATTCATCAGTGACCGTTATATTGCTGCTAAACGTCAAGAATTTGATGAATACAGCCGACAGGTTACTGTATGGGAGTTGGAACGCTACCTTAACCGTTATTAACAACTAAGGCGTGCATTAAACTCAGCGTGTCTTCTGCATCTTTGTTTTCAACGACAATCGTCAGGGTGGAATTGGACGGACCATATGAAAACGCTAGAACGCGAATGTGTTTTAGCGTTTGTAATATGGTAGCTGTTACTGTTGACCAGTTGTCCACAGTTGCGCTAATAGCTGTAACAAATG
The DNA here is from genome assembly GCA_044226325.1 of Aggregatilineales bacterium. GTDB lineage: Bacteria > Chloroflexota > Anaerolineae > Aggregatilineales > Phototrophicaceae > CFX2. Next base: position 34,800 of record JBGAHG010000001.1, read on the forward strand.
TTATATTCTTTACAATCCATGACTGGGTCATCGGATTGGCCTGTAGATTTTCTTCCATCGCCAACCGAATCGTATGTATGGCGTCCGAGCCAGCCGTGGTGGGGATGAGGAAGCAGGCCAGACTGTGAGTGGCGGATTGTGCGGACATAATAATGTCTATCTGGCCGTTGGGTACCGCAACCACTGTTTTATCATATACCACCGGAATAGGAGAATATTCACTGGTGCGTTTGGCTTCGACGGCTAGCCCTGAAATGTAGGTAATGGCTTTTAGAGCGTGCGAGCGCGTTGAGCCTACATCACTAATCAGCGTACCCGTTTGCTGTGGCTTATAAACATTTTTTACTCGCAGCGGAATTTTATCGTCGCGAAGCGGGCCGATCATACGCGTATGTAAAACTCGGGCCCCAAAATAAGCCATCTCGGCAGCTTCTTCGTAGGTGAGTGATGGGATAACTCGGGCATTCGTTATGTCTCTTGGGTCGGCAGTCATCATGCCATCGACATCTGTCCAAATCCATATTTCAGTCGCGTTAATACACACACCCAAAACGGAAGCTGTGTAATCACTCCCACCCCGTCCCAAGGTCGTGGGCTTACCATTGCGTGTGGCACCAATGAAACCTGTAACAACCGGAACGATGCTGCGTTCCAAAAGGGGCAAAAGATTCTGAGCAATTTGGGTGCGTGTGAGAGCGATATTCGGGGTAGCATTGCCGGGTACATCGTCGGTTACGATGAGGGATGTGGTGTCGAGCGCAACACTACGTAAATTATTTTGACGGAGTAAGGCCGCGATGATCCTCGCTGCAAGTTTTTCGCCGACGCCAATGGTTGCATCAACGGCTTCGGGCGTGATTTTGCCCGTGATTTGTGCCATACCCTGATAGAGATCGAGCATATCGAAAAGTAGGCGATCAATGTCAGCATGAAGCGCTGCCCGTTCGGTTGTTCCAAGTGGCAGCTCATCAATCAATGCTAAATGACGTGTGCGCAAATTGGCGACGATGCGGCGATAGCCACGCTGTTGTCCCATTTGGGCGAGATGGGCGGCTTCGATTAAGCCATCAGTAACACCTTCAAGCGCAGAAGCTACTAAAACGAGACGATCCCATTGTTCGCGTTCGTGCAGCACAATGCTCAACACTTGCGTTAATGCATCGGTTGTACCAATAGATGAACCACCAAATTTCATGACGAGGGTGTTCATACCTAATTCCTGAAAAAGAAAATCACCAGATGTAGACTCTCTCGGCTACACTTTGATTGATGTTTCATGATTATGTTTAAGAGTATTACGGTGTGATGAGACTAGCATTTTGAGTGGAATCTGTCAAATTCTTTGCCATAATGGTAGTGTATGACTTATGATTGAGTCGAAGCTTGTAAATTTCGGATAACAGGGTTGTAAAAAAACTATGACTGAGCACACTCTCGTGCACCAGCGAACAGTCGCTGGCGTACGCTTTCACCGCGTTGGGAAGTTGTATCATTTCGATTATAGCGCGTTTCCCGAATTACAAATGAGCGATTATGTGATCGTCGAAACAGCGCGTGGCCGCCAAATGGGACAGATTGTTAGCTTTACATCAGCTGATGAAGACGGACGCGATTACAAGTCAATTATGCGCCCGGCCACTCCGCGTGACCTGACACTCAAACAGCATTGGGAAATGCAGCAGGATGAAGCCCTCGACCAATGTATTTTGAAAGCTAAGCAAATAGGCGGGTTTCAAGAGGCAAAGTTTATAGCTGCTCATTATAATTTTGATGGCACTATGATTACTTTCTTGTTTACTGCCGAAGACAAACTTAATACAAGTCGATTGGTTGCCGAGTTGAGCCGTGTTTTCCCGATGCAGGTAGAACTCCGTCAGATTGGCCCACGTGATGTGGCTAAATTACTGGGTGGTTTCGGTGCTTGTGGCGAAAGCCGGTGTTGCAGCACATTCCTAACAGACTTCAGCCCAATCTCAATTAAGATGGCAAAGATGCAAGGTATTTCGCTCAATCCGTCCGAAATAACGGGGATGTGTGGGCGTCTGCGCTGTTGTTTGGTCTATGAATATGAGCAATATGTTGAGGCCCGTAAACAACTTCCGAAACGTAACAAGCGAATTGGGACCGCGCATGGCGAAGGAAAAGTACTGGATGTGCATCCACTGCAAGATGCCGTAACGGTGCTGGTTGAAGATACACGCTACTTCCTAAAACGTGAAGAACTTATTCCGCTGGATGAGTGGGAAGCTTTGCAAAAGAAATCCAGTGAACCCTGTACGAAGCACGGTGATGGGCCATGCGAATGTGGAGCGAAACCTGGTAAGAAACAATCGCCGCCCGAAGAACAGTAGCCATATTAGTTATGAAGTAAATGTATGATCAACGTGCAGCTTGCCCGCGCGTGATTGACTTGCTTTTTGCAGATTAGGTAAAACATGGCAGACAATAACGAAAATCCGACTCCAAAACGTGTTTTAGGTGTATTTGCTCATCCTGATGATCCGGAATTTTTCTGCGGTGGTACATTTGCCCGCTGGGCTGCCGAAGGTGCAGAAATCACATTTGTCGTTGCGACCAGCGGCGATAAGGGCAGCAGCGATCCGGAAATGACTTCACCCCGGCTCATTGAAATCCGCGAAGTTGAAGAACGCAATGCAGCAGCTGCATTGGGTGTCAAAGATGTTGTATTCTTGCGTTATCCCGATGGTGAATTGCAGCCAAATTTAGAACTACGACGTGACATAACGCGGCTTATTCGGCTCAAGCACCCGGACATTGTTGTGACCTGCGATCCGACAGTTTTTTGGTTCGGAACGACCGGTGTCAACCATCCTGACCACCGAGCAATCGGTGAAGCAACCCTGGACGCGGTCTATCCAACGGCGCGTGACCGATTGAACTTCCCTGAACTGGAACGTGATGAGAGGCTGGCACCCCATAAAACGCATCAACTTTATATTTGTGGTACGGCATCAGCCACGACAAGGGTGGATGTGACTGCTTATATCGAAACGAAGATAAAATCTTTATATGAGCATAAAAGCCAAATTGCAGATATGGACGGAATGGCTCAGCGATTACGCTCGAACATTGATCCTGAGTCACCCATTGATGCACCCCGTTATGTCGATTCCTTCCGTGTTATTACATTTAGCCGGTGAGTAAACATGATCGATTTTAAAGCTCAAGCTGAAGATTTGCGTGATGAGTTAGTTGCCCGTCGTCGTGATTTGCACATGCATCCCGAGTTGGCATTTGAGGAGTTTCGTACCGCAGGTATCGTCGCTGATGAGCTGCGTCAACTAGGACTGGAAGTACAGATTGGTGTTGGTAAAACAGGAGTGGTTGCTATTCTGGAAGGTGCCCATGATGGGCCGACGGTATTAGTACGCGCGGATATGGATGCACTGCCTATACTTGAAGAAAATAAATTCTCATATGCCTCGACAGTGCCCGGCAAAATGCACGCCTGTGGACACGATGGACACACAACGATTGGATTGGGTGTGGCAAAACTGCTGTCAAAGCAGCGAGATCAAATTGCTGGACGGGTGAAGTTCGTCTTCCAACCGGCAGAAGAAACAGTCGGTGGTGCGAAGGCCATGATCGCTGATGGGGTACTAAATGATCCCCATCCTGATTTGACTCTGGGATTACATCTATGGAACTCGATGCCAATTGGAAAATTGGGCGTTGGGGATGGGCCTGTCATGGCTGGTGCTTCTACTTTCACGATCAAGATTGTGGGGAAGGGTGGTCATGCCGCGCTGCCAAATGCAGGGCTTGATCCAATTGTATGTGCAGCGCAGATGATTACCGCATTGCAGATGGTTGTGAGCCGGAATGTCGATCCACTAGACAGCGCTGTAATTTCTGTAACACGTGTTCAGGCTGGAACCGCTTACAATATTATTCCGCAGGATGCTGAATTGTGGGGAACGATACGCACTTTTAAGCTTGAAGTTCGTGAACTGGTTGAGCGACGAATGAAAGAGATTACTCGTGGTATTGCCGATGCAATGGGGTGTAAATCTACCATTGAAGTTATACATGGTACGCTGCCCGTACGAAATGATCCGGTCATAACCGAGCGAACACGCTCCATCTTGCGTGAATATGTGGGCGAAAATGGACTGATAACTACTGAGCGGACCATGGGTGCGGAAGACGTGGGACTATTTATGGATGATATCCCAGGGATGTACTTTTTTGTGGGTGCGGCTGTACCTAATCAAACTGAGTATTTTGGACATCATCATCCACGATTCGATTTTGACGAAAATGCGCTTCCTTTTAGTGTGGCGCTGATGGCGTCAGCTGTAGCCGATTATGTTATTCCTTCAGTAACGAGATAAAAATGATTGATTTTAAGGTCATCGCAGATGGTATGCGCGATGAGTTGGTGAAGCGACGACGGGATTTTCACATGTATCCCGAAATCGGTTTTGAGGAATTTCGCACATCGGAAATTGTGGCGCACGAACTTAGTGAATTAGGTTTAGACGTTCAAACCAAGGTTGGTCGAACAGGGGTTATCGGTATTTTAGAAGGGCAACAGGATGGCCCGACCATATTGGTTCGATCAGACATGGATGCGCTACCAATCCAAGAGCAAAATGCAGTCGAATATGTTTCACGCATTCCGGGTAAGATGCACGCATGTGGGCATGATGCCCATATGACTATGGCTTTGGCTGTTGCTAAAATAATGGTCAATCACCAGTCACAAATCCGGGGGCGAATCAAGTTTATGTTTCAACCGGGTGAAGAAGGATATGGCGGTGCGCTAGAGATGATTCGTGATGGCGTGCTTAATAATCCTGTGCCGGATGTGGTCTTGGGTATGCATGTGTGGACGGAATTGCCTTTAGGAACGATTGGTGTAGCCAGTGGGGCAATGATGTCGGGATCGTCTGTTTTTACAATCATCGTAAAAGGCAAGGGCGGCCACGCGGCCATGCCTTATAAGACGATTGATCCGGTATCCTGTACCGGTGAACTGATTATGGCATTACACACAATTGTGGGGCGCAAAATGGACGCGATGGCTGGTGCAGTAGTGCTATCCGTAACCAGCGTTAATACCAGCAGTCACGCCTTTAACGTTATTCCACAGCAGGTTGAAATTCGGGGCACATTCCGCACATTTAACGCTTATACCAGCGAAGTTATGGAACAGCATATTCAATCGGTCAGCAGATCTGTGTGCGCATCGGTAGGATGTGAGGCGCAAGTCACGATTAAACATTTGACGATCCCACTAATAAATAATGTGGCGGTTGCAAAACGTGTGCGAAAAGCGATGAAACAAGTTGTCAAATCGAGTGCGCTCGATCAGACGGTTCGTACTATGGCTTCTGAAGATTTTTCTTATTTGGTTGATGAAATTCCAGGCATGTTCTTTTTAGTCGGCGCAGCGAATCCTGATAAGGGGATTACTTTCGGGCATCACCATCCGTGTTTTAATATTGATGAAGATGTACTGCCGTTGGGTGTCGCTTTGATGTCGGCTGCTGTGGCTGAATATGTCATGCGGGATGTGTAACGAGAATGGCACGAAATAACGTATTGCAATGGCGTGACGGGCGCGGATGGCTCGTACTTTCGGGAGGCTATCTGCCCGAAAGCGACGTTCGGGCAAAAACGATAGGCCATATCGATGCTGATGGTGGGGTAGCCTACGTCAGCTTTGGTAGTATTGCTGAGTCGGCTGAGATTTTGATGAATGACATGCAAGACTTAGGTGCGCCACCTGGATATTTCGTAGACGTACTTTCGGAAGATGATGATACGATACGGTCAAAGTTGGGTGAAGCCAGCCTGATTGTGGTTGAACCCGGAGCAACCAGCGCAGACATGCGTTCTGCGTTATTGGGGGCGGCGGTTGAAGGGATGCAGACCGCTTTTGAAAATGGGGCCGTCATTTTGCTGGAAGGCAAAAGTGCATCAGTGTTTGGAACATGGTTGTTACTTGAAACTGGTGAAATACGGCAAGGTATTGGCTGGTTATCACAAATGTTTGTACTACCGGGTGTTACTGAAGTCGCGCAATCCGAGACGGGTAAGGAAGCCTTACAAGAAGAGGCTTCGGCGCTCGCACTTGGAATTGGTGAAGGATCGGCGCTCGCTTTGGGTCCGGACGGCGAAGTTGAACCCTGGGGTGAAGGTCGCGTGACGATTGCGTTGGGGCGTTCATTTACCTCAACAACCTAAACGTAAGCCGACTAAATATTGGTTATAATGATGTGTTGGTTAGTATTTTTTTTGAGAGGACGATGACGTGCCTGCGACAATTGTGATTGGTGCACAGTGGGGTGATGAAGGAAAAGGCCGCGTAGCCGATTGGCTGGCTGCGGAGGCTGATGTGGTGGCACGGTATGCGGGCGGCGATAACGCCGGACATACTGTTGTGGTCGGTGAAAAAATCTTTAAGCTCCATCTTATTCCTTCAGGGATTCTTCACGAACACGTGGTTTGTGTTTTAGGTAACGGGATGGTCGTGAACCCCGTAAATTTGCTACGGGAAATGGATCAGATTGCAGCCATGGGAGTGGATGTCACCCCCGCCCGATTTATGATTAGCAGTCGCGCCCATTTAATTACACCCGCGCATATTGCGCTTGATAGTGCTTCTGAAAAAGCGCTCGGTAATCAGGCAATCGGTACGACCTTACGCGGTATTGGCCCGGCATATATGGATAAAACGGGGCGCAAGGGGATACGTGCAGGTCAGATGCTCAATGTAGAGGAATTTGCTGACTCACTTTACAGCTTGATTGAAGAAGCCAATATCAGGTTGGCGCGGCAGGGTGGGGTAACGGTTGATCCCAAGACAGTCACAACAGATTATATCGATGCTGCGGAACGACTTCGCCCTTATATCAAAGATACAACCGTCTATTTGAATGAGCGTTTAAAAGGTGGCGCACGCATATTGTGTGAAGGTGCACAAGGTACATTATTGGACATCGATCACGGGGATTATCCGTTTGTGACGAGTTCATCACCCACATCCGGCGGTGCGCTCACAGGTCTGGGTATTGGCCCACGCCATGTTGACCGAGTTATGGGTGTCGCTAAGTGTTTTAGTACACGCGTCGGCGGTGGCCCTATGCCTACCGAGCTGCAAGGGGAATTGGGCAACCGACTTCGCGGAACCGGCGAAAATCACTGGGACGAATTTGGAACCACAACAGGGCGTCCTCGCCGCTGCGGGTGGTTAGATGCTGTTGTGTTACGTTATGCTGGCGCTGTTAATGGTTTCACGGAACTATTCCTGACCAAATTGGATGTTCTCAGCGGCTTCGATGAGTTGAAAATTGCTGTTGCTTATCATGTTGATGGCAAACGCTACGAATATCCACCGGTGACGCTGTCAGAACTTGAACGAGTGGAAGTGGAGTATATCGCTTTACCGGGCTGGCAGGAAGACATTACCAAGATAAGAGACGTGGGCGATTTGCCAGCGGCCACCTGTGCATATGTGCAGAAGGTGTCAGAACTCTGCGGTATATCGGTTAAGACGATCAGTGTTGGCCCTGAGCGCGATCAACTGATTTACTTTTAGGCCGTGCTGTTTGTGAAGCAAGGGATTTAATTGAGTTTATGACCGGCGATACATATAGTTCTCAAATGGACGCACCTGTTGATCGTCCGCCGCAGCGGGTGGTGTCGCTTGTCCCCAGCGTAACTGAGTCGTTGTTTGATTTGACATTGGGCAATCGCCTCATTGCAATCACGGATTACTGCGTTTATCCGTCAGATGGTGTAGCGCATCTGCCTCGTATCGGTGGCACAAAGAATCCCGATATTGAACGCATTATAGAATTGCGTCCTGATTTGGTTATTGCTAATCAAGAGGAAAATCGAAAAGAAGATGTTGAAGCATTGCAAGCCGCAAACATCCCTGTTTGGGTGACGTTTCCTCGGACTGTGGCAGACGCATTCAATTTGCTCTGGAATATTATGGATGTTTTTGATGAACCGGTTATGGTTCCGCGCATTCGTTTGATTGAGCAGACAATGGATTGGGTGTGGCGCATTAGCGAGAAGCGGGTTGAAGATGAGGTTTGCCGTGTGTTTGCGCCGATTTGGCTCGATCCGCTAATGACTTTCAATGGGGATACTTACGCGAGTGATTTACTGCGTATTTGCGGCGGTGTAAACGTTTTTGCTAACCGTGAACGGCAGTATCCTCTAAGAGCAGATTTGGGACAAGCGGGATCAATGCCAAAGGACGATTCGCGCTTTATTGGTCGTGATTTACGCTATCCACGCGTGACGATGGAAGAAGTTGTTGCGGCTCAACCGGACGTTATTTTACTGCCGAGTGAGCCATTTCAATTTACAACGGAACACGTTCAGATGTTTGCAGAATTGGATGTCCCCGCGGCCCGAAATAAGCGTATTATATTAGTGGATGGTTCTTTGCTAACATGGCATGGGACGCGTATTGCCTATGCCTTGAACACGTTACCTGATCTACTGTTTGTGCCGGGAGAATTGTAGCTTCACATGACTAAAAGCGACTCTAGTAACGAATGGCTCGACACGGTTGCCCATGATTTGCGGACGCCGATTAATCTAGTTTATGGATGTTTGGATGTCATCCAGAATTTAGGTCCACTAAATGATAAGCAATTACATTATCTTGATCGGGCTTTCGCTGGCTTAAAGCGTATGGAGCATTTGATCGCCCGATTGAAAGATATATCGTGGGTTGATTCAAGTGTACCGCTCGAATTGAGTGATATTAAGCTGTCAGAGTTAATTGATGAGGCTGTAGATTTGCTGCTTGAATCAGCCGAACAACAAAATGTAAAAGTGCGAATTAACATTGCAGCGAATATTGAGACAATTCGAGTGGACGCTGCACGGTTGGCACAAGTTATGGATAATTTGCTCAGCAATGCTATAAAATATAACCGGCAGGGCGGAACGGTAGTTATCCGCGCCGTGCAAGAAAACGATGCGGTAGTCGTCATGGTGCAAGACACGGGGATTGGGATCGCGAAAGATGATCAGCCACATGTCTTTGATCGCTTTTTCCGTGCGCCAGAAGGTGTTCGGTTGAAAATCGAGGGCAGCGGCTTAGGCTTAGCCATTACACAGGGCATTATTCAGCGGCATGGTGGGCACATATGGGTTGAAAGTGAACTCAATGTTGGGTCAAGTTTTTATTTCTCATTGCCACTTAAGTTGAGTAATGAAATCGCGATTGATTAGTACGTATTAAGTGTCAAATTGATAGGATTTGTGCTAGCGCTTGTCTTGCAGACGGTTGTGAGAAATAGTACAATCCTTTTACTTAAAGTAGGTTGCCGAGGAGGTTGCTGTGAAGCGTTTGTTGATTGTGGTTGTTGTGATTGTGATCTTAATTATTGGTGGTGGCTTAACAGCACAAATTGCTTCGAATGGTAACCAACTGGCTATTCCCGGTGTCATTCGTCAAACGACTAATCCTGATGCGTCGGCATTAGACATGGCTCCCTGGAAAGCCGAGCAGCTGTTTCTGTTCGTCGGTTTTATTCTGTTCAATCTTGTGGGTATCGCTGTAACACTGATGGCGATATTCTGGTTCCTGAACTGGCAGATCAAGTTGGTAAATGCCAAAAAGTCATCGGCAATCCAAACAGTCGTAACGACTGAAGAATCCTAGTTTAGTTTTCAATTGAGATCCGCTATTTGGTTTGAGGTTTAACGTTATGCAGCAATCGTTCAAGCCCTCACGTGGTTTTGCGCGGTTGGCACTCGCCACTACATTGTTGACATTAGGTTTGATTGTATTTGGTGCAATTGTCCGTGTGACTGACTCGGGCCTTGGCTGCGGTGAACACTGGCCGCTTTGCAACGGTACAATTTTCCCTCCACTGGATAACATTACCGCCTGGATCGAGTGGTTGCATCGCTTGTTTGCCGCCTTGATTGGTATTTTCGGCATCGCGATGTTGATCGTAGCCGTTCGTGCATATCGCAATCAAAATCGTCGAGTGCTCAATATTACGATTGTGGCAGCGGTACTTTTTGCAGTTCAAAGTTCATTGGGAGCTATTGTGGTACTCAATAGTTTGCCGGTGCTTGGCGTCACGTTGCATCTGGCAACTGCCATGTTCTTGTTAGCGTTTCTGTTGTTGGCGGCGTTGGTGGCTTCTTATCGTCCAGGTTCACGTTCGACGTCAAATCGAGTAACAACACTGGCTTATACGACGACTGCGTTGTCGTTGGTCATTATTCTAACGGGGGCTCTTGTACGTGGTAGCGGCGCGACCCTGGCTTGTACGGACTGGCCGTTGTGCAGCGGTCAAATTTTGCCTGTGCAGCAGGGATCTTTAGCGGTTATCCATATGTTTCACCGTTTTGCTGTGGTTGCGCTGGGCATCAGCGTTGTTGTTTTGGCGCTTTTTGTTTTCCGTGACCGTCAGGATCAACGGTTACGGACGTTAGCGGTGGTCGCAGTAATTGCTTATTTTTCACAAGCTGGTATTGGTGCGATGTTTGTGATGAGCCGCGCACAAGCATTTTGGGGTGCCGCGCACGTCGGTTTGGCTGCTACTACATGGGCCGTTCTTGTTGCCTTATCGGCAATCGAATGGTTGAACAATCATACAATTTCTAATGGGATAACTGACCAAACATGGGAACTTCAATCCAAAGCGTCGAAGTAGAGAAATTCAATTTGAGGACGCTTGTTAAGAGCTATTTAGAGCTGACTAAGCTGCGTATCGTTTTGCTGCTGCTTTTCACGACTGTTACTACGATGGTCATTGCAGCTGGTGGTATACCAAAGTTGGATATTTTGATCCCTACCTTGATTGGTGGCGCATTTGCGGCGGCTGGAGCCAGCGCAATTAATCAATACATTGATCGCGATATGGATGCCATGATGGCACGTACTGCGCGTCGTCCCATACCATCAGGACGTGTTGCACCCTTGAATGCCTTGCTCTTTGGCATGGGATTGTTAGCATGGTCGGTGCTGGTTTTGGCAATGTGGGTCAACTGGCTGGCAGCAGTTCTGGCGTTATTTGGCGGCTTATATTATGTGATTCTGTATACCTTAATTCTAAAGCGCAATACAGTTGTCAATATTTTAATCGGTGGTGGAGCAGGGGCAGTCCCTGTATTGGTGGGATGGGCCGCTGTAACCGGTACGCTGTCATTTCAGGCTTTTATCTTATTCGCGATTATTTTCTACTGGACACCTCCGCACAGTTGGGCCTTGGCCTTACTGGTGAATAAAGATTATACATTGGCGAATGTGCCGATGATGCCGGTGGCGCATGGCGAAGAAGCGACGCGGCGACAAATCTTACTGTACTCGGTGCAGTTGGTGCTGATAACTTTACTGCCGCTGCCCTTTAAGTTTCTAGGCTCGATCTATATTGTGACGGCTTTACTGCTGGGCGCTGGGATGATTTATACGGCTATTAAACTCATTCAAAAGGCCGATGGAGCAGCCGCGCGTACAATGTATAAGTATACGACTTCATATCTGGCATTTTTGTTTTTGGTGATGATTGTCGACCGATTGATCCACTAGGCATAGACGTTGTGACTTCTCCATCGACTTCTTCAACAGCCCGATGGCCGGTATATCTAGTCATCGGGTTATTCATTCTTGTGACACTTATCTTTATCGTCGCTCTGGCACTCACGACTGAGACCGAGTTGGTGGTGTCCCCGACTGCGATTGCTGAGTTGACAGCCGATACTTATATGGATAAAGTCACAATATTACTTCAAGACTCTGACGCATCTCGTGGTGCCGCTTTGGTCGAGCAATTCGGCTGTACGGCCTGCCATCGCGAAGGTGCTGTCAATAAAATTGCCCCGTCATACGAAGGCGTTGTTGCTCGTGCGGCAACACGGCGCCCACCGCTGACAGCTGCGGCTTACATCTATGAGTCGATTACCAATCCGACCGCATATGTTGTAAGCGGCTTTAACCCCGCTATGCCACAGAATTTTGCTCAACAGTTGTCTGACCGCCAATTAGGCGATATTATTGCATACCTGCTGACACCAACTGCTCATTAAATCCTTTTCCGCAACTTCTTGATTTTCAATTTGTTTTCTTAGGTAAATTCCTATGTATCTGGATGCGTTTACATTATCGGCGCTGGTTGATGAGTTTATGGATGTGCTGGTTGGAGCACGTATACAGGATGTTTTAGATGTCGATGATACGGGCATCGGCTTTGAAGTATATGGTGATCGTAAGCGGCGTTATCTTTATTTAAGTGCTGATACTCAAACGCCACGCATTCTATTACTTGATGAGAAACTGCGTCGAGGGTTAGTTAAGCCCACACAACTTGGTCTGTTATTTCGCCGCTATACCGAAGGGGGATTGATCGAACACGTCAGCCAACCCCCCTGGGAACGTATCTTGCAGTTTGATGTGACAGGACCAGACGGTGCTATCAGCATTATTGTCGAACCGATGGAACGCCGTAGCAATCTGTTATTGATTCAAAAAGGTATTATTCTCGATTGTATGCGCCGTGTTGGGCCGGATGAAAATCGTTACCGACTTAGTTTACCTGCTCACGAATATAAACTTCCGCCGCCGCAGGTCGGAAAGATTGACCCCACTCGCGTTGTTCTAGAGGAATTGGAGGTTTTTTTCGCACAGAATGATGATCCGAAACGTAAAGCGCAACAGGTACTTGCTTCCCGACTTTTGGGGGTTAGCCCACTTTTAGCAAAGGAAATTGTTTATCGCGCCAGTGGCGATAGCAATCAGAAGGCCTCTGACGCTGATCCTGTGCGTTTATATGAAGCTCTTTGTAGGCTGATCGAACCACTCGCCAAACGGCATTGGCAACCGGGAATTGTCGAAAATGATATGGGTGTTACGGCATACAGTGTCTACCCCATTGAAAGTATGTCGAGCTGGCGAACGACAGATAGCCTTATTGAAGCATTAACTACGTATTATCGTGCACCGGTTGGCGAAGAAGCTTATCGCGCAGCAAAAATACCGGCGCTAGAGGCTATTCGTGAAGCACAAGCCAAACTTGGCGCAAGACTGGCTGCATTGGAAAGGTCGATGACTGATGAGCAGGAACGCGATGTATTGCGCCAGAGCGGAGAGCTGATCCTTGCGTATCAATTTGCATTGGGGGCAGGGCAGACCGAACTAAAAGCTCAGTATGATATCGATAAACCGGAGCTGGTGATTAAGATCGACCCAAAGCTGTCACCGCTTGATAATGCCCAGGCTTATTTTGGCCGCTACGATAAGGCGAAAAAGGCGTTGGATGATGTCCCGCGACTCATCAAAGAAACAAAAAATGAGCTGGCGTATTTGGAACAACTTGCAACAGATCTTGAATTTGCGTCAAACTGGCCGGAGATTGACGAAGTGCGCCAAATTTTGCAGACCGGTGGTCACTGGCGCGGAGTGGCAGTGAAGAAAATTGCTGGCAGTGGTCAAAGCGCTCCCCTCAGGGTCGTAACCAAAGATGGCTTTGTTATTTGGATTGGGCGAAATAGTCGCCAGAACGAGTCTGTAACTTTTGGCAAAGGCGGCGGACAAGATTTGTGGCTTCACGCGCGCGGCGTTCCAGGCGCACACGTTGTCGTCAAATTTGATGGACGCACCATTCCGTCAGATGTTATTGACTATGCTGCATCACTAGCCGCTTACTACAGTGGACGGCGTAACGATGGTAAAGTTGAAGTTGATGTAACTCGCTGTTTGTATGTCAAGAAGATCAAGGGTGCAGCACAGGGGATGGTCAACTATAAGAACGAAGAAACGTTAAGTGTCACACCACACGATGAAAAAACTGATCTAAAATAATCATTGGTGATAAAGAATTAATGCAGTTTATAGCGTGAATTATCATTTGTACTGTCTGGAGAGGTATTGCAGTGGCTAAATATAAAGTTTCCCCCAAACCCGGTAGTGCGGTCAATCTAAAGCAATATGATCCTGATTACCACGAGTCATATAGTGAGCAGGATGCCGAGGCAGAAGTAATCAAACACAAGGCCAGAATAGAGACCCTCCAAGAAAAACTCTATGCTGAAGGCAAACAATCGTTATTGGTTGTTTTTCAGGCGATGGACACGGGTGGTAAAGATGGTGTTATCAAGAAAGTGTTTGAAGGCGTAAACCCGCAGGGTGTGCGTGTTATATCGTTTAAAGCGCCTACACCAGAGGAATTGGCTCACGATTTTTTATGGAGAGTGCATCAGTACACACCTCCGCGCGGCTATATTGGCGTTTTTAACCGCAGCCATTATGAAGATGTATTGGTAGTACGTGTCAATAATATTGTTCCAAAATCTGTTTGGAAAACACGCTACGAAACCATTAACCAATTTGAACAACTTCTGGCCTCCAATTATACGCGAATTTTGAAATTTTATTTGCATATTAGTAAGGATGAGCAGAAAGAACGCTTATTGGCCCGGCTGGCTGACCCTAAAAAGCAGTGGAAGTTTGCGATGGGCGATTTGCCGGTGCGAAAGCAGTGGGACGATTATATGGAAGCCTACGAAGCACTGCTGGAACGCTGCAATACCGATTATGCGCCCTGGCATATCATTCCAGCCAATCATAAATGGTATCGCGATCTAGTAGTTGCCAGAACAATTGCAGCGGCCTTAGAGGATATGAATCCGAAGTTCCCAAAGCCCCAAGCAGGACTCGATAGAGTGGAAATTCCTGACTAACCGCTTTGGACAACACGACGTGCTGCATCTAGGACACGCGCAACTGTAATTTCTCGAACACAAGGATGATAGGCTAAGTCGTCACCCGTCCAATCGATTACTCGGCATGGGCGACAGCCGATGTCACTGGTAAGGACAATATGTTGTTGGGCTAGCCCCCAAGGCCCAAATTCGATTGGATCGGCTGGACCGAAAAGCGTAACGGTTGGTGCTTGCACGGCGGCAGCCAGATGCAAGGGGCCGCTGTCCGGGCCGAGTACCACTTTCGCGCGTTGAAATAATGCAGCGAGTTGACCGACTCGCGTGTCACCCGCCATGATGATTGCTGTTTGTTTCATTTGTCCGACAATCCGCTGAACGAGCGTGAGTTCTTTGTCACTTCCGGTAAAAACCACTTGTGCGTCCAATTGTTCGGTCAATATGTCAGCTGTTTGTGCCCAGCCTTCTTCTGTCCAATGTTTCACAGCAGTACCTGTACCGGGATGGATACAAAAAACCGGCCTATCTTTACTGATTCCCCATGTACTTAAATATCCCATGATATAGGCTTTGTCGTTTTCGTGGACCGCGAACTGATTAAGCAAATCTCCCGTTTTTACTGTGGGAATCCATTTTTTGAACAACCGTAGATTTTGCATCACAGCATGTTCATGATTATAGGCTGTAGCTTCAGTGAGGTAGGGGGCAACGTCAGGTAGATCGTATCCAATACGTTCCGGGATACCAGCTAGCTGCGCGACTAATGCTCCCCACCAATGATCCGGTCGCATAATTATCGCGCTGCCGTAACCGATTCGTCGTAATCGTGCGGCGGTCGCGACTGCCAACTGATAGGGGGATTGTAGATTGATTTTCGCGGTGCGGCTGAAACCGGGAAAGGCGAGGGTCAATACCAAATCTACTTCTGGGAAGTTGGCAATTATGTCTGCTGACCACGGCCCGACAAGGGCGTGAATTTCAAGCTGTGGATTGGCATTTTTCAAGGCATGAACGGCTGGTGATGTGAGCAGAACATCACCCAAATGATCTGGTCGAATTAACAGAATTCGATTGGCGTTTTTTCGGCGTGCCGCTGGGATAGGTATGTGCGAGGCGAGTGTTAGGAGCGCGCGTCGTGCTTGATGCTTAAGTGGTGTGCTGTGAAACGCTTCCGCCATCGTTTGGTTGCGGATGACCAGCGCTTCTCTATCCACGTTCAATAACCTTATAGGCATCTAATAAGTTGGGGATCAGAACCGACCAATCATAATTGGTCTTAACATATTGGTGTGCCGCCTTACCAAGTTTTGAGCGGGTTTCAGGCGTATTTAAGAGTTTAATGATGGCCTCCGCCATTTGATCCGGCTCATCGACTATCAGCATACCCATTTCAGTCTCTCGCTGCATCCCACTGGCTGCCAACGTGGTCGCGACGACCGCACACCCAGCGGCCATCGCTTCAAGTATTTTGAGGCGTGTACCACTGCCCATACGTAACGGAGCGACATATACCGCAGCGCCTTTTAAATAGGGTAACACGCTTTCTACCCAACCGGTAACAATGACGCTAGCATTATCGCGCAAATGCTCAAGATTGGTGTGGGGTTTTTGCCCGACGATATAAAACTGGACATCGGCGGTCGATTGTTTTACAAGCGGAAGAATTTGATCTGTAAACCACTGTACTGCATCCACATTTGGCCGGTAATCCATTTTGCCGGTGAAGACTAATGCGTGTTCACTGAGACGAAGCTCCGCACTTTCTTGTTCATACTCGTCTGTAAAGATGCCGTTGGCGACAACTGGAACTGTCTTTTTGGGATTGTACTGACTCAATATAGAGGCATCTTCAGCGGATACAGCAATAACAAGATCAGATTGCTGGCATAATTCGGCTTCGAATTTCGCAATGCGGCGTGATTGTACCAACGAATAGGCTGCGGCCGGCCAGCGACGCGCATCATCTCGATCAATTTCAAAGATAGCATATTGCATGGCTGCTTCTGCGTTAAATGCATCATATACGAGCTTGGCCTGTGTTCCCATTTGCCTGATCACTGGTAAATAACAGGCCACCTCGATTCCTTCAAACTGAATTAGGTCAAAATGCCCAATTGCGACGAGTTCTTTGAGATGCTTTTCAAACTCGGCGCTGTAAAGGCGATGTGCAATGTCTGGTTCACGTGATAAAAATAGGTCGCGCAGCCGGTCGCTCTTAGTTCGATTCGTTGGGGCTACAATTTCAATTTGGGTGCAAAATGTTTCGAGTGGTGTGCCTACAAAACTGGTATTACCGGCATCGCTAAAACTCAATAGGGTCAGATCGTGACCCGCTTGATGTAGACCATGCAGTAATCCGTAGGTTCGAAGCGCACCACCTTGTTGTGGGGGATAGGGTAGGCTGGCAGTGACGAAAAGGATTTTCATTGCTGTGTCCCTACCGCTTCATAAACAGATAAGACGATTTGGGCAGTGGTTTCCCACGTAAACTGTTTGGCACGTTCTAACCCTAGTTGCTGATTAATCTGCCGCCAGTTTGAATCGGTCAAGGCTTTTTTAATCGCTTCTTTTATGGCGAGCGTATCTTCCGGATTAAATTGCAAACCCACTTCTCCAACTACTTCAGGTAACGATGATCGATTGCTGACAATCGGTATGGTCCCACAAGCCATTGCTTCTAGTGCGGGGAAACCAAATCCCTCGTAAAACGACGGCAGAACCAGTACAGAGGCCAGGTTATAGACAGCTGGTAAATCGCTGTCTTCGATATTTTCTCGCCACAAAATGCGATCACCCAGGCTTAAACTGATAACAGTTTGCATAGTCTCTTCAAATAACCAACCTCGCCTGCCGACCAATACGATAGGTGGTGTATCAGGTAAATCTTCGACTAAGAGCTTATAAGCCTGTAGTAAACCCAGAATATTTTTGCGCGGCTCAAAGGTTCCAACAAACAGGATAAACTGTTCTGGTAACTGATGCTTCTGCCGTTCTGCTTTAAGTAAGGAATGATTAAGTGGCTTGAAATGTGCTTCCACACCGAGCATATGAACTGTGATTTTTTCGGCTGGAACGTTCAGCATACTGACCAAATCAGTTTTCGTAGCGTTACTATCGGCCAGAATATGATCCGCTTGTTTCACGGCTGTTTTAATTTGGTCGTTGTAGTAATGACGAGATTCCTGGGTCAAGTGTTGTGGATAATGCAGAAAAGTCAGATCATGTACTGTGATAACGTGTTTACGCGCACCGTGTAAAGGAGGAATGAAATCCGGACTGTGTAGGACGTCAAGGTTAAAACGCGCCAATTCTATCGACAAGGCAAAACGCTCTATTCGATGATGTGAGGGCGTCCATAGGGGGGCGCTATTGAAGCGTTTTGCGAGTGATTCCGATGCTTTTCGACTCTGAAAAACCGTATAGTTATTTTGGTTATCAATACTTTCCAGTGCGGATACCAGCCGCCGCATGTAGGTGCTGATGCCGCCGGTGCGGTAGTAGGTTAGGCGAGTGTCGATCCCAATGTGCATAGTGAAGGAAGTATAATGGCTCATTGGGCAACAATCCAGTCTTTTAGGGTATAATCGCTTTTATTCTCGCATATCAATTGGATGTTTTTGTGGCACAAATTGTGGCGGTTGCCAATCAAAAAGGCGGCGTTGGCAAGACAACTACTGTACTTAACCTTGGATTGGTTCTTGCCAGTCGTGGTAAGCGCGTATTATTAGTTGATCTCGATCCGCAAGCCAGCCTGACCGTTTTTATGGGATACGATCCGTATCGATTGGGACGTAGTAGTTATTCACTGCTTATGTACTCTGAGATCTCACTGGTTAGGGTGATGCAAACATTCGGCTCACTGGTCGCGCTCGTTCCAGGGAGTATCGATTTGGCTACCGCAGCCATTCGAATGGTGCAGGAACAACATCCGTTGGGCCGCTTGCGATCCGTGTTACGTGAAACCCAATTCACATTTGATTATGTGCTTATCGACACACCCCCTGGTTTAAATGTTTTAACGGTATCCGCGTTAATTGCTGCAGATCAATTGATTATTCCTGTGCAGTGTAATTATGCGGCGGTGCAGGGGATAAAAGCTGTCCAGGATATTATCCGGCACGTTTGCGAGGGTATGGGCAATCCGGATCTCAGGTTAAGAGGTGTACTGCCTACATTTTTTGACTCGGAAGCCCTATTTGCCCCTAAAGTCCTGGCAGATTTGCGTGCGTTATTACCCGGGCAGGTTTTTAACACCGTGATTCCATATGATCCATCGGTTGCAGACGCGCCACATGCGGGTAAAGCCGTCGTGGATTATGCGCCAGACAGTCCAGCCGCCGAGGCGTATCGTGCGCTGGTGAATGAGTTGTTGACTTAAAGCCACTTTTTGATGATAGCGGCTATGGTTTTGTCATCAATGAGTGACTTGAGTGCCTGATTAACTGCCGCCCACGTATTTCCTCGTTTAGTACTGACGGCAATTGCATATAACAAATTGGTCACCTGAACTTCTTGTGCACGCCAATCGGAGTGTTCACGCAAATATAAACCTGCGCTAGTTGCATCCACTAATGCCGCATTACTATCGCCGAGTCGAACAGCATCAAGCGCAATACTTGGTGTTTCATAAGGCATCAATTGAAAAGGCGCGATACGTCTGAGCCAGGCGCGCGCTGCTAGATTGGCCTCTGAGCCAAATTCAAAGGCCAATGAATGCCCGCTTACTTCTTCCATATTAGTTAGTGGATGGTGTATATCGGATACTAGAATTTGACCGGCGTTATAGTAAGGAACGGTATATAGGACATCACCACTTCGAGAGTAATCGATTGACAGCGCCGAAATCAGAATGTCGGCTTGGTCAGCTTTTAATGAGTCGTACAGCCCGTCATAACCCATGTTGACGAATCGCACAGGTACATTGAGGCGTACCCCAAGTGCTTTGGCAATGTCAACATCAACCCCGTATATATCGGTGTTGGTTGCGACCGCAAAAGGTGGATAACTGGCGTCCACGCCGATCCGTATTTCACCGTAGGGAAAAAGTTCTTTTGCCGGTGGAAGCGGGCGTTCAATCGAGTTCCAGCGAATCCAGAACAATACGCTTGCTAGTCCCCATGCCCATATCGTTAAAACGGTGATTATCGAAAAAAAGGTCAGCGAACGGGAGCGGGTAACCATAGGTTTTTCCCTTGTTCCCAACCCCGTGCGTAGGCTTGTATCGCATAGTAGATTGGCGTGAGTTCGAAATCTGGCGTAATCAGCGCAAAGTTATCAGGGTAGCTCTGTGTACTGGCAGGGTAACGTAGTACCCATAAACAAAGTTTGTCGAGCCAGGGCCAATTATCTTCCGCCCAACGAAATGCATTGACTGTATAGGCAACACGCTGCGAGGGACGAACCGCTTTTGTCCAACGCGGGTTGTCGTTCCACCCACTCTCTGTGATAAACACCGGTTTATTGGATTTATCATATTGGAGCATTATATCGTGCAGTAGTTCGGCTCGGCGAAAGTTCAAGTCGGTAGGGGAGGGCGCAGCTTCAGGTGGTTCGGTAAACCCATACGTATGCATGGCAAGCGCATCGAAATACGGGGCTGTTCCAGCTTCATAAAGTGCTTTGAGATAAAGCAGATCATTTAGCCCATTTGGGCTTCCCGGTGGCTCTAATGTGGGTGCAAGAGGGGCTGCCAGAATCATAACATTTGGGTTAGCAGCGTGAACAGGTGCATATACGGTTTTTAGCAGTCGCGCGTAGTCCGCAGCAATGACAGGACGGTATCCCCATTCAAATGAAAGATTGGGTTCGTTCCAGATGATAATTTGGTCGATTGTTCCCGCGTAGCGCTTAGCGAATTCCGCTACAAAATCACTAAAGGCTTGAAAGGAGTCGTCAGGTAAGTAATTGAGCGTGGTTGGGTTTTTCGATTGTGTGCGCGCCCATTCAGGAACCAATCCCATACGGGCGATGATATGTAGACCTTGATTATGGGCTTGACGTGCGATCCGGTCAAACGATGCCCAGCTATATTGTCCACGTGAGCGTTCGCCATATGCCCAAGGAAAAAACTCGACAATCGTAGTGGCACCCATTTCACGCACGAGTTGGAGCGACCGTTGGATTTTCCATTCGTAGACTTCGTCAATGAGTCGCGTATGGACGCAAACCATCGGTTTAGTAGTATCAACTGTTTGTTGTGCTTCCAAAGGGGCACGAGGTAGCGCAGGGGAAAATAAACCCAACATGATCCAAATGAGTATCAATCGCACTAGCCAAGGCCAATTTCTTAAGAAAATATTCGTAATTTCTTTTAATATGGTCAGGTGCTTATTCATAGTATGATGAGAATATCATGCAATAGTACAAAATGCATGTTAGAGGCAAAGAACCAGTTACAACTTTGTAATATACGGATCCTTAAGTACTTTGTAGACCAGTTTAGAAATACATTGATTAAGGACAATTACTAACGGGTTGGATGTTATGCGCTTATTTATTAGTTATGCAAGGGTGGATAAACCATTTTGCCAACAGATTGTGGACACACTAGATGTTCATGATGTTTGGTACGATCACCGTATTTCGGCAGGGCAAAAATGGTGGGAAGAGATCCTCAAGCGCCTAACGTGGTGTGAAGGTTTCGTTTACCTCCTTTCTAAAGAGTCAGTCACCTCAGAATATTGTATGAAAGAGTTTGCCATCGCACATCAACTTGGCAAACACATATTCCCGGTTCTCATTCATCCAAATGCACCGCTTAATGGCGATCTCAAAGATTTTCAATACGCAGATTTCAGCAATGGATTTGATGTCAAGGCTGTTAAGCAACTCCTTAATGCCATTCATTTAGCTGAACGTGAGCCAAAAGCTGCAACAGTTGTAACTGCCGTGACAGCCTTAGCCGGAGCCGTTCAACCGCCCTCAATTGACGCTGCCAATGTTATAGATGAAGCGGCCGAAGCGTTGGAGGTTGGTAATTTTGACCGTGCCGTTTATCTCTTGAAAACTGCACAGGAAAGCGGCTACGCCTCTAAATTCATTGATCTGAATGCCGTCATTAAAGAAGCTGAAGCAGCGCTGGAAAAGCAATCATATTTGCGAAATGCTGAACGTGAATATCGCCCAATTGTCGCCCTAATTAAGCGCCAGCGCACTTTCCACATTGGATGCAAGGCATTTAACGATTTCCGGCGCGATTTCCCTGATTATGACCCGGAAGGGTTAGCAGCGATGTGCTTGATGCCAACCGTGCCGGTTTGGTGTGATATTCCGGCGGGTGAGGTAATTATTGAGCGAGAACGCAAGCGCGTAATCTATCATGTGGATGCCTATAAAATCAGCAAATTCCCGATTACAAATGAACAATACCAATCATTTGTTGAGGCGCCGGATGGATATGTTAACGACAAGTGGTGGAATTTTTCCACAGAGGCTTGTGAATGGCATCAAGGGCATCCTAAACCGCTTGAGTCGAAGTTCACCGATAAGAAAGACCTGCCAAGAGGGTATGTGTGCTGGTACGAGGCCACCGCGTTCTGCTTGTGGTTGAGCGCAAAAACCGGACATAAGATTTCGCTGCCGACTGAACAACAATGGCAGAGGGCTGCTCAAGGAAACACGACCTACCGTTATCCGTGGGGAAACAAGTTTGATAAGACGTTGTGCAATACTAGTGAAAGCAGTATTAAGGCCACTACACCGGTTGGACAATACCCTCAAGGTGTGAGCCCATTTGGTGTGTATGACATGGCAGGGAATGTTTGGGAGTGGTGTTCGACCAAACAGGTTACGCAACCGGCAAGTACTAATGGAATACTGCCATCAGCTCCACCCTCTGTGAGTTATATCGTGCGCGGAGGATCCTTCCTCGGTTCAGCCGAACGTGCGAAAAACACCTTTTACTTCAAGCTTGATCCGGTCTATCGTTACTTTACAATTGGCTTCAGAGTTGTGCTGACCAGCTAATTGTGGCTTAACAAAGCCCTGTATTTCGCAAAATTATTCAATTTCATAAGCCCCGTTTTCGCAGTTTTAGCAGAATGTTCGCTGGCTGTTGCTGCGGCAATGTTTGCTACGCAATGACTATTCGCTGTCAGCTCAAGCATCCAAAATATAGAGATATGTTGGGTATACTTTGGAAGAACATTGTCGAGCAGCGACATTAACTTTACAGGAGAGAAGTACAAGCGGCGTTGGTAAAACAGATGATAGGGCACAAATCAAAATTAAACACTCTATATAAGCTAGTGTTATTGTATTTGGCTAAGAGCATAAGACCAGGACAAGGTTTGTGAGGCTGTAACAAATGGTTTACTATGTAGCGAAAGTAAGATCATGTATTTTAGATGAGCAGGGCCTGTTTAGATGTCATCGTGATCTACCTAAAAGTTGGAGAATCATATCGATGAAGCAGCTTCACTATTTTTGCCTAATAATTGCACTTGGCTTGCTATCATCCTGTTCAGGTGGAGCATCCGAAAGCAGTACGCCGCAAGCGACTATAGGTGGAATCGTCAAACCGAATCTTGC
Organism: Aggregatilineales bacterium; assembly: GCA_044226325.1. Classification (GTDB taxonomy): domain Bacteria; phylum Chloroflexota; class Anaerolineae; order Aggregatilineales; family Phototrophicaceae; genus CFX2. Next base: position 57,993 of record JBGAHG010000001.1, read on the forward strand.
TCAAACTCAGACTGCACCCGTAAACGTTTTAACCAACCGCTACGATAACGCGCGAACCGGCGCTAATTTGAATGAAACCATCCTTAATCACGCCAATGTTAATGTTGACCAATTTGGCAAACTTTTTACGCGAACCGTTGAAGGGGACATTTACGCTCAACCGTTGTATGTCCAAGACGTGGAAACGCCCGATAAACAAAGGCACAATATCGTTTATATTGCGACTATGCATAACATGGTCTATGCTTTCGACGCGGATAACCCGTCGCAAGGAAACCCTCTGTGGGTAGCGAATCTAGGAACACCCTTCACCCAAAAATTACTCGCTGATATACCGGGTGGTGAAGATGGTATTTTAAGCACCCCTGTGATTGATTTAGACACACAAACGATCTATCTGGTTACACGAAATTGGGAAAATAAGGCGCTCTATAAACTGCATGCGCTTGATATACGCAGTGGTCAACCAAGGGCAGGAAGCCCCGTCACAATAGAATTGAAAGTTCCGAGCAAATCTTGGAGAGCTGTGGATGGCATTGTCACAATGGATAGTTCGACTCAGCTCCAACGCCCCGGTTTGCTTTTGGCAAAAGGGAATATCTATGTAGCTTTTGGAGCTAGCAACGATCGCGAAACGTGGTTTGGATGGGTAGGGGCTTATGATGCAAAAAGTCTGAAACCGACAGGTGTATTTAATATTAGTCAGGATGGGGAATACGGTGGTATCTGGCAGGGCGGTGGTGGTTTGTCATCAGACGGTGAATATATTTATTTAGCCGGAGGTAACGGCACATTTGATGCACAGACAGGAGGACATAATTATTCGTCCAGTATCGTGAAATTAAGTCACAGGCAAGGGATTTTTTCGGTTGAGGATTGGTTCACACCCTATAACTTTAAAGATATGAATGAGGCTGATCTAGATATGGGATCGATAGCTGTGATGCTTATCCCTCATACCAATATGGCTATTACTGGAGCTAAAGACGGTAATTTGTATATTGTTAATCTGAGAAATTTCGGGCATTTCAATCCCGACAAAAACGCGAATCAACAGGTCATTCCTGCCGGTTCCGGTCGTGTTTATGCCAACTCAATCTACTGGGATGTCGGTCCACAGAATAAGCCAACTTATTACGCATGGGCGGATTTTGATGTCATTCATGCCTTTACGATTGATACAGTTAACAATAAGCTTTTTGAAACTATTGCTTCGGATTCTACCATTGATAGTGTGGGTATGCCCATCGGTGGCATGAGCCTTTCTGCTAATGGAACACAGATGGACTCCGGAATCATATGGGCCACGATTGGACCACGTGTTGATAAGAAAGACCTTACAGGGGTTATCTACGCCTTTGATGCTACCGACCTCAAACACATCTTATGGCATAGTGAGCTTAATGCGGATCAGGATTCGCTGGGAAAGCTCGCGAAATTTAACCCGCCCATCGTTGCGAATGGAAAAGTTTATGTGTCGACGTTTTCCAATCAATTGGTTGTCTATGGGCTTTTGAATTAGTCTTGAACTAAGGGGGATAATGGCGTATTTTAACCTGATGACGGGCATTCCTGAGTTGCATAGACTAGATTCCACGTATCGGCCCGTTTAGTCGCAGCTTTCCAGTCAATGCGGCGATATAAGCGGCGTTCACTGTTCAATTCACGCGCTGCCAGCGTAAAACGGGATGTGAATTCGGGACTAGTTATATCAATTGATCGACTAACTTTGTCGAATTGACCGGCAGGGTCAATGACGATCCACTCAACGACAGAAGCTGGATCTTTTAATGCTTCATGCCAGAGCGGTTCGGTTCCCTCATAGATGAAATTCGCCATATCAATGTGTGCCATTGTGCCATACACGTAGCGGTAAAACGAACTTACGAGTACGCGTCCGCCGCTGTAGTGCTTTAGCAAATAGTCCGCGACATTTTGAGTAGGCAAACATGAGTAACCATGTTGTCCATCTTCAAGACTGATGATTCCATTTTGTACTGTCCAATATGATTGTAGTACGACCGTCAAGCTAAATATGCCGACGACTGAAAATGCAGTCAATTTGTGTACGAGCGGATTATGATTTTTACTAAGCCATTGGAACAACTTAATGGCTGCGGCTACCAGTAATCCACAATATATGGCTGCTGGGGCGACAGTAATCAACCCGAAGCGGTTATTCCAATATTGGTTCACACCGCCAGAGCCGGCCAGCTCGGGCATGTAAATAATCACTTGGCCTGCGTAAAGTGAGTAGGTGTAGAAGGTAAATGGTATTACGAATATGGCTGCGCCGATAATCGTAATGAACTGGCGTCTCCATATGGCAAAGACTACTAATCCAATAACGCCTAATATTGCTAATATTGGCCCAAGTGTGTAGCCGCCTAATACAGCGATTGTACGAATTGACTCTATGAGATTGTGAGCAGTCGGAACCAGGTTTTGCGACATTAAGCCAGACTGGATCGCTAAAGAACTGTATTCACCAGTCTGGAAGTAGAACGGATTGCCAAAGATAACGGCACACCAGATGATCCACAATGCGATGCCTAAAACGGCTAACATAGTGAAGAAAATACTATTGGCCTCGATATAAGCCCATGTACGGCGTCTGAGCAAGCTAATAAACGGGACTAGAACACAAAGTCCCATGACGATTGCCCATCCATCGTAGCGCGACATACTGGCAAGCATGGCGCAAAAGGCCGCGAGAAGTAAGCTGCTGAACTTTTCTTCTTGTACCCAGCAGAGAAAGAAATAGCCTGTAGCTGTTGCGGTGGCAGCGGCCAGCGGTTCGGTCAACGGGGTTGATTGCAGGTAAAGAAAATTTGGATTAGCTATGGCAACCAATGATCCTGCAAAACCGGCGATGCTGCTACCTGTCAGCCGCTTTATAGCAAGAAAAATAAACAGGCACGTCAATACATAACACGGTGAGGATACCGCTGCACCAGCTAGACCTGTAAACCAGAGTCTGTCTATAGCTGTAAAAGGCATCATCAATAAATGGGGTAGGGGGAGCCAGACACCACCCAATTGGGCCGCACCGGGCGTAGCATTATCAAATAAGGCTCTCGCTAGACCGATGTGCGCTACTGCATCTATGTAGATGAGTAATTCCCCGTGAGAAAAGAATGTTATGATTGCCACGACGCCCATAATCATGGACAGGATGACCGTCATCCATAACCAGGGATCACGCCGTGATTGGTATTGACGGTTTAGCACCAATGGGTTCGAAATACGATTTGTGAAAAAATTAGGGAATCTTAATTTGCCTAAAGTACCAACAGTATTCACTAACGCGTCATCCGCAAGTGGAATGGTGAAAGTATTTTTATGAATGGGCGAATAGTTATTGGTTATAATTTCACTGCCATTGCTAAGTGTTATGAGTTCGTCTCTTAACATCCATGACATAATCTCTTCTTGCACAACCGGCTCCGCCCGCAGTTGCTGAGTCGAGAGTGCTGCAGTAGATCCAATTTGGGCAGCGTACCCATTACTATGGATTTTGAGCTGATCAGTGTTTCGCGGCGTTTGTGTATTATCTTGTAACGCCCATTCATGCGAAATGGCCCCTGAGGTCATGGTGGGTGGGGCTGCAACGGGCAAATTATTTGTGGCTGTTTTGGGTAAATGGAGACCGTGAATGGTCTTTTCCCAATAATGGGGTTTGGTAATGAGTTGATAAAGACCTTTAAATGCAGCATAACTGGCTAATGCCCAATACACTGGCATAAGTAGAGTCCATTTAACCAGGCTGAATTCGTTCCGCTTGAGACAGCCGATGAAATGGGTATAAATATAGGTTAGGTTGCCGAAGATGAGGCACATCACGGCAAAATATAAGACAGGGCCGGGGAAAAGTGTTTGATAAACATCGACCACTGCGGGAATAGATCGAAGCGTAAAATATACCACCACCATTATCCACATGATCGGATTTATCAACAATACGGCGGTTCGGCCTCCGACAATGAGCTGCATCGATATGAATTCGCGTAGTTTGACGGGGTTAAGGTATGTAAATGGCTGGCGCATATAGATCAAATAGGTTTGCATGTAACCTTTAATCCAACGAGAGCGCTGCCGTATCCAATTCTTTACATTTGGATTAGCTTCCTCGTAGGTGGTTGAGTCAAGCACCAGGGTATGGTAGCCCTGCGATGCCAACCTCAAACCCAAGTCGCAGTCCTCGGTGACATTGTAGGCATCCCATGCGCCTATTCCGCGTAAGGTTGACAATCTGAAATGATTGGACGTGCCGCCTAAGGGCAAAGCAAAACGTGCCCATTGCAAGCCCGGAAGCGTCGTGTCAAACCAGGTTGAATATTCGACCGTAAACCAACGGGTGAGAATATTCTGTCGGCTGTTATAAAAATTCAACTTGGCTTGCACACATCCTATATCCAGACCCTTATCAACAAATGAAAGTACAGCTTTTTTGAGCTGTAATGAATCTGGCACATCCTCTGCGTCATAGATTACGACAAACTCACCGGTGGCATATAACAATCCATAATTACAGGCGCGCGGTTTGGTGCGTGGTTGCCCATCGGGCACTGTGATAATTTCAAAGTGAGACGGCAAATTAGCGGCTCGGATTGCGTCACGTGTTCCTTCATCGTCAGATTCCGTCAGGAACATAATTTGCAGTTTGTCGACTGGATAATCCAGTTTTTGCATGGCATCCGCAAATTGTCTGACAACAGCCGCTTCTTTGTAAAGGGGGCATAAAATCGTATAACGCGGCCATACAGCTTCGGCTAAATTGTGTACTACCTCGTCCGGAATTTGGATCTCGCCGGTTTTGTCAAAGACGCGAACCGACAGATACAAGGTCAATAACAGATTTGCGAAATAGAAAGCTGTAATTGAGCCCATCACAACGGTCAAGGTTAGGGCGCTATTCCATATCAATGCAAGACCAATAATCAGGCCTAAAATCATTACAACGCCAATCTGACGTTTGTAAATGGTTCTCAGCGCAGATTGAGCTAAAACAAATGGGGCGTAAATCCCAACGTCTACATTACCAACACGGTGTACTTTTGTAGCCTCTTCAAAATATGCTTGAGCGGCTATTTGAACAATAGGCGCTCTAAGTTTGGTTTCGTAGGCTTGTTTGGCTAATAACGTGCGATAATGAGCTGCCTTCTCGACGAACTCGGAAGGTTCTACAACCTGTTTGGCGGCTAGCGTGGGTTGCTCACGATCTAGAGGGATAGTGGGTGGGGCAACGTATTTAGGGTGCGCCTTTGGAACTGCCTGTGAAGTCGCCTCTATGCTGTTGATTTTTGTCTGCATTACTCTCCACGCCCGCTATCTTTTTACAGTAAGATGTCAAGACACTTTACAAATTTATTACGAATAATTACAAACCTGGTTACAAGTTAAATTAAACACAGCACAAACCAAACTTAAACGGTTTTCATACGTGAAAAATGTAAAGCGATTGCCCTAACAAAATCCTAAATAATGTTTTTCTTAAGAAATATCTTGACATTTCTTAACATTACGAGTGTCCGAAAAAGCGAAATTCAAGATCTTTTCTTGGGCCAAATAAATTGATTGAACCCGGGAATTGCGGGGAATAAACTGCCAATCCGTTGGCAAAATGGGGCAATTATGGGGATATTTAAGCCATCCTAGGTAATGATCCGGGCTAGAGAAACCTGTGATGTCCCATTCGGCAGCAGCTCAATGCCTGCTTTTTCGGCCAAAGTCGAGAGCGTTTGATCCTGCTGGAGATAGTCAGGGTAGACATAGACAATTATGTTTTTAGCCGAAATTAGCAGCCAGTTTTTAAGATTTTCACGCGTCAGATCGTCAACTTCTAGTAACCTGCCGAGCATCAAAATCACAAGATCATATTGCTGGTTGCGCCACATTCCACTTGAATCAAATATGTCGCCAACAAACAAATTATCAGGATATTCCGGGATTAGTGTTTGTCCATGAAGGATCTTGGACTCGTGAATTTCGACCCCATAAGGAATAAAATCCGACTTATCCTTGCAAATTTTTAGGAGGAGGGCGGCGTTGCCGCAACCTAGGTCCAGAATTGAACCGCTCGTACTTTGTAGAGTCTGTTTTGCCACATCAATCAGGGGCTGGTGGGCGCGATTCATGCCATCGGCTGACTGAAAACCATTATCGGTATAATGCCACGCAGGTAAGGATGCAGGCTGTATATGGTCCAGCCCCTTTTGATAACCCGGCGATTCGGTCAGCCTGAGATGAACAGGCTGGCTGTATGGAAATACCAGTCCTTGTGCGCCCTCTGGCGGATAAGATCGTCCATGACGGCGTACCACATAGCGCTCAGCAGTGGCATCCGTCAGGGCGGTGATTTTGAGAATGGGGGTCTTGATTTCCGCGATTCCATGCAAGGCTGACCATTCAACTGGCCAGTTCAGCATATCCGATAACCAACTCATTTCTTCGACGTAACCAGAGTCACATCCAAGTGCCAGATAGCGACTAGCAAGATCATGTGTAGCGGGGCAGTCGAAACCGCAGGGTAGGTGGCTCACCAATCGTATCCCGAGCCAGCGCAGGAGTACGTTCGCCTCCGCGAAGCCATCTAGTTCGATAACATTTGGCTCAGCGATCCGTGGCTGACGAGTGTTAAGCGCCATCGGCCAGGTCGTGTCGATAAATCCCTGTTCAACCCATATTGACTGGAAGAATTTTCGGCAGCATTCTGGATAGCCAAGTAACCTGCCAATTGAGTCTTCATCACGATTAAGCCAGGCTGTTTGAAATGCCTGTGTATTAGCAGCAGAGCCAATGACTACACGGAAATCTGTCACCGGTTCTGATGATGTAACTTCGCCAACTGTTCGGTACACACCGGCTGTGCGGTGCATGGATTGGATAATGACGATAGCAAGATTCTGCTGCCTCATATTTTCAGTGAAATCTGCGACGGAGTCTTTGGCAATTACCTGTAAGGCGCAGGCACGCAAACCGGTGCTGACGGACAATCTTTCGAGTTCTTGCCAGCAGGTCACTATTCGGTTGATTCGCGGTTCCCATACATCACGGGCGGTTTTGCTCACCCATGTCCAGCGTGTGAAATCTGGCAGGCGAAAATCTAACCGTTTTATAGGAATAGTGGAGTAATTGATCATTAGGATGCGCTTGGTAGAGCAGCGTACATAGCCTGAATGGTTTGCTGAATACTCGGATTTTGTCCGTTGGCCCAGGCATTGAGTATGGCCTGTTCGAGATAAATGCGGTTGGGTTGTACTGAAATAGGAAATGCACCCCGTTCAAGGAGTCGTTCTTCGATTACTCGAAAGAGCCGCTTCCAAACGTCACAGTGTTCGGTGCGGTTGCGCCAGTCACCGGCAATTGCTGTGCCCGGGCACTGACCTTTGCACATTAGGAAAAAGCGGCAGCCCTGACAGCCTCCATGTTCCTGTGGTGTGTTGTATAAAGCGAGGTAGCGTTCATAGCCGGGAGTGTCGGCTTTCATAAAATCGACGCCTTCTTTATTCGTACGTCCGCAATTGCTTCGCTGCCCAAAGCCCTCCACACCGCTAACTGCTGCCGTTGTGTAAGGGTCGCAGGCCATCCATACACAGGTTGCCTGATGATCACGTCCACTCATCAGGTTTTCCATATCCTGAAAAATGTCGAATTTAATATAGGTCAGTTCACGCTCCAGTTCTGCAAAGTGGAGAAGCGCCTCAACATTTTCTGATGCAGACAGCGCGTATTTGTGGCGAACCGCCTCATTCTCGACCTCCAGAATGTGCAAGCGCACGTTGCTCACACCAATACTTTCTAAATAACGAAACCACTCGTCCATATGTGGAAGGCGGTCACCTACAGCATTGTAGCGATGGAGCGTTATTATCAGGCTAGGGGGGATGCCTGCCGCACATAGGCGTTCGATGGCCCTCATCGATTTTTCAGTCGCACGCCGTGTTTTTTCCTCACTGCCCGCCCAGCGTACATCATTCAATTCACCAGGGCCGTCTATGGAAAGACCGACATGTACTTTATATTGCTTAAAGAGACGGATATGCTCGTCGGTTATAAGGGTGCCGTTCGTTTGGACGCCATTTTGTCCAAACTGCTCTAAACCCCATATCCATAGGTTTTCCAGATCGGATATGGGCATCAACAAAGGCTCACCACCAAAGACAATAAAAGGACTACCTTCTTTGAGGATGGCGGCTTTCATGACCTCGATATCATAGGCTTTAGACAGATTGCCTGCGTCACGCTGCGGGTTTTGGTAACAATATTGGCAGCCGATATTGCAATTTACACCGAGAGGCCGTAGTTCAACGCCCATAATAATCCCTTAATTGGTGTCGATATGTGCTTGCTGCGGCACATCGCCATGCAGTTGTTGCGGTGTATCGATATGGGTAGTCTGCGGCGTATCGGCGTGCAACTGCTGCGGTGTGTCGATATGGGCAGCTTGTGCAGTATCGATATGCGCGGTTTGTGGTGTGTCGATGTGCGCGGTTTGTGGTGTATCGATATGAGCAATTTGCGGCGTGTCGATATGGGCAGCTTGTGCAGTATCGATATGAGCGCGACCGGGTGAATCGCCATGAGGGACAAAACTCGTGTCGCCATGGAAAATCGCCCCGACATCACCATGTCCACTGCGCGGTGTGTCCCAGTGTGGGATATCGCCGTGGATGCCAATAAATGATCCATCTCCATGACCGATATCGCCGTGCAAGACAGCCGGGAAGTCGATATGACCTGTAGAAGGCGTGTCAATGTGTGGAATAATAGACGTATCAAGATGGGCGGCGAAACCAAGATCACCGTGCGGCACGAATGCGAAATCACCGTGTGCGTTAAACCGAACATCGCCATGTGGGATCAGTGAAATATCACCGTGTGCGTTAAATTGCACATCGCCGTGCGGGATGATTGCAACATCGCCGTGAGTATTAAAGCTAATATCGCCGTGCGGGATCAGAGAGATATCGCCATGTGGGATAAAGTTTGTATCGATATGTGGAATGAGGGTTACATCGCCGTGTGGAAGCTTGAATATTTTATCTAAAGTGTCTTTGAGATTATTCCATTGATCAACCGTCCAGCCGGACGATGCTTGCCAGATCGTGTTCGTCCAAGTCTCAGATTCGCGCCATGTATCAGCACCCCATTTGGTTGTGGCATCCCAGGCGTCTTTGCCCCAGTGAGTTGTGGCGTCCCAGGCCGCATCAGTCCATTTGGTCGTAGCTGCCCATGCGTCATCTGACCATTGCGTGGTGGCGTGCCATGCGTCGTCGCTCCATTGGCTGGTAGCCGCCCATGCCTTGTCTGACCATTGATAGGCTGACTGCCAGGCATTGACAGACCATTGGCTGGTAGCATCCCAGGCCGCCTGTGACCACTTTCGCGCTGCTTCCAGTGCGGGCAAAAGTTGTGCCGTGAGGTTCACCAACCCATCCACACCCGCCTGTAGCCATTCCTTTATGGATCTGAACACAGTATTGAAGAGGTCGTTCGCTACCCTTTGAATCTCGGCAATGATGTTTTGCACGAGACTCTCAATGCTAGCAGGTGAGATAGAGATAGAGAAGGATGGCAGTGTAATGGTCTGATGGTTCCATACGAAGCTGCCTGCCACGTCCGCGTAGAAACCGGAGGATCCTAAACGAATATGGAGCGCGGCGTCGAATGTGGCATTAATCGCCAGCCGATCGACAACGACGAGACCGGTGTGTGACTCGACCAGCGGCCCAACGGCAAAATCCAGCGCGAGGTCATAGCCAACAGAACCACTGAGTAGGAAGTTGTTCTGTTCTATTATGATAATGAAGGATGCAGACGCGCCAAGCCACGTACCACTGACTTCGACACGATGGTTAGTGATGGTGATATTCGAACCGACAAGGACAAAATTGAGCAGCGATATATTGACATCACTGTGGAAATAGATATCGCCTTCGCTGTGAATAACGAGGCGTCCATTACCATTTACACTAATCGGCCATGTGTCCGGGAATAGAGCAATCGCTCCGTCGAGATAAAGTTGGTTTTGGTCAATCTGGACATCACCGTGAAACACTTCATGATCGAGGATACGCAAATGACTGTGACCCTGAATAGAGAAGGGACTGGCCTGTTTAACGACCATTTGTTGGGCGTTTTTGTTAATCTCGCGGATTTGGCTGCTGGCGGCGATGATTTGGGCCTTGGTAGTTTCACATTGGCCGTTTAGACGCGCGAACCGTTGTTGAATACCATTGACTTGATCGTAAAGTTGGGCGGATTGGTTCTCGAGATTGACGATTTGCTGGCGTTTTTGGGCGGACTGACGGCGTTTATCAGCCGGATTAAATGATGGAATGGATTCAAGAACAGCGATTTCGCTAGTCAGTTGGTTGATTTGGAATTGATTCTGGGCGATTTGCTGCTGCGTGCGGTTGAGATCAGCCTGTAAGGCGGCGAGGCTTGCCTCCATCTGAGGAACCGATTCCTCAAGCATCTGAATGCGCTCGTTTGCAGCCTCAATTTGCTGCGTTTGTTGCGCGCTAAGTTGCGTAGATGAAGTCAGCACATTAGAGTCGAAAACGGCTAATCCGCGCGCCTCAAAATCGAGGAAACTGCCAATTTCGCCGCGGAAGATAAACCCGAAGCCAAAACCTCCACGCGGAGATTGTTCCATCCCCATTCGCACATTAATTGCTAACAGGCCATCAATCACCCAGTCGCCAAGAAAGAAAATGAGTACCCCAGGGGCGTCTGTGGTCGATTGGGCAGTACCAAGAGTCATCAGTGTAAGCATTGCCTGTTGGTCATCGGGACTAAGCCGCCGTAATTTATCGAGAAACAAAACGGCACTGCTGTGATCAGTTAATAAGTTTGTCTTGAATTCTTCGGATGTGGTAACTGCCCATGCTGCTTCCAGACTTATGCTTCCAAACTGTACACCACTGGAACCCAGCCGGAATTCCAGTGGGATGATGGGTAAAATATAGGCAAGAGAGCCTGTCTTAAGGGCGTTGAGCATCCGCGCCAGCCCTTCCGAGAGAGCGAGGCGGAGAACTTCCTCATGCTTGCCAAGTAGTTTGTCACCGACGTATTTAGGCGTCTTAATGTAAGCTGGAGCAATGCTGAAATTTAACCCAAAGTTGTGGCGATCAAAAATATCGGCAGGTAGGCGAGCATCTTTATCTGTGAAGAAGGGCTTCATGTCCGAGAACAACGGAATCAGATCACCTAAGCCACCCGTTGGTTTAGGAAATTGCCATTTTAGGCCCAGCCCCAGCCCTTCTAGACCCAGAATATCGATACCAAGATCATCGTAAAAAATCGGGATGGGGATAGGGATGATCGTCTGGTAGACGATAATCATGAATAGATCACGGATGGTGAATTTTCGATGAATAGTCGTTGAATCCGGCAGGAAAGTTAGATATTCGGTGGGAAGAGCCAGCACGGCCACCAGTGTTGGCAGGTCGAAAATATCCATTTCGACATCGATTTCGGCTAGTAGCAAATTACCACTGAGGACTTCACCCAGTCCAATGTGACGTAAAGTGATGCCCATGAGCGCCGGTAGTATCCCGAACAGAGTGGGATATATGAAGCGGATAGGCTTATCTTCTCCGGCACGAATATCAAACTTCAGTCCGAATCCTGCTCCGGGTGTAACCGCGATACTGAACTGGAACGAATCAGGTAGTTCAAACTCTAGATAACTCCGGAAATCATCAGGAAGTCGGTTGAAACGCTCTCCGATAATATTCAGCATGGGTGCAATTGTGCTAATTGGGAAATTAAGGTTGGCTTTATCAGAAATAGTTTGCAGGCGGCTGACGAATGCCTGTGTATCCAGTTGGTTGTTGGTAAGTACTTTAAACTCGGTCAGGGGCAGGGCATTCGGGATTAAGTGTGCGAGGTCGCCCGCACCAGCCCCTTCTAATAATTTCTGCACGAAGGTGAGTGGTAACTTCAACTGGCGCAGTTGTTCAAAGCCACCGCTCGCCCTAAAGTCTCCGGTGGTGCTGCTGTAGCTGATGATCGGCGGTATATAACGTATCGCACCGAAATCACCAAAGTCCAGATGCACCCATATCACACCGTCTACTTCATGTTCTTCGCCGGCAATAATCGGTGTTAGCATCTGCAGCGACAAACCGCTGGTCAGATTCATGCTGCCCTTAAGGCCGATATGTGTTTCCAGCAGTTCGGTGGTAGGTTCACCGTTTTCGCTTCCGAAGATCAGGTTTATGCTTTTCGGAAGATCGAACCACATTTCAGCGGACACAGCCGGTGTGGCGCTCAAAATAATCGAGAAATTGGTCACTCCAAATCCGGCTTCACCCAGTGTGAAGGTTTCTCCGGCTAGCGTCAAATCCGGTAGGCTCCAGGATAGTGTGTCGATGAGCGGGGTGGCAGTCACCCGCAATGATTGTCGATCCGCCCGCAATGTGACGGCCATTTCATCTGGCACAAGCTTGTCAGCAGTACCGCTTAGGCCTCGTATCACCAATGCTGATTCGGCTTCAAAAAACCATCCCTCTACCACATTTTCTTTGAGTATAGCTATTCGCTCGGGCTTAATGTCAAAGCCGATTGCTTCACTGCCAGCTTCTGCCGAGAGCGGCAAATCTACGCTGAGTTTGGCATCTTCAGCAATAAAGGCGATGCCTTTTTGCTCCTGCGTAGCATAGACTTCGAGCCTGCCAAGCGAATGGAAGGTATCCCCTAAACTGATCTCACCACTGCCGCTGAAAACCCAATCGGTTGTGGCAACGCCTGTTTCGCCCAAAGCACGTGTAATAGCGAGATGAACTTCCGAAACAGCCATGGACGTCGAATCGCCAACGGTAATGAGCGCAAGAGCGGGATTAGCTGTCCACAGGAAATCGTAAGTGTTGGTTTCGCCATGCGTGACAGTCAAGCTGAAGGTCATTGGTTGTGCGAACAGAGTCGCGCCCAATGTGCCAGCGATTGTCCAATCGCCAGCCTGTACAAAGTCAATCGTTAGTTGAAGGCTGTCCAGCGATGCCCCGTCTGCAATGACGACTGGACCACGGCAGGTCAATTCCATTGCGCCATGAATCAGGCTGGTTGATGGCATTGTAGACGCGTCTACAGTTCGCTCAATAGTCAGGGCTGTATGTTCGATGATAAAGCCGCCCAAGCCGAAGTCCCATTCCTGTGCAGACCCGGCGTGTAACGAAAAAGCCCCCGTTTTCGGCGTGACCGACACGGTTAAATTGCTGACTTGTATATTTGGCAGGTTACTCGGTAGGGCGACAGCGTCCAGAAAATGAGCAGTCAATTCGCTGAGCGGCAGATCCGTGACCGTTCCTGTTAGGGCTAACATATCGTCCAAAATCGCAGTGAGTTCGGTGTCGACGCCTGCTATATTGGCTTTCGCATTGATAGTACCGCCAAAAGCGAAGCCGTTGTTTTCACCCTGTGTGATAGAAATAGAGATTTCAATGCCAGTGGCGACAATCTGGGGAACGATTTGCCACTGTAGACTAGATGCTCCACCCGTAATGGTGACCGCCCGTTCTTCCTCAAATGCAATTTCGGCCTTATCGATGGTCTGGAGTTCGGCGGGCAGCAGTGCGAGTAGTTGACTGAGTGGTTCGATGTTCTGGGCAGCGGCGACTAAATCTAATGACTTTCCGACAAGGGCGCTTTGTAGCTTCGATGCGAGTTCTGGCAGATTCATAAAGGCCTCGCAATGTATTTTGAACAGGCAAAACAACGTAACAAAATAAGTCTACACACTTCCTTCTATCTTGGAAAGTACTTACGATAATTACATGAGTACAATTACGAAAGTGAAATATGGGAAATTCTGTAACGGCTAATAAAGCGCTTCATTTAAGAAATTAGATTGCTAGATGACCTTTCTGGAGCCGGGTAAATATATTGGTGTGCGATTTACGAATTTGTTGTAAGAGAGTGAATTTAAAATCCGCACTTCAGATTTTCAAGGATCCCTCAAGTTTAGAAACTCAAACTGAATGGTGTTGCTAAAATTATACTTTTGTTCTAAACTGGATGGAGAATTTGAGTCGTTAGTACCACACTACAGGGTAAAAACATTTTCTAGCCGAAACACAGTCCTTTTGTACCCGAATTCTGTATTTTTTCCCTCCCGGATACTTCGGTCTATCAGCAGAGTGAGTCTGCAAACGTTGCTGATGTGGGGTGAGGTTTTGACCACCGCCCAACACTTAACGCAGCTCTGCATTAAACTGTTTTGAGCGTGCTATATGTCACAAGTAGCCCTTTCATCACCTCACAAAATGAATGCTGTTATGGCAGCGGCATACACCAATTACACAGCGGTGGCAACGACCGGAAGAGCCGCTGCAGCTGTGTCATTTCCGTGGCAATGAGTGAGCCTCCCGCCGGCACAAAATGCCAGTTTGGTACCTCGCTCCCTCACATCCGCCTGCCATTTCGGCGGAAATAATGTAATTTGTGTCGGCGTTGCAGTAACAACAGTAGCCTTTACAACATACTGTGGAACGACCCATGCTTATCCATATGGTGATACAAGGCAATACTTTACCGGAAAATATTCTGCTTTTATCTATGCTAGACTAAGGTTGAGTGAATACAGTCCATTTTGAAATAAACGGACTGTATTTCTGAATTACGCTTTTCGGAGCATTCGCCTGCGTTGAAATTCCGGCCACAGTAACAACGAGATCAAGCCGTTCATCACCACAATGACTGTACTTCCTTCGTGACCCAACACACCAAGCGGAAGTGGTAAGTTCACCACGAATGAACCGGTAATCAGAAGCGTAATCACGAGCAGTGCAAAACCAATATTCTGCCATACGACGCGGCGTGCTTTTTTGCTCAGGTTTATGGCGTAGGAAATGAGTTCCAGCTTATCGCCCATTAACACCAGGTCGGCAGTTTCCAGCGCTACATCTGTGCCTGCTGCGCCCATTGCAATCCCTATGCTGGCTGTTGCCAGTGCCGGGGCATCGTTTACACCATCTCCGATCATTGCAGTTGGCCCGACTTCAGCTTCTATCTCGTTGATAATTCGCACCTTATCTTCTGGCATCAACCCGGCGTAAACGGCATCAATACCCAATTGGTGCGCAATACTCTGTGCCACACGGGGATTGTCACCAGTGAGCATTGCCACTCGTTCAATACCTTGCTCATGTAAGATGCGTATAATGCCGACTGCCTCAGGGCGAAGTTGGTCAGCCATAGCCACAATACCCATCCACTCCTGGTTATTTTCTGGGTGTTCGCAGGTGTCACACATATGGCATCCGCCCTCACGTACCACACCAATCACGGTTTTGCCTTCAAGTTCTAGATGTTCCAAATGCTCAGCTAGATGATGTGGGATTTGGGCCTTCTGTTCGAGATACTTGACGCTTCCAAGATGCACCATATGGTTATCAATTCGGGCATTAATTCCCAGTCCAGTCATGGCTTGAAAATCTTTTACCTCGCGGAGAGTCAAGTTGCGCTGTGAAGCCGCCGACACAATCGCTTTTGCCAGCGGATGTTCTGATCTTGCCTCGGCTGATGCTGCAACTACGAGTAGCTCATCTTCGCATAGTTCGCAGGACGAAACGATGTCTGTGACTGCCGGTTTCCCAAGTGTGAGTGTACCGGTTTTGTCGAATGCAATAGCCTTGACAGATGCCAATCCCTCCAGGTATGCACCACCTTTGAACAGGACGCCGCTGCGTGCGGCAGCCGCTATGGCTGAGATGAACGAGGCAGGTGTGCTGATGATCAGCGCGCAAGGGGAAGCCACTGTCATCAGCACCATAGCCCGGTAGAAATTGCTTTGGAACTCAACTAGCCCCAATGCAGGCGGCACGAAAATTATTAGCAGCGTTGCCCCGATAATCAGCATCGCATAATACTGCTCGAACGTGTCCAGAAAACGCTCTGTCGGTGCTTTCGAGTCCTGCGCCTCTTCCACCAATTTGATGATGCGTGACAGGGTGGTATCATGGGCGGCCTGTGTTGCTTTTACGTCCAATAAACCCTGCTGGTTTAGGGTCCCAGCGAATACTTTATCCCCTACGTTTTTTTCCACAGGCATGGACTCACCCGTAATTGGCGATTGATCTACGGCGGAACGTCCGTTGATGATCAAACCGTCAACCGGGATACGTTCGCCGGGTTCGATGAGTACGACATCGCCGACATTAATTCGGTCGATTTTCAGCACCTCAACCAGCCCATCACGGCGAACTTTAGCCTCAGCGGGGTAAAGCTTGAGCAATCCCCGAATGGCTTGCCGACTGCGACCAATCGCATACGCTTGAAGCACATTACTGAGGGAAAACAAGAAGAGTAATATTGCACCTTCGTGCCATTGGTCAACCATAGCCGCACCCAAAGCCGCCAGCACCATCAGTAGATCAACATTAATATGACGGTGGCGCACGGCTTCTAGGCTGGCGGTCACGCCAAATATACCGCCTGTGATATATGAACCCACATTGAAGGCAGTAGTTATCCAATGTGGGGTTTGGAGTCGTTCACTGATGAGGCTGAGCCCAATTGCCAGTATGGTGAGTATTACAAAACGTGGTTCCAGCCATGCTTGAGTCAACCACTTCGGACGGGGAGGAGTAGCATCCGTTACATTTTCATTTTGATGTGTGAGTGCAGTCATAATAGATCACCTTATCTATATTTGAATTCTTCTTGTTGATCGATTACCGCGATGCTTGATTTTGATCCTTGCTCCGTATCCCATTTTGGGCGTTCTTGAGCATGTTGAGGCTTTCAAAGATTTGTCGCTCCTGTGGTTCAAGTTTACTGAGTAGGTCATTGCCAAGCTGTGCATAGACGCGCTGCGTGAATAATTCCATCCATACAAATTGTCGGGCTATCAAAACGAGATTGGCGTTTCGAGTGATGGTAGCCATCATCTCACGACGTTTGCTAGCAATAAGCGTTTCTTTGTTGTCACTAACCACAAGCAGGGTATCGCTTATGCCTTGTAGTTTGCTTTCGAGAGGTGGATGATGTGCTACGTTTCCGTATTTAAGATCACGTTCCCCGAGCAGTAATGTGCTTACCGGTATTCCACGTTCACAGGCACTTCTGATTTCCGGAGATAATGTGTCTATATCTTCGTCCATTAATACGAGAAAGACTTCTGACTGAGCTTCACGAATCATCTGAGCAGCATAGGTTAGTGTTAGCCGTTGACCGGTGATTGTCCAGATACGCTCGTCATCAGTCGCTGTATATAGGGTGTTTAACCCCTCGCGCAGATCTGAAAGAAGTTGGCGATGGTTATCTTCGTGACGTTCTAGTAATAATTCAGGAGCGATAGGCCGGTAGAGCGTTGCGCGATCCTCAACACTTTCCAGAACGGCTCCACGAGCATGTAGGCGGCTCAGGGCATCGTAGACCATTGATCGCGGGACACCAGATGCCTTACTGATTTGATAACCTGTTGCAGGACTTTCACGCAGTAGAGCAAGATATACCTTTGCCTCATACTCCGTAAAGCCGATGTGTGTCAAATTAATCATCGTGTCCACAATTACACCCTGGAATGTTAGTGGTTTGTTAAATAACTACTATTCCAATTTTAGACAACTATTGAAGGTCTGTCAACTAAGATGACACCAAACTATAGGTTTGATCTCCTATGTAATCCTGTCGAATCGTCGACTTATAAACCTCATAAGGTGGAAACTCGATTCATATGTAAGTATTCAATATGCTGTTTCCGAATTTTATGAGGTTGAAGCAGAGTCGAAACTATTGAGTCTGACATGCAGGATCTGGAAAACCCTTGAATTCCTGTAATCACAGGTAAGTGACGACTGACATGCCGAATCAGGACACTTGTTTCTGCTTTTGTTAGCCGTCTTGTTTTAAGCTGATATTGAGAACAAGTAATAAGAGGTTCATATGCTCAAGGGAAGTATTATTATCGATCATGAGCGATGCAAAGGCTGCGGACTCTGTATTCTGGTCTGCCCACAACATGTGATTAGCCTTAACGAAAATATTTTTAATGCAAAGGGATTTCACCCCGCCAAACTAAATGAGAGAACTTCATCATGCACTGGCTGTTCTGTATGTGCGGTCATTTGTCCAGATGTTTCCATCTCTGTTTATCGCAATACTGTAAGCGCTGATGTCAAAGGGGCTTTCTGACATGGCAAAAGAACTCGTAAAAGGCAATATTGCCATTGCTGAGGCAGCTCTTCGAGCAGGCTTGGATGCTTACTTTGGTTATCCGATTACCCCGCAAACAGAATTACTTGAACACATGTCCCAACGCATGCCCGAACTAGGACGTGTTTTTTTACAGGCTGAAAGTGAAGTGGCAGCGATTAGTATGGTTTATGGGGCAGCTTGTACAGGCGCACGGGTTATGACCTCCTCTTCGAGCCCAGGTATAAGTTTGATGCAAGAGGGTCTTTCCTATATTGCTGCGTCAGAAGTCCCTTGCCTGATCGTTGACATGATGCGAGGTGGCCCGGGCCTAGGCAACATTCTGCCATCCCAAGGGGATTATTTTCAGGTCACTCGATCTGCTGGGCATGGAGACTATCACCCAATTGTCTTAGCGCCCATGTCCGTGCAGGAAGCGATTGATTTTACGGGTCTTGCTTTTGATCTAATGGACAAATATCGCCATATTGTAATGATTGCCGCAGATGGTCAAATTGGTCAAATGATGGAACCGGCAGAATTACCTCCATTCCGTCCACTTCACAAAGAACGGCCAATATGGGCGTTGACCGGCGCGAATGGTCGAAAACAAAATGTTATTAGCTCTATTCGTCTCAAAGCAGAGGATGCTGACGTACTCAACTTGCATCTGCAAGCGCGGCTTAATGAAATAAAGGCTTTGGAACAACGCTCCGCTGAATATTTTATTGATGACGCGGAACTACTCGTTATCGGTTTTGGTACGGCGGGACGGATCGCTTATAGTGCAGTCGAAGCTGCCCGCGACCAGGGGATGAAGGTCGGTCTATTTCGGCCACAGACCCTATGGCCGTTTCCAGAAAAACGGCTTGGACAAATTGCTGACAGTATTAAAGCCTGCTTGGTTGTCGAGATGAATGCCGGTCAAATGATCGATGATGTTCGGCTTGCACTTCTGAATAGAAATATACCTATTGAATTCTATGGTCGCATGGGTGGAACTGTACCGCTGCCAGATGAGATCTTCAATGTTATTGAGAAGTGTTATCGACTGATTTTCGCTCCAGCATAATAGTGAACTTGGTCACGATAAAGGTAGAGGCCCCTTCGTTATGGAAATGGTTTATAGACGTCCGACATCCCTATCAGATACGTGTACACACTATTGCCCAGGCTGTACACATGGTATCGCTCATCGGCTCTTAGCCGAAGCGATTGATGAACTGGGCTTGAGAGAGCGAGTTGTCCTCGTCGCACCAGTTGGTTGCGCAGTATTCGCCTATAGTTATTTGAACGTAGATAGCTGCGTAGCTGCACACGGACGCGCCCCAGCTATGGCAACTGGAATCAAGCGGTTGCAACCCGAATCCATTGTCATTACATATCAAGGGGACGGTGATTTAGCGGCGATTGGAACAGCAGAAATTATTCATGCAGCTGCACGCGGCGAAAATATCACGACTATATTTGTGAACAATGCAATTTATGGAATGACAGGCGGACAAATGGCGCCTACATCGCTGCCTGGACAGAAGACGACTTCCTCACCATCTGGTCGCGATGTGCATTTCGCCGGATATCCGTTACGGATGTGTGAACTCTTATCCCAGACCGATGGCACAGCCTACATAGTTCGGCGTTCGCTGCACGATGTTAAAAACATCCGCAAAGCGAAGAAAGCCATACTGACAGCTTTGAGAACACAGATGAATGGATTTGGTTTCAGCATGGTTGAACTTCTCTCAACCTGTCCTACTAATTGGGGACTGACACCTGAAGCGTCATTACGATGGGTTGAAGATCAGATGCTTCCCTATTTCCCACTCGGAGATTATCGCATCACTGATCAGGTAAAGAAATTAGAGAAGAGATAAATCAATGCAACACACTTTTCTATTTTCTGGGTTTGGTGGTCAAGGTGTGATGTTTGCAGGTCAGTTGCTTGCGTATGCGGGGATGGCCGAAGGCTTCTATGTCACTTGGATACCATCCTATGGTCCAGAAATGCGCGGGGGAACAGCCCACTGTTTTGTGATTATCAGTGACAGACAGATTGGTTCACCAGTTGTCCGACATCCTCAAGTAGCTGTCCTCTTCAATGAGCCCGCGTTTCAGAAATATGAGCCGCTTGTAGCTCAAGGCGGCCTACTTGTGACAAACTCATCATTAGTTGTGCGACAAAGTCAGCGGATGGATATTACAAGCCTGTATATTGCAGCTTCCGCCACTGCTGATGGATTAGGCGAATCACGGTTGGCAAATGTTGTAATGCTGGGTGCTGTATTGGTGCACTATCCAGTTTTACCATTTGATGTCATTCATCAGGTTTTGGAACAGCATATGCCAACGCATCGGCGTCATCTGTTAGCCCTAAATGATAAAGCTTTGGAAATGGGAGCAGCTATTGGTCGGTACGCTTAAGCAATGATTGTGTAAACAGTATAGAAATAAGTTGGGATATAATAATCTTCACAAAGGTTTGGTTCGAATATCTGTTATACCTATTCGTCTAGAGAGAAGTATTTTGGACTGATGAAATCACTTCGTATTGGAATGGTGGGCTATGGTGGCATTGGACGGGTGCACGCGATGGCCTATCGGGATCTTGCTTTTCACTACGGCTTACCCGCGAACACGATTCAAATCGTGGGGGTCGCTACCAACCACATGGAAAGTGCCCAAAAGGCTGCTGCCGAAATTGGCTGTGACTTTTTTACGGATGATTTGCAGGCCCTCATCGCGCGCGATGATGTGGACATTATCGACTGCTGCACGCCGAATAACACCCACGAACAGGTCGTGGTCGCAGCGGCGAGGGCAGGTAAACATATTTACTGCGAAAAGCCGATAGCAAGCACCCTAGATGAGGCACAGCGGATTGTAGCGGCGGTGGAACAAAGCGGCGTGAAGTCTCAAATGACTTTCAACTTCCGGTTCTTTCCGGCCATATTCCGTGCCCAGCAGTTAATACAAGGTGGATTCTTAGGGCGGATATTCTCTTACCGTGGACGTTATATCCGCTCCAGTTACATTAGCCCTGATAAACCTCATACATGGCGCTTAAACAAGGCGTCGTCCGGCGGCGGGGCGCTTTATGATCTCGGTTCTCACATTCTCGATCTTGTTTACTGCCTGCTGGGTGATTTCGACTCGGTACAGGGCCAACTCGAAACGCTCATTCCTGAACGGCCTATTTCGGCGGGTTCATTGGAGAAAACTCATGTGGATGTGGACGATCTGGCGCTGCTCCATATACGAATGGTAAGCGGAACACTGGGTACTGTGGAAATTTCCCGCATGGGAACAGGCACCATGAACGAACTAATGATCGAGATTTATGGGGATAAAGGCACGATTCGCTTCTCGGCAGACAATCCAAGTTGGTTAGAAATCTATGATGCGCGTGATATTGATCAACCGCTGGGCGGTATGCGTGGATTTCAAAAACTGGAAACTGTGGGGCGTTATGAAAATGCGAAAGCGCCGGATTGGACAATGTCACCCGGTTTTGTGCGAGCCCATGCCGAATGTCAATATCAATTTCTAAAAGCAATTGACGAAAATCGTGAACCATCTCCAAGTTTAGCAGATGGCCTACGCATACAGGCAGTAATGCACGCTGCCCAAAAAGCATCTGATGAGGGACGCTGGATAAAAGTTTCTGGAATTTAGAAATTACACTTATGCGGTTTGTTAGAGAATTCCATCGAGCGATAAATCTATCTGGGCGAGAATCTAAACCTAGAATCTCTGCCTCCAAATTACGTGCTGTTGACTATCATAATAACCCATGTGCAAGGCGCAAGCACCCCGTTACAGAAGCATAATTGGGAATAGAAGTCGAATACCATGCACACAGGAGGTTCGACGCGAGGGCATGAAAAACTCATCAAAAATGGGCTGATCACACGATCAGCCCATTTTTATCGATGCTGAAGATGTCATCAGAGGTCCATTATGGTGTAGCGGGCGTGAGTGTATTGAGGTCAATGGCCTGTGTGATAATCCGATATGTGCCATTTGCTGCTGATCCAACAGCGATTTGCAGATAGACCATACCCGCCGCAAGTGGTTTCAAGGCAAAGTTGCTTTGTGCAGTAGCGCTGCCCTTTGCATCGGCTAGACCTGCTGTGTTGCCTGGTGCGAGAGTGATTTGTGTTGAGAATCCCTGCGCTAAGGACGAAGTTGGGTAGCTGCTTGTGACCACATCTAAACTTGGCACATCGGAGGCGTTTATTGCAATGAGCTGACTTTGTCCAGGGGCTGTATCGAGCCGATAAACTGCTAGGGTGGGTGTTCCACCTGGACCATTGAAGGCGACGACCAGATCGGTGCTGCCCGGTTCAAAGGCTAATGTACTGATTAATGTCGGTTGCCCCAGATTTCCAGAATTGAAAAGTAGCAGCGTAGTGGCCGTTCCATCTAGTAGTACAGATGGTCCAAGCATCCGCCCCGTTTCGACGTTCCCTCCAATTTGAAGTCCATTAGCATAGATATCAATATTCGCATTGGCTAAACCCTGGAAAAAGAACATGCGCTTTAGGCCAGCTGGCAGCGCAGTCAGAGTTGGAACTGGCGTCAGTGTCGGTGGCAAAGTCGCTGTGGCAGTTTCAATGGATGCTGTTGGAGTGAGTGATACCGTTACTGTAGCCGTTTCGGTAACTGTTCCTGCCACCGTTGCTGTAGAAGTTGCTACTTCAACAGTCGGGGTGAATGTTGCGGTTTCGGTTGTAGTGGCGGTTGCAGTTTCAATGGTCGGGGTAAATGTGGCAGTTTCGGTTGCAGTTGAGGTTTCTGTAGGTAGAGTGGTTGGCGTTTCAGTTGATGTCGGACTTGGTGTAAATGTTGCCGTTTCTGTCGCAGTACTTGTGGGAGTGTTTGTTGCTGTCTCAGTAGGTGTGCTAGTACTTGTTGGAGTAGCTTGTCCCAAAGCAGCCCCTTGAATGGTTATTCCGATTACCAGAATCGACATCAGCAAGATTAAAGGCATGATTTTACGCATGTTTTAAACTCCAATTCAACTCATCTTTAACTTAAACCAAACTTTTCCTTGCCCTTAACATACCAGATTGCCTCAAAAAATATTATTAAAGCCAAATGAATAAGAAGGTTCTGCAAGCGGCGAAGAGTGCTTTTAACATTAGAAACAAATGAGCTTACAATGTTCGTATAAGGTCATTTTTGGAGATAGATACGGCGGGGAAAGGGGTTCCTACGTATTTGGGCATCAATACGACTAGTACCATCGTGAATGATAAATACGGGATAACACAACGAAGCGTGACATAATATTGTGAACATCGACCATATTATCGTTGACATAAGCCAATATTATGTCGTGCGCGATGCAGTTTTTACACGGAATGCTCACTGCCCTATCGCAATTGATGTAAATGAATATCTGCCCTTTAGTATTCGTGTGTTAGTGGGCATCCTTCACACAAATCATCTACTGAAACTTCGGCAAAAGATTTTGCTGATAGAAGTTGAAGAATCCGTCTTGATCTGGTCCAATTTGATGGACATAAACTTGGTCGAAGCCTGCATCTATGAATTTTTGAATAGCCGCAAGATGGTCTTGACCCGTTTTGATGGAGGATGAATAAGAGACACAAGCAAGATAAAAGAGCGGCTTCAAATTGTAATGGGCTGCGGTAGCCCAATGACGAATGCAACCGCTGACGATTGTAAAACACCTCAACAAACTCAAATTCAGCTGTTCGGGCAAGCTGCCGAGTAGGAAAACGCTCAAGGTCGGTCAGTTCGGCGCGCAGGGTGCTGAAAAAGCTCTCGATCATAGCATTATCATAAGAACCCGTTTGTTGCTCATACTGAGCTGGATATGGTGTTCTTTCAGGAGAGCGAGATAGTCGTCCACAGTGTACTGGCTGCCGCGATCGGTATGGTGGATTAAGGCGGATGGATCAAGAATGTTTCGTTGAGCCAAGGCCATGCGTAAAGCATCGGTTACGAGTGCCTCGTCGCGATGCAGGCTCATCGCCCAACCGACGATTCGGCGGGAGTAAGTGTCCAAAAGGGTTGCCAGGTACAGCCAGCCTTCGTCCGTCCAGATGCCCACCATATCACCGCCCCATTTCTGGTTGAGGGTGGTGGCGCTAAAATCACTTTGAAGCAAATTCGGGGCAACCAGGCGATTATGACGACTGTCGGTGGTCTAGACACGTCGTTTCGGTCGGTGACGGGAACGCAATACGTTCTCTTGCATCAGGCGCACCACCCGTTTGTGTGAACAGTGCATCCCTTGCTTGTGTAAAGCCGCGTGGATACGTGGACTACCATAGACACCCTGTCCCGCTTGATATGCAGTTTGGATGTGGACTTACCCCGATTTAACGGATATACAAAATGTCAGAGGTAGGCAAGCTGCTCAAAGGCAGAAGGACTGAGATAGCCCAGAGCCGAGTGCCGCCGCTGACGGTTGTACCAAATCTCAATGTACTCAAAAATAGCCTGCCGAGCCAAGGATCGTGACAGGAAAGTGTGGTCAGCAACCTCGCGTTTCAAGGTCGCCCAGAAGCTTTCTTTCATGGCATTATCGTAACAGCGACCAACAGCACTCATGCTAACTTGTACCTGAGCTTTTTCCAGCAGGGCTAAATAGGCGTGGCTAGTGTACTGGCTGCCTTGGTCAGAATGATGCAATTCAGGCGCACCACGCTGAGCGAGCGCCATTTTGAGCGCGTCACAGACGATTGGTTCGGTGAGTCGTTCACGAATCGACCGACCAATAATACGCCGTGAGTAGGTGTCCAACGCCCCGGCCAGATAGAGCCAACTTTCGCAGGTGACGATGTAGGTAATGTCCACCAACCACTTCTGGTTGGGACGGGTCGCACTGAAATCCTGAGCGAGTAAATTCGGTACAGGTGTACGGCGTGCGTTGGCTTGGGTGGTGACCCGAAAGCGTCGTTGACAGCGCGTTTTCATGCCCATTCGGATCATTAAACGCGCAATCCGGTGTTTGCCACTAGAGCACCTGCTTCGCGCAATTCGGCATGAATACGCGGATAGCCATAGGTCCGACGGCTCGCTTCATGGATTTCTCGAATACGCGGCGCCAACGCCTCATTCGCCTGCTGCCGTTGACCCGGTTTCCGCCGCTCCCGTCGTAAAAGCCACTCGCGGCTACTCCCAGCACCGCGCACATGCGCTGTACGGGATAAGTCCGGCGATGAGCTACAATGAACTGGTAGCGGCTCACGATTCCCGCGCGAGAACACTCGAATGGCTTTTTTAGGATATCTCGCTCCTGCCGCGTGATTTCCAACTCGCGTTTCAACCGTCGGATTTCCGCTTGTTCGGCTCGTTCCGCGCTCGGTTCAAGCTTCTCGTCCATCACCCGATAGCGCCGCTGCCATTTGTAGATCAGCCCCGGCGTGATATCTAAATCTCGCTCGATTTGGCTGACACTCCGCTCTTCTGCTGCCACCATGGTCAGCACTTCTTGTTTGAACTCAGCACTGTACTTCTTGTTCTTTCCCATTTCCTGCTCCTTACATTCAGCCTAACGGACATTTTACTCTCCGCTAAACTGATGTAAGGCCAGTTTTGAAATCTTCCACCGCGTGACGTACATACTATTTATGCGATATACTGGGGAAAATTAGTTGGATTAATTATTAGATCTAATGGCGAATTATTCACCAATTAAAGTCGAAGAATTATACGACATCCCCGCTTTTCACAGATTACCCGCTGAACAAGTAAAGAGTTTGGCTAACTTTATGGTAAGGCGGACGTATGATCCCGGACAGATCATCTTCATGGAGGGTGAGAAATCAGGATGGTTGTGGTTTGTTTTGGAAGGGCGCGTCAAGATTATCAAGCAATCCCTGAATGGGCGTATTCAAGGATTGTGTTTGATGAATCGGGGTAAATGTTTTGGAAGCTGTCCTCTGTTTGATATAGAAACTAATCCGGCGACTGCCCAAGCGATGGATCATGTTACACTGGTTATTTTGCCGGAGAAGGCTTTGCATCAACTAAAGGAAAGTGATCCCCATTTGGTAAGTGCGCTGCTGCACATCTATAGTCAGCGATTGGGGCATCTGGCTCGAGTTAGTGAGGTTCTGGGGTCCTGGGGTGTGTCGGATCGCATCAATGACTGCCTTTTGACGTATGCCCATCGCACTAATCAGCAGATGATTGTTGAGCTGACGCACGAAAAACTGGCTTCGTTAGCTGGTACTGTACGTGAGGTGGTTACCCGCCATATTGGAATACTTGAACGAGACGGGATTGTTCGGAATGAACCGGGGCGTATCATTCTTCTCAATCCCGATGCATTGTTGCCGAGCTGTGCATTTGACGAACAGAAAGCAAGTGTTTAACGTGATTTAGGTCACATTGATGCATCTAGAAACGCCCTATGCTGTGATCATGGCAACTGTAAAAAGTGGTAGTTCCATGATGGTCAGTATAGAACTATTATCCAAGAGTCATCTATTCGCGACCTTGAGTCCCCGGACGCAACGCTGTGTTGCCGAGAAATCTGCGCTGCAAACCTACGAAGTGGGTGATGCCCTTTACCGACAAGGTGATCCGCCTAGTCCACTTTATATTCTTCAGTCAGGTAGGGTAAAACTCTATCGACAATCCAAAGAGAAATGCCAAATCCTCGCACTGCCTTCACCGGGCGATTGTTTAGGTGCCGAGTCTCTGCCTACTAAAGCCCCAAGTCCTTATTCTGCGACAGCGCTCACGACGGTGACTACAATTGCTCTTGATCCTGATTCGCTCCAATTGTTATTGGATGAACACCCCGACTTTCAAGAAGTGTTCCTGCGCTTGATTACAAACCGTCTTAAACAATTCGTCACATTGGTGCATGATTTAGCCTTCCGAGATGT
Organism: Aggregatilineales bacterium; assembly: GCA_044226325.1. Taxonomy (GTDB): domain Bacteria; phylum Chloroflexota; class Anaerolineae; order Aggregatilineales; family Phototrophicaceae; genus CFX2. The sequence goes on from JBGAHG010000001.1 coordinate 85,004, forward strand.
CACCTCACGTTTGGCAACTGTTTTGATGATGCGTGCCGAAGTTGAAGGTACGCCAGACGGGGATGGCATCATTTTTGACCGGTTGCTCTCACAACAAGAATTTGCTGATATGGTCGGGACCGCTCGCGAGGTGGTTTATCGCACCTTTAAGAAGTTCGAAGAGGACGGGCTGGTTCATATGACCCGCAGTAGTATCCTGATACGTGATCTTGATACTCTCCGCACTGTTGCCTTTCAAGAATCCCGCTAACCCGCTCATTCGTGAAATTTAGCACTCGATGTGACTTGGATCACATCGAACTTTGACATTCCGTTCCATCATGAAGCAAAAGATGTGCTGCATAGGCAGTACACGACAGATTTATGTACTACTTCGGATAAGGAGACGGAGAAAGATGATTTCGCGACGATTGTCCTCAAGATTACTTCTCATTGGATCTCTATTTTTTGTAGCAGTTGTGTTGGCTGTGGTGATCGCTCCCAAAGCAATCACCAATGCTCAGGACAGTACTTCAGATTGGCAGGCGATTGCACAACAGCGGGGATTGACTGATGCCGATTTACGCGCGGCCGCATTGACCTATACACCGAGCGGTGTTATGGATGAATATGTTATGTTCGCATCCGGTGGTCAGAGCGGTCAGGTTCTCGCAATCGGTTTGCCTTCAATGCGCCTGCTGCGACTCATTTCGGTATTTACCCCCGAAGCGTGGCAGGGTTATGGATATGGTGCGGGCAATGATGTTCTGGATCAGGGCAACATTGATGGGCAGAAGATACGCTGGGGCGACACACACCATCCGGCGCTGAGCGAGACCAACGGCGAATACGATGGACAATGGTTATTTATCGGCGATAAAGCCAATGGTCGTGTGGCGGTTATAGATTTGCGCGATTTCGAAACCAAGCAAATCGTCCATAACTCCGCTTACCTGAACGATCATGGTGGTACGTTCGTGACCCCAAATACCGACTATATCGTTGAAGGTGGACAATATGGTTTGCCATTGGGCGGTAAATATGCGCCCATCGCCGACTATCAGAAGTCGTACAGCGGTATGATTACCTTCTGGAAGTTTGACCGCGAGAAAGGTCGTATTGACCAGAGTAAGTCATTTGGTTTGGAACTACCGCCTTACTGGCAAGACTTATGCGACTCGGGCAAGGGCGTTTCAGATGGTTGGGTATTCTGCAATTCGTTCAATGCCGAAATGGCAACTGGCGGTATCGAAGAAGGTAATCCGCCCTTTGAAGCCGGTGTGAGCAAAGGTGCAGTTGACTATCTGCATATCATCAACCTGAAAGCAGTTGAAGCAGTCTTCCAAGCAGGTGGTGCGGTTGATGTCAATGGCTTCAATGTGATCCCATTGAAAACTGCTGTTGAAAAGAACCTGCTGTATTTGGCTCCGGAACCCCGCAGCCCACATGGTGCAGACGTGACACCGAAAGGCGATTTCGTCGTCGTTGGCGGTAAGCTTGATCCACATGTCAGTGTTTACAGCTTTAAGAAGATGCAGGACGCGATTGCTGCTGGACCCACGGAAAAAGATACCTACGGTGTACCTGTTCTGGCGTTGGAAAGCGTACTGGAAACACAGGTTGAACTCGGGCTTGGGCCGCTACATACAGTCTTTGACGATCAAGGTTATGCCTATACCAGCTTGTTCCTTGATAGTGCGGTCGCCCGTTGGAGTATCGGTGCTGAAGGTTACCGGCCACAGGACGGTTGGAAGCTCATCAACAAGACGCCCGTTCAATACAACGTAGGGCATCTGGCAGCAGCGGAAGGCGATACGGCTTCACCTGATGGTCGTTTCCTCGTTGCACTGGATAAATGGTCGGTGGATCGCTTCTTAAGTACAGGGCCGTTACTGCCGCAAAATCTCCAGTTGATCGATATTTCGCAACCTGGCGATAAGACTCAGATTCTGTATGATATGCCGATTACAGGTGCCGAACCCCATTACGCCCAGATCATCAAGGCTGATAAGCTGCACGCATGGGAAGTTTACCCTGAGGTCGGTTGGAATCCACAGACACAATCGGTTGACCCGAATGCTGTGACACAAGGTTCTGAGGGTATCACGCGCGACGGCAAGAACGTCACGGTGCGAATGACTGCTGTTCGCAGCCACTTCACCCCCGAACATGTTGAAATCCAAGCAGGCGATCATGTGACATGGACGATCACCAATGTCGAACGTGCTCGCGATGCTACGCATGGGTTTGCTATTCCGTTCTACAATATCAACTTGAGCATTGAGGCTGGTGAGTCGATCACTTTCAACTTCGATGCGACACGCCCCGGTGTATTCAGTTACTACTGCACGGAGTTCTGCTCTGCGCTCCACCTCGAAATGATGGGTTACTTGATGGTTAAGCCTGAATGAAAGATAGGCTGTCAAGGTGGCAGGATAGGTATCCTGCCACCAGTACCCCTGATGTAGAAAAGGTTTGATATGACGACAAATATAATTCCCACAACGGGTTCAAATACTACAAAAAATCCTTCCCGCGTGGGTTCACGGAGTTGGCTCAAATGGCTGCCATCCGCATTTTTTCTGGTGGCGGCAGTTTTGCTTATCGTTTCTATGACACTGCCGTATTGGGGACTTGTTTTGCAAGCCCCCCAATATCCCGGTGGGCTGCGTATCCGGGTTTTTGTCAACAATATGACCGGAGATGCAGACCCTAAACTAGATGAAGTTCATGAGATTGACGAGCTGAATCATTACATCGGTATGAAATCATTATATGAGGCGGCCAAAACTGAGCGCTCAATCGCTATTCCGGCAGTCATCATCATGGTTGCTTTGTTAGGGATTGCCGCTTTCTGGCGACGACGTTGGACATGGGCACTGGCTATTCCAGCGTTACTTTTCCCAATTATCTTCCTCGCAGATTTGGCATTTTGGATGAATTACTACGGACAGAACCTTGATCCCTATGCCCCCCTCTCAAGTGCCATTCATCCCTTTACGCCACCTATTTTAGGAGAGGGCATCATCGGCCAGTTCAAGACTGTGGCATATGTCGATACTGGTTGGTACATCCTTGTCGCTGGAAGTATCTTGATCATCATCGCTATTGTTATCCGTTTGGTCGTTAAACCCGTGAAGGTCGAAAGCTGAGAAGAATGGCAATGCACCCGATGAAAGCTATGAGCCGTGCGATTTTAATCACTGCCCTTGTTGTTTTTATGGGTGCGTTGTTCACGCCGGTTCGCGCCCAAAATACATTGATCGTCGCATCGGATGGAAACTATCGCACGATTGAAGCCGCATTAGCAGCTGCTAACGCCGGTGACGTTATCGAAGTACACGGCGGTATTTATCCTACCCCTCTGATCGTTGAGAAGAGTGTGTCGCTCATTGGGATTGACTCGCCAGTGATCGACGGACAAGGAAAAGGGAGTCTCGTCGTCATTAACGCTCCTCAAGTTGTTTTAAGCGGTTTTACGCTGCGTCACAGCGGACAAAGTTTGGCGCATGAGGATACCGCCATTGTCATTCAAGCGGCTCATGTGAAGGTATCCAATAACCTGCTTGAAGATGTGATGTTTGGGATTTATTTCGCGAACGCTTCTAATGGCTTGGCTGAGAACAATATTATTCATGGCAAGCCGCTCGACGAAAGTATGCGCGGTGACGGTATACGGGTATGGTACAGCAACGATGTTCAACTGATCGGCAACGATGTAATTAATGGGCGTGATACGCTCATCTGGTATTCCAATAACATCACCATTCGTAACAATCACATCCATTCAGATCGCTACGGATTGCATTTCATGTACAACAATAATGCAGTCGTTGAAGATAATGTCATCGAGAACAATGCGGTTGGTGCATACATGATGTATTCCGCTGGATTGATCATGACGGGTAATCGTTATAGCAACAATCGGGGTGCTAGCGGTTATGCAATTGCTTTAAAGGATATGGATCACGCCAGGATTGAGAACAATCAGTTCATTGGCAATGTAGTAGCTGTGTACCTTGATAATTCACCATCGCTTTTCGACGACTACAACATATTTAGTCACAACTTCATCGCCTACAACAACATCGGTTTAATGGGGCTGCCCTCGGTTCAACGGAATATCTTTCAGGACAACACTTTCCTCGAAAATTATCAGCAAGTCAGCGTGCAGGGACGCGGTAATCTTCTCGGCAACCTTTGGAACAAGGATGGCATCGGGAATTATTGGAGTAATTACGTCGGCTACGACCGTGATGGGGATGGAGTCGGCGATATGCCATTTCGGGCGGAGAAGCTTTTTGAAAGTCTAGCCGACAACGAACCTACTCTCCGGTTGTTTAGCTTTAGCCCTGCAAGTCAAGTCATTGACTTTGCTGCATCGGCTTTTCCGTCTCTACGGCCTGATCCAAAGGTTATCGACGAAGCGCCCAAGATGCATTATGTCATGCCGGCTGGACTGGAAGAGACAGCACAGGAAGTGTCGGTTCCGTTCCTTATCGCCACGCTGGTATTGCTGGGAATCGGCGGTGCAATATGTGTATTCACGCTGCGCGGCCCCCGACGGCGAGCAACATCTCTAAAATCGCTGGAACCTGGTCAAACAGCTACTTAAGCAAGAGAGAGAATTATGATTGTTGCAAAGAACTTAACCAAACGGTACGGCAAAATCGCTGCTTTGAACAACGTCTCATTCACTATTGATGATGGCGAAGCAGTTGCACTGTGGGGTGCTAATGGAGCAGGAAAAACAACCACGCTGCGCTGTTTGCTCGGTGTTCAGGGCTTTGAAGGCGAATTGACAATTAACGGCATCCATGTTCACAAGGACAGTAAGGCAGCACGGGCTGTGATTGGTTATGTGCCACAGGAAGCCGCTTTTTATGATATGACCGTTTATGAAACGTTGGTTTTCTATGCCCGTCTCAAGAAGACAGCACCCCAGCGCGTGGATGCTGTGCTGGAGCAAGTGCAGTTAACTGCTCATCACGGCAAACGGGTGAATATGCTGTCCGGCGGTATGAAACAACGGTTAGCATTGGCTGTAGCCTTATTATCCGACCCTCCCGTTCTGGTATTGGATGAACCAACAGCGAACCTTGACGTAAATGCCCAACGTGACTTTATCCATACCATCCAGATGCTTAATGAATCCGGCAAGACCATTGTTTTCTCATCGCATCGCCTTGATGAAGTGATGGCACTTAGCACACGTGTGTTAGTTCTGGATGAAGGGAAACTGGCACTAGAAAGTTCACCTCAAGAACTGGCAAGCAAATTAGGGTTGCATCGTTGGATGCGAATCTGGGTAGCACCCCAACACAAAGAAAACACGCTGAAGATTCTCAGTCAACAAGGATTTACTTTTGCGCCGAATGGGCGAAGTGTCTACGTTCAAGTCAATACGGGCGGAAAGATTGCGCCGCTGCGTTCATTGGAAATGGCCAGTATTCCGGTTGAGGATTTCGAACTACTCGAGGGTGAATTGGTGCTAAAGGAAGAGAAGCATGGTTGACATTGCCAATATACGGGCCATCACCCGTAAAGAACTTCGTGACGCGCTTCGTAATCGCTGGTTTATAGTGTTTACAGTTGCCTTTGCCGTTATCGCTTTTGCTTTGTCTGCGTTGGTACATCCGGGCGGAACGTCACTTCGGCTGATGAATTACGGACGTACGGCTGCCAGTTTGGTTAACCTTGTGCTGCTGTTTGTCCCTCTGATTGGACTGACGCTTGGTTCGGCAAATTTGGCGGGAGATCGTGAAACAGGAGCACTGTCCTACTTGTTGTCGCAGCCAGTTAGTCGGGTTGAAGTGCTGCTCGGAAAATATCTCGGATTGGCCGGTGCATTATTGGCGACCTTGACGCTAGGATTTGGTGTAGCTGGGGTTGCGATGGCGCTGCAAGGCACAATTCAAGATGCGATGAGCTATTTGTTTACGGTCATATTGGCATATTCTCTGGCGCTGGCCATGCTTAGTTTGGGATTCTTGTTATCAAGTCTCGCTCAGAAAACCACCACCGCACTGGGCGGTGCGTTGTTTATGTGGTTGTTCCTCGTTTTCATTGGTGATTTGGGCATTATGGGAACATCCGTCTCTATGCAGTTGCCGATTGAAACGGTGTTCTTTGTCGCAGTCATCAACCCCTTACAGATGTTTAAGATAGCATCGATTCTAGCAATTCAAGCCAATTTGGAAGTTTTGGGGCCGGCTGGTTTATATGCCACATCCCAGTTTGGTGGGTTGTTGTTGCCCATGCTGCTCATAGGATTATCGATCTGGATTGTTGTACCTCTATTTGCGGCCATCATGGTTTTCGCACGTCAAGAAAAATTCGTTTTCGGCGGAGCGTCGCGATGAAACAAGTCGGGCTATGGATTGGCAGCATCATCCTGTTGGTGGTGCTGACTGCTTGCGGTTCACAAAGTAAACCAACTACTTCATCTGCTGATTTCAATCTGACACTGACTACCGAGTCAGAAAAGCAGGCTGTTGGCGAAACGACCTTGATTGTGACTCTTATTACAGCCAAGGGTGAGCCAGTAGACGGTGCAAATGTCAAGATACATGGTGATATGGATCATGAAGGTATGGCCTCTATCGACCGTGAAATCCGTGAAAGCAGTAATGGCCAATACCGTGTGCCGTTTGAATGGACGATGGGTGGTGGCTGGGTCGTGAACGTGACAGCCCGATTGTCAGATGGTAGTGAGATCAGCAAAGAATTCAATTTCTTTGTCGATGCTGTTTCGAGCCAAAGTATTATTAACCACAATCGGGACACTGAAAAATCATCGGTCAGTATCAGTTATCAATCCGATAACAGTCCGGCAACTGGTGGCGACGCTAATGTAACAATTACACTCGGCAACAAAGATGGCAGCCCGATTACAGATGCTGCCGTAAAGGTCACCGGAAACATGGCACACAGTGGCATGATGCCCATTGCTGGCAAAGGGAAACACACTAAGAACGGTCAATATGCGGTACCGCTGCATTGGTCAATGGCTGGGGACTGGGTCGTAACCGTGACTGTGCTCTTGGCCGACGGACGCCAGTTTGAGCAGACCTTTAATCAGGCTGTCGTGATGCCATAGTTAATTATGATAAACATATCTGGGCGATAGTGAATTAGAAGAGTTTTAGGGGGAATACATGTCACATCATAATCGAAGTGTAATCAATGCGAACTTGGTTGCCATTATTCTCATTATTAACTTCATTATTATTGGCGGTTTGATATTCGCCAATCAACTGCCAGTAGTGTCTGGTAATGGGCAAAGTACAGAAGTCGCATTAGTTGAACCAACGGTGACGGTTTTACCATCTCCTACACCTGCGTCGACGAACACTCCAACGAATGTGCCTGTCCCTTCGGCTACACCGACCGAGCTCCTAGCGCAGGTTGCTACTACCACTCCACTCGTGGTTGCGAATGCAGCACAGACCAATGGACAGGTTGCCGCGAATAATTATGAGCCTGCAGTGGTGTCAAAAGGCGAACAACTTTTTTTGGTTTGCTCGGCATGTCATGGGCCGGATGCACGTGGGTTGCCTAAGCTGGGGAAGAACCTAGTTGGAAGTCCATTTATTGCGGGATTGACGGACGAGAAATTCTTGGAATTTGTCAAGACAGGACGTCCAATATGGGATCCATTGAATACTACGGGAATTGATATGCCCCCGAAAGGTGGTAATCCAGCATTCACTGACGAAGATTTGCTCGCCATTATTGCTTATTTACGTACACTCCGTTCCGCAAATAACGGTACAGCGCCGGATGCGACCACCGAAGCATCGGATGCTTCAAATGCAGGAGCGACAAACGTACAGAGTACGGCAAATACTTACGATGCAGCCTTAGTTTCAAAGGGCGAAAAGCTATTTGTAGTTTGCTCGGCATGTCATGGGTCAGATGCACGCGGCCTACCCAAGTTGGGTAAGAATCTGGTCGAAAGTATATTCATCGCAGGATTGACGGATGAGAAATTTTTGGAGTTCGTCAAAACAGGGCGTCCGAGTTGGGATACATTGAATACTACTGGTATCGATATGCCACCTAAAGGTGGAAATCCAGCCTTTACTGATGATGATCTACTGGCAATTATTGCCTATATCCGAACCTTAGCGGCACAAGGTGCGTAGTCCAAACCTTCGGCGGATCATGGGTAGGTATTGCATACATATCTACCCATTTACTGTCGGACGAGGTGCTCATGGATACACAACGGTGTTTCCCGCAAATCAACTACACGATATGTATTGGTTGCGGAGACTGTATACGCCTATGTCCAACTAATACCTTCCGTGTGCAGAACGGCTATCCCATTGTTTATGATCCTGTAGCCTGTAATTACTGTGGATTGTGCGAAAGCATCTGTTCTGCCACAGCTATTGCCCTTCCCTATTGGATTTGCAGAGCTGACGAAAATAGTGGTAATGATACCAGGGAGCAACCAACTTTGAACGAGAATCCAAATTCAAGTAGCTATATCTTTCTCGAAAATTTACCGGGTCTGATTAAGGAAATTCCGGCGGATAGTATCGTCAGTCGTACATTCTACAAAGATGATCATCTAAATGCTGTATTGTTTGGCTTTGCCGTTGGGCAAGCTTTATCTGAACACACGGCTGCTCAACCTGCCACCATTCATATTCTTTCAGGAAAAGCGCTTGTGACGCTTGGGGATGAAACCTTCCAAATGGACAGCGGCGCATGGATACATATGCCCCCACATATGAAACATAGTATTATGGCTCAATCCCAATTGATAATGTTGTTATTACTCTTCAAGTAATAAACTTACGCCATGAATTGGAAATATGGCAAACTCATCGTCTATGCCACTGGAAACCTCGATCCTCCCATTCCTTCTCAGTCGGGCCGAATTTGCAAAACGATCTATAGATACTTACCTACGGAGACAAACAAGAATCACCTACGTAACAGGTGGCTATTGTTAGTATTAACCTGAGATACCGTCTTAAAAGTCAAGCGGTAAGCAGGCTTTTAGCGGAATAGTTGGGATCAAAAGGTAGGCCAGACTTCAAGACACCATAGATGAGGTGCAGCAACTTGCGCATGGCCGCGACGACAATGCTTTTGCCAGTGTGACCCGCGGCTTTTAAGCGGTCACCAAAAGCGCGAATGATAGGATTGCGAGGCAGTGCAACCATGGCTGGGAAATACAGGGCTGCCCGTAAGCGGGCATTGCCACATTTGGAAATATGCGTGGGTCGGTGTACTGAGTACCGGAGCGAAACTGACGGGGAGTGATTCCCGCGAAAGCGGCCAACTGAGCCGCTTTCTCAAAGGCAAGCATGTTGGGTACTTCGGCCAGCAGGTTGGCAATCGTCAGTTCCCCTAAACCCGGAATGCTGTCCAATAATTCGCGCTGCTGCTTCAGGTGAGGGAACTGGTTGAGGTGGTCATGGATTTGGCGCTCCAGATCGGCAATCTGCTGATCCAAAAAGGCGATGTGCTGCAGCAAGGCGTGTTGTTCAGGCGCAGGTGGTGTCCAAGCTTCAGGATGCTGCGATTGACAGAATAGGGCAATCAGCCTGGCATCGGTTTGATCGGTCTTCTGGCGACTGACCCGCCTGATACAGAAATTCGGCAATGGCTTCACGGTATTGGCCGGTGGCTTCCAGACAGGCCTGCACGTTCCCGTCGCGCCGTTTGCTCAACCATCGCTCAAGCTGTTCAAAGCCTTGAGCGTGGTTGGCAAACACGCCGCTATGACTATGCTGCTGCTCATTGAGCAAGACCACATCCAGCTTATCTTTAGACACATCTATGCCTAGGGCGTTCACCATTGGTCTGTCCTTTCACTCGATAGGCGTTATCGGTCAAACTTGTTCATGCAAGTTCAGCCTGTCCAGCAGGCGACTTTCGATACCGTCCGACCTAGTTGGTCTATCGTGCAAAGAGGGTTTAATCTGAAGTACAAGCTCGCAGCTTTGTTCGGGATGGAAACGCACTCTTTGCAGTTTGACTTGGTTCGAGAGATTTAATCCTATCTACAAAATACAAGTTCGGGATAAGGGCTTCGAGTTGCGGGAGATCAAGGGCAAGGGAAGGTTTGGTAGGTTGGTGGGAGTAGGCGATGAGACCCCAAACGATATTGACTATGAAGTTGACCATGCTGCGATGGCGCAGTGTGTTCGATTTGGGAGATATTTTTGAGTTGATCAATAATTGTTTTCAAGATGCTGCGTTTGCGGAGCAGAAGTTTGTCAGCTAATAAAATCAGTTGGTTTTTCATTTTGGATTTGAGGCGAGTCACGAGATGGACACCGCACTGGAGTAACTATTCAGTCGGCGGTTGCGAAAGATAGCCTTTATCGCCAAACAACTTACCCCATAGCCGTTGTGTCATTTGCGGCACGGGTACACGATCATCGACATTGCCGGCTGTGAGGCGACAGGCGAGGAGTTGTCCAAGCTCATTGACCACTAGATGCAGCTTGAAACCAAAGAACCAATCCACCGAGTTCTTGCCGCGCTGGGCAACATCCTTAAATGCGCGGTGACGCGTGATCCGACGGTTGTGACAGATGGCTAAGGGCGTAGAATCAACGAAGCTCACCCCGCTGCAATCGCCATAGCAATAACGCAAGTAGGCACATAACGGCACCAACACCGAAGGTATTAGTTCGACAAACCGATTGTAACTGACTAGGTTGGGGAATTCGCTACGCAGTTGGACCCGGACGAACTGCGTGTAGAATGTTTTGAAATCACGCTGACGAAAGATATGAAAGTATATCAAGATCGTCATGATTTCACTCCCGCACAATTGTCCATTCCTACGCCGACACTTTTCCCCTCTTTGAAGCTGTTCTTGTTCCCAATGGGTTACAAATGCTTGCCAGAAATCATCGACATGGCAATACAGTCCCAGTAAACTCATTTGGGATGCCTTTCTTGGGTTGTGGTTAATCGTCGAGAGTATCTTATCTCTCTTGGAGAGGCATCCCTTATCCATAACTGGATACCGTTGGCGAGCTAGGGAAAAAGAGGGATAAAAGAGCAGAAAACGATAATCGCAAAGAGTTTGCCATGAGCATCAAGCTAAGACCCATTCCGCCAGTACCCAAAGTGACCAAACGGATCGCACAGGCCGCCTTTCCCAAAGGGAACATCTACTTACAAATGCGGGATGAATTGGGTGAACTCTATACAGATGATTTGTTTAGAGATCTATATTGGTCAGAAGGGCAACCCGCATTCAGCCCTTGGCGTTTAGCACTGGTCACACTAATGCAATTTGCTGAGAACTTAAGCGATCGACAGGCAGTGGATGCGGTTCGGGCACGCCTAGACTGGAAATACACGCTGAGTTTAGGACTGACCGATATCGGTTTTCATTACTCTATTTTGAGTGAGTTTCGGACCCGTTTAGTCAACCATGCAGACTGGTCACTTTTGCTAGATGTGCTACTGAAACGATTGACTGAAAAAGGATTGTTAAAAACCAAATATAAGTTTCTTTCTTCTTTGGAGTGTAAAGCAATCTTAAGTGTTGATAGGGGAAAGCATGACATAACATCCAATTGATTATTGGTTTGCAGTTTATATCTGCATACCAAACGCGAATCGAACTTTAACCTCGTTCGAAATTAAAAACCGACTTTAGCTTTGTCGCTTTTTTCCCGTGTGTGCCCCCGACAGGAATCGAACCTGTGCCTCAGCCTCCGGAGGGCCGCGCTCTATCCCCTGAGCTACGGGGGCAATATACAATACATGGTATCAGATTTCGTAAAGTGCTACAAGTCCGTTATCCTCTAAAATATCTCTCGGTGGTCGATGCCCATACTGATATAATTGCCTCAAGAGGTAACTATGCGCTACATTATCTATATATGTATGATTATCTTTAGCGGGTGTTTAAGTGGGTGTCAAGTACTGAATGCTCCTAATGTACCTGAAACGTTGAGTGCCCAAAATACTGCGTTTGCGGTTGAGTCTACTTCTTTACCACTTGCCCTTCAAGGAACTGCGATTTCTCTTGCACGAACGGCTGTAATGGTTGAAACCGATGTGGCTGGTATCAACAGCGTAAGTCGCCAATTGATTGCGACAGCCAAAGTTGTTGTTCCAAATACACCAGCGCCGCAAGTCGGGGCTGCACCGATCCTTAATGACGGTAATACGCAATCGAATTCATCGGTTACGTTGACAAATGCTCTGGTCGATATTGGAGTCACTAGTCGCAAACGCGATTCTGATGGATGTGCCGATGGCACACAATCACAATTTGCAGTTGATACGCCAATTATCTACGCGACCACACGTGCTACAAGTATCAGCGGAGGATCAATTGTGTCAGTGGAGTGGAAATATCAAGGAGAGGTGGTTGGCAGCGGAAGCTATACATTGCCTAAGGATGAGACTAATTTCTGTATTTGGTTCCCATTAGATCCTGCAAATATCCCATTTACGCCAGGTTCATGGTCGGTGCAATTTACGTTGAACAATGCCATAGTTGAACCTACGATTTTCTTTAATATCGGCGAGGCTCCTACCCCCGCACAATGAGGTCTCTAGTATAAGCTAACCTTGCATGTTAGACTATTAGAATTGTGCCAAACACCGTTTAGGAAATTGCCTTGAAGTATCGGCTGACACTGATTGCAATCGTAGTAGGACTTCTAGGGCTTGGTTCTGCATTTTCCTATGCTCAAAATTTACCTACTCCCACAGAAACCCCTACAGCAAGTAGTGTTATCCAGCAGGACATTTTTGTGCGCGGTGGTCCCGGGCGGGATTACTTGCCAGTGGGTAAGCTGTTAGCAGGAGATCGTGTAAGACCGTTGAGCAGGAATACACAGGGCGATTGGGTGCTGATCGTATATGGAAAAAGTTTTGGCTGGATTCGGCGTGACCTGGCTTTTTGGGTGGAAGATATTGATGCTTTGCCAGTAATGGACATGGCAAATTTAACTCCTTCACCTGTATTACCGACGACCCCAACTGGAACACCGCGTTTGTTACCTACGGATACACCCGCCGGGAACTGGGTGCAATTAGACGGCGATGCTCAATCCGGTTTTGTCAGGGCAGGGCCGGGACGTACATATTTGCGTTTGGGACAACTCTTAACCGGTGATTCTGTTGTGCCTGTAAGCCGGAATGCCGATGGTTCATGGATTATGGTCCGCTACAGGGATGGGTTTGGATGGGTGGCGCGTAATTTAGTCCATTGGGTCGATGATCTTGAAATATTGTCCGTGGTTCAGGTGACAAATCTTACACCTTCGGCAACATTTACTAGGACTAGCACATTTACACCTACTGCCAGTTTTACAGGTACACCTACATCAACTCCTACAGCTACCCTTACGCTTACAGCAACCTATACTCCAACTGCTTCTTCAACCGCAACGTCGACTTCTACGTTCGAGCCGACTTTAACACCTACCTTGTTCCCAAGTGCGACTAATACTGCCGTTCCCACCGATACACCGACGTCTAGCCCGACAGAAACAACCGTTTCTACTTCAACACCAAGTTCAACGAATACATTGACTGCGACGCAGACTCTAACCGCAACCGTGGTTCCGACAGCTACTCCAACCTCAACACTGACATTTACGGCGACGCTCACTCCAAGTCATACGCCAATGGCTGTAGTTGAGGCGGTTATCCTTCCATCAGCGACCATCCAAATAGTGCCGACTATGATACCAACAGTTACATCGTCGGCTACAACTGTGCCTCCGACTAACACGATTGTGCCTTCACCAACGAGTACAATAACTGTTACTGAAACGGCAACCTCAACCGCTACAACTATGCCTCCGACTAACACGATTGTGCCTTCACCAACGAGTACAATAACTGTTACTGAAACGGCAACCCCGACCGCTACAACTATGCCTCCGACTAACACGATTGTGCCTTCACCAACGAGTACAATAACTGTTACTGAAACGGCAACCTCAACCGCTACAACTGTGCCTCCGACAAAGACCCAAATTAGTGCTCAGTTACCAATTGCAACAACTCTGGCACCAGTTACTAACGCGCCGATGCCTCCCACTATAGAAATAACTGCTACAGCTACTAGAACACCAGAACAAACCCGTGACGCTGTGAGCGGAGTTGATGCACTAACGCCTACACCAAATGTAGCTGGTAATTATACGGTTTCAAACAATGGACCTGCGCCTGAGGTCTTAATAGCTGGACTTGTACTGATTGCAATTTTGGCATATGCAGGGTTGTATTGGCGTGGCATCTCGGGATCTGAGCGATATGCATCTGGTTTTGTGATCGAAACGTGTCCTGTATGCAATCGAGGCCATTTGATTGTTGAATCGCGGCAAGAACGACTTTTTGGTATATCGCGTGCGCGACACAGTGTTCGATGTACTGCGTGTCGATCAGTGTTACGTGAAGTGAGTAATGAACACTGGCGTTATGCGGTTGATCCAATTGAGAACCCTGATTTATATCAGCAATTTAACGGGCGAATCATCGATGACCATACCCTTGTGAAACTGTCGAAGAATGGTCAGCAAGCAACCAGCCAACGTGGTAAGCCTACACAGTCGGCACCACCAGATTTTGTTGATGATGATACCTAACTAACTATCAACTGAGAGAAAAGATGCTCCATAAGTTCATTTATCTGATCGTTTTATTTGCGTTGGCTGCTTGCCAGCCAACTGCTGTTTCACCTACGCCGGCAAATCCTCTGCCTACCTCGGTGGCTCATGTGGCCACCGTTGTTCCAACGGCAAATCCGATTGCCAGCCGGACGCCGACACAACCACCTACAGCGACATTTACCCCGACATTTACTGTGACGCCATCACCGACACCAACCCTAACCTTTACCCCAACAGTAACATTTACTCCCAGTCAAACACCCACAGCTACTTTATCACCTACACCACGAACGATAGCTTCGGCTACGCCGGGAGCCAATACGGATGCTAACGGGACACCGATACCGACATGGACACCACCACCTGTAGATCCTGCTTCGCAATTAGCTGATCATTACCACTTTTACCGACCGATCGGTGATGGTGATGTGAATTATGTAGCGCGAACGTATCCGTACGGCAGTACAGCAGGGGGATTACAAATTCATCTCGGTGTTGATTTGGAAAATCCAACAGGTACGAATATTATTGCGGCTGCGGACGGCGTTGTTTACTACGCAGGCGATGATACAGGCACACAATTTGGGCCGACCAACACTTATTATGGGAATATGGTCGTGATCCAACATGCCTTTAATTCTCCTGATGGCAAATCTGTTTTTAGCCTTTATGGACATATGCAGCGCGTTGATGTACAAACGGGCCAAGCTGTTAAGAAGGGCGATTCATTAGGAATTGTGGGCAGTACCGGAGTAGCTTTTGGCCCACATCTGCACTTCGAGGTCAGGCTCGGTGATCCTCATTCGTTTCACTCGACACGTAACCCTGAATTGTGGATTTTTCCATTCCGCAAATATGGGACGTTGGTAGGTCGGGTAACTGACGCCTCGGGTACGGTACTGTTTAATGCACCTATACAAGTTAAGTCAATTGATATTGCGCGGTATGCTTACACCTATGCTGATAGGACCGTCAACCCAGATGACGTGTTTGGCGAGAATTTTGCCATTGGGGATTTACCGGCTAATTATTATGAAGTCAGTGTGAATGATGGTGGGAAAGTGCGGTTTCGCAAGACTATATACATCTATCCAGATCGGAGCACGTGGATCGACATTAAATTACAATAGCGATCTATAACCGTGGTTGGAAACGGGCGGTGGACAAGTGTTCACTGCCTTTTTATTCAGCAAATCAGGTCTAATACCTCGCAGCTTGCCGCGGGACTGTGAATTTTTCTTAGATACCCCGTAGCTTGCTGCGGGGTCATTCATTTTGCCTGAACGATTTGGAAAATTCGTCCGTTTCTTAAGATTTAGGACTACTTCCATGCTAGTTTCGGCGGAATGCTCGGCTGTGGATGCTGCGGCAATCGATTCGGGGTCTGCCGCCGCCATGGTTGCTGCAAATTAGTTACAAAGGATAGGTTTTCAGCGACGGCAGCGGAGGGGGCTGCTGCCGCTTATTTTTCGGCTAAAGTCGGCGGCAGTATTATTAAAACCAATCAGGTCGGAACACGGCATCGGTAAGACTGCATTAAGTGGTGGACGGTGAAATTTACCCCCACCCCAACCACTCCCAAAAGCATCAGGGAGGGGCTTTAAAGACTTTTAAAGGTCATGATGGGTTTGTAAATACTCCAGAAATCAGTTTCCATCGTTTAGTGAGATGCTACCATCACTATCTGTATCAGTATAGAACAAATGTATCGAGTGCACAAGTTATAAGTTGGTTTGAGGATGGGTGGAAAGCGATAAACTCACAGCAATGTTTTTACGATTTGACGGTCATGTTCAAGGGGAAATACCTAAGGGCGATATCTGTTTATCGCCCTTAGATTTAGGAGTTCCAGATTTAGGGGCAGCTTGCCTTATTCAGCAGGTAAATGGCTTCCCTAATGTTATCAGTCTCATTGCTCTCGAAAATGGCATTGTTGCTATCGACCGCCATGACGAGGTGGTGATTTTCATTATAGTAGGTGCTGACCTTCAACGGGATAGGCCCGACATTAACCGTTTGGCCGGAAGCAAGTGATGGGAAGGCAAAGACTGTGCTGGTTTGGAAGGCATTATCCAGCACACGGTAATCGCTAACTGTAATGTTTCCACCCGGGCTGATGGTTGTGCCGTAGTTGGCAACATCGATATAGACATTGAATGTCTGGTCACAATTTGGCATAGGCGGATCGAAGCGGAAATTACCAGCAACCAAATTGATGGCACTGAAGGGCGTTGCAGTTACAGGGAGCGGCGTCGGGCTAGGCAGCGGGGTAGGGGTTGGGGGTGGTGTGATGATCGGCACGGTTTGTAAGTTGCCGAAAACATCAAGCAAATAGGTCGCGAGCCAGCCCTGTTGACCTCTAAAATCGATGACGACCCATGCATTATCACCCGTTGCACCAATGACTTTGTACTGTTCATTCTGACTGACTTGCCCGATGACACCATATGCCGTACTCGGTCCGGTACGAACATTTTGCTTAATCTGCTTGATGGTAATGACCACACCGTCTGGCGTTGCAGTCGGAACAACGACCGGTGCTGTAGTTGGTAATACAGGAACATTGGCGTCCAAGCGCTGATTGCCTGCAAATCGAGCCAGGATTTGAGGAGCACCAAATTCTCCAAGTTGTACAACCGCGACATTATTACTGGTTTCGCCTTTTTGCAGCTGTGCAGGGGATAATGTTCCTTGAATACCAGCGATATTATCTAACTGGAGCAAGTTGGTTTGCAGCTCTCCGGGCTTGTTGATGGCGGCACTTAGCAGTGTGACAGCATCGTAGCTGGCTGCTTCAATCGCGCCGGGAAGTTCACCATACAGTTGAATATACCTGTCACGGAAACCACGCCCGTTGGTATCTGCGGCTGTGAACGGCCAAGTGGTCGCTGCTATTGTGCCAATAATGTCTTTTCCCGCGGCTGTTTGGAAGCTGGCATCATCAGCTTGATTGTAGACAAACTGCCCCTTATATCCAGCGGTTCGTAGACCGGACAGCAACTTACCAGCCCGTGTAGGATCACCATAGGCCACCACTGCTTCCAAGTTGCCAGAGATTAACTGTTGGGTGGCGTCTGAGATGGCATTATCAGTTTGAACCTGTAATGCATTTTGAGGGGTGACGTTCAGACCGGTTAAGCTGATGGTAAAACCGACGACACCAGCCGACGTTTCAAGATCATTATCCAACTGGACGGTTGCTATACGTTTGAGGTTGTAATCATTGACCAATACCGTTGCTAGAGCACGTCCTTGTAGTAATTGGGCGGCACGTGTGCGAAATAGGCGTCCAGATTGATCTTCGGTCAGTGTTGTATCACCCGTGGCAGGTGTTAATACCGGTATGTTTAGCGCCTGAAGTGATGCGAGATTGCCTTTGACATCGCTATCAGACTCGGGGCCAAGGACTGCGATTAGGCTGGCATCACGCAAGCTGGCGATGGTATTGGTGATATTTGTGCCGGCTATGGGTTGGACGATGAGTTCCAATTGAAACTGGGTTCCATCAGCTCCACGCACGCCACCCGCTGTATTGATGTCGCGAACGGCTAAACGAGCCCCGTTGGCAATGTGTCCATCCTGAGAATCAAGGACGCCGATACGGAAAACAGGGGCGGATTGTCCATAAACGAGATTCGCGGTGAGCAGCATCAGAAGAACCATCATTATGATTCCCCCGATAAAATATCTCATTTTTTTGTTCATGGGACTCTCCTTATGATACAGGTAGAATAATCAAAATAAATTGTAAATCTGATTGTAGCAGAGTACATGAGCCAGACAACCTATGTTACTCCTCCGTCTTTGCACCGAATCTTGATTTTCATGATCTATCTCACTATACTGATTTTTCACACCTGTACGCATGGTTATGATGGGATAATGACCAGTTATGCAACGCGAACGTGTTGCCGATGATATTTACGTATTCACAAGTGATTTATACGCGCAGGTAACTGCGGGTGTTGTCATGACAAGCGAAGGCGCTGTTGTCATTGATACACTTGCCTATCCTGAAGAGACACTGCTCATGAAGCGTTTTATTGAGGCGCGACTGGGTACGAGTGTGCGTTATGTCATTAATACCCACTTTCACGCTGATCATTCCACCGGCACATGTTTTTTTAAAGGTGCGCGGGTGATTTCTCATGCACTGTGCCGTGAACTGCTTGATACACGTGGACGCACCAGCCTTGAGAAGAGTAAAGCGGCAAATGAAATGCGGGATGTTGAACTGGTGCTGCCGGATATTGTGTTTTCGGGTGGGATGTTTACATTACACATTGGCAATAAGACATTCCAATTTTGGTCAACTCCAGGACATAGTATCGATTCAATCGTCTGCCACGTAAAAGAAGATCGCGTATTGTTTGCAGCCGATACCCTGATGCCGATTCCTTATTTTGTAGATGGCAATTATGACGACTTCGTCATTTCGCTTACCGCTTTGCGAAACGGTAATTACGAAAATGTGATTCAGGGACATGGTGAGATTATCTTACGTGGCGAAGTTGAAGAGAAGATCCAGACCGATATTGATTACCTTCACAAATTACGGTCAGCGGTTGATGCTGCGTTAACTAATCCGTTTCCTGACGCTGCGTTGGAAGCTATTGACATTGAGAGTTGTGGCAAAAGTCGAATTCTATTGAACGGGGCTATCGCGCATCTCCATCGCCAAAATGTAATTACATTGGCAGCCCAACGCCGCGAACTCGTGCAACTATAATCATATTTTCTGCTTATAAACTATCAGAAATCAGTGCGAAGAATAGGTGAATTAACATGACAGAAGGCTCTTATTTAACATCAGAAGGGGCAGAAGAACTGCGCCGTGAACTAGACGAACTGATTAATGTTAAGCGGATTGAACTCGCGAAGAAATTAAAAGCGGCGGTGGCAGAAGGCGATCTCAAAGAAAATGCTGATTATCATGATGCCAAAGAACAACAAGCGTTTCTCGAAGGCCGTATTCAATATTTAGAGAATATTCTGCGCTCATCAAAAATCATTGAGAACACAGGCAAGACGGACGAGGTTCGTTTAGGGTCGGTGGTTACGATTGTTGAAGAGGGCGAGAAAGAGGAAGAAATTTATTCTATTGTCGGGGCGGCAGAAGCTAATCCACGTGAGGGTAAGATCTCTCACGAAAGTCCAATTGGGGCAGCGCTGCTCGGCCACCGCAAGGGTGATAAGGTACGGGCAAAGACTCCCGGTGGGGATATGATTTTCAAGATCAAGTCGATCAAGTAAAGGTGTCAGATAAAAACAAACGCCCGTCGAACTTGACAGGGCGTTTTTATTTCCATCAATTGATCAGTTAACGGGCGTGAAGTCTCCGCTACCGCCAAAAATATCATCATCCGGAAGCGGCTGCTTGGGCGGTGGTGGCTGCACAGGAGGCGGCCTCACTGCCGGAGGAGCGCTGCCAAAGGGCGATGGCGACACTTGACGCGGTGGCGCTGAAAAGGCTGTTGGTGCAGGCTGCGGTGGCGCAAACGTCGGGGCAGCAGCCTGTGGAGGTGGTGCATAGGCGGGTGCGTTCACCACTGGCGGCGGCGCATATACGGGCGCGGCAGCTACAGGGACGGCCATTGGTGCTGCCGCTACCAGTGCCGTACCGGGTGCTTTACGCCATGCTTGAATTTCGATGGTCAACTTGTCAAAATAACTATTAGGTGGCAGTGGTCCGGTGCCGTAAGCCATATCTACAATTCGGGCGTGAAGACGAAGTGTGTTCGTTTCCAAGGTGGCGATTGCACCAGGCTTGGCGAGGATCAGTTCACCCTTCGCTGCTAAACCACTTCGTATTGCCGGATCGTTAAAGGCATGTTCTGATACGAATACCGTCGTTAGGGTACGGACAAAATCTTCTTTGTCGAACAACCAAACTTCGATCGCTGTCACTTTTTCGGGTTGGCCGGCACCAATTGTTTCTGACACAACAGCACCGCATTCGCCCAAGAACTCATCGTCTTTCTTGGCATCTTCAATGCCGAATGAGTCATCGAAGGCACGTCCTGGAGTGTAGATGGAAACGTGGCGTACCACAGGCGGACCAAGATCACTTACGGGAGCTGCCGCAGAATCCTTGTTCAGTTGGTCACGAATTACGCGTGCCGCCTGAATATTATGGAGCTGCTGAGCGCCGGCTGCATCCGTCCCTTGTGCGCCGCGTATCCGTTTACGGATAGGGTCGACGACCAGGGGGCTGATATAAAAGCCGTAAAGCAATGAAACGATGGTAAAGCCCAGCGACATTACCAGTATGCCCAGAATCCAAGGCCGAATTTGCCCAATGATGGTGGGTTGAGGCGGTGTCGAAGGCGCTGTAGTTTCGGCCTGTGCGGCCAAATCCGTTAGTTGGGTTAGCCCCAAACGGTTCACAATTTCCTGGGGATGATCAACTTTATCCAGCGAGTCAATAATACTCTGCCTGAATTCGTCGGTAATCACCGCCTTGGAATTGGCGAAATCGTAACGATCAGCAACCAATCGAACCCACTCATCCTGCCAAGTCTGCCCTAATGTTCGCGGATCCGAGTCGTAAAAAATCACTGGATCAATGGCATATGACCAGACCAAGCCGATCAGGAATGCGATGACGACAGCGAGTATCAACCCCGGCTTTGGAACGTAGGTTTTTATGACCGGCCATAGGCCGATCAGGGTATCGCGAATTTTACCCATCGTGATGCCTTTCGTTTTTCAGAAGTGCCCCAATTTGCATCTAAACCTATTGTACGGAATTTCCGCCATTAGGACAAATCAGAATAGTTAAGCCGGTTCAACCTTCACTGGTACAACTTCTGCCAACTCATCCATGTGATAGGTATGTTGGCATACTGTACAGGCGGCAGTGGTTTTGTTTTGCTCAATCAACAGATTACCACAGTTAGGGCAGGGTTGTGGTAGCGGACGCTTCCAACTGGTGAACTCACAATCAGGATAACGTGAGCAACCCCAGAAAGTACGGCCTTTTTTCGACTTGCGTTGAATAATTTCGCCACCGTGCGTTTTTCCGCATACCGGGCAGAGAATACTGGTTCGTTCCAGCCAAGGCTCGGTATAGCGGCATTCAGGATAATTGGCGCAACCGATAAACTTGCCGAAGCGTCCGTAGCGAATTACCAACGGATGACCTGATACCGGACAATCGCGCCCAACAGCTTCTTCCTGACGCACACTGGGCATGACCTCGCGAGCAACTTCCATCTGACGCTCGAATGGGTTGTAGAAGTCGCGCAGCATAGGACGCCATTCCATATGACCCTCTGCTACAGTGTCCAGTTGATCTTCCATTTTGGCCGTGAACTGAAAGTCCATGACTTCAGGGAAATATTGGACGAGTAAATCATTCACAACTTTACCGGTTTCGGTTGGAACCAAGCGTTTGTCGTCCAGCTTTTCGATATATTCACGATCCTGGATGGTTGCGACAGTGGGCGCGAATGTACTAGGGCGACCAATGCCGAATTCTTCAAGTGTGCGTACCAAGCTGGCTTCGGTGTAGCGTGGTGGCGGTTGAGTAAAGTGTTGTTCCGGCAGAAGTTGAATGAGCGCCAATAACTCACCAACTGTCATTTCCGGCAGAATACGGCCTTCATCTTCATCTGGCGCTAAATCTTCATCACGGGCATCTTCATACAGTGATAGAAAACCCATAAACTTGATGGTGCTGCCCGATACCCGGAATGAGTATGGTTTGTCATCAGCGGTTAAACCGGCATCAATGTCGACACGCAGTGTGTTGTATAAGGCATTCGACATCTGGCTGGCAACAAAGCGCTGCCAAACCAATGTGTAGAGGCGCAACTGATCACGCGAGAGGAATCCCTTCACTTGATCAGGTTCACGAAATGCGCTGGTGGGACGAATGGCCTCGTGTGCTTCCTGTGCGCCTTTGGCTCGCGTCTGGTAGCGAGGTGGTTTCTCAGGGTGAAATTCCGAACCAAAACGCTGTGTAATATATTCACGGGCTTCGGATTGTGCCTGTGTTGAAACCTGTGGGCTATCGGTGCGCATATAGGTGATGAGACCTACAGGGCCACCTTTACCCAACTCGATGCCTTCATAAAGCTGTTGAGCGACGGCCATTGTACGGCGCGCATTAAAGCCTAATCGGCGCGACGCTTCCTGTTGAAGCGTACTGGTGGTAAAAGGGGCGGATGGCTTGCGTTGACGAGTTCCATGCTTTACTTCGGCAACGTTGTAATGACTTTTTTCCAGCACTGTCAAATGTGGCTTGACTTCGCCTTCTGCTCCGAACTGAACATCTTTACCTTTGAAGCGCGTCAGACGTGCCGTGAAAGTTTTGTCTGAACCGCTGCCGTTGATCTTTTGCTTCTTGAGCCTGGCATCAAGTGTCCAATATTCTTCGGGTTTGAAGGCTTCAATTTCTCGTTCACGATCCACTACAATGCGGACCGCGATGCTCTGCACACGCCCTGCGGATAGTTGATTGCGAACTTTTTCCCACAGTAATTCGGTGATTTTATAGCCAACCAAACGATCAAGAATACGCCGTGCCTGTTGGGCATTCACAAGACTCATATCCAGGGTGCGCGGATGTGCAAAGGCTTCTTCAATGGCTGATTTGGTTATCTCGTGGAAAACAACGCGCTTGGCGTTCTTTTCGTTGATGTTCGCCACTTCCATCAGATGCCAAGCAATGGCTTCGCCCTCACGGTCAGGGTCGGTCGCTAGATAGATTTCGCTTGCGCGCTCGGCGGCATCTTTAAGGTCAGTGACAGTTTCCCGTTTGTCGTTTGGAACACGATACTTCGGTTCAAAGTCGTTTTTTACATCCACTGAAAGCTGCGATACGAGTAAATCACGCACATGGCCTTTAGAGGCTTTTACGGTATAACCACTGCCAAGAAAGTTACCGACGGTTCGTGCTTTGGCTGGCGATTCTACAATTACGAGTTTACCGGTCTTTTTGCGCGGAGCATGTGCAGCGGCCTTTTTTGTTGTGGTCTTTTTACTGCTTTTGCTTTTGGTCTTGCTCGTTGTACTTTTGGCTTTGGCGACCACAACCGGTTTCGCTAGTCCCTCGTGAGCTGGCGTTGCACCCATACGAAACAGCTTTGTACCACAAACTTCGCATACACCCTGTGTGCCGGGAGTACCGGTTTTGGTGTATACCGCTTCAGGATTAAGCATGTTTCGTTTTGTCTTACATTTGACACAATACGCTGTATATTGTTCGGTCATTACGTTTATTGTCCACCCTTTTGCAGATTGTGATCTGCTTGTTCAGTCCAAAAATGAGGCACCTTGAAGCGCCTACGCATACGATAAAAAGGATCTTCTGATGCTTGTACTACAGAAACTTGTAGTTTTTAGTCCGCAGCAAGTGGTTCACAACTTCTTTTACATCTTGAGTGCGGTCTTTGTGGCAAATCAGCAACGCATCGGGGGTTTCGATTACAATAATATCCTCGACCCCAATCGTTACAACCAGTTTATCACTATAGACCAATGTATTTTTCGTGTCCAGTAGCACACGCTCGGCTTCACTGCCTTTTACACCATTTCCGGCCTTATCCAATTTCAGTACATCATACATGGAAGCCCAACTCCCGACATCATTCCAGCCAAATTCGGCAGGGATGACTGCCATCATTTGCGCGCCTTCCATAACGGCATAGTCGAGTGAAATCTTGTCGATTTTCTCCCAGATTTCTTCGAGCTTGTGATCATATTCATGGGTATCTACGGTGGGGGCAAGCAACATGAACTGCTCATGCATTTTTGGCTGCTGCCGCTTGAATTCATTCATGGCTTGCTCGGCTTTCCATATGAACATGCCCGAATTCCAGGTATATTCACCGGATGCCAAAAATGAGGTAGCAGTTACAGCATTGGGTTTTTCTGTGAAACCCAATGCAACAAAGCAATCGAGGCCATCTATTTTCCCGATCAATTCACCTTGCCGGATGTAACCAAACCCGGTAGCTGGATACGACGGCGAAATACCGAGGGTGGCGATATATCCTTTTTGCGCTAATTCATAGGCTGCTTTAAGCACATCACGGAATTTATCCTTTTTCGTGATGTGATGATCGGCAGTGAGAACGGCAATTGTGGCCTGCGGATCACGCTGTTGGATAACAGTTACACCTAATGCGGCAGCCGGACCACTTTCTTTACCGTAGGGTTCAATGATGAAATTTTCGTACGGTATTTGCGGTGCATGGGCACGAAGCTGATTGAGATATTTACGTCCGGTTACAACGTAAATTTGCTCCGGCGTAAACAAGGGCGCAAGGCGTTCCACACTTGCCGTGAACATTGACGCCTCTTCCACGAGCGGCAGTAATTGTTTGGGTGTGTCTTGCCTACTCATGGGCCAAAGCCGCGTTCCACCCCCGCCCGCCATGATTAGAGCATAATAATGATCCACGATAACCTCTGTTGATAAGATAACTAAAGAGTATTTGGTATTAGGCAGTATTGCATGTAACCGACCGAACGCGCAAGCCCTTTTAGCTCAAGTATGGTCAGTGTGCTGCTAACCATCGCTACTGGCAACCCCGACATCCGTACCAAATCGTCGATATGAATTGGATCTGCACCTAGATAATCGAGTAATTTGATTTCATTCGCGTTGGCTGGTGCAATTTGCTCAGTTACAACGCGTGTTTGGACATTGTTATGGACAATGTTGAACTCATCCAGAATATCAGCCACATTTATGACCAGCTTAGCACCATCTTGAATCAGACGATTTGTGCCACCGCTTGTCATGCTAAAAATGTTCCCCGGAACAGCAAAAACATCTCGTCCTTGTTCTGCTGCAACGGATGCTGTGATCATCGCGCCACTCTTTTCGGGGGCTTCCACGACCAAAACACCTAACGACAGTCCACTTATGATGCGGTTGCGCCGTGGAAAATTACGTGCTTCTGGCGGCGCACCCACCGGAAATTCGCTGATGATCGCCCCATTTTGGGCGATTTCTTGAGCCAATTTCAAATGCTCGCGCGGATAGATATTGTCTATGCCACTACCTAAAACGGCAAACGTACGGCCCCCGCCATCTAGTGCCCCACGATGTGCGGCTGCGTCAATTCCTTGTGCTAATCCACTGACAACCGTTATGCCGTTAGCGGCTAATTCTTTGGCAAAATGATGAGCGACATCCCGACCATAGGTCGTGGCTTTTCGTGTTCCGACCATAGCCAACGCCCGTTCATCATGCGGGATCAGCGACCCCTTAATATAGAGTACAGGTGGTGCATCGGGTAATTTCTTTAACTGTGCCGGATACATTTCATCCAGCAGAGTCACAATCCATGCTCCAGCATTGTGGACTTTTGCTATTTCAGCATCCAGATCGAGTTTATTGCGCGCACTTAATATGTTCGCAATAGGCTGCTTTTCAAGACCTGATTGATTAAGCTCGGCTTCGGTGGCGGCCCAGGCTTTCTCTAGCTCACCAAACCAATTATGTAACAGTGATAGTCGTTTTGCCCCAACTTCTGATACCAAACTAAAACCCAGCCAGTATTTATGGTCGCTCACAATATCTCGATGAATAGTCGAAGGTGTGGTTTACAGCATAGCAAGCGTTTAATTGGCTTGTCAAGCGTGACTTAAAGGGTTGGTAGCAGACCATCGGGGAGGCGAACGGTCATCATCTTGGCCGCAATATCAGTGGAAAGAATGGTTTCTGAGGTTGCGGGAATGAGGACTTCACCATAACGTGGACTATTCACGATATACACATCGTTTGCGCCTGTTTCCAAGACTTCTGTCAGTGTTCCGAGTATTTCGCCACTCTCGGTTTGTACAGTTAATCCAAGAAGTTGATAAAGGTAATGCTCACCTTCGTCCAGGGGTATCGCATCGCCGATTGCCACCATGACAACCAATTGCCGCAGCAAATCGGCCTGGTCGCGATCATCGATGCCTTTAAACTTTAGGAGCGCATAGCCTTGATGCATTCGTACATTCTCAAGCGCGTATTCAGTTATTTTGGTCGAGTCGGGGGAAGGTGTGAGATATACTGTTTTGAGACGAGATAGGCGTTCAGGGTAATGCGTAAGGACTTTGGTCTTTACTTCGCCAATAATCCCGTGAGGACGCAAAATTTCCCCGATAAGGAGATATTTAGGCTCTTGAGGCGTAGCCATCCTATATAATCTTCAAGATTACCCGATTATTCTTGTTATCGGCAGATGCCCGCAGAAGTGCGCGCATCGCATTTGCTACATGACCACCTTTTCCAATGACACGTCCAGTATCTTCTTGCGCCACATGAAGCTCGATAATCGTCGTGCCGCTGGCAATACGGCGAGTCACTTTGACCTGTGCGGGGTCATCAACCAGGCTCTTGGCAATATAACCGATGAGGTTTTCCATAATTTATTTCCCCTTGTGGCGATGCGAAAGCAATAAAGGTCATGCAGGGGTTTAATCCCCTGCATTGTGTTCCATGAGTCTATGAATTAGTGACCGGTTCAGCAGCCGCAGCAGCTTCTTTGGCTTTCTTGGCTGATTGTCCGGCGGCGGGTGACGGACGGCTCGTCTTGGGGCTGACGGGGGCTGCGGAAGCCTTAGCAGTTGCAGCTTCTGCGGCGAGCGCCTCAATGGTTTCGCCCTTCTTCAACCGGTCAAAACGTGTCAGCGTACCAATACGCTTCAGGATGCTTTCGACCGCTTCACTAGGCTGTGCACCAACGCTCAGCCAGTACAAAACCCGGTCTTCTTCTACGGATTCAGTGATGGGCTGTGTACGCGGGTTGTAAGTTCCCACAATCTCAATAAAGCCGCCTGTGCGGGCGCTGCGTTGATCAGCGACCACAATACGGTAGCTCGGTTGTTTCTTCAAACCCATACGACGCAAACGAATACGAACCATGTTACTCAAACTCCTATATGTACGCTCCCATGCACTCGAAATGAGAGGGGAGCCACTGGCGAATTATGAATGCTACGCAGGACTGCCAGTAGCGGAAGGGCGACACCCTAGCGCAATCCGGATAAACCCGGAATATTCGGAAACTTCCCCTTGCGTAGCTGACTCATCAAGGATTGCATATCGCGGAACTGTTTCAGCACTTCATTGACGTCCCGCACTTGTACACCGCTGCCTTTGGCGATTCGTTGGCGGCGGCTGGCATTCAAAATTTTCGGATTATTCCGTTCTTTCCTGGTCATCGAGTTGATGATCGCTTCGACGCGTTTCATCCGTTTTTCAGCTTCATCCTGGTCAATTTGCCCGCGCATTTTATCCATGCCGGGGATCATTCCCAGCAGTTGGCTGACAGGCCCCATCTTCTTAATCTTCTGGAGCTGTTCCAGAAAATCTTGCAACGTGAACTGATTTTCCATCAGTTTTTGTTGTAACTGGAGCGCTTCCTTTTCATCAAAGGCTTCTTCAGCTTTTTCGATCAGGCTGAGCATATCGCCCATGCCAAGAATACGTGAGGCTAGACGATCCGGATAGAAGACTTCGAAACCGTCAATTTTCTCACCGGTAGCGAGAAATTTGATGGGCACATGCGTGACAGCACGCATCGAAATGGCAGCACCGCCACGTGCATCGCCATCGACTTTAGTGAGGATGAGTCCTGTGACACCCACCCGGTCATTAAAACCTTGTGCGATGTTGACGGCCTCTTGACCGGTCATCGAGTCGGCTACCAGCAAAATTTCTGCCGGATTAGTTCGACGTTTAATTTCTTCCAATTCGGTCATCAAGCGATCATCGATCTGCAAACGGCCTGCGGTGTCCAAAATAACAACGGCAGCATTGGCTTCTTTGGCAGCTTTTATGCCGTTCACGCAAATATCCGCTGGACGAGAGCCGGTGCCTTCGTCGTAAACAGGCACACTGACTTGCTTGCCGAGTGTCTTCAACTGCTCGACGGCGGCAGGTCGCTGCGTATCTGCCGCGACCATGTAAGGGTTACGTCCATCTTTCCGTAAAAATACGGCGAGTTTGGCGGCGGTGGTTGTCTTACCAGCACCTTGCAAACCGACAAGCATAATCACATGGGGTTTGGTGCTGCTAGAGAAATCGAGTTTTTCGGCCTCACCAAGCGTTTGAATTAATTCTTCATGAACGATCTTGACGACCATTTGACCGGGCTTGAGCGCCTTGGCGACTTCGGCACCGATAGCACGTTCCTTAACCCGCTTGACAAAATCTTTGACGACGGGCAGGGCAACGTCGGCTTCAAGCAGCGCCATGCGAACCTCGCGCATAACGGTGTCGACATCTTTTTCTGTCAACTTACCGCTGCGTCCGAGATTGTCAAAAATACCTTGTAGTCGATCCGTTAAATTCTCAAACATGCCTTAAAATGCCCCTGTTTCGGAATTGATGATTCTAGATGAGTGACCGTGCCGCGTCAAGGTGTGACTGAACCTTCGTTGCCCCATCCTATTCTTGTTTTGTTAAGTCGTAATAGGCACGATTCAAGTAAACTAAAGGTAGTATCTCTTCACCTTGTCCGGTTGCTAATACTTCGCCGACGACAATTCGGCTTAATCCAGCTTCATAAACTGCTGCCAGTTTGCAGTCCATCCAGCTTGCGGCCTCCGCAATAAAGGGTGCGCCAGTCACTGCCTTATTGAGTTTCACTTGATAGAACTTATCTGCGCCTTCCGGCAGATTGGCAAAGCCGGCAAATTGCACCGAGAGGTTGGCCTGTTTGGTCGTCAAAATTGAAACTGCGAAAATACCCGTTCGTTCAATAAGCTTGAGGGTTGGCGTAAAACTTTGCAGGGAAAGTAAAATCAACGGCGGATCGACCGAAATCGAAGTGAACGAACTTGCAGTCACGCCAGCGCGTTCTTCGCCATCACTGCTTGTTACCACTGTTACGCCACTTGCCCAACGACGCATCGATTTTTTCAGACTTTCAGCATCAACACTCATGCGAGCTCTCGCTTCTTGTGGAATGGAATCAACAATATAGCTGAAGTGTTAGATCAAGATCAGATTGTAGCGAAAGCAGTAGGGAATTTACACGTCCAGTAAGTGAGCCATACGGGGAACATAACCGGTGAGGTCATGGAAATCGTCCGCAAAAGCTGTTTTCGCATGACCAATGACTAAGGTCGGGATGTTATTCTCGGTATGGTTGCGATTGCCGATATGTTCCATATTACCGTGATCGCTGGTGATGATGACCAAACCCTCGTCATCGTCCCAAGCCTCAGTTACACCGGTCATTACCTCATCAAATAATTCTAGTAGTTCGACCCCGCGTTGCAGCGGACCGCGATGCCCTACATGATCGGTCATCCAATGTGAGTGAAAAGCGAAATCGTAGCTGCGCGATATTTCGACTAATAAATGACCTGCTTCACGAGCCGAATAAACTGGAGTGTCGTACAGCTTTAAGTAACTGTGCCACGATTCGCCCGTCCATTCAGGTGTCAATGCCTGCCTCGCTTTGAGTTCGTCCATGCCGAATAATTCTTGGCCGGACTCGTAGGCGGCCTGCTGAATACTGGAACGGAGTGTTTTGCCACGTGCGATGTCGTGGTGCAAACCGGCGGGATATGCATCGAGCAGGGCAGCCTTTTTGCCGGCTCGTTTAACTTGCTTAAAGAAATTGTCTTTTGCAATCAGTTCGCGGGTGGGCAAATTAGGCTTTGGTCCATAGTGTTCGCCGATGATTTGCGGCACATTCAGACCGGTAAGGATAGCTGCTTGCCCTGTGCCGCTTTGCGGTCGTCCGGGAACACCAAGGCAGGGATCTGTCGGGATAAAAAGTGCCCGATCAGTTGTTTGTCGTCCGGTATCCCGCAACCAACGCTTACCATTGGTAAGCTTGATCAATGTGGGCATACGGGCAGTCGCAAAAGGATTTATGGATGGATCATCTTCTCCGAGGCCGATTCCATCCAGAAAAAGCATCAAAATGTGCATGGTTATGAGTTTCTGATAACTGCAAAGGCAATGAAAAATATCGAATAGCAAGAGGTATTTAAAAACAATGATTATAGATCATGGTGTTCTTGAATTCATCTCGGCATATTCTAGAATGAAGGGGTTAGTCGTGCGTTCCTTACCGATGGTGGTTAAGTCCATATGACCGGGCAGCACTTTAACGTCGTCGCCAAGTGGCAGCAGTTTGTCGAAGATCGAGCGC
Source organism: Aggregatilineales bacterium (assembly GCA_044226325.1). Taxonomy (GTDB): domain Bacteria; phylum Chloroflexota; class Anaerolineae; order Aggregatilineales; family Phototrophicaceae; genus CFX2. Next base: position 115,716 of record JBGAHG010000001.1, read on the forward strand.
ATCAACATATCGTGATCGCCACCCAGCAAATCGGTACGACCGACACTACCTGCGAATAAACAATCACCGCTTATGACAATTCCAGCGTCGCGCATGTAGAATGCGATGTGCCCCGGCGCATGACCTGGTGTGTAGAGTGTTTCAAATTGGATTGCTCCAAGTTGGATTATTTCAGACCCGGTTGTGAGTAAGCGATCTGGCACCGCGGCTTCGGGGAATGCTTTTCCCGTAAAACGAAGACCTGATTCGGGTAAATTTTTGAGTAAGGGAATCGAATCCCCATGAATATAGAAGGGCGCACCTGTCAATTCTTTTAGTTCTTTACTCGCCAGCACATGATCAAAATGGGCGTGAGTCGCGAGGATGAGCTTGATTGTCCAGCCTGAATCCTGAGCTGTTTTAAAGATTAATGGTGCTTGATCGACCGGATCAATGACGACTGATTCATTAGTATCGGTATCGCCTAAAATATAACAATGAGTCGAGGCCAGCCCAAGTGTCAGAATGCGAATTTCGATGCTCATGCTACCGCCTCGGCTAAAGTTCTACGTCGAAGAAGCATATTGACCAGCATTTGTAGCTCATGCATTTTGAGGAGATGAGCTGCGACGAGGAATACTAATCCGCCGCCCACAGCCATGACGCACACCTCTAACACAGTAAAGAGTGTACCCCGATTGTTCAGGCCTAGCGCCTGCCATAAGGTGCTAATAATTACAATTACCAAGCCCATCACGAGACTGGCGACGACGGTTTTAACAATCGTTTGAGCCAGGAGCGACTCGTTCGCGCCGTGCCATCGCCTCCGTAAAATCCAGAGCAGCACTAATACCTCAAAAGCCACACCTGCTGAATTGGCTAATGCTAATCCGCCGACATTGGCACTATCCGGCGTTTCAAATGCTACGCCGCTCAAAACTAACGCCAGCACAAAGTTGATAATTGCACCACCTGCCGCCGCCCATAAGGGTGTGAGAGTGTCTTTATCCGCATAGAAACTACGCGCGACTACCTCTAAAGCCGAATGAACAACGAGGCCCAGGGCAAAAAAGCGTAACGTGCTGTAAACCAAGGATGACGCGGAGGCATCAAACGCGCCACCTTCGAGCAGACTGATAATTGGTTGTCCAATTAAGATCAGTGCCACTGCTGACGGGATTGTAGCGATTAAAATGAAACGGAGCGCGCCCGACATGGCATCACGCTTGCCTGATTCATCACCCACTTCACTGAGCGCGGCGAGTGTCGGGAAAATAACGGTTCCCATCGCTGTGCCAATGAGGGTTTCTGGTATTTGCATGAGCCGCCAACCCCAACTCAGCGCGCTCACGGAGCCTTCGCCTAAGCGTGAAGCGATATTGTTCATCAGCAAGAAATTCAAACTAAATAAGCCCAAGCCTATGACACGTGGAATCATCAAACGCAGCACTTTCCAAAGCACAGGATCTTTCCAACCCATTTCGGCTGTCCAACGCGCCCGATAATGGATCAACCCCGGTATTTGCACTGCAAAATGTAAGGCCGCCCCAAGTACTGCCCCATAAGCAATACCACGTACGCCGAACGGTTTGATGAGAAAGCCTGCGCCAAATAAAATGCCAAGATCAAACATAATTGGCGCAATTGCTGGCAGGAGAAAATGATTGTGGCTCTGTAAAATGCCCATTGATATACCACTGACCGAAAAGATCAGTGTGCTAATGAGCAGTATTCGCATGAGATCCGCTGTTTGCTGTTGTGCTGCGGTATCAAATCCCGGTGCGACAATATGCGCCACCAACCAGGGAGCAGTGAAAAAAACGATGACACTAACGACTGCTGTCGCCGCAAACACGGTGTTGATGACGTGGCTTGTCAGTCGCCACGCGCCCGGTTTATCATCGCGAGCCAAATAACCGCTAAAAATCGGTATGAAAGCATGGGCTAGTGCCCCACCGGAGATGAGTGTGAAGATCAGCTCCGGCAGACTGTTAGCGGTGACAAACGTATCCCATTCGCGTCCAACACCAAACACCCGCGCAATAATAATGGTTTGTGCCAAGCTGATAACTTTTGCAATGGCAAAAGCTGCCATTACGATCAGTGTTGATCGGGCGATTTGGCGATTGCGTTTTTCTGTTACCTGGCTCGTCATACGCTAAACTACTTTGGGAGCGCGTTTAGCGCGTCTTGAGCAGCCGTATACCGTGGATTATGTGCGAGTGCTTGCCTAAAGGCAGCAGCCGCTTTGGTGGTGTCCTTTTCCTCGGCGTAAACTTTGCCTTGCCAATAATATGTCTCTTCAACGTATTGCCCACCATTCAAGAGATTAGCGTTGGTCAGTGACATAATCTCCTCATACCGACCAACATTGTAATAGGCTTCAAACGGGGTGAATTGATAGAGTGTCATGCGCCAATGAAGGCCGACCTGACGTGCTTTGTCGAAGGCCGCTGCGGCCTGCTGATATTTAGCCAACTTTGTCAGTGAAGATCCGAGGTTAAACCATGCGAATGCGTTTTGAGGATTGGTCAATGCTTCTTGTTGAGCCGTTTGTGCCGCCATTTCAGTCGCTTTGGTCACATCTGCACGGTCACCAAGGATTCCGCGAACAAGTCCTTCTTCTTCGGGCTTATATAACACGATGAATGTGCGGTTGAAGTTTTCCCAGAACGAGTCGAAATCTTCATAGCTTTTGGGCATACCGGTTCCATTTTGTCCGGTTCCGAGATAGCTGTCGTATACGTAGAAATTCTGCTTGGTGTCGTCGTAACCTACGACCGTTTGGTAATGACCCAACCAGTCTGATCCTTCAAACATGTAGCCCGTTTCAATGAGTACCGGCAACTTGTTGGATATGAGCTGTTTGAGCAACTGCATATCGCCACCAACCCGGTACAAGGCACGGATTTGACTTTCCTGATTGACAAAATTGACCAATTCCCAAGGATTGACGTTCTTATCCTCACGATCTGGTTTTAGGAAACTTAAGGCGTAATCTTGATCTTTTGTCCAGCCGAAGTACGAAAGTGCCATCGTGATATTGGCTGGTCCACAATTATTCCAACCCTGTTTGACAGGTGTGATACCCGTCAAAAGTGCTGTAATAGGTGTATTAGGCTGTGAGATAGTTTGGTTTACAGCTGTCGGAGCAACGGCTGCTTGAGTTGGCTGTGGTAAAGATGTCGCTGTGAATTCGATAGTTGGCTGTATAGTAGCAGTAGGTGCAATTGTAGGTACAGGTGAAGAAGTGATGATTGCGGTCACTAAAGATTGCAATGCTGGCGTCGATGTTGATGGGATCACTGCTGCAGGTGCGACGACAGTGGCGGTTGTAACCGGTGCGTTTAAATCAAAGTTGGAATGCAGCAAATCGTCTGCCGAAATCCCACTTTCAACCGCTTCGGGTGTCGGCAATGAACTATTAATCGGCGGCAAGGGCGGCGCAAACAGCGCCATGAAAGGCAAATAATGCTTTACAGTTTCACGCTGTCCCGGTTCCAAGACATTGCGGAAAACCAGCGTAAAAACTATCATGCCGATGATGCCGACTACAACCCAACCTGATGTGAGCCAGATTGCGAATCGTCGTGGGAGACTCTTGCGAAAGAAGACTGCCGCCGCGACACTCAACACGACGATCACTGGAGCAGCAATGACTGAAAGCTCTAGCAGCAAGCTCATTGAAACCTTATCCTGAATGACAAGATAACTGCCCAGCGCCGCAACCACAAGGATGATAAAAATACCGACGACTGCCCACAGTAAGAAACGGGGTGGCGGTGCTATTCCGTCATCAAAATCTTGTGATGGCATACGTTTAATGTCCTGATTCATTATCTGTCTTTCTTCCGGTCAGCCTTAATTACATTGTTGACTATGAACAACTGGCTAACGATCAAACTCATTTAGAGAAGTCCCTATACTACAGAAAACTATAGAGGGTAGTCAAGTTTGTCACACTATTATGAATATCAACCTACGCTTAAGCACCGATTGCCTGACGTTCCACTTATATAAGCCTTTATTATCATGAATGACTCAGCTTATTCATCCTTATCGGCGTACCACCTTATAAGGTATGCTTATCTTAATTGAAACGGTAGCAACTGTTAGCATTTTCTCATCAAAAATGGAGAGTCATAGGGATGACAGAACGATGGAATGTCGATTTGCATAGTCATACACTCTGGTCTAAAGATTGTCTTTCAAAGTTTGAAACCATTATCGATCTTTGCCGAGAGCGGAGTGTACAACGTATTGCCATCACCGACCACAATACAACCGAAGGGGCATTTGCTATGCAAAAAATCGCCCCGGATCTGGTTATCGTTGGCGAAGAGATCATGACCACAGAAGGTGAGATCCTGGCCTATTTTCTGCGTGAGACTGTGCCTGCCGGGTTAACGCCGAATGAGACCATTCGCCGTTTGCGTGATCAGGGCGCAGTCATCGGTGTATCGCATCCTTTTGATCGTCTGCGCAAAGGCGCATGGGGCGAGGATGCCCTGACCCGGATCGCCGATCAGGTTGATGCTATTGAAATTTTTAACTCGCGGTGTTTATACACAGATGATAATCAGCAAGCGCTCGCTTATGCCCAAAAACATAATTTGCGTGGCACAGCAGGTTCTGATGCCCATAGTTCGCCTGAATACGGCCGTGCCATGACGCAACTTCAACCCTTTAATGGGCCACAGGAATTTCTCGAAGCGCTAGGGAGCGCGACATATGTTAGTTGTTATAGTCGGGCTTATGTTCATGGGCTAAGTACGGCAGCTAAATGGTCGAAAAAGCTCGGACTTAGGCCCCGTCTTTGGGAAGGGGGGTAGCAGTGAGTTGATAAGTATGTGCAGCCGCCAAAACCCGCCCACCAATTTGGGCGGCCAAGCTGGCATCGTGTGTATCTTCAAGGATCACTGCAATGGTTGCACCTTGATTACTGCCCGTACTCACAAACCCAATAAACCATGATTGTGCTGTATTGCCAACATAAGCCAGGGCTGCATGTCCACCAATGGTCAATCCGGATTGCCTAGCAGACTCTGCCGCTCCAGTATTAACTGCTGCTTCCATAAGTACCTGCATTTGACGGGCGCTGTTTGCGGTAAGCATAGGCATGGGTATGTAACTCGTTTTATCGGTAACCCATGTTTGGGTATCAGGCTGCCGGACCTGAAGCAGGCTGTAGGGCATCGGCGCGTTACCAGCGTTATATATCGCGCCGGCAATAACAGCCATTTCCAATGGGCTAACCGTAATCGTCCCTTGTCCAAGGGCATTATCTGTGAAGTTTTTCGTCCCAAATAGAAAACGAGAGCTGTCCGTTGATGGGGTGGATTGCGGGACGACATAACCAGCCAGTGTAGGCGGATGTTCTAGTTTAAAGGTGTTAAACCCCGATTGGATAGTTTCAACGCCGAGTTCCTGGACCATTTTAGCAAATGGATAAGGGCAGCCGTAGGTATAGGCCTGTTGTAGTGTCAAGGTGTCGCTTGGTGGTGTCGCCACACATTGAATGGTTACATCACCTACTTTGATATTCTGAGTTGCTTGAACAATCGGCGTATCAAGTGGATAATTTGCTAGTAGCGCAGAAGCCATCAAAGGCGTTTGCAGCGCAATACCTGGTTGGTATGCACCTTGTAGGGCCCGATTAAAGAATGGATTTCCTGGTGCTTTGCTCAATGCTACCCAATTAGCATCCAATGTGTTGGGGTCATAAGTCGGTAAACTGACCAAAGCCAGAACTTGTCCACTGGGTATGTCCAAGACAACGATAGAGCCTGTGTGGTTCCCCATCGCCTTAACGGCTTGCTGTTGAATACTCAAATCAAAGGTGAGTCGGACATCGGAACCCTTTTGTGTACGGTGCAGGAGACCATTGGTGAGTTGTGTGAGAAAATCTTTTGCTCCATTGTCTCCACGTAAGGCATTATTAAAAGCTGCTTCAGCTCCGCCGACGCCATAGCGGATACTGGCATAACCCAGTGCGCTATCCATCTCTGGATATAAGTATTGTCGCGTAAAACTATCATCCGAATTGAACGTTGAGGTCGCGAGTAGTGTGCCATTACGGTCAACAATATCACCGCGATGAATTTGCGACTCAGCTTGTACAAGTCGGGGGTTGTCCTGCCGAAGCAAAATGGTATCAGGACCAACCACCGCCCAGTAGGTAGCTGCCAAAGCGACGATACCCATCAGGATGAGTAAGCCTGTGGTTAGGCGATTGATTTCGCGTGTGAAATTCATCGGTCAGTTTTCCAGGGCTGAAAGTCGTAGGAGTAGGCCAGTGATAATGAAACTGGCAAGCAGTGAACTGCCACCGTAACTCAGGAATGGTAATGTGACCCCCGTGAGTGGCACAATTTTGAGAACACCCGCCATAATTAAGAAACTTTGGGTAGCGATTAGGAGGCTTAATCCGGTAGCGAGCAATGTTAAGAATGAGCGCCTTTCCTGTTTAATGGCGATCTGAAGTCCCCGTACCACCAGTATTCCGATACTAGCAATCACTACAATCACTCCGAGTAACCCCCATTCCTCCGCTAATGCCGAAAACACAAAATCAGAATGGACAACAGGGATATAAGTCGGAGAGCCTTGTGCCACCCCTTGACCAAAAGGTCCACCGGCAGCAAAGGCCAGCAGACTTTGTACGATTTGGAATGCTCGGTCATCTGCTTCCGGCCAAGGATTAAACCAAATATCCATGCGCAACCGCACTACAGGGAATGCTTTGTAGGCTACTATGCCTGCCGCGACGATTAATAGCGCTCCACTAATGAGTACCAGATTTGATCCGCTTGCCACATAAAGCAGCAGCATAAATATGGTGAAAAAGAGAATCGCAGTACCCAAATCACGCTGCCACACCAAAATTAAAATACAGACACTCCACATCAACACGATTGGCCCTAGAACGCGCGGCGAGATCGACAATCGCCATCCTTGTCCATCGAGGTTACCCGTGCGAATGGCGGGATATTGTTCGGCTAAATAGCTGGCGAGAAAAGCCACCAATATGATTTTTAGTGCCTCAGATGGTTGGAAGAAAATGCTGCCGAAGCCTAACCAAAGTTGGGGGGCATTTATGAAGCCTGAAGGATTAGTTCCCAAGACAATGGTTCCGACCAATAGCAGAATGCCAAACAGTAATAATACATAACGATACTGCCTCAACCAGCGCAGTGTATGAGGGAAAATTGCAACAATGAGCATTGCTGCCACCGACACGGCCAACCAGATGGTTTGGCGCTCCGCAAAAGGAGGCGCAAGCCGATCGATGAGGATTAATCCCCAGCCGCTGAGAAACATAATTATCGGGAATAGTAGCGGATCGCGTCCGGGTAAATAACGTTCTAGCAGCGAACTGCCGACCATCGCGCCAATGATCCAGACCCCCAAATGAACCCAATCTGTGACGCGGGTATCCGAGCGAATAATTGTAAGCGCGATAAAGTTAGTCAGCAGAAATAAAGCTGCAATTCCTAGCAATCGCCCTTCGGTTTGCCGAGTGCTTCGATTGCTTTCCCGTTTGATCGTGAAGGTATCCGCAATTATTGACATGGATCTCGTTATGACGGAAAGTATCGTCCGACAATTGGCTTGAGGGTTTCGAGGATTTCCGGTGGAATTTTACTGCGATCTGTCATAATGGCATTGGCTAAGGCTGAATGGCAAGCATACACAGCATTTTCATCCAGTGTTTCGACAGCTTTTGCTACAGCCTTTTGTGCGATCTCAATATTGTGGTGAAAGGTTGACATTACCATCTCTACAGTGACCGGCTCCTCAGTCACATGCCACGAGTCGTAATCAGTAACATGCGCCATCGTTGCGTAAGCGATTTCGGCTTCACGCGCCAAGAAGGCTTCCGGGCAGGTGGTCATTCCAATGAGGCTGCATCCCCACTGCTTGAAAATAAGACTTTCGGCCCGTGTTGCGAAGCGCGGCCCTTCTTCAATAAGAAATGTTCCACCCCTGTGAACCGTTCCACCAACTGCTTGCACGGCTTGGTAAACGACAGCACACAATTCGGGACAATACGGTTCTGCGACACCTACATGAGCCACTAGTCCTGTTCCAAAGAATGTTCGATCACGACTATTCGTATAGTCAAAGAGTTGATCGGGGATAACGATGTTACCCGGTGCATACTCCTCTTTAAGCGATCCACAGGCATTGACCCCTATAATGAAGCGAACACCTAAGCTTTTGAGAGCGAATACATTGGCTTTGTGGGGAACTGTAGTTGGACTGTAGATATGCCCTACACCATGACGCGGTAAAAACGCAACACGTTTGCCCCTCAATGTTCCGATAATAATCTCGCCGCTGGGATCGCCGAATGGGGTAGGGACATGGTATTTTTCAACATGACTAAGCTCTGGCATGTTGTATAACCCCGAACCACCAATAACCGCAATTTGTACTCGTTCTGCCATATCTATGTTTCTCATTAATGTTATCTACAGAAAATCGTTTCGCTATGATTCTAGATCCATACGCAACCTGATTTGTCCGATGCCAATAATGTCGCCGTCCGCAATTACAACCGGTTGCTTTACGGGAACATTATTCAAGAGTGTTCCGTTTCGGCTATTCCGATCTTCTAACCACCATTGCCCTTGCCTCAATGTGACCAATGCGTGTTCACTGCTCGAAAAATTGTCGGCAATGGGAACGGTATTGGTTGGGGAGCGTCCTAAACTCGTAATCGGCTTCAGCATATATTTCTCGCCAGTTAGGTGATAATGGCCGTCCATTTCGCGTAACATCACCAAATAACCGTAGGTTTGCCGCTTCATGTCGATTTCGGCTATGGCACGGCGTTGGTCACGCCACAAAATGCGATAAAGTGCGCCTAGAAAAATGATAAGTAGTAAAGCGGAAATAATACGGAGTACGAGCAGGATGATTTCATTTGACACAGCGTTTTGCTCTTATTATTCCGACTCTACAGTGTCATTAATCTGGGTTTGCCCATCACTTGTGGGACGATCTTCCAGGTACACCAGACGTGTATTGCCGATTTGGATCACATCGCCTGTCTGTAAATTGTGTTCCTTAATTCGTACGTTATTGACCAATGTGCCACTTTGGCTCTGGGTATCAAATAAAGTGTACCGACCAAAGCGTAAACGTAATTGTAAATGATAGCGAGAGACGGTTCGATCATCAATTACGATATGGTTATCCCGGCTACGCCCCACATTGACCACATCTGATTCCAATGGAATTGCTGGTTTACCTTGAATAAGCAGCTGTGGATTGAGTGGCGCACCAGGCGTGTTTTCGATATTGACCCGCTGCATCAATGCTGTTGTACTATGTTTCCTTTTGCCGTGGTTAGCAATAACTGTCACTGTCCCCATTTTGAGTTCATCATTGGCGATGATTTCAACTAAGGGCTGTGTATTCAGTCTGAAGCCTGCGTTCATCGCTAACTCAACCAAATGGTCGCTCAGCAATTGTGCGAGTGCCGGTTGATTTTGTAAGAGTTGCTGGCGCATCATTGACGGCATCAAAATGGTGTATTGGTCGGGCGCAATGGCACGGACTTCATCCTGGGGATCGCTTAAAGCAGATTGTTCCATCGCTCTGGCTAATTGCAAAGCAATATCTTGTGCCCGAATCCGTTTGCCAAAGAGATGGGCAAAAGTGCTTTCAACTAGACGTTCAAGCTGCGCTTCCAAACGCGCGATGTGTTGCTCATTCATGTTAGGCATTATAGCCGAGTGGGGTAGAGGCCACAATGCGAATTGTTGACCATCGCATGAGCGCCGGATAATCGTAGGGGAACAAAAAGACGCTCACAGCGAGCGTCTTTTTGCTTAAACTTGAAGGCTGTTAGCCGAAAATCGTTTGAGGATCACTTGGAACGAAGTTGGCCCAAATCGAATTGGTTGTCGTTTTGTCTTTCTTCGATTCTTTGTAGTCTTTCAACCAATTGGAGAAGACACTTGACTTGGCGTTGTCAATTTGCGATTGGGTGAGTTCTCGGTCCTCGCGTGCCCGTACTTGAATGATGTGGTATCCAAATTGTGTCTTGATCGGCCCAACAATGTCACCAATTTTTGCCGCTTTGACCGCATCTTGGAATTCCTTGACAAAAGCCGAAGCTGGTTGCCAAGTTAATTCACCACCATTTGCACCGGAACCGGTATCCGTGGAAACGGACTTCGCTAATTCCGCAAATGATTCACCCGAGTTTAGCGCATTGATTACATCATTGGCTTCCTCTTCGGTTGCCACCAGGATGTGACGTGTGTCCACAAATACTCCGGTGGTCGTAACGTCTGTTGCGACTGCATCCTGCAACTTTACACGAAGTGCCTGCAATTCAAAATAGCTGTTAATGTCTGCATCACTCATTTTTGTCTGCTGGCGTAAGTCGCGGAAAACTGAATCGCGATTATCGGTGAATTGCTTATTTTGCTCGTCACTGGTCAACGTGGCTGTAGGCGGCAGTGTTGCCAACGGTGTGGGCGTGACGGTCGGTATCACAGCAGAGGTTGGCGTAGCTGTCGGAACAGGCGATGGTGTAGGCGAAACAAAAGGTGTCGGGGTAATGGTCGGTGTGGGTGTAACGGTAGCTGTAGCTTCAGCGGTTGCATCAGCACTCACAACCTTCGGCGGCGTATAACCAAAGAACTTGTTGATTTGTTCATCGATTTCAGCCTGTGAAACCGTAATTCCTTTTTCTTTGGCTGCGTTACGGATCAGTTGTTCTTCGACCATCGTATCGACCATCTTGAGACCCATCTGGTCAGATACTTGCAGTTCTTTAATCCATGTTGCGTACGGTTCTTGTTGTTGCAACTGTTGGATAATTTGCTGTTCGGTGTAACCAAAACTGGTATAAGTCTGAACCAGTTGCGTCAACTGTTGATTACGCAGATAACGTTCTAAGCGAACGCGTTTCTGGAATTGAGTGACGGTAACATTTTGCCCGTCCACGCTGGCGACGACCTGGTTCGGGGTAATGATTTGATCCGACACAATCGTGATACCAAGCAATAGGACGACAACGACTACTGCTGCGATTGTGCCAATAATGACCCATCTTTGGATTTCATGTTCGCGCTCTGCGTGGGAACGGTACTCCCGTCGCAATTTGGGCGTTTGCTTCCCACCGGACTCGCCACTTTCGGGGGCGGGTTTCGGAGTTTCCTTTGGAAGCGCGGTTGTTTGGCTTCTCTTGGACATAACTAATTTGTACTCCTGCTTCGGAACAATGAAAGGGGCATAGCAGCTATTCGCTCATGCCCCGTAAATGATTATGCTATCAACTGCTGTTGGATAGCGCAGGCAATATTAATCGCCACCAGCAATGAAAGGTAGCATTGCCAAATGACGTGCACGCTTAATTTCACGAGCCAGTTCACGCTGGCAGCGAGCGCAGTTACCCGTTTGGCGGCGTGGGCGAATTTTACCGGTTTCACCGATAAAACGCTTCAGTGCATCAACATTCTTGTAATCGAAGCATTTGCCTTCCGGGCAGTATTGTACGTGGCGGCCACGACCCGGACGCTGACGGCGAAAGCCGCCTCTTTCGCGATCATCACCGTCAAAACTATCATCCGAATCGCGATCACGGTCGCGGTCACCGCGATCACGATAGTCCATGTCGCTCATTGTTTTCTCCTCATGGTTTTAAAATGCGTAGTCACCGTTGTCTTGATCTTCGCTGATGAAATCAACATCATCTTCTTCATCGTGATGCTGCTGCTCACGACGTCGATCACCCAGCAGGATCATTTCATTGGCAACTAATTCAGTGCGAAAATGTTTCTTTCCCGTTTCATCTTCCCAGCCTCGCGTTTGCAAACGCCCCTCAATATATACCTGTTGGTTTTTACTGAGGTGCGATTTGCAAATCTCTGCTAAGGTTCCCCACGCCACGACGTTAAACCATTCGGTTTCTTCGCGACGTTCTCCTTCGGCTGAGGTCCAGGTGCGGCTGGTCGCTACGCTAAAACTGGTTACCGGGCGACCGCTGGGCGTATAACGCATTTCAGGATCACGTCCCAGATAACCGATTATCATCACCTTGTTCAGCCCACGACCCATAGCTCAAGCTCTCCTCAAAAGTCTCTGGATCAAACCAGAGGGTTTTGTGTCCTATCGTTCAGGACGAATAAGTAAGTAACGTAAAACAGTTGCGGACAACTTTAAGTTACGTTCCAATTCCGGCAAGTTCTGGGGATCAATGTCAGCGCTCATGCAAACGTAATAGCCATCGCGCTGCTTATCGATTTCGTAGGCCAGCTTGCGCCGTCCCCAGCGATCAATTTTGGTGACTTGGCCCAGTTCATTGGCCTCGACCCATCCTTGAACCTGGGTAACTGAATTGTTGATGACCTCTTCATTGGGGTCAACGCGGACGATAAATGTTAGCTCGTATGTATGTCTCATAGGGAATTCAATAATCTCCTTTCCCCGGGATTGCCTCATCTCGCACGAGCGCGCTAAATGAAGCGGAAAGTGTTCCCAATAAAATATTGGGGTGTTTCAGTTGAGAATGGTAATAGATTCAGGTAGGTTTAGCAACGGTTAATTCATGCGCTTCTAATGCAAGTCTCGAACTTGCAAGCGCCAACGCAATTACCATCCAGAACGAGAAAATCGATGACTGGAAATCCAAACGAAAGAAGTACAAGTCGGCTGTAGCATTGATCAAGGCCGCAATCAGGGCTGCGTGATAACCAAGGTGCAGCGATTCAAGCAGCGGATCATCGTGTACCACTTGCCTTGCCCGCCAACCGTAAATCAGTATGCCGATTATCATCAATGCGTAAATGGCGACACCGACCAGCCCGATTTGATTAGCCATAATAAGGTACATACTGGCAACGTTGGTGTATAGGTCAATATCAGGCGTACCGGTAAATCCGACACCTACCACCGGGTTGCGACTGATGAGCTCCAGCGAATCACCATATTCACCTAATCGCATTTGCGTCGAACGGTCAGATCCGGTGAAAGCCTCCGAAAAGCGTTCAATGTATGAACGGGTTTGGGGCAGCGCTAAAACAAGTATCAACGCTAACGCCAGCATAGGTAGATATTTGCGATACCCGCGAAACAGACCAACCACTAACAAACTGATGCCAATCGCCAACATGGAAGCCCGTGAAAATGTCAATACAAGGGCTAATAATATGACACCCAATAACCCTATTGTTAGCCAACGATAGGGCAAGACAGGTTTACGAGCGAATACCTGAGGCGCGATCATCGCGGCTGAGATGGCAAGTACACCACCCAAGGCATTTGGATCAACCCAGGTGCCGATTGCCCGTTCGATTCCGGCTGGATCATCGTCAATAAACCTAATGACTCCGCCATTAGGGTAGCCAAAGCGGCCTAAACGCACCAGTAGTTCTTCAGCTGTTTGATCGGGCAGGATATACAGGATGATTGCAACCACTGCTTGTACACCGATCGCGAACATGACCGCAATCACTAACCGCCGCAGGGTTTGCGGGTCGCGTATCAAATCACCTAAAATAAAAACCATTGCAATGCTTAATAGCGTTTCTGCAAACTGGCGGATGATTGCACTTGTTGGCGGGGCATAACGTAATCCCAATGCGAATGCCAGCAGCAACCACATGATATACAACGTGACCAAGGCATGGACAGGAGTCAAGCGAAAACCTTGCCGCCGCCCCGTCATCCATTGCATTGCATAAACCAAAACGAACGCACCTAATGCCATATCCAAGAACGTGGGTGTTATGCCAATTTTGAAGGGAAGTGTGCCAAAAGGTACCAATGCAGTAATAAGAATGACACCGTATAATGCAGCTGATACATTAGAAAGCACATATAACCCCGCCATCACACCAAAAATCGCGCCAAAGGCCACGATAGGGCCACCCACCGTTAATAGCAGAGCAATAAGGCCACCTGCTAAACCGATCCCGGCACCGATGCATACGCCATAGGTGTAGCGGTTTAATCCCAAATGCAGGCTGCGTGATTGGTTGTTATTTTGCATTACGCGTCCCGCGATAAATACTAATTGCCCCTAGAACCACCACACTAATCCACGCTACTAAACTTATGATTGCCCCAATTTTATAGCTCATGGGATCATATTTGAAAACGACTAGATGACTGCCAACAGGGACAGCGACTGCTGCTAATGCCCCATAAGCACGTAATATCGGCGTAGGGTTTTTATCCACGGTAGCAACCCAGCCGGGATAATCTGGATGAGCAACCGACAGCACAGCGTTGGTTGGCGTATTCACGATTATCGTAAATGATTCCGGCTTAAATTCTGTTACAACCGTGTTAGCACCCGTAAGTTGCTCGTTGTGCATAGGAATATTAGGCGATTGTTCCAAAATGATAGTATTGCGTAGATTGATGTTACTATCGTTTAGAGTTGCACGCGCTTCCACATCGTTCGATACAATGCGTATGTCATGGATGAGGTTTGTGAAAGGTCGAGGATCAGTGATTTTATGCATGTTCACTTTCCCGTAGCGATCTTCTCCGCTGGCGACGATTTGGCTGGCGACCGGCATTTGTTCCCAATCGGTATACACGTAGCGCACCGCGAATAGTTCCCACGCGGTAGGATTGATCAGATTCGCATTGATGATTGTGTTTGGCCCATCCAAAAATAATGGACTGATACCACGCATATCGGCTACGTTATACAGACTGCCATAATTGTCATTCAACACGCGATACCCGTCCACGCGGAAAGGAACATTGTTATCTGCCAGTGCCGTTGCGACCAATGCTGGCGGATTAAAATCTAACTGTTTCTGAGGTGGAATTGGATCGTAATTGAAACGGTTATCCATACTGAGCGTGAACAAATCCAGTACCAGAAATCCTGCGAACAGCGCTTGCCGAATTTTGCTCTGGGGTGTATCGAGCAGCCATCCAATCAAGGCTAGCGTTGATACGGCTAACACCAAAGTTAACGCTACCGGTTGGATATATGGCCCATACGCATCATGATTGCCAAGCCATGCGACCATGACGAATGCCAGTACTATACTGCAAAGACCTATCAGCCCCATCATAAACTGGTGAATGAGTCGCGTCGCTTTGAAGTCCCGCAGTTTTTCCCAACTGATGACGTGTGACGCGCCGATCCCAGCCAATAGCGCAAGGCTAAACGCAATCAAGAAGGCACCACGTTCTTGTCCTCTGAAAAATCGTAAACCGGGCAGGACGTTATAAAAGAAAGCATAAATAGGACTGTTTTTGCCGAAGCTCAAGCCGAGCGCAATTAGGGCTACAATGCTCCAAAAGATGCTTTCCGGTAGTCGTCGCCATAGTGCGATACCAGCCAAAACTAACCCTGCAATCCCCAGATAAAGCGGCGACCATTGGCTGACTACATTGGTGAAAATAAATTGAACTATCTCTTGAATTGGGAAGCCATTGCCTTTGGCGTCAAAGCTTAGCCCCGTTCGTGCCGTATGCGACAAATACTCAAGGCCAGGAAGCAGTTGTACAGCGGCTAATGCTCCGCCTAATATGCCAAATGTCAGTACACCCCCGACGATCACACGCCAACTGTATTTTTGTCGATACGCCCGAAAAACAAAATAGGCTGTCAAAAGGTAAGTCGTAAACCAGCTGGTTTGTGGATGCCCTGCCATCCACGATAAGCCAAATGCCAATCCTGTCAGCAGTAACCATGACCAGCGAATCGACATGCCGCGTGTCGCTTCATGGACACCTAGCACTGCTAGCGGTAACCAAATTGCTGCTTCGAGTAGTGCCAGTTGCAGCGGTGGATATGATTGCATAAATCCGCCGTAGCTGAATGTTATCGCTGAAATGAGCGCCCCAAATGTACTTCCGATGTGTCCGCGCGTCATTTGTCGTATGAGCCAATACATAAAGAGTGAACAAGCCAGCACATGCAGCGTCATTTCCAGTTCGAGTGCATGATACGTCCAACCACCCGCCAATTTGCTCATACCAATCGTGATCAGTCGTGGTGGGTAAAATACCGCGGCCTGTGTATCACCAATGAACGGTAAACCACCATTGTTATATGGATCCCAGAGTGGTACTTCACCCGATGCAAATCGTTGGTATTGATAAGCCGCAAATGCCACAAATTGACCGGAGAAATCACCTTTCTTAATCGATGCTTGGTCGGCCTCAATTGGTGTAAACAAGCGCCAGAAGAACAGCAGCCAAATAGCAACCAAACTAATGACTGCCACTACATCAGGTGTTGCCTTTCGTCGTAAACGCATTACTTATTCCCTGTGAGCATTGGCATAATTCGTACACGCGTTAAGTTCATAGAATCGTCTGCCATTCCGCCATCGGCCGTTATAATGCGCAGTCGTTGAATAGTACCGTCATCGTTCTGCGAATACAGCCCAATTTCAGTATCATAAATGCCCGGCGGCGCGTTCGGATCAACTTTCAAAGTATGTACATCTTTAATGATTGTACCGGTTTCCCATGTGGTCGTCGGCGCTTGCCAGTTGACGGGCATTCCGTCTGAGGCAGCATACTTGGTCAATGTTGGCCGATCAATGATATTCGCAAAAACCTTATAGTCTTTATCGAGCTTATGTAACCCACGCCAGTACAAAGTCAAATCAATACTGTCACCAACGGTTGGACTAAGATCACTTAGCGAATACCCAACTAATTCAACCTGATTATCAAAATTCACCTGTATCGGATTTGGCACACCAAGATTTTCGGTATCGGATCGTGGCTCAAGCTGCACAGTGCCAATTTTGAAGGTTTCGCCACCATCAATCAGTTTCATTCGTACGCCTGTTTTGAGATAGTACCAGCCAATTTCGACATCTAGTGTCATCGGTGCATAAGCGGCATTAGGTACGAAAACAGCAATTGGATTACTCCACGCGCGTCCTGCCTCTAAATCCGATGTAGCGAGTTTACCTTCACCGGGATACACGTCTCGCTGACCGATAATCACGCCATCAGGTGTAACTAAATGCGTGAACAAACTCCAGTCATTGTTGAGAGGGCTTTTTATTTGCCACATTGTCGTGATGAAAACATAATTTTCAGGCCTGGCTTTGGCCGTATTAATACTGCTTGCTACCAATGCCATCTGACCGCTGTCATTATTTGGCTGATTGAATGTTGCTAGAGGGTCTTTACTTACATTATCTTGGAGGGGCAGGGCATAGGTGGGTGCGATGATAGTGAACGGTACTATAACGCTCATGCTACCAAATAGTATGGCAGTGGCCGCAATGCTATAAGGTTGAACCCGTTTCGGCTGCCACCATATCCATCCGACCACCATCCATAGTGAAATGGATGACAGCGCCACAAACACTAAA
This sequence comes from Aggregatilineales bacterium, assembly GCA_044226325.1. Taxonomy (GTDB): domain Bacteria; phylum Chloroflexota; class Anaerolineae; order Aggregatilineales; family Phototrophicaceae; genus CFX2. Next base: position 133,022 of record JBGAHG010000001.1, read on the forward strand.
CGACCTTGTGACGCGGGTGTTTCGGCTGTCCAGCGCAAATATGAAATAAAGGTAACTATCGGCCACAACAGGGTGACACTTGCAGGCAGCCAGCGATCAAACGACCAGGTTTTTCGCGCTAATGTGTATATGACGAACGCCAATGCGCCTAGTAATCCAAGCCCGCCGATGATGTTCAACACCAAATAAATGAAGTCTGGCAGCGGCACATTGACTCCGCCGAAAAACCCCCAATAGGCTTGTGTAAAACTGTTACGTTCACTCCATAATTGGGCGGCATTAGCAGGTATGCCTCTCCGGCCTACCATCTGCAAAAACATAGCGAGTCCGGTTGGGTCGGCGTAAAGCTGCCAGTTATGCCAATACCACCAACCTGCAATCACGATAGTCAATCCGCCGGAAATAAACCCGCCGATAACGAGTGGTCGCCAATTTCTTAGTCTAATGCTAATAAGAAGTAACGCGATTGCGATTACCGGAATAAAAAATCCGAGATTCAGTTTGGCTAACAATCCTGCGCCAATACAAACGCCAAGTAGTATATAAATGCGCCAATTGGGAATCGTTTGCAGCTTCAATAAGCGCACGACTAACAGCGTCAATAAATTCCCCAATAAATTAGACAAGTTGTCATTATTGACCGAGCCGCTGATGAACAGAAACATCGGGATGAAGGCTGTTAAGGCCGTTGCGCCAAGCACAATATTGGGTCGTTCAGGGAATATTTCACACGCAATGAGATAGGTGATGACAACCGTTCCTAGCCCCAGCGTAATCGACAAGAAACGTGAGAGGTGTACTGCGAGCACCGTTCCATGCCACGGGAAAGCTTCAGCTTTGGTCCGGTGCACAATCATATTGGCGTTACCGTCGGGGTGGACCTCGCCAATATTCGCGTGCGGATTGATGCGGCGGATTTGCTCCATATCTGACGTGTCAATCCACCCCGTCAGTATGGCAGCCATCATGTAGTACAAAGGCGGTTGGCTGCCTTCTTGCCGCCATGCCGCTGGATTGGTGGGATCTTGCGGTGGCAACTGCAAACTGTGATCAGCCATATACTTGACCATTGGATAATGCCACAGTTCATCAGAAGCTTCAAATAGTGGGGTAACCAAGCTGTAAAGCGAGGCTAACAACACATAATTTATGAGGATGATATACAGCCAGCGCTTGTGTGTAGTGATCATCTCAGTGCTTTCGTACCCGGTCAAAGAATACTAGTGTTTCCTGCGTTATTTTTGACCAGTTAAATTGCCGCTTTAACCCAGATGCACCATGCTGAAGTTGAGCGCGAAGCTCAGGCGATTGCCGCAATTGATCGAGTGCCTCGGTTAGCGCATTCTGATTTCCACGCGGTACAAGAAGCATATTTTTACCATTCTGGAAGGCTGGGATCTCAATGGTGGGTGTTGTGCTGACAATCGCGCAACCGTAGTGAATGGCCGCCATTAAGCTACCACGCCGATATGATGCACCATCAATAAAGGGCAGGGCAACTACATCACTTGACACCAGATATGCGCCTACCTCTGCTTCATTTTGTAGATAGCCCGTCCAATGAATAAATGACACAAGTCCTAATCGCTTAATTTGTGCGATTAGGGCGTCATGATAGGCTGCATTCGTGGGATCGCCACTGCCTAATCCACCGCCAACCATAAGCAAGCGTACCGCAACACGCCTTTTACGCAATTCTGCAACACTGTTCAGTAACGTTTCGATTCCTTTGGTCTGATTAAATAAACCGAAATAGGCAATCAAAAAATCATTCGTATTTGCACCCGTTTGTATTCGCCATTGCTCCTCGTCGAAATCATCTGGTAGTGGTTCTTGAATATTGCTGCCAATCGGGATCAGCGCTTTATTTGAGGTGCGCCTGATGCGCTCGTAATCTTCGTGATTAGTGACGATGATTCCGGCTGATTTTTGTGCGAGATGCATCACAAACCAATCACGTAGGCCGCCCGCCTTGGGGAAAAGATACGGATGTCTCATATCGTGAAATGTTGTAACAATGGGTATGTTTGTGAAGTATGGTAACAAATGTATCCACGGCGACATGCCATAAGCAGCAGTTTGAAACTGGATGTTAATGACGTCTGCTTTAAATTCTTGCGCCCATTGGTTAATGAGGGATAAACTGCTTATTCCCCATGACTTCATCCAGTTCATAATGAGAATGGATGGATCTGTAGACGACGCCTGGTTGCTCGTAAAAATTGAAACTTCTGCGCCTTGTCGATTCATTTCATGGGCAATGATATTGGTGTACGCACCGATACCCCCCTGCATTGGCGGGTATTCTCCCGTAACAATCCCGATCCGCATCAATTCACCTTTAGCCCTGACCGTACTACCTGCCAATAAGCTTGAATCCGTTCACGCCTTATCGAACGTTTATGGCCCAACGCACTTTTAAGACTCTCTAAAACAATTTGCCATAAATAGCTTAGCAGAAGAAATAGTCGAAGCGCCTGTGCCGGTAACCAGCCATGAAATTTGCGAAAATATCGGAGTTTACTTTCCTGAAAGTAGATATGCTTACGCGAGGTGACTTGTTCGCTGCTTTTGCCGCCGTGATGCACAATGTCTACAGTGCCGAAGTAAATCACACGCCAGCCTGCTGACTTGGCACGTTTGCACCAATCCATCTCCTCCGAATACATCACATAGTTTTCGTCCAGTCCACCGATTTGTGTATAGACATCACGCCGTGTGAACAAGGCCGATCCTTGTACCCAATCCACATCAGTAACTGAATCGTCGGCTACATCAGTTGCGTAATAATGAGCTAACATGTTCTTGGGCGCAAACTTTTGTAACCATGTGCTTTCGACAAATCCGAGCGCCAAAGTCGGAAATCGTCTACGTGTGGATTGTGTCGTGCCATCGGTATTGAGTGTGTGTGGGCCGAGGATGCCAACGCTTGGATTTGCATCCATATAAGTGATCATCTGCGCTAATGCATTACCCACAATTTCGGTGTCAGGATTTAGCAGGAAAATATAGCGGCCTGTAGATGCTAGCAAACCGATATTGTTAGACCGCGAAAACCCCACATTTGTAGTTTGAGGCAGTACTTTCACCTGTGGAAAGTGATCTCGTACCATCTGTACACTATGGTCACTACTGGCCGAGTCCACAACGAGTATTTCGATTGTGTATTGTCCCAATGATGACTGTATAATACTTTGCAGGCAGGCCCTAAGCAACTCTGCCACATTCCAGCTTACGATGATGATCGATAAATCAGTCAATTCGCCCACCTTTTGAACCGAGGCCAGCGAATTATAGCAGAATTTATAGGACTTCTACTTACCTAGAATAACTGTCCTTATGAGGCTTATGATCAATTGGCGCTTTCTTACTGGGTCATCTCGAACAATCGAAATGCATTTTCGGTTGTCGCTGCACCTAAAGCTTCTGCAGTCATTTGTTTAATGCTGGCTAGCCGCTCAACTATCAAAGGTATATAAGCAGGTTCATTGCGTTTGCCACGATACGGGACTGGTGTTAAAAAAGGCCCATCAGTCTCGACTAAAATACGATCCAAAGGAACATTCGCTGCGATATGTCGTAGCTGATCAGCGTTTTTATACGTAATTGGCCCCGTAAAACCGAGATAAAATCCGGCTGCGATTGCCCGGTCAGCAATGGGCTCCGGCGCAGAAAATGAATGCATCACGCCAGGACGCTCCTTGATTTTCGGTGGCAGGTCTTTGACCCATGCATCGAGAATGTGGATCACATCCTCACTGGCTTCGCGGTTATGGATAATGACTGGTAGTTCGAGTTTTTTTGCCAATTCCAACTGCGCTTCAAAGGCTTTCCACTGCTTTTCCTTCGGGCTTTCTTTCCAGTGATAATCCAGCCCAATTTCACCAATGGCAACAACTTTTGCCATACCTGCCATCTCAGCAATTTCGTCAATCATAGTATCAACGAAATCGACAGTGCTATTAGGATGAATTCCGACAGCTCCGTGTATGCCATTGTACTCTTGAGTAAGCGTCAGGATGGCGCGGCTCGTTGCCAGATCAACAGCCGGATTGATGATCGTGTTGACGCCAGCCTTCATGGCTCGGGCGATGAGGTCCGCTCGATCTTCGTCGTAGCTGTCGAAGTTAATGTGACAATGTGTATCGACCAATATCACAGTCTGTGTTCGGCTTTCAATAACTGCAAATCACTTTCAACCATCATCTGAACCAGTTGCTCGAAGGTCACCTGAGGTTCCCAGCCTAGTTTCTTGCCCGCCTTACTGGGGTCACCGACCAACAGATCGACCTCGGCTGGTCGCATGTAGCGCTCATCTTGCACCACATACTGCTTCCAATCCAAGCCGACTGATCCAAAAGCAATCGTTAGAAGCTTTTCGACCGAGTGAGTTTGCCCGGTAGCGACTACATAATCTTCCGGGGTATCTTGCTGTAACATTAGCCACATCGCTTGCACATAATCACCGGCGAATCCCCAATCGCGCTGGGCATCAAGGTTGCCCATCCGTATTTCTTTTGCTAACCCCAATTTGATCTTGGCAACATTGTAGCTGACTTTGCGAGGCGCAAATTCGAGGCCGCGCCGGGGCGATTCGTGATTGAACAAAATGCCACTGGTCGCGTGCATCTGATAACTTTCACGGTAATTTACGGTGATCCAATGCCCATATACCTTTGCCACGCCGTATGGACTGCGCGGATAGAAAGGCGTTGTTTCCTTTTGTGGCACTTCTTGAACCTTGCCGAACATTTCACTGCTTGAGGCCTGATAGAAGCGTATTGTGGGATCAATTTGGCGTATCGCATCTAGTATTCGTGTAACACCAAGCGCAGTCACGTCACTTGTGAATACCGGTTGTGTCCACGATGTTTGCACAAAACTCTGTGCCGCCAAATTGTAAACTTCTTGCGGACGTATTTCGCTCAGCGCGCGTGTCATACTCGTTTGATCGAGTATATCGCCCGAAATCAGCGTAATCTGATCCTGGATATGGTGAATTCGCTCGTAGTTTACGGTGCTGCTGCGCCGCACGAGGCCGAATACATCATAGTTCTGTTTCAACAGGAACTCTGCCAGATACGAACCGTCCTGCCCTGTAATGCCGGTGATGAGGGCGCGTTTTTTCATTTTATTCAATCTCCAGATGGGTTCCGCATATGAGCAAGAGCGATCTGTCACCCATATACTGAATCCTTACCAATAACTAATGGGCCGCAGACTGACGAACTCTGTTTCGCCAATCATTGAGTACGTCCAATAACGTAGTTTCAAAAGGGATGTTGGGCTGCCATCCTGTGAGTTTATGCAGTCGTGAATAGTCGCCACGCACGATTGGCACATCGATGGGCAGCATCCGTTCCGGAGAAACATGTACCTGGATCGCTACTGTACTGTACTTTAGGAGGACATCAAGTAGATACTGAATGCTGTAAGGTGCTCCAGAAGCGACATTGTATACTTCGCCGGGTGTGCCTTTTTCTACAATCAGCGTATAGGCCTGGACAACATCACGTACATCTGTGAAATCCCGTTCTGCCGCGAGATTGCCTACATCTATAACGTTGTTTTGTAGACCGAGCTCGATTCGCGCGACCTGAACTGCGAAATCAGTCGCTACAAATCCTTCATTTTGCCCTGGCCCAAAATGGTTAAAAGGGCGCACCCGCAAAATCGGCAGTTTATGACTCAGGTAGTATTGTAAACCGAGCATATCCTGTGCCACCTTACTTACCCCATAGGGATTGGTTGGGCGCAGCGGAGCATTTTCATTAATCGGCAGTTGGTCTGGAGGTACCGGCCCGTAAATTTCTGCTGAGCTAATCACAAGAATTCGTGGTTGAATCTTAAGCGCAATACACGCCTGAATGATATTGAGCTGCGACTTGATATTGTTTTCTAGTGTTTCCCATGGAATCTGAAAGGATTTGCGTGGGGATGATTGTGCAGCCAGATGATAAATTCGATCAGGCTGTACTTCCGCGATTAGCTCAGTAATCGCAGAGGCGTTTTTAAGATCGACCACATGGTAATGTAAGCGATCACTCCCCATCTGCGGAGATTGTTCGATTGAAGTACCATGGATTAATGCATCAGGGTATTGTTTACACAGCGTGTTAAACAGGTGTCGCCCGACGAATCCTGCGACACCTGTGATTAAAATCCGCACGTTACAGCCTCATTAATGGTTGCGCTCACATTTGCAACATTATAGCCTATGGAACTCCATTGGCTAGGCTTGAGGCTGAGGATATGTTACAGCAAAGGCGGAGATGTTTCCTGAATTTGGATCGGCATAAGCAATTACGTCAATATGCACGTTCGCACTCAATGTGACCTTCGGAATAGATATTGCCAGCTTGTTATCAGCCGATTCAATCAGATCAAGGTCAAAATCGCCGATTGGCATCAGAATGACACTCGATGTACTTCCCGGCGCAATATCATTGACCAATTTTTGTACACCAAAAGGTAATGTATAAATTACATTTGGTTGATTGGCATCGGCTGTTACTTCTGGCGTCACCGGCGCTTCGACAGTTGGTGGTCGAACAGGATCAGGGTCCGAGAATGCCAAACCTAAGTTGCTGTCCGCGCCTGGGCTGACGTTGATGAACCGCACATGAGGTGAACTGCCATCAAAAATCAGGTTGTCATCATTAATGATTAGTAGGCGGGTAACACCAGCTTCTGCTTTATAGGCTACTACAGTATAGGCACTGCCTGCTGCAATATTCGTGTCCTGTTGTCCTAGTGGACTGGTTTGCCCGGATGTGGTCACCGTTACGGTAGCAGTTTGATCTGTAACCGGGATGAGTGCGCTGCCTTCACCATATTTCAATGCAGTTAGTGCGACTGTACCGTTAATTCCAAAATCAAGCGTTTGCCCAGCGACTGCATTAATGAAACGGACGTTGGTAGTTTGTTTTGCGGATGGTAACCCTGCATCACTTGATGTGTCGGTCGTATCGACTTGATCACTCAAAATGAGCGGTGGGCCTTCTAATCTTCCTGTTATCAGATATAGATAACTATTGCCTGCTTCGAACTGAATGTTCTCCGCCCGTTCAATTACTGTGCGGGCTTTCTCACTGTTAAGCCCTCCTATAATAAACGAATAGCTGCCTGCCTGTATGTCCGTTACCGCTGGAGACTGTCCGTAAACGAGGTTGGGTAATTGCGGTATGACACCGGATGTGGCTTGAACATCAACTTCACCAACATTGGGTAACGTGTTTAAGAAAGTGACACGTGTTCCACCGCTTGGGGTCGGTGAGAGATTTTCAGCAAAAGCTTGTACACGCAGATCACTAGCTGACCCCAAAAGGACAATAGCAAAATTGTCACCATCTATCAACGACACTACTTGTCCGGTGAGCGGCTCAACGGTATTCCTGTCTGCACCCGTAGCGTAGAAACGCACGGTGTATTGGCCTGATGCAAAACCGTGACGTTCTGTTGGTCGCCCATATTCCACAGCACTGTTTAATGGCTCATCATCAAGAAAAGCATCGACGCTGGTAATCTCTGACGAAGCATTTATCGTTCGTACGCTAATCCGTTTAGGTGCTGCGCTATCGAACTGGATAACGGATGGATCATCTGCTTTACCCGCCATGATCAATGTTGTATTTGCTTGACCTTTCAATTCTGTTGGATAATCGACAATTTTGTCGCCAAGCTGAATCGTTAAGTCAGTTTTTCCGTTTGATACGATGGGCGATAGCACAGTTTCCCCTGCGTTCACGCCGACTGCCAAATCTGTTGTGCCATTCTTTAACGTGATGGTAGCACCATCTGACAGTCCGTTGACAACATGAATAATGCTTTCACTTTGTTTAAGTGCTTCACTTTTATCAGCTACGACTGTGAGCGCCAGTTGGCTGCCAGATCCCGTTACCAGCACCATGATTGGTTCGCCGCTAGGGAAGGTGAGATCACTTTCTAATAAGGATTTGTCATTGGGAGCAGAACCACTCGCCTGTACTTTGATCGTATATTTTCCAGCATCAATTGAAGTTGGTTCGGTGAATTGCTTAAAAGCGAGATTGGTAGCAATTGCTGAAAAACCAGCGAATACGTTTAGGGCTGGCGAATCGGCTGCGGCGTTTACAATCCGTACTTTCGCGGGTCGCGCTTGCTCTAGTGTCTCATTGGTTACTGCACCCGGGGTATAGGTCGGCGCGGCGGTTTCTGTGGGCAATGCAGTTGGGATTGCAATCGCAGTGGGTATAACCTCTGTCTGTCCACATGCGCCGAGGAGAGCCATTACACAAATCAATAACAGGTTGCGGTAAATATGGCGCATATGCGCTCCTTTAATGCAATCAAGATATGTCTGATTCTACTCTCACTTAAGAAATGTGGAAAACAACAAAAAAGTCCTGTGAGCTTAACACTCGACAGGACTTCTTCTAAATCAGTGTCAAATCAGTTTAACGAGGTTTTACTGCTCCTGCAGGAACCCAACCACGTGTTCCATCCGGTAATTCAATGTAACTAAATTTGCCATCGGTGAAAATCAGCGTAGCTTCCTGTCCTTTTGAAACACCCGGTAGCCCTTGATTTTCACCACCCGGTGAACCAGTCAACATAACGAATGCATCGTTCACAATGATAGGCAGAGTCAGAGAGTTTGCATCTGGTGTTGCTGTTGCGCCCGTACCAGCAGTGTTTGGTTGCGCTGCCGGCGGTTGAATCGCTTCGCCAGTCACCGGAATATCAGTGATAAGGGCAGGCTTGCCGTTATAGGTGATGTCAACAAAGGTTGCCACATCTGTCTTGGCGGCAATCCATCCGTCTTGCTCTTCGTAAGTCACATTCAACCAATTGCCATCTGCCGTCCGTGACGTCACGATCACTTGGGTGCCAGCCGGTATCGGCGCAATGACTTCGGAGTTTGCATCTGGCTCACGGCGCAGATTCAGGTTTGAGCCACTTTCCAGCGCAACCTTTGCCACGTAGGCGTTCTTGGTCGGATTAACAGTCGGCACGACTGCGGGCGCAATTCCTTCGGTGACCTCACCACGTGTATCATCCGGTGTGACAACCAATAGATTGCGTGTCGACAACTCTTCCAGCTTCATGGCTTTGCCATTATAAGAGTACTGGATGTAAGTAACGTTCACCCAGCCTGTAACCGTGCCACCTGTGGCAGGGGAATAGCTTACAAACGCCCATTGTTGATCTTCTTTAAGACCCAATAATTCCATCACTGTCCCATTGGGAACACGTGCCAGCACCTCAGCCTGTGCATCCGGTGTCCGCCGAATATTCAAGTTGATGTCGACATCGAGGTTGAATACCGTAGCTGCAACACGATTTGCGGGTACTGCTGGTGCAGCCGCCGTCGTATTATCGACGCTTCCAGGTAAGTTGCTGGAAACCAAAGGCAGGCTGGCAAGTTTGATTTTCTCGCCACGAGGATTGCGGACGTCCAAATAAAGGCCATTAGCCCAGGCCGTAATCGAACCACCATCAGGCGTCGCATAGGTCACATTGAGCCATGTGTCTTGAGGAACCAAATCCGCCTTCGGATCAGTTAACAGGCTCGCCGGATCAACAAATTGGTAGTCGGCAGCGGGCTTGGGTGTAGCACTAAACGGAATTTCAGTGATTGCACCTTCGCGCCCGTTCACTATTAAGACTGTCCCAGGGGGAACCGTGCTGAGTGAAAGTGCGTCGCTGTTCGGATACTGGCGCATCTGGAGATTAGCGTTCGCATCCAGATTAAAAACGCGCGCGGTCGGCCCATTCGTTGCTGCAACGGGTGCTTTAGTTGGTGCAGCTACTTCCGGCACGACAGGCACGGTCGTTGGTTCTACAGGCGCCACCGTTGGCAGTGGAGGTACTGTCGGTGCGATAGTCGGTACTGCTGCAACGACTGCTGCTGCGCCCGGAGCGCTAGCCACACCCTGAGCGAGACTAGTCGGTGCGCCTATCACCTTGACAGTGCCACCATCATTTACGGCAATCAGGTTATAGTAAACACCACCATAAAACGCTTCGGCTGGAATATCAACCGAGTTGTCGCCACTCTTGACGGTGATTTTAGCCTTTGCCGGGGCAATGCTGACAGCATCTGCCGCCGTGCCGAAAGTCAAGTCACTGGCGAGGCTGGTTCCATCGTCGAGTGTCGCGGACACCGTACCTGTACCCGGAATACCGTTAGCAAGTGAAATAACCGCTTTGTCAGCCACTATGCCACTGATATTGTCTTTGAAAACATTCACGCTGATTTTATCGGATGTCCCTAATGCGGCTGCGGTCGCTGCTTCACCTGCTGTGACAGGTAATGTTGCGGTCACAAGATCTTTATCGGAACCGGCAGCGCGGATGCTGACATCATACGAACCAGCAGGTACAGCGATATGTTGAGTAAAGCCACCGAATGCCAGTGAAGGAATCGCCAGCGAGCCGTTAATATACACATCAACCGCTGGAGCACCGCTGACACCGTGTGCGATGCGGACGAAACCACTATTGCTATCGCCTTTGGTCGCGCTGGTTAGGACGAGTGATTCAGGCTTATCTGGCGAACCGTAGACCACCAGCATATAGGACGTGCCTGTATCGAGTGCAACGCCGCTGGCCTTAAGCAATGCTTTGTCTACTGTCTGTCCGCTGGGAGCTACTGCAAAATCATAAGCGAAAGCCGGAACATCCAATGTTCCAGCGGCTTGCCCGAACTGCAAACCGGGAATGACGGGACGACCATCGCCCAGCATCAAGTCCACATTTGGTGCGCCGCTGATGGCATGGATTGCGGTCAGACGCGCTTTACCCATACCCACCGGTGAGAGATCTTCAGGATAAACAAGAAAATTCGGATCACTAGCAGATGCGGCCACTAACGTCGTAGCAGATCCGTCCGCCGCGCTGACCGTCTGTTCCCATAACGCATTGGTCGAGCCGTTGGAAGTGACCTTCAACTGATGGTCTCCGCTGCTGACATAAACGTATGTGGATGCCGTGCCGAAACCAAGTCCGCTGATCGTCAATTGTCCGTCTGTGTAAACGTCAATTGCGCTTGCGCCGGGGATGGCATGGACAAAACGCAGCATGGCACTTCCGGCTTGAGCCATGACGCTTGCACTGGTCATAATCACCGCTGCGATTACAACAAGCAAAGCGATACTGTATCTAATCGACTGCTTCATAATTGCGTACTCCTTCGCGTATTTGCGCGCCAGAGAAACAGGTAGGTTATAAGCACGTTTGTGACCAATAACCTATATCAAACTTAATCAAACCAGTTGAGATTATAGACTGTCAACCGTTGACTGCTAATGGTTTTAGGTACCTTCTTCCCACTGGCTCAGGTAATCAGCCTGTTCCGGGGTCAAAATATCAATTTTCACGCCTAGTGCTTCCAACTTCAGACGCGCAATTTCCTTGTCAATATCAGCTGGAATGGTATACACAGCCGCAGGCATGTTCTTTGCGTTCTTGACCATGTATTCTGCGCCTAGTGCTTGGTTTGCAAAGCTCATATCCATCACGCTTGCCGGATGGCCCTCTGCCGCAGCGAGGTTAATCAAACGGCCTTCGCCCAGTACATAAATCGAGTTGCCCTTTACCTTATATTCTTCCACAAAGGGGCGAACCAGACGGGGTTTGCCGCCAAGTTTTTCCAGAGCAACGAGGTTGATTTCCACGTTGAAGTGACCAGAATTTGCCACCATCGCGCCGTGCTTCATGCGCGCGAAGTGTTGTTCATCAATAACATTTTTGTCGCCCGTAGCAGTGATGAAAATATCACCGACTGCGGCGGCTTCCATCATCGGCATTACGCGATAACCATCCATAACGGCCTCAAGTGCGCGCAATGGATCGACTTCAGTGACGACAACATTCGCGCCCATACCATCTGCGCGGCTGGCGATACCACGGCTGCACCAGCCGTAACCGGCTACCACAATTGTGCGTCCCGCCAATAAGATATTGGTCGCGCGGATGATACCATCCAGTGTACTTTGGCCCGTGCCATAGCGGTTGTCAAAAAGATGTTTGGTGTCACTGTCGTTCACCGCGATAATCGGGAACTTCAGTGCTTTGTCTTTTGCCATTGCTCGCAGACGAATAACGCCTGTAGTCGTTTCTTCTGTGCCACCCACGATGTCGGCCAATAGTTCAGTACGGGTCTTGTGGATAACGCTGACTAAGTCCGCACCGTCGTCCATTGTAATATGCGGTTTGAAGTCTAGCGCGGCCTTGATATGATCGTAATAAACCGAGTTGTCTTCGCCCTTAATGGCATAAACAGGAATTTCGTAATTGGCAACCAATGAAGCTGCTACATCATCCTGCGTTGAAAGTGGATTTGAGGCGCAGAGTACGATTTCCGCCCCACCCAATTGCAGAGTATGCATCAGGTTGGCTGTCTCAGTAGTTACATGTAAACATGCCGAAACACGCAGTCCTGCCAGCGGTTTTTCCTTTGCAAAACGTTCACGAATGGCACGCAAAACGGGCATTTCCTGTTCTGCCCATTCAATGCGGTAGCGTCCGCCTGTAGCTAAGTCCAGTTGCTTTACATCATGTTCAACGGTCATTTCTGCTCCTCAAACCTTGTGAATAGCCCATAGTGGGCGGATTGTATCATACACTTTTTCGGCTGTCGCTGGGTGAAATCCGGCGATTATGCTACGCTATTTGGTAATTGTGGCCGGTTGTAAAAGGCTGTCCAGTAATCCTTCATCATCATGTTCACCGCGGAAACGCTCGATAAATTCCGGTACGGTGAAATAATGATTTTGTGTACCCACATGCTCGAGTACATAGCTTGCACACAATGAACCCATCAGCGCACATAACTTAATAGGAAATCCTGCTGCCATCCCGCGCAATAACCCACCACGGAAAGCATCGCCAGCCCCCGTAGGATCTTTTATTTCTTTTGCCGAGAAAGCTGGTACTTCTATAAGCTCACCATTTTGGTAAATGTGGCTGCCATTTTTGCCTTGTGTAACGATAAGCAGTTCAATTTTGCGTTTCAAATCCTCGAGCGATATTTCGGTTTTTTTGCAAATGATTTCGGCTTCATAGGCGTTCACGACCATCGCGTATGCGCCTTGCATATCGTGGACGAGTTCTTCTCCGGTCAGGCGTGGGATTTGCTGGCTCGGATCATAGATGAATGGAATATTTCGATTCCGGCATTCTTCGGTGAGAAACTGCATGGCTTGGGGATCACTGGGGGAGATAATCACCATATCGGGCTTACTAGAGTATGCTTCGGCCAGCGTGTAATCTTTGGAAAAAGCCATTGCTCCACTGTAAAACGAGGAAATCGTGTTGTTTTCAAGGTCAGTGTTGGCGAAATACGATGCGGTGAATACATCAGGGAATTCGCGTACCCCTGAGGTGTCGACGCCAACGCGTTCAAGCCACTCGCGATAATCACCGAAATCGCGCCCGACTGTGCCCATGAGTTTTGCTCGATGTCCCAGTAATCCCAGTGTGTAGGCAATGTTTGCCCCGATACCGCCCCAGTGCTTAGTCATTTCCTCGACCAGAAAACTGAGGCTGACTTGATGCATTTGACCATCAATGAAATATTCGTTAAAGCGCCCCGGAAAACGCATTAAATAATCATAAGCGATTGAACCGGTTACGATAATATCCATTCGAGCTTATTATTCCCGTTGAGTGATAGAAAATTTGACGCAATTGCCGAGTATACCACACCCCTACAGACCGTTGTAGAATAAGAATGAATGAGGAAAAATACAAGTAAAAGGCCGGGAATGACGATCTTTGATCATATTCGCTTAACTTCATCGTCCTTCAAATTAGATATTGATGGTCTACGACGAGGTTATTACAGCGATAAGTATTTTGAGAACATTGTCCAGGTTCTACAGGGGGCTAAAGCCGTTGGCTATACCTTTGAGGGATATTCACCGCGCGATTTGCACGTTGATCCACATGATCTTCCCATAGGCGATGTAGAAGTTGAGGCACAAATTTTTAACCGCCGGTCACCTTTTGCTGTGGTCGCGGGTGTAGATGCCGCTCTTGCCATGTTCCGTCATGCCACTGGCTATTTCGAGGGGGATCGATTTATTGAAACGGTTTCACAAGTTCAGGTCGAGGCTGTTGAAGATGGCGTGTTGACCCATTTTGCAGGCGATACTGAAGATGTCGAGCCTGTGATTAGAGTGCGGGGGCGTTATCGTGATTTCGCGTTACTCGAAACGCCGGTTTTAGGCGTATTGACCCGTGCTAGCCGCCTTGCAACTAATGTGTATCACGTTGCCAAAGCTGCGCGTGGCAAATCACTACTGTTTTTCCCCGCCCGTTTTGATATGCCTGAAGTCCAATCGGTCGATGGCTACGCTTATTGGTTAGCCATTCAACGCTATAATGCTGATGCTGGTACGAAGGTTATACCGTTTGTGAGCACTGATGCTCAGGCTGCATGGTGGGGTGGACGTTCTGGTGGGACAGTTCCTCATGCTCTCATAGCGTGCTTTCTTGCAGATACAACCGAAGCGATGCTAGCTTTTGCCCGCTATGTTCCGTCTAATATATCGCGTGTTGTTCTAGCTGACTTCAATAATGATTCGATTGGTGCCGCACTTGCGACTCTCAATGCTTACTGGCCTCATTATTTTGAAGCCTTGCAATCGGGAGATGCCGATGCTCAAAAACGCTGGACACTCATGGGCGTTCGGCTCGACACCAGCGCCAATATGCGTGATGTTTCGCTTCAACCTGACGATCCAAAAGGTGTAAATCCTGTGTTAGTGAGATTGCTTCGAGAAGCACTAAATCACGCCTGGGAGAGCTGGGATGTACCGGCGCAGTGGTCAGATGCTGCCAAAGAGTACTGTCGTGCCGTTAAAATTGTGGTCAGTGGTGGTTTCAATATCGCCAAAATCGAGCGCTTTGAACAGGAGTCAGTTCCGGTTGATATGTATGGTGTCGGCTCATCCCTTCTACGGAATGCTGAAGATACCAATACTGATTTCACAATGGATTTGGTACGCGTTAATGTACATGGCAAATGGGTTGATATTGCTAAAGTTGGTCGTAAAGCTGACGATAACCCTGATCTCAAACCAGTTGATTTTAATAGTTGGACATAAGGCAAACGATTAATGGCTGAGTCTTCGCATGATAAGAATGGCGCAATATCCAGTAATGGTAACAACGGTTCACATGACGAAGTTGATAATCTGCGCTTGCCAGAACTCGTCCCATCTCAGCTAGGTAATCGTTGGGTATCGCTTGCGGCCTTAGTCGAGCAAATTGAGGCGGCCTTTATCGAAGAATTTAGCCACGATTCGCCTGAACTTGCTGAGGCCAATACCGCTGCCAAACGTCTAAAACTTGTCCTCGAAACCGCTAATTATGTGATTTCAGTTGAGTCAGTGCAGCTATCGTCTGACGAAAAAGCTGACGTTATCAGCCGTGCCTATAGTAGTCTCTTTGGTTACGGGCCACTCGATGCACTCTTTGCAGACGAATCGATAACCACTATCTCATTAGAAGGCGCAGATAAAGCTTCCATCCGTCGCGGACACGGTGATTTAATATCTATCGGTTCGATTTTTCAGAACACCGAACATTATCAGCGGATTGTCAGCCGTTTAGTTGCCGATGCCGGTGCCGAACTGCGTTCTGATCAACCCTACTTGGAAGTTGGCCTGAAAATTGGTGATCGTTTGATTGCCGTAAATCTCGTCACGCCACCCATCACCATTCAACTAAATGTTGATATTCGTCTGCACTCCAAGCAACTGCCAACCTGGGACTCGCTGGTTGATACGGGCTATATGACTCGCAAGGCGGCTCAACTGCTTAAGACACTAATCTCCTCCAACTATGGGTTACTCATTATTGGAGAACCAGAGTCCGGCAAAACTACCTTACTTAATCTGCTGATGAATGAGTTGCCTAACCGCGAACAAGTTGTGAGTGTCGAGCGGGCAGGGGAGACTCGTTTACCAACTGGAATGAAACGCGTAATCGCCAAGTGGCCTGTGGGTGATGTGCTTGGGGTGTCGTTTGGCGAACAAATCATTGGTGCCCTTGAACAGAAACCGACTTGTATTTTGCTTGATGAAGTTCGTGCTGATGAGCCGCAAACCATTGCTCCGCTGTTGCAAATGGCGGATGCCCCTCGTCAAATTTGGTCATTTCGCGGTGCGATATTCGCCAAGCGCTTACAAAATGCTTTGGGTATGCTGGCTCGCCGTGCCGATGTTGGCGGCGGCGAAGCGCTCATCCGTCCGCTTTATGAGCGCCTGCCGTTCGTTATTGCAGTCAATCGTGTCGGTGGTCAGCTGCGTTTGTGGAGCATCGGCGAGTGGCAGTTTAAGCACAGCCCTGATTACCCCACGTATGTCTCACTAATGCAGGTCGAGGACGGTCAGCTGAAATGTACTGGGGAATTGGCCTCTCGCCCACTTAATCTTCCTGATGATTTTTGGTCCCGTGACTAAACCTGTTCGCCTTTGACTACCCGTTTCAAACTCTCCGTAAAGGGTGGACGTGCAATCCCGTTTTCAGTGATAATACCCGCTAGATATCGGTTAGGGGTTACATCGAAGGCCGGATTACGCGCATGGAAATGAGCTGGTGTCAGGGGGTTGCCATAAGGCGTTAGCACTTCCTCTTTGCCCCGTTCCTCAATTGGGATTTCCGAACCTGTTGCCAGATTCAAATCGATTGTTGAAGTCGGCGCAACAGTATAGAAGGGGATGTTATTCTCTTTTGCCAAAACTGCGACTTGATACGTGCCAATCTTGTTTGCGAAATCGCCGTTGGCCGCCACGCGGTCAGCTCCTACTAAACAAATTTTGATTTCGCCTTTTTGCATATAATATCCGGCGGCTGTGTCTGGCAAAATATCATAGCTCACGCCAAGTTGCTCCATCTCCCATGCACTAAGCCTTGCCCCCTGTAAGCGTGGACGGGTTTCATCCAGCAGTACGTGGATTTTCTTACCTTGCTCAAAGGCAGCCCGCACAACACCCAATGCGGTTCCATAATCTACGGTCGCCAGGGCACCCGTGTTGCAGTGATGCAAAATCGTATCACCATCTTTGATGAGTGCCGCACCGTTCGCCCCCATCTTACGGTTAATTGCTACGTCTTCATCCGCGACTCTTTGAGCCTCATTCAACATTGCATCCCGCAGGTCATCCGCTTGTTGATAATGTCCCTTACGCGCCATTGTCATGAGTCGGTCAACCCCCCACGCCAGATTTACGGCCGTGGGACGTGCCGCTTTAAGCACAGTTGCCGCTACACCTAAATCAGTGAGCAGGTTCTCGACACTATTGGCTGTACTTTGTTTCGCCGCTAACGCCATACCAAATGCTGCTGATGCCCCAATCGCGGGTGCACCTCGTACCGTCATGTCGGTAATCGCTGCTGCCACTGCTTGGTAATCTGGCAAGTCTACCAGTTCCATTTTCCAGGGCAACGCCTTTTGGTCTATCATCCTGACGACGCCATCATGCCATTCTACCGTTCTCATAATCTCATCCTGTAAAAGTAATCATAAAGATCAAACTAGCCTGTAATTTCACTTACAACTTCTACGCCATTCTGCATCATGTTATACAGGAAGACGAGGTGTAAAAAATTCGCATCATGCGGTACCAAACCCATTTCTGTTGCCGTTTGAACGGGCAAATCATAGGTGTCGACCGTGTTTACGGGAAGCACCACCCGCACATTCCGAAGCTGATTCTGGTTTGCCCACGTCCGCATATGCATCGCCAGTTGATGCGTACATAAATCTGTGCAATCACCAACCACAATCCAGGTCTTAACCTGTGGACGTGCCGTAATCCACTCGCTGAAACCTGGTGTGAGGCTGCTGTTAATTGAGTTTTTAGGCAGCATACTTATTTGCTCGTAGAACGGTAGTGTTTTGAATTGTGCTACCGTTTCTGACTCCAGCGTTTCTCGTATACAATGCGGTGCATATTGGGTGAATTCTACCGCGTCCTCCGGATGGGTATCCTGTGTCAGCAAAATATCACGTACGCCGTAATCCCAGGCTGCTTGGAACAACCGCATAATTGGTTCCACAATCTGGTTCACGCGCGGTGATGATAGCGGCCCCATCGTGCAAAACCCCTCAATAACATCAACTGACACGATGCCTATCGAGCGCGGATCACCGTTAAAGCTCAAACTGGCGAGGGCTGCGGGCGTCAAGTTCGCTTGCCACTTTAATATCCACTCGATGAACGGCGTACTGTTTTCAATAAACGTTTTCGTATCCATCGATAAACCTCCTTTGTAATTTGCTAAACAAAAAGCCCGCTGGCGGTAGCGGGCTAATATAGACAATAAGCCACTAAAAGTTACTGATACTGGGCCATAAACTTACCAAGCACATCAAGCGATGGTCCACCTGAGTCGTATGCTTGCCCATTGACGATAAGTGATCCAGCCTTGCCATTTGCATCTCGTACCCGTATAGCCGGTGTTCCATGCACATTAAGTGTATTCGCCAGTGCCACATCAGTCTCAACTTGCTTTTGCGTTTGGGCGCAGTTTAACGCATCAGCGTAATTCACGCCTAAATCACTTGCCATGTTGCGGAGTGTGTTACCGTCGTAATTGCCAGCCATTGCTTTCTGGAAAAGGATGTCATGCGCTTTCCAATAAGTACCCGCCTTTTGATCTTCCATGCATACCAACACAGTTCCAATAAACTGCGTCAACTCACCACCAGCCGTTGGTAGGATACGATACTCAAATTTGGCTTTACCAGTTTTTACATATGTATCCATGAATTGGTTCATAGTGGGCAGATATTCTTGGCAATGCGAACAGGCGTAATCAGCAAACTCAATAATCGTAACTGGCGCATTCGGATTGCCAAGTACGAAACCACCATCTGGCAAACGGCCTTGCGGCAGTGCCGCATATTGGCCAACCGTTACATTATTCGAGCTGTTAAGCGAAATCGCGATAAATACTACGGCTGCAATTACTGCTAACCCAATCACGCCACCAATAATCATCCGGTTACGGTTTTGATTAGGCGGAGCGATTTTTATCTGTCGGGGGATACTTTTTTCCATCTTAAACCTTACTACTTTCCCAATATAAATCTTGTACGGTTTTAACCGATATTATGACTCTACACAAGTCCAAATTGGATTAGAGTTATCGAAATCCTTTCAAAAACGGGATTATAGATGGGGTAGTCTTTTGATACGTGAGATAGGGTTCACCATACGTAGCTGCTAATTTGCGCTCTTCGAATATCGATCCGATCACAAAATAAAGCGTTGGTGCGATATTAAAAGCCAAAAGTGATTCACTCATGACACCCATTGGCCATATCACTAACAATGAAAATAAGTAGAGTGGATGCCGTACCAGTTGATAAACGCCTCTGAACTGAAGCGATTCAGGTGGTAACGGAAGCGGTTGCCCCTGGAAGTAAGCTGTCATCTGACTTAAGCCTATGAAGTAGCTCAGGTTTATTTGAAACAAGGAAACAATCATGCCGATGCACCCAACACCTTGTATGAGCAGAAACAGAAGTTGCCCCAAACCGCTCACTTGCCACAGGATGTTTCCCGGTCGCAAGATGATCAATCCTAAAATCGGACTGAGTGATACAATAGCGAAAAAATTATAACTGACGCGATACAAACCATAATAACGTTGTTCGCCAACTAATTGCCGGATAAATTGTTTTAAACTTGTACTTGCTAAGCAGCTGTGAATAAAGCCGTATGCGGACATGGTTAGTGCAGTGATTGCAAACATAGAAGCCTATCCTTTGTGCGGGAGAAATAAAAATGCGAATGGTTGATATTATTACCAGGAAACGAGATGGTCATGCACTTTCTAAAGAAGAAATCACTTGGTTCATAGACTCCTATACGCGTGGAGAGTTACCCGATTATCAGGCCTCTGCCTTAATGATGGCGATTTTTATCCGTGGGATGTCTCGCGAAGAAACGGTAAATCTCACCCTCGCAATGGCTTATTCCGGTGACGTCCTCAACCTATCCGATATTATTCCCTACGCGGTTGATAAACATTCATCGGGTGGCGTTGGGGATAAAGCCTCTCTAGTCGTGCTCCCGCTGGTGGCGTCTTGCGGCGTGCCAGTTGCTAAGATGAGTGGACGCGGCTTGGGTTATTCTGGGGGCACACTTGATAAATTGGAGTCGATAAAAGGCTACAATGTTGATCTGTCTAACGAAGAATTCCGTCGACTGATTCGCGAAAATGGTATTGTTCTCTCCGGTCAATCCCACGATCTCGCCCCTGCCGATGGCAAACTCTACTCCCTGCGTGATGTTACAGGCACAGTTCCATGTTTGCCACTTATCGCGAGTAGCATCATGAGCAAGAAGATTGCAGCTGGAGCCAACGGTATTGTGCTTGATGTCAAGGTGGGGCGAGGGGCATTTATGGCAACCGCTGATGATGCCCGCGAACTGGCGCAAATAATGGTGGACATTGGCGTGGATGCTGGTCGTGATATGGTTGCTGTGCTTTCAGACATGAATCAACCTCTTGGATCAGCAGTAGGGAATGCGCTCGAAATGACCGAAGCCATTACTTGCTTACGGGGAGGTGGACCAGCCGATTTGCGCGAACATTGTCTTGAACTTGCCGGTTATATGCTCCGTCTCGCAGGGCAAGGTCAGAAATGGAAAGACAATGGCGAAATTCGGGCGTTACTTATTGAGCAACTC
This sequence comes from Aggregatilineales bacterium, assembly GCA_044226325.1. Lineage (GTDB taxonomy): Bacteria > Chloroflexota > Anaerolineae > Aggregatilineales > Phototrophicaceae > CFX2. Next base: position 153,715 of record JBGAHG010000001.1, read on the forward strand.
AACAATGGTCAAGCCTTTGCCAAACTGCGTCAATTGGTCATGGGGCAGGGAGGGGATGTTAGTATGGTCGATGATCCGTCGCTGCTTCCCAAAGCGCCGATTGTCGATGTTTTAACGGCTTCAAAATCCGGATATGTCGCTCAGGTTGCTGCTGAAGAAATTGCGATTGCCTCATTTGACCTTGGTGCGGGCCGCGAGAAAAAAGGTGATTCGATAGATTTTGGCGTTGGTCTAGAAGTCCATGTCAAAGTCGGGGATAAAATTGTGGCAGGTGCGCCGCTCGTTACCATTCATGCCCAGGCTCAAGCCCAGCTTGCGACCTGTCACGCACGTCTTGAGCAAGCTATCCACATTAGCGATACGTCAGTTGAACCGCTCCCCTTATTTTACGGGACGATTTTCGGGCGTTAAATCGCCCTTAGCGTCATAGCGATAATAGTTGATGGGTGCATCAACCCAGTACCCACCAACGAAATGAATGTTGCCGTTTAACCCAGTGTAGCTGCCGATTGCAATACTCTGGTTTGCATCGTTAATACGTATCGCGCTAAGTGCGATCCCCGCTGCGTCATATGTCAGTGTCGCCAGTAAACCCGGTTGGGGTACATATTGCCCGCTGCTCAAATAGCGCTGTGTGAAATCCGCGTCCGGCAAACTGGCACTACTAGCAATTGTTATATTGTCAGGGTTTTTGCTTAATAATGGGAATTGGGTCAGTGAAAATAACTCACCGCCTACAATCGGAATTTGAATAGCCGCTGCCTCAGTTACCGTGACAATGTGATCAAATGGTGTCAGGATATTATCCAAGTTGGCGCTTGCCAACATATAGATGTTTTTTCCGATTGGCTTGGCCTGCCATTGCCCTACAATAATCAATGGCAGTTCCTCGAATGCTTCCTGTGCTTCTGCTTGTGTAGCATTGTTCCCTAAAGCAATTGCTACTTTCACCAAAGGATCACTGGCTAATGCCCTCGCGCGTAACGCTGCGCTTGTTGGACTACCACCGTCATCGATTGCCAGCAGTTCAATGTCGTCATTGCCATGTTCTTGAATTGCCAATCGCACAGCATAATAAGCATCGTAGCCAATTTCGCTGTTACGTCCTTCAAATGGCGCTAACAATGCAATCCTTTGAATTTTGGTTTCGTTTCTCCCGCTGCACCCAACCAATATCAATAATAAGCACAAACATACAATTATTGTGCGCGGCTTCACCCATATCAGACGATAGATAAGATCTGGTATGTAAGACCTATATCTTACAAGTATTAACCACCAGCTACGAAGGACAATTCGCCACATGTTCTTCGAATGTCCTCGCAAAACTATGATAACCATCTGAACGGCAGTCCGCCCTAAAAAACAAGAAATCAGATTGGGTTGGGTAAACCACTGCTTGAATAGCAGATATGCCCGGATTGCTTATAGGCCCCGGCGGTAGACCATTATTCAAATATGTGTTATACGCCGAATCCACATTACTGTAGTTATCTGCTGTGATTTGTGGCCACCAACTCCCATTCCGAAACCCGATTGCATACTGGACAGTTGGATCAGCTTCCAGCCGCATGTTGATATTCATACGGTTGCGGTATACACCTGCAATCATAGGCTGTTCGTCGACATGAACCGCCTCACGCTGCACGATAGAAGCAAGTGTCACCACTTGGAACAATGATAATCCCTGCGCTGCTGCATCACTGATGACCTGATCACTCACTTTATTATTGAAATTTTGGAGCAAGATATTTCGTAACATTTCTGCAGTTACATCGGCCGGTAGTTGATAAGTATCCGGATAAAGAAATCCTTCTAAGGAAGCACCCGCTGGCAGCCCCACTTTACTTGCGAAGGCTTCATCTCTGGTTGCACCCGCTCTTACCTGCACCATAAATTCCGCACCACTAAACCCGAAATAGGCCTGCGCGCCATCAATTTTGGCGGCGATTTCTTCAATCCGTTCACCCTCAATAATTCGAAATGGAATAAAACTGTTGCGCGAGTCCGTTAACGCCATCGCGATTTGAGCCAGTGTCTGCGAACGCTTTAAAAAGTATGTTCCAGCTTGTAGTTGCGTGTCGAGTTCATTAAGTTGTGCGTAGTCAACGAATAATTGGGCATCCGCGATTAGTGCTGACGTGACTAGATTTTGGGCAATGGTTCGCGGTGTATCACCTGTGTTGACTGTGAACCGTACTGGTGAAGTATCGTTGCTCATGGCGTGGTTCAAATCTGCCTGCCGTCCCGAAAGCGAAATTTGAATAAGCGTTCGCTGGACAAACCGTACTGGTTTACCGCCCGAAACAAAAAACATAATTCCCACACAGGCGACTGCCGCAATCAAGAATAACGCTGCCGCAATTACGATAATTTTAATCGTGCGATTCAATCTTCACGTCCTCTGTAAATCTAGAGTCTCAAATTTGTCGCTATTTTGATCTGTGTGTCTGTGGTGAAAAACACTTTGTATTACCCTGCTAATCCATCCCGTACTGCATCTAAATAGCTCTGCAAAATCACTCGTGCCGCCAGGTCGTCAATCGGATCACGTACCTTGCGCCCTTTTTGGATCGAGAGTTCCCGCGCATCCAGACTCGTCAGTTGCTCGTCCCATGTAATAATGGGTAATGTAGTGGTTTGCGAATAGCGTTCAATCCAGCGCCGCACCGTATCCCCTTGAGTGTATTCGCCGGCTTGCGCTTCGCTGTTCACAGGAATACCCACCACAATGCCCACTACCCGCTGTTCACTTGCAATGTGGTTAATCCGCGTGAAGTCTTCTGCATTCGTCTTGCGATTGATAACCGTCAGTTCGCGCGCCGTCAAACCCAGCGTGTCACTAACGGCTAGACCTATCCGCTTCAATCCGTGATCAATGCAGAGCAGTTTGCCGCTCATGAAGGGGTGGGGGCATCTTGTACTTGGATGGCAATACGAAACGGCAGCAGCGGCATACGGTCAAAACCCTGTGGCCACACACTGATTTGCGGAGGAATGCCTTGTTGCAGTCTCAAATCAGTTACCAACGAAGCCGTCGCGTCATTGAACGAGCGTCCCACCACTTGTTGGCGTACCTGTTCGGTATCGATTTGCATATTTACGACCGCGGTGCCGCCCATCTGGAACATAATTTGTCCCGTTGCGGCATCAATATGGCCGGTCGATTGGCATCCTAAGTCATAGGTGACGCTGTCCGGTTTTATCGCCTCACCGGGTTGCATCTGTTTGGTCAGTTGTGCCAGGACCACCTGTTGGGAAAATGTCTCATCCACCAGCACTGCATCAACCACAGCTTTCATGCTCAATGTTAGTGAGTCAACCACATCCCCGGGTTTGGCGCTGTAGGTTTTCCAGTCGTCTCGCTCCTCACCAATCTTGATCGTGTCTAAAATGATGCACTGTTTAGCAGTTAATCGCGACTGCATTTCCACATAAGCGCGGGTTTGAAGCTGTTGTTTGACGATGGCTAGTACAGTCGCCATATCCTCATCAGTGACGATGTGCTGAGTGCGTGTTGTGCCACCCGCCGTTGCAGCCACATTGCGAACCGTCACACTATCGGCCATCGGTCCGATAATCGTGTTAATCGTGCCGCTGTCCACATTCCCCGCTGAACCTGCCGAAGCCTGCAAGGCCTCAATCGGCACTTCAAGTTGAAGCCCCTCACCACCGGGTAGTTTTGCTTCTATTGTGGTGCGGAATTGTATTGGCGTTCCCGCACTGGTCGTCACGACTGTACCGGCGGGTATCGTTACCGGACTTGTCGTCTTATTAATGAATACCACAGATCCCGCTGCGGCTGCATCTTCCAACGATTTGACGCCGGTCGTTTCGACTGTACCGCTGTCATCAATTTGGATGCTCATTGGACTGCTGGGTATGATGTGGTTTTCAATGTCGATGCCTAATGTTTGTGGCGAAACAGTAATATCCGTTGTGGTGGATACGCGTCGCGTTGCTGGGGTAATAGTCACAGTTGCGCTTGGCAATAACAAATAGCCCAATGCCAGAGCAATGCCTACAAATACGATTGCACCAATGAATCGCCGGATGCGCCGCCAGCGTTTTTCCTGGGCAGTCTCTTCTGAATAAATTCGACTGGCAATTTCTTTCAGATCATCGGGAATCGGATCATCTTTTGGACGTTGGAAGCGGTTGGTAAAGACTTTGCCTCGTCCCCGTTTCCAACGTCCTCTTTCTGCCGCACCAATAGTTTCGAAGGTGCTAATATTCAATTCTCTGGCATGGCGTATCACTTCCGCATCGTGCGTCACCAGCGCCAATCGGATCGCCCGTCGCATCGCCTCGCGCTGGATTAATACCAGATCGAGCTTCCGCGTCAGAAGCGTGCCTTCCTCCGGCCAGATCAACAGCAGTCGCTGACCGCGCAGAAATGACAAACGATCACGGATAGATCCTACGTCATCCGCATTCTCAAGCTGAATGTAATCGGCTTTGGTTGCCATTAGCCCTTATAATTCTGAGCGATTAATTCCCGCGCTTTATTCAGTGCATCTGATAGTTTGGTGGCATCCTTACCACCAGCTTGTGCCATATTCGGACGTCCACCACCACCACCGCCAACAATAGCTGCTGCTTCTTTGATGATGTTACCCGCGTGTAATCCCTTTTTCGTCAGATCATCCGACACCACGATCAGCAGTTGCGGTTTATTATCAACCACGCTGCCAACGGCCAGAACGCCACTCTTGACCTTACTTCGGAACCAATCGGCCATCTCGCGTAGCGTATCCACAGGGATGTTTTCAAATTGTCCGATAACAGTCTCGACCCCATTGAGCGTTTCTGGTGTCAGTCGTTCAAATTGGGCTTTCGCCGTTTCACGCTGGAGCTGTCCGATTTGTTTCTTCGCGTTCGCCAGTTCCGCTTGCAATGCATGAACCCGCGTACCGGCTTGCTCCGGTGTAGTACCTAACTGCTGTGCGATATTGCCCAATGTGTTGAGCGTATTCTGCATGTATTCTACCGCGCCGCGTCCGGTTAGCGCTTCCACACGGCGGATGCCTGCGCTTACACTGCCTTCGTTCACGATGATAAACGAACCGATTTCTGCTGTTTCTGGAACATGTACACCACCGCACAGTTCATAACTGTATCGGTCGCCGTTCTTGGCAATCGTGATCGTCCGCACGCGGTCGCCGTATTTCTCGCCAAACAAAGCCATCGCACCCTCTTCTTTGGCCTCATTTAGTGACTTTTCAACAGCCTTAACCGGATAATTCGCCAGAATAACATCGTTGACCTGTTTCTCAATTTCGGCAATTTCCTCAGCGCTCACCTTTTGGTCATGAACGAAATCGAAGCGTAATCGGTCGGGAGATACTAACGAGCCGCGTTGTTGTACATGCGTACCCAGCTTGTTTCGTAGCGCTGCCTGTAACAGATGGGTTCCGGTGTGATTGCGTGTGATGCTGGCACGCCGTTCCATGTCCACTTCAGCATGGGCTTCATCACCAATCTTAGGTTGACCTTCAACCACTTCACCCACATGTACGATCAACCCACCAATAGGCCGCTTGGTATCTTCAATCTCAATTGTCCAGGCATCACCACTGATTGTACCGGTATCGCTGACCTGTCCGCCCGACTCAACATAAAATCCCGTTTTGCCCAGTACGATCTCGACTTTTTCGCCGGCAATCGCACTATCGACTGGTTGCCCTTCACGGAAAATGGCAAGTATCTTGTCGTCGACCGTGGTATCGGCATATGGGTTATAAGCCACACCCTTATCGCCCACTTGCTTACTGGATTTTAAGTGTTCAAGCGTGGCTTTATAGGCTTCGCTTGCATCAATTTCGCCCATCGCTTGACCACCACCGCTGATGGTGCTGTGTTCCGCATCTGCCGCGTTATAGCCTTTTTCATCTACGCTGTAACCGCGTTCTTCCGCCACATCCTTAATCACTTGGATCGGTAGTCCCATCGTCGCCTTCAGATAGAATGCCTTATCACCTGCCAGCACGGTCTGATTAGTTTGTGCCAGCGCATCCAGTTCTGCTTCCAGTTCACCCAATCCGCGGTCAAGCGTTCGCCGGAAGCGAATTTCTTCCTGTGTAATCACTTTCTTGATAGCTTCGGCACGTTCTACCAGATCCGTATAATGTCCGCCCATTACATCAATGACGGCTTGTGCCACTTTGCCGAGGAATGGTTCGGTGAAACCGAGCTTGCTCCCGAATCGCGCCGCCCGCCGTATAACCAAACGGCATACAGCGTCACGCCCCTTTGCCCCCGGCAGCACGCCATCAGAGATCAAGAACACCGCTGCTCGCACATGATCAGCGATCACACGGTACGGAACAATATTCGCATCTCGTTGGGCATCTGTATCGCCTGTAAGCGCCTGTGTCGCCTTGAAAATCGGGATAAACAGGTCTGTATCGTAGTTGTTGGTGACACCATTCACCACACTTAGGATGCGCTCCAATCCCATACCGGTATCAACCCCCGGCGCAGGCAGCGGTACATCAAACTTGCCTGTGTTTTCGGGATCATCCTGTGTCCGGTTGAATTGCATGAAGACCAGATTCCACAGTTCTAAGAATCGATCATCTTCTTTGGTCAGCGATGGGATAATATCGTCCTCACCGCGTTCCGGATATTTATCCCAGTGCAGTTCGCTTGTTGGTCCGCATGGTCCTGTTTCCGCCATCTGCCAGAAGTTAGTCTTCGCACCCAAACGGGCCACCCGCTTCGGATCAACCCCCATGTCCTTGACCCAAATGTTGAACGCCTCATCATCGCTCTGGTAAACGGTAAATGCCAAACGTTCTTTCGGAAGTTGATACACTTCTGTCAGGAGCGTATAAGCGAACTTAATCGCATCCGCTTTGAAGTAATCACCAAAGCTGAAGTTTCCCAACATCTCAAAGAAAGTGTGGTGACGTGGTGATGGGCCGACATTTTCCAAATCGCTGTGTTTGCCAGAAACGCGCATACACTTTTGCGATGTGGTTGCTCGTTTATAATCGCGTTTATCCATCCCCAAAAATACATCTTTGAACTGCACCATACCGGCGTTCGTGAACAGTAGGGTAGGGTCATTTCCCGGCACCAGCGACGACGAAGCCACCGGTTTGTGGCGGTGTTCTTCAAAGAAGTCTAAAAATGCTTGTCGCGCTTCACTGCTGCTCATCGGTTTCATAGCGTGGTTCAATTCCTTCATTTATTAAGCGTAATTCTCAATACGATTTACTTCCACCCACTTTAGAAAGATTTTGTATTGCTCTCCTCCTTGCTTGCGGGGAGGGGCTGGGGGTGGGGTTCATGTAGAATATTTTTGGAATTATAGTCAGTCATTTTGCGCCCAACAAGGGGTACAATCATCCTTGTGAATAATATAATCTCTTACTCTCTTCTTTCTCTGCGTCTCTGCGGTGAAAAATTATCTGAGGAAATGATGACTAAACGACTTTTAATTACAGGAGCAACTGGCAAGGTAGGGCAGGCGTTCATCAACCGCTTTTGGGATGATGCTCGTTTTTCGGATTTTACCGTCCGCGCCCTTTGTCATAACCGCACGCTGCCGCCGCATGATCGCCTCGAAGTCGTGCGTGGTTCCCTCTCTGATCAGGATGTGGTTAATCAAGCCATGAATGGCGTGACACATATCCTGCATCTTGCCACCTGCAAAGAAACCCCGCTCGACATCATGGATGTTGCTATCAAAGGCATGTTCTGGTTGTTGGAAGCCAGCCGTGTCAGCCCAACTTTCCAGCAGTTTATCCTCATCGGTGGCGACGCAGGTATGGGACATTTTGTTTATCCACATCCTGTTCCTGTCACCGAACAGCAGAAACACAGCGCCTATCCCGGTTGCTATGCCCTCTCCAAAGTCCTTGAAGAAGTCATGCTTGAGCAATATTACATCCAGTACAATCTAAACGGCTGCTGCCTGCGCGCCCCGTGGATTATGGAGAAAGACGATTTCAAATATCAGTTATCTTTTGGCGAAGATGTTTTCGGTGGTCCTCGTTGGCGTGACTTTGTCGATGCTCAAACCGCTGATTCCTATATCGCGTCACATACCATACCCGTCATGCTTGGCGCAGATGGCAAGCCTGTAAAACGCAACTTCGTTCACGTGGATGATTTGGTCAGTTCAATTCTTGCCGCTATCGACCATCCTGCTGCCCGTCAGCAAACCTTCAATATCTGTATGGACGAACCTGTTGATTATGGCGAATTAGGTAAATATCTCGCCTCGACACGTGGTTATCCTACGGTTGAATTCACCACACCCTATTACTCCACATGGCTCGACAACACCAAAGCCAAATTCCTTTTGGGTTGGCGACCTGTCTACAATCTCCATAAACTAACCGATGCTGCCTTCGACTACCAGCGTCCTGCCACTGACCCGCGCATCGTCTACTATCCCGGCTAGGAACCATGTGCATTTTAATATATCGTGCTATATTTGCTTTTGCCGGATAATCAACGACTGACGACTAAGGGCTTTTATGCATATCTTTATCTCTTACGCCAAAGCCGATACGCGTGATTTAGCTCTTCAACTGAGTGAAGCACTCAATACATTGCCTGATGTCACCGCTTGGATGGATACATCGCTTTATTCTGGTGAAGATTGGGCGTTGCAAATTCAAGATGAAATTGACCGTGCTGATTTAGTTGTTGTCTTACTTTCGAGAGATGTTAATCGCCCCGCAAACCATCCGAATGGGCGTAGTTTTGTCCTCAAAGAGATTCACTACGCCCAGCAAGTCAAGAAGACCATAATTCCGGTCATGGCACAAAAGGCTAAGATGCCTGTCCAGTTGGCAGGTATTCAATATATTGACTTAACTTCTAATCAGGCACACGGGTTTCAACAGCTTACTAATGACATTCTTCGATTTCCTACTTCTACTCAATCCAAAGTAAAATCCATTGCTGCAAACGATGGTATTGTTGAAGACCAAAAACGTCGTTTTATGGATTTACCAGCTAGGCCACCTCGGTCATGGTATATATACACGTTTGTGTTAGCAGCGCTCGCTATATCCGCTTTAGTTTTTTCAAATCTAAATAACCAAAACTCACTTGCCTTATCACTTATTAAGACACCCACCTTATCATCATTCTCTACCTCTATTCCACTTGGCTTTCCCGGTAATCCTGTCACCAAAAACACCGATTGGTCACCTCAATATCAAACTTTTGGCGGCTACGAAATGGCGCTCGTCCCTGTTGGTTGCTTTATGATGGGTAGCAATGACGGTGAAGAGGACGAAAAACCTGTCAACCAACAATGTTTCGACCAACCTTATTGGATTGATCACTATGAAGTGACCAATAAACAGTATGCCTCAGAAGGTTATTTTAAAGGTGATAATCGCCCACGCGACTCGGTAACATGGTTTGATGCACACGACTTTTGCGAAAAGCGAGGCGCACGTCTGCCAACTGAACGGGAAGGGGAATACGCGACTCGTGGCCCGGATAATCTCATTTACCCTTGGGGAATGATTTCATAGCTGACAATTTGGTTTATTACATCAATACCAATAACCAAACTGCTGATGTTGGTAGCCGTCCCACTGGTAATTCTTGGGTGGGTGCCTCTGACCTCAGCGGCAACCTGTCGGAATGGGTCAGCAGCATCTACCAGCCTTATCCATATAAGGGCGATGATAGTCGTGAGGTAAGTAATAAGAGCGTGGATGTTCGACGCGTTTTACGTGGTGGCTCATGGAGTGACGATCCTTCAGCTATTCGCGCTGACGACCGCAACTTCAGTTTCCCATCTAGCTCTGGTAACTATATCGGGTTTCGTTGTGCCCGCTCTTATCAATGCTGATAGGCTATCCTTTTAACTTCCCGTCATTGTGAGTCCTCGTAGGGCGGAATTTATTACGCCAGCCGAATGCTAAAACTGCTTTTGAAGAACATACTGTATTCTAACCATCTGCTAACTTCAATGGTTCTCATGTCCCCTCAAAACCGTTAGCAACTTCCCTCGCAAAAAGCTACCAAAATGTAACCCGAACACCCTCAACCTATGCTACGATTGCCTTATCTCTGTGTCATTGTGCCTTGGGGGCTTTGTGTTAAATCGTTCCCTGTATTTCCTTTGCGTCCTTGCACCCTTGCGTCTTTGCGTTAAGTTTTTGCCTTTGCATTTTCCGCGAATGCCTCCCTCGCGTCCGCTGCAACAGCACAACAATATGCACGCGGCGGACACACCCGACCCATTCGCTGCATTCAGCGGCATCAGCCGGGCCTCCACGCTGCATTTTGTCTCAATTCAGCGCCTTACTCCCTCACTCCCGCCTGCCATTTCGGCGGATAAATTGCAAAATCTGCATCAATTGCAACTTATATAATTTGCTAATATTTCCCTTGTCACTTGTAACTGAAAACTTGCCTCTTGTAACTTGTATTGGCTGATGACTAGAGACTGACGACTAAAGACTACTGACTATCGACTATTCCACCTTTAACGCCCGTTCGTTATACTACTCCCATAAATTCACACACGTTTTAACTAGGAAATTCTTATGCCCACTATTGATGAGCAAGTAGACATTCTCATGTCCGGCGCGGAATATGGCGATCCGGGAACCAAAGAAACCATGCGTAAAGAGCTTCACGTACGCCTCACCGAGGCCGAAAAAGCCGGTCGCGTTCTGCGTGTCTACTGTGGCTATGATCCGCGTACTGCTGACCTGCATCTCGGTCACACCATCACCATGCGGAAGCTGCGCCAGTTTCAGGAACTTGGTCACGATGTCACCTTCCTCATCGGTAGTTTCACCAGCCTTATTGGTGATCCTTCGGATAAGGACAAAGCTCGTGACCAGCTCACCGTCGAGCAGGTGCATGAAAACGCCAGAACCTATGCCGACCAAGCTTTCAAAATCTTGGATCGCGAATTAACCCGCGTTCGCTTCAATGACGAATGGCTCGCCACCCTCGATTTTGCCGATATTATTCGCCTCGCCAGCAACTTTACAGTTCAGCAGTTCCTTGTCCGCGAGAACTTCAAACGCCGCTTGGATGATGGTCTGCCGATTTACCTGCATGAACTTTTCTATGGTCTCATGCAAGGTTATGATGCTGTCGCTCAAGAAACCGATGTTCAGGTCGGTGGACAAGATCAGCTATTTAACATCGTCGTCGCAGGGCGCAAGCTTCAAGAAGCGATGGGGCAGCGTCCACAGGTAGCCATCATCATGGGCGAAAGTCTCCCTGGTACGGATGGCGAAATCAAGATGAGCAAGAGTCTTGGTAATCACATTCCGATTATGGCTGAACCCTCAGATATGTTCGGCAAAGTTATGAGTCTGCCGGATAAAGTCATGCCTGTTTATCACAAGTTGATTCTGGGGTGGTCGCCTACGCAGCTCAAAGTACTGGAAGCGGATCTTCAATCGGGTAAATTGCATCCGAATGAAGTCAAAATGCGCCTCTCTCGTGATATTGTCACCATTTTCCATAGTGCTGATGATGCGCAGGCTGCCCAAAAGCACTGGGATGAAGTCTTTCGCAGTCACGGTGGCCTGCCCGAAGACATACCTGAAGAAAAGCTCGAAACCACCGAAAAAGTCCTGGATATTCTACGTCGTCTTGATATGGTTGGCAGCGGTGGCGAAGCCAAGCGCCTCATGCAGCAGAATGGCATTCGCCTAAACGAGCAGCCCGTTACTGATCCACAAGCGGCTATTACCCCGGAAATGCTGCCAGTTGTCCTTCAAGTCGGCAAGCGGAAATTCGTTCGCCTCATAAAATAGTCAAATATGTTTGTAGGGCGCAATGTCTTGCGCCCTCTTTTTCCGAAATCATGCCACCAGTGTAAAGATGCTCAATATTAATAGTAGTACCAGCATCACGCGCTCAAATACTTTTGCATTCACGTAATTGACTGATTTTCGCCCCAACCACGCACCAATAGGTATCAGGGGCAGCGCCCACAAAATACTCGCGAGTATATGCAGATCCAAAACCTTGGGATTAGAAAGGACCAACGGGAGCTTAACTGCATTTACAATCGCGAAGAATAACGACGTGGTTCCCAAAAACACAACGGGATCGTCAATCTTTCTGAGGAGCATGTAGGCTGTGTAGGGTGGTGCGCCGACGTTTGCCAGTGATGATCCAAATCCGGTCAGCCAGCCTGCTAGATAACCATGCCACTGACGTGGCTGGTAGTTCAAACTGGTGAGCATACTATCGCTCACTTTGTAGATGACCACCACCAGTGTAAATAATCCGATCAGTCGTTTAATCACCACATTTTGACCGCTATTTGCCAGTGTCAACAGTACAAACGCACCGAATAAAATACCAATTACCGCCGATGGTAGAAGAAGCTTGATGCGTTCTATATCCCACTTGCGCCAGTAAAAGGTGACCGCCATTACATCACCTACCATTAATGGGATCAGTATGATTCCAACAGCTTGTGATGCGGGCATTATGAGGCTGAGCAGGGGAGTTAGCATTGCTACGGGGACTGGCCCGCCTAAGCCACCTTTCGACAGTCCAATAAACAGGCACGCGAGTGCCACAACCACATGGAAATCCATAAATATGACCATTCACAAAAAAGCGCACAGGTTATGTGCGCTCATCCTAAGCAAAAATAACCGTGGAAATTAACTTACTTGCGCGGTGCCCATGTCAATACTTCTCGTACCTGCAAATCCGTGTGCCGTATTTTCATCGCAAGATCAGCCGCTAGGTTTCGCATCAACCGGTAACCCAGTTGCGGATAAGTATCGCATAACAACATCAGTTTTGCGCGTGGAACGGCTAGTAAGTGTGTGTCCGGTTGTGATGCACGTGCCGAAGCTGATCGCAAACCTTCATCAACCAACGTCACCTCACCGAACGACTGGCCTCGACGCAAAGTGGCAATCGTGTATGAACCGTTCCCTTCGTCCTTCTTGCCCAGCGTCGCCGGATTCACTTGAATCTCAACTTCGCCGTCTGCGATAATGCATAACTCGCTGCCCGGCGTGTTTTCTTCGAAAACGAGTTCGCCTGCCTGATACATTTTATCTGTACAAATTGAAGCGACCAGCTCAAGTTGCGTATTGGAAAGTTCATAAAAAATATCGGCTTGTTTCAGGATGGTTACGAATGACATGTGCGCTCCCGTGATTTATCCGGTGGTTTTTGGATAACTTTCCTAACATCATACCTTCATTGTAACATACTTGAGAGAAGTGGCAAAAGACGCACTCCACTTGTAAGTGTTTGTAAAAAGACATTCAAACAGGATTGATAAAACCGTTGTGACCCTCTAAGATGTCAAATGAACTGTTTATTGAAGAGTGAAATACGATGGCACAGTACGATGAAGAAACCCGTGAGACACCATTACCCTACAAAGTTTGGGGTGCTGAATATATTCAAGCCGAGTCACGTGCCCAGATGGACACAGCTATGCGTTTACCGATAAGTGTTGCAGGTGCGCTCATGCCGGATGCACACGTTGGTTATGGCTTACCCATTGGTGGAGTACTCGCTACCGATAATGCTGTCATACCCTATGCTGTTGGTGTTGATATAGCTTGTCGTGTCCGCTTCTCGATTTTTCCTGTTTCGCCAATTGTCATCGGACAGAAAAACGCACAATTTAAAAATGCCTTAGTTGAGCAAACTGTTTTTGGTGCCGGGGGCAAAAGGTCAGGTAATCTGCGCGCTGAGCATGAAGTGTTGGATGATCCAGCTTGGTCAGAAAATAAGTTCTTGGCCTCGCTAAAAGATACCGCATACGGCCAATTGGGTACCAGTGGCAGCGGTAATCATTTTGTCGAATGGGGTGCATTCACCCTGGATGAAGATGAAGATCAACTCGGACTAAAGGCCGGACAGTATCTTGCACTGTTATCCCATAGTGGCTCACGTGGGGTAGGTTTTAAGATCGCAAATCATTATTCTGCACTCGCTCAGACCATGCATCCGAACTTGGATAAAGCTATCCAACATTTGGCGTGGCTTCCACTCGATTGGCATGAAGGTCAGGAGTATTGGTTAGCAATGGAACTGGCTGGTCGATTTGCTTCAGCTAATCACGAAATTATCCACAAGCGTGTTGCGAAGGCGGTCGGACTGAAACCGGTTGCTGTTGTGGAAAATCATCACAATTTTGCATGGAGGGAAACGCTGCCAAAATCACCAGATCAAGGTCGAGGCAGTCAAAAAGTCATAGTTCATCGCAAAGGGGCTACGCCTGCGGGAAAAGGTGTGATGGGCTTAATCCCCGGATCTATGGCTGATCCCGGTTATCTGGTTCGCGGCAAAGGCGTTAGTGAGTCCCTGAATTCCGCCTCTCACGGTGCTGGCCGCGCAATGAGTCGTCGTGCTGCCCTCAAGAGCATTACCAAGACCGAGCGCGATAAGTATCTTAATGCGCGTGGTGTCACGTTGATTGGTGCCGGACTTGACGAATCGCCTCAGGCATACAAGAATGTGGAACAAGTTATGGCGGCACAGGCCGAATTACTGGATATTGTAGGCAAATTCAAGCCGATCATGGTACGTATGGATGGCACAGGTAGTAAAGCGGAAGATTAGCATATGACCGAATTCACCGTTGATGAATTGATTTCAGTTTGTATAGCTCGGCAAGTCGTCGACGGTGAATTGTTGGCTCAGGGCATCAGCACACCTCTCGTTATGGCCGGCTTCATTTTGGCGAAGTGTACCCACGCTCCTAACGTTAAGTTCACTTCGGCTATTGGACAGAGTTTGGTACAAGATTGGTCACCCCTGGGTGTTGGTCGGGTCGAAGAGATGTGGCTGTCAAAGGCGCAGATGCATTTTGGTTTCGTCGTTGGTTCAGCCGATTTACTGCCCGCTTATGAACTAAAAGAGTTTTTCCGACCGGCACAGGTAGATGCACAGGGTAACTTTAACAATGTTGCTTTCGGTAGCGATTACTTTCATCCACGTATGCGCCTTCCTGGTACGGGTGGTATCCCCGATGTGACCACTTTCTCTAATAAAATCCACCTCTATGTCCCGCGCCATTCTCGTGTGATATTTGTTGAAAGGTTGGATTTTGTCAGCGGTTTAGGCCACAGCGCCCAGCGTAAATACGGGACAGGGGTTCGTTATCTCGTGACTGATTTAGGCCAATTCGATTGGATCAATGGTCGCATGAGGCTGACACATTTCCATCCCGGAATAAGTATCGATCAAATCCAGAAGAAAACAGGCTTCACTTTAGAAATCGCATCTGACCTAACTGAAACATTGGCCCCATCGGCGGAAGAAGTGCGCCTCTTACGCGAAGTGATAGACCCTCTCGGCGTTCGCAAGCTCGAGATGCTAGGAGGCAGCGCACGCAAAGAATTGCTCACCCAGATTTTGACAGGCGAAAATGCACTTTGACACGCGTTTCTATTGGCTGAGTGTCCAATCCTGTATATTTGTGAATCGGCTGGCAGGGGATCCCATGAATCCCAGCTGTACACCCGAAACCTTTGCGGATACAGCATAGGTGTACAAGGGGTAATACAGCGGAATAGCAATCGCCCTTGAGATAAAATCTTCTTGGAAGTTCCGGTAACGGATAGAACGGTTAATCCCACTGAAATCGCCACGCGCCCGTTCCAAATCTTCTGCGATTCGCCGGTCGTCTACGCCGCCGTAATTTTTCCCGTCAGGGTACTGATCAGCATCCCAAAACTGATATACATCGGGGTCTGCACTACCTATCATCGAAAGTTCGACAATTGCCGCGCCGAATTCGCCTGAATCAAGTCGTTTCTGATAGTTATCGTTGTCTACCGGTTCTACAGTGACATCAATATTTAATTGAGACCATTGGTTTGCGATGTCCCGTGCCAGACTAACGATGTTAGGCACATCTGGCGTAAGTATGCTGAAGCTAAAGCGTTTGCCGCTGGGATCAGGTGTCGATTCTGCTCCGCCTGCCTTCCCGTTGCCTAAATTTGACGTATCAAGTAATTGGGTTGCTACCGTTAAATCTGGTGTAGGCCATGGCAAATCATTTGTATATGCCCAGGAACCGGGAATCATCGGACTGTTGGCAGTAACGGCTTCAATTTTCATGGACGCGGTTTTTAAGTTCTGCGCCACTAACAAGTTGCGGTTTAGCCCAATTTGTAGGGCTTGCCGGATACGTTGCTCGCGGAAAAATTTAGTTTTGTCACTTCCCCAGTTGAAAATAAGCGCGCCCAACGTCGGTTCTACTGTCGTATGTAAACTGACGTTGGAGAGATCGAGCAGCGCAGCGCTTTCTTCTCGGTTTCGCCCCGCTAACCCGTCCACATCTCCATTTTTTAATCCGCCTACAGCCTCATCAAATGTGCCATACAATCGGAAACTGATACGATCCACTTTATAACCAACTTGTCCCTCTGGTCGCTGCCGGTAAACAGGGGCCGCGCGTAAATCGACAATATCAGTTCGATTGTTGCTGGTCGAGCGTAATGCCTCTAGTTGATAGGGTCCAGTACCAATTGGAGACAGGTTAAATGGATGACTTGCCAATCGTGCTGCAGTTGTGCCACGCAGTGCGTGTTCTGGTAGCATCCCTATTTGCATTGCATCCAGGAAGCTGCCTAATGGCTGTGTCAATCGGAAACGGATCTGTTCAGTGTCGAGTTGTTGCACTTCAATTGTGCGCCAGAATGCGCCTAACGCTGGATCACCGGGAAAATCACCCGCTTGCAAAATGCTTATTGTATATAAGACGTCTGCTGACCCAAACGGTACACCGTCCTGCCATAGCACATCATTGCGTAATTGGAACACATAATCCAAACCGTCTGAAGAAATCACCCAACTCTTAGCCAATGATGGTATAGGCTCGCCGTAAGCATTGATTTTCACCAGGCCTTCAAAAATGAGCGATGTAATATCGCGGTCAACCGGATTCAGATTTGCTAGTAGCGGATTTAACCGCTGTACATTACCGATCAAGGCTTCTTTATAGGTGGGAATACCTGCTGCGTTACTAATATTCGGTGTAAGTACAACCGGAATGTCAGTGGGAGCTAATGTAGGTGCATTTGTCGCTGTCGCGCCTAACGTTGCGGTTGGTACAATTGTCTGCGGATTATTGTTGTCGCCCATTCGGCTTGCGAGGCTAATACCAAAGAGAATAAGCGCCATCACTAAAACAAGGATTTGCCAGCGGAAACCTCGCAGCATAACAGCCTCTTATACTTTCAATGCAAAAAGGTGTTTTGCATGGTCACAAAACACCTCGTAAATAGCATCCATATCAAGCCTGATTGACTTAACAGAGTTGGCTACGCGGCCTTGTTAGCGACCACTGACAGAATAGAGATCGCTAAAAATGCAATCGACAAGCCGATAGTAATTTGGAAAAGTGTCTTTTCCAATCCACGTCGCGTACGCGAAATTCCACCGCCAGCATCACCACCCAGCAGGTTTCCCAATGCGCCGCCCTTAACTTGAAGCATGATCAAAATGATCAGCACAATCGAGATGATAATTGAAGCAATTTGTAAAGCCACCTGCATGGCAGAATCTCCTGATTAATTTATTTAAAGCCGCCGCAGTATAGCACGATGCTCACACCTTGCAAAGTCTTGGTGTGAGCATTGGAGCCAAGGCGAAGGCTTTTTTACGAGCCAGCTTTAGGAACAGGCGTAGTCGCGGTCAATGACTCAATTGCCGCTTTTAACTGCGGGTCATTCTTCTCATCGCGGTTTTCCTGTGGCCACTCTACCACGACATCCGGTGTGATTCCGTTCCCGTGAATCCAGTGCCCATTTGGTGTTAACCAGCGTGCAATTGTCAGTCGTATGCCGCCGCCATTGATTAACTGCTGCCACGTCTGAACCGTACCTTTACCAAATGTCTTGACGCCTACCAGCTTGGCACGTCCCGTATCCTGCATTGCGCCAGACACTAATTCTGAAGCGCTTGCGCTGTTCTCATCCACTAATATGGTAAGCGGAATGTCGTAACCAATGTACTTCCCATTGGTCGTATAGGTCTGCTTGTTACCATTGCCAAAATCTTCAACCAGCACCGTTCCATCTTTCAAGAACAGGCTCGCAATATCAATTGCTGTGGTCAATAACCCACCGGGATTGCCGCGCAAATCGAATATCAATCCCTTCATGTCTTTGCCGCCCAGCTTATCAATTGCTGCTTTGACCTCTTGATAAGCATTGACGTCGAAACTGCGGAGTTTGATATAGCCGATGCCATTATCAAGTTCTTTAGAATCGACTACGGGGGTCGTAATTTTGGCACGCTTAATCTTGAAATCCAGTGTTTCTGTGCCGCGCCTCATCGTAAGGTTTACTGATGTACCTTCTTTACCACGCACCAGTCGCACCAGATCAAACTGAGTTGACTGGCTGACATCAGCACCTTCCACTTTCACAAAGACATCCCCACTCTTAAGTCCAGCGGCTTGGGCTGGTGAGCCATCTAGTACCTGTGCGATACTGATTTCTTTGGTCTTTTCATCAGTTTGGACGACAGCGCCAATGCCTTCAACCTCGCCGGAAAGGTCACTGTTAAACATCGGGTATGTCTCAGCATCCATATACCCGCTAAACTGGTCACCTAACGTATCAACCATTCCCTTGATTGCGCCATCGACTAATTTAGTGTCGCTGACCTTATCACGGTCAAGGTAGCTACTCTGGATGAGGTTGTAAACTTGCCAGAATGGTTCAAAATCCTTCGCCGAAGCCGGAGGGGCTGCGGTATCACCTTGTGCCAGAAGCGGATTTCGCTGGCTACCCAAAACGAATCCGCCAATAAATACCAATACAATGACCAAGCTGATTGAAAGCGGTTTGACACGCTCCCAAAATCGTCGCGTAACTTTCATCTTAACTACTCCATTGCAATCTCACTCTATTATGATTATAACCGTTTCTCAACAGCAACATGTGAATAGGTTATGAATGAAGACGACAACTCATCTGGTGGAAGCAATTCTGTTTGGGCTGGCGCTGGGTGATGCATTGGGCTATCCGGTTGAATTCATGCAGCGCGAAACCATTCGTCAAAAATATGGATTGGCAGGCATTCAGCAGCCGCCTAATCCTGCTCTATATTCTGACGATACGCAGATGACACTTGCGCTTGCCAACGGTTTGCTCGATGCAGGCATAGCTGCGCCCCTCGATACGCTGATGCAAGCTGTTGGCAACCGCTTCATCGAATGGCTTGATAGCCCTGATAACAACCGCGCTCCCGGTACAACCTGTATCAAAGGTGTCGAACGATTTCAATCAGGTATTTCATGGCGCGAGTCAGGCATATCCGAATCGAAAGGCTGTGGCTCAGCTATGCGGGTTGCTCCACTCGCTTACATCTATCAACATGATGAAACACGTTTGCGCGAAGTGGCAGTCGCCACTGCGCTCATTACTCACCGTCATCCAACTGCTATTGCGGCTACCGTTGCCGCCGCCTACCTCGTTAAACTTGCGCTAGATGATGCGCCCATTGACACCTACATGCCGCGTCTCTATGAATTTTCAACCGGCATCTCCGACGAATTTGATCTTGCCGTTCTACGGGTGGGTCATGTGCTGGGTTGGACGAATGAGGATCTTGCGTTGGATCACATCGGGCAGGGGTGGGTGGGTGAGGAAGCTGTAGCACTCGCCTTATACTGTGTTCTCCGTTATCCAGATGATTACGTCGCTTGTATGCGCCGAGCAGCCAATACCAATGGTGACAGCGACTCAATCGCTTGTATCACCGGTGGCATTATGGGAGCTAAGTTAGGTTTGGAAGCTATTCCGTTGGAGTGGCGTATGCGTTGCGAGAATGCCGATTTGATTTCATTTGTAGCGAGTCGACTAGGTGCTGCTCGAAGCGATTGAGAAAAGTATAAATGTCCAATCTTATAACCCGTGTTATTTCAATTGATCCAATTGCACCAGAATCTCAATATATCAACGAAGCTGCGACGATTTTACGTGCTGGTGGCTTAGTCGCCTTTCCAACTGAAACGGTTTATGGCCTCGGTGCGAATGCTTTGGATGCCCGGGCCGTTGATAGGATATTTGCTGCTAAAGGTCGTCCTGCTTCTGATCCTGTCATCGTTCATATATATGACTTGGCTCAATTACCCGCAATCGCTATTAAGATCCCTGACCTGGCTTATCAACTTGCGAATCAATTCTGGCCTGGGCCGCTCACCTTTGTGTTGCTCCGTAGTCCGAACGTCCCAGCCAATGTCTCTGCCGGAATGCCGTCTGTCGCTGTCCGAATGCCTTCCCATCCGGTTGCGGTTGCCTTACTGCGAGCTGCTAACGTGCCCGTTGCCGCACCAAGTGCCAATCGCTTTGCCCGTCCCAGTGCCACCTCTGCTGCCCATGTGCTTGAAGATCTCGGCGGACGTATCGATATCATTCTTGAGGGCGGCGCTGCGATAATCGGTGTCGAGTCCACGATAATCGATCTCACCAAAGATCATCCAACTGTCCTCCGTCCTGGTGGTGTCACTATTGAAACTTTGCGAGCCCGTATCCCCGATTTGCAAGTCGTTTCCAAACATCTTCATGCGGATGAACAGGGCATTGAAGCGCCAGGTATGCTTTATAAACATTACTCACCACGTGCTGAATTGCTGCTTTTTAACGGTTCTGCAGACGCACTCATTCCAGCTATGCAAACCTATGCCATTAAGCAGGTCGAGCTGGGCAAGAAAGTTGGCCTGTTGCTTCCTGCCAATGAATTGAATAAGGTTGCCGACTTGCCAGTCGAAACAGTCACCTTAGGATCAACTGAAGCGGAAGTGAGCCATAATCTCTTTAGCGCTATGCGTTCGCTCGATCAAACAGGCGTTGATGTGATTTTGGTGCATGGCTTTGGTCGGTCCGGACTTGGAGCAGCCATATGGGATCGTTTGTTGCGGGCTGCTGAAGGACATATCATAGATGTATGAACAGCACATTCGAGTTGAGGATGTTATATGGATCTTGAAACCTTAAAAAATCATGCGCTCGCTAAGCCTGCTGCAACCCAGGATTTTCCTTTTGACCAAGAAACGTTGGCTTTGCGTGTCAAGGGGAAGATTTTTGCCCTTGTACCCACTAATGCCTCGCCACTTCAAGCCAACCTGAAATGTGATCCGACATGGGCGGAAATACTGCGCCAAACTTATACCACCGTGACTCCTGGTTGGCATATGAACAAGCGTCACTGGAATACAGTCATTTTTGACGGTTCGATATCGGATGACGAAATCTTGGAAATGGTCGATCACGCCTACGATCAGGTCGTAAAAGGACTTCCCAAGAACGTTCGAGAAGCCCTCCAAAAATAGTGATTCGTGATTTGTGTCGCTGCGACTTACGCGACGATCACTTGTCCTTCTGGCTTGCGAATTAAAGTCTTAATGGCTGCGGCCAGTGTCTTGATTGTGTAATCAATATCCTGTGGCTTCGTCTCTACGCCGACTGTCAATCGCAGGCTGCATGCTGCGGTGTCACGATCATAGTCCAGTGCCAACAGTACGCTCGATGGTTCGGGATTGCCAGTCTTGCAGGCCGAAGCAGCACTGGCCGCGATACCTTGTTCATCGAGCAAACTCACCAATGTTCCGCTGTAGATGTTCTCGAACACGAAACTGGCGTGGGCCGGTAAGCGCTGGCTGCCATGACCGCTCAAGCGTGCATTTGGGATAGTTGCCAAAACTCCGCCTATCAGCTGATCGCGCAGTCTGCGATAGTGTGCTGTTCGCTTTTCTAGTTCCTCATAAGCCAGGCGCAGCGCTTCTGCCAGTCCGACTATCAGCGGTGTATTTTGTGTGCCAGCACGAAGGCCACGTTCATGGCTGCCGCCAGTCTGTGAAGGAGTCAAATCGACGCCATCGCGGACATACAATGCACCCACCCCCTTTGGCCCATAAAACTTATGGCCGGAAATACTCAGCAAATCGACCCCAAGTTGATCAACATCCAGTGACAATTGCCCTGCGGCTTGTACGGCATCAGTGTGGAATAAAGCACCATGGTTATGAGCGATTGCTGCCAATTCGCTGATTGGCTGAACACTCCCAATTTCATTATTCGCGTACATGATGCTTGCTAACGTCGTTCCCGGTCGACAAGCTGCTTCAAAATCTTGCACACTGACGCGCCCATAATGGTCAACGGGTAAAACGGTTCGCTCGAATCCCTGCAAAGTTGCCAGTTGCTCAATCGTTTTACCGATTGCCCCATGCTCAATTGGGGTCGTAATTAGGTGCGTACCTTTACCCTGCTGCCGTGCCGACCAAGCCGCGCCACGTACAGCTAAATTGTCACTTTCTGAACCACCACTTGTGAAGATAATTTCCTTCGGTTTGCACTTCAAAACGACTGCAATCGTTTCACGTGCGGATTCAATCGCATGCTCGGCATTTCGGCCAAACGAATGTGCCGAAGAAGCATTGCCATAGACTTCGGTGAAATACGGGAGCATAGCCTGTACCACGCGCGGGTCGACAGGAGTAGTAGCCGAGTGGTCGAGGTAAATGGGGGTCATGATACAAAACCTTCCTTGGTGAAATAAAAAGCGCCTTCGTTGATAGCATCACAACGAGGCGCGAGATAGTCACCACCGTCAAATTTGTTGCCACAATCGAAATTGTGACCACATCTCCACAACGGTGGATGGGCACCTTGGGTTGACTCCTAGGTTGCCGGACTCTGTTTCCAGAGCCTCTCTTGATGCATGTGTATACTTTAGTAAAGGAAAAGTGGTTTGTCAAGATTTGAATAGTGCTAGATTTTATTGTATCGTCACTTGACATCACTTTCCTTTAAGCTAATGTAACAACTCAATGCTGTACAAAACAAAGCTGTAAACATGCATAAACGAATTTCCTTAGCCGAAGCTGCGAATCTTGTTCACGATGGTATGACTATTGCACTAGGAGGCATGACCATTTATCGCCGCCCAACTGCTTTTGTCCGCGCTTTGCTGTCTCGTGTTCCGCGCCCGCGTGATCTCACATTATTATGTTTTACAGCCGGGTACGAGTCAGATTTGCTGGTTGGGGCGGGTTGCGTCAGCACTATTCACTCCTGCTATTTCGGCCTTGAATCTTTTGGTTTTGCCCCCATGTTTACCGAAGCGGCCCAAAAAGGCAGCATCAAAATTGTTGAAGAAACCGAAGCTAGTCTGGCGCTTGGCATTCGTGCTGGGATTTCCGGTGTTGGATTTACACCTTCTCATGCTTGGATTGGCACCGATTTACCACGCCTTCGGCCTGACGTTAAAACCGTTATTGATCCGTATACGGGTGAGGAACTAATGGCTTTTCCCGCGGTTCATTGTGACTTAGCCATCATTCATGGTTTAGAAGGTGATCATTTTGGAAACGTCCGCATCAATAACAACGTCGGCGTTGATATGGAATTAGTCTACCTCGCCGAGGAAGTGATCTTTACTGTTGAACAGATTGTCACCCAATCCGAGCGTAGCCTCGACTCACTGCTTATTCCGGCTCCGGGTGCGGATTACATCGCCCATGCCCCCAACGGTGCATGGCCGACTAGTTGTTACCCACTATACCCTGTAGCGGGGGGCGAACTCATGCGTTATATCGACGCCTGTAACTCAGGGCAATTCAATACTTATTTGGATGAGTTCCTGAATCGGTCCTAAAAGCGGTTCTAGAAATCGCCTAGCTTTTGTGCTAAGCTTTGATTAATTGAATACTGTGTACAGGGGAGTCCGTGCAAGCGGGCTGAGAGGGTGCGTATAGCCGCACCGACCCTTAACCTGATCCGGGTCATACCGGCGTAGGGAGTGCCTGATAGACCTTTTCAGTCAACCACCCCTACAAATTGTAGTGGGTGGTTTTTATTTCAGGCTCCCATTCAAGTGTTATCTAAGGGATGAAAGGGAGATTTCAAGTATGAAACGTTTTGCTTTTGTTCTAGTTCTGAGTGTACTGGTGTTGTCGGTGTTTTTGTCTGCCGCCGCTCAGGAGAAAACTACACTGACCCTCGTGACCCATGACTCCTTCGCCGTCAGCGAAACCGTCTTGGAGGCCTTCCAAAAAGAGAGTGGGATTACCGTCAATATTCTCAAGAATGGTGACGCCGGTGCAATGGTCAACCAATCCATCCTTAGCAAGGATAACCCCCTTGGTGATGTCATGTTCGGTGTGGATAATACCTTTCTTGGTCGCGCCCTGGATGCAAGTATATTCGAGTCCTACGACTCGCCAGCCGCCAAAGACATCCCCGACGAGTTCAAGCTCGATCCTAAAAATCGCGTGACACCGATTGATTACGGCGATGTTTGCCTCAACTATGACGTGAAATACTTCACAGACAAAAAGATCGCGCTTCCTGAATCACTTGCAGACCTCACTAAACCCGAGTACAAGAGGTTGCTTGCCGTAGAAAATCCAGCCAGTTCGTCACCCGGTTTGGCCTTCCTGCTAGCGACCGTCAAGCAGTTCGGCACCGAAGGCAACTACACCTATCTCGATTTTTGGAAAGATCTCGTCAAGAACGATGTCTACATTTCGGACAGTTGGGATGACGCCTACTATACTCAGTTTAGCGCGAGCAGCGGTAAAGGTTCGCGTCCGTTAGTCGTCAGTTACGCCAGTAGCCCACCCGCTGAGGTTTACTTTGCCGATCCTCAACCGGACACGGCTCCTACTGGCAGTGTCATCGCCGATGGCACCTGCTTCCGTCAAATTGAATTCGCAGGGATTCTCAAGGGTACCAAGAATCTCGAAGCTGCACAGAAATTTGTGGATTTCATGCTCAGCCAGCCCTTTCAGGAAGATATGCCGCTTCAAATGTTTGTCTTCCCGGTAATTCCCGAAGCGGTATTGCCCGAAGTCTTCATCAAGTATGCCACCATTCCCGAGAAACCCGCTGTCGTGGATTTTGCCGACATCAACGCCAACCGTGAAAGCTGGTTGCAGGCATGGACAGAAACCGTTTTGCGCTAACTCGCATTTTGTGGCGCGGGATTTTACTCGCGCCACTTCTTTTTCTTGGGCTCTTTTTTATCTATCCGCTGCTCAATATTTTAGGAGTCAGTTTAGCGCCGCAGGGTCAGCTTGATCTCAGCGGATTTACGCATCTCGTCACCACCGACTATTATCTGAACACACTTGCCTTCACGGTAGTTCAAGCCATTCTTTCGACTGTCCTCACCCTGGCCCTAGCGCTCCCTTCAGCCTATGTCTTTACGCGCTACTCTTTCCCCGGCAAATCGCTCTTTCTCTCGTTGGCAACCTTACCCTTCGTCTTACCCACAGTTGTTGTTGCGGCTGCTTTTACTTCACTTATCGGCCCACGCGGATTGCTCAACAGCTTTTTGATGTCCCTCTTTGCTTTGGATATGCCGCCTATTCAGTTGGATCGTACTCTAGCGATCATCTTGATTGTCCATGTCTTTTATAATTATGCCGTTGCCCTACGCATAATCACTGGCTTTTGGGCAAACCAAAATCCGCGCATCGAGCAAGCTGCCAGAGTCCTAGGTGCTAACGGCTGGCGCTTATGGTGGCATATTCGCTTGCCAATATTGCGCCCTGCCATCACCGCTGCTGGAATTCTGATATTCATTTTTACCTTTACCAGTTTCGGTGTCGTCTTGTTACTTGGTGGCCCGCGTTTTGCCACACTTGAGGTTGAAATCTACCGTCAAGCAGTTAATCTTTTTAATCTTCCGGTTGCGGCTGCTTTATCGCTTATCCAAATTCTGCTGATGTTCGCCCTTATGCTCGTTTATACGCGTCTTCAGCGCCGTTTATCAACCGAAATCACCAGTGTCGCCAATGTCGCCGTTCGACCCTCTACGACTCGCGATAAACTTGTGGTTTCTATCAATATCCTATTCATGTCTGTATTGTTGTTCACCCCCTTGGTTTCGTTGATTGCTGCGTCTGTGTCAGGCGAACAGGGCATTACCTTTCAGTTCTATCAGCAGCTGACTCGTAACCAGCGAGGATCAATTCTCTTTGTTCCACCTGTTCAGGCAATCGGTAACTCGCTCATCTTTGCCTTAATAACCACCGTTCTTGCTGTCGCGCTCGGATTGATGGCTGCTTATCTGCTATCAGGCCGTATGACGCGTTGGTCGAACTTACTTGATCCATTATTCATGTTACCGCTTGCCACGAGCGCTGTGACGCTCGGCTTCGGCTTTATCATCACCCTTGATAAACCACCCTTGAATCTGCGTTCCTCCCCGCTCCTTATTCCGATTGCCCACACTTTAGTCGCTATGCCTTTTGTCGTTCGCAGTATTTTGCCAGCCTTACGCGCCATACCACCGAGTTATCAAGAAGCGGCCCGTATCCTTGGTGCGTCGGCTTGGCGTGTCTGGCGATTGATTGACATCCCGCTGATTAGTCGTGCGCTCATCGTAGGAGCGACCTTCGCTTTTACGACCAGCATGGGTGAGTTCGGTGCATCGCTTTTTGTAGCTCGTCCGGATACGCCTACTATTCCTATTGTGATTTTTCGCTTGCTCGGTCAACCTGGCTCATTAAATTATGGACAAGCGCTCGCCATGAGTTCAATTCTGATGCTGGTTTCGGCGGTTGGTTTTATTTTAATCGAGCGTCTGCGGACAGCCGGGATAGGGGAGTTCTAATGCTGGAAATTCACGGTATCCAACGTACGTTTGACTCGGTTCCTGTTTTGCGTGGTATTGATCTCACCATCAATCATGGCGAAATTATTTGTCTCCTGGGACCCAGTGGATGTGGCAAAACGACTTTGCTCCGTATCATCGCTGGTCTCGAAACAGCTGATACGGGTAGTATTATGCTCGATGACCGGAATATTCAGCCGGTTCCAACCCATCAGCGCGGCTTTGGACTGATGTTTCAGGACTTCGCCTTATTCCCACACATGAATGTGGCTGCCAACGTCGCATTCGGCCTTCGGATGCAGAATTTGCCCCATACGAATCAACAGTTGCGCGTCAAACAAATGCTGGATTTGGTTGGCCTCTCAGGATTTGATCAGCGTGATGTAAGTCGTCTTTCTGGTGGCGAACGTCAGCGAGTCGCGCTTGCTCGCAGTCTTGCGCCTAATCCCCGGCTGCTGATGCTCGATGAACCCCTCGGTTCGTTGGATGCCGCCCTTCGCGAAGAATTAATCGTCGAGTTACGTAGCATAATCAAGCAGCTTCAATTAACAGCCGTTTACGTTACTCATGATCAGCATGAAGCCTTCGCTATCGCGGATCGTATCGCAGTCATGAACGCTGGTCGCATCGAACAGTTTGCCACCCCCACCGTGCTTTACCAACACCCCGCGACAACCTTTGTTGCGCGTTTCCTTGGCTTGGACAACATCATCCCTGTGTTGAGTCAACAATCGAACATCGCCAATACCCCTATTGGCTCATTTCCTGTCTCTGTACCGGCACATAGTCTTCTATTACATACCGACTTTTTAAGCATTGCCCCAACCACCATGCCTGACTCACTTATGGCTTCCATCGTTCAATCGGTCTTTCAGGGTGATTCTTATCGCTTAACCCTGCGCCATACATCTGGAACAATGTTGACTGTGAAATATCCTGCTTCTAGTTCCATGGTTCCCAAAATCGGTGAAATCCTAACCCTCAAAATTGCCCCAAATGCCGTTATCCCGCTACCCGCCTGACAAACAAAAAGGTCGCCCATCAAGCGACCTAATTTTGGACGACTCCCTCCCCTGATATTAAGTGGGAGGCTTCTAACTACACATCCAGATTACGTACACTTTTGGCGTGGGTCTGGATGAAACGGCGGCGTGGCGGAACACTGCTGCCCATCAACATGTCGAATACGCGGTCAGCTTCCGCCGCGTCATCAATTGTCACTTGGAGCAGGGTACGTGTTGCCGGGTCCATCGTCGTTTCCCACAATTGTTCCGGGTTCATTTCACCCAGACCTTTGTAGCGTTGAACGCCAACCTTGTCCGGTTGGTCATATTTCTTCAGTGCGCGGTTCAGGATATCCGGTTCGGACATCCCCGCTTCTGGATATATGTATTCCAGTTTTTTACCGCTCTTGAGCAGGTAAATCGGCGGTTGTGCGATGTACAAATGTCCATCAGCGATAATCGCTTGCATATGCCGGAAGAAAAATGTCAGCAGTAGGGTACGAATATGACTGCCGTCAACATCGGCATCGGTCATGATGATGACACGCCCGTAGCGTAAATTTTCGACCGAGAAATCTTCAGCGATACCGGTACCCAGTGTTGAAATCAAAGCTTTAATTTCATTACTGTCCAGTACCTTGTCCATACGTGCTCGTTCAGTATTGAGAATTTTACCACGCAGAGGCAAAATCGCTTGGAAATGCCGGTCACGCCCTTGTTTGGCCGAACCGCCTGCGCTGTCACCTTCTACGATGTAAATTTCAGCGCCTTCGCCCTTTTGAGAGCAATCTGCCAGTTTACCCGGTAGCGTTGTGCTTTCCAGCAAACTCGGGCCGCTTCGCACCAGATCACGCGCTTTACGAGCCGCTTCACGTGCCCGCATACTGGTCATGCACTTATCGATAATGCGCCGTGCTTCACGTGGATTTTCTTCAAGGAATTCATTAAAGGCTTCTGTCACCACCTGTGAAACAGCGCCCTGCACCTCAGGGTTAATGAGCTTCACTTTAGTCTGGCTTTCAAACGATGGGTCAGGATGCTTCACGCTAATAATTGCGGTGATGCCTTCCATCGTGTCGCTGCCCGAGAAGTTAGGTTCTTTCTCTTTTAGCAGACTTGCCTTACGCGCATAACGATTGATAACACCTGTGATCGCGGAACGTAGACCGGTCAGATGTGTACCGCCGTCAGGGGTGTTAATCGTGTTGGCAAAGGCCATTTCCACCACATTTGCCGAGTCATTGTATTGGAAAGCGACTTCAACCCCGACGACAATTGGCTCTTTGCCTTCGCGTGATATCTCAATATCTTTTTCCAGATAAACCGGATCATGCAATGGCCTACGGTTACGGTTCAAATATCGCACGTAAGAATACAATCCACCTTCGAAGTAGAAGGTTGTTTCGCGGGGAATAGGCTGCTTACGTTCATCTTTCAGGGTAATATTTACGCGACGTGTCACAAACGCCATTTCGCGGAAGCGTTGTGCTAAAGTATCGAAGCTAAAGTTATTGCGTTCCAAAACGGTGAAATCGGGTTGGAAGGTTTGTTTTGTGCCGGTATGTTCTCCCGGTTCCAATTCGCGTATCTTTTTCAGCTTTGATGCGACTTTACCTTGCTTATAAACCTGCTCCCACAAAAAACCATCGCGGAACACGTTTGTTCGCATTTCAGTCGATAACGCGTTAACTGCCGAAACACCTACACCATGTAAACCACCGCTGACCTTGTAAGCGCCGCTGCCAAACTTACCACCCATGCCGATTTCGGTCATTACGCCTTCGACAGTAGGTTTACCGGTGCTGGGGTTGATACCGACTGGAATGCCACCCCCATTGTCTTGAACCGATACAATATCGTCTTCGTACAGTGTCACCATGATGTGGTCGCAGCGTCCGGCCAGTGCCTCATCAATCGAGTTGTCAACAACTTCGTAAATCAGATGGTGGAGCGCTTTGCTGTCAGTACCGCCCACATACATACCGGGGCGCTTTCGCACGTGCTCCATCGGGTTCAGACGAACAATATCCTCATCACGCTGTTGTCTGATTTGCGCGGTATCTTGTTCCGCCATAGCAGCTCCTTACCTCATAGTCCCATTGTATGAAAAATACGGACTTATTCAGATATGTCTATTCGGGGAAATACCGTAGACTCTTCATTGATATATTATACTCCAGAACGTAGTAGAGGACAATCCTTTGCAGTTAGAACAAATTGTCCAATTTGCTTGATCTTTTGGAATAAATGTTCTATTCTGTTTGATAGTGATTATATAGTGAGTGATGCAGTGATTGCTTCATAAAACGGCAATGAGTTTTTAGCTGTACATATCGATAACTTCTAGTCATGCACTTTGACACATTGACATCTATGAGTTGCTTGAGACACATCATGCTGAATCAGCAAATTGATTTGGCTAAAATACGAATATGTCCAGATGCTAACCGTCCCACCTTTGTCACAAATGATTCTTACTCCGGCGAGTTTTTCGCTTGTAGCCGCTGATTAGGCAAAACAGTGCCAAAGCGGTGGCATTAGCCGGGCCGTTCGCTGTATTTGTGTCATTTCAGTAGTACTAAGGGAACCACCCGCCGTCACAAAATGTCAATTCAGCGGTTTCTCGCTGGCTACTCGCCTGTCATTTCAGCGGCAAATATGCAAATTGTGCAGCAAATTCAATCTACTTCTGACTATTTCAAAGCTCAATCTTCACCCTGAGCATTGAATTTGCTTGACTATCATTCTTGCCCGCTTTACAATCCTCATTGTTGCCCTCGTAGCTCAGGGGATAGAGCAGCGGTCTTCTAAACCGTTGGTCGGGAGTTCGAATCTCTCCGAGGGCGCTTGAATCAAAAACACCCGCTTATTGACTGGCGGGTGCTTTTTATGTCCCGTTAATAAATGCTACTGAGCCATAATGCTCTGGTAGACCGCCGTTGTTTCTGCTGATGGCACTTTCCCATCTCGCCTGAGGTCATCAATCAAGCGTTGATAATGGGCTGCGGCCTCGCTCCGTCGCCCCAATGCAACATATAGCTTCATGACTTCACGGTGGATGTTTTCTCGTGTGCTGTCTTCCGCTAGCACGCGTTGGAATAACCCTAATGCATGTTCAGGTCGATCTTCTTCAAGCCGTATACGCGCTACCTCTGATAAAGCCTCTAGATAGCCTGCTCTAAAATCGGTCCGTCGGTCGAGTATCCACTTATCGGTGTGTCCTTGCAAGAACGGGCCTCTGTAGAGGTCAATCGCCCGTTGCCAGGCGGCCAGACGTTCCTTCTTGCCCTCGATCGTGCGCCCGTCCATCAAAGCTGTTGCAAAATCCATCACATCATAGTGGATCGCCATTTCAGGATTTACACGATAGTAACCACCATCGTGTACCAGCACATCCATATCCATTGCCTTATGCAAGCGTCGTTTTGTCACATGAAACACATTGACTGCCTGATCCATATGGAGTTCAGGCCAAAACGCTTGGCATATTTCCGACCGTGTAATAATCGGTCGGTCGAGCGCAAAGAAGAATAACAGTCGGGGGAGGTGTCCTTCCCAACTTTCAATCACCGACCCGTTCATCAAGACGTGCCCCGGCCCAAGTGCGAACACTTCCAACTTGTGTTTCCCACCTGTATCAACGCGGTAGAAATCATGCTTAATCAGCAAGTTGTCTTCTAAAAGTACGGCTCGTTTCTGAGCAATTAATGACACCCAGGGGAGGCGAGGTAATGTTCTGCTATTTATAATAATCCGGCAGTTGTGAGCGGGACTTGCCACCAGCTTCTCGATAAATCGTTGTATGTCATCCGCGCTGTCGCTGCGGTCATACTCGTCTAGTATCAGGTAAAAAGGTTCTTTACTCACTTCTGCTAAATCTTCAGCAAACGTCTCAACTAAAGTGTTAAAGTTGCTGGCCTTATTTGGGGGTAAGATATTAATGTGTCGTCCAAAAGTCGGAAATTGATTTGCGAGGTCGTGTGTTAATCCGGCAATTAGCGACTTGAGATCAATATCATCCGGTCCAAGGGCGTAATACAGTACACGTGTGTCTAGGGAATGTAAAAGTTTGGCGACCAAAACTGACCGATAGCGACTGCGGGGATGCAAAAGTATTAAGCGCGCGACTTGAGTTTGTTCTTGGAATGCCTGGTATGACACATCAATCAGGTTATCGAGATTCATATTATCACTTCGCTTTAGTGGTCACTCCATCATTGGATAGTAACAATTGTAACATAGTTTAATATAGGCTGCTAATCCCTACGTATAGTGTTCTTACAAACAGCATGTGTTGGAGGAAAAATGCAACGTCCGCCTCGCCCATTCGGCGTAACTTTGGCGATCTTCGCCAGCCTAATTCTATTCACAATTTTCCCTCTAATGGAAGTAGGCATGTTGCTTTCTGTCCGTCTGCATTTTGCGAATGTATCCTTCGGTGGCGATGGCCCACAACCATTTGCGATGGGGACAGACTTCTTAGGTATTCCGGATAGTAAAATTTTTCTTCAGGCGATTCTTGCCTTGATATTTCTAGTGATCGCGTTTTTTGCTTGGCGCGGTCGTCCATCCTTTATGCGCTTTGTGTTGATCTTCGCGTGTGCAGGATTAACGCTTTTCAATATTCTGAATGTAGCCCTGTCGCAGTTGAGTCAGCAGGACTTATCTGCAGGTCGTAGCTCTCTCGACTCGATATTGAATTCATTATCTTTAGGTCAGTTTGTGATCAGTCTTCTGGTAACGTTTTATGTTGTCTGGTATCTTAATCGTGGCCCTGCCAGAGCCTTTTATCGGGGATATTATTTATCAATGCCCACTGACAATGCGCCTTCTGAAGTGGTCCCTAATACGACTGTTTCCTGAAATCACGTATCGTTCATTTCCATCTGCACAAGCTCTCTCCGCAGCGTTTTGCCGACTGTCGTCTTCGGCAGTTCTTTGATAAACACGTAGCGGCGTGGTACTTCGTAACCAGCTAAGTACCGGGTGCAGTGTTCGATTAATTCGCTTTCCGTAACTTGGGCACCGGGCTTAAGTACAACCCATGCTTTCAGCGCCTCTTCTCCAAGGCGCTCAGGATGGGGTATGGCTGCCACACCAACTTCCAATATGGCTGGATGGTCTTTCAGTACCTTTTCGATATTATTAGGGTAAACATTGAAACCGCCAATTAGTGCCATATCCTTCTTTCTGTCGACGATATAAAAATAACCATCTTCATCCATTCGACCAATATCGCCTGTATAGAGCCAGTACCGTCCATCGATTTCCCGCAGTGTATTGGCCGTTTCTGTAGGCATTCCATAGTAGCCCGACATTATGTTCGGGCCCTGCATAATAATCTCACCAATTTCACCAACAGGCATGATAGTTACGCCGTCATCTAAACTAACAATACGGACATCCATATCGGGAAACGGCATTCCAACAGATCCGATCTTATTTGGCCCGAGCAACGGGTTAGAATGGGAAACGGCTGACGTTTCGCTCATTCCATAACCCTCATTCAATCGTTTTGCACCGGCACCCTCGTATTCCTTTTTTGTCGCAGGTGGTAGCGGAGCAGCACCACTTGATGACAAGACAAACGAATCCAGCTTGATTTCACCGGATTTTATTCTTGGATGGTTGACCACGGCATTGAACATAGCAGGTACGCCGAGGAAAACATTAGGTTTGTAGTGACCAATTACCGCAACCACCGTATCAATATCACGTGCGTTTGCAACCATCACGATTTTTGATCCTGTTGCAATTGCTTGGCTGAGCAATACAACCAACCCAAATACATGAAACATTGGTATAGCTCCCAAATACAACATGTTCTCGCGTGCCATATTGGGTTCAATTTTCTCCAAGACTGATGACCACGATTGGATCTGAAGCATATTTGCGACGAGTGATTTATGCGTCAGAATAGCGCCTTTGGATACACCGGTAGTACCGCCCGTGTATTGAAACAAAGCTCTATCAGTTGCTTGGACATCCATATTTACCTGTTGTCCAGCGTATTTGTTTAGAACATCTTGGAACCAATAATCTGCTTTATTTAGTTCTTGAATGCGATGTCCATCTGTCTTTTCTTTAGCAATCGTAAACAATACCTTGCCCATAATCGGTAGGTACTCTTTAATATTTGTTACGACCACTGTTTTAATTTTTGTCTTGCTGCGAATTTGCTGCACCAGACCATAAAATAGGCTCAAAACAATGACAATTTCTGCTTCACAATCATTGATTTGATACTGCATTTTGGGAGCAGGGTAGGTAGGGTTAGCTGCCGCCACCACGCCACCTGCCTTAAGAATACCGAAGTAACTAATAGCAAATGCAGTCGAATTAGGGAGAATTAGAGCGACACGATCCCCCTTTTTTAACCCCATATTGATCAGCCCGGTCGCCAACGCATCAGATGCACTATCAAGTTCTTGGTATGTCAATATGTTTGATTGGAACCCGAGAACGGGTATAGCTGCTGGCGTAATGATTGCGGTCTGGTTCGGGGATTTTTGGGCCGATTCACTCAGATAATGATGAAGTGGTTTCGAGGGATAGGGTTCAAGGGATTTGGGGACACCTGCATCGTAATTTTTTAACCATGGGCGTTCATCATAAATGTTCATTTTGGGATCCTTATATTAAGTGTACAAAATCTACTAATTTGGATTTATCTCGACTTCTGTCTGCCTCAAAACATAGTTGCAAGTGAGAATTTGCAGTTTAGTTTCAAAATACTGCTTGCTATGTACAGGTTTATTTGGTTGTATTCCAAATTCTCAAGTTGCCCCCGATCAGCACTTCAATCATATTGGATCGATGCAACACGGTGAGAGTTGGCAGCGCCTACATTTAACATATAAAGGCAAACACTACATTTGAATAGCTGAATGACATAGGAGAGAAATCATAGATATAAGCTCCTCGATTTGAGATCGTTGTTTGGTCATCTTATTTCACCCTCATGGCCTACTGCCCAGTCAAATCCTTACATTTTACCGGGCAGTATCAACAATGTCTTATGAGAGCGTTTTTTCCCTATCTGCTATTTCCATCTGGATTAATTCACGTCGCAAAGTTTTTCCCACAGCAGTTTTGGGCAGTTCTTTGATAAAACTAATACGGGTTGGGACTTCGTATCTCGCCAGCCGTTTCATGCAGTGGTCAATCAATTCTTTTTCTGAGGCTGACTGATCAGGCCGAAGCACAACCCATGCTTTGAGTGATTCTTGTCCACCTTTTTCAGCATCTGGATGAGGAATAGCTGCAACTCCTACTTCCATGACCGCTGGATGTTCACTCAATACTTTTTCAATATTGTTAGGATACACATTAAAGCCGCCAATGAGTGCCATGTCCTTTTTGCGGTCAACGATATAGAAGTAGCCGTCATCATCCATTCGACCTATATCACCCGAATAGATAAAATTTTTCCCATCTTTCTGCCGGAGGACGTTAGCGGTTTCTGTGGGCATACCATGATAGCCAACCATAACTTGTGGCCCAGCCATGATGATCTCACCAATTTCACCAATTGGTACTTCTGTAACACCGTCATCAAGGCTAACTATTCTTACATCCATGTCAGATATGGGTAATCCAATGGAACCGGTGCGATTTTCACCATTAATAGGATTACATAGACTGGCAGTTGGTGTTTCGCTCATGCCATAAGCCTCACGGAGGCTGCATCCCGTAATACGCTCAAACTCTAATTTTGTCGCTGGGGGTAGGGGGGCTGATCCGCTGACACAAGTACGAATTGAGCGCAAATCAACTTTGCCTGATTTCACATCAGGGTGATTGTTAATCGCGTTATAGAGCGCTGGAACGCCGGGAAATAGCGAAGGTTTAAAATGGTTGATGTTGTCTAAGAGATCCGCGATATCACGGGCATTCGGCACAAGTATGATTTTCGCCCCTAAGCTAATTGCATTCGTAAGTACACCGACCATACCGAAGACATGAAATAATGGGATGGCCCCAAGGAATGTGTCGTGCGGTACATAATTCTCCCCTCCTTCCAGCCATGCTTTGATTTGAAGTGTGTTGGCAACGAGTGCACTGTGAGTCGCCATAACTGCCTTCGATACACCTGTTGTCCCACCTGTATATTGAAAAAGCGCCAGGTCTTTATTGGGTGTGATATTTACATTGGCTTTCTTACCCGCATATTTGGTAAGTACATCTTGAAACCAAACGTCTCCACTTTGCAATGTTTCAATACGATGTCCTTCTTTTTTCTCTTTAGCTAATGTGAAAAGAAACTTGGCGGCGCCTGGCAGGTACTCTTTGACATTGGTGACAATCACCTTTTTGACTTTAGTCTTCGCTTGAATTTGTTTGACCGTGTTGTAAAACAGACTCATGGTGATGACAATAGGTGCATCGCAGTCATTTATTTGGAACTGCATCTTATCAGCGGGATATGTTGGATTTGTCGCTGCGACCACACCACCTGCTTTTAAAACACCGTAAAAGCTAATGATGAATGCTGCTATGTTGGGCATGACCAACGCAACACGATCGCTCTTTTTTAGTCCCATATCCACAAGTCCGGCAGCTAATGCATCCGAGTATTGGTCAAGCTCCTGGTAGCTTACCGCGCTGCTAACTCGCCCTAGGAGCGGAAGGTGAGCGCTGCTGATAAGTGCAGCATCGTTGGGTGCTTTTTTTGCAGATTCTTGTAAGAAATGTTGGACGCTGATATTTGGGTATGGTTCTAAACTTGCGGGTACACGAGGGTCATATTTTTTTACCCAGGGACGGTCAGTGTATGTAGTCATAATTAATGCTCCAAATTCTTTTCAGTAAAACCAAACTTCTTTATTGAGTTTCAAGTATAATCTGTGTGTAAATCGTGTCAAAGTTTATGTCGTTCCCCATGACCGCCATTGGTCCGGTAACCGAGCTACTTGCCCTTCATGGGTAATACAAATGTGTTTGCTGAAGCCCTCTACCAATATGTCATGTGTGGTTGCATCTAAAATTTCGTATCCAAATGTTAGCCCGCGACTTTTCATGTCGGCAATCCAACACCGGATAGTTATTTGTTGTCCATAACGTGCGGGTTTGATATAGCGGGCGTTAATTTCAGATACCGTAAGATAATAGCCACCGCGTTCGAAACTTGCGTAATCACTACCACGCTGCCGTGCATAATTACTGCGTCCTTCTTCAAAATAGACGATATAACTAGCGTGATGGATGATGCCCATTGCATCGGT
Source organism: Aggregatilineales bacterium (assembly GCA_044226325.1). GTDB lineage: Bacteria > Chloroflexota > Anaerolineae > Aggregatilineales > Phototrophicaceae > CFX2. The sequence goes on from JBGAHG010000001.1 coordinate 190,511, forward strand.
CTCAGCATAGCGTACATACAAAGTGGTTTCGGCAACGGTACGATCTGAAGGTGGCAAAGCTAATTCTCCAAGTAAAGATGCATGATGGATAGGAGCATAACAGACGTGTCACAACATGCCAAATTGTAAAATGGTGGGAGAGCATGTAACGCTTGTGTTATAATCCAACCAATGATTGAAGTTGTATGTGTTTAACCCGGAGGATGCGGAAATGGATATCAACCAAGCCGCACGGATGATTGAGTGGCTAGACGAAGAACGTCGGCGCGATAAGGCAACTATTGCTACGCTAGAAGAACGGCTGGCACAGCAGCAAGATACCGTCACCATGCTCTCTAAACGTATAAATAGCATGGAATCTGACCAAACCGTAATCCGGACGCAAATTACACCTTCGGGGCGGGAAACGGATCTGATTGAACAGGTTCGTAAAGAGGTTGTGCAACTCATCGAGAATGTCGAATCTAAACGGTTGACTGCTGAACGTGAAGCCGAGCGCCGATCTGACCTCGCGCGTGAGAACGCGATGCGTCCTATCCGCGAATTGACCGAAAAGCTGGAAAAATTAGAACGCCAGACCAGTACATTGCCGGGATATGAGGTGGAGCGCGAACGGGTTTCTGACTCAGTGGCATCCTTGCAGCAGCGCGTCGATGATCTTTTTAAGAAGGTAGAAGAACCAGATCGCCGTTTGGCATTCTTAGAAGAACAGCGTAGACAAGACAGTCGCCGTGTATCTGAAGTCCAATCAGAAGTCCCTGAAATTCAGAAGCAGGTTGACGGTGTGCGACCTAAGCTCACGTTACTGGAAGACCTGACGTTGCGTATCGAACGGCGCGTCCAAGATGTCCAAAACAGCGAACGCGAACGGCGGGAACAAATTCAACAGTTTATCGACCAGCAAACACTGCAAATCCAACAGCGCGACCAACAGATCGCTGAATTGGTAAAGCGTTTCGGTGAACAAGATAGCCAAATGCAGCGCAATATCGAACGTTTTGAAACATGGCAAGAAGCCTACCGCAATATGAAAAAGATCATTGATGATTTCGAACGTATTGGTGATCGGTTAGAGCGTCGCATTAACGAAGTTGCCGAAATGCAGCGATTAAGTGAAGAACGCTTCCGCCAAGAGTGGAACGATTGGACAGCAGACGATCAAAAACGCTGGAAGCAATTTACGATTTCAAATGATGAAGTGTGGCGCAGCCACGATAAAGAGTTTGACCGTTTCGTTGCTAAAATGACTGAGATTGAAGCGATGTTCCCACCGTTGCAAGATAGTTTGGGACGCATTTGGAGTTTGGAACGTGAACGCGCACAACTATACCGCGAACGCTATCAATCGATGCTGTTGGAATTTGATACCGGCAAAATTCCAACCGTGAAACTGCCAGCCGTTCCTGCGAATAATGGCAGTACAAACAATACAAACGGTAACGGTAATACGTGAAGTCTGAATGCACATCATTGGTACTGCCGGACACGTCGATCATGGTAAATCGACGCTGATTAAGCGCTTGACAGGGATTGATCCGGATCGTCTAGCCGAAGAAAAAGCCCGCGAGATGACGATTGATCTGGGCTTCGCGTGGTCAAACCTCCCAAGTGGTGAGAAAATCGGCTTCGTTGATGTTCCTGGTCATCGCGATTTTGTCGAAAATATGTTGGCGGGAATCGGTGGGATCGATGCGGTACTACTCATAATTGCTGCTGACGAAGGGGTAATGCCCCAAACGCGCGAGCACTTAGCTATCCTGGACTTGCTCGGTATTCAATATGGCCTAATTGTCCTGACTAAAATCGATATAGTTGATGATCCTGACTGGTTGTTATTGATTGAACAGGATATTCAATCTTGTGTTGCCGGCACGACACTTGCAAAGGCTGAAATTGTGCGTGTTTCCGCTCGAACTGGCGCTGGTATGAACGAGCTGATAGCGAGGTTGTCAAAGTTATTGGCTGGTATGCCAAAGCATCTCGACTATCACAATCCTCGGCTTCCGATCGATCGCGTTTTTTCGATTAACGGTTTTGGGACGGTAGTAACGGGTTCTTTGTCGGGTGGAGGATTATCGGTTGGCGACGAAATCGAACTGCAACCGAGTGGCCTTCAAGGTCGTATTCGTGGGTTGCAAAGCTACGGCGAAAATCTCCAAATCACTGAATCGGGTAATCGTGTCGCCGTAAATATCACGGGTATTGAGCGAATTTTGGTGAAACGTGGATATGTGCTGGCACATCCGAAACAACTTCAGCCCACGAACCTGGTTGACGTGTACTTACGACATTTACCAGAGGTTGAACGGGCGCTGAAACATGATGCTGAAGTAAAGTTCTTTTCCGGTACGGCTCAATCTATAGGACGAGTACGGTTATTGGCTGATGAAGAGTTGTTTCCAGGCGCAGAGGGCTGGTTACAAATTCGTCTGGACCAGCCTATGGCACTGGCTTACAGTGATCGTTTTATACTGCGATATCCATCCCCCTCAGAGACCATCGGAGGGGGGACAATTGTGAATGCCCATCCTCAAACACGTTGGCGGCGCTTCCAGCCTGAAGTTATTAGGATGCTTGAGCTTCAAATGCGCGGTACGCCATTACAACGGTTAGCACAGGCTGCAAATGGTTCATCACCCGTTACACTGGCAACATTTCAGCAGTTGGGATTCTCTATAGCTGAATTAAACGTCAGTATCACCGAGGCGTTGGATAACGGATCGCTGATGTTACTTGCAGATGATTCATATTGGTCGAGGGATGCTTTTAACCGAGAGACCCAGCGCTTAATAGAAGATCTGACTCAGTTTCATGAAAACAATCCGCTAAGAGTTGGAGTACAACGCGAAGAACTTCGTGTGCGGCTAGGAATATCACAATCTTTGTTGGCATTATTGATAGACTCCTCGGAAAGCATAATTGCTGATAGGCAAATTGTACGATTGGCTTCACATCAGATCACATTTAACGCCAAACAGCAGTCCCAAATTGAATTACTTACTGAAAAAATGAGCCAGTCTCCTTATACCCCGCCTTCATTCACTGATGCAATGCAAATTGTTGGCGAAGATGTATTGTATGCGCTTATTGATCTGGGCGAAATTGTCCAGATACAATCGGGCCTCATTCTTTCAACACCAGCCTATAGTGCGATGGCTCGTTGGGTCATGGAGATGTTGGATACTAAAGGGAATATTGCGGCTAACGAACTACGTGATCAGTTTGGTACGACCCGAAAGTATGCAATTGGCTTGCTGGAATACTTTGATAGTATCAACCTAACCCGACGAACAGGTGACGTTCGGATAAAAGGATCCAAAAGTCTTTAATGCTCGGCAAAAGGTGAATCTTGTGTGTCATCAATTCCGGGATGATCGTCTACCACGCGCTCAATTTTTGCCCCCAGGGATCGCAGCTTATCCTCAACCCGTTCGTACCCTCGGTCAATCTGGCGAATGTTGAAGATACGGGTTTGACCCTTTGCACCGAGTGCGGCCAGCAGAATTGCCATTCCTGCGCGAATATCAGGGCTGGTGATGTAAGGCTGACCCTGCAAACTGGTTGGGCCTTGAACCAGTACCCGATGTGGATCGCAGAGGGTAATACGGGCACCCATGCGTACCAATTTGTCAGTGAAGAAGAAGCGGCTTTCGTACATCCAATCGTGAAAGAGAACAGCTCCAGCGCATTGCGTCGCAATGACGAGAGCTATACTCATCAAATCAGGGGGGAAAGCTGGCCAAGGCTGCGCTTTAATGATGGGCAAACGATTGCCTAAATCGGGAACGATGCTGAGATTTTGGACACGTGGTACGATAATATCTTCGCCCTCGGTTTCCCAATGGACTCCCAATCGCCTAAAAGTGAGCGCGATCATTTCCAGATGCTGCGGATCAGCTTCGATGATGCGGATTTCACCACCCGTAATTACTGAAGCGCCGATAAAGCTGCCTACTTCCATGTAATCCGCTCCGATGCGCGCTTCCCCTCCATGCAGTCTTTCCACGCCCTTAATAATGAGTCTGTTTGTACCTGAGCCTTGAATCTGTGCACCCAAAGCGTTTAGCATGTCACACAAATTTTGGATGTGGGGTTCACAAGCAACATTGCGAAGGGTTGTTGTACCTTTTGCGACGACAGCAGCCATTAGCGCGTTTTCGGTTGCAGTAACACTGGCCTCGCTTAATAAAATGTCAGTGCCAATTAGGCCCCTGGTTTCCATAATCAGAAGTGTTTTTTCGAGCGAGATGGTCGCGCCAAGTTTTTGAAGTGCGACAGCGTGGGTATCGAGCCGACGTTCACCAATACTATCTCCGCCGGGAATTGGTAGTCTGATACGTCCCATACGGGCTAACATGGGACCTGCGAATACGATACTAGCGCGGATTTTTGAAGCAAGAGCCGGATCGATTTCAGTCGTAATGATATGGTGCGCGTGAATCCGGACGGAAGTGCTATCCAGCCAAGCCACCTCGGCACCAAGCTGGCGCATGATATCGAGGGCAGTTCGGACATCACCGATGTTAGGCATGTTATGCAGGACAACTGGTTCTTCGGTGAGCAGACAGGCTGGAATCATTTTGAGCGCAGCGTTTTTATTGCCACCAGCCTTGATCGTGCCGGACAGCGGCTTTCCACCTTCGATTACAAATTGCTCCATACCTGATTATCCGATCTGCAAAGTGATTTACTCACCTGCTTGTTTTCATCTGTGATGTTAAGTGATCCGCATAGCGGTTGCTTATTGTAACTGTTGTGAGTTCGTTGACAACCCTCGTATCAATCGTTATACTAGCCTTATTCTGAGGAGAAGTTGATTTTATGCTTTGTTCACACCATCATCCGAAAGTTCATAAAAACCCCCAGGTGTTGGTTCTGTTTTAGACTATTCCATTATGTTTGATTTTTTGAAGTCCCCGCACCGTGCGGGGATTTTTGTTTTACCTAGGAGGTGAGAAGCGATGTTAGCTGTGGTGGACTATGGAGCTGGAAATTTGCGAAGTGTTGTACATGCCCTAAGTCATCTCGGTGTGCAGAATATGCGCGTTGTCCAAGATGGACGCGATCTGAAAGGCGCAAACAAGATCATCTTGCCAGGCGTTGGTGCATTCGGAGCAGGTATGAACCAACTCGCTGAGCGAAATCTCGTACAGCCACTTAGAGATGCAGCAGCAGCAGGCGTACCCATGTTAGGTATTTGCGTGGGTATGCAATTTCTGTTTGATCGCAGTGATGAAATGGGCGATTTTAAAGGCTTGGCCATAATTCCCGGCTATGTGACGCGCTTTCCAAAATTGCCAATGCTCAAAGTTCCACACATGGGCTGGAACCAGATTCGGCAGTGTCGTAGCTGTGAATTGCTGGAGGGACTAACACCGGATAGCTACGGGTATTTTGTCCACAGCTATTATTGCACACCAGAGAACCCTGAAGATATTGTGGCAGAGGTCGATTATGGAGTTCCTTTCACAGCTGTAGTCCAGCACGAGAACGTGTATGGGGTACAGTTTCATCCTGAAAAAAGTCAGACGATGGGGTTGCAGATTTACACTAATTTCCTAAAGGTGAGCGCATGATTATTTATCCGGCTATTGATTTGCGCGGCGGAAAAGTTGTACGCCTGAAGGAAGGCGATCCAAATCAGCAGAAGATTTTTAGTGATGACCCAGTCGCAACGGCTCAACAGTGGTTAGCACAGGGCGCAACATGGATACACATCGTTAATCTCGATGGGACATTTGCGGATACTATTGATAGTCCAAATGCGCGTGTTTTGGAGGCTGTTGCAAAGTTCAATGTGAAGGTTCAGTTTGGCGGTGGGCTGCGCGCAATCACTGATATTGAACGCGCAATCGAGCAGGGTGCAAGCAGGGTGATTATTGGTACAGCTGCGATTGAACATCCTGAACTTGTCGGTGAGGCTGTGGAACGATGGGGACGTGAGCGAATTTGTGTTGGGCTCGATGCGCGGGACGGAAAAGTAGCGACCCGTGGTTGGCAGAACAAGACCGATATAACACCGCTTTACCTGGGCATACAGATGACCGAGCGAGGGGTTAGCCATGCACTTTACACGGATGTGAACCGTGATGGACTTTTACAGGGTGTAAATGTCGAGGCAACGGCGATGCTAGCACGGGAAACTGGAATGCAAGTGATTGCGTCGGGTGGCGTTGGGACATTGGATGACATTAAACGGCTAAAAGCTACAGGTGTGATAGCTGGTGCGGTGATTGGGATGGCGTTGTACGAGAGGCGTTTTGGACTAGCGGAGGCGCTGGCTTTGGCGGAGGATGAGGATGTTGGCTAAACGGATTATTCCTTGTTTGGATGTGCTGGATGGGCGAGTAGTTAAGGGTGTAAACTTTGTGAACCTGCGTGATGCGGGTGACCCGGTGGAGCAGGCCAGCGTATATGATCGTGAAGGGGCGGACGAACTGGTTTTCTTGGATATTACAGCTTCGCACGAGGGACGAAATACCACACTGGATATGGTAAGGCGCGTAGCGGATACCATCTTCATCCCTTTTTGTGTGGGCGGAGGGATACGCACGGTTGACGACATCCGGGCGACGTTATTGGCCGGGGCGGATAAGGTTTCGATCAATAGTTCAGCGATTATAACGCCACAACTGATCAATGATGGTGCTTGGGGCTTTGGGAGCCAGTGTATTGTAGTAGCGATAGATCCCAAATGGTTGGATGGAAAATGGATCGTGCATATCAACGGTGGGCGTATACCGACTGATAAAGAGGCGATTAGCTGGGCGAAGGAAGTGGAAGATCGTGGAGCGGGTGAAATCCTGTTGACCAGTATGGATCGAGATGGGACGAAAGCCGGTTACAACTTGGAACTGACACAAGCGGTGGCTGAGGCGGTTTCGATACCGGTTATTGCATCAGGTGGTGCCGGTAAGATGGAAGATTTTAAGGACGCATTGACGACCGGAAAAGCGGATGCAGCCCTAGCGGCGACCTTGTTCCACTATAACGAGATTCGGATTATTGACCTGAAAAATTATCTATTCGGGCAGGATGTGGCGATGCGCTTGCATGGCTGGGAGGCACTTTGATGTTTGAGCAGTTGAAATGGGACGAGCGTGGGCTTGTCCCGGCGATTGTTCAAGATGCAATCACTCATCAAGTGTTGATGATGGCATATATGAACAGCGAGTCTTTGCGCCTGACTGTGGAAACAGGTGAAACTGTTTTCTGGAGCCGGAGCCGAAATGAACTCTGGCACAAGGGCGCGACTTCCGGTAATGTTCAAAGGGTACGCGAGATTCATGTGGACTGTGACGGAGATACGCTCCTTATTCAAGTTGAGCCAGCAGGACCAGCATGTCATACAGGGGCGGTTTCCTGTTTTTTCGATCCGTTGAATCCCGCGGTTAGCTAAATGCGAAAAATGCAAATTGTGCAATACTTCCGCCGAAATAGCAGGCGGAATTGAGCGAAGATGGCGCTGAATCGGCACAATTGTCACGCGGTGTGACCGGCTGATGCCGCTGAATGCCGCGATTGGCTCGGTCAATGCCACCGCGTGCCATACTCTGTGCCGCCGCAGCGGATTTATGAGATCTATTCGCCGGAATGACACAATTCGCTGCCACAAAATAGTGATTGTGGATTTGTTGTTCGGTTACATTCACATAAGTAATCATTGAGTTCACGCACCTGAAGGATCGCTGTGTCGGGAATCGTCGTGGTAAGGAACGCACACTTACCTCAATTCATTATATGAACACGTGTTCTATTCGTCAAGTTAGGGTTTTGAAACCACCAAGGGAACATTATGGCTGATATGTTATATGAGCTAGAGGCTATTATTCGCGACCGCAAGGCTAATCCAAGGGAAGGCAGCTACACAAGCAGTCTGTTTAATACTGGCATCAACCGTATGGCGCAAAAAGTCGGTGAAGAGGCGGTTGAAGTGGTCGTGGCGGCGTTAGGACAGGAACGGAAAGAACAAGTCGGTGAGCTGTCTGATCTTTTTTACCATACCTTAGTGTTGATGACGCAGTTGGGGATCTCCCTCGAAGATGTCAGTGAAGAACTCCGCAATCGGCATAGGTAAACCGGCTTAAGGCATAAATCCCGAAACCAAGTACAATAACTTTAACGTATATTGAGGAGTAGGGTATGTTCGTCAACCGCCAACGACTTGAACAAATCGAAGCTGATACGCTTGCACCCTACGCTTTGTTGAGCCGGGACAGCCGAGGACGCCAACATCATAACCCTGAACCGCAATATCGCACGGCGTTCCAACGTGACCGTGACAGGATTGTCCATTCGGCAGCGTTCCGTCGATTGGAGTACAAGACACAAGTTTTCGTAAATGATGAAGGCGATTATTACCGTACCCGTTTAACTCATACGTTAGAAGTATCGCAAATTGGGCGGACGATGGCGCGGGCACTGGCTGTCAATGAGGATTTGGTCGAAACGATCTGTCTGGCCCATGATTTGGGGCATTCACCGTTTGGTCACGCGGGTGAAGGTGTTCTGAATAAGCTAACACAAAGCTGCGGCGGTTTTAACCATAATCATCAGAGTTATCGGGTGGTGACTCAGCTTGAACGGCGCTACGCCGATTGGCCGGGCTTGAACTTGACCTATGAAACATTGGAAGGCATCGCCAAACACGAGACGGAATACGACCTGAGCAACGTGGCGGGCTTCGACGTAGCACGGCGCGGAAGCGTTGAGGCGCAGATCGCGAATATATCCGATGAATTGGCCTATAATGCGCATGATTTGGATGATGGATTACAGGCGGGACTGATCGCGCTTGAGGACCTGCAACAACTGGAAATCTGGCGGCGGGTGTGCGAACAAGCTGGCTGGAATGGTCAGCATTTTGATGAAATCACGCGCCATTTGTTGATACGCGAATTGATAGGCATTGAAGTCGATGATGTGTTGAAATCGACAACGGGACGACTTGACGCTTTGCAGCCGAAGTCAGCAATGGATGTTCAGCAGCAAAATGAGCAGGTTGTTGCGCACAGCGATGAAATCAAACTGCTTAACCGAGCGCTCAAAGATTTTTTGTACCAACATATGTATTTTCAATTCCGGGTGATGCGGATGGCTACACGGGCACAGCGCTTCATCGAACAAATATTTGGTAGTTATTTGCAGGAGCCGCGCCAACTGCCGGACGAGTATCAAGCCCAGTTGACAGATAAACCAATTGAACGGGTAGTGGCGGATTACATCGCGTCTATGACAGATCGTGGCGCTCTGTTAGAATACCGGCGTTTGTTTGACCCGTTGACAAAGCCGTGATTGGTCGTTCATTACAATCTGACGTGTGAGTAAGATGGGATAACTCATGGCGAATAATAGCGAGACAATACTCAAAGGACGTTACCGTCTGCTGGCCCAACAAGGCTCGGGCGGAATGGCCGTGATTTATAAAGCTCAGGATCTTGAACTCAGCCGCATCGTGGCGGTGAAAATCCTGCGACCCAGCTTAACCGCTGATCCTTCATTCCTCACGCGATTTAAAAATGAAGCGCGGAGCGTTGCTAACCTGCAACATCCGAATATCGTGACCATTTATGACGTGGGCAGTGATGGCGCTACACAATTCATTGTGATGGAATTCGTCGATGGGACAGACCTCAAAAAGATTATCAAAACCGAAGGTATTTTGACGGTTGACCGCGCACTGAAGATCGCGATCCAGATTTGCGCGGGTATCGGGTTTGCACACCGCGCGCAGTTGGTTCACGCAGATGTGAAGCCGCAGAATATTCTGGTGACACGCGGTGACGTGGTGAAGGTCACAGACTTTGGTATCGCACAGGCGTTTAGTGATACACAGCCGCCGGAAAAGCAGCAGGTGGTGTGGGGCAGCCCGCATTACTTCGCACCGGAGCAGGCGAAAGGTGAGAAACCTACTCCAGCCTCGGATGTGTATTCGATTGGCATCGTGATGTTTGAGATGCTGACCGGACGTTTGCCGTATGTGGGCGGCGACCAGCAGCAACTTGCATTGGCTCATATCCGCGACCGTGTGCCTATGGTGACAGAATTTAATCCGAGTGTGCCGGATGCGCTGGCGCAAATCGTTTATAAGGTGATGAGCAAAGAGCCGGGAATGCGCTACCGAACGGCTGATCAACTCGGCCATGTGCTGGAAAGTTACCGTGATCGTGGGCGTGATGTGACATCACCAAATGCACCGGCGTATCAAGCACCGCCTCAACCGCCACCACCGCAATTCTCACAACAAGCTGTGCCACCGCCCCAACAGTATCCTCCACAGCAGCCACCACCGCTACCATTTACGCAGGGACAGCAGCCAAATGCAATGCCGCTGCCGTTTACCCAAGGGCAGCAACCCTCAAACGCGCAGTCGCCGTTCCAGCAGCCACCGCCGCTCCCGTTCACCCAAGGGCAGCCGCCAACCAGTGATCCGACACAGCGTTATAGTCTTGCGCCGGATGCGCCGCAATCACCGTCGTATAACCGTCCTCAGCAGTCAGCTCCGACGTATAATCAGTCGGCAACACCGCAGTATCCTCAGCCGACGCCACCGCAATGGGGTGGGACGAGTAATAGTCAGCCTCTTTACAATTATGACCGCGAAAATGATGTGCCACAAGCCTTGGACGCGGTCACAATCGCGCTGGCAGTACTGGCATTCTTCGCAGTGCTGTGCTTAATTCCGTTGTGGATTCAGGTGTATCTGGCACGCTTTGCTGGCGGTTAGAACGATCTGTTCCCCGAATAATCGTCTATTGAAAGGGCATGTAATCCAACTATACATGTCCTTTTTGTTATTACCCCCAATAATAACTTCCTGGCTTTGAATGAATAATTAAGATTTTCAGTTTAACTGTTGCGATATTTATGCTTGTGCTCAGCGCGCAAACTGGAATGCTGTTATACTGCCTGTTATATGTTGGCGTTAGAGGACATGATATGAGTGCTCGACTCATTAACCGAGGCGAACGTCTGACTGCAATCGAACGATTGCTTTTTAGAAGTGGAAAAGGACTGCGCGCCGTTGAAATTGCGGAATCGTGTGGCGTAGATCGCCGCACTGTATACCGCGATTTAGAGACGCTGCAAAAATTAGGTATCCCGGTTTCGCAGGAAGATGGGCGGTTTTTTCTGAACCGCGATTATTATTTAGCCTCAGTTCGGATGAACTTTAATGAGGCTGTAGCGTTGTTTATTGCGGCACGGGCATTGACGCGTAATGCGGAGCAGCAAAACCCGCATATTGTGTCGGCATTAAATAAGTTGTGTGCTGCACTGCCCGAGCCCTTGTCGTCACATGTGGATTACATCGCCGATTGGATTCGTGGTAATCCGGTTGACCGTAATTACGTGCAAATTTTGGAGATGATTATACGTGGGTGGGTGGAAGGCCGTACGATTCGGTTATGGGGAAGTATGAGTAAGCACGGTGAGTCGTATGTGCGCGATTTCCGTACCTATTTTATTGAGCCGACTACAACAGGCGGATTATATGCGGTGGGGCAGGATGCGCTGACGCAATCGATCAAGGTGCTAAAGATTGAATGGGTGAAGCGCGCAAAGCTGCTGGATGACCATTATGAATTGCCGGAACAATTTGATCGACGTCCATATCTGGAAAGTGTCTGGGGCGTGATGGATGGTGACGGGCGTGACCGAATGCGGGTGGTGTTAGCTTTCGCGCAGGATGTAACATCGCTGATTCGAGAACGGTTGTGGCATAGTTCACAACAAATTGAAATTCTGCCGGATAAACGCTGCACATTGACGGTGCAGGTAGCGGATTGGCATGATCTGATGCCGTGGCTGAGGTCATGGGGTACACAGGTTGAAGTACTAGAACCTAGTGGACTGCGGCAGCATTTGGCAATGGAAGCGTTACAGATGGCACGGTTGTACGCAGCAGTGGCGCGATAAAGTTTTTGACAAAAGTGAATGAGTAGGGCGAACGCAAGATGTCCGCCCTATTTATTTGTGGTTTTAACCTTCAGCGGTAACGGCTGGCTGAGGTTCATCAGGTGGTAACGGAGTTGACTCGATGGTCGGAAGTACTTCTTCTGATGTAGCAGTGGCAGCTTCTTGTACAGCGGCGGTAGGTTGTTCAACCGCTGGAGCATCGCCTGCTGGAGCCAGTAGTGTGCTGAGTTTTTCAAATGCAGGTCGCGGTGCGCCATTGGGTCCAATCAGGCTATAGTAGCAGCTTTCGATGTCTCCACCTGCTTGACACCCATTCAGGTTTGAGAGGAACATCGGCCCGATGAACCCTAGTTCAGTAGCGAGTTCAAAGGCTCGGCTGATGTAGGTGGCTTGCTCATCAAGGCTGGTGTATGAGACAAATATGTTGTTTTTGTCAGGTGCGGTGGTATCTTCGCTGGTTCCCCAACCGAACTTTGTTACCCAAATAGGCGTGCTGCTGTCTTTGTTATCCACAATGATTTTGCGGTAATCATCGAGCGTATTGCGGAAGTAAAAGCTTGGATTTTCAAAGTGTGTCGTGACACCATCAGAAGCCGTACAGCAAGCTGAGTCCGGCGGATTGGCCCAGCCCAAAGGGTGCGCCCCGATAGCATCGCTCATATTCGCAAGGCCCGCCGCATACAAGTCTTTAAGGAATATACGGTCGTCAATGGCGTTGATTCCATCGTTGTAACCTGTGGGCGCTAATCCCGCGCTGACGACAACGGCATTGGTATCCACACCCTTGATCGCTTTGTAGGCAATATCGAGCATGTCGCTGTATTTGACTTTGCAGAAAGTCGGTTTATCGGTGGATTCGGTGCATGACCATTCAGAGCGGCGGTTGGGTTCATTCCATATCTCGTAGGCCTGAACGCGACCTGAATATCGCTGTGCCAATGCGGCGACAAACGTACCGTAATCAGTAAGATTATCCGACGGCCCGTTTTCGAGAATATAGGACCGTGACCACGCGGGGGAAGAGGTTACCGTAAACAGTATTTTGAAGTTAGCGCTCGTGTAACGGTTGACTAGTTCATCCAACGTTGCGAAGTCGATTTGTCCGCGGACGGGTTCAATATCACGCCAGTAAATGGTCTGTTTGACCCAGTGCATTCCCAGTTGGCTCACCTGGGTGGCAATGGTGGGTATATCTTGACCGCTAGTAAAGGCTTCTACGCCATAATCAAAGCCATAACCAACCTGACCAGACACAGCAGGTGTTGGTGCAGCAGGTTGACCGGATTGTGCGGTAGGAACAGCAGTTGGTGCGGGAGCGCCGGTAGTATCTGCCGGGACTTTGAGAATTTGCCCGATGTAAACAATATTGGGGTTCGTGATGTTGTTGAGGCTAATAAGTGCAGCAGTGGTGGTCTTGAAGCGTACGGCAATTTTGTAAAGCGTGTCGCCAATTTTAACTGTATAGGTTCCATTCACTGAAGGAACAGCAGTTCGTTGGGCAGTCGGGGCAGGTGCAGCAGTGGGATTTGCTACAGATGCACCGGGAATCTTCAAGATTTGACCGGCATAAATTAAAGCTGGGTTAGTGATTCCGTTGGCATCCGCAAGCTGTTTGGTCGTTAGTTTAAAGCGAACCGCGATCTTAAAAAGTGTTTCGCCCTTTTTTACAACATAGGTTCCAGTATCCGCGCTAACACCGCTGCCTGGTTCGGGTGTCGTAGCCGGTTGAAGAGGAGCAGGAATACCTGCCGCACTAGCAATAGAGGCAAGGGCAAATAAACATATCATGCTGATAACTATGGCAGCGAAACGGGAGTATCGCATCGCAGTTTCTCCTTCATGTCAGGGGACTATCACGCTAACGTTATAAAGGGTCATATTACACCTGAACGACGCAATGCGCCAACATCGTTGAGATGAGCCATGCTATAATGGAGATGTAGGGTTTTCGCGGAGGCCAAAAGATGCAAAAACGCCGTATCGTAATACTCCTTTCTCTTCTCCTCGCTACGTTCGTGTTTTCAACTGTAGACGCACAATCTAAGTCGCTGGTCTGGAATCGTTGGGACGTTATCATTGACAACGTAGACGTCACGGGAAATTCATTTGACGTAACCGAAAGTTACGACATCGATTTCACTGGAAGTTTTCGTTTTGGTTCGGCTGTTATTCCACTTACGAATCTCAATTCCATTACAAATGTATCGGTGAGCGAAAACGGACAGGCATTACAGGAATCCTGCAATAATCGCGCTGGAACGTTTTGTGTTGAGAATACAAGTGATGGTAAATCCATTACTTACTATTTCGTACAGCCATTGAACAATTCCAGCGCACAGTTTGATATTAGCTATCATGTGAATGGCGGGCTGCGAATTTACAGCGGTGGCGATCAACTCTGGTGGATTGCTATTCCCTCAGAACATTACGGGTATCCAATTAACAGCAGTACCATCACGGTTGAGATGCCGCAAGGCTACGCACCACGTGAAGGAGTAGACTCAGTCGAAACTTATGGCGCTGCTGGTACGGTAAACGTTCAAGGTACGACGATCACTGCCACTGCAAATGAGCAGATCACTGATAATCAAACTTTTGAGATTCGCGTACAGTATCCACACAATGCGGCAGCACAACCGCCGAGCTGGCAAAGTAAATTTGATCAGCAGCGGGCATATGACGAAAAGACCAAGCCGCTGGTCGATATTGGTTTGATCGGGTTGTCGTTGCTTATCGGTATTGGTGGCACATTAGCAATCTACGCTCGCTGGTACACCAAAGGACGCGATCCTCAAATTGGACCGGTCCCGACGTTCATTACAGATCCACCAGATACGTTATCACCTGCGATTGTCGGCACACTGATTGACGAAAAAGCTGATGTGCAAGACGTGATATCGATTCTGGTTGATCTGGCGCACCGGGGCTATCTCGTGATGGAAGAAAATCAAGAAACGGGGCTATTTGGGATCGGCAGCACCAGTAAGTTCACATTTAAGCGGACTGATAAATCTGATACTGACCTCAAACCATACGAAAAGCGAATGTTGAATTCGTTGTTCTCGCTGCGTATGGAACGCACAATGGACTCGATGCGTAATACGTTTTATACGGTCATTTCCGCACTACAATCGGATTTGTATAAAGGACTGGTCGATGAAGGATTGTTTACGACCAATCCGCAAACGACCCGTGCGATGTGGTCAGGGTTTGGTGTTTTGCTGCTAGTGGTAGCCGGTATTTTCGTTTACGGTGCGTTCCAACTTGTCGATACGGTGAGTGGGGCGCTGGTTTTAGTGCCACTGGCAATCGGTTTTGTGGGGTTGGTAGCATTGGTAGTCGGCAATGTAATGCCTGCTAAAACGCGCAAAGGCGCAGAGGAAGCGGCCAAATGGCGGGCTTTCTACGAGTATCTACAAAACCTTGAGAAGTACTCTGATATTGAGGAAGCCTCCAAGCATTTTGATGATTATTTACCTTATGCGGTGGCCTTCGGTCTTGATAAGTCATGGGTTCGGCGCTTTGCAGCTGTTCCCAATGTGCCAATCCCGTACTGGTATTATCCCACTTACCTGGGCGGACGGTATCATGGTGGTTATATTGCCGGAACTCCACTGCCACATTATGGGGCGGGCGCGGGATTGCCGGGGCCATTGGCACATGCCGGTGGCAGCGGTTCGTTAAATGACATGTCACGCAACATGTCGGGTGGATTACAGAATATCTCCAAGGGCCTAACGAGTGTGCTGAGTTCCGCGTCTCATGTGATGACCAGCCAACCTCAATCTTCGGGCGGCAGCGGGCGATGGAGCAGCGGCGGACGTGGTTGGAGCGGTGGCGGCGGCTTCGGTGGCGGGGGAAGCGGCGGTGGTAGTCGCGGCTTCGGTTAACTGCCACATCTATAATATGATTGTATTTGTCCGTGAATTGCGCTGTATGGGTTGCGATAAAGGAATGAGGTCATGAATTCTGGAAGGCTCGTTGGGATTATTTTGATCGTGGTAGGCTTCGGGATCGCTGTGATCGCCGGTTTGTGGCTGGCTTCCGGAGTATCAAGTGGGCAGAACGACACGGGCGGTGCGTTGATCGGTGCCGGATTGGCGTTTATTCCGGTGGCGCTGCTGGTGGGCTTTGGTATCTATCTGTACGTGCAGGGCGGTAAAGAAGCCGAGTCCGAATCCGAGATGCAAAAGCAGCGCCAATTGCTTGATATTGTGAAGAGTCGTGGTCAGGTGGCTGTGAGTGATTTAGCGCTGGAAATGAAAACCAATGTCGACTCGGTGAAAAGCATGGTTCATTCTCTGGTGGGTTTACAGGTTTTCAGCGGTTATATCAACTGGGATAAAGGCATCTTGTATTCTTCTGATGCCAGCAACCTTCGCGGCCTTGATAAGTGCAAGAATTGTGGTGGTGAAATCAAGTTGGCCGGTAAGGGAGTAGTTGTTTGCCCATTCTGTGGGACAGAATACTTCTTAACCTAAAGGTAGTCTCCCTATAATTGGGGGGAACGCTTACGGCCATATGCGATAGAATTAAACTATATTCTATTGAGGAAAGGTGTCCAACATGTCAGAGCTTTATGACCGGATTACGAGCCAACCGGGTTCATTGGAACGGCTCTTAAAGCGTATACCGGGTTTTACGGGCTATTTGGATAAGAAAGCGCGGCGCACGGCTGACCGGATTCTGCGCGATCATATTGCGGATGAAATCTCGCAACGAATTGCCCGTTTGACACAGATTGAGAATACGTTATTGAATAACGATGGCCTAAGCTATATGAGTAAGACCAGCAGCGCCAAATTAAAGCTACAGCATTTCCACGATCTTGTTAAGACTGCTGCCCCCGGCTATTCAGGAATTATGGAAGCACTTAAAATTGGGCCTGAAGAGATGGATAAGCTTTACAGCTTTGATGAGGCATTGATCGCTTACGCTGATAAATTTGACGGTGCGTTGAACACCCTGGCAAAAGCGGCGACTGATAAGTCTGGAATTGATGAGGCGATTTCAGCTTTGGATACGCTGACAATTGAAGCCAATAATGCGTACTCATTGCGTGATGACGTCCTGACCAATCTATCAAAATCGGTCTAGTGCCAGCCTCATGTAAGTTGCTTTTGAACGAAATTAGCTTATCGAACAAGGAGAAATTGGATGCCTCGCTTGATTGACGTTGTAGATCATGTGAATGTGGGAACTGAAGAATTTGCATGGCGTGAACCGCAAGAGGGCAGCGGTGATTTCCGTATGGGATCGCAGGTAATCGTTGGCGAGAGCCAAGCGGCGGTGTTTGTACGCGGTGGGCAGGCATTAGACGTATTGGGTACGGGCCGTCACATGCTCTCAACCGCTAACCTGCCGATTTTGTCCGGCTTAATTGGATTGGCAACCAGTGGGCGCACACCATTCACGGCTGATTTGTATTTTGTGAACCTCAAAGATATGCCGCAGGTGGGGTGGGGAACCAGCACACCGATTGTGATGGAAACGCCCGGCAAAGGTTTGGGTGCAGTGCTGCTCATTACGCATGGTGTGATTGATATTGGTATTGACGAGCCGATGCTGTTCGTCAAGCAATATGCGGTGGGCCGCCCATATGTAACCATGAATGATATTAAAGATCGCGTGCAGGCTATGTTGCTGGGTGAGATCGCCATGTTGATCGGTGCGTCAGGCGCACAGAGTATTCCTGATGCCAACAAGCTGCTGGGTGATCTTGAAGGTGCTATGCTAGCAAAACTCAATGAGAAGTTCAAAGCTTTGGGCTTACGGATTAAGGCTTTTGAGTCAAACCCGTTTACGGCCAAGGATGTTAGTGCCGACGAGCTGCGAAACTATGTTAGCCTGGATATGTGGGAGCGTGTACAACGCCTCAACATCGCACAGACAGCGGCGGGTAACCAAGGCGCTGGTGGCACATTGGCTGGTGCAGGCTTGGGCCTAGGTGTTGGTCAATCGATTGCTGCTTCCATGAATCCCGAGCAGGCTTCGCTACAACAGCAGATGGCGCAGCAACAATTGATGATGCAGCAAATGATGATGAATATGATGAATAAGCAGGGTGGAGGTGGTGATGCTCCAACTGTGGCAGCACCTGCATCGGATAACCCTCAGACCAAAGCTGAAATCCAAGCGCTGCTGGATAACCTCGATATGAAGCTTTCGAAGGGTGAAATTTCGGAAGCGATTTATACCAAGCTGACGGAAAAATGGCAGGCTAAGCTCAACAGTATGCCGTAATCGTTACTGTTAACGAATAACTAAAAGAGGCGTGTGTCACCACACGTCTTTTTTAGTTAAGGTCGATTGTTTGCAGCACATAACTATCCACAGTCGCCACATTTAAGCGGGTATTGGTGGTCGGGTCGTAGAAACCTACTTCTAAAGTGTATGTACCGTTGGGTACGGTGTTCGTTGGGAGCATATAAACATCGCGGTAAGTTTCGTCAGCTGACCAATTTTGTGTGGTGATACGTCCGTTTTGGGGAAAATGATCGTCCTGCGTCCACAGGGGCGATCCAGTTGTGGGATTGGTTGCACCGAGCAAATGGGCAAAAATTTTTAGCGGAGTAGGTGTGGTTGTAAGGGGCTTCCAGTACAGCCAAATGGTTAAATTACCAGCCGGTTCGGCAGGCGGAATAACCTTATAACTGATGAGATTGACCACATCGCCGAAAGTGGCGGACATGGTTTGCGTAATTTCATCCGCAGTCACCTGCCAATTTTTATATTGGAGGATGTTTAGGTCACCGGGTTTGCCCGAGAGGACCAATTGCATATGGGTATCGAGCCAGCCTTTGACTACACCCGCATTCGGCCAATCGGGGAATTCCTGTCCGACCTGCCAGATGGCGGTTTTTTGGGCGGCGTATTTCTCAAGCGCTTTTTGTATGGCAGCGGCAGACTGAGAAGGTGTTTCTGGCAATGCGATATCGGGTGGCTCAATGAGTTCAGTTTGGTGATAGTAATAGCCGAAGGCCGAGTCGGCGGCGCTCTGGATAATAAGATCACTTGGCTGGCTGTTATGTTGGAGATAATGGGCGAGGGCAGGCCAGTTTCTTGCTTTAGCATATGCCGGATTGAAGTAGTAGTTTCGCAGACTTGTGCCACTGATGATGAGCCATCCACCTACCAATATGAATGCCAAAACTGAACCGATCGTGTGGCGTGTTTGCCGGCGCAAGTAGACGATGAGGCTGGCAAAGATCAGGATGTAGGCGGGGACAATCGACAAGACGTAACGTGGGGTGAAAATGTCCAGTTTTGTTGAAAGAATTGTCAATAAAATGGGGGGCAAGAGGGCAAGCAGGGTTAGCCACAAGGCCATATGTCTCTGCTTGCGCCAAAGTAGAATTAATCCAGTAAACAAGACAACTGCGATGATCGGCCACAAATTGTAAAGTGTGTCTGCTGGAAGGGTGATCTCACCAAAATTGAGTACAGGTAGAAAATGCCGCCATAATTGGCTGACATCAAGCACACCGCCAATGCTGCCTGTGTAACCACCGCGCGCGAATAAAGGCACTTGGAAAACGACAAATGAGGCAATCGATAAGGAACCCGCGATGGCTGCTGCTAATCCCCATGAAAAGACGGTTTTCCAATTGCCCCAATAGGTGATGAGTACATAAATGCCAAATGCTGCTACGGTTAGCAATTCGGTGTAGAAGATGTTGGCCGCAATGCTAGCGATAAAGGTATAGAGCAACCAATCACGTTTACGCTGCTTTTCTAACGTGCGTAAACCTAGCCATAGGGCGATCAAACTCATGCCTGCCCAGATGGCGTAGTTACGGGCATCCTGGGCGTGCCAGATTTCAAAGGGATGGAGAGCAAAGAGGAGAGCGCCAACCAGACCAATCTGTTTGCCGCCAATCCGCTTGCCCACCGCATAAATAGCAGGTATACCGAGTAAACCTACTAAAGCAGGTAGCATTCGCATTGCGAGTTCGCTATACCCTGCGACCAACCCCCAACCGCGAAAAATCGCATATGTGAGCAGTGGGTGAGGTTCGATAGTAGCAGTTTTAGCCAATGAGTCACTCAGTGGTTGGCCTGCCCAATATTGGACACTAAAAGCCTCATCACCCCGCAGTGGGACGGTTGTGAGATGAAAAAGGCGCAAAAAGAAACCGACCATGATAATAGCAATCATGATCGGAAGCGTGCGTGAAAATACTTTTGCCGAGAACATTAGCCGATGACAGTGGCTTCTTCCAGCGCGTCAGCCACCTGTTCAGGATTGATGACACCGACTTCAGGCTTGGTTTCGGCCTTGCCTTTGCCCCCGGAACCTTTTTTGGCTGCCGGTTGTTCGATGAGCGGGGTCTGTTTTTGTGACAATTGGCGCATGAAATCACGCAGATTAGGTTCTTTGTTTTCATCGGCGTACAACACTGGTACTGTGGAGTTATTGATTTCCAGCCGTGCTTTGGGATCAACAAAGATAACCATTGGCTGCACTTCAACATACGGGAGTGTCTTTTCGATCAGTCCCTTTACGTAAGCAGCAGCTTTATTGGCATCTGCTGTGGGATTACCGATAGCATCACGGCGGAAGAAGCGACCGATGGCCGCAAATGGGCCACCCGGTGATTTCCACTGGTCACCGTCAACAATGTAGCGGCCATCCTGATAGCGGGTGACGATGGCGAATACACCTTGTGGCGCGACCAGTACATGGCGAGCGGGAAAGTGGTAATAATTGTAGAGGACACTACGCTTACTAAGGCCCTTTAGACCGGCTGGAATGGCTTTTTCAGGACGCGGCTGGCGCACCCACAGATTAGTCATGCGTACCGAAATTAATGTGCTAATGAATCCTACAGGTAGCACAATCCAAGGCAAGATGACGGAGAGGGCAAGCGTCAAGCCATCTTTGGCCGTGAGCTGTAAATTGGCGACCAAAAAACCGGCAATAAGCACACCCATGCTGAAAAAAAACAGAAGGTTGGCTGTACGGCGGTTGCGCTTGACGAGTTCGGTGTTTGTTTCGATACGCATGAAATACTACGTTCCTTTAGGTTAGAAAGTTGATCTTAGCCCGGTACAAAATACGAGATGCCACCACTGTGATCAATTTCCGCACAGACCAAGTTGCCGACACGCAAAGTCGGTAGAATCTTGAAACTGCGCGGTGAACCATCAGCAATACCTACAATCGCCCGATCAAGGTCTGCAGGGTTGGCCTGAATACAGTGAGTCACTGGAATATTCAGCGGGCTACTGATAGGTTGACCTTTGTTGTTGTAGAAAGTGATGTCGTAATACATCTGCATACGTTTGAAACCGGCTGGTGCGCTAGGTGCATACCCCGGCCAAATGGCGGTGCAGCGTGGTTCAATACTACCACCATAGCTAACACCGACGTCAGCGGTATCCCAAAACAGCGTATCACAAGCCGGAGGGTAAACCTTTAGCGGACTGAGATCCGTGTTGGGGTCCGAGGCAATTTGACCGCTGCCTGCAACGGCTGTCGTTACCGGAACAATGGTTGGCACACCTGCGCCTGCGCTGCTGATTTCGGCAGTGATGCGGGCGGTGCCGTTGAGGTTGAGACTTACAGGTGCAGTGCCGTTTGACGGGCCAAAAACGGTGGCGGTTGAAAGTTTGGTTAGGTCAAATTTGCCACCTGGTGTCCATGCCCAGTAGGTTAATACTGACGAGCCGGATTTGTCGGACAGGAACTTAAAGTTAGGCGGCATATAGAACCCGACCCATACTACAGGCTGAGTGATACTAACCGGTGTTGGAAATGTGAAAGTAAACACACCCGCTTGTGTGATCGTTGCTTGGCCTTGTCCGGCCAGTGTCGCATCCACAGGCGTACCACCGTTGGCGTCTTGATATACCACCACGTCTACAGGTGTTCCAGCGACCGGTGTGTCGACTGAAATACTAACTTTGTCGATAGTTGCAGGGAAGCTCAAGCCCTGCGTGGTCAAGTCAAAGCCGTTCATGACCAACGTTTGCTCACCCGTGATGAACCACGTGGTGCTAGCATCACCGCTATTAACGCTCAGTACTTTCTGCCCAGCACTAACAAACATGGTAGAAAGACCCAACGCAAACAAAACGACCAGTGAAACCAACAGAATTTTCAAAGTATTACGCATCTAAATTCCTCCCAGAGTAAACCTAGTGTACCGCTTACTCCACATTTGTGTATAATGCGACGGCTATTGTAGGGATAATGTGGTCTATGGTCAAGCAATTCAGCAGTCGTAACCGCCAGTTAGTACTTTTGGTCGGCTATTTACTGGTCGCAATTCTCATTTGGTTGGCGATAATGTCGGATTTCCGACTCGACGATAGTTTTATCACATATCGTTACTCACGCAACTTTGCACAGGGTATGGGACTGGTTTATAACGCTGGCGATAATGTGTTGAGCACTACCGCACCGTTATATGCCATCCTTTTAGGTGTCCTTAGTTTCATTATTCCCGATTTTCATCTCCTTGGTAGCTTAATCGGTACGCTGAGTATCGGCCTCGGTGGTTGGCTAATTTACAATCTCTTACCACGCCGCATGTCGGAAAGCATTCGTCTATGGGGTGGATTGGTTTATGTTCTCAGCAGTCCGTTGTGGCTGGCACTGGGGATGGAAACCGCGTTTTGGATCATGCTCGTATTGGCGGCAGTCTGGCTCACACAAGATAAACGCTGGGCATGGGCTGGTTTGCTCGTCGGTGTAGCGGCGCTTTCGCGTCCAGATGCAGCTTTACCTGCCGGATTATTGGGATTAATGCTAATCGTAATCACAGTCAATCGTATTGGTACCACCCGCGGTTGGTGGCGACCGGTTATCTATTATAGTGTCGCAGCCTTCATCCCCTTACTTATATTTGGAATCTGGGCCAATGCGACCTACGGCTCTCCATTTCCAGTCACACTGAGCGCGAAAAGTGCGCAGGCTGTTTTGGGTATCACGGGCATGGGCGTGGGTGTGAATACATGGGAAGGTCTGCGGCTGATTTTGCGCAGTTTGATGTTACAAAGCCCACTGTATATAGCTCTGGCTCTGGTGGTGCTGTTCGGTTTAGCCAACACATTTAATGCTTCAATGGTGATTGTGGTGGCGTGGGGTGCACTGCATTTGCTGGCCTACATGCTGTTGAGGGTGGCTCCGTACCGCTGGTACTATGCGCCGTTGGTGCCGGGGGCGGTGCTTCTGGCGGCTTCTGGCCTTGATTATCTCCTCAAACGTCTGAATCTACGTCGTGTTCAGGTTGCGCCGATATTGGTGGGCGCAATCGCTATTTTCCCTTTGATCGCCCAGGTAACATCGTTCAGCCTGATCAGTCAGCGCATTCAGTCCGGTGGACCAGTTGATGTTATGCTCCCGATTGTCGATTGGAAAGCCTACCGCGAAACTGGCGAGTGGATCGATAATAATGCGCCGGCAGATGCGACTGTTGGTGTGGCAGAAGTAGGTCAAATTGGCTTTTATGCCCGCCGCTACATGACGGATTATCTTGGTTTGTTGCAACCGGATGTGGCTGCCGGTCTCAAACGCGATGATTTTTATAGTTGGTTGGTAGGCTATGCCCCAGACTATTTAGTGTTCCAACGCTTCCGTGGCGCTGCCCTGGTGCTATATAACTATGTTATTCAAGATGATGCATGGTTCAACGCGAATTATCAGCGAGTAACGGAATTTGATGATGCACGGTATTCTTCGGGGCCTGTCACTATCTTTAGGCGTGTAACGACCAAACCTGCAATTACACCTCAGCCCGTTCAATTGGATTTTGGCGGATTGCGTTTGGTTGGGGTTGCTACGGATGCGAATGCTGTCCCAACCAGTGGTGGATCGGTACGGGTAAGACTGGATTGGGAGGTTGTCGGCATGTTGCCCGACGACTTGCATATCGCTGTCAAGGGTGTGGCGATGGCTGGTGGTAATCCTTCGTTTGACGGGGATTATCACACGCCTAATTGGCACGGTCATTTTTCAACGTGGCATGGATTTGTTGTTCCAAATGGGGTAACTCCTGGCGAATATACACTCCTGGTAGCGATTGGCCCTAGGGGCGGACCGTATCAAGAGCAGGGGGTAGGTACATTACAAGTCGCCAGAGGCCCTTAACTGATTGTTGTAAGGTTGAAGTGCAGTGCTATAATCGCACGGGTTTTGAATGGATAAGAAAGACCCGGTTATGGAATTTGTACTTTTAGCGTTAGTGATGCTGCTTGGTTTAGGTGCGTATTGGGCGATGGTTATTTTTCCCAAGCAACGCGACTTCTCGAAGCGTCAGCGGTATGTGCGTACCCTGGCGGAGGGCGATGAGGTTGTGACGTACGGGGGTATCATCGGCAAAGTACTGGCGATTGATGCCGAAAAGGGGGTCGCGCATGTTGAAATTGCTGATGGTGTGGTGGTGCGGCTGGTGACTGCGGCACTTATCCAGGCATACGACCCAGAAGCCTTTGCAGAAGCGGCACGTAAGGGGTTAGGGGATGTACAACCCTCGCCTGCTGAAATCGAGTTACGGTCATAATCACGTGGGGTGGGTGTGCCATCCCAACAGAATAAATTCAAGAAAGGTTCTTTATGCGAGGCCATATTCGTTGGCTGATTCTTATTCTCTTGCTCACCGGATTTGCTATTTGGGTGAGCGTACCGAATACGAAAGCCAGTAATGTCGCTGATTCTTGTTACAATACTACGGACAATCTCAAACCTGATCAGGGTGTTCATCTTGATTTCAATGATGATTGTAAAGATGATTTTGGGCTGAACGTCAAGCAGGTTTACGGTTTGGATATAATCGGTGGTTTGCGTGTGCTATTGCAGGCAGATTTGCCGGCCGGTTCCTATACCGTTGAAGATTTGCGTAATGCCGCTAACAACGTGAGCAAACGTGTTAATGCGCTCGGTGTTGGCGAGGCTACTGTACAGGTGCAGGGCAGCAATCGTATTCTGGTGGAACTGCCAGGTGTTAAAGACCCACAACAGGCCGTAGACATCATTCAGAAGACGGCATTGCTGGAATTTGTTGATTTTTCTACGGTGACCAACGTTACCCAGTATGTAGGACGTAAGATTCTGACGGATGCTCAGGTGCAGGCTGACCAAGCCCGTGCCGCCGCTGAAGCCGAATCGACCCCTGAGGCCACGGTTGCTGCTGATGCAACTGCCGAAGCTACCCAACAAGCAAGTGTCGAGGCAACCGCTGAAGCTACGCTACAGGCTGTTGCGCCCGCTGCTACCCCCGTTACTCCAGCTGATCAACCCGGCGTACCTGATCCGACAACCGGACAGCCGTTTCATACGGTAATGACCGGTTCCGGTCTTCAAAGTGCTGCCGCACAATTGGATCAGAGTAATAAATGGGCCATCCGCTTTGAATTAACATCGGAGGGTGGTCAGGTATTCGGACCATTTACCGGCAATTCGATTGGTAAGCCCATGGCGATTGTATTGGACGGTATTGTACTATCCGCGCCGACCATCCAGGCTCGATTGGACACTGGTGGAACGATCACAGGTAATTTCACCCAGGCTGAAGCACAAACCCTGGCGCTGCAACTGCGTTCTGGTTCGCTGCCAATTCCGTTGCGAGTTGTTAGCAGTGAGACTGTGGGTGCTACACTCGGTCAAGAATCGGTCAACTTGAGCATTCGCGCTGGCGTGGTGGGCGTCATCATCATATTGTCGTTCATGTTGATTAATTACCGTGTACCGGGTATCGCCGCCAGCCTCGCGCTGTTAGTATTCATCGTCCTGAACCTTGCGATGTTCAAGATCATTCCAGTGACGTTGACACTGCCTGCTATCGTCGGCTTTCTCATCTCTATCGGAACGGCGGTAGATGGTAACATTCTCATCTTTGAGCGTATGCGTGAAGAAATGCGTGCTGGCAAGGACATGGACACGGCAGTTGACGAAGGGTTTACCCGTGCATGGACTTCCATCCGCGACTCAAACCTCTCAACGATTTTGATCAGCGCTGTACTGTTCTTGTTCGGTCAAACGCCCGGTGCAAGTCAGGTGAGCGGATTCGCCGTTACATTGGCACTTGGTTTGCTGCTGAATTTGTTCACGGCGATTATCGTCACACGTACCTTCTTGCATATCATTCTGGCTATCACCCGCAACGCCATCAAAGACCGTCATTGGTTGATGGGCGTATAGGGCGAGGAGAAAATATTATGTATAGTCTCGTTCAAAAACGTCGTTGGTATTACGGCTTTTCGCTGGCAATTATTGCTGTTGGTATTGTGATCATGATTTACTCACTGATCACACGTGGTACAGCCTTTGAATTGAGTATCGATTTTAAGGGCGGCAGTATTTATGAATTGAAGTTCACGCAACCTGGCGCGGATGAAGATAATATTCGCGCGGTATTTGCTCAATATGGTGATCAAACGGCGACTATTCAGCGATTGGGTGGTGAATCTGAAAACCGCTGGTCTGTTCGGGCTTCATTCCATGAAGAATCTGAAAAACGGAAAATTCTAGACGACCTTAACAAGTTAGCACCGTTGGATCGCAGTCTTTCGCGTGACGAAAGTGTGTCGGCGACAGTGGGGCAGGAAGTGACGCGGGCGGCGCTGTTTGCCGTTTTTGTCGCAGCAATCGTCGTGACAGGTTTCATTGTGTTGGCCTTTCGCTCGGTGCCGGATGCTTTCCGTTATGGTGTATGCGCGATTATCGCCATGCTCCATGATGTGTTAATCGTAGCGGCTGTTCAATCGGTTATGGGTCTTATCTTTAAGTGGGAAGTGGATGCGCTCTTTTTAACTGCCATGCTTATGGTGGTTGGCTTCTCGGTACAAGATACCATCGTGTTGTTCGACCGTATCCGCGAAAATATCCCACGCCACCTCGGTGAACCTTACGAAACCATCGTCAACCGCAGCGTGTTAGAAACTATTCACCGTACCCTGACTACCCAGATCAGCGTGTTTTTCGTCATGATCGCCATTATGTTGTTTGGTGGTGCGAGTATCAAGCAGTTCGTATTCATTCTATTCTGCGGTCTGCTTACCGGTTCCTATTCGTCAATTTTCATCGCGGTTCCTTTATTAGTTTCATGGGAAAAGCGCGAGTTCCCGTTCAGTATATTTGGTAAGAAGCCGGAATTGGCTTCGGCCGAGGCTTAACTGATGCGCGCGCTGGTTTTTGATGGTCAACTTCATCTTGAAACTTCACTACCGATGCCAGAGCTTCAAGATGGAGATACGCTGCTCAAAATCCGGCGTGCCGGTATTTGCAACACAGATTTAGAACTCGTGGCCGGGATGTACGGATTTTCTGGTGTTCTCGGTCACGAATTTGTAGCAGATGTCACGCAAGGTCAACCTGATCTAGTAGGCAAACGGGTTGTCGGTGAAATCAGCGTAGTTTGTGGTCATTGTGACTTCTGCCTGCGTGGTGTCCCCAGCCAATGTCGCAACCGTTCGACTATTGGTATTCGCCATTACCCGGGTGCCTTTGCTGATTTTTTGCCACTGCCGCCCCGCAACCTGCATGTCGTGTCCGATAAAATCAGTGACGATGAAGCGGTTTTTGTTGAGCCTTTAGCGGCTGCTTT
The DNA here is from genome assembly GCA_044226325.1 of Aggregatilineales bacterium. Lineage (GTDB taxonomy): Bacteria > Chloroflexota > Anaerolineae > Aggregatilineales > Phototrophicaceae > CFX2. The sequence continues at coordinate 217,975 of JBGAHG010000001.1, forward strand.
GCAAGTTACCGAAGCTGTACATATTTCCCCGCGTGACCGAGTTGTTGTAATCGGGGTGGGCAAATTGGGAATGTTGGTGGCACAGGTTTTGAATCTGACTGGCGCGGATGTGGTGGGTGTAGTGCGGCGAGAAAAACAGGCACAGTTGCTCGATAAATGGGGAATCGCTTCGGCTGAGCTGCGTGATCTACCCCTACAATCAGCACAAGTAGTGGTGGATGTTACCGGATTGGCGCAAGGTTTTGCTGATGCGCTTAATTTGGTCGAGTCGCGCGGTACGGTTATCCTCAAGAGTACCTATAACGGTTATCCTCAAGTAGATATGACGCAAGTCGCTGTTCGCGAAATCAAGGTCGTTGGCAGCCGCTGTGGGCCGTTTGATGCGGCATTACGCCTCTTGGGGCGTGGATTGGTCGACGTCACCTCGCTAATCGAGGATCGTTACGCGTTTGATCATGCGGTTGAAGCGATGGATGTTGCTGCTCAACCCGGCAAATTAAAAGTGTTACTTGATTTTTAACGCGTCGCTTGGGGAATAGTGAAAGCAAAGGTCGAACCAACGCCGACTTCACTTTCTAACGTTATTTGCCCACCGTGTCCCTCGACAATATGCCGCGCAATCGCTAGGCCTAGGCCTGTTCCCTGTGTAAAACCTGCCGTATCCGCTACCCGATAGAATTTCTCGAACATATGCTTCTGATGCTCTTTGGCGATGCCATATCCATTATCTTGCACCGCGACTTGGATATAGGGCAGATTCTCATGGTTTATGGTGGGTTTTGCCGAAACTAGAATCCATCCGCCTTCTTTATTGTATTTGATAGCATTCGTTAACAAGTTCAATAGCACTTGCTTGATCTTGCCGCGATCAGCATTGGCGGTAATCGAATCGCACTGAATAGTCACGACGATATTTTTGTCATTAGCCTGCTGTACCACCACATCTACGCTTTCTTCCAACAGTTTGTTGGTATCAAAGCGGGATGTATCTAAGCGCGCGCGTCCTGATTCAAGGCGTGCCAAATCGAGGAACTCACTGGTTAAGCGAGATAAACGCTCGGTCTCACTGTGCATGGTCGTAATAATGTCGTGGCGACGGTTATCCGGCAAATCTGGACGAAGCAGTAGTACGGTACTGGCTTTGAGGGCAGCCAAAGGTGTACGCAGCTCATGTACCATTTCGGCAATGAAATCGTTTTGCTGGAACAAACGCGCATTTTCAATTGCGATAGCGGCTTGACTAGCCAACGTATTCAAGGTGTTGATGTCGTTTTCCGTCCATCCTCCTCCACCAATTTTGTTGATGCCTTCAAGTACCCCGATGACCTTCGTGTGGGTGCGTAAGGGTACAGCCAGGATACTGCGGGTGTGAAACTCTATAGTGTCATCGACGCGGTTGCTCCATGTTGGTTCTTGGGTCACGTCATTGATCACACGGGGTTCGCCATGCTGCGCCACCCAACCCGCAATGCCGCTGCCCTTGGGAATGATGATTTCATCCATATCCTGCACGGCAATGTTGGAGGCAATTTCAAAGCGCAAATCACCGGTTGAAGGTTCAATCAACATGATTGACGCCGCTTCCGTGTTTGTTAGCTCACGTGCGGCGGAAATAATCTTTTTCAGTAGGCTGCCAAGATCAAGCGTCGAATTAAGCTGCTGGCTAATCTCGATTAGTCGCTGATAATGGGCGATGACTTGGTCAGCATCGCTACTGTTGACTGTCATGCTCATGTATGTACTCCATCTGCTGCACAATTTCGGGCAGTACCTCAGCCGCGTTGGCATGGATGACGACCGAGGCAGCATTATCCAAATGTGTCGACTCAAGGTTAATAATTATTATTTTAGCGCCATTTCGCACTGCCAACATGGGTAATTCTGAAGCTGGCGCAACTTCGAGCGATGTACCCACAATCAACATCAGGTCAGCTTGGCGAGCTAAATCGCGCGCGGCCAGAAATGGCTGGATCGGAAGTTGTTCACCAAACAAGATGACGTTTGGCTTTATGACACCGCCGCATAAAGGACAATATGGTACTTTGTGATCGAGCAAAAACTGCTTAATGATAGGTTCAGCCTTGAACACTGTGAAACAATGAACACAGGTAGCTTCCCTGAACTGCCCATGTAATTCGTGAACTACCCGACTGCCGGCACGGGTATCAAGTGTATCAATGTTTTGTGTGACGATACCTTTTAGATTTCCCTTAGCTTCCAGTGCTGCTAGCGCAAAATGGGCAGGGTTCGGTTGTGCTTGAATCGTTAATTGTGCCAGCGGATAAATCCAATTGTAGAAGGTTTGCGGATCTTGGCGGAAACCATAAATACTTGCAACAGTTGAAGGATCAATGCCTTTCCATAAACCGGAATGCGGGCTCCGAAAATCAGGTATTCCAGAGGGCGTACTAATACCTGCGCCTGTTAACGCGACCGCGAAATTTGCAGCGCAAAATAATTTGGCCGCGCTCTGGACTTTTTCACTTACCATAAATGCAGTACTGAACTGCGACCATTATTACGGTCGCGCTTCGCTAGGAACCATCGCCTTGAGTCGGTTCGAAAGTTCGTCAGCCAATTTAATTATCTGTGTTGATATTGGTAAACCTGGCTGTGCTGTTACAATCGGTGCGCCAGCCCGCACAGCTTGGAAGATTTGGTCATGGGCTGCTGGAATAATGCTTCGTAATTCATGACCGAGTGATTGCTCGATTTCATGCCAGGGTGTTTGTACGCTGGATTGTACACGGTTAACCACAACAATGTGGATACGGCCCGAGGTACTTCCCGGCGGTTCCATTTCTTGTAGCATATCCCGTGCCATGATTAAGGCAACCGGATTCGGCTCAACTACCAAAATTACCTGATCCATTTCGCGTTGCAGGCGGGTGCTGATGCTGTTTAGGCCGCTGCCGAGATCAACAATCGTTGGATTGCCCAATGTACGCAACGATTTGACAACGGTTGAGGCCGCCTCTGGCGATACATTGATAGCTGATTCTTTACTGCGGATGGATGAAAGCAATGCACGCAATCCAGACGCATGATTGACAAGTTCGCTCTCAATTGTCGATGTGCGAATATCCGCTGCCGGTTTACTGAGAACGTTTGCCATGCCATAGGATTGGTTAAAGCCTAGAAATAACCCAAGGCTGCCTGATCCTAAGCGGAAATCAGCGACGATTGGTTTTTCAGTCTTCGTTAAAAACGCGGCGGCAATGTTCAAAGCGACCGTCGTTGTGCCTACACCACCTTTAGCCCCCAACACACCAATAGCGCTACCCCGCTGCGGTTCGGGCTTGGCTTGTGGGATTCCACTTCGTGCTAGCACGCTCTTTACACGTGAAGCTAATTCCGCAGGATGTGTTGGTTTAGTCAGGTAATCGTCGGCACCGGCCTCAAAACCGGCTACTTTATCATCTACCAATGTTTTGGCGGTGAACATGATAATGGGTATTGGACGTGTATCCGTATTGGCGCGCAGTCGGCGGCATACTTCGTAACCATCCATATCGGGCATCATCACATCAAGGATGATGAGATTTGGATGGTCATTGGTTGCCTTTGCCAGCGCTTGTGTACCCGAGTTGGCAGCAACCACCTCGTAACCATGCCGTTGCAGCATCAACCCAATCAGTTTCAAACTATCTAAATCGTCATCAACGATGAGAATTTTTTCAGCCATACGAGTTCGATTTCTTTGGGATAAGTTGATTTATTCTATAAAAAAGAGTCTAGCATATAAGGATAGGCGGTGCAAGCAAGGCCTGCAATCCTTAAGTCTTGTTTGTCAGAGGTATTGACGCTCAAAATTCGTGCGTGATATACTGACTTCTAATTCATCAAAAACGGTGATGGGGAAAAGTAGGGGTACACCTCTGCACTAGAGAATGTGGGTCAACGGCTGAAAACCCACTTGCATGTGTGAACTGAAAGTCACCCCGGAGTTGCTGGGCTGAACCTCAGTAAGCCTTGACGGGTGCGCCCGTAATAGCGAATGAGTGCTCCAAGTCGAAATGGCGTGGGGAAACAAGGTGGTACCACGGAAGTTAAACCTTTCGTCCTTGTCTAGGGCGGAAGGTTTTTTGTTTTCTAGCAACGGAGGAGTGGCACATGGCAAAGACAATGCCCAAGAATTTTGATTTTAAAGAAGCGGAAGGGCGCTTGTATAAATGGTGGGAGAAAAGTGGATGGTTCAAACCGGAAGTTGCATCACCTGACGCTGAAACATTTACGTTAAGTATGCCACCGCCCAACGTCACAGGGGCATTGCATACTGGTCATGCGTTGTTTACTACGGTCGAAGATTTGATGGTGCGTTATGAACGGATGCGTGGCAAAGCGGCGCTATGGGTTCCCGGTACGGATCATGCTGGCATTGCCACCCAATTGCAGGTCGAAAAGATGCTGCGCGATGAAGGTACAAGCCGCCAAGAAATTGGACGTGAAGAATTTCTCGCGCGGACTTGGGCGTGGAAAGAGAAATATGGTGGCACGATTACAGACCAACTGCGTCGGATGGGCGCAAGCTGTGATTGGAGTCGCGAACGCTTCACACTAGATGATGGTCTATCCAACGCCGTGCAAGAAGTGTTTATCAGCCTCTACGATCAGGGTTTGATTTATCGCGGTCCGCGTCTGGTGAACTGGAGTCCTGGTTTGCAGACGGCCGTATCTGATCTGGAAGTGGAGCGCGAAGAAGAGCCCGGTAAGCTCTATTTCTTCAAGTATCCGGTCGAAGGTGGTGAAGTTATCCCAGTGGCGACGACCCGCCCCGAAACGATATTGGGTGATACTGCAGTTTGCGTTCACCCTGATGATGATCGCTATAAGCATCTCATCGGCAAGACAGCCTATGTACCGATTTTGAATCGTACCATTCCGGTGATTGCGGATGAATATGTTGATCGCGAGTTTGGTACGGGTGCGTTGAAGATCACACCTGCCCATGACTTTAACGATTATGAAATTGGTATCAAGCACAAATTGCAATTCATCAATGTCATGAATCGCGACGCTACAATGAATGAGGCAGCAGGGCAGTACGCCGGATTAGACCGCTTCGTTTGCCGCGAGAAAATCTGGGCGGATATGACCACTTTAGGCATGACGTTGAAAGTAATTGACCACAACCATGTTGTGCCACGCAGTCAGCGTGGTGGCGAGGTGATTGAACCGCTGATGAGTACGCAGTGGTTCCTTAAGATTAAGCCGCTAGCTGATAAAGCAATTGCCGCTGTTCGTGATGGCAGCATCAAGATTGTGCCAGAACGCTTCGAAAAAGTGTACTTCCACTGGCTGGAAAACATCGAAGATTGGTGTGTCAGCCGTCAATTGTGGTGGGGACATCGCATTCCAGCGTGGATACACAAAGATGGCACTATCTATGTGGGTAAAGTCGCACCCAAAGGTGATGGCTGGACTGCCGAACTAGACGTGCTGGACACATGGTTCAGCAGCGGCTTGTGGCCTTTTAGCACACTGGGTTGGCCTGAACAGACAGCGGATCTCAAACGTTATTACCCAACATCGATTATGGAAACGGGTTACGACATCCTGTTTTTCTGGGTGGCGCGTATGATTATGATGGGCTTGTGGTTTACGGACAAAGCGCCGTTCCATACAGTTTATCTGCATGGCCTAATACGTGATAAGTTTGGGCGCAAGATCAGCAAGTCACTCGGCAATACCATCGATCCGCTTGAATTGATCGATCAGTACGGCGCTGACCCGCTGCGCTTTACCCTGGCGACCAGTGGCACTCCCGGCAATGACATCAACCTTGATAGTGAAAAGGTTGAGGCCAATTGGCGTTTCGTCAACAAGATTTGGCAGATGACCAATTTTGTCCTCAGCAATATCGAGGGTGATGTGCCCGCTGGTTTGCCGCCTTCAAAGGAACTTGATTTGCCGTCCCGCTGGATTGTTAGCCGCCTGACACGGTTGACCAGCAGCGTCCAATATCTATTCGATACCTTCCAGTATGGCGAGGCCGGCCGCCAGGTCTACGATTTCTTGTGGAGTGAATTTGCCGATTGGTATATCGAAACGAGCAAATATCCATTATATGAAGGTGATGCCAAAGCCAAAGAAAATACCCGCCGCACCTTACTTCATATCCTCAATACGACCTTGCGCTTACTGCATCCCTATATGCCGTTTGTGACAGAGGAATTGTGGAGCTATCTACCCAACACCAAAACAGCCTTGATCCTCTCAGAATGGCCGGTTGCGGATAATACCTATTTGGATGACAAAGCTGAAGCGGAAATGACGGTGTTGATGGATTTAGTGCGGGGTGTGCGTAATGTTCGTGCCGAATACGCTGTTGATCCAGCGCACAAGATTACGGCAGTAGTTGCTCCCGGTGGCTATCGTGCTAATCTCGAGAAATATGACTACTTGTTCGCGCGGTTGTGCAATGTATCGCAGATAAAAATGCTGGCACAGGGCGCACCCGCTCCTGATGAATCGGCCTCAATAGTTGTTAGTGATGTGACGTTTTATCTGCCGCTGGCGGGACTCGTGGATGTGGCCGCGGAATGTGAACGTTTGACCAAAGAGCAGGGTAAATTACATGAACAAATTAGCAAGTCAAAGACTATGTTGGGGAATGAACAATTTGTCAGCCGTGCACGTCCTGATGTCGTTGAGCGTGAACGCGCCAAATTGGCTGAGTTAGAGGCCAGCGCTGCCCAAATTGCGGAACGTTTGGTAGCTTTGTGTAAGTGAAAAAGAGGATTTCAGGGGTGAATGTTTATCCACCCCTGATTTTTCTAAATAGGGTTAGCTCTTGCTGCTGGCTGCCTGTTCCCGCAGCTTAACGAAAATAGCGCGACCCGCTTCTTGTGCGGCCTTTCTCACTTCCGTGTCGGGATCTTTCTCGACGAGCACCCGTAAGGCTGTGAGCGCATCTTCGTCGACCATCAGGGCTAGTTCCGCAATCGACTTTAGCCGCACATCGCGGCTCTTGTCCTGCAAACGTGAAATATGGTAAGCAACAATTCTTTTGTTGGATGTAGTCATTACGCACCCCTTTTAACGGTCCGAAATCAGCAATGGCGCAATTCAAAATACCATGAGTAATATCTTTCTATTATAGCAAGATTTCGTATTTGAGGATGAAGTTTGCACCTAATCACTTCACCCGTTAAGATTGCTTCAGAATATTGGCTATCAATTTGGAGATTAAGTGATGCAAATTCGCCAAATGGAGCAACCGATAACCAGTAATACTTACACACTTTCAGCTGAACCTGAAAGGCTAGGCTGGTTAATTCCGACTGATCCTAATCAACCGCGACCAAGTCTGCTCGCCCAATATCAAGTACAAGGATACTTGTGGTTGAAAGGCATTTTGAATCGTGAAAATGTACTTGATTTTCGCCGCCGCTTTTTTGAAGCCTTTATCGATACAGGTCTTTTAGTCGAAGGTTCCTCTCCGGTTGAAGGGTTGTATTCGGGTGGTGGTAAGGGGCGAGTCTCGAAGGTTCTGGCTGAGATTGTCCAATGGGCATCATATGAAGCCTTTTGCCTTTCACCTGAAATTTGGCAGTTTTATGAAAAGTTGCTTGGCGGGCCGGTTTATTTGCACAAACGTAAATTAATCCGCACCACCACGCCTGATGATAGTTGTACCGGAGCGCACTACGATTTGACATATCTCCGTGCGGGTACAGATCGCGTCTGTACCAGTTGGATTCCTATTGGCGATATTCCCGTCGAAATGGGCGGACTGGTTTATTTGGAAGGTTCGGACTCTTTAGGTCGTCAACTTGAGGCCGAATTCAGCGTCAAGAATGCCCAATTGTCGCCCGAAGAACGTATTAGCGCCTACAATAAAAATATGAGCGAAACCGGCTGGCTAACTAAAGATTTGCCCTCGCTAGCGAATCGTTTGAACAGCCGTTGGTTGATGGCGGATTATGAAGCAGGCGATATGGTGGTTCATAGTCCTTATATGATCCATGCATCGACCAGTAATACCCGTATGACCATGCGACTTTCAACCGATATTCGTTATCAGTTAGTGCATGATCAAATTGACCCGCGCTGGACGACCAATTGGTCGCCAGATGATAAACTTTAATCCTTGGAGGAATTCGAATGCTGATTTCAGTGGTTCACATCCATGTCAAAGCCGACGTGTTGGATGCTTTTATTGATGCGACCAAAGAGAATGCGCTTTACAGCAGACTTGAACCCGGGGTTGCCCGCTTTGATTTTCTTCAGCAGGTAGATGATCCTACTCGTTTTACGTTGGTCGAAGTATTTCGTGATGAAGAAGCACCGGTTAAACATCGCGAAACGGCGCACTATCTCAAATGGCGTGACGCCGTTACTGATATGATGGCTGAGCCGCGCACGAATGCTCGACACATTAATATTTCACCTGATGACTCAGCTTGGGGGTAATCCGATGCGGTTCGACTTTGTAACAGCAGCCAAAATTGTTTTTGGGGCAGGGTCACTTAAGGAATTAGGTGCTTTGGTCACTCCATTTGGTAAACGCGCTTTAGTTGTCACTGGTAGTAATCCTGACCGCGCCAACATTGTAGCCGATTTGCTCAAAGGCCAAAACATTGCTGTGGTGATGTTTCCTACCAAGGGCGAGCCGAATGTCCAAACTGCACGTGATGGCCTGCGAACGGCAACTGATGCAAGTTGCGATATGGTGATAGGTTTTGGTGGGGGCAGCGCCTTGGATACTGCCAAAGCGATAGCTGCATTGATGACGAACCCCGGTGATCCGCTTGACTATCTGGAAGTCATCGGACGTGGACAGCCTGTTAAAAACTACTCTGCGCCGTTTATCGCAATACCTACGACTGCAGGAACAGGCTCCGAAGTCACGAGTAACGCGGTGCTGGCCTCACTTGAACATCAAGTCAAAGTCAGCCTTCGCAGTCCATTGATGCTGGCGCGTATCGCACTGGTTGATTCTGCCTTAACGCATTCCTCGCCACCCGATGTTACCGCCCAAAGTGGTCTTGATGCACTGACGCAGGTGATCGAGCCTTTCACTTCCAATAAAGCTAATCCCTTGACAGATGCAATTTGTAAAGAATCCATCCAGCGTGCTGCCAGTGCACTTCAACGCGTATACGAAAAGCCCGATGATGCGGTCGCACGTGAAGACATGGCCTTTGTTAGCTTGTCGGGCGGATTAGCGCTCGCTAATTCTAAATTGGGTGCTGTACACGGATTTGCTGGCCCGTTCGGTGGCATGTTTGATGCACCCCATGGCGGCATCTGCGCCCGTTTGCTGCCTTTCGTCATGGATATGAACGTTCGGGCTTTGCGACAACGCCAGCCCGAAGGTGATTATCTGCGCCGTTATGACCTGGTTGCGCGGCTACTGACGGGCGACGACCGCGCAACTGCCGAAGATGGGGTGAAGTGGGTTTATCGCCTGACGCAAACTTTGAATATTCCGGGACTTGCCAGCTACGGCATGACTGATGCAGATTTGCCGTTGCTCATCGAGAAATCAGCTGCTGCCAGCTCCATGCAAGGCAATCCCATCAAATTGACCGTAGATGAAATGCGCGCCATACTTACTGCTGCTGCTTGATAAGCGGATTAGAGACAGTTGAAGCCCTTGTAAAGCGGGCTTATAATCGACATCGAAAATCAAAATGCTTACTCTGCTGCTTGATATAAATATCCAAAGCAGTTGAAAGGTTTAGTATGGAAATCTTTGGCATTGGTGGGGCGGAACTTGTCGCCATATTGATTATTATGCTGATCGTCGCCGGGCCAAAGCGCATGATTCAATGGGCCTATGTACTGGGGCAGTACACGGCTAAAGCGCGTGCTATGTGGGCAGAAACCATGTCGTACGTGCAAAAGGAATTGAACGAAGCCGGAATGGACGTCGAATTGCCCAAAGATATTCCGACCCGCAAGAGCTTTAACAGCGAAATCAGCAAGCAAGTTCAGAAAGCTGTTTCGCCCATCAGTAAGCCGCTTCAAGAAACACTTGATGCCGCTAAATCCGAAGTTCAACAAATCAAGACCGATGCTACCATTACTGATACCAGTACGGTTAAGACCGGATCGACTGCGTCTACAAACGGTAATTCTGATCTTGGAACCTGGTCTAGTAGCAACAAGAAGGAATGAATCAGTAAGCGTGTCGCGGACTAAACAGCAACCGTGACCTTTTCATGAATGAGTGCTGCAATTTGACGTGCGCGTGTCGGGGCATCGCCGATATGTGCCTCAGCTTGAAGCAATTCCTTAACGCGATGTGCCTCAACTAAATCCAAAATCTTTTTGTCAGTACTGAGACTCTCTGCCAGCGGATTATCTAGCCCCTTGCGAATTGCCTCCCAAGCTCTTAGGCTATGTTCACGGATAATCTCGTGTAAATCTTGCCGGTTACCCCCCTTACGGGCTGCCTCCATCAGAAGTCGTTCAGTTGCTGCAAACACACCATAAGTGTCTAAATTTCGTTGTATGCCGGCAGCGTCAATTCGTAGTCCCTTAACCAGTTTAGTAACCCGTATCAGCAGTTCCTCGGCAGTCAGAAATGCTTCCGGTAAAAATATCCGTCGGTTAGCTGAGTCGTCTAAAGTCCTTTCAAGTAAGTTGTGCGCTGCATTATCCCACGCGACACGCGGTAAGGTCGCCAGATAACGCGCTAGACTGTCTAAATTTTCAGAATTGATCGGATTACGTTTGAACGGCATGGCGGACGATCCGACCTGCGCTGCGCCAAAGGGTTCCGCCCATTCGCCAAATGGCGGTGATTGCAGTACCCGAATATCAAACGCCATCCGGTAGATGGTCATGGCGAGGCCTGCCAATGTATTGATGACATCCCAATCTTGGCGGCGCGGATAGGTTTGAGTAGCAATTGTAAATGCGCCTAATTCCAATTTGTCCATGATCCTGGCTTCCATTTGCGTTGGTGTCATCCCTGTGCCAATTAGCAACTCGCTGTACGAAGCACCTGTACCGACTGCACCCTTAAATCCTTTGCCACGAATGTTGGACAGCGCCTGTTGCAGATTTGCGTAATCTGTGAGCAAATCTTGCGCGTAACCTGCCAAGCGATAGCCCACCGTAGTCGGTTCGGCAGGCTGTAAATGCGTGAAAGCCATGCACACATGGTCGGCCTCGCCTTCGATCAAAGATGCCAGTTCTGTTAGCAACTTTTGCGTATAGTCAATAACTAACATCATACTTTCGCGCAGTCGCAATGCTTCGGCATTATCTTCTATGTCCATGCTGGTTGCGCCCAGATGAATCACGCCGCCACCAATAAGACTTTGTTCAGCGTACGTACGGATTTCCGCCATTAGATCATGGTGAATCTGAGATTCGATCTCGTGTGCGCGGTCCAAGTCAATGTTGTCCTGGTTCGTCCGTAAATCTTTGACTTGTGCTGCTGTCACCAAACCTGCCGCCTGCTGTGCCTCGGCCAACGCGACCCATATCCGTCGCCACAGTTTCCGTTTGTGTGATTCTGACCAGATACTGCGCATGGCATCAGTACCATAGCGCCACGTAAACGGACTTAGAAAGGTGTCGTGCGTAAAGCTGTTGCTCATGGGGATGATGTCCTATTATGTGAATGGATGTTATCTTAACATCCAGTGCAAAAGGTGACCAGATATAGGCTGATTTCTGATTTTTCAATCAATTGCTGCTTGAATTTTATTTTTAGGTTATGATCTGCCAGAATTTTTCGCCATAAGACTAATCACAGGCTACTCATGAATCCCATCGAAAAATATAACACGCGTGTTGACCAATCTCATTCTCTGCTTTGCGTCGGACTTGACAGCGATCTCAAATATATTCCGCGCCAATTTCGTGATGACCCATTCCCTCAATTTGCTTTTAACCGTTGGATCATCGAAGAAACCCATCATTATGTCAGTGCCTATAAACCAAATATGGCCTACTACGAGGCGCGAGGTGATCGTGGTATCGCTGAGCTTAAAATGACTATCGACTATTTACAGGAACGCCACCCGCAGATTTTGACGATCTGCGATGCTAAACGCGCTGATATTGGGACGATAAATGCTGCTTACATCGAGTCGGTTTTTGATTGGTTGGGTTTCGACGCAATCACAATTCACCCCTATTTAGGGAAACAGGCTGTTCAACCGTTCCTCGACCGTGTCGATAAAGGCTCAATTATCATTTGCCGAACATCTACACCTGGCAATAATGATATTCAGGACATAAAAGTGAATGGGCGACCGCTATGGCAGTATGTGGCTGAACAAATCTGTAATGAGTGGAACGCGAACCAGAATTGCATGTTGATTGTTGGTTCAACCGTTCCTCCTGAGCTTTATGAAGCGCGGCAGTTGACAGGTGCCATGCCGCTGCTTGTTCCGTCGGTCGGCACGCAGGGTGGGACGCTCAAGAAGGTGGTGGAATCTGGCATGACACCGGATGGCAAAGGGCTGATTATTAATTCCTCGCGCAGCGTCATTTTTTCGGACAACCCTAATGGCGCAGTCAAACGCTTACGGGATGAAATCAATCAGTATCGCCCTGGTTGAAATAAGGCGAAGATAAATAAGCAGTTTCATTACGCTTCTAGTTCGCTTGAGACAATGTTCAACACTGGTTATAATCTCGCTGAGAAGGGTGTTTCGTTATATTGAGTAAAGGGGAAAAATATGCGTAAGTTTTTGGTTTTGGCGTTGGCGTCAATGGCGGCAATGCTCATTGGGGTGCACGCCACCGTGGCTCAAGGTACCATGAAGACCGAAGTGGGCAATGGTGAAGGTGAACTTGATATCGTTGCGTGGGTCGGTTACGTCGAACGGGGTGAAAACGATAAGAGTTATGACTGGGTCACCGGCTTTGAAGCGGACACCGGTTGTAAGGTTAATGTCAAAGTTGCTGCTACCTCGGATGAAATGGTTTCCCTTATGAATGAGGGCGTATTTGACCTTGTTACCGCTTCCGGCGATGCCAGCCTTCGATTGGTATATGGCGATCGCGTACAACCCATTAACCTTGACCTTATCCCCAGTTGGAAGAATGTTGACGAGCGCCTGCAAAACGCGCCCTGGTATACAGTCGACAAAGATGGCGATGGTAAGCCCGAACATTATGGCGTTCCCTACCAATGGGGGCCAAATGTCCTTATGTATAATACGAATATTTTTAAAGAAGCACCCAAGAGTTGGGATGTGGTTTTCACCGAACAAACCCTGTCTGATGGTAAATCAAACAAAGGTCGCGTACAGGCATATGATGGTCCGATTTACATCGCCGATGCCGCTTTATACCTCATGACCAAAAACCCCGAACTCGGCATAAAAGATCCTTACGAACTTGACCAAAAACAATTTGATGCAGTACTTGAGTTGCTGCGTACACAGCGTGAGCTTGTTGCTCGTTATTGGCATGATGCTACTGCGCAGGTGACTGACTTCACCAGCGAAGGCATTGTTGCTTCTGGCTCATGGCCGTATCAGGTCAACGTCCTCCAACTGGATAAGCAGCCAATTGCCAGCACTATTCCCGAAGAGGGTGCGACCGGTTGGGCGGACACCACCATGATGCACGTTGACGCGCCGCATCCAAACTGTGCCTACAAGTGGATCGAACACTCGATTGACCCTAAAGTGCAGGGTGATGTTGCTGCGTGGTTTGGTTCAGTACCAGTGGTGCCGGCCGCTTGTACCGGTAATGAACTGCTCACTGATGACGGTTGCAAGATCAACGGCTTCGACAACTTCGACAAGATTAAGTTCTGGAAGACGCCAGTTGCTGCTTGCGGTGATGATCGCGGGGATGTCTGCATTCCCTACTCCGATTGGGCAACCAACTATATCGCTGTAATAGGCGGGCGCTAACGTAGTATCGTAAGAACATCAGGTTCTTAGATGACTCTCTTGAGGACGCTGGCGCTCATATTGGGTGCGGCGTCCTTTCATAATGCACTTTTTTACGAGGATCACTATGGCTTATAAACTCTGGATTGATGGTCGCTGGACGGATAGCAAGGGCAGCCAGATGATGGCGATTGAAAATCCTGCCAACAATCAAAAAATCGATGAAGTGGTGGATGCTAGCCGCGCCGATGTTGATGCGGCTGTTAAAGCAGCCCACACGGCCTTTTATGATGGTCGCTGGTCAAAGCTTACACCCGGCGAACGTTCGCTTGCAATTTGGAAATTAGCCGATTTACTCGATGCTAACAAAGAGAAGTTTGCCAAAGTTGAATCGGAAAACACCGGCAAACCTTACCAGCTCGTGAGCTTGGGAGGCGATTTGCCTTTTGGTGTGGATAACCTTCGTTTTTTTGCTGCTGCTGCCCGTGATACACACGGCTATTCGGCAGGGGAGTATGCCAAGGGTTACACTTCCATTTACCGGCGCGAACCGGTGGGCGTTGTGGCCCAGATTGCGCCCTGGAATTACCCGCTGTTGATGGCGATTTGGAAAATCGGTCCTGCGCTTGCTGCGGGATGTACCATCATCCTCAAGCCTGCACCCACCACACCCCTGACCACACTCATGCTCGGCGAACTGATTGCCGCGGCTGGAATTCCTGATGGTGTTGTCAATATCATCAGCGGTGGTAACGATGTCGGGCAGGCGTTAGTCGAGCACCCCGATGTGCGAATGGTCAGCCTTACCGGATCAGTTGGCACAGGCAAGAAGATCATGAAAACCGCTGCTGACACCCTTAAGCGTGTCCATCTTGAATTGGGTGGTAAAGCCCCATTTATCGTTTTTGATGACGTTGATATTGCGGCTGTCTCAGGCACAGCGGCTTTTACCAGCACCGTCAACACCGGGCAAGATTGCACTGCCGCCACCCGTATTTATGTCGAAAAGAGCCGTGTTAAACAAGCCACAGAGGCCATTGTCGAATCGATGCGGGCGGTGAAAATAGGCTTGCCATATGATGATGGTGTCCAAATGGGGCCGCTAATTTCAGCTATTCAGCGTGAACGGGTACAAGGTTTTGTGGATCGTGCCAAAGCCAGCGGCGCAAAAGTCTTGACTGGCGGCGGCATTCCCAAGGATTTCGGTGGTGGTTATTACTTCGAACCGACCGTTATTGCTGATGCCGACCAAAAAGCTGAGATTATTCAAAGCGAAGTGTTTGGCCCGGTTATCACCATCAGCAGCTTCGATAATGAGTCCCAGGCCATTGCGTTCGGCAACGATGTTAACTATGGCCTAGCAGCTTCAGTATGGACGAAAGATATTGGGCGCGCCATGCGTGTCTCTGCTCAGCTAGAGTTTGGTACCGTCTGGATCAATGATCACATTCCGCTGGCTTCCGAGACACCCCACGGTGGCTTTAAACAGTCCGGCATGGGCAAAGATCTTTCCGCCGAAGCGGTGTCCGATTATAAGATTACCAAGCATGTCATGATAAAGAACGGCTAATATGAACGCACAACCCTCAGCCTCGGTTGCCATCCGTATGATGGACGTGAGTCGCCATTTCGGTGACGTGAAGGCTGTCGATCACCTCAACCTTGATATTTACGACGGTGAATTCTTCTCCTTGCTCGGTCCTTCCGGATCGGGCAAGACCACCTGTTTGCGCCTCATCGCCGGGTTTGAGCAGCCTTCTTCGGGTAGCATTCTCTTGCATGGGCAGGAGATGGCTGGTGTGCCTCCTTTCGAACGTGACGTCAACACCGTCTTTCAAGACTATGCACTTTTTCCACACATGACGGTCGGCCAAAATGTCGCATATGGTCTTATGATCAAGAAAGTGCCGAAAGTTGAGATTAACCGGCGCGTCACCGAAATGTTGGAAATGGTGCGGCTCCCCAGGCTTGAAAATCGCAAACCGTCGCAGCTTTCTGGAGGTCAGCGCCAGCGTGTAGCACTTGCGCGCGCATTAGTTAATCATCCGCGTGTGCTGCTGCTCGATGAACCTCTCGGTGCCCTCGACCTGAAGTTGCGCCAGCAAATGCAAATTGAACTCAAAGCCATCCAGCAAAAAGTGGGGATCACCTTCATTTTCGTCACCCATGATCAAGAAGAAGCCTTGACCATGAGCGACCGTTTGGCGGTCTTTAACCTCGGTAAAATTGAGCAAATCGGTACACCGGCTGAAGTCTATGAACGCCCGACGACCGGTTTTGTGGCGGGATTTGTCGGCACTTCTAACCTCATCAGTGGCACGACTGCTGAACGGCTAACCGGATCAAGCCACACCTTTTCCATCCGTCCTGAGAAGATTCGTATCGCTGATAGCGGACAATCGGTTGCGGACGACATGTGCAGCATACCAGGAACCATTCGCGACGTGATTTATTTAGGCGTCTATACCCGCTATCTGGTCGAGTTGGAAGGCGGTGGCGATGTAACTGTTATCCAGCAAAACTTGGAAGCTACATCGATGGATGTTCTTTCCGCACGCGGTAATCGGGTGTTATTGGTTTGGAGTAAGTCGAATAACCGTCCATTGGTGGGAGCATAACCATTATGGCGACTGTTCCGGCCAACCCACCATCGCCTTCATTGTTGCGACGCATCGGCGCATTCTTCTTTCGCCATCCCAACTGGTCGCTTGTAGCATTGTTGATTTTGCCGATGCTTTGGTTGGGTGTTTTCTATTTGGGTTCGTTAGCGGCATTACTAACACAGAGTTTCTTCCGCTTGGATGGCTTTACTGGGCGCGTAATCCGCCAATTTGGACTCCAAACCTATCAAAAGCAGTTGTTTACGCCGGCCAATTTGGATGTGATTGGCCGCACACTTTTGATGGCGATTGTGGTGACGATTGCTTCTGCCTTAATCGCTTTCCCGCTCTCGTTTTATATGGCACGCTATGCACGAAAACGCACTCATGCGCTGCTCTATCTATTGATTTTATTGCCCCTCTGGTCGAGTTATATCGTCCGTGTCTACATGTGGAAGATTATTCTCTCCCAAGAAGGCGTTATCACCTGGTTATTTAATGTCTGTGGTCTAGGTGGGGTATTGCAGGCTGTACTCAATCTGCCCGGAATTGGTGGTTCATCGTTATCATTTTCGATGCTCGGCACGTTTATCGTCTTTGTTTATATTTGGCTGCCCTATATGATTTTGCCAATTAATGCGGCTTTGGAGCGTGTACCCAAATCAGTTATTGAAGCGTCCGGCGATCTCGGGGCGTCTCCCGGTTATACCTTCCGTCATGTTATCTTACCGTTGGCATGGCCGGGTGTAGTAGCAGGTTCGATCTTCACCTTCTCCTTGACGCTTGGTGATTACATCATCCCTGGTGTGGTCGGTAATTCCAGTTTTTTCATCGGACAAGTAGTTTTTGTACAGCAGGGCACAGCCGGAAACATCCCGCTGGCGGCAGCCTTCACAGTCGTACCGATAGTCATCATGGGCATTTATTTGTTGATCGCCCGTCAGCAGGGGGCTTTTGATGCGCTCTAATAGGATGAATGACGGAACGCCCCGCGCTTCGATAGGATTGAGACTGGCAGCCTTAGGCGGGCTGCTCTTTCTGCATCTCCCGCTGTCGATTGTCATTCTCTACGCCTTTACAACCGATGAGGCCTCTTTCGGCTTCCCTCCGCCGGGTCTGACCACACGTTGGTTCTCTGAAATCCTTACCCGTAGCGATTTTCGTCAGGCGCTTGGACTTTCAATTACAGTTGCTTTGGTTGCCACTTTTATGGCGCTTGTCATGGGGACGTTACTTTCCCTTGCCATTTACCGTAGTAAATTTTTTGGGCGGGATGCCATCAGTTTACTTGTCATTTTACCTATCGCGCTTCCCGGAATTGTAACAGGTATCGCTTTACGCTCTGCCATCAGTCTGACAGGTATTAACTTTAGTTTTTGGACGATTGTTATCGGTCACGCCACTTTTTGCATTGTCACTGTTTATAACAATGTGGTGGCGCGCC
Organism: Aggregatilineales bacterium; assembly: GCA_044226325.1. Classification (GTDB taxonomy): domain Bacteria; phylum Chloroflexota; class Anaerolineae; order Aggregatilineales; family Phototrophicaceae; genus CFX2. The sequence continues at coordinate 235,833 of JBGAHG010000001.1, forward strand.
TGCGTAGGACAAACTATTCACAAATTGAAGCCTCAATGGATTTGGGCGCATCAACTTTTCAAACCTTCCGCTATGTCATCTTACCGAACATCGCCACGGCACTTTTAGCCGGTGGTATGTTAGCTTTTGCATTGTCATTTGATGAGGTCATCGTGACGACTTTCACCGCAGGCCAGCAGCAGACGCTTCCAATTTGGATTTATGGACAGTTGTTTCGCCCTCGTGACCGTCCCGTGACGAATGTGGCTGCACTATTTGTCATTGCAGCCACATTTATTCCGATATTGTTAGCCTATCGTTTCACCAACGAGGCGCGCGAATGACTTATGTAATTGGGATTGATGGCGGTGGTAGTACTGTCCGTGTGTCCATTGTAACGCCCGACCTCCAAATCATTGGCGAGGCCACAGGCCCAACCTCTAATCCGAATTTGGTTGGCCGCGCTGTTGCCATGCAAAATATCCAATCGACGGTACACGATGCGGTTAGCTCTGCACACCTTACTACTGACCAAATAGCCGCAGTTGGCATTGGGATTGCGGGCGGCGACGCCTCGCACTCTGAAGCATGGTTGCGTGAAGTAATCGCAGGTGTCACACCTGATGCCGAAATTGCCCCCAGCGGCGATCATGAAATTGCCCTCGTCGGCGCACATGGTCAGCGCAAAGGAATTCTCGTGCTTTCCGGTACAGGTAGTTTGGCCTGTGGGGTCGGATCTACCGGTGATTATGTAGTGATTGGTGCGCGTGGTTATCTACTTGGTGATGAGGGTAGTGGCTATTGGATCGGCATGGAAGGGCTAAAGGCCGCGATTCGTGATGATGATGGTCGTGGTCGTCACACCATACTAACAAAACTGTTTCTAGAAAAATTTGGATTGCCATCTGTAGAATCCATCGTCCCTTGGCTCTATCACACGGGTGTCAGCCGCACCAAAGAAATTGCGACTTTCGCGAACACAGTGCTGGATCAATCTGGTTACGGAGATGCGGTTGCTGCTGACATTATCTTAAGAGCAGCCGAAGAGCTTGCACTGGCCGTACGCGCTGTAAATTATCGCCTCCATATGGAAGCGCTCCCGATCGCTTATGCCGGTGGACTATTGTCATTCAGTAATCCCCTAAGCCTCAAGCTCTGTGAATTACTTGGATTGCCGCAGTTGCCACAACCCCGTTATTCTCCTGTCATTGGGGGCGCCATCTTGGCTTTTTATAAATTAGGTTTAAATTTACCAACCACCTAAACCCGATGCCTACGAATCACCAACCTTTTTAATATTCTCGCTCCCTTAATTGGTTAGTGATGAAGCCGCGAAAGAGTTACAAAATGTTCTTCCAAAATGTAACCCGTTGTGTTCGCGTCTCTGCTAGACTCATATCACTGGTGATTGTATGGGGTAGGGTTAACTGCATGTTAGGTATGCTTACGGCCTCGAGGCCGGGTGACAAAACTTTCAGTATTGAACTCTTTGTTCTTCGTGCCTTTGGTAAAAATGAACTTTGCATTTTTGGCAAATCACTCTTGTCCATCCGCCGAATCGACACTCGGCGGCGGACACACGGGAAACTCTTGCTGCACTTGTGCTACTTCAGCGCCATCAGCCGGAGTTGCCGCCATGCAAAATTGTCAATTCAGCGGTTTCTCCCGCTCTTCCCGCCCATCATTGCAGCGGAAAAATTGCATTTTGCGCTGTTTGTGAAACAAAAAGGTTAGCAAGTAATTGAATGCTTGCTAACCTCTTATCTAGCGACTATCGACTAATCGATAATGACTACTAAGTCCGTTTTTGAAGTAGGAAGGTGGGTACTACCGAGCCACCACCCGCTGTCACGTTCAACAGCGCCACAGATGATAGGCGCGTCAAGCAGCCGTGTACTGTATGCCCATCAAATACATATGGATTAGCGTCGACAAACCGCGAACTGATGTCCAACTTACCGTCAATATAGGCTGGGAAATCCTTGTAAATGACTTGTACCTTTTCCTGCACCACATATGAAGCATTGAGCGCCTGCTTGAGTGTTTCGTTCCATTCTTCCGCCGAGGCCTCCCAACCGATGACCACACCCTTACCACCGTACTCATCATTCGGCTTGAGTACAAATCGGTCACGATGCTCAGCCACAAACGATACAAGGTCGACAGCTTGCCCATGATATTGAGTTTTGCGGTCACTTACGCGCCGTGTCCAGGGGATATGAGCATGAATGGCTGCCCGCTGTTGATCATCAAACAGGTGGGCGTTTTGCTCGTCGCTCAGCATGGCTAAGCTAGCTTTTTTAGCCAGCAGTTTCGCGCTAAACGAGTTGGACATGAATACTTTTCGGTCACGGATGGCCTGTACAATCGGATTTTCCATCCCCATCTGGTGGATAAGTTCGCTGCACAAAACTCGCTTGTAAATCAAGTCCACACGGAAGTCACCAATCCATAAGTTTCCATCTTTATATTCCATGTTTCGGGGGTCAGCCAAAACCGCTTTTATGCCATGTCGCAAGAAGAAACGTTTGATAATTTCATGTTCGTTCAATGTTGGTACATGCCCCCAGTCTACGATGGCGATTTGTGGGATGCCCAGGCCGCCCCATTCGCGATAGGCTCGCATCAACACTGCCAGTAACTTGCCACACATCGGCATGCTTTGTACCGCATAATACTTCATGAAGCGCTTCATGGGTTCCAGAGTCATAAATAGTTCGGATAGGGCATCTTCATAACCCATACCCGCCGGAGTTTCGGCATTGTATTCGACGAAGTACAGCTTCTTTTCTGTGCCCAGAAAAAACGAGTCTAAACGTGAGGTTGTCCAGGGCACAGCCCCACCAATATCAAGGCTGAATAAGTTTTCCTCGTACGGTTCGAGATCAAGCTGCGCACGTAAAGCTGGGTTCGTCAGACAGGCTGCGTGCAGACGGGAGAAAGCGCTCAGCAATGTCTCTGTCTCGCGCTTGAGATAGTCCCATTGCTCCGAAAGGTAAAAGTGTGGACGAATTACCGTACTAATCGGGCGATCCCCAAAATAGAGTCCTTGCGGTCTTAGTCGTGCGTACAAGTCAGCGCTGGTATCTGCCGCAAGTTGGTCATCGAGTAAACTGTGGTAGAGGTCAATCGCATCCTCGGGCATGTTCTATCTCCCGCCTTTACCGAGCTTACCCCAGTAATAGCGGTCGCTTGTCGCCACTTTAGTTTTCGCCAGACGGATACACATATCAGCCATATGCGTGACCATCCAATCAAAGTGAATTTTTCCTAATGAGTTCACATCCATATCCGGTGCTGGATTCATGAAGTCGATCGCATAAGGAACGCCATTCTTAATGGCGAATTCTACAGTGTTCATATCGTAGCCAAAAGCGTTGCAGAGCGTTTTAGCATCTTTCACAATGCGTTCATAAAGTTCCGGTGAAAAGTCGTGTTGTTCGTGATACTTGCGTTTAGTCGGATCATATTTCATCACGTAAATCTCGTCTTGCCCGAGGCACATACAACGGGCGTAATTATCCCATTGTATGAACTCCTGCAAAATCATTGTTAACAGGCCGCTTTCGTTGTAGTGCCAGATTAATTCTGGTACATTGTTGACGACGTACACTTCTTTCCAACCACCACCATGTGCATCTTTCAATACACAGGGCATCCCACCCACTTTTTCAACCAGTGCATTCCAATCCATTGGGTAAGTTAGGTTACGGAGACTCTCGTTATGGACAATACCCGGAACATAATCTTTGTTAGGAAGCACCAGTGTCTTCGGAGAAGCTACACCCAATTGATCCGCCAACGATGCGCCAAAAAACTTATCGTCCGCAGTCCACATAAACGGATCGTTGATGACCTTCGTTCCTTGGAGAGCCGCGTTCTTCAAGTAGGAGCGATAGTATGGAACCTCGTGTGAAATGCGGTCAACAATTACACGATATGGGCATGGTTCGTTCATGCTTGTACCGCCGACTTTCACGTATTCAGCGATCACGCCTTCGTTGCGCCGGTTGACTTCCTCAATAAACGCGGGTGGCCATGACCATTCACGTCCTACAAATAAGCCAACTTTCAAAGGTTCTTTGGGGGGTTTGGGAGCGCGGGCTGTTGCTTTAGGTAATGTAGTCTTCGCAGCAGGGGTGGTCTTTTTTGTTGCCATCAGTGCGCCTCCAGTAAGGACAATTTAATGTTTGCGATTATAACCAACATTAAGCCCTGTTGACTACTAATCGTGCCCGTTGATATACGTAGAAACCATTTGCTGCCAGTACGGCCAATCATGTGACCAGCCATCCCATTCACGCAGCGCATTTCCGATGCCTTTGCTCCATAATAATCTGGAAAAGTTGCGCGCACTGCCAATCAGTCGATCATCTTTTCCACTGGCCATAATAATATCGATGTGGCGCAGCAAAGCCAGGCGTCCAGCATCTTGTTCGTTAGCGATGAACTGCATAGGATTATTCATATAAACGTTATCGTCCGAATAACCGCCAGTAAAACCGCGAATATCGTATAAGCCGCTAAGCCCGATAATCCTGTCGACTTTATCGGGGTGGCGCAGTCCAAAGCTCATAGCATGGAACGCACCAAAACTTGCCCCCATGGTTATCAAGAAAGGATTACTACCTTTGCTACTCATCAATGGTAGAACTTCGTGGTACAAATAGTTGTCATATTGGGTATGCCGCCATGCCCGCGCGCCGGGATGCACATCGTAGTTATACCAACTCTCCGCATCGACGCTGTCCACGCAGCAAACTTGCAGCCAACCACGTTCCAGTTGCTCACCTAGCGTACCCATCATGCCCCGATCTTCCCACTCGTAATATTTACCTTTCGAGGTTGGGAAAACCAGCACTTTCGCTCCGGCATGACCAAATACCAAAAGTTCCATATCGCGATTCAACGAAGGGCTGTACCAACGGTGATATTCACGGTTCATGTATGCTGTCGCTCATTTCATGTTATTTGTTTCAAGTGCGGCTTGCACGGCTGCTGAAGCGTTCAATACCCCCGCGCCTTGCTGTTCCGTAGGCGCACCGTTGATCTGCCGAGCCGTGCGCGTCAGAATAGCGCGAATTTGGCCGGGTGTCAAACGAGGATTGGCCTCTAGCATTTGAGCGATGACCGAGGTCACAATCGGGGCTGCCACCGATGTCCCATCTACGTACTGATGCTGCGTATCGATAATCTTATGGGCATGAATACGCGCCTCAAGCCGGTGGTATAAACCATCATCTTTTTTGATTTCGTCTTTGTGTAGACCGAGATCATTGTACGCTTCATTAAGCAGGGTTTGCACCTCTTGCTCGGTTGGTTTTTGCAAAAGCTTCCCTAACCAGTATGCTTCTCTGGCTACGCTTGAATGGGGCATAATAGGCGAGGCCAACCAGTTAGCTGGTGCGACTAATTCAGGTTTGCACGTACCGTCGTATACCACGCCATAATTATGGTGATACAGAGTCCATTTGGATTGATCGAGTGAATTGTGGTCATCCAGACCGCCAACCGTGATTGCCTCAGCCGCACTAGCCGGAGGGAGCAAATGGTTCACCTGGCGATTTCCGGATGCGACTACCACCGTAACACCCGCTCTGGTCAGCTTACGAATGGCCTTATGCAGCATGTGATCGGCTTTATTGTAAACAAAATCACCACCAACTGAAATGTTGACTAGACGTACGTTGAACCGTTGGTAAGTGTCAATCACCCACCTTAAGCCGCGTAGAATATCAACCTCTTTGATGTGGCCGATTGGCGTGCTGACTTTGACCAGCACCAATTTCGCACCAGAGGCAATCCCTCGGTATTTACCTTTTGATACGGCTCCATCTCCACATGCAATCACACTGGTCATTTGACCATGCCAACTAAGGTCATTGGTGGTGAAATCTGTTTTTTGCTCGGTTACATGGTTGGTTGATGCATCTGCATGAACCAGAATCCGTCCATCAAGATCAGGATGTGGATAAAAGCCGGAATCGATAAAAGCGATAGTGACCCCCGCACCGGTAAATTGGGCTAAGGCCCCCGTACGATCCGGTGTCGAGAGGAGCGTCGGCTCACCAGCTAGGAAGTTTGGGTAGTTCGATGTGAATATGGGTGCAGACATACACAGCTAAAAATATAGAACCAAGCCGTTTTGCCTGGTCTTGAAATTAAATAACAATCAATTGTACAACAGCCTAACCGAGTTTGAGCCTGCTAATTTATGTTCAAGCGTGAATTAGTGTGCTGATTCTTTGGGTATAGCAACTGCGAGAAAATCATTGGAAAAACGCTGCACGTAGCTATCCATCAACTCGTTGACTCGTTCGATTTTGTCCGAAACGATAATTAACCCAGCGTGATCTTTCTTTTCGGATTTCCAAACCACTTCCGGATCATTATAGCCGGACATATCAGGGTGTTCCTGTTTAGCCAGGGTGTTGATGAGACCGCCATATTTCTGGAATGATTTCGGGGCTTTATATGTTTCACCGCGAATGGTTGCTATTTCGAGCCGCGCCCATTCTGCCCAAGGGTTTATTCCTGTTGAATGTTCGATTAAATCGGAGATATTTGCCCCACCCACGCGTGCAGCAACCTCTAAAAAGTACATTTCGCCATCAGCATGACCCTTTATGAATTCGGCATGGGTTACACCACGGTCCATCCCCTGAGACTTTACCATTGCGGCGTTAATCGCCTTGAGTGCTACCGCATCCGCTGATTTTGGATCAAGTGTTTGTGTCGTGAAAATACCGCCCTCGTGGTAAATACTGAGAGGCGGCTTACCGTATTTTTGTGAACTGGAAAAAACAATCTTGCCGTCCCAGATTAGAGAATCGACATGATAAACATCACCGGGGACAAATTGTTCCAGCAGAAAACCGGATTGCTGATCACCGAGTTGATCAAACCAGCGCCACAATTCTTCTGCGTTATTAATCTTTTTGATACCCATCGTACTCGCTTCCGTGCGTGGCTTTAACACCCAAGGGGCAGGGACGGTTCCCATATAGTCGCGTACGGTGTCATAGTTGAAAACCGAGGTAAAACTAGGCACGCGAATACCATTTGAATTCGCTTTCATGCGCATCGCCAGCTTATCACGGAAAAAGCGGGTGTGACTTTGCCCCATGCCTGGTAGCCGCAGATGTTCTCTCAATGTTGCTACATTCTCAACATCATACTCGTCCAGGGCAATAATCTGGTCGATTTTATTAGCACGGAACAAGTAGCTAATCGCATAAATCAGATCTTGAACTTTGGTCATGTCAGGCATTAGGAAAACTTCATCCAAGCTTTCTCTCGGCCATTTTTCGTGGGCTAATTTTTCTTCGGTCAGCAGGAAAACACGTGCCCCTTCTTTTTTCGCCTGCCGCATAAAGGCCTCACCTTTAAAGTAGCTTGCCAAACACAAAACAGTTGTTTGCGACATTTGAACATCCTGTGAGTGAAGTGCGTTATTAATAATGGACAGATAATAGCACTGTCAAACTTAAACGACAAAATTCTACCCTTGTGGCAATTTGATCTATATCTCTTGACGGAACAAGAATTCGAGACTATTATTCACTTAGTTAAGTTAATTAACTGATTCCTTGCAGGTTTTTCTCTAGCCACATTGAGTAATTAATGGGTTCAACAAACGATAATCGCCTAGCAACAAACGAACTGGCGGCCCGATTTATGCGTGTGTTTGAAGCTTCATTTAAGCAGATGTCACAGCGGAAACACCATAATCATCTTTTCAAAGATTTGAGCATTAACAAACTCCACATGCTGAATATGCTCTACTATCATCCCGGTACAGCACAAAAGGAACTTGCCGAACTCTTGGAAATTACTCCAGCAGCCGTGTCAACGGCAGTCCGTGAAATGGAAAGCGTTGGGCTAGTGGAACGCAAGGCGGATCAAAATGACGCACGCCTCATGCGCTTATATCTTAGCGAGGAGTCTAATCAAATTGTCGGCGAGAACATTACGCATCGACATGCGGCGATTGCAAAGCTGCTTTCTGTGCTGCCAATTGAAGAGCAACACATGATTGTTTCGTCATTAGAGAAAGCTCTGTTGATTTATACAAATCACGATAGCGCGGCACCTTTAAACCCGAAAGCGGAATGTGACAACGGGTAATCGGTGATACACACATCAGTTATGAATGGTTTCTGAGGAGGAAACGAAACGTGCAAGCTCAAGCTACACAGGGACAAACGGGACGTAGAGGGCGAGGGGGGCCAAAGCCAGCAAGTAATGGTGGATTAGGACGCTCGATTCGTTATTTAAGAAACCAGGGCAGCATTCCTATTATTGCCTATGTGGCGCTGTTGATTGCCACCCTGGCACAGTTGGCTGTACCTCAGTTGACGCAAAACATGACGGATGCGGTAACCAATGGCTTTATAGCTGATACGATTTTAACCAAAGTCCCTGCCTTTGTACAGCCCCTGGCATTGGGGCAACTCAATAAGACACTTGACCAAGTAAAAGCTGATCAGGCAAATGCACAATCACTGCTGATAAACGCTGGATTGTTCATCGTGGCTTTTGCAGTTGCACGTGGTGTTTTCTCGTTCCTGCAAGCCTATTATGCGGAACGTATGTCACAAGGCGCAGCGTTTGACATGCGTAACGAGATCTTTTCGAAGATTCAACGGCTGTCCTTTACATATCACGACCAAAACCAAACTGGTCAATTGATGATACGGGCGACCGATGATGTCGAAAAAGTTCGATTGTTTATCGCCCAAGGCTTGATGCAGGCCGTGTCGTCACTTGTGCTGATCGTGCTCATTTTGGTGATCCTGTTCGCGACGAATTGGCAGTTAACATTAGTGGCTTTACCAACTTTGCCGATAGCCATGATCGTGTTTGCGTTCTTTGGCGCGATCAGCCAACCGTTATTTGTAGCTATACAAACGCGAATTTCTGCCCTTAATACGGTACTTCAGGAATCGCTGGCGGGCATAAAAGTGGTGAAAGCTTTTGTACGTGAGCCTTATGAAGAGAAACGCTTCACTAAGGCAGCAGATGATGTACTTGCACAAAGTTTGCGTGTTGCACGGACTTTTACGTTTCTCTTCCCTGTAGTGTTTCTTGTGGCACAAATCGGACAAGCAGGCATCTTGTACTTCGGTGGTAAGGCAATCATTGGTAATGCTTTGACCCTGGGCGAATATCAGAAATTCAGTTTGTACCTGACATTCCTATTCCTGCCACTTGCACAGCTTGGTTTTATCATCTCTCAGATGGCACAGGCGGGGGCATCGTCAACTCGCATTTTTGAAATCCTTGACGCCAAAAATGATGTTGAGGATAAACCAGGTGCGATAACGCTGACAGAAATTCAAGGACATGTTCAATTTAAAGATGTGACCTTCCGTTACGTTGGAGGCAGCGAGCCGGTCCTCAAAAATGTGAGTTTCGAAGCGACGCCGGGACAAACAGTTGCTTTGCTCGGTGCCACAGGCAGTGGCAAGACGAGTATCATCAACTTACTGCCGCGTTTTTATGATGCGAGCGAAGGACAAGTGTTAATTGATGGCCGCGATGTTCGCGATGTAACGATTGACAGCTTGCGGTCGCAGATTGGTATCGTTTTGCAAGAAACCAATCTGTTTGGTGGAACAATACGCGACAACATTTCATTCGGGCGTTCTGATGCGACTTTGGATGAAGTCATTGCGGCTGCTAAAGCAGCTGCGGCCCATGATTTCATTATGACTTTCCCGAATGGTTATGATACGCCGGTTGGTGAGCGTGGTTCAACATTATCAGGTGGTCAGAAACAGCGTGTCGCTATTGCAAGGGCATTGCTCCTCAACCCGCGTTTGCTGATTCTGGACGACTCGACCAGCAGCGTAGATTTGATGACAGAGTATCACATTCAGAAGGCGCTTGATAACTTGATGCATGGTCGAACCAGTTTTGTTATTGCCCAGCGTATTAGTACGGTGGTCAATGCTGATCAAATCCTGGTTCTCGATAAGGGCCAAATCGTGGCGCGCGGCAAACATGAGGTATTGATGGAAGACAGCCCGATTTATGCCGAGATTTATCACTCACAGCTGGTCGGCGATGTAACCGTTGATGAAGCTGATGTTAAACCTGAAATTCAGGAGGCTAAGTAAACAAATGGGGTTTATAGGTGGTGGAGACGGAATGCGCCGTCTCATGGACAAGGATGTTGTTAAACCCAAAAGCGTTAGTGCAACATTAGCTCGCTTTTGGCCCTATTTCCGCCAACGTTGGTATGCATTGATTATTGTTGCGATTTTGATGGTTGCGACAACGTGGACGCAAATCACCGGACCAAAGTTGATTGGTCAAGCTGTCGATTGCTACATTGTTACTCAAAATCCGTTTGCATCACTGATGCAGGGGAGTGCGAGCAATACAAAACTTGACTTATCAAGTACATGCTGGTTTGACTCGACGGATTTCAGCAAGATGACAGCCGACCAAGCTAAAGATGCCAAGATAAGCGGATTGCTTCGCCTTGTTGGCGGTCTTTTAGGATTGTTTGTGGCTGGCTCATTTATGTCCGGTATTATGTTTTATTTCATGTCATGGGCCGGTCAAAATGCGCTGCGCGAAATTCGTGTTGGCGTGTTCAGACAAGCTCATCGTTTATCACTGGGTTACTATGCCGAGCATGAAGCAGGCGACATTATGAGCCGCTTCACGAATGACTCGGAAACCATCCAGCAGGTATTGAGCTTCGCTTTGGTTAACGTTTTGAGCAGCATTTTGTTGATCATCTGGGTTGTGATCACTATGCTTCAGACAAATGCTCCGTATGCGTTATTGAGCCTTGCGGTTGTGCCGTTCATGGCAATTGCTACCGTGTACTTTTCCGGGCAGGCACGTAAAGCATTCCGCAAGAGCCGCGAAGAAATGGGCAGCGTGAACGCTAACTTGCAAGAGAGTATTGCCGGTGTGCGTGAGGTTCAAGCTTTCAACCGTGAGGAAGAAAACATTGAAGATTTCAAAAGGACAAATGCTGCAAATCGCGATGCAAATGTTCGCGCTGCTGCCTTCACAAGCGCGCTGAACCCAATACTCGAAGCTCTGGGTTATGCGGCGTTGGCGATAGTCGTGGTAGTAGGAGGGCTTTCGCTGCTCCGTAATGAGCCGCTGTTTGGAACAGCAGTCATTTCCATCGGTACGATTATCGCTTTTTTAAGTTATGTTCAGCAATTTAACCGCCCAATTCAGCAGATAGCAGTGTTATGGGCAAATATCCAAAGCGCGATTGCAGGTGGTGAACGTATCTTCAACTTAATGGATGAAGTTCCAGCTGTTGTTGATAAACCCAATGCAAAAGTGCTGCCCCAAATCCAAGGCAAGGTTGAATTCGAAGATGCATATGCTGAATATCAGAGTGGTGTTCCAGTTCTACGAGGTGTGAGCCTGAGCGCTGAACCGGGGGAGAGTATCGCCATTGTCGGGCCAACTGGCGCAGGTAAAACAACAATCATCAATTTACTGCCCCGTTTCTATGATGTCACCAAAGGTTCAGTCAAGATTGATGGCTATGATGTTCGAGATGTGACGGCAGCTAGCCTACGCAGCCAAATCGGGATTGTGTTGCAAGATACGTTCTTGTTCTCGGATACGGTGATGAACAATATCCGCTATGGAAAGTTAGATGCGACAGATGAGGAAGTGATTGCAGCAGCTAAATTGGTGGCTGCCGACTCCTTTATCGAGCGCTTACCACAAGGATACCAGACGATATTGGGCGAGCGTGGCAGCGGCCTAAGCCAAGGGCAACGTCAATTGGTCGCGATTGCACGGGTGGCCTTGATGAGCCCGCGAATTCTTATCCTGGATGAAGCTACTTCGAGTGTCGATACGCGTACCGAACGGCTTATTCAGAAGGCCTTTGAAGGGCTGCTTAAGGGGCGTACAAGTTTTGTGATTGCTCATCGCCTCAGTACGATCCGAAATGCTAATCAAGTTTTAGTACTCAAGGATGGTGAAATCATTGAACGTGGAACGCATAACACCCTTTTAGAGAAAAAGGGTGCCTACTACGATTTATATATGAGCCAATTCCGGCGTGAGGAAGAAACACCGGCGACTTCGACTGGTCAGGCAGCTCCGACGGTCTTAAAGCCAGCAACAGGAACCTCAGGCGACTAAGTTCGAGACCTGCTACAATACGATAGCCGTAGGCATTCGCCTGCGGCTATTTTTATATCTTGACCAGTTAATATGAAACAGAAACTCGTTGAATGTATCCCAAACTTTTCTGAAGGTCGGCGTCCAGAAGTTATTGAGGCAATCGTTCACTCTATTCAAGCAGTTCCAGGTGTTTTAGTTCTGAATTGTTCAAGCGACCCAGACCATAATCGTTCTGTAGTGACTTTTGTGGGCGCGCCCGAAGCTGTAGGAGAAGCAGCTTTTGCAGCGATTCGTGTTGCGTCTACTCTGATTGATATGGAAAGTCAGCAAGGTACACATCCACGATTAGGGGCGACTGATGTTGTTCCGTTTGTGCCGCTAGCGGGTACAACGATCGATGAGTGTGTTATGCTGGCAAATCATGTAGGGAAGCGGGTGGGTGACGAACTCGGTATTCCAGTTTATTTGTATGAAGCGGCGGCTACGCGACCTGAACGTACGCGTTTGGAACAGGTCCGGCATGGACAATATGAGACGCTGAAGACCAATATTGAGAACGATCCTGAACGTGCGCCAGATTATGGGCCATCAAAGGTTGGTCGTGCAGGGGCAACGATTATCGGGGCGCGTAATCTGCTGGTTGCTTTTAATGTTTATCTGACTACCGACGATCTTAAGATTGCTCAGAAAATTGCGCGGGTGATTCGTGCTTCTTCGGGTGGATTTCCACATGTTAAAGCTTTAGGAATGCTTGTAAATGGGCGCGCACAAGTGTCCATGAATTTTACTAATACGGCTGAAACGCCACTTGCGCCTGTGATTGAGGCGATCCGGCACGAGGCTGCAAAGATGAGTGTCGATATACACCATTCAGAGCTGATTGGTCTTATTTCTAACTCGGTATTGGTGGATGTCGCAAGTTGGTATTTGCAACTGGACGCATTTAGCAGTGAACAAATACTCGAAACCAAATTGTCTCAAGCACTCGACGAAAATAAAATCATCCTTGAATAACTGAACGGGAGCATTACGCGATAATGTCTGTAATAGATGGTTTTGGTCACGAAAATCCCAAGCAATTGAAAGGAATTCAACTCTACGCCCAACTGGGCTTGTTCCTGACGATACGTACAATCATGAACAGTGGTTTCAGGATGGTATATCCATTTCTGCCGTTTATTGCGCGGGGTTTGGGCGTTACCGAAGAAGCAGTTACTCTTGGAATTACACTGCGCTCGGCAGTCGGGTTATTTAGCCCCTTTATTGGCTCGATTGCGGATACGTGGGGGCGCAAACGAGCCATGCTGCTCGGACTCATCCTTTTTATCATTTCGATGCTGATGATATTTATGTGGCCCACGTATCCCGTTTTGATTACATCAATGATTCTAACTAGCTTAACGAAAATTATGTTTGATACCGCGATGTACGCGTATCTGGGTGAGCGGGTTGACTATCGGCAGCGGGGTATGGCGGCGGGTATCGCTGAGTTTGGCTGGTCAGGTGCGTTTTTGTTGGGTATCCCGCTGGCAGGGTTTTTGATCCAGAATTTAGGATGGTACTCTCCTTATCTTTGTTTTGGATTGATCGCTATCGGCATACTCGTTTTGTTGTGGCGGACCCTGCCAAACGATGTTGTATCTAAAACGATTAGCCGACCTTCACTGTGGCAGGGATTTGCGATTATACGGAATCATCCAGCGGGATTGGCTGCCTTAGGGATGGCCTTCTTGATTACCACAAGCAATGAGACTGTGGGTGTGGTTTATGGGAGTTGGATGGAAGGTAATTTCGCATTGAAGGTGGCCGCGTTGGGTTTGGCTTCTACCGTTATTGGTGTGGCTGAGTTAGCTGGTGAAGGATTTGTGGCTGGTTTTGTGGATCGTCTAGGCAAAAGGCGTGCTTTGGCCATTGGTATGAGTTTGTATGCGGTGACGTGTCTACTTTTGCCTTTGCTGGGTTTTCGTTTAGAAGGTGCGTTGGTGGGATTATTTTTGTTTTATTTGTCGTTTGAATTTACCATTGTCAGCAGCATACCTCTGATGACGGAACTTGTACCCGGAGCGAGAGCTACTTTTATCGCCGTGGCCGCCGCCATACAATCTTTGGGGCGGATGGCAGGGTCGTTGATTGGGCCAGTGCTGTTCAAATCAGGTTTAGGCGCAAATGCGGTAGCTGCTACGATATTTACGCTCCTGGCACTCCTTTTATTGGGATTGTTCGTGCGGGAGCATAGTGCGGTTAGAAGTGTCGGAACAGCCGATGGTGACTAGCCGATTGTCACTCATTACATGGTTAGCATGTGGTAGCCTTTTTGATGCATAATCGGCAAATTGTGCAAAAGTTCCGCTGAATTAACAGGCGGCAAGCACGAGAGAAACCGCCGTATCGACGTTTTTGTACGGCGGCATACCCGGCTGATAGCGCTGAAATTGTAAATTCATTTTTACGGCAACCGTTAAAGCGAAGCTTCGCACAAGCGTAATGAATACATATTGTGATACCAGAAATATTGGCATTTAGACTCAAGACCGGAGCGACATCCAACATGGTGTAAAACTCATTATTAGATTGACTTCTGATATGAGTCTAGCAGAGACTCAAACAGAATGGGTTACATTTTGGAAGAACATTTTGTAACTCTTTCACGTGTTTGGAATTAACTTTGCAGGGGGGAAATGAGTTGTGACTGTTGGTGGCACGTTAGATAATGGTTTGTCGACAAACCACAACTAAACTTTGTATATAAGAGTTTAAAAGTTACAGTGTTATTGGTGTGGCAAGGTGTTGAGTGCTTCGGAATTGCTAAGGCTGGAAGTATCACCCAGCGATTCACCTAAATAGTGACGTTTGATGAGGCGGCGGATAATTTTGCCCGTTCGGGTTTTCGGCAAATCAGCAACCAGATAGATCATCGCTGGTTCGTAGGGTTTGCCGAGCGAGTCAATAACATGCTGCTTAATAACTTGAGTCGTGATTATCATATCAGGTTTGACAACTGCGAAGATAATCATTTCTTCCCCTTTTAAGGGGTGAGGCACTCCGATAACGGCTGACTCCTGGATGGCCTGAAGACGTCCGATGATGTCCTCGATTTCGCCGGGACCTGTGCGGCGACCTGCTACTTTTAGGACATCATCGGCGCGACCCTGATGGAACCAAAAACCATCCTCATCGATTTGGACTATATCACCATGCCACCAGAACTGCGTGCCATGCGGGAAGTAGGTTTGCAGATAACGCGACTCATCTTCATTCCAAAAGCCGCGGGTTTGTGCTGGCTGAGGCAGGGTAAAACAGAGATAACCCGGTGTACCTTTGGCTACCGGATTGCCTGTGTCATCGACCACAATGGGGTTAATAGCAGGAGAGATCCCAAGGCAGGTCGGTTTTAAAGGTTGCATGAAACTGGAACATATAATTTCGGCAAAAAGTTCTGTTCCCCCACTGACATTAATAATGGGTGCGCGTCCATTTGTCCAATTGAAATACCAGTTCCAGGTGTTGGTATCAATGGGTTCACCCGTGTGTGTCAATAGCCTAATCGACGATAGGTCGTAGGATTGGGCAGACTCCGGAACCTGTGATTTGAGAATGCGTAAGGCTGTGGCCGGCGCACCAAATACGCTGATGCGATGTTTTTGAATCAGTTCAAACATACGATTGGCGGTGGGGTAAGTAGGAGAACCCTCATAGAGCAATAGGGCTGCACCGGCAGAATAGCCACGCAGCATGGGAGCCTGCCCCATCATCCAACCAAAGTCAGTGATCTGGTGGATAACGTCACCCTGATGTAAATCGTAGTTTAGGATGCCGAATTCGGCGGATTTAACAGCAACACCGCCGTGCACCTGAATAACCCCTTTGGGTTTGCCACTTGTGCCAGATGAGTAGCTTATCATGCACACTTCTTCGGCCTGGGTGTGGACAGTTTCAAATTGCGAAGATTGGGGTAAGACCAGTTCATTCCACGCGCGATCCCGTTCTGACCTCATATCGTGGTCTGATCGAAGCGCGGCAACCAGCACGTGAGTTACAGACGGAACCTGTTGAAGCGCGTGGTCAAGGATGGTTTTCATGGGCTGCCATTTGCCGCCGCGATAGAAACCATCCGCAGTGATGACCGCTTTTGCGCCGACATCATTCAAACGTAGGACGATGGCTTCATAGCCAAAACCTGAAAAGAGTGGAACAACAATCGCACCGATTTTGTAGATGCCAAATACGGACATAACAGTTTCGGGAATAAGAGGCATGTAGATCGCTACCCGATCGCCACGTTGGATGCCTAATTGGCTTAAGGCGTTGGCAACTTTATTGGCCTGCTGGAACAATTCGCCATATGTGCATTGCCATACGTTTCTGGCTTCACTTTCCCATATGAGGGCTGTATTAGTCGCTGTAGCGGGGTTTAAGGCCCATTTATCGAGGGCATTATGGGCAATATTGATTTCGCCTCCAATAAACCACTTGGGGAAGGGGAGACCACGTGTGAGATCAACGATTTGTTGATAAGGATTGTAAAATTCGATTCCCGCGAATTGAATGAAAGAATCCCAAAACCACTCAAGGTTTTCTGATTGTTTGAGCAATTCTTCGTAGGTATTGATGCTATGTTGGCGCATGAACTGTTTGATGGCACTGTTTTCGTTGTACTCGGCTGTGGGATGCCAAACAATAGGTGATTTATTCATGCAATTCGTCTGTAAAGGCTTCAGCAAAAAACTCAACCAAACGGGTATAAAGGGTCTTTAGATTTTCAGGGCGATCAATGCCGTGACCTTCGTTATCAAAGGCAAGTAGCTGGTATTCGATAGCAGCAGAATCGAGTGCCAATTTGACAGTTCGAACGTTTTCAGGCGTGACATTTGGGTCTTGAAGTCCCTGAACGATAAGCAAATGACCTTTTATGTTTTTGACGAAATTGATAGGTGAACGCTCGTAATAGCGCTCAGGCACTTGAGTAGGACTCCCACCGAGCATTTCCTCACTATAAGGGCGCAAATCCGGACGGGTGGTTTCATAATCGACGACAAGATCAGTCATGCCACAAATAGGCGCAGCGGCTCTGATAATATCAACGGGGAAGTGGGTGATGGCGTGCCAAGAGGAGTAGCCACCATAGGATGTGCCTGTTATGCCGACTTTGCCGGGGTGCGCGATGCCCTGCGAAATAATTGCTTCGATACCGGTGCGTATGTCATCCTGCTCGCGACCACCCCAACCATCAATTTTGATGGCCTCCGTATAAGTACGATTAAAGCCAGTACTACCGCGATAATTAGGGTCGAGGACATTGAACCCTTGCGATACGAAGTACTGAATTTGATCGTCCAGCAGGTCTTCGCTGTGTGCCGTCGGGCCACCATGCACATAGACAATTGTGCCTTTGTTTTCGACCTGTGACCGGTACAGCCAACCCTGAATTTCCATACCATCAACGGACTTCCAACGGAAATCCTCAGCAGGGACGAGACTATTTGCCGCGAGTGGAATGCGCTCATTGACACGGGTAATACTCTGGAATGTATTGGGATCGATATTTTTCGGTAAGAAACGTACCAAGTCTGTGATCTGATGCGCTCCGTAATATCTGCCAATCCAAGTCCCATCAGCTACAGGTGCAATAGGTTGTAGATTTCCAAGCCGCAGAAGGATTTGTGTCTCTTCACCTGTTTCAATGTTGTGAAGGAAGCTCATCAACCGCGCATCTTTCACTTCATTGATGACCACATCGCTGCTGCCAAAGGGTGCATAAACGCTATCAATATTTCGGTCAGGAGTATCAATTAGCCAATTAACAGCACCGGATTCAATTTCATAAATACCCACGCGAAAATGTGTAGGTGTTTCGGCACGAAACAAGATGCGTTTGCCATCCGGGAACCACGAGCCATAGACTTTTTTGTCGTCGCCCACATTCAGGATTTCTTGGTCATTGTGGCCTTCAATATCAACCATCCAGAGTTGATAGCCTGAAGGATCGAGATCTTTGCGATTGTAAAGCACATGTGTGCCTGTGCTATTCAAGCGGGGAAAGTAATAGGCACCTTTTTGGGGCAGGGCCAGTGATTTTCGCTCACCCGTTTCCAAGTTGTGACGATAGACTCGTGTCGGTTCGATTTCCTCACTAGTGGAGAAATCCACATTGGCAGCGTAAATGAGCCATTTACCGTTGGGATGTAATTGCCCACCACGAATGTAAAAGGCAGGATTGGGTTCGGTCAATGGCTCGAATAGGTTGGGACTATCTAACCTAATTTTGAATAGCTGCAAACGCTCGTTGCCATCTTGATCTTGAGCGACAATAAGACCATCACTGGTTGGAAGCCACGAAACGAAATAGGTGTGTTTGGAGGTATTAGTCAGTTGAGTTGGTGGCTTTGAGCCGTCGGTTGGAGCCATATAAATGTCGATGGCTGCGCCGATACCCATCCACATCCATGCAACGTATTGGCCGTTTCGGGAAACAGATTCCCCATATAATTTGGGCAGGGATATTAAGGTATCTAGGTATTCAGATGAACTTAAATTTTGTGCATTCACTATTTTTTATCCGGCATGATTTCATTCGCACGTATGCAGGCAGTTTGATGTAAACCTATCACCGGAAGTAATTGTGGATCAATTTTGCGGCATTCGTCAATGGCGATGGGGCAGCGCGGATGAAAACGGCATCCAACTGGAATATTGGTGGGATTGGGGATTTCGCCCTGCAAGATGACACGCTCCCGGCGGTGACGCGGATTTGGCACCGGGATTACAGAGATTAGGGCGCGTGTGTAGGGATGTTTTGGTCGTTGTAATATATCGGCTGTGGGGCCAATTTCCACAATGCGTCCCAAATACATAACTGCTATTCTGTCGGTGAAGAATCCAGCGGTGGCGAGATCATGGGTGATGTAGAGGATGCTAATGCCGTGATCATCCCGCAGTTGGCGTAGGAGGTTTAGGATTTCGGCGCGAATAGACACGTCGAGCATTGAAACGGGTTCATCTGCAACCAGTAATTGTGGCTGGAGAATGAGAGCTGCGGCGATGACTACACGCTGACGCTGGCCGCCGGAAAGCTCATCGGGATAACGGTTAAGATAGGTTTCGGGCGGTTTGAGGCCAGCCTGTAACAGCGCTGTAATTACCCGTTGCTGTTTTTCAGATTTTTCGCGGCAGATTTGATGTATTTCAAGCGGTTCAACAACAATTTGCTGAATGGTTTGGCGTGGATTGAGTGCTTCATAAGGGTCTTGAAAAATCATTTGCATTTTGCGGCGAAGGGCCAGGCGATTCTTTCCATTGAGTTGTTCTACCACATTTTGTCCGTTAAAGAGGATATGGCCTTTGGTTGGTATGGTTAAGCCAAGAATGCTCAAAGCGGTGGTTGATTTTCCTGAGCCGGATTCGCCAACTAAGCCGAGAATTTCACCAGTATTAATTGAGAAGCTGACACCATCCAGCGCTCGGACGGTTTGCTCTGGTTGTGCAAGAAGTGAGCCAATCAATCCACGTCCTAGCGGATAATGCTTTTGTAATTCGGCCACTTCTAAAATGGGTTTGAGTGGGGCAGTTATGGTATTACCCGGCATGATGGCACGCCACAATATGACCACGATGATGTTCGCGGGCAGCGGGTGAAATGGATTGGCATATTTCTGTGCGTAAATGACAGCGTGGTTCGAAACGGCAACCTGGCGGAATCTCATCAAGTGCAGGCGGATGACCGGGGATGGAGGCTAAGGTTGCAGTCGGGTTGTTGACATCGGGGAATGCTTCTAATAGGCGTTGGGTATAGGGGTGACGCGGGTTGTTAAAAATCTCATCCACGCTCCCGTATTCCGCCACGGTGCCTCCATACATGACTAAAACGTCATCGCACACTTCGGCTACCACGCCTAAATCATGCGTGACGAGCAAGACGGCAAGCCCTAAATCGCGTTGAAGGGACTGCAAGAGGCTGAGTATTTGAGCCTGAATCATGACATCCAAAGCGGTAGTGGGTTCATCGGCAATCAAGATGTCTGGTTTACAAGCAAGCGCCATTGCAATCATGGCGCGCTGGCGCATTCCACCGCTGAATTGATGCGGATATTGTCGAGCGCGATCTTGAGGGATACCTACGATTTCGATGAGGTCGCCTACTTGCGACAGGGCCTGCTTGCGGGTAATACGCGTATGTGGCTGGCGTAGAATCGACTCGGCAATCTGGTCACTTATGCGCTGAACGGGATTGAGCGCATTCATTGCCCCTTGAAAGACAATAGCGATGCGATTCCAGCGATATTCACGCATATGGGCTTCAGATAGTGAGAGCAGATCCGTACCTTCATAAATGATCTTCCCGGAGACAATGCGGCCTTCGGCTGGGAGTAGGCGAAGTAAGGAGAGCATAGTGGTTGTTTTTCCACAACCTGATTCGCCGACAAGTGCTAACGAACGCCCTTTGTCGATATGAAAATTAATGCCCTCTACAGCGTGTAAGGGTATTCCATTTGCTAAGTAGTCAATGGAAAGGTTTTGTACATCAAGAATGGGATTCATGTGTTGTTCCGCGATATATCCTGAGGTCTATCAACAGGTGGCGGTAGTGGTACGAATATGGACACCATGCGGCGGGCGTCAAACAGATGATGCGATTTTATGCGCGGATTGACAATTTCTTCGAGGCCGTTACCGATGAGAATCAAGGCAAGCGTGACCCAAAGGATAGCAAACCCGGGTGGGAGTAAGAAGTACCATGCTTGCCTGCTGACTGCACCGCGATCCAATGCAAAATTTAACATGCTGCCCCAACTGACCAGGTTTGGATCGCCCAAACCCAGAAAGCTGAGCGACGATTCGGCTAAAATCGATGCGGAAATATCCAGCACAGTCTGGGCAACAATCAACGGCAAGACCTGCGGCAAAATGTGACGCAGGATGATACGCGAATGACTGGCACCAAGTGATCTGGTACGCAGGATGAACTGCCGTTCTTTGATAGAGAGAGTCTGCGACCTAACGAGGCGAGCAGTGTAGGTCCAGCCAAGCAGGCCAATGACAAGAATAATATTGAAGAGGCCACGCCCCCATACGGCTATGATGACGAGCATGAGAGGTAAATCAGGGACTACCATCAAGAAATCAACCAAGCGCATTAAGAGGTTGCCAATTGTGCCCCCAAAGTAACCAGAAATCAGCCCTACACAGGTGCCAATGCCCATCGAAACAAGAGAGGCCGCGAAACCAACGATTAACGATACGCGTGCGCCATGGATTAACTGACTCCAAATATCTTTTCCGGCGTCATCACGACCTAGGAGATGTTCTGCATCAGGCGGCGCGAAGAGATCTGCAGGTTGAACGCGCAGCCGTTGATAGGGATCGTAGGGCGCAATTAGTGGCGCGAAGATGGCTGCAATTAGGACTATCAGCAGCATAATGATGCCGAGGAGCGCTTGTGGTTTGCGAGTGAATTCTTGTACGACCGTCAATTAAAAGCCTCTATCAGATCTCTTTAATGCGCGGATCCAAGATTGAGTACAGCAAATCTGTTATTAAGTTTGCCAGAATAACACTGACCGCTAACAGGAGAAAAGCACCCTGTAAAACTGGGTAATCTTGCTTGGCAACTGAGTCGAAAATCAAGCGGCCAATTCCCGGCCACGAAAATACGGTTTCGACCTGAATCGCCCCACCAACCACGTAACCTAGATTAAGGGCAATAATAGTGATCATCGGTAACATCGCATTCTTTAGAGCGTGATCACGTAGGATCTGAACCGTGGAAAGCCCTTTGGCTTTTGCGGTGAGTATATAGTCTTCGGCCAAAACTTCTACAACACTGCTCCGCATTATGAGCATGTAGGCACTGGCACTGCCAACCGCTAGGGTGAGGGTAGGGAGGATAAGGTGGCGACCCACATCTAACCAGTAATTGAGGGAACCTTCTTGCGAAGCTCCTGGCTCGACCATGCCACTGGTCGGTAGACTGCCGCGTGCAAGTACCAGCAAGATGATGCCTAAAAAAAATGTTGGGAGTGCCCAGGTGGTCAGACCTAATACAAGTACTGTTGAATCAATCCACGTGCCACGCCGCCATGCTGCGAATATTCCGATGAACATGCCCCCAATAATCGCGACAAGCTCACCTGTGAATAGGAGCAAGACTGTTCGCCAAATGCGTTCAGACAATATCTGGTTGACACTCTGGCGTTGGGCAAAGGAAATGCCCATATTCCCTTGAGAGAGATTGCGGATATATGCACCAAATTGACTGTCAAACAGACCACCAATATCACCTGATTGGAAGTGTTCGGCATTGATCCAAACCGGTTTATCCAACCCGAACTGGACCCGAATGGTTTCTTGAGCCTGTTTAGTTAAGCGAGGGTTGCGAAACAGAAGTTTTACCGGATCACCAGGTAAGATGCGGAAAAGAAAAAAATTAAAGACAATTACGATTGCCAGCGTAATTAGCGCGAATAAGATTTTACGAAACAGGTAATCAAATTGAATCACAATTGATAGCCTGATTTAAGTAGTGTGTGGTTATCACACCGACTGTTTTACTGAAAAGCCAGTATAAAGCGCCCACTTTAAGGTGGAAATGGCATTCAGTGGATCGAACGTGAATCGGTCCTGGCGATAGGCAGCAATTGAATCAGTATATGCCAAGATGAGCCAAGGGCGTTCTTTGGCGATGATTTCTTGCATCTTCCAAATAATATCTTTACGAAGATCGGCGTTCGGTTGAGTAGCTTGTTCCTGAAAAAGTTTGTCGTATTCTGGTGAACAAAAGCCGCTGTCGTTCCAACCGCCGTCTTGCATTTCGGCACAGGTGAACACGCTGGTTAAGAAATGGGGATCAGCATCTGTATCCCATTCCCAATGAACCATGTCGTAGTCAAAATCTTTCTGGCGAGCAACTAATGAGTCCGTTGACTCGACAGTTGGCGGGGCAGATATGCCAATATCAGAGAGGCCATTGGAGATGATTTGAACAATTCGGAAGTTAGAAGATGCTGTATCATCGGTCATCAAGCGATATTCTAGTGGTGTTCCATCTGAATATTCGCGGATACTATCACCATTGGTGTCTTTGTAACCCGCATCGTCAAGCAATTTATTTGCCTTAGCGGTATCAAATGGAATTTCGCCTATATCAGTATTGTGGAAGGCCCCCATGCCAAGCGTAATAAAGGCATTACCGGGTTTGCCATAACCGAGATAAGCGACATTGATAATTTGTTGGCGATCGATAGAGAGATCAATCGCCTGCCGAATAATGGGATCACGCAGACTGGCAGGTTCAGTGCCATCAGGGGCTTCATTAATGGTTAGCTCGCTCCACTTGTTTGCGAGACTAGAGTCAATTTTAATGTTGGGGTCGTTTTGAAGTGCGGAAATGCCCGTAAACGGAACCCCATAGACATAATCCACTTCTCCTACCTGGAGCGCTTGTACCAAGGCATCTTCATTGGCGTATTGTCGGTAAATAATCTCATCAACTGGGGGTTTGCCCCGCCAATAGTTGGGTGCTGCGTCCAAAATCATGTACTCGCCATCTTTGAAATCGGTCATGATGTAAGGGCCACTGCCAATTGCGACAGTAGGATCATCAAATGTGGCAACTTCATCCGGTGTCAGCTTTTCCCAAACATGAGGAGGCAGAATATAGGCATATAGCAGCTTTGCGCTAATCATATTCGGCACGGGCTGCGAAACCGTTATTTGCAGTGTGGTCGCATCAACAGCTTCTATTTTGGTGATGTCGTTGAGATATGAGACGATCGCTGGAGCACTGACTTTGATATACCAGTTGAGTGACCAGGCAGCTTCGACTGCCGTACACGGTGTACCATCACTGAATGAAACTCCGGGACGAATTTTAAACGTCCATATGAGGCCATCATCGGACGCACTCCAACTTTCGGCTAAGCCCGGTATGACATTACTGCCATCGGCGGCTTCCACCAATGTTTCGTAGATGAGACCTTTAGGGGCATATCCGTAAAGACTGGTGGTTGGATTGAGAACATCAATGATGTAAGTGGTGCCAATTGTGAGTTTAGTACGTGCATCCTGAGCATAAGCTGCGACCGTACATAACAGGAATACAACCAGAAAGATGAACAATCGCGATAGGTGTTTTGGCAGGTTCATAAACATCTATTTTCTCGTAATGATTCGGGTGACGCGATAATAGACGTAATAGAAGAAATTTGCAACATATTCACAGGCTTATTCCGAATGTATTTGTATCGACTTAGTTATTCGGATGAGAGTTTTGCAGTTTTGCTGAATGAAAGCATTTTGCCAGGTGAATAAATCGAAAGCAGTACTCCAAAGATGATGAGGGTGCCGCCAATGATCAGCGGTGGAAGGATTTGCTGCTTTAACAGAATGACACTCAATACCGTTCCAACTAATGGTTGTGCAAAGAATGTCAGCGAGGCAATAGAGGCATCAATCAATGCGAAGGCACGGTTCCATAACCACATGGCTCCGGCAGTTGAAACGACACCTAGGTAAAGGATACCTATAATGGTACCTGTGTCAATTGTGCCTATGGGGCGTGTTTGCAACTCCATAATTGATGCTGGTACGGTCAGTAGTAAGCCACCGATAAATGCGATGAGGGTCACGATTAGCGTATCAATTTTCACGCTCACACGGCGAATGAGTATTGAGTATAAACCCCATGTAACCGCTGCAATCGCAAGCGCTACGTTACCACGAAACGTTTCGGATCTAAAGTCTGCTTTGCCGGGGTCGATGATAACAAGTACACCCACTGTTGCGAGAACAACTGCTGCAATTCGTTGTAGAGTTAGTTTTTCGTGTAACAGAAGTGCGGCAAATACAAGAATAAAAGCGGGTGATGCGCTGGTTACGAGTGAACCGTTAATTGCTGACGATTCATCTGTGCCGACAAATTGAGCACCGACACTGATTCCGAAACCAAGTATACCAATGCCGATCAACCGTGTGACTTGGGATCTACTTGGTTGTTGCAAGCGCCCACGTTGGAGATAGACCATAATCCCTAATACAAGAATACCAAGCAACAAACGGAAGGTTAGTAGGGTGAAAGGGGGAACGGTTTTTAGGACGACATCGGAAACAACATACATGCCACCCCAGATAGCAGCTGCTAATAATCCGAATATCACACCACGTATCAAAGCGGTTTGTTTCATTGAATTGGCTCGTAATTGTACTTGACAAAGTTTACTTGTGACTTTTTGTAAGACATGTTATTCTCCGTCGCTTGTACCTCATGTATCAAATTGACAGAATATAAGAGATTTATTTGACTAGTTTTTCTGGTGATTTGAAACGCACGGTACATAAGAATATCGAAGTGTAGCTGATTACACAATTTTATGGAGATACCTATGAAGACTAAACGTTACTTTCTTTTTGCTTTACTAGCGATCGTGGCATTGGCATTAAGTGCAACTATTGCAGGTGCACAGGATGCGAAGGTCATTAAGATTGCTTCGCAAGGTCCACTTTCGGGCGGGTTGTCGCAGTCAGGCATTTCAATGCGTAATGCTGCTGAGTTGGCTATTACTCAACTTTCGCAACCCCTAGTTGATATGGGCTACAAAGTCGAATTCGTTGCTTATGATGATCAAGCGACTGCGGATGTAGGCGTGTCAAATGCTCAACTGATTGTGGCTGATCCTGCTATTCTGGCAGTTATTGGTCACTTTAACAGCGGTGTTGCTATTCCATCTTCGGAAGTTTACGACAAGAATAACTTGGTGATGATTTCACCAGCTAATACAAACCCAACCGTGACTGATCGTGGACTGAAAACAGTCAACCGTGTGTGCGGTCGTGACGATACGCAGGGTGCGGTTGGTGCTGAATTTGCTGCATCTCTTGAAGGTATAAAGACTGTTTATATCCTGAATAACACCAATGCTTATGGTCTAGGTGTCGCGACCTTCTTCAGAGATGATGCTGAGAAGTTGGGGCTACAAGTGTTGGGCTTCGATGGTACGACAGAAACCTCGAATTTTGACAGCGTACTTCAGCCTATTCTGGCTTTGAACCCAGACTTGATTTATTTCGGTGGTGAATATGCCCAGTCGGGGCCGTTCATTAATCAAGCTCGCGCAGCCGGTTTCAAAGGCGTTTTCCTTGGGCCAGATGGCTTCGCGGGTTCAGATTTTGCGAAATTAGGTGGTGATGCGGCAGTGGGTACCTATTTTACTACGACCGCTGCTCCTACTTCGCAATATCCTGCGGCAGCTCAATTTGACAAAGATTATGTTGCTACATATAAGGAACCCACTCAGCCATATGCGGCACAATCGTATGATGCCGCAGCGATTGCTTTACTAGCAATTGAAAAGGCCGCTAAGGATGCTGGTGGTATCCCAACGCGTGAAGCAGTCGCGGCAGCCGTTCGTGAAACCAAGGATTATGCAGGATTAACTGGAAATATTACTTTTGACTCAATAGGTGATCGCGAAATTTCGACCTATTTCGTTCAACAAGTAACTTCGAGTGATCCTGCCAAATTTAATGACAGCCCAGTCATTAAGTCGCTTGATATTCCGTCACCGACTTACGCAAAAGAGCAAGAGGGAATGACAGAAGCTACTCCTGAGGCGACTCCGTAGTCGTAACCACGAAATAGCTTTACGGCGGCGGTTCTATGGTTGTAATAGGCCGCCGCTTTTTTTGAATATAGAATTTTAAAGTGGGCACTTGGGCAGTGAGCCTAATGTGCGAAATACAGACAATTCTAGGGAGCAAAATATGGTTTCTGCTGTTGATCGTTCCGGTAAATCATCCTCACTTGGTCAAATCGGTAAACTCCTTTACCAATACGTTGTTTTTCCACTACTCCAGATGCTGGTGTTTATAGTCGGAACCGCAGTTTTTTTGACAATTATTGCTTTTATATTGGCCTTATTATTTCCTGAGCCTAAACCGGGCATTTTCCTTGCTACACAAATTCAAAAGCAGCTACCGGGTATGATTATCAGCGGCATAACTAAGGGATATGTTTATGCTATGATCGCGCTCGGCTACACACTGGTTTATGGTGTGCTTAAATTTATTAATTTTGCTCATAGTGAATTGTTTATGTTTGGTTCCGTGATTGGTTTTGAAGTCATGCGCCATATTTCTGATAGTGGTAGTTTGCTAAGCTGGAATCCGATCTTATTACTTGTCGTAACTGTCGGAGGAGGGATGCTTGCAAGTGGATTATTAGCTGTGGCTGTTGAACGGGTGGCGTATCGACCTTTACGGAACGCGCCCAGACTCGTTCCCTTGATTTCTGCGATAGGTGTTTCACTGTTTTTAGTCGATTTCATACGTGGGTTTGAGACATTCTCACGCAAGGAATTTAATCTGACGTACCCGATTAATGATTTGGCTTGGTTGAAAACTCCTTTGGCGGTTACATTCGGAGAGATCACTGTTAATGTGCGTCCTACCTCTATCGTTATCATTGTTGGCGCGATTCTGATGCTGTTGGCGCTCAATTATTTTGTTAATGGCACTAAATTAGGACGTGGTATTAAGGCAGTATCACAAGATCAGACTACGGCTAGCCTGATGGGGATTAATGTTAATTTTATTATTTCGCTTACGTTTTTCGTTGGAGGAGCCTTTGGTGGTGGGGCAGGCGCTTTGTTCGGCATGAACGTTGGAACTGTTAATCCGTACATCGGTTTCACGCCGGGAATTAAGGCATTTACCGCTGCGGTTCTAGGCGGTATCGGAAATGTGACCGGTGCTTTGCTCGGCGGATTGGCACTTGGGTTAATAGAAGCTTTCCTTGATGGCACTCTGGTTTATTTCCCGCTTTTCGGTCAACGTTATACCGATATTTTTGCATTTTCAGTTCTTATCCTCATTTTAATATTCCGCCCCAGTGGACTACTCGGCGAACGAGTAGATGAAAAAGTGTGATGTCATGACTACGCAGACTTCTTCCTCACGATTTCGCGAATGGCTCAAAAATCCTTTGGTGGCAGGGATTTTGCTGGTTGTCTATATTGTTGCTGCTATCGTTATTTTGGTATTGGTAGATCGTAATCGTAGTAATATATTATTCCCTTTGTACAGTACGTTAGCTTTCCCACCATTGGTGCTAGCACCATTTGTCATTATGGCGACTTCACTTTCATGGCGCTATAAGGGTTTGTTGATTTTACTTCTGCTGGTTGTGGCTATACCCATCGTCGGTCTTGAGAATAGTTCTTATCTTGAGATCGCGATTCAGATTTGTCTCTACTCAGGATTAGCACTCGGTTTGAATATCGTGGTGGGTTTCGCTGGCTTGCTTGATTTAGGCTATGTTGCTTTTTTCGCAGTGGGAGCCTATTTGTGGGCTTCGTTTACCTCTAATATCACCACGATATTTTTTGTTAATCATTGGATTGTGCCTGAACAGAATTACTGGATGTTCTATATTTTTATTGTGCTTGCAGTAGTGGCTGCGGCGCTGGTCGGTATTTTGCTAGGCTTGCCTGTTCTGCGTTTGCGAGGGGATTATCTCGCGATTGTGACGCTCGGCTTTGGTGAGATGATTCGTGTTTTGGTCAATAATTTGGATCAACCTTATAATCTCACAAACGGGCCACGCGGTTTGTCCGATGTCGGTAGCCCGCCATTAGCCCCATTTATCGTTAATGGTGTTGATGGGGTTGCAAAATTACTGCACCTTGAAGTCGCGAATCTTCAACCAACCGCTCAACAAATCCTTTTTTATTTCATAACTATTGTGGTGCTTGGGGTCATTATTCTTGTTGTTTGGCGGTTGCAGAATTCACCCATCGGCAGGGCATGGGCTGCAATTCGTGAGGATGAGATTGCGGCAATTGCGATGGGTGTACCACTCGTTCGGATGAAGTTACTCGCTTTTGCCAGTGGAGCAGCTTTTGCAGGGGCAATAGGTGTCATTTATGCGGCTAAACAATCATTCGTTAGCCCCGAAAGTTTTAGTCTGATTCAATCTATTAGTATATTGGCAATGGTTATTGTAGGCGGCATGGGCAACATTCGAGGCGTGATTTTGGGTGCTACGATTGTCACTTTGCTCAATCTGCAAGTATTAACTAACTTTGCACTGCTCATCAATAACTTGAAAAATATTAACTATGTTGTCCCGATCCTCAATTTTAATATTGCTGACTGGCCTGCTCAACTAACACCGGACAAGTATCAACGCTTTGTTTTCGGAATTTTGCTGGTTACTATGATGATTTTTCGGCCAGCAGGATTGCTACCGTCGAGTCGTCGCTTGGAACTACGACAAGCAAAGGTTGCAAAACAAACGGGTGGAGAGGCTTAAGCATTATGGGTATTTTAGAAGTTAATAACTTGATTAAAACATTCGGTGGATTGACCGCTGTAAACGATGTGTCAATTAACATTGAGGAACGCAGCATCAGTGCTATTATTGGGCCAAATGGTGCTGGTAAGACGACGCTTTTTAACCTGCTTACCGGCATGTATAAGCCAAATAAAGGTATGATCAATTTTGAGGGTCGTTCCCTCATTGGATTGCGTCCCGATCAGGTTAATGGAGCCGGAATGGCGCGTACGTTTCAGAGTATACGGTTATTTCCAGCAATGACCGTACTTGAAAATGTGATGGTCGGGATGCATTCGCGTTTGCGAGTGTCTCTTTTCCAGACAATTACTCGCTTAGGGGGTTTTGATGCTCAGGAGAAACGCGTACGAGATAAGACAATCGAACTGCTCGATTTTGTGGGACTCTCGGACAAAGGGGATGAGGTTAGTCGTAACCTCCCTTATGGTGATCAGCGGCGAGTTGAAATCGCACGGGCGCTAGCAAGTGATCCTAAGCTAGTGCTTTTGGACGAGCCAACGGCAGGTATGAATCCCAATGAGAGTGTTGAAGCCATGACCTTGTTTCGTCGTGTTCGGGATGAGCGTGGCGTGACTGTCGTCCTAATTGAACATGATATGCGGGTGGTCATGGGAATCAGTGAGAAAATTAGTGTGCTCGATTATGGGCAGAAAATCGCGGAAGGTGATCCTGCAGAAATTCGTGCTAATCCGCGCGTCGTAGAAGCCTATCTTGGTCGGCGTGCTACCGCTGAAATGGAAGCATTACATGGGGAGAAGCAGTCATGAGCGTACTGCTCGAACTTGAGAATGTACATACCTATTATGGTCAGATTCATGCCCTAAAAGGGGTAAATTTGACGGTTGAACAAGGTGAAATTGTTACGCTGGTAGGCTCTAATGGCGCGGGAAAAAGTACCTCACTCAGAACAATTAGCGGCATGGTGCATCCACGTCAGGGGTTAGTGAAGCTCGATGGTCGTGATATAACGCTGATGAAACCGCACGAAGTTTCGGCGTTGGGCATCGGGCATGTTCCCGAAGGACGTCGAATATTCCCCCTGCTTACCGTGCGTGAGAATATTGAGATCGGTGCATGGAATGTGACCAGTCGCAGCCTCATCAATCAACGGATGGAGCAGATGTTTGTTTTTTTTCCGCGTTTGAAAGAACGGCTGGAACAGAAGGGTGGTACTCTTTCGGGTGGTGAACAGCAAATGTTGGCAATTGCCCGTGCGTTGATGTCTGAGCCACGGGTGCTGCTGTTGGATGAACCTTCGATGGGGCTGGCTCCGGTGCTGGTCGAAGGCATTTTTGAAATTATTAAACGCATCAATGCGGAAGGCACAACGATCTTACTGGTCGAGCAAAATGCGTTGATGGCGTTAGAAGTGGCAAAGCGGGGTTATGTGTTGCAAACAGGGGTGGTTAAGCTGAGCGACAGTGCCAGCGCATTGCTCAACAACGAGGAAGTTCGCAAGTTATATTTGGGCGAACATTAAGGAACTCCTGCGTCAGTGGATGAGATTAAAGACGGGTGACTACTTGCCCGTCTTTTTAGTTCAAATTCTCGAAGATTCCGGCCGCTCCCATACCGCCACCGACGCACATAGTGACCAGCCCGTAGCGATTTTTGCGACGCTGCATCTCATTGATAAGTTGGACGGTTAGTTTTGCACCCGTGCAACCGAGCGGATGACCGAGGGCGATTGCTCCACCATTGACATTGATAAGCTCGGGATTCAACTCTAGGGTTCGGATGACAGCCAGCGATTGAGAGGCGAAGGCTTCATTCAGTTCGATGAGATCAATGTCTTCGAGTTTAATTTGAGCGCGTTTCAGTAGTTTGGGGACAGCGTTAATTGGCCCTATGCCCATAACTTCTGGGCGGACGCCAGCTACACTAAAACCGACAAAACGGGCTAAGGGTTTGAGTCCAAGTTGGGCAGCTTTGTTGGATTCCATGACGATCACTCCGGCAGCACCGTCACTCAATGGACTAGAGTTGCCAGCGGTCACACGTCCACCTTCTTTGAATGCGGGCTTTAGTTTGGCTAAACCTTCCAGCCTAGTATCACGGCGAAGGTGTTCATCTAGCTTAAATGTCACATTCGTGGTGTGGGGTTTACCGTTGGGGGCAACCTCCGTTTCTTCGAGGGTGAGAGGCACGATTTCCTGCGCAAAGATACCGGAGTCGAGGGCGAGTGCTGCCTTTTGGTGGCTTTCGTAGGCGAATTGATCCATATCTTCGCGCGAGATGTTGTATTCATCGGCAACGTGTTCAGCGGTATATCCCATTGCTACGTAAACGTCAGGGTAATTTTCCATGAGGTAATGATTGGGGCTGCGCCGGACGCCGCCGCGCGGAACGAGTGACATGCTTTCGGCGCCACCAGCAATAACGATGTCGGCACTGTTGGCGATGATGCGCTCACATGCGATGGCTATTGCCTGTAATCCACTTGAACAGAAACGGTTGAGCGTAAACGCAGGCACTTCGACCGGCAAGCCTGCACGTAGGCTGGTGATACGGGCGAAATTTAAACCCTGAGCGCCTTCGGGATAGGCACAGCCTAAGATGACATCATCAATTTCAGCGGGGTCAAGTTTGCCTTGCGTTTGGTCAAGCAGGTTGCGAATAACAGCCGCAGCCATTTCATCCGAACGGGCATTACGGGTTGTCCCGCGATGAGACTTGCCAACTGCGGTGCGAATTCCTGCGACTATTACAGCTTCACGCATACCATTTCCTTTCTATGTATGGTTACCACTATACCAATTGCTTCGAGTGGTCACAATCGCAGTGTGGAATATGGTAGTATTTGACCAGTCTATGAGGGAGTGTTAATAATGAAAACAATGTCTTTTGATTTTCAATCGCGGCGTTCACTAGTTACTGCAAAACGGGGAATGGTGGCTACCAGTAACCCATTAGCGTCACAGGCAGGACTGGCAATCTTGCGAATGGGTGGGAATGCGGCTGATGCCGCAATAGCTGCTGCTGCGGTGTTGAATGTGACTGAACCCGCGTCAACAGGAATTGGGGGAGATTGCTTCGCGCTTTATTACGACGCTAAAA
Source organism: Aggregatilineales bacterium (assembly GCA_044226325.1). Classification (GTDB taxonomy): domain Bacteria; phylum Chloroflexota; class Anaerolineae; order Aggregatilineales; family Phototrophicaceae; genus CFX2. The sequence goes on from JBGAHG010000001.1 coordinate 268,330, forward strand.
CGAGACGAGTAAGCGCTTTAAATGGAAGTGGTCGATCACCAGCCGCGTTGAAACTGGAGGATCTGTTGGCGCTAGGTTACACAGCCATACCAGAACGCAGTCCATATGCAGTCACCGTGCCGGGGGCAGTGGCTGGATGGCATGACTTATTGACGGGGCATGGAACGATGACCTTGAAAGATGTTTTAGTAGATGCCATTCAGTATGCTCGTGATGGCTATCCAGTGCATCCCGTATTTGGAGCAGCATGGGCAGCGACCGAACAGTTTTTACGCCATAGCCTGAATACGGAGGAATATTTGCCTAACGGTGGGGCGCCCAAAGTGGGACAGATTGTGAAGCTACCGGGATTGGCAAACACTTTACAGTTGATTGCTGATGGCGGGCCAGCGGCGTTTTACAGCGGACCGGTTGCGGATGCGATTATTTCGACATTGCAGGGTGCTGGCAGCGTGATGACCCATGACGATTTACGCCAGCACCAATCCACATGGAATGATGGAATTTCAACGAACTATCGCGGAATTGAAGTGTTTGAGCATCCACCGAACGGGCAAGGACTAGCGGCGTTACAGGCGTTGAATATTGCAGAAGGTTGGGATTTGGGCTCGATGCCTTGGGACTCGTCCCAACGTTTGCATCTAATGGTGGAGGCGATGCGATTAGCATTCGCGGATGCGCGATACTATATCGCGGACATGGCGACCAACCCTACGCCTGTCAATGTATTGTTGAGTAAGGACTATGCGGCGCAACGGCGGGCTTTAGTGTCAAATGATGCGGCAATGCTTCCGCCAGAATATGGGCGACCATTGAGTGGAACCAACACCGTTTACCTAAGTATTGTAGATGGACAGGGGAACGCTTGCTCTTTCATCAACAGCTTGTATTTCGGGTGGGGCAGCGGAATTGTAGCAAAGGGAACAGGTGTATTTCTACAAAACCGGGGTGCCTGTTTTGATCTTGTAGCAGGACATCCAAACGCATTGGCGGGTGGTAAACGGCCTTATCATACAATCATTCCGGGGATGGCATTGAAGGATGGCGAGTTGTGGGCGAGCTTTGGGGTTATGGGCGGCTTTATGCAACCCCAAGGACACTTCCAAGTGATAACTGCGATGATTGATGATGACTTGAACCCGCAGGAGACACTGAATAGACCACGATTTTGTCTGGAAGATGGTACGGGTGAGAGTATTTTGGCGCTAGAAGAAGGTATTCCAGTAGAGACAATGTCGCGGTTAGCAGAATTGGGTCATACGGTGCGGCCTGTGAGTGGACGCGGACGAGGTGTGTTTGGAGATGGGCAAATTATCCGGCGGGATGTGGATACAGGTGTTTTATTTGGAGGAAGCGATCCACGCAAGGACGGGTTGACGGCGGCATTCTAATGAGCGATCATCCAAACCCAAGGCGCAAGCGAGTGGTGGTGTGCCGAGGGCAATACTGCAACATGGGACGTCGGGCAGACAAACTTCTCAAACAGTTAGGAGTACTGGTTGATGCGATTAATGGCGACCAGTACCCGAAGCCTGTGAAGTTAGAAATTGCGAACTGCTTGAGCATGTGTGGGGCGGGACCGAACATCGTGATTTATCCAAAAGGTGTAATTTGCAACGGTGTGGATGAGACAATGGTTGATCAGATTGTGGACGAATACGTGAAAGATAGCGATTAGGTGGAGATGCTCCCGAAATTCTGCCGCTAATGCAGACTCGCCCGGCGAGCGGGAGTGAACCGCCGAAATAACATTTTTTGCCACAAAATCACAAAGGTCACTAGAGAGAATTTTGGCAACTGGACTTAAGACTCTAGAGGCATACAGCACAGTAAAATATCCATTTAAACATTGACCTGTGATACGAGTCTAGCACGGGTGGCGTGGCGACGAATTATATTTTGGAAGAACATTTTGTAACTGGTTGGGAATGTTGATATTAACCATTTTGAGAGAGCGATTGTTGAATTACATGCTGCTTGTCATATGGGACAACATACAACTTTATAACGTCAGTACAATCACCTTATTAGGCAATCAATATGAGGTGATAACCCTATGAAGTATCCTGGATATGGGCGAGTTATTCCCCGATTGACATTGCTGCTGGTGAGCCTGACCGTATTCAATGGATCACCTCGAACTATTGGATTAACTCGCTTGCAAGGCGCTTTCGCGCAAGAAATTCGAACTGAATGGTCACAGTTTGGGCAGAATGCCGACCATCCGAATTTCGCGCCACAGAGCATTTCCGGTTCACTTCATTTTGCGTGGGATTGGAACAGCGCTGGAAAAGATGGAAAGTCGCAGGCTAATCATCTGAGTGTGCCGGATTTGGTGCAGCCGATTACCGGTGGGAACCGTGTTTATATGGTGGCCGACAATACGATCTACGGTTTGGATGAAACTGAAGGAAGCGAAGTTTGGAAGCGCGGCGATATTGGTGTACTGAATTCGACGCCTGTTTATGTAAATGGAGCACTATACGTCGGGTCAGAAAACGGCACACTCTATAGACTGGATGCGAGCAACGGTGAAGTGATTAACCGTGTCGAATTGGGTGGGCCAATATCAACAGCATTGGCTGCAACTGATTCTGTTGTATTCATCGCTGTCTCCACTGGGGTTTTGGTGGCTATGGATGCTAATACACTTGAAATAATTTGGAAATATGATGTAGGCACCGAACTCGTAACGATGCCGGCTTTTAGTGTGCAATACCAAACTGTAGTGGTAGTGAGTAAAGATTTGTACGTCCATGCTGTGGATGTTGCGACTGGCAAACAAAAATGGCGGGTTAAGCCGACCGTGCGCAATTACTCCACGGAAAGCGAAGAATCGAATTACATCGTTGCTGAAAATGGTTGGCCGGTGATTGCCGAACAACATGGAATCGTGTTTATACGCTACCGTTTGGAATGGAACACGCTTTGGGCATTGGGACCGTTCCCCGACGACAACGATGCGATTCGTGCTGCACTCACCAAAGAACCGGATCAGCAAGCTTTGTTCGCGCTGGCAATCGAGAGCGGCAAGACGGCTTTTATCCCGGCAGTTGGGAACGGTGGTGCGGGCGATGGCGGTAAATTGCCAATAGGGCCAATGCCGATTATCCGAGAGGTGGATGGACAGGAAGTTGCCTATATGATCTGGCGCAACAAGCAAGCCTGTAGCAAAGATAATTGTGACGGACGTGAAGACGCGGCAATGGGGGAGATGGTTTTGGACGATACCAGTGTGAAGGGCTACGCGGCAGGCGATATGCGGTTTGTGCAATTCGACGACATCCAAACGGATGAAATGATGACGCTTTCGATGGTGGGCGATATATTGTTTCATGGACATTGGTTGGTTGATGCAGGTCGGCGGGTGGTTGATCGCAGTGCTAGACGTGGCGATAAGATGAGCAATCCAATCACGACGCGTAACGGACTATATGTAATTTGGCGGCAATGTTATTGTCCGGTCGGTACGGCTTGTAATCCTGTAATATATCCTGGAGGGGAGGGAACGACTAGCTGCAATTCGAACTGCCCATTTAATGATTTGACCCGCGCTTGTCCAGATGGACTGTATTCATATGGTGATCAACGTGGATATCCAGCCGGGTTTTACCAATATCATAATGATATTCAGCGTACGGCCTCGCTACCATTCACTATGGCGAGTAGGAATATGATTATCGTGAAGGCTGACGACGGCGGATTGATGGCGTTTTCCTCGGATGCACACCTGGAAGAAGCCGAGCCGATGATAGTGGCTAATCCGATTTCTCTGCCTCATATTCTAGCTTCAGAAATATCGCAGATTGCCGCCGAAGATGCTATGCAAGCAGTGGGTAAAGTAGTCAGGGTGTGCGGGACGATCCACTCGGTAGTTGATCATTTGCCGAAGGCGATCTACATGAGCTTCACTACTGTTCATGATGGGCAGATGTTAGTGCGCGTGTTCAATAAGGATCTAAGTAAATTCGATTATGATGTCAGATCGCTTGATCAGAAAGCGATCTGCGTGACCGGGCTGATGAGGTTGTATTATCCTAATTTAGAAGCACCCGAAATCATCGTGGAAAATCCGCAGCAAATTGTGATCAACAGACCCTAGTCTTCGTTGTGACGATCACATGATATAGGCCATGTTGGGGGCGGTTTTGGCAAGCCCTTTGGGGTCAAGGCTAACGTTGATGCAAGCGGGTTTGCCGCTGGCAAAGGCGCGTTCGAGAGCAGGATGAATGTCGGCAGCATCTTCTACAAATTCGCCATAGCCACCAAATGCTTCTACGATTTTATCGTAACGAGTCGGCAGGAGTGACGTAGCGATGGCACGGTCTTCACCGAGCATTTGCTGCTGAATGATGCGGATGTTGCCCCAACCAGCATCATTGCCGACGATACTGACGATGGGTAGGTTGAAGCGCACAGCGGTGTCAAACTCGAAGCCGTTTAGACCGAATGCACCATCACCATTAATAATCAGGACTTTTTTATCAGGATAGAGATGTTTTACGGCGATGGCAAAAGGTGCACCGACGCCTAAACATCCAAGTGGGCCGGGGTCAAGCCACTGCCCCGGCAGTGTAACATCAATCACACGGGCGCAAGCGGTCACAATGTCGCCACCGTCGCCGATAATAACGGTATTCTTGTCAACAAATCGATTGAGTTCGGCAGCAAAGCGAAAATGGTTGACCGGACTCTCAACTAACTGCTCCCAAGGCTTTTGTTCAGCCACTTTTTTAGCTTCCACAGCTTGAATCTTTTGCAGCCAATCGTCATAGCGTAAACCTTGTAAGCCTTCGCTGAGCGCTTCGAGTACAAGCTGTGTGTCAGCTATAAGCGAAACATCGGCCTGACGATTATGATTAAGTTCAGTAGGATCATTCTCAATCTGGATGAGCTTGGCGTTGGGGTTCCAACCTTCTTGACCATATTTGAGGCGGAAATCAAGCGGCGTACCGAGTAATATGACGGCATCTGTTTCACGTAGGGCCGCGCTGCGAGATGATTTGAAACAATTGGGATGAGTCATTGGAAGTGTGCCGCGTCCTGCGCCGTTGGTGAAAACGGGGATGCCGGTTTGGTCAGTCAGTTGGCGTAGCGCTGTGTGTGCCGCGTCCCAATAGACCTGGGTACCAGCGATAATAATCGGCCTGGCGGCAGCGCGGAGAATTTCAAACATCCTGGCAACTGCGGTTAGCTCTGGCGCAGCGGGTTCGATGGTCACTCGCAAGGGGATTTCGGGCGGCTCGACAGCATTAAAGAGAACATCAAACGGGATTTCGATAAAGACCGGGCCGGGGCGACCACCGAGGGCGATCTCGAATGCTTCATGTAATTGCTGCGGGATTTTTTCGGTTTCGGTGATGGTAAAGGCGGCTTTGGTGATGTCCTTGAACATGTTGAGCTGCGCCATTTCCTGTAGTGCGCCCATGCCCTTCGTTTTGAGCGGGGATGCGCCTCCGATGAGAACCAAGGGGCTGCGGGCTTCATATGCATTAGCGACTCCGGTAATGGCATCCGTAACGCCAGGGCCAGCCGTGACAACCGCGACACCGATGTTGCGGGTCAAGCGAGCGTGGGCATCGGCCGCATGGGCAGCGGCTTGTTCATGACGGAAATCGATGACCGCAATATTGTTGTTCAGGCAGCCATCATATATGCCCATGACATGTCCACCACAAAGGGTGTAGATGGTCGAAACGCCCTGCGCAGCAAGGGTGCGGGCAACGAGTTCTCCGCCGAGTGCATACATAGAAATAGTCCTTTTTAGGAGTGTCTGCTAGTGATAAACCCGTACCAATCATTGTTCAGGTGCTGGTGTGGGTCTGTTGAGCGAGTGCTTCAGTGCCAGCTTTGAGGGCAGCGAGAATTTTGTCGGTGTCGTAGATACAGCCTGCCCATGTGCCGCCACTAGCTTCCTGCAAAGCCGCCCACAAGCGCGTATCGTCTGGCAAGTGGGGATGCACGTGCAGATCGGGATGTGGGTCACGGGTGGCAAGCACCAGTGCGGCTTCATCTGGTGTAAGCTCCCGGTCAATCGTACCAACTAAATGGATAGAACCTGTGAGATTTTGGCGGTCGAGGCTAATCTCGATGAGATCGCCATCACGCACTTTGCCGATAGGTCCACCTGCTAACGCTTCTGGGCCGATGTGCCCAACGCAAGCGCCGGTCGAAAAGCCGGAGAATCGCCCATCAGTGAGCAAAGAAACGTGTTTGCCCCAATCGAGATATTTCAGGGCAGAGGTAATTTGCGCAGTTTCGACCATGCCAGTGCCAAGTGGGCCGAGGCCGATTAGTACCATAATGTCGCCGGGTTGAATACCACCGGTTTTTACAGCTTTGATGGCAGCACGTTCCGAGGTGAAAACTTTTGCCCGTCCACGTTGATGATAAATTTGGTTGGCGTCCATGACCGAAGCGTCAATGGCTGTGGCCTTAATCACTGAGCCGTGGGGCATGAGATTGCCAGTAGGGAATATAACCGTGCTGGTGAGGCCTTCAGCGCGGGCAGCGTCAGCATCCATAATCACGAGGTCGGGGTCAACCTTGTCGCTGTCGTGCAGCAGTTTTCGAACTGCCTGGCGTCGTTCACTTTGTTCCCACCAATCGAGGACGGTGCCAAGATTTTCGCCAGTCACGGTGAGGGCGTCAGTATTGAGTAAGCCCATATGACGTAGATGGAGCATAACTTCCGGCACACCACCTGCCATAAAGACCTGTACGGTGGGGAAAAATCGTGGGCCGTTGGGCAAGGAGTCCACCAATCGAGGTGTACTGCGGTTGATGCGATTCCAATCGTCAACAGTAGGGGCTTTAAGTCCGGCTTGCTGAGCGATGGCGGGAATGTGGAGAAGCAGGTTGGTAGATCCACCAAAGGCGGCATGGACAAGCATGGTGTTTTCAATAGAGGCGGGTGTGATAACGCGAGAAAGCGGTATCTTGTTGAATTTGAGGCGTAAAAGCGCTAGTGCTGACCGCTTCGCCATATCGAGCCAGATGGGTTCGCCTGAGGGGCTGAGTGCGCTATGGGGCAGTGCGATGCCAAAACCTTCGGCGACGACTTGTGAGGTAGCCGCTGTGCCGAGAAATTGGCAGCCGCCACCACTCGATCCACAGGCTTTACAACCCATCTCAGCAGCATATTCGATAGATATAAGCCCCTGGGTGTAACGCGCGCCAATCGTTTGAATTTTACCAGCATCTTCGGCATTAGGTGTGGGTAGAGTGACGCCACCAGGGACGATAATACCGGGAAGATCTGTACAACCTGCCAGGGCAAGCATGATCGCAGGCAGGCCCTTATCGCATGTTCCAATGCCCATAACACCATCGCGCGTCGGGAGCGAACGCACTAAACGGCGCATTACCATCGCAGCGTCGTTGCGGTAGGGCAGGCTGTCCATCATGCCATCTGTGCCCTGTGAACGGCCATCACAGGGATCAGTACAATAGGCGGCGAAAGGAACTGATCCCTGATCACGGAAGGTTTCGGCAGCGGCTTGAACCAGCAGATTAACCTCCCAATGGCCTGTGTGATAGCCGAGGGCGACGGCTGATCCATCCGGCGCGCGTAGGCCACCGTGTGTGCTGACAATCAGGTACTGCTCGTTGTTGACTTCTTCGGGATTCCAACCCATAGCAACGTTTTGGGTAAGACCGAAAAGATTACCGCTAGGTTGATTGAGCAGCATGTCACTCGTAAGCGGCAGCTTACCCTCGCGACCCTGACCTTTGGTACGGGTATCTGAAACCAGTTGAGCCGAGCCGAGAATATCTTCCAGAGATGGCGATGAAGGTGTGTTTGGCATAGGGTGACCAATTTTTGTAGCAAAGAATGTGTCAGTATAATAGCCTTTTGTTTGCCAAGGAGCAATTTTACTTATGCCAAATTATTCATTTGAGAAGCAAGTTGCGATTGTGACGGGCGCGGGCGTGGGCATCGGTTATGCGATTGCGGAGCAACTGGCGCTGCAAGGTGCATCGGTTTTATTGAACGATGTTGATATGGCTGTGGCAGAAGAAGCGGCAGGGCAGATTCTGGCGGCGGGTGGCATTTGTCAGCCGTTCGCTGCGGACGTAGGGAACGTCGATTCGGTTCGTGCAATGGTTGGAGCAGCAGTTGAGCAGTTCGGACGGTTGGATATGGTCGTTTGTAACGCGGGATTGACGGTATGGGGTGACTTTTTTTCGTACACACCAGAGATGTTTGACCGGGTTGTTTCGGTCAATTTGCGCGGGACCTATTTTCTCGCACAGGCTGCTGCCCGACAGATGCGCGAACAAGGACCGGGCGGACGTATCGTATTTATATCATCAGTAACGGGACATCAGGCTGTGCCATATCTTTCGGCCTATAGTATGAGTAAAGCGGGATTGGAAATGCTGGCGCGTAATTTGGTCATTGAACTGTCGCGGTATGGGATTACTATCAACTGCGTCGCGCCGGGTGCTACTTCGACCCCGCGCAATCTGGCGGATGATCCGAATTATGATACGATATGGGGGCAAGTTATTCCGACCGGAAAGGTGATCCAGCCGGGGGATATTGCTCAGGCAGCATTGTACTTGTTATCAGCAGGCGCCAGACAAGTTAACGGGCAAACAATCATTGTGGATGGCGGATGGAACGCGATTAGTCCATCACCATCGCTGGATTTCGTGGAAAAGCCAAAAGAATAGGGCTTGCGAGCGGCAAGCCCACACAAATTACGCTTTGTATTTGAGGAGACGGCAGGCGGCTTCGGCAAGGATAGCGGCACCAATCGAGAAAGATGATTCATCAACGTCAAAAATGGGGCTGTGATGTGGACGGTTGACATCATCAAACTTTGCGCCGAGGCTGAACATCGCGCCGGGAGCTTTACGGGTCATATAAGCGAAGTCTTCCGCGCCCATGCCGGGTTCTTCTGGGTGCAGTCCTTCTTCCCCTAACATTGATACGCCAATTCCGCGGATAAGTTCTGCAACGGCAGGATCGTTATACTGTGATGGATAACTCTTGATGATTTCAAGTTTGTAGTCACCACCGAAGGCCCTAGTTACCGCGAAAGCTTGCTCCATCTCTTTCCAGAGTTGTTCTCGGGTTTCATCATCATAACTGCGGATGGTACCGTTCATCTGGACTTCATCAGGGATGACGTTATTGGCGGACCCAGCATGAACTGCGCCAATGGAGATGACAGCTGGACGAACCGGATTGATACGGCGAGCGCGGATGCCATGAATGGCGTTGATGACCTGCGCTAAAATGAAGATTGGGTCTATCCCTTGATGGGGGTAAGCACCGTGACAGCCTTCACCAATAATGGTCGCGTTAAAGGAATCGACCGAGGCAGAATTGGGACCGCTGGCGATGCGAATTTGACCAGCTGGAATATTGCTGTTGATATGTAAGGCGATGACCGCATCAAGGTTTTCAAGTGCGCCGTCTTCGATCATGCGGACTGCGCCGCTTTTGTAGTCACTATCTTCATCTTCTTCGGAAGGCTGGAAGAGCAGGCGGATTTCTCCAGACGGCCGGTCTTCCATGTCATTCAGCATACGAGCAACGCCGAGCAAGATAGCGGTGTGCGAGTCATGACCACAGGCGTGCATGACACCGGGTGTAAGGGATTTGTAGGGTACGTCGTTTAGCTCTTGGAGGGGCAGCGCGTCCATGTCAGCACGGATACCGATGGCAGGACGACCTTCACCGATACGGGCAACGATACCTGTTTTACCGACGCCTGTTTCAACCTCGATACCCATTTCACGTAAGTTGTCAGCCACAAGCCGGGCGGTACGCAGTTCTTGAAAGCTGAGTTCAGGATGCATGTGGATGTCCCGCCGCCATTCGACCAATTGATCCTGCAACTCACGGGCACGTTCCAACATCGGGATCGGTGTGGTCATGGCTTACTCCTGAACTTCTTGAGCTTTTTCCGGGAAGCAATATTTATCGAACCAATTGATGACATGGGTTAAGCTGCTGACACGGTGCTCCGGTTCGCCTGTGCGCGTCATATCGTGACCGTCACGCGGGAATCGGATGAGTTTAACTGTTCCACCTGTACGACGGATGTAGGAGTACATTTGCTCACCTTCGGAGATAGGCACCCGATAATCATTTTCGCTGTGAAGCAGCAGTATAGGTGTCTTGATATTTTGTGCGTGCGCCAACGGCGAATTGTTCCAAAGGAAGGTGGGATCTTCCCAGGGTTCTACGCCCATTTCGTTGGAAGTGAAGCTGACAATATCAGTTGTACCGCTGAACGAGAGCATATTGTAAACGCCACGTAATGAAGCGGCTGTGATAAACCGATCCGTGTGTCCGGTAATCCAGGTGGTCATAAAGCCGCCGTAAGAACCACCTGTGATCGCGAGACGGGACGTATCTACGAAGCCTTTGGCGATGATGGCATCTACACCTGTCATAATGTCATCCATCGCAATAGGCCCCCATGCACCATGCAGAACCATTTGAAAGGCTTCACCATAACCATCGGAGCCACGCGGATTGCAGAAAAATGAGACATATCCACGTGCAGCATGGAACTGCCATTCGTGCCACATGGATTTGAAGGTTGTTCCCCACATGATGTGCGGTCCGCCGTGAATATTAAGTGCCAGTGGATACTGCTTGCCTTCTTCATAGCCTACAGGTAGCACATACCAGCCTTGAATTTCATCACCAGAAGGCGATTTCCAGCGCATTCCATAAAAGGGTTGGATAATGACACTTTCTAAGAACTTCTGGTTCACGTTTGTCATTTGGATGGCATCATCAATGCTGGAATCTTGCCAGTAGAGTTCGCTGGGATTGGCTTCGGTGCTGCCGATAAAGGCAATTCCAGCTTCGGGGTGAATATCAATATTCTCGATATCCATCTCTTTAGCAATTACAGTGTCAATGCTATCGCCAGATACGAAATTGGATCGGTATAATTCGACGTGACCGGCATTTCCGGCTGTAAAAAGAATAGCCTCACTGTTTGGTGACCACTTGAATTCCAACAGGCTGCGATCCAGGTCGAGGTTGAGATCCCGAATTTCACCACCATCAAAAGGCATCACTGCAATCCGATTGTAGCGTTCGCTCAGGCGTTCACGGGGCAACCGTCCAAATGCGATCCACTGACCATCCGGCGACACTATAGGTGAAAAACTGCTAAAGTCGTTTTCAGTGAGTTGTTCATGTGTGCCATCGGCGACACGAATCCGGTAGAGGACACTCCAACGCCAGGGTTCATCTGTGCCGGGATCGCTCATACGTGCGGTGAGGATATACTTCCCATCTGGTGACCACTGCGGTGGATTGTGGTCGGCGTTGACATTAGTTAACCGGCGCGGTTTGGACACCTCTTTGGGTAAACCTTCGGAAATTGGCATGACATAAATCTGCGTGAAGTTATCAGCAAGGAAACTGGTGCCGCTGCGGTAGGGAATACGCTCGACAATGCGCGGATCCCAGCGTTTGGTTTCTTCAAGATCCTTGCGTTCTTTCCGATGCTTGCCTTCGAGTTTATCCTGCGGCTTGGGGTCTTCGATATTGTTATCTTCACGGGCACGGGCTTCGGCGTTCATACCTGCCAGGAAAGCAACAGAGCTGCTATCTGGCGACCAGGATGGATTATTCGCGCCATTGGGCATACTGGTTAAGGCGCGCGGCTCACCACCGGGCGCTGTGACAGGCAGCAAGTAGATCTGAGGTTTTTCGTCACGGGCAGAGGTGAAAGCCAAATAGTTGCCATCGGGACTCCAACGAGGTTGGGAGTCTTTGCCGCCGCGCGTAAGTTGAAGTGGACTGCCGCCTTCGGTCGATACTAGCCAAATATTGCGTTTGTAGCTGTTGTCGAGCTTATCCGTAATTACTTGAACATAGGCAATCCAACGCCCATCAGGGCTAATGCGCGGATCTTCAACCAGTGTAATCCGGTACAGGTCTTCGGCTGTGATCGGTTGCTTCTCAGCAGACAATTAAGGCCTCTATTCACTTTGCAAATATTCTCGAGTAATAGTGAGGATTATACCGTATCAGGGCTGCCTATGTATACCATTATTGGTGTCATACGGTGTCTGATGGTCAGGTAATTTGGGGTACAATCAAACTCGTAAATATAGATTTTTACAGAGAGTGTTTTCAAAATGACGCAAGAAAAAATAGTGCGGGTGGGATTTATTGGTTGTGGGGGGATGGCACGGCATCACCTGACGATGATGCTAGAACGCAGAGATACGCAGGTGACGGCTATCTGTGAACCTTCGCAAGCCGCGTATGAGGCTGCAGGAAATTTATTCCAATTGAAAGGACTCGCTGTTCCACCGAACCAACCAGATTGGGAGCAGTTTATTCGCGAGTACGGTAAGCAGTTAGACGCAGTATTTGTCATCACGCCACACGCCTATCATTTTGAGCAGGCCAAAGCATGTTTGGAAGCAGGACTTGATGTGCTGCTTGAGAAGCCGATGGTGATGAACGCACTCGAGGCTACAGCACTTATTGAGACGCGCGACCATACGGGTAAGCTGTTGGTGGTGGCCTTCCAGGGAAGTTTATCGCCACAGGTTCGTACAGCAGCGGAACTAATACGCTCGGGTAAACTCGGCTCGATCCTGAATATTAATGCAATGGCTTGGCAAAATTGGGCAAATTTGACTGTTGGAACATGGCGGCAGCAACCGGAACTTTCCGGTGGCGGGTTCCTTTTTGATACTGGCGCACATATGCTGAACACCGTGTCCGATTTGGCTGGGGAGAATTTCAGCGAAGTAGCGGCGTGGATGGAAAATGACAATCATCCAGTAGACATCCGTGCGGTAGTAATGGGACGTTTGGTGTCGGGTGGCTTGGTGACCCTAAATGCATGTGGTTCGGCCATCCCTTCGTGCCATTCGGATATTCGGGTGTTTTGCACTAAAGGGATTTTGCGGACCGGTATATGGGGCGAACAGCTAGAGCTTCAAAGGCACGGTGCCAAGCGGCTGACGAAGGTGAAATCGGTGCAATCCATCCACGTTTGGGAGCAATTTCTGAACGTGCGAAACGGAGTCACAGCCAACCCCAGCCCGCCTGAAGTTGGTTTGCGTATGGCGCGGTTATGGGATGCGATCAAAGCATCTGCCGCTTTAAATGGTAAGCCTGTGAAGTATTCATAATAACTGAGGAGTTAGAAATGACTTTGCGTGTAACGGTTTGGAACGAAGGTCAGCACGAGAAGAAAAATCCTGAAGTTCAGAAAGTGTATCCAAATGGGATGCACGCGGTAATTGCCAGTGCATTGACTGAACAAGGCTATAGTGTGCGGACTGCAACCTTGGATGAACCTGAACATGGTCTGACGGAGGCTGTATTGGCAGACACGGATGTGTTGACATGGTGGGGACATTTGGCACATGGAGACGTTCAGGATGAAATTGTCGAACGCGTCCATAAACGTGTGTTGGAAGGTATGGGCCTGGTGGTACTACATTCCGGCCACTTCTCAAAGATTTTCAAGAAGTTGATGGGGACCAGCTGCGATTTGAAGTGGCGCGAAGCGGATGATAATGAACGGATTTGGGTGGTCAATCCTTCCCATCCCATCGCAGAAGGATTGGGCGAGTGTATTGAACTGGATAAGGAAGAAATGTACGGCGAACATTTCGATATTCCCGCGCCAGATTCACTGGTATTTGTGAGTTGGTTCAAGGGCGGTGAAGTTTTCCGCAGCGGATGCTGCTACGAGCGCGGACGGGGTAAGATTTTCTACTTCCGCCCGGGACATGAAACCTATCCAACATACTACAACAAGGAAGTTCAGCGCGTGATTGGTAACGCTGTGAAATGGACGGGCGGTCCGGCTGGTGTCAACTTGACCTACGGCAATCGTAAGCCGATTCAAAAGTAAAGCTAGGCGTAACACAAACAGGTTGGCATCAATACATAAAAGGCGTTCAAATCATGAGCGCCTTTGTTTTTTGTATGAGATGGAGGTGTTTAAATGTTAAAGAAAAAAGCCTTTACTGGAATCGTGGGTTTATGTTTATTGATTTTTAGTTTCGGCCTATCGTCTTTGCAGGCACAAGAAGCGACGCCTGCCCAAACAGGTACAGATGGCTTGCCCTGGTGGAATGATAGGATATTTTACGAGATTTTTGTTCGTAGCTTTCAAGATAGTAATGGCGATGGTATTGGTGATTTGCAAGGTCTCATCAGCAAGTTGGATTATCTAAATGATGGTGACCCCAACACTACATCGGATCTTGGCGTAACAGGAATCTGGTTGATGCCGATATTTGAATCACCAAGCTATCACGGTTACGATGTGACTGATTACATGAAAGTTGAGCCGGATTATGGGACGAATGATGATTTCAAACAATTGATTGCTGAAGCGCATAAACGCGGCATTGCTGTCATTGTGGATATGGTGATCAATCACACATCCAGCGAACACCCCTGGTTTAAGGATTCGCAGACAGCGGGATCGGAACACGATCAATGGTATCGTTGGAGCGATACTAGGCCGGTTGGACTCGGTCCCTGGGGTGAGCAGATATGGTATCCGGCAGGTGGCCGTTTTTATTATGCGGTGTTTTGGCAGGGGATGCCGGATCTGAATCTAACCAATCCCGTTGTCACAGATGAGACACATGCGATCGCCAAATATTGGCTCGACGACATGGGCGTAGATGGTTTTCGAATGGATGGGGCGCGTTATTATGTTGAAGATGACACGAAGCTTGCGGACTCAGATGCTAATCTGGCGTGGCTAAAGGATTGGAAAAGTTTTGTAGAATCAGTTAATCCTCAGGCGTTAATGGTAGGTGAAGTGTGGACGACTAGTTTCGTTGTGTCCAAATATGTGCCTAAAAGCCTGGATTTGGCCTTTGAGTTTGACCTGGCGACTTCCATATTGAATTCGGTGAAGTCTGGTACCAATAGCAGTGCTATGCCTATTGAAATACGTTCTCAGAAATTGTATCCACCGGGGCAGTTTGCGCGCTTCCTGACCAATCATGATCAGAACCGGACGATGTTTGAACTTGCGGGCGATGTCAACAAGACGAAAATTGCCGCATCGATGTTACTGACCGGAGCAGGTGTCCCGTTTATTTATTACGGTGAAGAAATCGGCATGATGGGTGCGAAGCCTGACGAATGTTTGCGAACACCCATGCAATGGGATGCGAGCCCCCGTGCCGAAGATTTTATGGCTGGTAAGAGCTGCAAAACCAACGAGGCGACTTTTAATGTGGCAGCAGAAGATGGCGATGTATCTTCACTGTTGACGCATTATCGCAGCCTGATACACCTCCGAAATGATCATTCTGCGTTGCGTGTTGGGAATTTCACTTCACTCAAAAGCAGTGATAACAAAGTTTACAGTTTCATTAGGCAGAGTTCAGATGAGACGGTTTTGGTGGTCATCAATTTGAGTGATGGCGCAGTAAGCGATTACAAGCTGAGTGTAGCGAAGACAAGCCTCACTGATGCTTTGAATGCGAAAATAATACTTGGTGATGGAATACTAACCCCTCCACAGATTGGGGACGGTGGCGCAATTAAAGATTATACGCCGCTTGCAACGCTCCAGCCTTTCAGTACCACCATGATCCAGTTGCAAACGGCGTCATAAGAGTGAACCCAAGGGGCAGATCGTTGCCCCTTATTAACCGTCCAGTTCTTTTTGGAGATCGATTAGTGCGAAATCGACTGTTTTCTTGTTTGCGACGACGACAGAGAGCGCTGTCGTGGTCATGACACTCTTGTTCATACCGACCAGAACGCCGTATTCGCCGCGAGCCAAAGCGCTCGTAGCAGCAGCACCCAGACGTGTTGCGAGAAGACGATCAAAAGCAGTGGGCGCACCGCCGCGTTGAATATGGCCTAGAATGGTTGCACGTAGTTCGAAACCCAATTCTGCTTTATGTTCTTTGAAATAGGCGACAAGAGCGGTGGCGTTATACTTTGCCCCCTCAGCTACAACGATAATGCCATGCTTTTTGCCGCGTTCGTAAGCCGCGTGCAGTTCTTTGGCAATATCTTCCGGTTCGGTCGGAATTTCGGGAATCGAAATGAATTCCGCGCCACCAGCTATACCAGCCATCAACGCCAGATAACCGCAGTCACGCCCCATGACTTCTAAGAGGAACGCACGTTGATGGGACGATGCCGTAATTTTGAGGCGGTCAATAGCCTCCAGTGCAATGTTAAGGGCTGTATCGACACCAATGGTCATTTCAGAGCCAAAAAGGTCGTTGTCGATGGTGGACGCGATGCCTACGACGGGAAATCCCATTTCGGACAGCGCGTTAGCTCCTGTTTGTGAGCCGTTGCCGCCTATAACAACCAATCCGCCAATTTCTCGTTTATTTAATTCACGCAGGGCTTTTTGCCGTCCTTCAGGTGTCTTGAACTCTAACGCGCGGGCACTGCCAAGTATTGTCCCACCTTGCTGAACGATGCCGCCGACATCACGTTGACCCATGACCTGCATATCGCCGCTCATAAGACCAGCATAGCCGTGCTGCACACCATAAACTTCCCAACCTTTAGCGATACCTGTCCGCACAACCGCTCGTATGGCGGCATTCATCCCTGGAGCGTCTCCCCCGCTTGTAAGTACTGCAATGCTCTTCATCGTTTTTTCCAATTCATCATCACGTTGATGGATATTCTAGATTGATGTGAGTATATTACTATGTTTATACAATGTTCCCCTAGTGCTTAACGCAAGGATAATTCTATGTCTTTTGAAACTATTTTGTACCAGATCGAAAATAGTATCTTGACAGTTACCCTTAACCGCCCCGACAAACTTAATGCTATGACGCCCACGTTATTGCGTGAACTCAAAGAAGCATTTGAGCAGGCTAACGCTGATCAATCAGTGCGTGTGGTCATTTTGACCGGGTCAGGGCGCGGATTTTGCGCGGGTGCTGATCTGACTGCGGCTTCGGAACTAATGATGAAGGGTGGGTTTTCCTACGAGGAAAATTTGAACGCGACCTATAATCCGCTTATTTTGGCCATGCAGAATTTGCAGAAGCCCATCATTGCAGCCGTAAACGGTGTAGCAGCCGGTGCCGGGATGAGCTTAACTTTAGCCTGTGATATACGAATTGCTGCAGAAAGTGCTAGCTTTTTGCAGGCATTTGTGAAGATTGGGTTGGTTCCTGATAGTGGATCAACCTGGATGCTCCCTCGTTTAATCGGCATGACAAAAGCACTCGAATTGATGTTGACAGGAAAAAAAGTAACCGCACCCGAAGCATTGTCGTTAGGATTGGTTAATCAAGTGGTGACCGATGGGGAGTTTAGCGCGACAGTACAGCAAGTGGCGCAGATGTTTGCTAGCGCACCTACGAAGACGTTGGGACTGATTAAGCAGGCGGTGAACTTCGCCGCTACCAGCACATTGGAAGATGCCATGAAATATGAAGCTTCATTACAAGATAAAGCTGCCAACACAGGTGATCACATGGAAGGTGTGGCCGCTTTCCTTGAAAAACGGCCAGCCGACTTTAAGGGACACTGAATTAGTTACTTAAAGACGACGACGCCACGTGCTAGCGAGCCACTGAGCATAGCATCATAGGCTTCGTTGATTTGATCGAGTCGGTATTCCTGCGACACCAGTTCATCTAGTTTCAGCTTGCCAGACATATAAAGGTCAAGTAGGAGCGGAAAATCACGGGTGGCGTTGACCGTGCCATAGTAACTACCTTTGATGACTTTTTCCTGTCGAGTTATGATGGCGCCGGGGAGATTTGTACCTGTGCCCATCGCAGAAAGTCCAGCTAATGTCAATGTGCCGCCTGGACGAATTGCCTGAAGTGCGAGTTCTTGAAGTGAAGGGATGCCCACCGCTTCAAAGGCGTGTTCAGCACCACGTCCGTTGGTAATGGCGCGTATCTTTTCGATTGGATTATCGGTTGCCATGATGGTATGGGTTGCGCCGAACTGACGTGCAATTTCCATTTTGGCCGGATTGTTGTCTACAGCAATAATTTTCTCTGCCCCACATAAAGCCGCCCCTTGGAGGATATTTAGGCCTACACCACCGCAGCCAAAGACCACCACCGTTTCACCGGCTTTCACTTCGGCGGTATACATAGCTGCTCCAACACCAGTGGCAACCGCGCAGCCCACTAATGCCGCAACCGTTAGCGGAACATCTTTACGGATGCGGACGCAGCTTTCTTGCGGGACAACTGCATATTCAGCGAAGCTCGCGAGGCCGGAAAAATGATAAACGGTTTGACCTTTCCAATGGAGGCGTGTTGTGCCATCGAGCATTGTGCCTGCCCAGATTGGATCGACGTAAGTTTCACATAGATTCGGTTTGCCTCGTAGACAGTAAAAGCAATGACCGCAGTCCGGTGCCCAGTTGAGCGTTACATGGTCGCCAGGTTGGACACGGTTTACGCCAGCGCCAACTGTTTGTACGACACCGGCTCCTTCATGACCAATTACGACCGGCATCGGGTGTTTCGTCGCGCCCGAAACCAGATGATAATCACTATGGCAAACACCACTGGCCGCGATCTTCACAAGCACCTCACCGGTGCGCGGTTCATCTAATTCGACTTCTTCAACAATAAAAGGTTGGTGCGCTTCCAATAAAAGTGCGGCCTGTATTTTCATGTGGATTTCCTTAAATCATCTAATAGCTCACGGGCAGATTGTAACAACGATGGTTAAAAAGGTATTATAGCCACTCATTTACTTGTTGACTGGAGTATTGATATGGCTACACCGCCAATTTCTGATTTGTTAGACTTCGCTCTGGATGCGGCTTGGCAAGCGGGACGTATTACGCTAGGTTATTTTCAAAATGGGGTAACTGCTGAACGCAAAAGTGACAATTCGCCGGTAACGATTGCTGATAAGACTGCCGAGAAACGCCTACGCGAACTCATCCAACATGCATGGCCGGATCATGGCATCATCGGCGAGGAATTTGGTGATGAGGCGGGAACGAGTGGCTTAACGTGGACGGTCGATCCGATTGATGGTACGAAATCATTTGTTCAAGGCGTACCCATTTATTCGAACTTGATTGCCGTAACAGACGACAAAGGGCCATTGGTAGGCGTCGCAAATTTCCCTGCCTTGAATGAGACGGTTTATGCAACGCGTGGCGGTGGTTGCTTCTGGAATGGGCGTAGAGTTCACGTATCTGATGTGAAAGACTTGAAAGACGCTGTACTGCTTTCAAGTGAAATCGATTATTCCAAGTTTGACGCTTACAAGGAACGTGCCTGGAACCAACTGGTGAAGTCATCTTATATTCAGCGAACTTGGGGCGATTCATATGGCTATGCGCTGGTTGCAACAGGACGCGCCGATATTATGATCGACCCGTGGATGGCAATCTGGGATTGCGGACCACTTCAGGTGATTTTGGAAGAAGCAGGTGGTACCTTTACCGACTGGAAAGGAAAAGCATCCATCTATAACGGCGAATCATTCGCAACTAATGGTCATCTTTATGAAACGGTGATGAACGTTATCAACGGCTAGTTGCGGTTCAGGCGTGGGTCAAGCGCATCACGCAGACCATCTCCAAGGAGATTAAAGCCGAGAACTGTTAGCATAATCACCAGACCCGGAAAGAAAACGAGGTGCGGGGCTGTAAAGACATAGTTCCGTGCCTCGCTGAGCATTTGTCCCCACTCCGCAAGTGGTGGTTGTGCGCCCAAACCGAGGAATGAAAGGGCTGCGGCTGACAAAACTGCGCCGCCAACATCAAGAGTGCCTTGCACAATCAGTGGCGTTAAGGTGTTGGGGAAAATCTGTTGAAATAGGATACGAGCAGGAGGGGCGCCGAGTGCCCGTTCGGCAGTAATAAATTCAAGTTCTTTAACGGATAGCACACTGGCGCGAATCAAGCGGGCATAGACTGGAATCGATACGACAGAAATTGCTAAAAGTGCATTTTCGAGACCGGGGCCGCGTACTGTAACAATGGTAATCGCAAGCAGCAGCGAAGGAAAAGCCAATAGGACGTCCATCAGGCGCATAATGATATTATCCGTCCAACCGCCGACATAACCTGCCACTAAACCCAGTGTTGTACCGACTATAATCGCAAATGTTACGCTGGCAATACCCACCACGAGTGATGTACGTGCACCGTACATCAAACGACTAAACACGTCACGCGCGTTAAGATCAAGACCCAGAACATGTTGGGGCTTCGCGCAGCCTAGAAAATTGATACACGGCACACTTGCCGGTAACTTTCCACTTTCGCCGGGTTGTCCAATCATCGACAGATTGGGGTCATAAGGGGCAATTACGGGTGCAAGAACCGCAATCAGAATAAGCGCCCCAATGATTATCGCCCCTGAAACGGCTGATCGATTGCGTCTCAGATTTTTAAGTGTCTCAAGAACGCGATTATCAGGACTGGCTTTTTGCAGAACCTGAGTATCTTCTTTTAGGGTAACAATACTTGGATTTGCGCTTGTCATTGCTCAGGCTACTTTCTAACACTTAACTCAGACGGATTCGTGGGTCTACGTATCCATATAGAATGTCAACCAATAAATTAATAAGGACAAATGCGATAGCAGTGACTAAGGTCACTCCCTGCACAAGCGCATAATCACGCGCCGTGATGCCGTCAAACAAAGTTTTGCCAATGCCAGCAAAACCAAAAATAGTTTCAGTTAGTACTGCCCCTGCAATCAAGCCACCAAAGTTCAAACCAATGATCGTTACGACGGGTAAGAGGGCGTTGCTGACTGCGTGGCGTACCACAACCCGATATTCGGATAATCCTTTGGCGCGTGCCGTGCGAACATAATCCTGTCCAAGCGTTTCGAGGACGGTTGAACGCGTCATACGGGCAATGATCGAAAGCGGAATAGTACCTACCGCAATTGCCGGTAGTACGAGGTGTCTGGCGGTATCAATAAATTGCTGACCATTTAAGGTCAGAATGGAATTTAAAACGTTTAGGCGTGACAAGAATATTAAAAGACCGCTGGCGGTTTGTTCAGAAGCCGCGAGTCCCCATGCCACATAAAAAGGTGTGTAATTCGCACCTGCGGTTAACCGTCCAGATGGCGGTAGTACAAAGGGCGTATCTTTTAAAATCACGCTGAAGAAGAAAGCTAACATCAAACCGAGCCAGAATACGGGCATCGAAACGCCTATATTCGCGCCGACCATGGTTGCAACGTCGAGCTTGGAGTTGTAGCGATAGGCTGAAAGTATTCCGAGGGGGATGCCTGTTATGACAGCAAAGGTCAAGGCCGTGATGGCTAATTCAACTGTTACCGGTAAACGTTCAACCAATAAAGTTGTGACTGGACGACCATAACGGAAGGAATCACCTAAATTCCCTTGAAAAATATTCTTGATATATATAGCAAACTGAGTCGGAATGGGTTCATTCAACCCCAGTTTTTCAATTAAAGGTTTACATACTGCTTCAGTTGCTTTTTCCCCAAGTAGCGCTCGGCATGGATCACCCGGAATGGAACGTCCTAATGAAAACGTGACAATAAGGATGCCTAGCAAAACCGGAATGGC
Source organism: Aggregatilineales bacterium (assembly GCA_044226325.1). GTDB lineage: Bacteria > Chloroflexota > Anaerolineae > Aggregatilineales > Phototrophicaceae > CFX2. The sequence goes on from JBGAHG010000001.1 coordinate 289,835, forward strand.
GAGAATAAGTCTGCGTAGAATAAAAGTTGACATGGCATTTGTTCCATTTGGGCAATCATTTTCAAAATCGAAGGGCGGGTTGAGAGAATTAACCCGCCCTAAACAGTCATACTAACAAACGTTCGAGCAACTAGCTAGTGGCTGGCGGCGCGTTCAAGAAGTCGCCAAAGAAGACAGTAAAGTAAGTGAAATCGCCGAGACGACCTTTGTGTTCAGGATTCTTGGCATCCCACATAGCGGCATAGGTTTCATAGACATCAGCAGAGTCAAAGTCGGAACCATCCGAGAACTTGACGCCTTCGCGAAGTTTGAAAGTCCATTCGGTCAAATCGGTATTGGCTGACCATTCGGTTGCCAGGGCCGGGACAACATTACCACCGCCAATTTCATAGCCAAGCAGTGCTTCGTTGACCTGTTCGCAAGCATAAAATGATTCGCCGTCGGACTCATCGTTGCAATAAAGGCTGATGGGTTCGGCGTTTTGACTGAACACAATTTGATCGCTGTCCGGATTTTCCATCAGGCGGAATTGTGCAGCCGAGAATGCTCCTGTGTAAGCGCCCTTGATTGTGGCTTTAAAGGCATTGGCGTTACCACCATGCGCTATGGGAACCATCGGTGCGAAATCCACAATTTCGTTGTTGGCTTCGGTATATAGTTTCAAACGTTCCGCAGGATCAGAGAGTTGTGCTGCTTTGGTCAAAAGATCGGTCAGCTTGGGATCATGATCGCCAAAACTGGGGCTGGAGTTTGCACCGAAATGATAATCAAGGAAGTTGGTCGCATCAGGATAATCAGCGCCCCAACCAAGCATAAACAGAGGTAGCTTGCCATGGCTCGCTGCATCAAGGAATGCACCGGATTCCATAGGTGTTATGTTGACTTCAATTCCGAGTTCTTTTAGCTGTGCCTGAAGATCGGTAGCGACAACACCGGGTTGTGGCAAATAGCCGCGGACAACATCCCGGAAGCTCAGGTCAACCTTGATGGGCAAGGTTACACCGGATTCAGCGATGAGTGCTTTTGCTTTTTCTAAGTCATAGCTGGCAGTTTTTGAATCGGCTGTGTAACCGAAAATGCTAGGAGGCATAAACTGATCGGCAGTTGTTGATGCCGGCGGATAGAAGTTGTCGACAATACGCTGTTTGTCAATGCCATATTCCAACGCCTGACGAACTTTGACGTTGTCAAATGGAGGGAAGGTGTTATTCATGCCCAGATAGAACGTATTCGTTGACAGACCGGGATATAGTTTGAAGTCAGGATTGGCTTCAACAGTCGCAAAGTCGCCAGGCCCAACATTCGCGATGCCGTCAACTGTGCCAGCTTGAAGCTCATTCCAGCGCGCGGCAGCTTCGGAGTTCCACTTTAGAATCGCAGTTTTTTCAAGGGGAGCATCCCCCCAATAGTTGGGATTGGCAGCGAAGTCGATTTCGTTGCCCTTGTCCCACTTTGATACGGTGTACGGGCCAGTGCCAATAGGATTACTGAGCAGTTCATCACCACCACCACCCGTTGCCTTGAGTTGATCGGCGGAATGGATCGCCATTGCCGAGAAAGCTACTTTCGAAGGGATGGCCGGGTCAGGGGTGCATAAGGTCAACTTAAATGTATATTTATCTACCGCTTCGATCGCCTTCAGATTGCCTTTGAAAGTCGTACCGCAATCTGGTGCTTCTAATTTCATCGCGTCTTGCGCGAAGGCTGGAAAGGCCAAGCCCAAGGCTACTACTGCTGTTGCAAGTAGCGGCACCGCACGAAAAACAGATTTCATAATCTAACTCCTTGAAAAATTCGACGACCAACAATCACTATTTCTGTGTGTTATACACAGCTTTCCCCCAAAAGGTTCGTAATGAGAAATTGTATACACGATTTGTGACTTTGCCAAATTCGGCTTTGGCAAATTTCACCGGTACGAAAGTTGTGCCCCTGTATTCCCTTGCATGATTGTGGTGGGCGTATGTTACCAAAGCATGATACGCTATCCACAATAAGTTGACCCACTAGATGTAAGGATTAGCTAATTCGTATAGTCAATATCACCTTTAGCTTGACTTAATAGCTAGATGAAAGGTATATCGTATGAAAGTTCTAGGACTTCACCATATCTCTCTGGTGAGCGCAAATGCTCAGAGGACTGTTGATTTTTATACTCAAGTACTCGGACTGAGGCTAGTCAAGCAAACGGTTAATTTTGATGACCCTAATAGCTATCATCTCTACTTCGGAGATGAAACTGGCAAACCGGGAACAGCAGTAACCTTTTTTGAGTGGAAACATGCTAAAAGAGGGCATCCGGGAGTGGGTGGAACTCATCACTTTGCGCTTCAAGTGGCCGACTATGATGGATTACTGAAATGGAAACGTCGTCTTGTTGATGTGAAACTCAAAGTCGATGGCCCACTGGATCGACACTACTTCAAGTCAATCTATTTTCACGACCCCGACGGGACGATTGTCGAAATCGCTACCATTGGCCCCGGTTGGACCTTGGATGAAGCACCCGACAAAATAGGGACTGAATACCGCGAACCGCCCGGGCAAATGATCGTAAATAATCGTGACGAAGCCCGCATCCAAGCCGAAACATGGAGCGAACCTGTGCCTGTCATAACTGCTGACATGGCGCTCTCAAGCGGAATGCACCACATCACCGCCATAGGTTCAGATATTGAACGCACCGACGCTTTCTATGCTGATTTGCTCGGGATGCGCCGTGTTAAGATGACCTCTAACTTTGATGATCCGAATTCCGCTCATTGGTATTGGGGCGTAGATGACGGCAAACCGGGGACGCTGATAACGTACTTTGAGCGTGATCCAGAGAAGGAAGGTTATGCCCAGATGGGTGCCGGACAAACGCATCACGTCGCTTTTGCGGTAGCGAACGAAGACGAGCAAACCGAATGGCGAATCCGTTTGAGCAAAGCGGGTTATCGGGTGTCACCGATTATGGATAGGGTGTACTTCAAGAGTATTTATACCAATGACCCTGATGGTCATATCGTTGAATTGGCAACTATTGGACCTGGGTTCGCAGCCGACGAAGATGTCGCTGTGTTAGGAACCAAGCTGATGTTGCCTTCATGGCTTGAGCCGCAGCGTGAACTGATAGAACATCGGCTTGACCCGTTGGTTGTGCCCGAATGGAAACCGGCTAAGGAGGCCAACTAATGAGTGCAAATGGTTTGCACCAGGGTCAACCCGTGTTGCAGGCGGGCACGTCTTTGGAAAAAGCACATGGTGTAATGATTATGCTGCATGGGCGAGGGGCAACTGCTGAAGATATTCTTACCCTTGCCAGCGAGTTTAATCAGCCAGAGTTTGCTTATCTCGCCCCACAAGCGGCAGGTTATCAATGGTATCCAAATCGCTTTATCATGCCGGTCGCTAGTAACGAACCATATTTGTCCTCCGCATTGATGTTAGTGGATGATATCGTCGGGCAGCTTGTCAGTGCAGGCATTCCAAAAACGAAAATGCTACTCCTTGGTTTTTCACAGGGAGCATGTCTTGCCCTGGAATATGCGGCGCGAAGTCCACAACGATACGGCGGTTTAGCTGGATTAAGCGGTGGGTTAATCGGCGATGTGTTGCCTGAATACAGCGGCTCAATGGAGGAAACACCTGTCTTTTTGGGCTGTAGTGACAAGGATTTTCACATTCCTAAGGAGCGCGTCATTGAGAGTGCTGCAGTTTTTCGGACACTAGGTGCCAATGTAACCGACCGTTTGTATCCGAACATGGGGCACACCGTAAATGAAGATGAAATTGCTGCTGTGAGTCGCATAATGGCTACAATTGGCACGATTGACGAATGATATTAGGACAGTATGACATTCCCAAGTTGTCATACTGTCCTTTTTTTGATTACCATACAAATGTGTTTTCATCTGTGAAAGTGAAATACCATGCCATTCATTCCTTCGGACATTGAAATTGCACAGGCCGCTCATCTGGTTCATGTGAACAAAATCGCCGAACAATTGGGTCTGGATCCCGACAACGACCTTGAACATTATGGCAAGTACATGGCGAAGATTAACCTTCAAGTGCTTGATCGGTTGAAAGATCGTCCAAGTGCCCGTTATGTGGATGTTACTGCCATAACCCCCACCCCTTTAGGAGAAGGCAAATCTACAACCTTGGTAGGACTGGGGCAGGCGCTAAATCACATTGGAAAACGGGCTGCCATAACCATTCGCCAGCCTTCACAAGGCCCAACATTTGGCATCAAAGGCGGGGCTGCGGGTGGGGGATACAGTCAAGTCGTGCCGATGGAAAGCTTTAACTTGCATTTGACAGGCGATATTCACGCGATTACAGCAGCGCACAATCTAATAGCAGCCATGATTGATAATCATCTTTATCATGGTAATGCTCTGAATCTGGACGAACATAATATTGTCTGGCGACGGGTCATGGATCTAAACGACCGCAGTTTACGCAATATCATCGTTGGTCTTGGCGACAAGGGCGATGGCATCCCACGCCAAACCGGATTCGATATAACGGTTGCATCTGAGATTATGGCGATTTTGGCTCTGACCACCTCGATTGAGGATTTACGGGCGCGGATCGGTAGGATTGTCATTGCCTATAGCAAAGACAAGAAACCGATTACGGTTGAGGAGTTGCAGGCAGCGGGTGCAGCAACCGTCCTTCTACGCGATGCGATCAAACCTACCTTAATGCAGACGCTAGAAAATACCCCTGCAATTGTTCACTGTGGGCCGTTTGCCAATATCGCACATGGGAATTCGTCTGTGTTAGCAGATATGATTGCCGTAAAGTGTTCAGATTACGTTATTACTGAGTCGGGATTTGGGGCAGACATTGGCGCAGAGAAGTTTTTTGATATTAAATGTCGAGCATCAGGGCTACGTCCGAATGCTGCCGTGCTGGTCGTGACAGTACGGGCATTGAAAGCACATACAGGTAAATACAAGATTACGCCGGGTAAACCACTGGATGCAGAATTGACCAGCGAAAATGTCGCTGATGTCGAAGTCGGCGCAGCTAATATGGTACGCCATCTCGAAAATATGCGGAAGTTTGGGGTCAATCCGGTAGTAGCAATTAATGCTTTTTCGACAGACACGGACAATGAAATGCAAGCTATTCGCGAAATCGCCATGGCGGCCGGCGCAGTGGGTGTCTCGGTCGCACGTCATTGGGCGGAAGGCGGTAAAGGTGCGGCTGAACTTGCAGAAATGGTGGTTACGGCCTGCGATCAGCCAAACGACTTCAAGTTCCTGTATCCGGTGGAGTGGTCAATCAAGCAGAAGATTGAGACGATTGCGACCGAAATATATCGTGCAGATGGTGTGGATTATACGCCTGAAGCCAATAAACAAATCGCTACGTTTGAGCAAAATGGTTTTGGACAATTCCCAATTTGCATGGCGAAAACACATCTGAGCTTCACGGCAGATCCGACCGTTAAGGGTGCACCGACAGGATTTCGGCTGCCCATCCGCGAAGTACGGGCTTCGGTGGGGGCGGGCTTCATTTATCCAATCTGCGGTGAAATGCGGACAATGCCAGGTTTGCCATCCCATCCTGCGGCTGAACAGGTTGATTTGGATGGCGAGGGGAGAGTCGTCGGTTTATTTTGAATCAACTCGTGTTGCCAACACGCGTTGATAAGGTTTATTATTGTAGGGAATTCGTAAAGTGTAGTGGGTACACTTTTTATTAAGGATTTAATGCCTTGCGTTCTATCATTCCATTTAATGACAATTGGTTGTTTAGTGCTGAAGATGTGCAATCAGATGTTCCCGATAGCCAATTTGAGTGTGTGACGTTGCCGCACACCAATAAGGTTTTGCCGTACCATAACTTCGACAACATGGACTATCAGTTTGTTTCAACTTACCGCAAGCGGTTCAAACTGCCCGAGCCACGAAACGGACGGCGCATTTTTATCGACTTTGAAGGGGCGATGATTGCAACCGAAGTTTCTATCAACGGAGTCAAAGTTGGTGAAAATGAAGGGGGTTTTACACCATTTTCATTTGATATTACGGATCACGTAACCGAATCAGACGAAAATCTGTTTACTGTACGGCTAGATTCAACTGAACGGCCCGATATTCCACCTTTCGGATTTGTGGTCGATTATCTGACGTTTGGTGGTATTTATCGCGAAGTAAATTTACGGTATGTCGAGCCTATTTATATCAAAGATGTGTTTGTGCGTGCGTCTAGTCTGTTGACAGGCCAACCAAAAGTTGAAGTGGACGTTACGATAGCAAATCAAGGCAATATGCCACAAAAGATAATGCTCCACACCAGTATTAATAGCGGTACTGCGGAGGAAAAATTCTCGACCATAGCTTCAAGTGATGTTGTCGTTGATCTTGCTTCAAGTGAGAACTTAGTAACGGTAACATTTGATGACTTATCTGCCGTTAAACTATGGTCGCTTCAAAATCCTGTTCGGTACGGTGTTCATACTGCGCTATACAAAGATGGAAACTGTTTCGATGATAATGGTGCATTCCCCTATGGTTTCCGCGAAGCCGAATTCCGCAAAGACGGCGGCTTCTACCTGAACGGAGAACACGTGAAGTTGATGGGATTGAATCGCCATCAGACCTACCCGTTCATCGGCGCGGCAGCCTCCGCGCGGTTGCAGCGAAAAGATGCTGATATCGTCAAGAACGAGTTAGGGTGCAATATCGTCCGCACCTCGCATTATCCCCAATCGACACACTTTCTGAATCGTTGTGACGAAATTGGTCTGTTGGTTTTTGAGGAGATTCCCGGTTGGCAGCATATCGGCGACAACGATTGGCAGGGCATTACGCTGCGTGACGTTGAGGCGATGATTATGCGTGATCGTAATCATTCTTCGATCATCATGTGGGGCGTACGAATCAACGAGTCTCAGGATAACGAGATGTTGTACCGTGCGACAAATGATCTTGCCCACAAACTTGATCCAACACGCCAGACGGGTGGGGTGCGCTATTTCCAGAACAGCCAGTTCCTCGAAGATGTGTTTACCTACAACGATTTTTCAAACACAGTGGTCGAGCCGGTACATACGCCATATCTTGTTACGGAATTTAATGGACATATGTATCCAACCAAGAGTTTTGACCAGGAAGAACGCCAGATCGAACATGCGCTACGTCATGCCCGTGTACAGGACAAGCAAATGGGTATGGCAAATGTTGCAGGTGCTATTGGCTGGTGCGCGTTTGATTACAACACCCATAAGGAATTCGGCTCTGGTGATATGATTTGCTATCACGGCGTGATGGATATGTTCCGTCTGCCGAAATATGCCGCTTATTTCTATGAAAGCCAGATCTCGCCAGAGATCCGCCCTGTACTGCGGGCCGCCACAGTCTGGTCAATGGGTGATCGAAGTGGCGGTGGTAATGACCCGCTGACGATATTTAGTAATTGTGATGAGATTGACTTGTTTGTGGGTGAGAATAAAGTCGGGCGCTATCAACCCGATCGGGCAACATTCCCCAATTTGACGCACCCGCCCTTTACTATCCCGGGTTTGCAGCTTTGGCTGACGTGGGGCGGCAAACTGCCATTTTTGCATGTTGTCGGTTATATCAAAGGTGAAAAGGTGGCGGAGCAGAAGATTGATTGCAGTCCAGTGCCCTATGAACTGCTGCTTCTGCCTGATGATCGGGAACTTCAAGCTGATGGGGCAGATACGACACGCTTAGTGTTTAAGATCGTTGATCGCTTTGGAAATCGGCTGCCTTATGCCATCAAAGTGATTGATTTCGAGATTGATGGTCCAGCTGAGTTAATTGGCGATACGCCATTCCCACTGGTAGGTGGTCAAGCTGCGTTCTTTGTACGGGCCAGGCGTGAAGCGGGTACAGTTACAATTCGCGCAAAGGCAAAAGGCTTGCCGGATGCCGAAACAACCATTGTTGTACAGTAATTAAAAGTAAACCTTGGCGGTGAGTACCGGTTTGCCCGATGCTCACTGCGAAGGTTTAATGCGAAGCCGCGTGAGCGTTGTTATAATCCACAATAGTATATTGACTCACATTGGGAACTAATTTTAATGCAAAACTATATCCTCGCTTTGGATCAGGGGACAACTTCTTCCCGCGCTATTCTTTTTGATCGTAACGGACGCATTATTGCATCGGCTCAGCAAGAATTTCCCCAGCTGTATCCTAAACCGGGATGGGTTGAACACGACCCCGAAGCGATTTGGCAGTCACAATATCAAGTGGCGCAGAACGTTCTCGCCTCACAGACATTGTCCGCCACCGACATCGTGACGATTGGCATCACAAATCAACGTGAAACCACACTGATCTGGGATAGGGAAACCGGTCATCCTATTCATAACGCAATCGTATGGCAAGATCGCCGCACCTCAACCTTTTGTGACCAACTCAAATCGGAAGGGTTTGACAAGACCATCCGCGAAAAGACGGGTTTGGTAACCGATGCCTACTTCTCTGGCACAAAAGTTTCCTGGTTGTTGGACAATGTGTCGGGTGCAAGAGAAAAAGCCGAAGCTGGTCAATTAGCGTTTGGTACAGTTGATACCTTTCTCGTTTGGCGCTTAACGGGTGGACGATTGCACATCACGGATGTGAGCAATGCCAGCCGGACGATGTTGTTTGACATACATAAACGCTGGTGGTCGAACACCATCTTAAAGCGTTTGAACATCCCTGTCGCCATGCTGCCGCAAGTCGTGCCGAGCAGTATGGTTTATGGCGAAACAGCCACCGAAATTTTCGGTGCGCCAATTAAGCTTGCCGGTATTGCGGGTGATCAGCAGGCTGCGACCTTCGGACAGGCCTGTTATGCACCAGGCATGGCGAAAAACACCTATGGCACCGGCTGTTTCATGCTGATGAATACGGGCGAGAACGCTACTGAATCCCGACACAATCTACTCACGACTGTTGGCTGGACCGTAGGGCAGGGCGCGATGCAGTATATGTTGGAGGGCAGCGTTTTTATCGCCGGAGCAGCGGTGCAATGGCTGCGCGATGAAATGAAGTTGATCACGAATGCCTCCGAGACAGAACCAATTGCCCGCAGTATCGCCGATACCAGTGGTGTATATGTTGTGCCAGCATTTGTGGGTTTGGGAGCGCCCTATTGGGATCAATATGCACGCGGCGTAATTGTTGGTTTAACTCGCGGCAGCGGACGTGCCCAAATTGTACGTGCGACGCTGGAAAGTATTGCCTACCAAGCGCGCGACGTGCTGGAAGCTATGCGTGCCGACTCAGGTTTAGCATTGCAGGCACTGCGAGTGGATGGCGGCGCTGTTCGTAATGATTTTCTCATGCAGTTTCAAGCTGACATCTTGGGTGTTCCGGTTCAACGTCCGGTTGTGACCGAGACAACGGCCCTTGGAGCAGCCTATCTGGCTGGCCTGGCAACTGGATATTGGTCATCTCAGGAGGAAATTGCTCAACAATGGGCGGTTGAAAAAACATTTGAACCTCAAATGTCCGTTGCTCAACGCGACGCACAGTATGCAGGCTGGAAACGAGCAGTCGAGCGCGCAAAAGGCTGGGAAACGTAAATTTTTAGGCGCTGTTAATGTTGCTATTAAATGATTAACTTTACCGTAATTGATCACCGATAGGATTTAATATTATGAGCAAAATTCTTGTTGCTGGCTTGACCAATATTGAAGTGACGCTTAAGGTCGACTCTTTTCCCATTCCCTACAGTCCTGTGCTTTACCCGTTTCATGGTGTCAATAGTTCTGTTTCGGGTGTGGGTTTTAATGTCGCTAAAGCATTGACCCGCTTGGGTGATGCAGTGAATTTCTTGTCACTGGTGGGCAAAGATACGGTACAAAAACTAATTAAACAAGCCTTGAGTGACGAGGATATCCGCGGTAAGTACGTGCTTGACCGTCTTAAAAACACGCCTCACTCAGTGGTAATTTATGATGGACACGGGAATCGTCAAATCAATGTGGATTTGAAGGATATTCAGGACAGTTTTTATCCGCAAGTTTTGTTTCAACAGGCGCTGGATGATTGTTCAATGGCGGTGCTGTGTAACATCAATTTTACACGTCCGTTTCTAGACACTGCTCGTCGCAGTGGAAAACTCATTGCCACTGACGTCCACGCCATTTCCGACATAGAAGATTCCTACAATCGTGATTATATGGCGGCAGCGGATATCTTATTCATGAGCCATGAACGACTGCCGTGTTCACCGGAAGATTGGGCGAGATGGCTTCAACATCAGTATGGGACAGCCATTGTCGTGATCGGCCTGGGCGCACAGGGCGCATTGCTGGCTGTCAAAGATGATAACTTTATAGAGCGTATACCCGCGGTCGTAACACGTCCGGTTGTCAGTACAATTGGTGCCGGTGACGCGCTTTTTTCGTCATTTGTTCATTATTATCAGGAAACCAATGACCCTTATGAATCTATTCGCAGGGCAGTAGTTTATGCCTCCTACAAGATCGGCGCGACCAGTGCTGCGGATGGTTTCCTAAGCGCCCAGGAACTGGATGCATGGTTCATGCGTGTTGCCGTGTAAGGGTTTAAAGAAACTAATTGAGGACGGTGTGAGATGATCCGAAAAGATATATTGGCGGCATTACGCCAACAATCTGATGTGTCAGTACTAATTGTAGGGGCAGGTGTCAATGGTATCGGTACATTCCGTGATTTGGCACTCCAGGGTGTGGATGTATTGTTAGTCGACAAAGGTGATTTTTGCAATGGGGCGAGTGCAGGATCATCACATATGTTGCACGGGGGTATTCGCTATCTTGAGAACGGCGAATTCCGTTTGGTGAAGGAGGCCCTGACCGAACGTAACCGCATGCTGCATAACGCACCGCATTATTCGAAACCGCTGCCGACAACCATTCCTATTTACAGTTGGTTCTCCGGATTTCTAAACGCTCCGCTCAAGTTCTTGAATTTGCGTGACAAACCTTCCGAACGCGGCGGTATCATTATCAAACTTGGTTTGATGATGTATGACGGTTTTACACGTGGTCAGCAGGGTTTGCCCACTCACCGTTTAATCGGACGCGAAGAATCATTGAAGCTTCGTCCCAAATTGAACAGTAAAATTGTAGCGACCGCCAATTATTACGATGCCTGGATGCCCTATCCGGAACGTATATGTATGGAAATGGTGATGGATTCGGAAGCAATAAATCCGAATGCTCGAGCCTTAAATTATGTCAGTCTGGCGGGCGCAGTAGGGGATACGGTCACACTGAAAGATGAATTAACCGGTGACACATTTACGGTTAAACCTAAGGTAGTTGTCAATGCGGCAGGGCCTTGGATTGATTTAGCCAATCGTGCCATTGGTGAGCAAACTCAATTCATCGGCGGCACAAAAGGTTCGCATATCCTTGTTGATAACCCTGAACTTCATGAGATGCTTCATGGGAGTGAAATGTTCTTTGAGAACAAAGATGGACGTATTTGCCTGATTTTCCCATTGATGGACAAAGTGATACTTGGAACGACAGATATTCGCAGTGATATACCGGATCCGGTATGTACTGAAGAAGAAATTGACTACATGATCGAGTTGGTCAGCTATGTATTCCCGGACATCAAAATTGATCGCTCGCAAATTGTGTTTCGTTTCTGCGGTGTACGTCCGTTGCCGCACAGCAGCGCATCGCGTACTGGCGCGATCAGCCGCGACCACAGCATTCGAGTGATTGAGCCGGATGCCAAAATTAAATTTCCGGTGCTCTCGCTGGTGGGTGGCAAATGGACGACCTTTAGAGCATTTTCCGAGCAGTCGGCGGACGCAGTCATGCAGCGCATCGGACGCAGTCGTAAATCCGACACTAAGAATGTTGCTATTGGGGGGGGGAAAGGCTATCCCGTCTCGGAGAGCGAACAAACGCAGTGGTTGAAATCGCTTCAACAAAAGACGAATCTACCCTCCGGGCGCGTCAAGGCATTATTTGTTCGCTATGGCACTTATGCCAACGAAATCGCAGCATTTTGTGCGGCAGGGCAGGATACGATGCTGCGATCTCAACCAGATTATAGCCAGCGCGAAATCACGTTTCTAGCCGAGCATGAAAAGATTATTCACCTCGAAGATTTGCTGCTGCGACGTTCATTGTTGGCGATGTTGGGCCTAGTGACAGGTGATGTGTTGCAGGAAGTTTCGATTATTCTAGCTGGTGTCTTAGGCTGGTCAGAAGCACGACGACAGGAAGAAATCAGCAGGGCTGCAACTATTCTTCAGACTCGGCATGGTGTTGCGGCAGAAAAACTCGCCCCCAAATCTGCAATCGCATCTTGATTTTGTGATAACGCACATTCAGGGAAGCCTATGCACTAGAAGGCTCAGGTTTTCCTGAATAGTTATATTCAGACGCTCCTCAGTGCCTACCAATTAGAACTTATAACTACCTTTCAAGTTTGAAAACTCGAACGGAATCTTGTTGACAATTTAAGAAATTATGTTCTAAAATGGATATGGAAATAGAACTGTTTTGGAGTATGCGGTTGTTCAAGGTCCCTCAATTGCAACATGAAATACAAGCAAATACAGCGACAGCAGACCCAAATTGCACAGCGGTGGCGGTGACCGAGAATGCCGCCGCAATTGTGTCATTTCGGTGGCAATCAGCGAGCTTTCCGCCGATACAAAATGTCAATTCAGCGCTTCGCTCCCTCACATCCACCGGTCAATTTCGCGGGAGTATTGCAATTTATGCAGCAAATGCAAAAACAAGCGCATTATAGTTACTTTTTGGGCATCTGACTTCTAGAGTAAACTGGCCGCCGCCTGATCGACTGCCCAAATGAGTTCACCATCAGTTGGTTTTATAAGTTGTGATGGTAAATCATTGGGCGTATAAACACCCTGCACAACTTGCTTAAGTCGTGCTGCTTTGCCGGACCCCGCCACTAGAAACATGACATTCGCCGCGTTGTTGATTACGGGAACTGTAAAAGTGATACGCCACGTTTGCTTTGCTGACACCACCTGGTTCGGAACAACCCAACGCGTTTGTTCGTTTAAAGCATCTGTTCCGGGAAATAGGGAAGCTGTATGCCCATCGTCGCCCATACCCAATAGGATTAAATCGAGTCTTGGCCGTTGATCATGGAAAAATGTGCGTAGCGTTCCTTCGTATTCTAGTGCTGCGTCAGCAGGTTCAAGTTCACCCTTAATCCGGTAGACATTTGATGTCGGTAATGGAACATGGTCGAGTAATGTCTCTCGTGCCATTTTGTAATTACTATCAGGGTCATCTGGCGGGACGCATCGTTCATCCCCCCAGAAAATGTAGGTGTTACTCCAATCAACTTTATGAGCATATTCCCGTGCTAAAAGCTCAAAAAGAGTCTTGGGTGTAGACCCTCCCGAGAGGGCGATACTAAATCGCCCTCTTTGACTGATCGCTTTATTTGATAGATCTTGGATGGCGTTTGCTACCGTACGAGCCAGCGCGTTTATATCCGACCCGATGCGAATGTTAGTCATCAGCACCTTCCGGCTTGTAAGCTAATCGCCACGTATGATTATCTCGCGCCAATAGTTTTTCTGCTTCTACTGGCCCCCATGTTCCCGGCTTGTAGCGGACTACAGGAGGAGCATTTTTAGTTTCCCAGCCTTTTAGCACAGGGTCGATAATCGTCCACAGCCGTTCAATTTCATCGCTGCGGGTAAACAGAACTGGATCACCATGCAGCGCATCCAGAATCAAACGTTCGTACGCTTCTGGAATTTGTTGTTCACCAAATGCCTTTTTGTAGGTGAATTCCATATCGACATCACGTGTATCTTGGCTTGAATCCGGAACTTTTGCCTGAAAATTGAGATGAATACCTTCATCCGGTTGAATGAATAGTGTCAATGTGTTCGGTGTGCATGATTCATCATTCAAAGCATTGATGATGATACCAGGAGGTCGCTGGAAGCGTACACGGATTTGGCTCGTCTTGGCTTTGAGCGCCTTGCCTGAACGCATGAAGAAAGGTACGCCTTGCCACCGCCAGTTATCAATATACAGTTTCAGCGCTGCGTAGGTCGGAGTTTTTGAATCGGGCGCAACACCTTCTGTTCCGACGTAACCCTCATATTGCCCGCGCACTGTATCGCCTGAGGCAATTGGGCGAATGGCACTCAGTACTTTGACCTTTTCATTACGAAGATCAGTCGCGTTAAAGCCATTGGGTGCTTCCATCGTCACCAATGCCAACAATTGTAGCAAGTGGTTTTGGAACATATCGCGTAAGACACCTGCATGATCGTAATACGCTGCACGATGCCCCACGTCGACTGTCTCAGCTACAGTTATTTGTACGTTATCGACATAGTTGCGATTCCACACCGGCTCGAAAATGGTGTTTGCAAAGCGAAAAAACAGGATATTCTGTGCGGTTTCTTTGCCCAGGTAATGATCAATCCGGTAAATTTGACTTTCGTCAAAGTTGGCATGAACTGTTTTGTTGAGTTCAAGAGCTGAGGCCAAGTCGGTTCCAAAGGGCTTTTCGATAATGATGCGCCGCCAACCTGCGCTTTGCGAGGTCATATCGAGCTGCCCTAGATTGTTGATGATGATTGGGTATAAGTTGGGCGCTACAGAAAGGTAATAGAGGCGATTGCTTGTGCCATTCTCTTTCGACTCAAGAAAGGACTTCACGTTTGACAATTGATCGGGTTGCGATGCGTCTTCCGGTGTGTACCAGATATGTTCAGCAAACGGGTTCCAGAACTCGTCCGTGAAGGTTTCAGGGGTGAATTCCTTGACCGAATCATGCATTTGCTGGCGAAATTGTTCATGCGAAAACACTGTCCGTGAAACACCAACGATGTTGAACGGTTCCGGTAGACGCTTCTTGCGAAAGAGATTGTAAAGGGCAGGGATCAATTTGCGTTGCGTCAGATCACCTGATGCACCAAAAATGACAATCGTTGCCCCGTTTGTGTCATTCACAGGCTTACTCCTTCTTGATTGCGTGACCACCGAATTGATTACGCATGGATGCCAGTAATTTCGCGCCATAGCTCTCGTCTTGGCGGCTGATGAATCGCATCATCAATGACAGGGTAATGACCGGTGCGGGCACATCTTCATCGATTGCAGCAAACACTGTCCAGCGTCCTTCACCTGAATCAGCTACCCAACCAGCGATCCCATCCATGTTGGGATTCTCTTTCAAAGCATTAGCGGTCAAGTCAAGAAGCCATGAACGTACTACGCTGCCGTAACGCCACAATTCTGCAATCTGTGACATATCGAGGTTGAAATCTTTCTTGGCTTTCATGATCTCAAAGCCTTCGGCGTATGACTGCATCATGCCGTACTCGATACCGTTATGCACCATCTTGACGAAATGTCCGCTGCCGGATGGTCCAACGTGTCCCCAACCCATGTCAGGGGCAGGTGCAAGAGTTTCCAATAGGGGACGAATTTGATCTACTGCTTCTTTTGTGCCGCCGACCATCATGCTATAGCCTTCGCTAAGACCCCAAATACCGCCGCTTGTGCCCACATCAATATAATGGAACCCTTTGGCCGTAATCACTGCGGCGCGTTGAATGGTGTCTTTGAAGTTACTGTTTCCACCGTCAATGATGATGTCCCCGGGAGAAAGTTTCTCTGATAACGAGGTGATCATGTTTTCGGTCACATCGCCAGCAGGCAGCATAATCCAGACGATACGCGTGGCTTCCAGCTTACTGACAAGATCATCGATGGTGGTCGAAGCGATTGCGCCGGCTTTGACTGCATCCTGCACCGGTTCCTGACTGCGATTCCATACCACGACTTCATGCCCACCGCGCAGAAGGCGCTTGACCATATTGCCGCCCATACGCCCTAGACCAACCATTGCGAATTTCATATGCTTGCCTTTCATCTATTAACTTTGCCTTTGTAATTGCCGTGTACCACTTGGAGCAGCGACGATTACATCGCTTACCAGTCTTATAAATAAACCATGTTCAACAATTCCGGTGCGCCGCTTGAGTTGTTTAGCCACGCTTATCGGTTCTGAAATAGGGCCAAAATTGCAATCGAGAATAATGTTGCCTTGGTCAGTGTGAAACGCGGTCCCATCCGGTTTCTGGCGGATGCTGACTTTTGCGCCTAAACCTTCCAGATAGACTTTCTGGGAACCATACCCGAACGGTATGACTTCGACCGGAACAGCCCATTTTGTACCAATGACGGACGAGAGTTTTGATTCATCGACGATGATGATCTCGCGTTTAGTCGCCTGCGCGACAATCTTTTCTCGTAACAGAGCGCCACCACCGCCTTTGATGACGTCGAAGTTCGGCGCAACTTCGTCTGCACCATCAATCGTTAGATCAATAGAAGGGTGTTCCTCAAGAGTTGTAAGTGGAATTCCAAGCTGTTGCGCTTCCGCTTCGGTCTGTGCCGAACACGGGATAGCCAAAATGTTGGTCAATTGTTTGGTCTTAATTAACTCGGCAATTTTACGTGTTGCCCAAATCGCCGTTGTCCCATGACCTAAACCGACAATCATTCCTGACTCGACGAATTCAACCGCCCGTTCTGCAGCGTGCTGTTTAAGCAGTGTTGCATCCATGAACTTTAACTCGCTAGTGCCGAAGCTGCCATTGCCGCCCCGACGATTCCAGCATCATTGAGAAGCTGCGCGGCTACAATCTGAGCGTGAACTGGATGGATAAACGGGAGAAATTTATCAGCTTTCTTGCTCACACCACCGCCGATTATGAATAAATCGGGAGAAAATAAGTATTCGACCCGTTGGACATATTCATTAACGCGTTCGCCCCACTCGTCCCATCCGAGTTCTTTTTCTTGCCGGATGCGGTCAGATGCACGGAGTTCCGCATCTTTGCCCCGGATTTCGAGGTGACCTAATTCCGTATTGGGTAATAAAACCCCTTTGTAAAAAATGGCGCTGCCAATCCCTGTCCCAAGTGTAAGCATAATGACGACGCCCTCGTTTCCCCGTCCAGCTCCAAACTGCATTTCAGCAATTCCTGCCGCATCGGCATCATTGACGAAAATAGTTGGACATCTAGTCTTCTTTTGGATCAACTTTTGCCCATCAACTCCAATCCATCTATGATCAACATTGGCTGCACTCTCGACTACACCCCTTCGGACAATAGCTGGAAAGGTGCAGCCAATAGGTCCCTTCCACTGGAAATTTTTGACGATCTCTTTGACTACATCTGCGACAGCATCTGGCACTGATGGATCAGGGGTTGGGATACGGTAACGTTCGGTAACTAATTCGCCTGTATCGATTTCAACCGGCGCGCCTTTAATACCAGAACCGCCAATATCAATTCCAAGAATTTGCATAATCTATTCTCCTGAGTGTAGGCAGGGTCATCTGAACTTTTCACCTGAATATAGCAGTTGACAGCTTTTATCACCACTACCCAACGCTCATTGATCACCCGTAGTTTGATGTATCAGCTTGGCGACTAGTGCTGTCCAGCCGGTTTGATGACTGGCGCCGAGCCCCATTCCGTTGTCGCCATGAAAGTACTCGTAAAATGGAATGTGATCGCGCCAATCGGGATTATCTTGAAAATACGAATTTCCCCCAAACACTGCACGATGATTCTTTTTGTCGCGCAGAAAGATAGAATTCAGCCGTTTTGAAAGTTCTTTGGCAGACTGTCGTAAAGATATTTGGTGACCACTTCCAGTCGGAAATTCGACCTTCAGGTTACTGCCATAATAGTGATGATACTTTTGTAGCGATTCGATCATCAGGTAATTCACTGGAAACCAAATCGGGCCACGCCAGTTAGAATTACCGCCGAAAAGTCCTGTACTGGACTCACCGGGTTCGTAGGCCAACGCTAAATCACTTCCTTCCAACTGCCATTTGTAAGGGTTATCCGCATGATATTTTGATACGGAACGTAATCCGTAGTCAGATAAAAACTCGTTTGTATCAAACATGCGGGAAAGAACTTTTACGAGTTGATCGTGATTGATGATCGATAGTAAGAAGCGGCCTTTTTCACCGGGTTGGGTTAGGGAGGCAATTCTTTTGACCAGATCAGGACGATATTTGGTAAACCACTCAACACGGCGGGAAAATTGCGGTAGCTTTTCTAGTAAATCTGGTTCGAGCGTTTCGACTGCAAATAGTGGAATCAGGCCGACGAAGGAGTGGGTTCGCAACGGGATGTATGAGCCATCAGCAAATCGCACACCATCATAGAAAAAACCATCATCCATATCCCATAGGCCGTATTCACCACCAAGATCGTGCATGGCGTTGGCAATGTAGATGAAATGTTCAAAAAATTTGGTCGCAACATCCTCATACGCTGGTTTTGTACGCGCTAGTTCTAGTGCGATTGCCAGCATATTCAAGCAGTACATGCCCATCCATGCTGTACCGTCGGCCTGTTGGATAAAAGCGCCATTTGGAAGCGGTGAACTACGGTCGAATATGCCGATATTGTCTAGGCCAAGAAAGCCTCCTTGAAAAACATTATTCCCTTCTGTGTCTTTCCGGTTCACCCACCAGGTAAAGTTCAAAAGTAGCTTATGGAAACATCGCTCCAGGAATTCAGTATCGGCAAACCCG
The DNA here is from genome assembly GCA_044226325.1 of Aggregatilineales bacterium. Taxonomy (GTDB): domain Bacteria; phylum Chloroflexota; class Anaerolineae; order Aggregatilineales; family Phototrophicaceae; genus CFX2. The sequence continues at coordinate 308,380 of JBGAHG010000001.1, forward strand.
CTCGCATTGCGTGCGATTTTATAGACACGCCAAACTGCCCACGCATGTACTGGTGGATTGACGTCATCGAATTTCCACTCGTAGGCAGGGATTTGTCCGTTGGGGTGCATATACCACTCGCGTAGCAGCAAAATGAGTTGGCGCTTCGCCCATTCCGGATCGATCATGGCGACGGGTAAAGTGTGAAAGGCCAAATCCCAGGAGGCATACCAGGGATATTCCCATTTATCCGGCATAGAAATCACATCGACGTTATACAAGTGATCCCACTCTGAATTACGCCCATGTTTACGCGATTCGGGCGGAGGCGGACCAGCAGGATCGCCATCCAGCCAAAGCTCTATACTGTAATGATAAAACTGCTTATTCCACAGCAACCCCGCGAAAGCTTGCCGCTGCACATGGCGTTCATCATCTGAAAGGTTAGTATCTTGTACCGCCGCGTAGAACTCATCGGCTTCTTTCAGACGATGGCTAAATGTTTCATCAAAACTCGCGAATGGGGCCTCTTGCTCAGCGTTGCTGAAACGAATTTGCACGACAAATGTTTCATTAGGTTGGACGACTTTTTGAAAATGGGCAGCGGCTTTCGTTCCTTTTTTTTCAAGATTAATTGCGTTCGTATGTCCATGAATGACTGCTTCATGAAATGCATCCTTGACATATGGTTGAGCATTTGGTTGACCAAAGAGACGTTCCGTATTGGTTTCGTTTTCAGTGAATAAGAAACCCATGTCTTGACCATCAGATTGTGCATACCACCAACGATTGCCGATATGCCGATGTTTTGTAGTAATGGCACCGCCATCTACCTGTAGTTCAGGACGTGGACTCTTATACCCCCACGACCATGTATTCCGGAACCAAATGTGGGGAAGAATGTGCAGTGGAGCAGCTTCGGGCCCGTGATTGATCGCGCTGATGCGGCACATCATATCTTCGTCACTGACTTTGGCGTATTCAATGATGACGTCAAAATAGCGGTTTTCTGCAAACGCCTCCGGAATTGCGTCAATCAATTCCAGTTCAGCGTGTTGTCGGTTACGGTGATGATTAACAAGTGCTTCATAAGGGAATGCAACCTGCGGATATTTATACAGCATCTTCATATAAGAATGACAAGGCGTGTTGTCCAGATAAAAATAATACTCTTTAACATCTTCTCCATGATTGCCTTCGCCGTTTGTTAATCCGAAGAGACGTTCTTTTAGGATGGGATCATGTTCATTCCAAAGTGCGAGGCCGAGGCATATATTTTGAAAGCGATTACATATGGCGCCTAGTCCATCTTCATTCCAGCGGTAAGCGCGGCTGCGAGCGTGATCATGTGGCAGATAGTTCCACGCATCTCCGTTTGCGCTGTAGTCTTCGCGTACCGTTCCCCATGCGCGTTCAGCAACGTACGGTCCCCACTGCTTCCAGTCTGCGACACGGGCGGTCGAATCCGCCAAACGTTTATGTACAGTGGTCTGCTTTTGCATCACATTTCCCTTGTTGGAATCGGTCACTACTGCTTTAATATACGTCAGTATGGTCTATTTGGATTACAAACCATTACACCTTACTCGCACGAACTGCGCTTGACGAAAACATTACAGGCGCGTTATTCTCACTTTCATTATCGCAATTGACCCCGGATTCAGCGGGGTTTTTCATTCAAATCGCAAAAGAGGATGGTATGGTAGACACGCAAGGTATTAAGAAAATCGTTCTGGCTTACAGTGGTGGGCTAGATACTTCTGTGATTGTTCCTTGGCTTAGAAATAATTACAACAATGTCGAGGTTATATGTTTTTGCGCTGATCTAGGACAGGAAGAAGAGTTGGCCGGTCTGGAAGAAAAGGCTATCAAATCGGGCGCAAGTAAGCTGTATGTTCGTGATCTTCGTGAAGAATTTTTGACCGATTTTGTGTTTCCTACCTTACAGTCTGGTGCTGTTTACGAGCGTGATTATTTGCTGGGTACATCCTTCGCTCGTCCACTGATTGCGAAACACCTTGTAGAAATTGCCGAGCTCGAAGGCGCGGACGCTATTGCGCACGGTGCTACCGGTAAGGGCAATGATCAGGTGCGGTTTGAACTCACCGTGATGGCTCTCAATCCAAAGTTGAAGATTGTCGCTCCTTGGCGCGAGTGGGATATTCGCAGTCGCGAAGATGCACTGGCCTATGCCGCTGAATTCAATGTGCCTGTAACCGCCACCGAGAAGAAGATTTACAGTCGTGATCGTAACCTTTTTCATTTAAGCCACGAAGGCGGTTTGTTGGAAGATCCTTGGAACGAGCCAGAAGAGGACATGTACCAGCTCAGCACCAGCCCCGAAAATGCGCCGGATGAAGGCCAGTACATCGAAATAGGCTTTGAAAAAGGCATCCCTGTGAGTGTAGATGGTAAGAGTATGCCGCCTGTTGAATTGTTCTCTCTTCTGAACAAAGTTGCGGGCACACATGGCATTGGGCGTTCTGACATTGTAGAGAACCGGTTAGTGGGAATGAAGAGTCATGGAGTATACGAAACTCCTGCCGGAACATTGCTCCATCGTGCTCACACGCTGCTCGAAGCGATTTGTCTTGATAAGTACAGCCTACAATATAAAGATCAAATCGCGCTGAAGTATGCAGAGTTGGTCTATAACGGACAGTGGTATACCCGCTTGCGTGATGCTCTTGATGCTTTCGTCAAGGTGACTCAGGAACAGGTTACAGGTACTGTACGCCTCAAACTATATAAAGGAAACATGCTGGTCGCAGGTCGTAAGAGCGATTACAGCCTTTATAGGCAAGATTACGCTTCCTTTGGCGAAGAGAATGTCTACAACCAAAAGGATGCGGAAGGCTTTATCCGTTTGTTTGGGCTGCCACTAAAAGTTGACGCTCAACTCGCCATCCAACGCACTGGACACAGTCGTTATCGGCAGGGGGATAAGTAGCGCCATGATGTTATGGGGCGGGGCTTTCTCCGAGCCGAGTGATGCTGATTTGCGCGCGTTGCAAGACAGTATCAGTTTCGATAAGCGTTTTTATAAGCAGGATATTATTGGCAGCATCGCTTATGCACGGGCAATTGCTGCTGCGGGTATTCTGAATGAGTCGGAATCTATCGCCATCATTGATGGATTGCGGCGTGTTTTGGCGGAGTTTGAGGGTGGTATATTTCAAATTCAGCCGGGTGACGAGGATATTCATACAGCTGTCGAGCGTCGACTGACCGAGTTAGTCGGCGCAGTCGGAGGTAAGCTCCACACCGGACGAAGTCGTAACGACCAGGTCGCAACCGATTTCCGTTTATGGGTATTGGATGCACTTGCTCAGGTGGATGCGCTTCTAAAGGATACACAATCAGCACTGATCGAGAAAGCATCTGAACATGTCGAAACGCTAATGCCCGGTTATACCCATATGCAGCCTGCTCAACCGATTACCGCGGGGCATTGGTTGATGAGTTTTTTCTGGATGCTCAGCCGTGACCGTGAACGGCTTTCGGACATTGTGGCGCGCACTGCTGTCTCTCCGTTAGGTTCTGGCGCGCTCGCTGGAACACCCTTTGATGTTGACCGGGCACTGCTGGCGAAGGAACTGGGCTTTAATGCGTATACACAGAATAGCCTCGATGGCGTGAGTGACCGCGATTTTGTGGCGGAGTTTTTATTTGCATTGGCTTTAGTAGGTACACATTTAAGTCGGTTTGCTGAGGACACCATTATCTACAGCAACCCATTGTTTGGCTATATCACGCTTAACGATCGTTACAGCACAGGCTCTAGCATTATGCCGCAAAAGCGCAATGCAGACCCGATGGAATTGGCACGTGGAAAAGCAGGGCGGTTAGTTGGTAATTTGACGGGGTTGCTGACTACACTAAAAGGGTTGCCTAGTTCTTACGATAAGGATCTGCAGGAAGATAAGGAAGCCGTTTTTGATAGTGTGGATACGATGGTGTTATTGTTGCCTGTCGTAACTGCTATCATCAAAACCTTGCACCTTAACCCTGATAAAATGAAGATCGCATTGGGTGAAGATATGCTGGCAACTGACTTGGCTGATTATTTGGTGCGGAAAGGATTACCCTTCCGCAACGCCCACCATATATCCGGGCAAGCGGTGCGTCTGGCGGCGGAACAGGGTGTGCCATTATCGGGGTTGTCATTGGAAACATTTCAGAAACTTTCTGACTTATTTACAATCGATGTATCGGCTGTTTTTGATTTTGCGGCTTCGGTCGCCAAGCGTAAAGCGCCAGGTGGAACCGCACCAGAAGCTGTGCGCCGACAAATTGAGGCCGCTCACGATTGGCTTTTCCAAAACGGAAGTGTGCAGCCTATACAATTGAAATAGGATAAACTATCCGAATTTGCGCCAAAGGGTTGACAAGTTTCGTGAACCTCGTTACTCTATACACAATGAATTCCGTAAATGGTCGGCGAAAATGAATAGCCACAAAAGCATCGAGGTTGTTGTCAGCCTTATTAGCCTTATTGTACTCGTACTTACCAACGGGTTATAACGGCTTGGGCGCTGACTAAACACTAAAACGATAACAGTGAAGCCCCCCAAGCAGGGGGCTTTTTGTTTCAGATAACGGAGTAGGAAATGGCGAAGGCATTTGCATCACGAACGACTCACTCTATGCAACACTCTGCAAGTTGTTCATATGCCGTTTGCCAAGCTACTGCGTACGCGGCAGAGAGTATGGGCCAGCGCCATACACTACCTTTTGGTTCACAATACGCTTTCCCGCATCAAAATCGGTAATAACCGTGAGATCAGGAAAGCGTTTTTATTTTATATGGGGAGACGAGAATGCCTGCTGATTACATTTGGAAAAATGGAGAACTGGTCGCTTGGGCAGACGCTACCGTACACGTCATGACGCATGCCCTGCATTATGGCTCAAGCGTATTTGAAGGGGTACGGGCTTACTCAACTCCTCAGGGTCCATCGGTTTTTCGTCTACAACCGCATACACATCGCCTGTTTAATTCTGCTAAGATTTCACGGATGGAGGTGCCTTTCACCGAAGACCAAATCAACGAGGCAATCCTAGAAATCATTCGCCGTAATGGACACGAATCCTGCTACATACGCCCATTGTTGTTTCGTGGTGCGAATATGCTCGGCGTAGAAGGTCGCAAGAATCCAACCGAGGCAGTCATCATCACAATGGAATGGGGACGTTACCTCGGTGCAGAAGCCATTGACCAAGGTGTCGATGTACAGGTCAGTTCTTGGCGGCGTATGGCTCCTGATACGGGTTCGTCGCTGGCTAAGATAGGTGGTCAATACGTTAACAGCCAATTCATGAGCATGGAAGCACATGATAACGGTTTTAGTGAAGCGATTGCGCTAGATTACAACGGGAATATTAGCGAAGGCGCAGGCGAAAATGTTTTCGTAATTTTGAACGGTGTAGTTTATACACCGAGCGCCGGTTCATCCATTCTGATGGGCATCACTCGCGATACAGTTTTGACACTGCTCAAAGATCAGGGTGTAGAAGTACGCTTTGAAACGATATCGCGCGATATGCTTTATGTAGCCGACGAGATTTTCTTCACTGGTACTGCTGCCGAAGTCACGCCTGTACGTTCAGTCGACCGGATTGCTGTAGGTACAGGCAAGCGTGGGCCAATCACCAAAGCCGTTCAGGATGAATTCTTTGGAATCACATCGGGTACATTGCCTGATCGATATGGCTGGCTCACTCCGGTTCGGCTTGCCGAACCGGCCAGCGGCGATTGAATTTTCAAATGATCCAGTGAGCCTTATTCACTGGTCGAGATTGAGGAGATAAGTATCATGAAATTGAGCGGTGCTGAAATAGTGATGGAATGTCTACTCCGTGAAGGGGTGGAGATCATGTTCGGCTATCCAGGTGGAGCGATTTTGCCGACATATGATGCTATGACGCGTTATCCCCAACTTCGGCATGTGCTAGTCCGCCATGAACAGGGTGCGGCACATATGGCGGATGGGTATGCGCGAGCGACTGGTAAGGTTGGGGTTGCGATTGCGACCAGCGGCCCCGGGGCAACCAATTTGGTCACCGGGATTGGAACAGCCATGATGGATTCGTCGCCTATTGTTTGCATCACCGGACAAGTCTCGCAGGGAGCAATTGGTTCCGATGCGTTTCAGGAAATAGATATTACTGGTATCACCATTCCGATTACCAAACATAACTATCTGGTGACTGATGTAAATGACCTAGCTTATATCATTAAAGAAGCCTTTCATATTGCGCGTACGGGACGCCCTGGTCCTGTTCTGATCGATATCCCCAAGGATATTCAGAATGCTGTAACCGACTTTATTTACCCCGAACAAGATATCGTGCTGCGTGGATATCGTCCCACTACGCGGGCGAGCAATGAGCAAGTCGAAGATGCATTAGAACTCATCAAGAATGCTAAAAAGCCGGTTGTTTTGGCCGGACATGGCATTGTGATGGCAGGTGCTTCGCAAGAGTTGCAAGAGTTAATAGAGCGTGCTCAAATTCCAGTGGCGCTCACACTTCTCGGCAAAGGCGCTTTGCCTGAAAATCATCCGTTGGTTGTAGGTATGATGGGTATGCATGGCGCGGCAGCTTGTAACTTTGCTATTCAAGAAGCAGACTTGTTGATTGCATTGGGGATGCGGTTTGATGATCGCGTAACCGGCAATTTAAAAACTTACTCGCCAAACTCGAAGAAAATTCATATTGATATTGATCCTTCCGAAATCAATAAGAATGTGCGGGTTGATGTTGGTATTTCCGGTGATGTGAAGACTGTACTTTCCCAAATCCTGCCAGATCTAAAAGGTCAGCGACATGGTGAATGGGTCGCAAAAATTCGTGAGTGGCAGGAAGATGGCGACGAACGCGATATTCTTCATCATGACAGTGCCGGCAAGTTGTTTGGCGCGCAGGTCATCAACGAACTATGGAAGTTCACTGGTGGCAATGCTGTAACGGTCAGTGATGTTGGTCAGCATCAGATGTTGGAAGCTCAGTATTATCCACATCAGCGTCCGGCGACCATGCTCACTAGTGGCGGCCTCGGCACAATGGGATTTGGCTTCCCTGCTGCGATTGGTGCGAAGTTCGGTAAACCCGACGAAGAAGTGTGGGCAATTGTGGGCGACGGCGGCTTTCAGATGACCTTATGCGAATTGGCGACGGCTAAGCAAGAAAATGTGAAAGTCAATATTGCTTTGCTCAACAATGGCTACTTAGGCATGGTGCGTCAGTGGCAAGAGTTTTTCTACGAGGAACGTTATCAGGCCACGCCCATGTTCAATCCGGATTTTGTCGCGTTGGCCCAAGCTTATGGTATCCCGGCCATGCGCGTGACCAGCCGGGATCAAATTGAAGAGTCTGTCAATTTTGCCCGCAGTCATGAGGGGCCTGTATTGATTGAGTACGTCATCGAAAAAGAAGAGATTGTTTATCCGATGGTTCCAGCCGGTGCAGACTTGGACAAGATGATGCGCCGTCCAAAGCCAGGTGAGGTGCAAGCATGATGTCTAAACCAAATGCAAACAAACAAATTCTAGTGGCACTGGTCGAAAACCTTCCCGGTGTCCTGAATCGTGTGGCTAGTATGATGCGACGCCGCAATTTCAACATTGATAGTCTCACGGTTGGGCGTACCCATAATCCTAATTTATCGCGCATGACTATTGTTGTTGATGCCGAGAAAGCCAATGGTCGCCGGATCGCTGCCAACCTTTTCAAGTTAGTCAATGTGCTTGATGTAAAGTTAATTTCTGAAGAACCCTTTGTCAGCCGGGATTTGGCGCTTATCAAAGTGCGGACGGATGATGTGGACTCACGTAATGGCGTGACCATGATTTGTGATCGCTATCCTGCCCGCATCGTCGATATTGGTCCCAAGGTGGCAATCATTGAGATCACAGCTCAGGAAAGTATAGTTGAGTCGCTCATCGCGGAACTTGAACCAATTGGCATTATGGAAATGGTTCGGACGGGTGTAGTAGCTATGGGACGCGGTATCCGTATATTGGATAGTGACTATGAGCCAGCGATCAATGTTCCGATTGCAAGCAGTAATCTGGATGCAACCGGCGTTTAATCTCGGTTTTAAATGGAAATAGAAATGAGTGGGACCATGCAGGATGTGAAGGCTGCTGTTCAGCGACAGTTTGGAAATGTGGCTGTCAATTATGCGACCAGCACTGTCCATGCTAGCGGAGAAGATTTGAACCGTATGGTTCAGATCGCAAACTTTGATGGCACTGAACGTGTATTGGACGCCGGTTGCGGAGCAGGGCATACGGCGCTGGCCATTGCGCCACATGTTATGCAAGTGGTCGCTTACGACCTCACTGCATCAATGTTGGAGCAGGTTGAGCAACTTGTATCTGAGCGCGCTGTGACCAATCTCACGACACATCAAGGTGATGTCGAACGGCTTCCTTTTGAAGATGCTTCGTTTGACTGCGTGGTGTCACGCTACAGTGCGCATCACTGGCCGCATCCTGCACGTGCTTTGGCAGAGTTCAAGCGTGTTCTTAAACCCGATGGACAATTTATATTAAGTGATATTGTTGCAGCGGAAGATCCGGCATTGGATACATTCTTGCAGACGGTCGAACTACTGCGTGATCCCTCTCATGTACGTGATCATAGTATTGCGCAGTGGAATATGATGCTGTCCGATAATGGTTTTACCTCAGAAGTTATGTTCACTTGGCAGCTGCCCTTGGATTTTGACTCTTGGGTGGCTCGCATGGCGACACCCGTTACAAGTGTCGCCATGCTCAAAACTTTGTTCGACGGTGCGCCCAGTGAAGTGCGTGACGCAATGGATATACAACCCAATTACCACTTTCAAATCCCCGGTGCTTTGTTTCGGGGGCGGCGAAACGATTAAGTTTGGTTACAATACTGGCATGATGATGAGCCTGATGTAGGTTCATTTAAGCGAAAAGGGTATTTGCCCTTATACATGGAGAAACAGATTTAAATGGCAACGATGTATTACGATAAAGATGGTGACGTTTCGCTGCTTAATGGTAAGACCATAGCCATTATTGGCTACGGTAGTCAGGGACATGCTCATGCATTGAATGCCAAGGACAGTGGGGCAAAGGTCATTGTAGGGTTGCATAGCGGTAGCAAGAGTGCTGATAAGGCAAAGGCCGACGGCCTCGAAATTTTCTCAGTAGCTGACGCAACCAAACAGGCTGATGTAGTAATGATTTTGGTACCTGATACCAAGCAGGCCGAAGTCTATGCTAACGATATTGGGCCGAACCTCAAATCGGGCAGCATGCTCATGTTCGCTCACGGCTTCAATATTCACTACGGTCAGATTAAGCCTCCAACTAATGTCGATGTGACGATGGTTGCCCCCAAGGCTCCCGGTCACCGTGTTCGTGAAGTGTTTAAGGATGGTGCGGGTACGCCCGGCTTGCTGGCGGTTCATCAGGACGCGACTGGCAAGGCTAAAGCGCTGGGCATGGCCTATGCCAAGGCAATTGGTTGCACCCGTGCAGGTGTTATTGAGACGACCTTTAAAGAAGAAACTGAAACTGATTTGTTTGGCGAACAGACAATTTTGTGCGGTGGCGTAACCGGTCTTATCCGAGCCGCATTCGAAACATTGGTCAAAGCTGGTTATCAACCTGAAGTTGCCTACTTCGAATGCATGCACGAACTCAAGCTGATAGTTGATCTCCTATATCAAGGTGGTCTTAGCTACATGTGGTACAGCGTTAGCGATACCGCCGAATACGGTGGCTATGTCGTTGGCGATCAGGTCGAAAATATGGTTAAGGAAGAATTCGCGGGTGTTCTGACCCGCATTCAAGATGGTACTTTTGCCCGTGAATGGATTGCCGAAGTTAAGAATGGCCGTCCGAACTTTATTCCGCGCCGTAACAAAGAACACAACTTGCTCATTGAAGAGGTGGGCGCGAATTTGCGGGATATGATGCCGTTCCTCAACGCCAAGCGTATTAAGCAGGACTCGAGTTCTGGAAGCTGAGATGTTTTTAGGATACTTCACTTTAATCATGTTCGCACACCATTTCGTGACCACTTTTTAGGAATGAACCACATGGACGATAACGATGGTGTAGTTGCCGAAAGGGGGTGGTCTAATGCCCGAAGATGGCCTTGCTGACCTTAAACCAGTAACCATTTATAAGCATGACCCTATTATAGAGAGGATCACCCTAACATGTCGGTACAGATGGATGATAATCTAGTTCGTGTATTTGACACCACCCTGCGTGATGGCGAGCAGAGCCCGGGCGCGACTTTAAGCAGCGCTGAAAAGTTGGAAATTGCTCGTCAACTCGCTAGTCTGGGTGTGGATATAATTGAGGCCGGTTTTCCGGCAGCGTCACCTGATGATTTGGCAGCCGTGCAGCGTATTGCCCATGAAGTCGGTACAGCCAACGGCCCAGTGATATGTGGCCTTGCTCGTGCCCGTGAAAAAGATATTTTGGCCTGCTGGGAAGGCGTGAAAGGTGCGGCCAAGCCCCGTATTCATACCTTCCTTGGTATGTCGGATATTCACTTAACCCATATCAGTAATATTACCCGCGCCGATGGCCTGAAAATCGTCCGTGATGGTGTTACATTCGCACGTAGTTTGTGCGCTGATGTCGAATTCAGTCCTATGGATGCCGGACGTGCCGACTTGCAATATCTGGTTGAAGCGTGCGCTATAGCCATCGAGTCGGGTGCGACTACACTGAATATCCCTGATACAGTGGGTTATGTCACCCCGGAGGAGTGGGGTGAATTCATGGGCAACCTAATTGCCGAGACACCCGGTGGGGGCCCCGGCAGCGGAGTTGTCTGGTCAGTCCATTGCCATAATGATCTGGGATTAGCAACAGCCAATTCGTTAGCAGGTATACTCGCTGGTGCGCGGCAGGTCGAGGTAACCATCAACGGTATTGGTGAACGCGCTGGCAACACTAGTTTAGAAGAAGTTGTCATGGCGATTCACACGCGCTCGAAGTTTTACAGCTTGAGAACGAACGTTAATACGCGTGAAATTATGAAGACCAGCCGTTTGGTCAGTAATTACACTGGAATGCATGTCCAGCCGAATAAAGCGATTGTTGGCGCAAATGCCTTCGCCCATGAAGCTGGAATTCATCAAGATGGCATGTTGAAGAATGCGACTACTTTTGAGATCATGACGCCCGAAACGGTCGGTTTGACTCAAAGCCGTTTGGTCTTAGGTAAGCATAGCGGTCGCCATGCCTTGAAAGTTCGCTTGGATGAACTGGGCTACAAAGTCGAAGGTGATGCTCTGAACCAAGTCTTTGCTCGCTTTAAAGATTTGGCAGATGCTAAAAAGACTGTCACCGATGCTGATCTGGAAGCCCTAATTGCAGATGAATTTCATGGGCCGGAAGAAATTTTCAGTCTCGTGGATATTCAAGTGACTTGCGGCACGATGGGTATGCCTACTGCCACAGCCAAAATGCGTAACCAGCAGGGTGAAGAAATGATTGTTGCTGCGGTTGGTACTGGACCTGTTGACGCTTGTTACCGTGCTGTTGATCTTATTGTCAAAGCACCCACTCGCTTGATTGAATATAGTGTACACAGTGTCACGGAAGGTATAGACGCTCTTGGCGAAGTGACCGTACGAATCGCTCCTATGGGTGAAGATAAGCGTTCTTTTGGTGGCTATGGGGCAGATGACGACATTATTGTTGCCAGTGTTAAGGCTTACTTGGCTGCTCTAAATCGTATGGTGGCCGTGCTTGGATTTGCAGGTCAGAAGCCAGAAGGCGAAGTGTCGGAAGTCGGTATCCAAACCGAAACACAGTAAAGTTACGAGGGGCGAATTCCGCCCCTCTTCAATGTCAAATTGAAATGAGTTGAGTGAGTAACCAGGTGAGTATGACTAAACCACGAACCCTATTTGAAAAAGTGTGGGATAACCACATCGTTCGTCCGCAGACGCCAGATATTCCGGCAGTTATATATATCGACTTGCATTTAGTACATGAAGTCACCTCTCCACAGGCTTTTACCCAATTGCGCGAACGCGGACTGAAAGTGCGTCGTCCTGACCGAACAATGGCGACGATGGATCACAGTACGCCGACGACACCCCGTAATGCGTTTGGCATTATTCCAGTTACCGACCCGATGGCTGCTGCACAGCTTGATGTGATGCGTAAAAATTGTAGCGATTTCGGAATTCCGCTCTATGACCTTGGTACATCGAAGCAGGGTATTGTCCACGTGATTGGGCCGGAACAGGGCCTAACACAGCCCGGAATGACCATTGTCTGCGGTGATAGCCACACCAGCACTCACGGGGCTTTTGGTGCACTGGCTTTTGGCATCGGCACGAGTGAAGTCGCTCACGTGCTGGCAAGCCAATGTCTGCTCCAGAATAAGCCCAAGACGATGGCTGTTCGCGTCAATGGCGCACTCCATCCTGGTGTAACGGCAAAGGACATTATTCTGGCTGTCATTGCAAAAATAGGTGTGGGCGGCGGTACAGGCTATGTATTTGAGTACATGGGCGATGCCCTCCGTAACTTGAGCATGGAAGGGCGCATGACCATTTGCAATATGTCGATTGAAGGTGGTGCGCGCGCAGGTATGGTTGCTCCTGACGACACTACCTTTGAGTATGTCGCCGGTCGCCCATATGCGCCAAAAGGTGCAGATTGGGATGTGGCCGTAACCGCATGGCGTCAGTTGCCCACAGATGAAGGTGCAACTTTCGATAATGAGGTCATCCTTAACTCACACGAACTTACCCCAATGATTACCTACGGCACAAACCCCGGTATGGGAATGCCTATTGGTGCTAACGTGCCTGATCCTGACAAAATGGGTGATTTGAGCGAAAAGATGGCAATGGATAAAGCGCTCAAGTATATGGATTTACGGCCGGGACAGAAATTGCTTGGTAAAGCTGTCGATGTGGTGTTTGTTGGAAGCTGTACCAATAGCCGAATATCTGATCTGCGTGAAGCGGCAAAACTAATCAATGGACGCAAGGTTGCTTCGAGCGTACGTATGATGGTCGTGCCTGGTTCCCAGCAAGTCAAAGCACAGGCTGAAGCTGAAGGTTTGCACGAAATATTCAAGGCAGCAGGTGCGGAATGGCGTGAAGCTGGTTGCTCCATGTGCATTGCTATGAACGGTGATCAACTACAGCCAGGACAATATGCGGTTAGCACCAGTAATCGTAATTTTGAGGGCCGTCAGGGTAAAGGTGGACGCACATTCCTCGCCAGCCCATTGACCGCCGTTGCTACAGCCGTGAATGGTGTTATCACCGACCCCAGAGAGATGGTGAACTAATGGAACCGATTAAGAAATTCACGGGCAGCATGGTTGCGCTTCCAAATAACGATATTGATACGGACCAGATTATCCCCGCCCGTTATCTAAAAGTGACGGATAAGAATGGTTTGGGGCAGGCCTGCTTTTCCGATTGGCGCTATAACGCTGATGGTTCGCCCAAGCCGGAGTTTCCGCTGAATCAGCCGGAATACAAGAGTGCTCAGGTTCTTATAGGTGGTCATAATTTTGGTTGCGGCAGTTCGCGTGAACATGCGCCATGGGCATTGATGGGTGCAGGTTTTAAAGCCGTTATCAGTACCTACTTTGCTGATATTTTCACTGGCAATTCGCTGAAAAATGGTCTGCTACCAATTAAGGTAGATGAACAAACGCACCAGCAACTGATCAGCATAGCACAGGAAGATCCATCTGCTCAAATATCAGTTGATTTGGAATCACAGCAAGTTATTTTACCGGATGGTCGCGCCGTTAAATTCCCAATTGACTCCTTCTCACGTTACTGCCTCTTAAATGGTGTCGATCAACTCGGTTTCTTGCTTAATCTGGATAGAGATATTCAGAATTTTGAAGGCGCAAATGCAGGCCACGTTACAACGACAGCCTGATTAGGAAGATATTGATATGAACGTTGCGATCTACGATACGACGCTTCGCGATGGAACCCAGCGGGAGGGAATATCCCTTTCGCTGGCTGATAAACTCAAAGTCACACGTCTGCTGGATAACCTCGGGGTAACCTATATTGAAGGTGGGTGGCCTGGTTCAAATCCTAAGGATGTTGGTTACTTTGAGGCAGTGCAATCCATTGAACTCAAACATGCACGTATCGCTGCCTTTGGCTCAACCTGTCGCAAAGGGAGTGATCCGGCGACTGATCCCAATATCATTGCGCTGGTCGATGCTTATACTCCGGTTGTTACGGTGGTCGGCAAAACTTCTATGCTTCATGTGACTGATGTGCTGCAAACCACTGGTGACGAAAACCTGCGTATGATTCGCGAGAGTTTGCGATACCTCAAGGGCCTCGGCAAAGAAGTCATCTATGACGCCGAGCACTTCTTTGATGGTATCAAGCTTGATCTTGAATATGCGTTGGAAACGCTTGGCGCGGCTATTGAGGGCGGCGCGGATGTTGTTGTTCTTTGCGATACCAATGGAGGTTCGCTTCCTTGGGAAATCGCACGTTATGTGAATGTAGTTCAGCAAGCTTTCCCAAGCATTAAGCTCGGCATTCATACCCACAACGATGGCGAACTCGCGGTAGCCAATTCCTTAGCTGCTGTGCAAGCGGGTGTTATTCAAGTACAGGGAACAATCAATGGTTATGGAGAGCGCTGCGGCAATGCTAATTTATGCAGTATCATCCCTGATCTTGAACTCAAAATGGGCTATAAGTGTCTTCCGGATCCTGAAAACCTTCGCACGTTAACTACCCTTTCTCGTACAGTTGCCGAAATCGCCAATCTGTCACCTGATAATCATCTAGCCTATGTAGGCAAGAGTGCTTTCGCCCATAAAGGTGGCATTCATGTGGCTGCCATCCGTCGCAACGTCGATAGTTATCAGCATATTAACCCCGCATTTGTTGGTAATGAAATGCGAGTTTTGGTATCTGATCTTTCAGGCCAAGGCAACTTACTAAGTAAAGCCGAAGAATTTGGCCTAAATGTGTCCAAACAAGAAGCCGTCGCCGTTCTTGACGAAATTAAGCGCCTTGAAAATGATGGGTTTGTCTTTGAAGGTGCAGAAGCTTCAGTCGCCATTCGTTTGCATCGCGTCGCGCCTAATTACAAGCCGATTTTCACACTGATTGATTTTACCGTTCTTGTTTCCGAGCGTAATGGTTTTGCTCTGTCTCAGGCAATGGTCAAGATCGATATTGATGGTGACATCGTCCATACTGCCGCTGATGGTAATGGCCCGGTGAACGCACTTGATCTTGCTTTGCGTAAAGCGCTTATTCCCCGTTATCCACAGCTTGCTGATTTCCAGTTGGCGGACTATAAAGTGCGTATTCCAGATAGTAACAATGGTACTGCCGCCACAACCCGCGTATTGATTGACACCCAAAATCACCACACTCGTTGGAGTACGGTTGGGGCAGGGGCGAATATTATTCAGGCTAGTTGGTTAGCATTGGTTGATAGTGTTGAATACGGGCTGGTGATTGCACCGCACGAAGAACAATCATCCGTTGTCACTGCGGCAACAGGAGATTAAGTTGTCACTCGAAAAGGTCAACCTTGTCGATAAGCTCGCGCTTTTTAGCGACCATTGGAGTCCGAAAATTGTCGGCGTAATCAATGATTCGGCGGTCAAGTTGGTTAAGCTCCATGGTGAATTTCTTTGGCATCACCACGAGATTGAAGACGAAATGTTCTTCGTCGTCAAAGGTCGTCTTCTGATAAAACTACGTGACCAAGATTTGTGGTTGGATGAGGGCGAGTTCGTTATCATCCCTCATGGTGTAGAGCATATGCCGGTTGCACCTGAAGAAGTTCATATCATGCTATTTGAGCCGAAAACCACTCTAAATACGGGTAATGTTCAAAATGAACGAACAGTCGCCAATTTAGGCAAGATTTGATACGCTATCGGTCTATTGTGAAATTGTTACGGGCTGGCGAGTATCCAGCCCGTTTTTATGAGGAGAAAATACAGTGAAGGCGACGATTGCAGTTTTGTCGGGCGATGGCATTGGCCCGGAAGTAACCTCGCAGGCCATATTGGTTATACAGAAAATAGCCTCCAAATTTGGCCACGAATTTACCTTTAACGAGGCACCTATGGGTGGTATTGCTATTGACCAGTTTGGTGATGCTTGCCCTGAATCAACTGTTAAAACCTGTGAACAGTCTGACGCAATTTTGCTTGGCGCGGTCGGTGGCCCGAAGTGGTCAGATCCCAGCGCTGCGGTTCGTCCTGAACAAGGACTGCTCAAAGTACGCAAGCATTTTGAATTATTTGCCAATTTGCGTCCAGTCAAAACGTACGCAGTGCTTAACCAGCATGTACCGCTGCGTCCTGAGTTTCTTGACGGTGTAGATATGGTGTTCGTGCGCGAATTAACGGGCGGCCTATACTTTGGCCCACGTCAAGATCAAGGCGATGGCGATACTGCTTATGACACCGAATTGTACACCGTTACCGAAGTTGAACGTGTAGCCCATGTAGCCTTTCGTGCGGCGCAGAGTCGCCGTAAGAAGGTTACCTCCGTTGATAAAGCCAATGTGATGGCAAGTTCGCGCCTTTGGCGTCGTACAGTGACCAAAGTTCATGAAGATTACTCTGATGTTGAGCTTGAACATGTCTTGGCCGATGCTTGCAGCATGTACCTGATCACGCGCCCTGCTAGTTTTGATGTGATTCTCGCCAGTAACATGTTTGGTGACGTTCTAAGTGACGAAGCCTCAGTCTTGGGAGGATCGCTCGGTATGTCACCTTCGGCATCGCTTGGCGCTGGGACATTTGGTTTGTATGAGCCCATTCACGGGTCAGCACCGGATATTGCAGGTCAAGGCAAGGCCAACCCGACTGGCACGATTCTCAGTGCCGCTATGCTGCTGCGTTATTCTTTAGGGTTAGAAACGGAAGCCAAAGCCATCGAAACCGCAGTTGATGCAACGTTGGAGTCTGGTGCACGTACAGCCGATATTGTCACACGCGGTAGCGCCTATATCAGCACCACCGAGTATACACAAACCGTTTTGGGGAATTTGTAGAACTTTTACTCTCTTGGATCGGATGATGGGATCCGAGAGGGAAGAACATCAGTTAAGTCTGGCGATGGCGTTTCGAGAGCCGTATTGAGATACTTGCGGTTCATTTCAAAGATTGCCATCGCCGATAACAGATACAGTACGCGTCGTCCACCCAGTGACATGCTTTTCCATGTGATCCCCCGTAGTGCACATAATGCCAGTGCGATGTAATATTCATACCAATTGTCTTCTGTGGATAGACATTCACGTACAATTTTCCTAAGCGCAGCAATGGCTTCAAGCGTCATAGCGATATGTGGGTTAGGGATGGGCGTAGTATCCCCATTTTCCATTAACACCAATTGTTTGATGATACTTTTTGCGGTAACCCAATCAGACTCGAATGTACTCATGAGTGCGTCACCTAACAGGCTGACTTCTAACGTTGCCCAGTCGAACAGAGTATGTCCATCACGCGTATGACCAAAATCAATCAGCCAAATGCTGTTATTGGGGCCAACCAATATATTACCGAGATGAAGATCACCATGAATCTTGCTCATCGAGCCATTAATATGCCGGTCGAGTAAATTCTCATAAGCTAGCAGCGGATTTGGAAGCTGTATTTCATCTAAACTGATCCAACGATCATCCGGTTCGAAATCTGGTTCTATATCACGTACTGCATCCAACATCAGATCATATCGGGTCTTCCAAACGGTACCAACCAAACGCTCGACAACTTCGCCGCGATAAAATGTCTTTGTATGCCCGTTCACCCCTCGCATTTCGATCTTGTATGCGCGTTTATCTGCTTCGCTTCCAAATCCGACAGCCAATTTCAGAACATTGTTTTGATGATCTACTTTTTGGACAGTGAAATTTTCAAGCACAACATCGTCGCCAAACTTCAATTCAGTCAGCTTAGTTTTCAGCTTGGCGCGATTAACGGGAATTTTGACAACCAATGGCATCTCTGGTTCATCATTTTCGGGGATGAAATCGAGTGTCAGCAGTGGAGGAAGTATCCAGTCATATTCCTTCCATGCTTGAAAACGGAACGGCCGTTTTTGCTGCCACCATGTAATTCTGAACTGTGAATAGAGTTCTTTTTCAAGAAGCTTAGCAAGGTCAATTGCCTCGGTGGTGCGTACGCGATGACGTAAGTCCATTGGGATACCACCGGAATGTGCGACTAGTGTGTATTTGATTCCGGCTAACTCTGAATTTTCGGGCTTAACCGGACTGTCTTCCAACCGCGCTGTTTGTAGAGGCAGCGAACTCTTCACATGAGCCTCAAAGCGCTGGACTTCATCAAGAATAGCATCTGCTTCATGAATCTTAACGACTACTGGTGCATCTTCGTGGTCGTCTGCGTTTATAGGTGTTACGACCAACACCAGCGCACCGCTAAAGCCAGTCAATCTCTGTTCAACGCGAATCATTTTGTGTCCGACGAACATGCGCCGTAGCACGAAAAGCTGTTCGCGTTGAATAGGTTGACTTGTATCGTATGTTTCGGCAAACATGACATTGATGTCAGGTGTTTGAGGCTCACGCTTAGGATCATAGCCAATTGCCGCCAGGGTCGCAGCTTTTAGATTCATGCCCAGTGCTTGCAAAACACGTATGGGTAAACTGTCATGTTCACTGAGAATCGCAATTAGTAATTCCCGCTCGGTAGCGTCTTCCAGATGACTATCCATCGCCAAATCATTGGTGATGTCCAGGATAACTTCCGTGCGTGGTGTATAGGGGAAACCTGCCCACAAACGTTGGTTGCTACCCTTATCTGTTTTTCGGCGGATGGCGTCAATAATATACTCAGGACTGAAACCATAGTCTTCAATAATACTAGCCGTGATCCCACCCTGAATTTGGAGCATGGCAATAAAAAGATGCTCAACACCAAGATAATGGTGCCGCATTTGCACCGATTCTTGGCGCGCATTAATCAGAATATCTTTTAGGCTAATGACGAGCATCGTTTATTCGTTTATTTCTTCTATACGCATCCACGTATGACCAACTCGAAACAATTGGCTTGTTTCAATCGGAATAGTGCCTTTTACACGCGCATCGCTATCCGCGTGTTCGACAAACGTTCCGTTTGTGCTATCACAATCTTCCAACCACCAATGATTATCTTCCCAGCAAATATAGGCATGCTGGCGCGAAATAAATGAGTCGTTGCGAAGACAAACATCACTGTCTTCCTTGCGTCCAATGCTGATTTTCCAACTGTTTTTATCTTCGCTGAGTTGTCCGTCGCCATTGTCTATGGTGTAACTGAGGCGCAGCCCATCCTCAACCCCGCTCATAATCATCAATTCTAGTCGCATATGGTTCTCCATACCTGACGCTGCACCTGCCATTATACTATGATTTGGATTCGCTCAAGCGCTTGCTTCTTTTCCCCGCCTGTGCTATTCTTTTTCCCATAACAACTGAATATCACACACTCTTATGAAGAACGGTTGAGGGAACGGCCCTGAGACACCGTGGCAACCCCCAAATGATGGGAAGGTGCCAAATCCGTCAGTAAACAGTATGAGCTGACAGATGAGAGTGATTACCTGATGTTCATTAGCACAGGAATCAACTCAAAGACTTCTAACACAAGTCTTTTTTATCGGTAATGCAAACCCGGTTCTTCTATTCGAAGCCGGGTTTTTTATTTCAAGTGGTTGGGAGGCGGTAACGTGTCTCTGAAAGATTTGGACAAAGGTCTACAAAACGTTGACAAGGAAGATAGCAGCAGTCCGCAGGGCAGAAGTACGCGTGCTGTTCATGGTGGCACCAAGCGGCGCAAGGCATTCAATTCGCTGAACACGCCGATAGTCCAAACTGCCACTTATACCTTTGGCGATACTCAAGAACTCATCGACTTCATGGAGCGTAAGACATGGGGCGATGGTGACGATCGTGAAGAATATGGTCGTTACGGCAACCCCACCGTTTCCGCTGTCGAGCGTAAATTGGCTGCAATGGACTCTGGAGAAGACGCAGTGCTTTATGCGTCTGGTATGGCCGCTATAACTTCCTTGTTACTTTCTGTGCTACCGTCCGGCGCACATATCGTCATGACCGACGATTGTTATCGCCGCACCCGTCAATTCTGTCAAACGTTTCTCAAGCGCTTTGGTATTGATACCACTGTGGTCCCAATGGGCGACTATAATGCGATGGAAGCCGCCATCATCCCCAAGAAAACACGTGTGATCATTTCGGAAAGTCCCACCAATCCTTATCTGCGTATTGCTGATTTGGATCGTATAGGTAAATTGGGCAAGAAGCACCGCATTTTGACCATGATTGATAGCACCTTTGCGACACCCGTAAATCAGCGTCCCTTAGAATGGGGCATTGATTTTGTGGTTCATAGCGCCACTAAGTATCTTTCCGGTCACAATGATTTGCTGGCTGGCGTTGTTATTGGTCGCGCTGACCGTATCAAAGCCCTGCGCGATGCCCGCGGCGTGTTGGGTGGCATCGTGGACCCGCAAAACGCTTATTTGTTGGATCGCGGCATCAAGACTTTGGGTGTGCGAGTGGCTCAACAAAATCAAACAGCTCTGGCAGTAGCGCGTATTTTGGATGACCATCCACGTATCGAGCGCGTGTGGTATCCCGGTTTGGAGTCTCATCCGGATTACAAGATTGCTGCTGCACAGATGACCGGCTATGGCGGGGTAGTGAGTTTTGAGGTCAAAGGTGATTTGCAAACCACCAGTCGGTTTATTGATCGTCTAAAAATCCCTTATATCGCGCCAAGCCTTGGTGGGGTCGAGAGTTTAATTGAGCAGCCTGCGCTTATGAGCTACTATGAAAAGACTAGCGAAGAACGGCTTGCCTTAGGTATCAAAGATAATTTGGTGCGCTTCGCCATAGGCATTGAAGATACTGACGACGTACTTTATGACATTCAGCAAGCACTTGCTGGTATCTAGTTAGCCTCAATCAAAATAGGCGCATGTGCCTATCTTGATCTATCGATCTTATATCAAAGCGAATTATACGGGTTCTGCTTCTTTGGCTTCAAGAATGGCGCTCAACGCCTCAATCGTGGCTTCCGACTGGTGTAACTTGTTTGCATACTGAGGATGAATTCCTTCTAATGTGTCGCTGTGATATTGGAGAACAGCATCCGCATCTTTTAACACATGTCCGGTTAAGATACCAACGACCGTCTCGTGCGGTTTGATGATACCTTTGCGAACTAATTTTTGTACACCGACCAGCGAACAGGCCGATGCCGGTTCGCAACCTAAACCTTGCCGGTCGATCATTGCCTTGGCATCCATAATTTCCTGATCGCTGACTTCTTCCACCACACCATTGGTCCATTTAAGAGCCCGTACAGCCTTTTTGAAGTTCACAGGGTTGCCGATTTTGATAGCAGTTGCTACCGTTTCTGCATGAACAGGTTCCATTGAAGTCAACCCGTTTTGGTAGCTGCGGTACAGCGGGTTAGCCCCTTCTGCCTGAATTACAGCGATATGTGGCAAATGATCGATGATGCCAAGCTCGTGTAACTCGTGCAGCCCCTTACCAAACGCGGACGTATTACCAAGATTTCCCCCCGGAACAACGATCCAATCTGGAACTTGCCATCTCAATTGTTGAATGATCTCAATCATGATGCTTTTCTGGCCTTCTAGCCGGAAAGGATTGATAGAGTTCAGCACATATATACCAAGATGTTCTGCTACCTGCCGTACCAATTCAAGGTTACGGTCAAAGTCCGCATCCACTTGAATACCCGTCGCTCCGTAAGCGATTGCTTGTGCCAGTTTCCCTAGGGCAATTTGCTTATTCTGAAAGAAAACAATACCTTCTAATCCCGCCAAGGCAGCATAAGCGGCCAGTGAAGCCGATGTATTGCCTGTCGAGGCACAGCTTACCCGTTGAATGCCTAAAACCCGTGCTTGTGTCACACCACCTGTCATTCCGCGATCTTTGAAAGATCCGGTAGGGTTTTCACCCTCATGTTTGAGGTACAATGTCTCAACGCCAGCCCAAGCAGCCAATTTGGGGGTGCGGTATAGGTTCGTATTGCCTTCAGGGCGGCTTACAACCATATCATTTGGTACTTCGGGATAAATCATTTCCTTGTAGCGCCATACACCGCTGTTATAGGGTGCTTCAAGTGTGCCCAGCCGTTTATCAAAAAGCTCTGTAGTAATTGTTTTCTTTAAATATTCAGGGTCATGCTGGACATCAAGTAGTCCACCGCAGGTTTCGCATGAATAAATAATCTGATCAACTGGGTATTGCTGCCCACAATCCATGCATTGTAGTATGCTCAACATGCTGTTTTCACCATTGTGTGACGGATGCCAAACCGCAAGGATAACAATTTCTTATGATGAATTCTAGTGCAGAGGCCTTCGCTCCGGCGACGATGGCCAATTTGGGTGTCGGATTTGATATTTTGGGGTTGGCATTACACGAGCCGGGCGACATCGTGCGCGCTGAACTCAGTGACCAACCGGGAGTCCAAATTACCGATATTACTGGCGATGGCGGACAGCTTACACGTGATGCCACTAAAAATACGGCAGGTATTGCGGCTGCCAGCACACTCCGCTTATTGGGCACAGAGCAGGGTGTTAATCTCACCATTCGCAAAAATCTACCTCTTGCCAGTGGTTTAGGCAGTAGTAGCGCAAGTGCGGTCGCTGCGGCTGTGGCGGTTAATGCCTTATTCGGGTCACCATTGTCACTAAAGGAATTGCTTTTACCTTCCTTAGATGGTGAGGAAGCGGTTAGCGGTCGCCATGCCGATAACGTTGCGCCTTGTCTGTTTGGTGGGATTACATTGGTGATGGGCATTGATGTCGAACAAATCTATATGTTGCCCACTCCATCATCCCTTTGTCTTGCGCTTGTCACGCCTGATGTTGCCGTGCCTACTGCCATGGCCCGAGCGGTTCTTCCTGCCGATGTGCCCTTAAAAACGATGGTTCAGCAGACTGCCCATGTTGCTCAGCTTATAGATGCCATATACCGTGGCGATTTGGTTGCAATGGGACAAGCGATGGAAGCTGATCAGGTTATAGAACCAGCACGCGCTCATCTTATGCCCCTCCTATTCGAAATGCGGCAAATTGCTCATGCAGCAGGTGCATTAGGTCTGGTCATCAGTGGAGCAGGGCCAACCCTTTGCGCTGTCTGTGACAATGAGAAAACTGCTGGAAAAGTTGCCGCTGCTATGCAGGCAGGGTATGATGCAGCAAACATCAAAAATGTTACACGCTGTACTGGCATTTCGTCTGATGGCGCACGCGTTTTGAAGATAAATTAAGCGTCTAATGTGAATTCGTTCGCTCTCGTTGACACTGTTTAGCGTTCAGTGTATACTAAATTTAGTTTGTTCTGAAAGTTACAAACGATCAGTTTCCGGCGTAAGAGGTAGGCCATAAATGACCATACAACAAGCAATGCAATCGGTCGAAAACATCATGTTTGAGGTGGTCAATAGTGATGTAAAGACTTTGCGCGATGCAAGCCGGCATATTCTGGATGCAGGTGGCAAACGCGTGCGCCCCCGCCTTCTCATGTTAGCCTACAGTGCTTTTGGTGGCACTGATTATAAATTTGCTGCTCCGGCTGCTGCTGCCATCGAATTGGTACATACCGCTAGCGTTGTCCACGATGATATAAACGATCATGGCATTGTGCGTCGTGGCCGCCCTTCCGTTAATGCCATTTGGGGACGTACCTTTGCCCTACTAACCGGTGATTTTCTCTTCACTAAAGTTTACGAGTTGATGGCTCCCTTTAAGGATCTCAACATTGATCTTGCCGAAGCGACCGTCGCTTTGGTAGAAGGCGAAACACTGCAAGCTGCTGCTGTCAAAGACAATAATTTCACCCGCGAGGTTTACTACCAGATCATCGCACTTAAGACAGCAGCTCTTTTTAAAGCCTCTGCTTCAATTGGTGCCAAACTCGCCCACGCGGATCAAAAAGCCATTGAAGCCCTTGGTCAATATGGATATAGCGTAGGCCTAGCCTTCCAAATTATAGATGACGTATTGGACCTAACCGCAGATAGCGCGCAATTGGGCAAGACATCTGGCATTGATTTGGCGCAAGGGCGGGGTTATGCAGCCGCTTATTCGAGCAATGGACATACCACAACTGCCGTAGCTGAGGCGGTTATCGAAGAGGCTGATCCGATGTTGTCTATTAAAGCCAAGATTTTGAAAGGTGATGCCATCAATGAAGCCCGCGCTCAGGCGAAAGCGCTTGCCCAAACAGCCATAAGCTGCCTTGATGTTATCCCCGATTCACAGGCCAAGCATGAATTAGTCGAACTTGCCAATATGGTTGTTGATCGCGATCATTGATTCTGATTAAACTTCAATCGATTGAACCACAAAATCCAGCTCTAAAGCTGGATTTTGTTTTCCTTTTACACGGTATAATCGACCTCAAAGTGGGATTTCTCAGGTAAAGCTATGACCATTAAAATTGTTTCTGTTGAAAGCATTCGCCAGATCGAAGCGGCTGCCGACGAGGCCGGATTGTCCTACGATAGCATGATGCAAAACGCCGGACGCGCGGTTGCTTCCCGCGTAATTGAACGCATTGGCAATAAAACAGATGCGCGTGTCACCGTGTTGGTCGGCGCAGGCAACAATGGGGGTGACGGATTAGTTGCGGGCCTTATTATCGCGGAACAAACGCCCGCTTTAGTGCGTTTTTATTTGGCTAAACCGCGCACTACCGCCGATGCGAACTTCAAAGCGGTGCAGGACGCTAATCTATCTGTGGCTCTTGCTACAGATGACCGTGATGGTCGTGTCCTCAGAAATATGATTGCCAGTGCTGATGTTGTTGTGGATTCGTTGTTTGGTACAGGGCTGGAACTCCCATTGCGGTCGGACGCTGCCAAACTCCTCCGAAGTGCCAATCAGGCACTTAACGATCATCAACTGCCTGAGCAGCCACAGGGCACAATTATAGTCCCATCGATACCAGCTCAAGGTTTAGCTTATTCCAAACCTTATGTCGTAGCAGTTGATTGCCCGAGTGGCATCGATTGCAATACAGGGGCTGTTGATCCTAATACGATACCTGCCGATGAAACTGTAACTTTTATTGCTGCCAAAAAAGGACTTCTGGAATTTCCTGCAGCGGGGGTAGTAGGTGAATTGTTGGTTGCCACCATTGGCCTCCCCGATGATCTGTCTGAACTCAAATCCGAGCGCTATATTCTAGTAGATGCTGCTATGGTAACTAACTTACTCCCCGCTCGACCCATGAACGCCAACAAAGGCACATTCGGCAAGGTCATGATTCTCGCCGGTTCAACTAAATATGTCGGCGCGGCTGGTTTGACTTCCATGTCTGCGTATCGTTCTGGTACAGGACTTGTTACGATTGCTGCACCGTGTTCTGTTGTATCCGTTCTAAGTGGTCATTTGCTTGAACCGACTTGGCTACCGCTCTCAGAAACTAAGGGTTCTTTTTCCGCTAGTGCGATCGATGAGTTCATGTCAGAAGTGAGTTCATATAGCGCCTTGCTCGTTGGGCCGGGCTGGGGCAAGGAGCAGAGTACCGAGAATTTTCTTGCAAAATTACTCGAGCAGAAAAAACTCCCGCCATTAGTTATTGATGCAGATGCGTTAAACTTACTCAGCGAAATGACCAATTGGTGGAAACTGCTTCCGCCTGAAACCATCATTACACCACACCCCGGCGAGATGGCGCGTCTTGCTCAGTCTACAACTCAGGATGTACAGGCCAATCGCTGGAAGATTGCTGCCGAGAAAGCTGCTGAGTGGAAAGTAAATCTGATCTTGAAAGGTGCTCATACACTGATTGCCAGCCCTGATGGCCGTATAACCGTGCTGCCATTTAAATCGGACGCGCTTTCTACGGCAGGTACTGGCGATGTCTTAGCCGGATTGATAACAGGAATGTTGGGGCAAGGTGTCAAACCATATGAGGCATCTGTGCTAGGTGGCTATGTTCATGGATTAGCAGGCAATCTCGCAGCTAAATTGGTGGGCAATACGCGTAGTGTCATCGCTGGCGATGTACTTGCTTCAATTGCAAAAGCATTAACGCTATTAAGTTAGAACCTTAGTCATTAAATCCGAGTTCAATTCGACGGCGGCGCGCCGCTGCTTTTCCTTCAGCCATACTTTCGGCAACCGGATCGTTTACAATCACTGATTCGATCTTGCCACGTACTTTATCGCCGCTCTCAGCGATTTGCTGTCGGATATCATTCCCGCTGCGTGGTGTGCGAAATAAAGCCGCAATGCCGCCGACAATCAGGCCGATAACAAAACCACCTATCAACATTCCACTATCTAAGCGGTTCTCTTGGTTATGGCTCATGATTTTTGCCCGTTCTTCGTGCGTCGGATAGCGCGCCTGATTCCACCAACGTCACGGATGACCACACCCATGCCGCTTAAAAATGCGCTGGTGCGGATAATTGGCCGTACTGTGTTGTCACCGACAAATTCTACTGTGCCTTTAGCTGTATTGACCGTCTCTTGAGCTGTTGTTAGTACTGGCTTAACATCGCGCTTTAACATATTGACGAGGCGTGCAATTTGTACGATCAGTACAGCGATTGACCCGATAATGAGGATACCTTCTAAGCCGATAACAACCATGAAGATATTACGAAAATATTGGATACGCAGCGCTGTGATTTCCAATTCGCCCGAAAAAGCCAGCAGCAGCCCGACACCGAAAATGATCACGATAACAGCGCCCAATATCCCTGCACTCAAGAATACTATCCGCTGAACGGTCCATTTTGACTTGGTATCAGCTTCACCTGGCGGTACTGGAACTGCCGCTGGAACATTTTGTGCCATAAAACACCTTCACTGTATTGAACGATTTCGATTTTTATCAGTTGTAAGTACGTGGGCAGCAACCAGCGCAAGAACTGCCCCAAGAACTGCTGCTGCAATATGGAGTGTACCTATATTAAAAACGTTAATCGAAAAAATTACACCCACCAAGTGGCCTAGACCGAAGCCAATCCATCCTGCCAGTAAAAACAATGCCAATCGCCGCGCATCGCCGCCCACAACGATGTGAAAGCTGGCTCCAAATAATGTTGCTAAAATAAACCCGAAAATGGTCGTTGGTCCAAACACAGTTGCTGCCTTATCTAGTGAATTGTTCCCTTTTAGCGGACTATGGTACAATTCCAAGTGTGTCCAGTGTAACATAAAGTCGAACATCGAACATTCAAACCCGAATTACACAATATTATTTCTGATGACTATTTTAGACCACCGCATTTTAATTCCAAAATCACCCGAAAAGATATGGGAATTTCTGAGTGACCTTTCTCAAAATTCCGCGTGGCAGGTGGATTGCAAAACCGTTTCCATTTTAACGTCTAAACATACCGGTGCGGGGGTTCGTTGGCGCTATACGACAACCGGCGGACGATCCTATGTAGCGGAAACGACTGCTTGGTATGATGGCCTTGGATACGAGTACACTTTTGTGGATGGCGCGCCTTTTCGCGAGAGCAAAGGACGTATCCGCCTCCAGGAAATTGCTGAAGGCACGGTTGTACAGTGGACCCTTACCTACGAAACCAACGGTGTACTAGCCGGCGTACGGAATGCTGTTGGCCTCAAACGCCAATTTGAAGGCGCGATGGTCGATAGCCTCAAAAATTTGTGGAAAGTCATCCAAAAAGTCATGCCGGATGACAAACCACGTGAAGTAAAATCCCTTATGCGCGACGCTCCCGACTATGAATCGCGTACACAATATCGTCCGCGTCATACGCCCGTAAAGTTGGACGTTGATGAGCCAGTAGGACAACCATCATATATCTCAAGTATAGTTGAACCGCCCATTTCGGCTGATGATACTCGCCCACGTGCGCCTGTAATCATCGAACCAGTTCCTGTGCCCGAGGAATTGGTCGCTCAATCCGCAGCCATGCAATCGCAGCCGTTTGATGACCCTGATACTGGCATGATTGATCCGGTTGTCTATCCGATTCCTGTAGAAAAGATACCTGAAGCGCGTGATTTTGTTCCTCGCCAGGAAGAGAAACGGATTGATTCGGATACGCTACCTCCGCCTCGCCGTGGCACACAGGAAATGAAGCCGGTTGTGGCCGAGTCATTGGCAACAACTGAATCCGCCTCAATTAAGACGGATGAACCCCCTGAAATTTTACCGCCCGTTGGCCCGAAACCCGAGCCTGCCCCTGTAACGTCAGGCTTGGACACTGTGAAGATGGCAACTGGTGAAATGAGTGTTTTTGAACTCTTCGGTTTGCCGCGCCCGAGTCAAACACAAGAAATCAAACCTGTAGTTATTCCTGACGTTGTTGAAGAAATACTGAAGGCGCCTGTTGTCTCGGCAAAGTCAACCCGTGTGGGGCTTCGCTTGGTACTTAGGCGCAAACGAGTGACCATTCGGCGTCCATCATAATTGCATCCTCTACGTTGGGCTGCCGCTAATTATCAGATTTAAGGAGAATTTAAGGTACTTCAAAACCTGATTTAACGTACGCTCATGCCCTTGCCCTATACTAAATCTGTATTCAAGGGAAAAGGGTAAATAAATGTCAAAATCAACACGGTCGTCAACCCCTCGTTATGCGCTGACCATTCGGAAATTCTTGTTATCATTCTTCGTTGTATTCACTTTTATTGCCTATGCGATTCGCAATCAAATGGATATGACTGATCCAAATGCGAATAACGTTCCCACATCGCTTCCACTCTTGGCACAAAAGCCCGACTCACTGATTTTGAGCAAGTCAACTGCTGTGCCAACAAATCGCCCACAACCCACTACTTCTGACACTGACGATGCTACAACTGCTAATTCTGCGATCGCGAGAATACCGAGTGACGTGCCAACGATTGCTCCAAAAGATATTCCAACGATTGTTCCCACTGACGTGCCGACTGCTATTCCAACAGATGTGCCGCCCGCACCCACAGCCATACCACAAGGTCAATACAAAGATGGTATCTACGATGGCCCGGTAGTTGATGCCTACTACGGCAACGTACAAGTCGAGGCGATCGTTCAAGGTGGCAAGATTGCTGATGTTCAATTCCTTGATTTTCCGCAAGATCGTCGCACGTCACGTTTTATCAATCAACAGGCCATGCCTTGGCTAACACAAGAAGCCGTTCAGGTTCAAAGTGCCAACGTCGATTTGATTTCTGGTGCAACCTTTACCAGCCAGGCATTTGTCATATCGCTTCAATCAGCCCTGCAACAAGCCCATACGTAATTATGAAGCAAACGCGCATCTTGATGGGAATGCCTGTATCAGTGGAGGTGGTTGATGCCAAAGCGACTACTTCCACCTTGGATAGGGTGTACGATTATTTTCATTACATTGATGAAAAATTCAGTACTTACAAAGCCAACAGCGAAATTTCTCAGATCAATCAAGGACTGCTTACAGTCAAGCGCGCCAGTGCCGATATGCAACTGGTCTTTGACCTCTCCGAGCAAACACGCCGGGATACAAATGGCTATTTCAACATCGAAAACAATGGTCTTTATGACCCATCGGGCTTGGTCAAGGGTTGGGCAATTTTCAAGGCTGCGGAACTGCTGCAACAACAGGGATTTGAAAACTACTATGTTGATGCGGGCGGTGATGTTCAGTTGGCTGGCCACAATGAATGTGGTGAGAATTGGCGCATTGGCATTCGCAACCCCTTTAACATCACCCAAATTGTCAAAGTGTTGTCGTTGACTAACCTTGGCATTGCGACGTCTGGTAACTACGTTCGGGGCGACCATATCTACAACCCTTTGGGCGAAATTGTTTCAGATATTGTCAGCTTGACGGTGATTGGTCCCAATGTCTATGAGGCGGATCGTTTTGCCACTGCCGCCTTTGCGATGGGGCGGGCAGGTATCGAGTTCATTGCTCGACTCGATGGCTTTGAAGCCTATATGATCGATAAAGTAGGGCAAGCAACATATACATCTGGTTTTGATAGGTACATAATCCATGATAAAGGCAATTGATCGACTGCTGGACCGCGTTACCATGTACAGGCTAATTCTTTACTACCTTCTCGCCTTGCTAGGCATAGCAGGTATATTGAGTACATTTGGTTTCCTGCCCTTTAGCCCGATTTCCTTACTCTTTACGACTGCCTTCGTTTTTGCGGCTTGCTGGGTCACCAATACTATCTTTGCTTTGACCTTTGCAGCACCGACTAATACCGAGTCCGTCTATATTTCGGCGCTCATTTTGGCGCTTATCATTACGCCGGTTGTTCCATTGAAATCCATGTCAGATATGTATTTCCTGCTTTGGGTTTCTGTATTGGCGATGGCCTCTAAATTTATCATAGCAATTAATCGCAAACATCTGTTCAATCCTGTTGCAATTGCAGTGGCGATTACGGCATTAACCATCGATCAGGCTGCGACATGGTGGGTTGGCACATTACCTATGTTGCCCTTTGTGCTAATCGGTGGCCTACTGCTCGTTCGGAAAATCCGCCGTTTTGGCCTATTATTCGCTTTTCTAGGGGCTTCCTTGCTCACGATCTTAGGTTTTGCTGTTTTGCAGCATGATAACCTCCTGACCACTATACAATTAAGTTTTCTCAGTTCGCCGCTCCTGTTCTTTGGCTTTGTTATATTGACCGAACCGCTCACCACTCCGCCTACCCGAACCTTGCAGCTTATCTATGGGGCAATTGTAGGTGTATTTTTCGCCCCTCAGTTGCATTTTGGCTCGTTCTATTTCACACCTGAACTTGCTATTCTCATTGGTAACGTATACTCATTTACCGTTAGTCCCAAAGCCAAACTCGTCCTCAAGCTCAAGGAAAAAGTGCAGATTGCGCCCGACATCTACGATTTTATCTTCACTCCGGTTAAGAAATTTGCTTTTGCTCCCGGCCAATATATGGAATGGACACTAGGACACGAATATCCTGATAGTCGTGGTAATCGGCGTTATTTCACTCTGGCTTCTTCACCCAATGAAACGAATTTGCGCTTGGGTGTGAAGTTTTATGACCAATCAAGCAGCTATAAACGTTCCATGCTCGCGATGGAAAAAGACAGTGAAATAGTGGCGGGTCAATTAGCGGGTGATTTCGTTTTACCGCGGGGAATCAATCAAAAATGCGTATTTATCGCTGGTGGTATCGGGGTGACGCCCTTTAGGAGTATGATTCAACACCTTATCGATATTAATCAGCGCCGCGACATTGTGCTTTTCTATGTTAACCGCTATGAAAATGAAATCGTGTATAAGGACGTTTTTGATAAAGTGCGCCAAAAACTGGGCATCAAGACCATCTACACACTGACTGATATCTCACAAATTTCATCCACATGGACTGGAAAAGTTGGATACGTAGATAAGCGCATGTTGCGAGAAACGGTGCCGGATTATGGAAAGTGTATTTATTACATCTCCGGGCCGAATGCAATGGTAACATCAGTACAGGAAATGCTCATTGGCAGCGGAATTAGCCGCGATCATATCAAGACCGATTTCTTCCCTGGTTTAGTCTGATAAATTACTACATATAAATCAAAAACGGACTGCCAATTGGTAGTCCGTTTTTATATGCTCAATTGGGGTGACATATGGGGCTCGAACCCATGACATCGAGGACCACAACCCCGCGCTCTGCCAACTGAGCTAATGTCACCATAATGTGGATCAGTATAGCAGAACGATTCGGTGGAAGCTAGGCCTTTTTCCGCGCCACGATCACCTGTGCGATGCTTCGCGGGCAGCGTTTGTCATAGAGATTAGCCGCGAATCCGTAAGGTTCAAAAAACTGCGCGATAGGTGTATGATGCTCACCACGTTGGCCTGTTATCCGGTATAACCATTCCATTCCCGCTTCTGTCGCCCCACCGCCGGTCAATACGCCGTTTGGCACTATGATCAATTGACCATCATCGCTTAAAATCCGGCTGATTTCTTGTAAGGTCGCCGCTGCAAAAATAAAGTCAGTTGGAAAGGTGCTTATCACTGCCTTGAATCGCTTAGCAGGGAAGGGCAGTTCCTGAGCTTTACCGCGCACTAGTCGCACACTTGCTCCTTGCTGCTCAAGTTTTGCTTTGGCGATACGCCCCATATGAGGCGATAAATCATAGCCGATGGTGTTCTTGTAACCTGCTTCCAGTAAATCCAGTTGTAGATTGCCTGTCCCATGCGCGAGTTCGAGTATGGTATCGGTATTATTCGCTTCTAGATAACCTAGTACAGCTCGTTGCCAGCACCGCCACTCTCCCAGAGAGACAACTGTGCTGACCATATCATACGTAAAGGCCATCTCGTTATACAATAAACGGAAGCCAAACCGAATGAGTCCCCACCATACATTAGCGACCGGTTCCACGCACGGCCTCGATAATCACATCGGGCTTATCAGTAATAATCGCATCCACGCCCAGGTCACGTAGAATCAGCGCACGTACCGGATCGTTGACTGTCCACGTATTGACGCGGTAGTTATGCTTCTTTGCCCAATCCATATAGGCTTTATCAATCATTTGATCCTGTGGATGACGCGCCTCGTGCGGAAAACCATCCATCTGCTCGCTGAAATTGTAATCCGGCGCATACAGATAGCCAATTGGAACTTCCGGCACAATCGCGCGAAAACGCTTTAAAGCCAGCGGATTAAATGACGACACAATCACACTGCTAGTTATGCCGTGCCGCGATATACAATCCGCCACCGCTTGCTCGACCCCATCTGTTTCCTGTGATTCAGATTTAATCTCAACGTTGATAAATAGTTTTTTGCCGACCGCTTCAAATACTTCATCTAATGTCGGGATGCGGGTTCCCTTATATTCAGGGCTAAAGCTGCTGCCAGCATCCAATGACTTGATCTCTATTAACGTCATATCTTTTGCCAGACCTTTGCCATCGGTTGTGCTGTCGACGGTGAAATCATGCAACACAATTAACTGCCCGTCTTTTGTCAGATGTGTATCCAATTCAACCCCATCTGCCCCTTGTTTTAACGCCAGTTCAAACGAGGGTATTGTGTTCATGGGAGCATAGGCCCGCGCCCCACGATGTCCCAAAATCAGCGTTCGACCTTGATAAATGTTTTCTAACGGTAGCATAATTTCTTCCTAACTCGATTCATATTCGGTGCCTTGCTCCCTCACATCTGCCTGCCATTTCGGCGGAAAATCGGCACTAATTGCATTATGTGTCACAAAACATCAGCGTGCTTTGACCTGAATATTCTCGCCCACAATTTGTACCTCATAGCTTTGAACATCGACCAACGCTGGAGGGGTTAAAACCTTACCTGTCCGAATATCAAAGGTTGCCCCATGTCGTGGGCATTCAATAATGCAGCCTTTAAGTTCGCCGTCTGCTAAGGGACCATCATCATGGGTACAAACATCATCTATTGCGTAAATAGTTCCATCGACATTGAAAATAGCGACCCAATGTCGACCCAATTCAACCACCATGCGTTCACTTGGTTTTAGTTCATCAACGGTGGCGATGCTCACGAACTCGGCTGGGGAACTTTTATTAGCCTTACTCATCCTTATCCTCAATTTTCTGCCAGTCTGTTACGCTCTGCGTTGCGATAATCAATGTTTTGAGTGAAAGTAATGCGCACTTTACGCGATTGATGGTCAATGGAATGCCGACCATCTCGAAAATGTCATCTTTGGTGATATGGGTAATCTCGTCAAGCGTTTTGCCTACAATTTCATCACCCAACATCGATGCTGCCGCTTGGCTAATTGCGCATCCCTCACCTTCCCACGCCACATCGGTTATGACGCGGTTTTCATTTACCTTTAGGGTTAGGTGAAGTCTATCACCACACAGCGGATTGTGTTCCTCATGATCAAAATCGGCCGGGTTAAGCACCCCGGGATGATGTGGAGTTCGTGCGTGGTCTAATATAAGTTCTCGATACATATCCATTTAAATACCTCCTATAGCTGGAAGGTCTTGCGTGCGTTGTGCAATGCTGTAATTAGTGCATCAACCTCAGCGTAAGTGTTGTAAAGATAAAAACTGGCGCGTGCAGTTGCTGTCACGTGCAGGTGTTCATGTAAAGGCATTGCGCAGTGATGTCCCGCCCGCACAGCGATCCCTTCCGAGTCCAGTAATTGGGCAATATCATGGGCATGAATGCCCTCAACAGTGAATGCGGCTACTGCACCTTTATGCGCACTGCTTGGTCCATATACTGTTAACCCC
This sequence comes from Aggregatilineales bacterium, assembly GCA_044226325.1. Classification (GTDB taxonomy): domain Bacteria; phylum Chloroflexota; class Anaerolineae; order Aggregatilineales; family Phototrophicaceae; genus CFX2. The sequence continues at coordinate 342,589 of JBGAHG010000001.1, forward strand.
GGCACTTCTTGTAGGCGGTTCAATGCGTAAGTAATTATATCGCGCTCATGTTTATGTATGGTATCTAAACCAACCTTGGTCAGGTAATCGATGGCACAGCCTAAACCGATGGCCTCCGCGATAGCAGGTGTACCAGCCTCAAACTTATAGGGCAGGTCGTTCCATGTGCTACCCGTTAGTTTGACGCTGGAAATCATATCCCCGCCGCCCATCCACGGTGGCATGGCTTCAAGCAGTGGCCGCTTGCCGTATAGAACGCCGCTTCCGGTCGGTCCAAGCATTTTGTGCCCGCTAAATGCAAAGAAATCCGCATCCGATGTCTGTACATCAATCTTCATATGGGGGATGCTTTGCGCCCCATCTACTAATACCAATGCGCCTTTAGCATGTGACCGCTTAATAATGTCCTCGATTGGATTCACCGTGCCTAACATGTTTGAAACGTGCATCAGCGTGACCAGTTTTACCGGCTCTTTATTCAATAGCGCATAGAAAGAGTCTAGATCAAGAGTACCATCAGGTAGTACTGGGACATAACGAATAGTAAATCCTTTTTCAGTTGCCAAAATCTGCCAGGGTACAATATTCGAATGATGCTCCATCACAGTCGAAACCACCACGTCCCCTGCCTTAAGGTTGGCGCGTCCCCACGTCTGCGCCACCAGATTGATACTCTCCGTTGTACCTCGTGTAAACAGGATTTCGCGTTTACTGGGCGCATTGATGAACTTACGAACCTTCAATCGCGCTTCCTCGTAGGCACTCGTAGCCTGTTCGCTTAATTTATGAATGCCACGATGTACATTGGCGTTATATTCACGATAGTAGGTATTAATCGCCTCAATCACACTCGCCGGTTTTTGGCTGGTAGCCGCGTTATCTAGGTATACCAAGGGAACATTTTCGTGGTGCATTTCCTGGAGGATCGGGAAATCCGCCCGAATTACATCTACATCATAATCCATGGTAGGTTGTGTTGAAATCATTTTGATTTGCTTTCCAATTACCTTGCTCTAAGTATAACAAAAAAGGCGCTCCCCAAACTTGGGTACGCGCCTTTTTGAAGTTAATGCAATCGCCTCGCCTAGACGCCGATTTTCGATCCGACAATTTTTGATTCCATCGCAGCTTGCAAGCGTTCGCGCACACGCTCAAACGGAATACGTGCCAGTAGCTCGTCAAAGAAACCATCAATCACCATGAGTTCCGCTGTTGGGCGTTCAATACCCCGGCTCATGAGATAAAATATGGGTTCTTTTTCTAGCGTACCGAATGTTGCTGCGTGTGAACATTTCACATCATCCGCTTCGATCTCCAAACCCGGAATCCCGTCCATCCGCACATCTTCACTTAACATTAGGTTGCGGCTGGCTTGATACCCATCAATTTTCTGCATCTTCGGCAAGGACTTAATCATTCCCTGCCACACAGTACGGGCAGTATCTTTCGCCGCACCCTTAAACAGTAGATCCGAAACGGTCATCGGCGCATTGTGATTCTGCTGGGTATCATGATCGAATAGTTGCTCTCCGTCAGCGAAAAAGAAACCCGACATACGTCCATTCGCACCTTTGCCATCGAGTTCAATTTCCAGATAGGCTTTGATCAAATGTCCGCCCATGCTGCCAACAATCCAATCAAGGTTGGCATCTCGCCCCACCCGCGCCCGTTGATGGCTAAATTCGTAAGTCTGGCGGTTCCAATCTTGTAGAGCAACGTACTGCAAATTGGCCGCGTCACCAACTAACAACTCAGTCGCTCCGATATAACTGGAATCCTTTGTGCCATCTGCCGAAGCATAATCCACAACGATAGTCGCTTGTGCATTTTCCTCAACAACCACCAGTATATGACCCAGGCTCGCACCTTGATGAGTGTTATACATCACGACATGGAGGGGTATTTCAGCAACTTTACCCTTCGGGATATACACAAAAACCCCGTGAGTCCAAAGAGCCGCGTGCAGCGCAGCAAATTTGCCTTCTCCGGGATGAACTGCTTTTGTCATCAAATTCGCACGTACAAGATCTTCATTTTGCTTACAGGCAGTTAGTAAATCGGTAAAAATAATCCCCTGTTTACTGAGCTCATCAGCAACTTCATTATGGACAACCTTGCCATCTACAAATGCTAATAGTCCGCCTTGCACATCTCCAATGAGCGGATCACGATTGGCCGCAGGAATGTCATTGATTGTTGCGCCGTTAGCAGATACTATTTTGTCGGCGTCTTCCCAATGAATGTGGCGATAATCGGTACGTCGCCATTCCTCTTGGCTCATACTTGGCATGGGCATACTTTCATAAAGTTCCCATGCGGCCAGGCGGCTTTCGAGTAGCCACTCGGGTTCATTGTTTTTGGCGCTAAGAGCTTCTACATCTGTCCGTGTATAGCTCGGCGCAGCAGGCGCATCCGTACGCCGCCGTCCTTTCACAGCTACCACCATCTATAACTCCTCGTTCGTTAGAAATTTCATAAACAGGCACCTGGATCATATACGTGCCTGTTACAAGTTGAAGTAGGGCAGCATACTAGCGAATTAGCCAATACTGCCTTCAAGCTGAATTTGGATCAGTCGGTTGAGTTCTAGTGCATATTCCATTGGTAATTCCTTAACCAATGGTTCAATGAACCCGTTGACAACCATGGCGTTGGCTTCGTCTTCGTTCATACCGCGACTCATCAAGTAGAAAAGCTGGTCTTCACCAACCTTGCTGACTGAAGCTTCATGACCCATCGTGACGTTTTTGGCATCAATCTCAATAGAAGGGTAGGTATCTGATCGACTGTGATCATCAAGAAGCAGGGCATCGCAAACGACGTTGCTTTTTACGTTGTCAGCACCTTCGACAACCTTGAGTAATCCGCGATAGCTGGCACGTCCACCATCTTTGCTAATGGATTTGCTGATAATCTGGCTGCTGGTGTTTGGCGCAAGGTGGGTGATTTTTGCCCCCGCGTCCTGATGCTGACCTTTTCCAGCGAAGGCAATTGAAAGAACTTCACCGTGTGCGCCCTCGCCAGCCAACAGGACTGCCGGATATTTCATCGTGAGCTTGCTGCCCAGATTACCGTCTACCCACTCCATAGTCGCGTTCTTGTAGGCAATGGCACGCTTTGTAACCAAATTGAATACGTTATTCGACCAGTTCTGGATAGTGGTGTAGCGGCAGCGTCCACCTTCCTTAACGATGATTTCGACCACTGCGCTGTGCAAGCTGTTCGTGCTATATGTTGGCGCCGTACAGCCTTCAACATAATGAACGTAAGCGCCCTCATCAACAATGATGAGTGTACGTTCGAACTGACCCATATTCTTGGTGTTGATGCGGAAGTATGCCTGAAGCGGCATTTCCACATGGACGCCCTTCGGCACATAAATAAACGATCCGCCCGACCAAACTGCGCTGTTGAGTGCGGCAAACTTGTTGTCGGCTGACGGAATAATTGTGCCGAAATATTCCTGTACAATTTCAGGATATTCTCGCAGCGCCGAGTCCATATCAAGGAAGATGACGCCTTTGTTTTCAAGATCTACCCGGAGATTATGATAGACAGACTCAGAATCATATTGGGCGCTTACCCCTTGAAGATACTTTTGTTCTGCTTCGGGAATACCAAGCTTGTCAAATGTATCTTTAATTTCAGGCGGAACTTCATCCCAATTACGTCCTTGTTGGTCGGTAGCGCGGACATAATAGTAAATATCATCGTAGTCAATCTCACTAAGATCACCGCCCCATGCTGGGGTAGGCTTACTAAGAAAGATTTCATAGGCTTTTAAGCGGAAGTCTGTCATCCATTCCGGCTCATTTTTCATCTTGCTAATCTGATAAACGATGTCGCGGGTTAATCCCTTTTCGCTTTTGAAAGCGTATTTGACATCATCATCATGGAAGCCGTAGGTGTTTTCATATGAATCACCGACTTCTTTTAGCGCTGCTTCGGCATTGCTAAGTTGTTTCTCGCTAGGAATCAGATCAATGTCAACCATTCTGCTCTCCTGTAATTCCCTGAGTTGCAGTTACGCTGTGGCGGCTTCGGCGTACTTTTCGCGTACCCAATCGTATCCGGCCTCTTCTAAATGAAGAGCTAGGTCTGCCCCGCCGCTCTCAACAATGCGTCCTTCAAACATGATATGAACGAATTGAGGTTTAATGTAGTTCAGGATGCGCTGATAGTGTGTAATAACCAATATGCCCAAATCTGGGCCCTTAAGCTTGTCTACCCCTTCAGCCACAATTCTCAATGCATCAATATCGAGTCCTGAGTCAGTTTCATCTAGGATGGTTATACGTGGATTGAGAGTAGCCATCTGGAGAATTTCAGCGCGTTTTTTTTCACCACCGCTGAAACCTTCATTCAAATAGCGACCGGCAAAGCTGTGGTCCATTTGGAGATAATCCATTTTGGCCTTGAGCAAACGGCGGAAATCAGGAATTGATATCCCTTTGCTATCCGGATTTTCGGCTTTCATGCGCGAATTGATTGCCTGTCTTAAGAAGTTGGCGAGCGTCACACCTGGAATTGAAACCGGATATTGGAAGGCTAAGAACAAACCGGCTCGACTGCGCTCATCAGCTCCGAGTTCGAGGAGATTCTTGCCGTCAAATATGACTTCGCCCTCAGTTACTTCATATGCTGGGTGTCCAAGCAGAACATTCGCTAATGTACTTTTGCCTGAGCCATTCGGTCCCATCAATGCGTGGACTTCACCCTGTTTAATTGTCAGGTTGACCCCGCGAAGGATAGGTTTATCTTCTACGTTTGCGTGCAGATTGCGGATTTCGAGAGCTGCGCCCATGCCAGCTACTTCCTCCTAGTTTCATGATGGTTAAATTTTCTCTGTACCCAGAGGTGTAAACTACCTGTCAGTATAGCAGTTTGACTCAAGGGTTGTCAATAATGATGATTGGGATTATAAATATTCTGACGATATTGGTTTTTCCCTTAGGAATGCCAATAATTGAGTGTCTTCAAAGGTAAAATCTCTGTGTTTTGTGGCGTCTAGCGAATATTACCTGTTTGTATTTTTACCCAAATTGACACTCATTACGCCCTATGTTAGTATGCGTCAATATATGTTAAGTAAAGGACACCAGCAATTATGACTGACCAAGTTCAGATTACCGAGGAAGGCCTACTGGAAGCACTCCGAGAGGTCGTTGATCCTGAAATTGGTATGAACATTATTGAACTCGGGCTAATCCGGCACACTGAGTTACACGAAGATCGTGGCCATATAACCATGATTATGACCACCCCATTTTGCCCCTATGCGCCACAACTGTTGGAACAAACGCGGCGCACCGCTCAGAATTACCTGCGCCGTCCGGTAACCATCGAAATGGGTCTCGAAATGTGGGATCCGAGCATGATGGAAGAAGGCGCAGCAGACGATTGGGGATTGTTCTAAAGAGGATGAAGAGGGCGCACACTGAAAATGAAAGCGCCCTCTTTTTATTTATGCTTTCGTCCTACTTCGGCCTATTCTTTAGAATGAAATCACGCGGATCAACGTAATTAGCGAGAAGAAGATCAAGATTTCTCCCCGGCCAATGTTCAGGATTAGTCTCTAAAATCTTAGTAGGACTTACATCAAAATGCAGGTGGTATGCATAGGCACCAAAGGCATTACCTACTTGTGATATTTGCTGACCACGCGTAACGCGATCTCCGGGTTTCACGCGTAAGTTTTCGCTGTGACCATAACGTGTGTAATAAACACGGCCATTGGTCGCGAGCGGATCGTGTTTAATAATGATGACATTGCCCCAAACTGGCAATCGGCTGGCGAATGTAACGATGCCGCTGGCCGCTGCATACACCGGTGTATGCGCGTCCGCATCTTGAGGCATATTGAGATCAGCGCCAGTATGATACGCTTCTTGGGGAGTGCCGACGAAATAGAGCCGCGCAAACGGACTGGCATCTACCCATTTCCCCGGCCAAACCGTGGCTAAACGCCGTTCTACAGCGGTTCCAACCGGAACATCGAATCCGTCCGCAGAATTGCCAGTACCTGCTGGTGGTGTAGGGGTGCTTAACAATTGGCGATAACGAAGGGCGTCAAAACCAATTTCACGACCTGTTTCGCCTGTTAAGTCATTTAGGAAAACAGTACCAGCCCCTACAACGGCTTTGTCGAGATCGTACACGCCTAGCGTGACCCACTCATTGCTATAACGCGATTGGTCGAGGTTAACAACAATTTCGCCTGTTGCACCCTTCACATTATTGATCTTAAAGCGAGCGTTTTGGCTATTTGAGTGCCGCCCCGGAATGAAAACTGCAATTTCATATTTTCCTGAAGCTGCAATCTGGGGTGTCCAGCGCGCCCAAACCTTACTGGTTTGCGCTTCCGTGTTTTTATAGAGTGATGTCCAACCCCATGTATTCTGGAAGTTGGAAAAATTGACTTGATCGGTGTATCGACCACTTGCAAAGCCTGCTTCGTTCGGCTTGATGGTTATTTCTTGCCCGACATTATCAACAGGTGGCGGTGGGTTAGGGCTTGGTGTGCCTGAGACTGGGGTATTGATAACCTTCCAACCGGCAGGTGTAATTGTGCCAAGTCGCCACCAACTTAGGCCACGTGCGCGATGTCGTTGCGTAGCAAGTGTGATGGCGGTCGCCATATCATCGGGATCCGCATCACTGTCTAATACAGGAATAATCGGACGACCGAAGCCTCCCCAAACTTCATAAGTTTCTCGCAGCACATCTTCGGGTGTTCGGCGGAAAGTTGCCCAGTAATCTTGTGGGTGAATGCTGTTGATGAACGGGAACCACTCGGTAGGGAAGATACTGGCATAGTGTTGTTTGCGAGGGTCAACCGACATGGCTATGTGGAACGAACCGGGGATTGCGCGGCGAATTCGGGTCATATAAGGACGTATACCGGCTTGTCCTCCCTGCCAAAACCCATCGTAAGGCTCTACGTCAAGGATAAGCGATTTCACTCCAGGACGGGTACAGGCCTGAATTATGATATTGGTTTCGGCTTCAAGGTGGGTACCTTTTGGAACGCACCATGCATGGAACTCCATGCCGTATTTGGCGAGAGTGGTTACCCAGCGGTCGATACTTTGAGGGCCATCAATTGCGAGGCTTCGTTTGGTATCCCAATAACCTTGCCATTGCGCGCCATCACGTGTGGTTGCATCACAGATTTTGACCCAAATTTGCGAAACATTCGGAGCGACCGTCTTAATATTGCGTGCCACATCGTCAATGGTGGCTTCGGAGATTGAGTCGCCTTTCCAATGCCAGATTCCTATTTTTCCATCGTACGGGGTTGCTTGTTGCGGGGGTACGGGCACGGGGGAGGCAATATTTTCAAAGGTGATAACCGTCGTGGATACCCAACCACTGACTGTACTTTGTTCAACCCATACCCAACCTGTGCTGGTGCGGGATGCTGGATAATAAACAATAACGCTATTATTCCGAATATCCCCAATATCACGGTATTCGGTGCCGGGTCCATTTCTCAAATTAATATAAGCAGAAGCCGTACGGGCAATGGCAAGTTGACCAGTCCCGGCCGTCGAAGGCTTCGCGACAGGCGAAGGAAATGTAGTCATCATCGAACCTCCAGACAATTTTGAGTGATACACTCGATTCAAACCAAAATATAATGCTAATACACTTTGCTATTTCAGGCAAAGCGCATAGGTCATTTGTTTATAAAGTTGTAACTTCCAATTGGAGAGTAAAGACAGGGCAAAGACGATCTGTTTTATGGGTGAACGTGAATGAAGCCGCTTCCAGTTTCGATATGCCCAATAATGGCGACAGATTCACCTATTTGAGTAAGGGAATTGCAAAGGCTTTCGGCTTTATCGGACGCGAGTGCGATGAGTAGGCCGCCAGAAGTTTGGGGATCAAATAGTAAGTTTTGATGTACTTCTGAAATATCGGTATCGAAGGTAACCCATTTCTTGAAATACTCTTGATTACGGTACATTCCACCAGGGAAAATACCTTGTTCTGCGTACCTTTGAGCGCCGTTCAGCCAATTTAATGTGCTTAATTTGACGTGGAAATCAATATGGCCGAGATGTGCCATCTCATGACTGTGCCCCAAAAGGCTGTATCCTGTTATATCGGTCATAGCATGACATTGATGTTGGACGGCATGTTGAGATGCAGCCTTATTAAGATGGCTCATGCTTTGGATGGCGAGTTTGACGTCACCTTCATCCGCTACACCCTGTTTGAGTGCAGTCGTGATTACACCAGTGCCGAGCCGTTTGGTCAAGACTAGTACATCGCCAGGTTTTGCCCCACCCTTGGTAATTATATGATTAGGATGAACGATACCCGTTACAGCTAAACCATATTTCGGTTCTTTATCCGTTACGGTATGCCCTCCAGCTACAACCGCTCCGGCTTCTTTTACTTTTTCTGCACCCCCGCGCAAAATCTCACTGAGAATATTTAGCCCTAAATGGTCTGGAAATGCAGCCAAATTTATAGCCATAAGCGGACGACCACCCATCGCATAAATATCACTTAAGGCGTTAGCCGCCGCGATAGCTCCGAATGCGTAAGGATCGTCCACCACAGGCGGGAAAAAATCCACCGTTGAAATGACGGCTTGTTGGTCGTCGAGGCGATAGACGGCAGCGTCGTCCGGTTCAGCCAAACCGACGAGCAGGGCAGGGTATTCATTTGGTTGAAACAATCCATTGAGCGGCTGCAAAACTTGCGCCAGGTCACCGGGACCTAGTTTAGCAGCTCAACCCGCGCACGACGCCAACGACGTCAACCTAACCGGTATCTTTTCCATAGTTGATACTTTCAGATAAATAGCGAACAAGTTGAGTATAGAAGTTTGACTGTAGGGTTGCAACTTTTAGCTTGAGCAACGTGATTCTGTACTAAATGCCAATTGTGCCAATTCCCCGCTGAAATGACAGGCGGGTCTGAGGGACAAAATCGCTGAATTGGCAGAACCATAAAACAGGAAGCTCACCGGATGCTGCTGAACGCAGCGATTAGCTCCCTCATTACCACCGTTGCCATACTTGTGCTGTTTCAGCGGATGGATGAGAGAAATCGCCGAAATTTTGCAGCATTTGTGTTTTGAAAGTTATACGCGCAGCGAAGGTTTGTCTCCTAATACATTACATCGTAGCATATTGCGGATTGGTTCAGGTTACATTTTGGTAACTGTTTGCAGGCGATATTTCTAACCATTTTGAGAGAAGGAATAGAATCCTGTTGTTAACATGTGGTTGGAAAATGGTTTGCCAAGTGTGGGACATTTGAAGGGGAGTGTATTTGGGGTTGCGGGGCATGAGGGGGTTCCGCTATACTTAAAACCATTACGGGGCGTGGCGCAGCCTGGTAGCGCGCTTGCATGGGGTGCAAGAGGTCGTGGGTTCGAGTCCCGCCGCCCCGATATGATTATGAGAACCTTCTACTTTGGTAAGTGTACGCACTAGTAGGAGGTTTTTTGTTTGCTGTTTTTACAGCATATGTTAAACTAACGCCTGTTGGGGATCTTTGGGCAATTTTTGAACCTTTTAAACTAGCATTGAGTACCCATATCAATACAAGCTTGTAAAACTGCGGTTTTACAAAAGGTTTGGTTGCCTTAAATGGTCAACTGTCGTTTCTTTTTAGACGTAAGGAGACATTGTATGAAACATTTTGGACGTTTATTGATGGCCGGGACGGCTGCCTTACTGGCGCTGTCGCTGGTCGTTCCGGCTGTAGCACAGGATACTCCTGCACCGGGCGAAGGTGGTATTATTATTGAAGGTAATGCTGGTGGCGATCCGGCAACTATGAATCCGGTTCTAGCGAGCGATACTGCATCGGCACGTGTCGTTGGTTTCCTCTTTCCAGCTCTCATCAGTGTAGATCCTGCTACGGCGCTTTTCCGTAAGGATTCACCTGACGCATTGGTAACCGATTGGGAAATTTCTGAAGGTGGTAAGGTCTATACCTTCAAACTGCGTGATAACTGGAAGTGGACTGATGGTACGCCTGTTACTGCCAAAGATGTGCTCTATCATTGGGATGCCATTAAGAGCGGTGTGGTCGATACACAGGAAGTTTCGCTCCTTGACGTTATTGATAGCATTACAGCCCCGGATGACAACACCCTCGTAGTGACCTACAAGAATGTTGATTGTACGGCTCTCGGCAGCTTTGGTAACCTGCTTCCGATGCCAGCACATGCTTTGCCGACTGATTATAAGGCTATGAACACCGCTGACTTTAATTTGAATCCAACCGTTACCGGTGGTCTCTTTAGCTTCGGTGAATTCCGTGCCGGTGAACAGGTTAGCTTGTTGGCGAACCAGAGCTATGGTGGCGCAACCGATGGCAAGGTAATCCCGACCGGTTACATCTTCAAAACCGTGCCGGATCAGAATGTCGCGCTTGAACAATTCCTCGCTGGCGAAACGAACGTCATTGATACACCACCTGTTGGTCGTCGTGATGATATTTTGAAGGCCCAGACAGATGGTAAGGTTACAGCATACCAATTCCCCGGCAATGCCTGGGATTACCTGATGTTGAACTATGCTGATCCTAAGAATCCGAAGAGTGCCAAGGATGATAAGGGCGCTGCCCTTGACCAGGGTCATCACCCGCTGTTTGGCGATCCGCTGGTACGTCAGGCTGTTTCGAAGGCGATTGATGTTGATGCCATTGTTAAGGGTGCGGTATTTGGTTACGGCACGCGTATGGCTTCAACCATGAATCCTGCGTCATGGGCATACGATACATCTTTGGCACCTATCAGCCAAGACGTTGAAGCCGCTAAGAAACTTCTGGATCAGGCTGGTTTCGTTGATTCGGATAACGATCCTGCTACCCCACGCATTGCGAAGGGTGCGAAGTACGCTGCGGACGGTACCCCGTTGAAGTTCACGCTTTATACGAATGAAGGCAACAGCCGTCGTGGTACAGTCGGAACTTTGGTTCAAGACCAACTGAAGCAAATCGGCTTCGAAGTTGACTTCCAGGCAATTGACTTCAATACACTGCTCGACATCATGGATGGTCAGACATTTGATGCGGTTATTCTTGGTTGGCGTAATGGTTATCCCGATGATCCTGATCAGACCCAGATTTTCGTAACTAACAGTGATGTGGTTCCGGGCGGTAGCAACAACATGTCCTACAGCAATCCTGAAGTTGACAAACTGATGGAAGAGGCTCGCGTCCTCCCCGGTTGCGATCCGAAGGCTCGTGCGGACATCTACCACAAGATTCAGAAATTGATGCAGGATGATCTTCCGTACATTCCTCTGTACTCGATTGAGGGTATGTATGCCGGTAGCGCCGACATCGCTAACTTCTCACCATATCCGAGCCAGTTGTACTGGAACGTCGATACCTGGGCACTTAAGACCCCGTAATTCGTGACGAATTGATTAGTCGTGGGGAGCTTTTATACAGCTCCCCACCCTAAGATCCTAGATTTTTGAACACATAACTTGAATATTATAAAATTATATTTATTACCTGTGTTGATTTTTGTTCAGTCTGCTATGTTATCAATTAGGTATAAAGTATGGTCAAATATACCCTTCGCCGACTCATACAGGCGATTCCAACGCTAATCGGCATAACAGTGTTGTCGTTTATGTTGATGTCCCTTGTCCCGGGTGGCCCAACAGCCGCACTTTCAGGCGATCCAAAACTCACCCCACAACAAAAAGAACGAATTGCACGCCAAATGGGTGTTAATGATCCCTGGCCGGTCCAGTATTTACGGTGGTTGATTGGTGATCAGTGGCGCATGATCGATACTGATGATGATGGTGTTCCTGATTCGCCCGGTACACGTCTGGGAATTCTGCGTGGCGACTTTGGAATGTCATTTTCGCAACATCGCCCCGTATTGGACATCATTGTTGAACGTGTTCCAGCTACTCTTGAACTTGGGCTAGCTGCTTTGTTCTTTGGCATCGTGATTGGTGTTCCGGTTGGAATTTTGGCAGCTGTCAAACGGGGTGGATGGTTTGATAGTGTCACCCGTGTTGTCGCAGTCGTATTTAATGCCGTGCCAGTATTTTGGCTGGGCTTGGTTCTGATCCTTCTTTTTGGATCGGTACTGCCGCAGTGGTTGCATAATATCAATCCGACTATGTTTCCGAAGGTCAGCCCCTTATTGCCAATGGGGGGGCGCGCTCCGTCGGTGTTGACTGGTGGAATCCCACCCATTTATCAACGCTTACAATACTTAATCTTGCCTACATTTGTTCTGGCAACAGGCGGTATTGCAGGCTATTCACGCTATATGCGAGCATCAATGCTGGACGTCATCGGGCAGGATTACATCCGAACAGCGAAGGCTAAAGGCCTTTCTATGCGGCAAGTTTGGTTCAAACACGGGGCACGGAACGCGCTAATGCCATTGGCTACATTTTTGGGTCCGGCCATTACAGGCTTGTTGGCAGGGGCAGCCATTACTGAGCGTATTTTCTCGTGGCCGGGGTTGGGACGTCTGGCGATTGATACGCTTACGGCACTTGACTATCCGGTGGTAATGGCAGTAGTCATCCTGAGCGCTGTAGCGACAATTCTCGGGTTCGTTTTGTCGGATATTTTATATGCGATCATTGACCCTCGTATTCGGTTTGGCTAAGGTATAAACACATTATGGCGTCACAAGCACAGTCTCCCCGCCCCTCGATTATTGGAATTGAGAACGATGCTGCTAAGAAGACGGGTGATTCTCTTACCGTACTGGCATTGCGACGCTTACGTCGCGACAAGCTTACTCTCATCGCGATGGGTGTGATCGTTTTATTAGCAATTCTGTCATTCTCTGCACCTTTAATTGAGCGCTACGTTCTCAATGTAAATTACACATCAACCAATATAGACAAGGCGTTCTTGCCTCCAGGCAGTGCGGGACACATTTTGGGGACTGACGATGTAGGACGAGATCATCTCGCGCGCCTACTGTATGCAGGGCAAATCTCCTTATCGATTGCCTTTGTTTCTGCGATGCTTTCGTTGGTGATTGGGGTGACACTGGGTGTCATTACCGGCTATTATGGCGGTGTTGTTGATGATTTCATCAATTGGGTTATCACAACCCTAGACTCGATTCCAAGCTTATTCTTGTTGATTATCGTGTCGGGGATTGTACTCAGAAACAGTGACCTTACCGGCACGGTATTTGGTGGCCCGTTTGCGCTGGTATTCATTCTGGGATTTTTAGGTTGGTCGGGTATTACAAGGTTGGTGCGCGGTGAGACGCTTTCGTTACGTGAACGCGAATATATCGTGGGAGCACGTGCGATTGGTTCTTCTCCACTGCATATCATGTTTACCCACATCATTCCAAATTTGTTGTCGGTCGTGTTTATTACCTTGGCGCTTGATATTGGTAATCTGATATTGGTAGAGTCGGCGCTGAGCTTCTTAGGTTTCGGCGTGAAACCGCCAGCAGCCAGTTGGGGCAACATGCTTACCGGAGCCAATACTTTCTTTACCAAAGGGCCGTATCTGGTCCTTGGCCCTGGATTGTTGATCGTTGTTACCGTGTTGTGCCTGTATGTCATCGGCGACGGTTTGCGCGATGCATTTGACCCGACAACTATCGATAAATAAGCAAATCCACGTCCGTGAGTTTTTTCACCCACATCCGTATGTCATTTACGAGCGGGTGTGGGTGTTGCGTTATTCTCCACTTGGTACTGGTTTTTCATCCGCGTAATTAGGTCGTTCTGAATCGCTGTAACTTGACTGAGTGCTTTTAGCGGTTCTGCAAGCGCCGTATTAAGGTCGCCAGATAATGTATGGTTAAAGTAACCTTGTAGCGCCGTGACTGCCCCTGACATAGCCGCGATGAGAGTTTTTTGCACATCAGCACCGCAATCCGGCGTGTGGGTTCGAGCTACCGTATCCCGTAAACCGGCTAAAAATAGGGTGTCATCATGTACATCCGCAGCGTTTTTAGCGGCAGCCTCGCTTAGTCGGCTTTGAAATTGCTGCCGGGCCGGAACAGTCACTTGCAGCCATGTTTCTAAATCCACTGTGACATCACATGTGCCTTCCTCAACTAAGGCTGCTGGCGCATTCAATGTAATTGGTGGTTCCGGTTGTTTTGTCGTCGAATCGTTGATGGCGCAACTCGCAATTGTGACTGCCAATAAAGGCAGAAGCAGGAAACGCTTAGTTCCAAGATTGACACATGCAGACATTTATCCCCCTGTTTCGTCGGGCTGAAGTACCTGATAGGTGCATGAATTATAATTACTGCCGAGAATAACTTCATAGTCGGCAGTTCGATTTGCATCCGGTTCTACGCGGATATTTTCAGGTTTGATATTGAGAATCTTAATGATGTCTTGAATTTTGCTGCCCTTAGTTTGGCCTGTTCGATCAATCAAGATGGTATCAGGATATTGAGTGTTATCAGCGTTGCCAGATGCGATCGCATTGAAGCCACTCCAACCGAGGCGATCTGCGGCGACACGATCCCAATCAGCGTTGGTCGTGCCATTGAAAACTGCGATCTTTACCCCTTCTAACGCGACCTGACTTTCGCTGGGTGGTGTGTAAAAATCTTCCATCAACTGCTGTACGGTGTCGGGAACCGGTAGTTGGACGTTTGCGCCATCAGGCGGCGTCCATGGCGTCGTATGGTACAAACGGTTAAAAACAAAATGCTCGATACGATCAGGATCAATATTGAGCGCGTAAGGAAGTAATCCCACCATATCTTCAAAGGTGAGGTCAGTTTGGACGACCTGCGTTAGCTGCGACCATAATTCAGGTAACTTGGTGATTTGACCGTTGCTGCGGGCGGCACGCCAAATGGCACGTAGAAGCTGCTGCTGACGGCGACCACGATCAAAATCGCTGCTGGAGTGACGTGAACGTGCATACCAGAGCGCACCATCACCGTTGAGTGTATAGGCACCAATAGGCAGGACATAGTTGCCTTTGTCGTCGGGGCCTTTGGCTTGGGTTGGTGGTTCTGCGCCGATTAGTTCGCGGTCTTGAATGGCACAATCTACGGTGAGGTTAACTCCGCCAAGCGTGTTGATAATCTGTTTAAAGCCGCTCAGTTTTACCTCGACGTAGTAATGAACGTTGATACCAAAGTTATAGAATATGGTTTGACGCAGCAGACCAAATCCCCCACCTGTCCAACCGACCTGTTCACCATGAGTGAAGGCTAGGTTAAGACGCTGCATTGTCCAACCGGGAATGTATACAAAGAGATCACGGGGCAGGCTTAGCATCGACACAGTGTTAGTGGTTCGGTTGATTGACACAATGATCATTGTATCGGTGCGGTCAACATTGTCGCCAGTGAGTTCGCTATCGATACCCAGCAGCACGATATTAACGAGATCGTAGCCTTTTCGGTCAATCAAAGGCACTTTGGTTGGAATAGCAGTCACAGATACCTGGCTTGGATCGGCGTTATCTGGAAGCAGTGGCGTCGGTAAGACATTCGGAACGCCAGTTGGAAGGATAACGGTTGCGACAGGCTCAGTAGCCGCTTCAGTTGGTGCTTTGGTAGCAGTGGCTGTCGTCGGGGCGGTATCTGCTGACCCTGGTAGAAGGGTCGGCGCTGCTAAAGTGTTCAAGGCTGGCAGTGTCACGGCCAATGGGCGAGGTGTGTTGGTCTCAAATGCTTGGGCTACTTCTGTCGGTTGCGATGTTGGCGTTGCTGATGGAAGGGGAGTAGGGGATGCTGTTGACGTAAAAGTTGGCGTTACCGTTGGTGTGACCGATGGCGTACTGGTATTTGTCGGAAGTGGCGTCGGCGTTAAAGTATTGGAGGCTGTGACCGTAGCCGTTGGTTGTGGTGTATGAGTGGTCAGTGTAGGCAGCACCGCAGCGCCGGTAGCGACATAAGCTGCCGCACGCTGATTTGCCTCAGACTGTTCGTTTATGTAGCGTGAAACGGATTGCAATGTATTACTACTAAACCCGCCAATAACGATTATTAGGGAGATAGCCAGTATCCAAAAAATGGCAAATCGCAGAACGCGGGCGACACGTGAGGGTTTCTTTTCAGTCATTGGATTTCCCGTACTAAACTACGAACCATTCTGAGTTTATCATCTAAATGTTTCAAACGCGACGGTATAAAGGACGTACAATTTTGTGATTCGTCTGTGTGCCTATAGAATTTGATTTGGTTTTAGTGTGACCACATATTAAACAGGGATTTTTCTTTTTAGTTTGGACTAGCGCGCAGTTTTTACGTGAATTCACGTTATTTGGGACGCATCAATTATGAGTGAAGCGATTGATATTTTGGTAGGCGGGCATTTGTGTCTTGATTTGATTCCGGGAATGAGCCACGTTAGCGCACAAGATATGACTACGCCCGGGCGCTTGTATACGATTGATCCGATTGCAGTATCGACGGGAGGCGCTGTTTCCAATACTGGTTTGGCTTTGCACCGGCTGGGTGTTAAGGTGCAGTTGTTGGCGACGGTGGGTGAGGATTTGATCGGGCAAATGATTCTGATGTATTTACGGCTGCGGGATCCTAAATTAGCAGAACTGATTAAAGTTAAACGGGGGCAGCCGAGTTCAAGTACGATTGCGCTGTCGCCTGCGAACACTGACCGGACTTTTTTACATTGTACAGGCACAAATGACGGTTTTGGCGTCAGTGATATTGATTTTGATTTGATTCGGCAAGCGAGAATTTTCCACTTTGGCTATCCCACACTGCTGCCACATGTGGTCGAGGACGATGGGGAAGATTTGCAGGCGATTTTTGCAAAGGCAAAGGCTACGGGTGTCGTCACTTCTCTGGATATGGCACAGCCCGACCCCAATGGTCGCATTGCCCATTTAAACTGGATGCTCATTTTCCAAAGAACACTTCCCAACGTGGATATATTTCTGCCGAGTATTGAGGAGATGATCCTTACTTTGCGACGTGACGACTATGATCGCTGGATGCCGAATATCCTCCATCACCTAACACGGGAATATTTATGTGGACTAGCAGATGAACTATTGGAGATGGGAGTTGTAATTGCGGGTTTTAAACTGGGCGAAATGGGAATGTATTTGAAGACCGGAAAAGCGCAACTATTCCATCGATTAGCACGTCTCAATATTAATACGAGCGAATGGGCAGACCGAGAGTTATGGATACCTGCTTTTAAGGTCGAAGTTAAAGGTACTACGGGAGCAGGGGATTCAGCATATGCGGGCTTTCTGGCTGCTCTCCTCAAAAACTGTACACCAGAAGAGGCATTACAGTGGGCCTGTGCGGTAGGGGCGTGCAATGTGGAAGCTCCAGATGCGACCAGCGGTATTCGAACTTGGGAGGAAACCGAAGCGCGTCTGTCCACCGATTGGGCGACGCGAACTGAGCGATTGCCAGATTGAGACTTACACTCAATAAATATGGTGACAAAGTGATGTAGAATAGCGAGGCGCTGCCATCCGTGGCGAAGGTGGTTGAGCCTCCTCATTGCTGCGTGTGGAGATTTATAATGGTCAGGTTATGTTTGGAGCGAGGAAACTGTATTGTCGCAGGCGTATAAGGTTTGTCCCATTTGTGATACCCCTAACCATCGAAATGCTGCATTATGCAGCACCTGTGGAACGACTTTAGTTAATGTTCCTGTAGTCAGCAATGCTTCAACGAGTGAAAACACCGGTTCCGATTATGCCGAGCTGCATGGTGAAACGGATTTACTGGAAGGTAATTTGCGCTGGCGCGGTGGAAGCTACATTGTGGGTGGTTTGGTAACGCTCGTACTTGTGGGATGTATTGCGACACTGATTTTTGCAGGATCACGCATATTTAACGCAGTTGTTCCGCCGCCTGCTAATCAGCCCACTGTCGCGGGTCGAACGCTAACCGCTACGGTCGACCCATTCAGCGGCATTGGCGGCACAAATACGCCGCGACCGACACTGCAATTGGCAACGATCACCCTTGGGCCACCGACGCCAACCTATACCGAGACGCCGACTATAACGCCAACGCAGGGGCCATGTGTGCAGCAGGTGCTGCCTAATGATAGTTTAATTGCGATCATTGCACGGTGTGGTCATCGTGATTATAAAGACCTGATGCAGATGGTTCTGGATATGAACAATCTGACCGATGCAAATCAAATTCAGCAAGGTAAATCGATTGAAGTTCCTTGGCCGACTGCGACTGTTGACCCTAATGCGGTACCAACGGCCACCGCCACCGGGGCACAAAGTTCGAGTAGTGATGGCGGTACAGTTGTCGTTGATTCTGGTATAACACGTGACGCATCAGGCATACGTGTACGTGCCACTGAAACATTACAAGCTGGCGTTACCTACCACACCGTGAGCGGTGAGGAGAACATTATTACGATAGCAGTCGAGTATGGCGCTACTTTGCGTATTCTTTCCGAATTAAATCCAGAAATTGCCTTCTCACAATGTGATTTCGGCATTGGTTCCGGTGGACCGGGGTGTACCGTGCTTTTGTATCCGGGGCAGGAAGTGCGCGTTCCAGCACCAACAGTAACGCCGACCATCCAACCAACTTCATCCGGTAGTGAAACGCCTACGCCAACCGCAACGCCGACCTACAACATTCCAACCGCACTTAGCCCCACCGACAAAGCATTTTTCCGAAAGGATGATTTGGTTACGTTGCGCTGGTTGGGGACTGGCGCATTGAGCGCAGATGAAGCCTATCTTGTAAGCGTCGAAGATGTCACAACCCATCAAGTTTATACTGCTTTAACCCAGGCCTTGCTATTTATTTTGCCAGCGGATTGGCAAAGCCAGAAGAATGACCGGCATGATTACACTTGGACAGTGGGTGTCGTCAAGCAAAATCAGCCCGATAAACCGAGTTTTGTCACCCAACCGCACCAGTTTACATGGCAGGGGCGGGGAAATGGAACATAATGCGTAATTTGCGTATTCCGAGTCTTATGTGCGTAGGTCTTCTCGTGGCAGCGTGCAGCAGCGCGCCGCAAGGTAATGTAACACCAACAGTTGAAGCCATCGTTTCAACATCTACCTCTATACCCACCATCACACTGACCGCCAGCTTGACTCTCGTGCAAGAACCTGTGCAGCAGGTAGCTGTTAGTAGCCCGACACCAACAGCTACCGCTGCGCCCCCAACCGAAACGTATACGCCCAGTCCAACACCTGGACCATATGAGTATACGGTCCAGGCTAATGATACATTGGGATACATTATTGGGACGTTTGGTTATCGCGATTTGAGTACTGGGCCGGGAAGCATTATTGACCAGGTCGTTCGCATGAATGACAGCATCCAGAGTGCTGATATTTTACCGGGGCCAGGAACGGTGATACTGATACCGCGCCAAACCTCGACACCCACACCGGAAAATGCTGAAACATCAGTTGCAGCGGAAGCAACGACCGTAGCAAGTTCACCCAATATTCCCGAGTTTTCGTCTAAAGATCAATATATTGTGCAGCCTGATGATACGATCGTCGGTATTGCGGAAAATTATGGAACTACTTTGGGAGTATTATTTGCGCTTAACCCGGATTTGCCGGGTATTTTTTCGTGCAATCCTGAAATACCGAGTGGCGGACCGGATTGCAATGTCACACTAAAAATAGGCCAGGCGATAATTGTGCCAGCGCCGACACCGACGCCGACACTTTCACCAACACCTTCCGGCGATGAAACGGCGACACCGACTGCAACATTTGTTGCACCAACGGTAATTTTTCCGCCGGAAGGGGCCGAGGCGGGTGCTGGTGTGTTCAGCCTGCAGTGGGTTGGCGTGGGTGTACTTGAGCCGGACGAAGTTTATTTAATTCAATTGACGGATTTAACGGCTAACAAGATTGTATTGCAAGCAGTTACCCGCGATACCTCTTACGCTTTGTCGGACTCGCTAATTCCTACAGATGGCCAGACGCATTCGTTTAGCTGGATGGTATGGGTAGCGAAACCTAATGCTGACAAAGTCTACGGTAGGGTAGGTGGTGCACCACCAGAGCATACTTTCACATGGGCAAGCAAATAGGACTCGCTTCAGCGAAGTCAGCAGAAAGGCCGATCTGAGGAGCGATAATCTCACTAGAATCATGCTTCTTAAGTTTGAAGATTCGAACGGATTCGCGTTGACAGGGTATGAACTTCTGTTCTAGAATAATTATAGAAAATGAGTTACTTTAGAGTATGCCTCATGCCATCATCGCCCACCACTCACCGACTAAAAAAGCAATAATGGCAGCGGCATACCCTTATCACACGGCGGTGGCAATACGGGGGCGTTTCGCTGCATTTGTGTCATTTCAGTGGCAGTCAGCGAGCCATCCGCCGGACAAAAAAGCTGATTCAGCAGTTTTGAGGGAGCTTCCTGCCTGCTATTTCAGCGGGAATTATGCAATTTTTGCATAAATTGCCGCATTTGTCGCATATGCAGTTAAATAGTTTTACTGAATAGTGCCCCTGAGCTAACCCAACCGCCCAAATTCACGCGCAAGTTGTTCGCTAGTCATGTGAAGCATCGTCGGGCGACCATGTGGACAAGTGTGGGGTGAACGGCATCGTTCAAGTTGACGTATGATCGATTGCATTTCGTCAGTACTTAATATTTGACCTGCTTTTATTGCACCATGTTTGCAGACGCGCGTGACAATTTTATCTTCGATACTGGATTGTCCGGGACTTGTACCTGCTTCCAGATCAGCGATGATGCCGCCTAACACTTCGGTAGGGGATTGATCTGCGAGCAGGGCTGGAACACTGCGAATAATAAATGTGTTTGGACCAAATGGCTCTAACTCAAAACCCACTTCCCGCAAAGTTTCTAGATTTTCCTCAATGAGTCGAGCTTCTGATGGAGGTAGGTTAAGCGTTTGGGCTTCCAGGGATAGCTGGGCGACTTGCTCGTGGCGGGCATGTTCATCCATAAACTTTTCATAGAGTATACGCTCGTGAGCCGCATGTTGATCCACAAGATAAAGACCTGAAGGGCCTTCGGCAACTATATAAGTCGCACCTATTTGTCCTATAACACGCAGTATCGGAAGCGTACGGGGTCTTTGAGGTGCGCCAGGGCCTTCAGGAATTGCGTCGGAAGCATTTTCGGCCTGTGACTGTGGTGATAATGTCCCTCGTCTGTAGTCACCAGTTGAATAGAGATCGAGATTCATACCAAGCTGACGCTGTCCTGTTGGCGAATTTTCCCAGGCCGATAAGTTGTCGTGATTAGAGTTGATGCCTCCGAAGTGCCCACCGCGCATGGCAGGTGTTTGGGCCAAATCCACCACAGCTCGGCGCACAGCACGTTGCACAGCACTAAAGATACCTTCGGGGTCACGAAAGCGTATTTCAGCCTTAGTTGGATGAACGTTGACATCGACTTCCGCAGGTGGGAGTTTGACCAAGATAACCGCAACCGGATAGCGTCCCGTCATCAAAAAGGTATGATATGCTTGCGTAATAGCATATGAAAGCCGTGTGTCCTGAATCCATCGTCCGTTGACAAAGAGCGTGATGTGATTGCGGTCAGCGCGATGTAGGCTGGGCACCGAGCTATAGCCTGTAACCATAATTTCAGAGTGGGCAGTGCTATCCGATTCTCGGCTGATGACCTCGACCATGTTTTTGAAGCTATCCAAACCCAAGGCCGAGACAATTACATCGGCAAGTTGACCGCTGCCGTTGGACCGAAAAACTTCGCGTCCGTCCTGTTCCAGCGTAAAGCGAACATGTGGATAAGCCATTGCATAGCGGGTGATATATAGGGCAATTTGTCGCTTTTCAGTGTTCTCTTTCTTGAGAAATTTGAGACGTGCTGGGGTATTGTAGAAGAGATTTTCAACGGTGATAACTGTGCCCACCGGTGCGCCAACACCTTGGCGTCGGATAATCTCACTCCCCGCAAGTTGTAGGAGTAATCCCGATGAGATGCTGGCGTGACGGGTAATTATGGTGAGCTGGCTAACTGATGCGATACTGGCAAGTGCTTCTCCACGAAAGCCGAGTGTTTCTATGGAAGTTAAATCGTCAGCAGTTGTTAATTTACTCGTGGCATGACGCTGGAAAGCAAGTTCCACTTCCTCAGGCAAAATGCCGGTTCCGTCGTCACTTATTCTTATGCGTTGGCGCCCACCACCCGTAATTTCGACTCGGATATGCTGCGCACCGGCATCAAGAGCATTTTCCATCAACTCTTTGACGACCGAAGCTGGACGTTCGACAACCTCGCCAGCTGCAATTTGAGCAACGACAAGCTCGGGTAGAATTTGAATTGGCATGAGGCAATATCCTAAACACTCACATCAGCTTTGGAATGCGAGTGTACACTAAGCCACCTGATTTCTCACGCTGAGAAGGAAAGGAGATTCGCGCCTTCAAGGGGTATACTGATATAGAAAGTGCTGCCGTTACCTTCTTCACTCTTTACCCATGCATCACCACCATGCCGTTTGGCAACGCTGCGAACAATGAATAAGCCTAAGCCTGTACCTTTAATCTTCTTAAATTCCTGACGGTGAATACGAGCATGGCGGTTGAAAAGCTGTGCCTGATTCTGAGGGCTGATGCCGAGTCCGCTATCCTCGACTGCTACCGTAATTTTGTTTTCGTGGCAGCTTACCGACACGTGAATAGATCCTCCATCCGGAGTATACTTAATGGCGTTATCTACCAGATTGTTGATGGCGCGCTGTAGCATGGTTTCATCGGCATTGATTATGGGCAAGTCCTCGGCAATTGAAAGACTCATAGATAACGTTTTTTCTGCCGGAACTAAATGATTATCAACTATTTTGCGGACAATCTGGCTGAGATCTGTCGGGATACGCGTAAGTTGGTACGAACCCGAATCGGGATCATAGCGCCCTGCGTCTTGAACATTTTCCACAAGGGCTGTCATTTGTGTCACACCAGATAGAATTTTGGCAATGAAGTGTTCTTGTTTCTCGTTTAATTTCCCTACAGGCCCCATCATACTGGCGAAACCCTGGATGGCGGTCAGTGGAGAGCGCAAATCGTGCAGCAAATACCGCATGGATTCACTCTGATTATGGTTGAGGCGTTTATAATGGCTCACATCATTGAGAAGGATCGTCCATCCGTGAGATGCGGTCTCCAACACTGGCGCAAAGACATTCTCCCCATATGCCCATTCACGTAACGTATTATTACTGTCAAATATTCGGTTGAGTTCTTCACCCTGTGGGAGAGCTGTCAGCGGTTTTCCCTCAATTGAGGCAGAAGCTAGATTGAAAAGTTGCTGTGCTTGCTGGTTTAAAGCAATGATGTCATGGGCATGACTAAGAAGAATGATTGGTGCTTTTATACTATCAAGCACAGTCATTACAGCTTTGGTATCAATTGGATCGGCCTGTGTACGTGTTGTCACTGGTGTAATCTCAGTCACCAGAAGATGGTGCTAATTAGGTTGCGGTACTTTTCTATCAATCCCATTATATGAGTGTTATTGCCTTAGAGCAAGTTTGATAGGATGGATAACATCCACTTTGAATGCTATTTGGCGCTACCGTTTTCCAGCTCTGTTAACATGGTTCGAATGCGATCTGCGACCATGTCAATTGCGACCCTATTATATCCGCCTTCGGGGATAATGACATCAGCGTAGCGGCGACTAGGTTCAACGAATTGGAGATGCATGGGGCGTACAGTCGTGAGGTACTGATTAATTACCGACTCGATGCTCCGGCCTCTTTCGACAATATCTCTTTGAAGGCGTCGGATGAAGCGAATATCCGCGTCAATATCTACAAAAATCTTAATATCAAACAGATCGCGTAAGGCGGGTTCTGCGAAAAGTAATATACCTTCTATCAAGAGAATAGGCTGTGGTTGAACTAATTGGATTTTTTCTGTACGTTGATAAAGTGTGAAATCGTATACAGGTATATTCACTGGTTGCCACTTCTGCAATTGTCTGATGTGCTCAATCATCAATGGTGTATCCAGCGCATCAGGGTGATCAAAATTTCGGACATTTATTTGGATGAAAGGAATATCGAGAATGTCTTTATAATAGGCATCATGAGGAATGTAGGCAATATGATGACTACCAACTCGTTCCAGTATGGCATTTGAAATTGTGGTCTTGCCCGCACCTGTGCCCCCGACAACTGCTATAGTCACTGGACGCTGCCTGTCATGCATGATTTGTGCTCCCTTTAGGGAATAATACAAATGAAATGCCCGCATCATGTAGGCGATGCGGGCATTATAGAAGCCACCTGTGAGACTTGAACTCACAACCTACCGCTTACGAAGCGGTTGCTCTGCCATTGAGCTAAGGTGGCGATAATGGTCATTATAGCAGAGCGGATTCTTTACTCGCAAGGCTCGGTTGCCATACCGTCAGCGAAGCTGCTAATGTTTAAAGTGCCGTACGCCGGTAAATAGCATCGCTATATTTGCTTTGTTTGCAGCCTCGATAACCACTTTGTCTCGAATAGATCCGCCCGGTTGGATGATTGCCGTAATGCCAGCTTGTGCTGCTTTTTCGATGTTATCCGCAAATGGGAAAAAGGCATCTGAGGCCATGACGCTACCCTTTGCACGATTTCCGGCTTTTGCAGCGGCTAATTCGACGGAATCAACACGACTCGAAAGTCCACCGCCGATTCCTACTGTCTGGTTGGCCTGCGCCAATACAATCGCATTTGACTTAACATGTTGAACGGCTTTCCACGCAAATTGAAGGGCAACGCGTTCTTCAGGTGTGGGAGGGCGTTCGGAGACAATTTGCAATACAGTTCCATTTGGATCGCCAGTATCAGCAATTTGGACGAGCCAACCGCCTTGTACACTTCTTACTTCAAATTCGCTGCCACTATAAACGAGTGGCATTTGGAGCAAACGGCAGTTCTTGCGGTTATCGCCTAATGTCGCTTGGGCACCGGGCGAGAATGCCGGTGCTGCAATCGCTTCTACGAAAAGTGAACCTAACGCCGCAACAAAATCTTCATCCACAATCCTATTGACTGCAATTACCCCGCCATAGGCTGACACAGGGTCAGAAGCCAGTGCGCCGGGAAATGCCTCGGTTATCGATGAACTGGTCGCAATGCCACAGGGATTTAGATGTTTGACGATTACAACCGCAGGCTCGTTGAAACTGCTAACCGCGCGCCACGCTGAATCCAGGTCCAGAATATTGTTGTATGAAAGCTGTTTTCCACCAAGTACAGTCCCGCCTAACGGCCCAAGATTTGCGGAACGGCTATAATAGGCAGCTGCTTGATGCGGATTTTCGCCATAACGCAGGTTTTCTACCCGTTGCATTCCGATTGAAAGGTGTTGAGGTAATTCCGTACTGAGTAGGCTTGGAACCATATCCTGTGATAAAAAGGCATGAATAGCAGTGTCGTAATCGCGCGTATGAGCAAATGCTTTGACGGCCAACTTCCGGCGCGTTGCCAAATCAACAGCCCCTGATGCCTTCAGTTCGGCACTGATCTTTGGATAGTCAGAATAATCACTAATGGTTACTACATGGAAGAAATTCTTAGCGCCTGCACGTAAAAGCGTTACCCCACCAATGTCAATCTGCTCAATAGCATCTTGGAGCGTAATGCCAATTTGGGAAACAGTTTGTTGAAACGGATACAAATTGCAGACTACCATATTGATAGGAGCAAAACCGAGTTCTTGAAGGCTTTCCAAATCTTCAGCTTTGTCGCGCGCTAAAATACCAGCGTGTATAGCGGGGTGGAGCGTTTTCACTCGTCCATCCAACATTTCAGGGACACCTGTTAGCTGTTCGATAGGAGTGACTGGTAGGCCAGCGCCACGCAATGTGGATTCTGTGCCGCCACTAGCAACGAGATCCCAACCTAATTCAACAAGATTGGTCGCAAAACTGACGAGATTAGTTTTATCGTAGACGCTCAATAACGCGCGAGGCATGTAGGGATTATCCTTTTGTCAGATGTAATTGGTTTAGCGGTGCAATTATACCCAAATATAAAGCGCCTGTGACATTTAATTTTGTTCACAGGCGCTTAAAGTCATTTTGTCTTACAAACGCGATTTTTTCGCGTCTTCTTGCGTCCAGGTGTTATCGTCTACTTCCAAACCCATTCTTGCAGATCGTTCTTCTAGTGCATATAGCAAAAGCATAACGAAAGCCAGTGCCAAACCTGTAAGCGCCAACGGAACACCTAATTTTAGTGGCCCTACAACAATACTGCCTAGAAGTGCAGCAGGAGCTACACCTAAATAGGCTCCTACAGCGATATGGTGAAAAAGTTTCCCAAGCGTGCCGGAATATGCTTTCTCCTTTTTGAGAGAGATTTTAGCTGCTGGAAATGATCCTAAGAGTGATATCGTAACAATAACTAGGATAACAACCGCTGATTTGTCCACTGGATCTACTTTCTAATGGAGTGTGTAGATAAATGGCTGAAGGGCTGGATTGCTGCCAAGAATGATGAAAATGGCAAACACGATTAATGTGATAATCATAGGGATTAGCCAATAGAGTTTACGACGCCATAAAAAACTTAACAACTCGCCGAGTATGCCCATACGGGCGAATAAGTCACGCATTGGACACCTCTTATTTGGTTTTTCGTACTAAGAATGAATTGAGAACCAAATAATCAATATCACTGTTTTGGAACGTATTCCAAGCATCTTTTGGTGATGTGACTATTGGTTCACCACGTAAATTAAAAGATGTGTTGAGCACAACTGGCACACCTGTAATTTGATCAAATCGTTCTATGACTCCATAGTAACGTGGATTGGTTTCGCGCTCAATTGTCTGCAACCGCCCTGTCCCTTGATGACAAACCGCCTGTATTTTATCTTGTTTTTCGGTTTTGATAGGCGCGACCATTAACATATAGCGGGGCGCTTCATGAACTTCAACATTGGGATAGTCGAAATATTCTGCCGCACGATCCCTAAGTATAACCGGAGCGAAAGGGCGAAAAGGTTCACGAAACTTGATTTTGGTATTGACGACTTCTTTCATTTCTTCGGTACGAGGATCAGCCAATATGCTACGGTTCCCTAGTGCGCGTGGTCCCCATTCGAATCGACCTTGAAAGAATCCAACAACTTTCTTTTGGGTCAACCCTTCTGCAATAGTATTGATGAGCTTTTCTTCACTATCGGCGTAAGATTCGTACTTAATGCCTTTACCTTTGAGAAATTCAGCACACTCACCATCGGTAAATCCTTGACCCCAATAGGCATGCGGCATTACCCAATCACGTGGTTTGCCAAGCGCTATATGATATACCCACAAGGCCGCCCCTAATGCGCCACCATCGTCTCCCGCGGCTGGCTGAATATAAATTTCATCAAAAGGGGTTTCGGCAAGAATACGATAATTCGCTTTCGTGTTGAGGGCTACTCCACCAGCCATAACCAATTTGCTCAGACCGGTTTTTTTGTGGAGATAATTGGCAATGCCAATGAGCGTTTGCTCAGTAACTACCTGAATACTAGCCGCAATGTCGGCAAAGCGCTGATTCTCATCCATTGCGGTTTTTTCAGCTGATCGTTCGGGATTGGTAACTGATGTGAAAAAGTCCGCTGTGACCGAACGAGCAGGTCCAAACAAATCGAGAAAGCGTTGGTTATAGCTATCACTGGCTGAATAATGATAGCTAAAATAATCCATGTTGAGTTGAAAGCTGCCATCTGCTTGATTGAGTTTTATTAGACGATGGACCTTGTCAATATAGCGAGGCTGACCATAAGGTGCCATCCCCATGACCTTGTATTCGCCGTTGTTGACTTGAAAGCCTAGATAAGCTGTGAAAGCAGAGTATAGAAGACCTATTGAATGAGGGAACTTTTCTTCTTGAAAGAGTTCTATGTCATTTTTCCCCGAGGCATCGTTTGTCCATTGGCTGGTAGCTTTGCCAAGCGTCGTGGTTGTCCACTCACCCACACCATCTACAGTTAGTACAGCTGCTTCACGAAAGGGGCTGGCAAAGAAAGCACTTGCAGCATGACTCATGTGATGGTCACAGAAGAGAATACGATCATACTTCACGCCGACTTGGTTTTGAATCTCAGTCTTAATCCAAAGTTTTTCTTTCAACCAATTGACCATTGCATCGCGCCAAACACTGGCAGATTTGGGAAAGGTTTCAAGGGTTGTCAGTAGGATGCGTTCGAACTTAATGAGAGGCTTTTCATAGAAGACAGCGTAATCGAGGTCTTGTCCTTTAATGCCAGCCTGTTTCAGACAAAATTCTATGGCCTTCTTTGGAAAGCTGTTGTCGTTTTTTTTCCGAGAGAATCGTTCCTCCATCGCAGCGGAAACCAACTGTCCATCTTTGATCAATGCAACAGCCGAGTCGTGATAATAACAAGCGATACCGAGAATATACATTATTGATTAACCCTGACGTTTAGCAGCATCAAGATCTGAAGGAACAAGTGGCCGTTCAAGCCATTCAACTTTATCCTGCTGCTTTAGCGTTTTTCCGGAGTAGCGAGCTAGAAGTCCAAACGGTACCAGAAAGGTATAGTAAAATCCTATGGCAATGATGCTGGCTTCCACATCACCGACGATACTAGCGATGACTTTGAAACGAGACCACACTAACTGCAAAATCTCTCGCAAAAGAGGGCACTCCTGAACATTTTCAAATTGCACATTAGGTGGGATAATATCATACTCTCAACCTAAGTTCCAGAATCGAGTGAAACAGCTTGTCGAATCTATGGGCGCATCGTTACAATAGAGACTACTTGACTCTTAAATTGGGAATAATTAAACATGAACCATGAACAATTACTTCGTGACAAGCGTGATGCAAAAGCTAAACCACATTTAGATCAATACGCCCCCATCTGGATTATCGCCGAGAAAATTATCCTAAGCGATGAGGCAATTCAGTTTAATGTAATGTTTGAGCACCCAGAGTATGGCTGGGTCAACCGCCGTTATCGGTACGACGGGTTTAACGATGTTTTGTATCACAAGGGGCAGACACTCATGAACGAAAATGAAGTGTTGCCTAACCAAGATAAAGAACCGTACATAGCTGTTACGGTAGCGGATATTCCCAATTCTTATGGGGGTTAAGGGCTAGTGACATCACTGGCTAAGAGATTTTTGTGATGCGAATTTCAATCTCAATCCTTTAGCCAGTGGAGAAATAGCGTTATAAACGTGGTTATTGTCAGCAAAAGCTATTTCGTTGATAATAGTTTGGCGGTGAGCATGAATACCCTGGTTTCTTGACCACCCATACGGAATTTATAGATTTCATTTCCTCTCAAGAAGTCGAAGACTTTATATCCGTTCTCTATGGCGGTACGGATATTGTTGGCAAGTAAAATGATGCCGGCGCTTAAGTGTCCATATTTATCTGGCGAGAGGCCAGAGTTATAAACTAGAACGCTATCACCGTAGATAAAATTCAAGTAGGCTGCAGCAGGTTCATCATTGATTATTAGAAAACTCAATTGGAGCCAATGCTTTTGAAAAGTTATGGGGACAATTGCTTTGAAGAAGTCTAGGTTCTGTTGATCTTCGAGGAATTTCGCTTTTTCGTATTGCGAAGATCCCATAAGATGCAAAAATTTATCGATTTCGGCATCCAAATTTTGTTGTTCACCGACTATATACCATTCAATTTTTTCTGGTGCGCCTTCTGCTCTGCGTAGCTTGCGGCGCAATTCGTGGCGTTGCTTTTTATCAAGTAATTCGAAATAATCTTCCCATCTGGCAGGAAGGTTAATTACCGGACAAACTTCTTGTTGAGTGAGGGTGGCCTCAAAGCCGTGTTGCTTTAGTATGTCCGCGAAATGCCCATAAGTCGGAGAGCTCTCGGGAAGATTGCATAGATTTATGAGATCGAAGTGCTGCTTATTTGAGACTACATAATCAGCCAAGGCTTCAAAAACAGGCTGTATACAGTCGTTATCTACAATTATA
Organism: Aggregatilineales bacterium; assembly: GCA_044226325.1. GTDB lineage: Bacteria > Chloroflexota > Anaerolineae > Aggregatilineales > Phototrophicaceae > CFX2. Next base: position 372,444 of record JBGAHG010000001.1, read on the forward strand.
TCAAGATAGTCGGTTACCTCAACGCAGCCTATAGGACGTACAACGCGACCATGCTTCTCCGTCAAGTCGATAAACCAAGGCGCAATTCCAATCAGACGATTAGCATCATCTCTACAAGTAATCACCCACAGTTCACCTGGGTGGTAAGCGACCCACCACGTTGATTGCCACTCCCAAGTGCTAAAAACACGATTAGAGTGACTGCGAACAAGCAATTCATTCCACTCATTCTTAAGTTGTTGAAATAACTCAGGTTTATTATTGACAGTTAGTTTCACCGGAATTTGAACCTCTGCTTTGGAGTATTGGTGTAAAAAGTGTTACGTGCAGTAGGATACCATATCTGTGGGTGGAAATATAAAGCCGCCCTAAATGTGGGCGGCTCTATAAGGACTAGCTACTTAGGCAGCTACTTAGTTTTTGCTGCTTCTGCTGTCTTGTAGTCGTATGCCAATGACAACTTGCTGTCTACGTCAAAGAGATGCATGTTTTCCAAGTTGAAGACAACACCCATCCGCTGACCGACGCGTGAACGGGTGCGGGGATCCATACGAGAAATAAAGGTTGACCCGCGTTCTTCCAAATAGACAACCATTTCGTTGCCCATCTGTTCCACAACATCAACATTTGCTTCAATAGTTCCGGGAACAATTCCCGGGGGCTGGAAATCGACGTCGTGAATATCCTCAGGGCGAATACCAAAGACCACTTTCTTCCCGGCATAGGATTTGTAGGACTCAACGCGGTCAACGGGAATTGGTAGTTTAAAGTTGCCGGTATCGACAACTAGACCATTACCTTCTTGTTTGAGGGTAGCATCAAAAAAGTTCATTGACGGGCTGCCGATAAACCCGGCGACAAACAAATTGCGTGGGTTATGGTATAGATTAAATGGGGTATCAATCTGTTGCAGCTCACCCGCACTCAATACGCAAATACGCGTACCCATCGTCATAGCTTCAACTTGGTCGTGTGTTACGTAAATGAATGTGGTGCCGAGGCGTTGATGCAGCTTGCTGATGAAGGAGCGCGCTTCTACGCGGAGTTTAGCATCAAGGTTGGAGAGGGGTTCGTCCATCAAGAAGACGGCAGGTTCACGGACAATCGCGCGGCCTACAGCGACACGTTGACGCTGACCACCTGATAGCTGACGAGGACGACGATCAAGCAATTGCTCGATACCTAAGCTCTTTGCGGCTTCATGCACGCGTTGGTCAATGACCTGCTTAGGAGTTTTACGCAGCTTAAGACCGAAGGCCATGTTATCATAAACAGTCATGTGAGGATAAAGCGCATAGCTTTGGAACACCATGGCAACGTCACGATCTTTAGGCGCTACGTTATTGACGACACGGTCGCCAATCAGGATCTCGCCTTCGGTAATTTCTTCCAAACCTGCGAGCATCCGCAGACTGGTCGACTTACCACAACCCGATGGGCCAACGAATACCAAGAATTCTTTGTCAGCAACTTCAATGTGTAGATCTGCTACAGCATTGGCCCCACCAGGGTACTTTTTATATACATGATTAAACGTTACACTTGCCACCTTGCATCCTCCATATAGACTGTTTAGGTAATAGCATTTTTACGAACATTAATTTGTTGAATTTGCACAAAGTATTTGCTTTGTGTTTTATTCTACTTATTGGAGTGATTATAACGTCTACTTTTTTTTTTGCAAACACTACTCGTGACGATTTCCCTGTTTTTTCCATGCAATCCGGTATATCCATTTCGTTGTGCAAAGAGTATGCAGTTTTGCTTGAATAGAGTACTATGTATTAGATTATTTTAGCTGAGAGTTGGGTATACCATGCCGGAAAACATAAATGCAGAAATTGTGGCAATTGGCACTGAGATTTTGCTAGGGGAAATAACTGATACTAACTCCGTGTTTATTGCCAAGGCATTAAAGGATATCGGAATAAACGTGTTTTTTATGACCTCAGTTGGTGATAACGAAATACGGATTGCTGATGCCATAAGAATAGCGATGGGACGGTCAAATGTTGTGATAACCTGCGGTGGATTGGGACCAACAATTGATGATATGACCCGTCAATCGGTAGCAATGGCAACTGACCGACAACTATCGTTTCACCAGAATCTATTGGACACAATAGCTGAGCGTTTTACTAGTTTCCGCGCCCAAATGACCGATAACAATCGTAGGCAGGCGTACCTCCCAGATAATGCGATTGTTATTGAAAATCCAGTCGGTACTGCTCCATCATTTATTGTTGAGCATCAAGGTAGTGTCGTTATTAGTTTGCCAGGCGTTCCACGGGAAATGAAATTCCTAATGAATGAAAAAGTTATCCCATATCTTAAGGAACACTATAAACTGGGTACAGGGATTATAAAAGCAAAAGTCTTGAAGACAGCCGGAATAGGTGAAAGCCTGCTTGATAACGAGATAGGGGCAAAATTACTTGAAATGGCTAATCCTACAGTCGGCTTGGCTGCTCATGCCGGACAGGTCGATGTGCGTATCACAGCGAAAGCCGATACCGTTGCTATTGCAGATGAAATGATCGCGATGGTAGAGGTTCAAATTCGTGACCGGGTAGGCAAGTTTGTTTTTGGGGTTGATGGCGACGAAATTGAAAATGTATTGGTGGAGCTATTATCGGCACATGGATTGACTTTAGCGATAAGTGAGACAGGTGTTGGTGATCCGATTAGGCAGCGCTTAAAACAGGTAATGGGAAGTGAGAGTGTGTTGATTAACCATGAAATATATGATAGCCCTGCAAGTGTCCAATCGAAACTAAATTTAGATGCTTCGCTGTCTATTCGTGAACTGGCTGAATTGGTTGCTGAAACCATTTGCAAATTAAATCAAACAAGTGCTGGGATTGCAGTCGTGAGCCGCCCAGATATGGACGACCAACATGCCGACTCTGAAAATGGCACTGCGATTGCCGTTTACACCCCCGATCGTACCCGCTCACGAGTATATGGGTTTGGCGGGCAAGGTGAAACTGCTCCAGCTTGGGTCAGTACTTGGGCAATGTCAATGCTTTGGCAGATGATCCAAGAGAAAACTAGCGCATGAGTTCAACTATACCTGAATGGCTATTGGATACTGGTATACTCCAATTTGGTCATTTTGTTTTTGATGATGCTGTTGCGCCTGTACGTTTCTGCCCTGAGTATTTGCCTGCTTATCCTCAATTACTAGTCGAAGTTGGGAAATTGGTGTTAGGAAAGTTCAATGTTTTGGAAAATGATCACTTGATTGCAAGTGCAGATAGTTTTCCGCTGGGATTAGTTTGCAGTATACAAACTGGCTTGCCACTGGTTTACAGTCGGGGAAGGGACGAGGCAGCTGTTTATGATCTGGTTGGTTGTTACAATTCTGGTCATATAAGTACACTGCTTTTAAATTCTGTCGTTGATATGAATGCTATTCAAAAGTTTATATTGAATGCTCGAAGTGTGGGGCTAGAAATACAAACAATTGTCACATTACTTGAAATGCGGCAATTTGGTCATCCAGCCGGAATACCTATACAATCATTGTTCCAGCTAGGAGATCTTGTGCCTAAATTCGTTAGAACCCGGCGATTATCTAAGGGGCAAGCTCAATCTGTAATGAACTGGATTGAAACAAGTGAATTATAGCACCTAGTCATCGTCCAAGCTCAAAATTGCCATAAAGGCTTCTTGTGGAACTTCAACAGAACCGACCATCTTCATACGCTTCTTGCCTTTTTTCTGCTTTTCAAGCAGTTTCTTCTTTCGGGAAATATCGCCGCCATAACATTTCGCAAGCACGTCTTTACGCATAGCACTGACATTGGCACGGGAGATTATTTTCTTTCCTACAGCAGCCTGAATAGGAATGACAAACATTTGCCGGGGAATAAGATCCTTTAGCTTGGTTACGAGTTTCTGACCTTTGTAATATGAACTTTCGCGATGGATGATCATGGCTAAAGCATCCATTGGTTCATTGTTGACCAACACGTCTAATTTAACCAAATCACCGGCACGATATTCGGTGAATTGATAATCCATACTGGCATACCCTTTGGTGATACTCTTAAGACGGTCGAAAAAATCGACAATAACTTCTGATAGAGGAATATGATAGTGGAGCATGACTCGCGTTGGGTCGAGATATTCGGTGGTAATGTACTCACCGCGCTTCTTGATGACCAAATCCATCACCGCTCCAATATAATCTTGTGGAGTATAAATCTGGATTTTCATCCAAGGTTCGCGGATTTCATTAATAGTAGATTCGTCGGGTAGTTGGGCAGGGCTATCAATCAAGATAATTTCACCATTGGTCAAAACGACTTCATATTCGACACTAGGAGCTGTAGCCAGAATATCGAGGTCATATTCGCGCTCTAAGCGTTCTTGAATGATTTCCATATGGAACAAGCCCAGAAAGCCGACACGAAAACCAAAATTCAATGCTTGAGATGTTTCAGGCTGATAAACCAGAGAAGCGTCATTAAGCTGAAGTTTTTCCAACGCCTCGCGCAAATTTGTATAATCGTCATTGTCAGTAGGATAGAATCCTGCGAAGACCATTGGCTTGACCCGTTCATAGCCAGGTAACGCTACTGGGGCACCATTAATTGCGAGCGTAATCGTATCACCAACACGGCATTCTCGTACTGTTTTGAAGCCTGTTGCCACATAACCAACCTCACCGGCTTCCAGTGAATCCTTAACCGTCATCTTCGGGCTAAATACGCCAATTTCAACAGGTTCAAATTTGGCGTCAGTAGCGATAAGTCGCAAGATGGAACGTGCGTCTAGCCTACCATCAAAAACACGTACGTAGGCTACTACACCCTTATAAGCATCATAATGTGAGTCGAATACAAGTGCTCTTAAAGGGGCATCCAACTCGCCTTTTGGCGATGGAACACGGGTAACAATCGCTTCTAAAACTTCCTGAATACCAATTCCTTGTTTAGCAGAAATCGGGATCATTTCATCTGCAGCAATGCCTAACAGATCTTCCAATTCTTGCGCAACTTCCACAGGATGTGCCGCTGGCAGATCAATTTTGTTAATAACAGGAACTAACTCGAGGCTGTGGTCAAGGGCGAGATAAAGATTCGCTAGTGTTTGTGCCTCTACACCTTGACTAGCATCGACGACCAGCACAGCCCCTTCACACGATTGAAGCGCACGACTGACCTCATAGTTAAAGTCGACATGACCGGGAGTATCGATCAGATTGATGATGTAATCATTTCCGTCTTTGGCATGATAATTCATGCGAACAGCAGATGCCTTAATGGTGACGCCACGTTCACGTTCCAAGTCCATGCTATCAAGAAGCTGTTCCTGCATATTGCGGTCAGCAACAGTATGTGTAAGCTGCAACAGTCGATCAGCTAAAGTACTCTTACCATGATCGATGTGAGCAATGATTGAAAAATTACGAATATCAGTTCGCGTCATATTTTACGTCAATTCTATGTTAGTGTGTCGGTTGATTATACAGGTAAAAGCACTGGTTGGTGTAGAGGAGGTTCGAAGGATTAGGGTATAACAGCAGCAATCATTGTAGCAATATCAGGTGAAGACTCTTTTGAACTGTCAAAATTTATCCATGTGAGGAATTCTGTATTTCCAGCAGGCCCCTTAATTGGTGAGGTCGTTAATCCTCGGATGTCAAACCCAAGTTGTTTCAATGCAGTGAGAATGTCGGTTAGAACACGCTTATGCGTTTTAGAATCGCGCACCACACCACCTTTGCCAACTTCATCTCTACCCGCTTCGAATTGTGGCTTAATTAATAAGATGAGATCTGCCGAAGATTGCAGCCAATGTTTGATGGTTGGAATGAGAATCTTTAGTGAAATAAAAGAAGCGTCTACCGTTACAAAATTAACTGGTTCCCCAAGAGTTGCGAGGTAGCGAGCGTTGGTTCGCTCTATAACGATTACGCGTGAATCCTGGCGCAAAGCATAGTCGATTTGTCCATATCCCACGTCAATCGCATATACGCGAGCAGCGCCATTTTGGAGTAGACAATCCGTAAAGCCGCCTGTACTAGCGCCTACGTCAGCGCAAACGCGGCCTGATACATCCACTTGAAAAGTTTTGAGCGCCCAAGCCAGCTTGTCCCCACCACGGCTTACAAACCGAGGCTTATTTTTGACCACGATATTGGCATTAGGATCGACAGGGGCGCCAGGTTTTGATACTGGTTGGTCATCGACGAGAACCTCGCCTGCCATAATCATGGCCCGCGCTTTTTCACGGCTCGATGCTAGACCTCGCTCAAACATTAGTACATCAATGCGTTGTTTGGGTGACATAGATGGTATTTAATCCTTGTTTAAATAGATTGTTAGGTCAAGCGGATTAGGGGTATCGGCTTTGACTTCAATACCATCAGCAGTCAGTGGGAGAAAACCATTAGCAGAGATAATGGCACTATAAGCTACAGGCGCGTCAGTAGTACTATAGGCCAGTGGACGGCTAATTTCAAACGTTCCGTTACTGTCGGTGATTGCTAAATCGAATACTTCGTCTTGGTTCCAGGTAAAGTCACTTACCGAAAACTGCTCACTAATGATGATAACTGTTACACCGGGGATTCCTTGTCGAGTATCAGCGTTTAAAATATGTCCGCGCAGCTGTACACCAGCCGCGCGTGCAAAGCGATCAATAGGAAGTTGCCCAATTCCGATTTGTGCTTGTGCTTTCTGTAGTAAGACATTACTTACCCGAAGTTCAACTGAATATGTCCCATCAGGAAGTCCTGTTGGAGCGGTAAGACGCATTAAAAAATTTTCACCCGATTGTGCGTTGCTCCAAGGTTGCGTTTGATCGTAGAATGGCACACCGTCCACTAACCATTCCAGAGTCCAAAGCGTACCGGGAGCGATTTGATCCCAATTAAATAGCGCATAAAGTGCGGTAAGACCCTGTGGAAAATTACTGAGAGCCGCACTAGTAATGGCATCTGTATCGGAATTTGCAGTTGTAAAGCGAAGATTTGTGAATATCTGGGGCAACGCACCTTGTTGAGCGCCTGCTATAATAAAATCTGACGTGGCCTGTAGATGATCTTTGATATATAGTTCTAATCGATAGCTTCCGGGTCGTAACCCTTCTGAAACCTCAATGCTTGTATTTTGTGATGCTCCATTTGGGCCTGCATTCCACGTATTTTCTACGCGCTTTATTTCTGTACCATTGAGATACCAAATTGCTATCCAACTCAATCCGTCCTGCAAATTGCGATAGATAAAACGTGCAGTTGCAATGTTTCCGGCAGGAAGCACAAAGCCGTTGCCCTGCGGTTGCCCCCTGGAATCGAGCAAACCAAAAGTAATGTCACTAAAAACAGGATCGGAAGTAGGCGCTGCGCCTATGGTCAATTTTTGAGATGGTGCGGCCACACCGTTCGCAAATAGTGTAAACTCGTAGACCCCATTGGGCCAAGGTTGACCACCACTACCGATATACCACATACCACTTTCACCCCCGCTCCAACGCACTGGTGAGAGACTAAACGTTGCGTTGGGGACATTATTGGTTGTGACACGTAGTTCATAAACAGTCTCGGGCGTCATATTCGCATAGTCAAAGAACAGATATAAGTTATTACTGCCTGCAGGTAGGCTGCTTATCACAGAAGAGGGCATTCCTGCAGGATTAACTGATGAGGCGAAAAATAGGCGTTTAAACGTGGGAATACCACTTGCTTGTTGAACGGCAGCTGTAGAAGATACAGTTTGAAGCACCAGACCAAGGGAAGCTCCTCTTAAAAGTGGACGAGCAAAATTTGAAGGGCGCAACGAATTAATAAAGACACCTATTGGAACGCAATAATCATTTGAATTTACAATTTTGTCACGATTAGTGTCTTGAATTGCCAAACAATTGGTCGAAACACCGTTACTGGATGTGACCGTAGCAGTTGTAGGAATACCAATCAACTGACTCTGTTGGTTGTAAACACCCCCCCCAGACATGGTACCAGGAATCAGCGCACTGCTTTTTAGCCATGCTGAACCCTGATTTATACTACTGGGTTCAAAGACAAAACCTGTAATTGTGCCGCGGACAGAGGCGACAGGATCATTACCGATACCTGGATAACCAATGACCGTGATAGTTTCATCGAGTTTAATCAATGACGAATCTGCTAATTCTACAAACGGAAGACTAAGCGTTTGTGAATCTATGAGTCGACCGTCAAGCTCACGAGTGATACGCAGTAAGGCGAGGTCAATTCCAATATCAGTTTGGGCGATTTCGGCTCGATATTGAGGAACAGGCGCTTCACCAATTGACGAGGTCATAGCGATAATTAGTGTCTGGCCTTTGCATGTCTGGCTGGGTACGACACTATGTGCGTTTGTTAATATGAGGCCATCCCGACTAACAATTGTCCCAGAACTTACACATGTTACCAATAAGTCCGTGCCGACATTATCTGTTTGCATGATATATACTGTGGCACGCTCAAGCCGATCTAAATCGATGACGGTTGCTTGCGCCATTACGTTTCCCGATTTAGTAATCAGCGCTAATACAAGAACAGTGAAGGAGAATAAATAGCGTAGACAAATGTACATCGTTAAAACTCAAGCGCACTTAAAAATCGGTCAAAGGTATTATAGTCATCGGTGTAAGTATTTGAGTCAGCAAGAAAAGTGATAATTACTGCCTGTCCACGTTTTATACTGATGATGTCAAACCCTTTTACCACGATTGGAACGGTATCCAAAAATGGATTAGCATTGATCGCGGCATATACATAACTGACAGATGTTGCGAGTGTACCATCAGGTAATATGAATTCATTATCTGGTGGAAGTGGACGATAGCCTGCAAGAAGTTGGGAACGATTCAATGTAAGCGCGTCAACAAGATTGCGAGTTGTTGTGCTGGTACTAATGGCCTGAACACTTACCTGAATAGTTGTTTTGAATCCTACACGTGACGCATCTTGTACACGAAAAATATAGTCCCCACTGGTGTCAATAAGCCAATTTCTGGGGTATAAGGCACGTATACCCGCCGTTGTATTTACATAAGGCGTTACGGCGAATAATGTATTATCACGAATGCCGCTGGCAGTAACTAGACCAAATAGTGCGACAACGAGTACCAGATAATGATTCCATCTCTGCTTAAATGTTAATTGATCCGAATTTGACCTCACAATTGAAATTGACATATTTACATCTATTCTTCTGAATCCGCGCGCGCTTCGCGTTCTAGGCGATCGGCATTTCTAATAAGTCCAGCGATAAGTACACTAACAATAATTAAGAGAACGACGGAAAAGCCAAAACCGAACAGTGGCTTGGGCGCACTAACTGATGATATAGATAAGCTTGAATTCACCAACCCCGCATGGATTGGAATGGTGATTCCGGTAACTACCGACGCAACAACCAGTATAATCGTCATAAATATAGGAGTAGGATTGCTAAAGCGAACTTCTGACAAGCCATACCCTATGACTATGCCAGTTGAGACATGGAGTGCATAATTTGCAAAAATATGGAATGCAGCTATATCTGGTGGGGCAGGGGTGTTTGCCGAAATAAATTGTAGATTGAGGATAGTTGCATAACCGAGTCCAGTTGCAATTCCATACGCTATGCCATCTAGTCGTTCCCGTAAGTGCTGGGGCCATATAACATATCGTATTACGATATATTTGGTAGTCCCCTGGACTATACCAGCTGTAAGTGTGTAGCCAAGAATTCGGTTGAGCGCGGGTGCTAATGGAAGCCACGTGTCGAGGCGAAAATAGCTCTCTAAAAGAGGCATCCCTATAGCACTGGTAATAAGCATTGTAAGGATTAATACTGCTATCAAATGCTGTCTTGGCTGTGCCACACGATACTCTGCCCAAACCGAAATAAAGAGCCAAAGAAGGCAAGGGATGATAATTAATCCGATTACAAGATAAGGTTGTAGTCGGGCGGGTATAGAGAATTTGAATAAGGTTACCGTTGCATACAACGTCATAGTGATTGCTGCGAGGATCGTAGCCTCAATTGCAAGGCCGCGCCAAACCGGACGGTAAGGGTGTAGTTCTAGATCGTCGGTTGGCGGTGTTATGAAACGCGGTCCGTAAGTAGCCATACTGGGTTAATTACTGTTTGTCCATAGTATTCATTGCAGTGTACTGTGTCAAATGCTAATGTATTGTACGCAAGGTTGAAAGTCTGAACATGTCGCTTCGAATTATCTTTAACTTTTTTTCGATCGGATTATTGTTGTTGGTCGCAACTGATTGTTCAGTCAACGATCAAACGTCAGCGACTAATTCAACTACATTAACATATGTCCTTGGTAGTGAACCGGGGAATATTGACCCCCATATTTCAAATGAAGATGAGACAGCCATAGTTCTGAGGCAGATTTATGATACCCTAGTGTATCGAGATCCTCATCAAGAAACTATTGTTCCAGGTTTGGCAACACAATGGAGTATCTCGCCCGACAATCTTACTTATACATTTTCGCTGCGCAAAGATGTGAAATTCCATGATGGTACACCATTTAACGCGCAAGCAGTGGCGGATAACTTTGAACGTATTGTTAGCTTAAAATCCAGAGAGGGAAAAACAAGCACTCTCCTATTGAAGTATTTTGCAGGTGAAGAAATTGTTGATGACCATACTATACGCCTGAAGTTGAGTCAACCATACGCACCGTTCTTAGATGCTCTTAGTCAGCCTTATCTGGGAATTGCCAGTTCGACCACATTTAAAGCTTTTTCAACTGATCGCTATCAATTCCATCAAGTGGGAACAGGACCATTTGTATTTATTGACTATATCCCGGGTAAACACATCACTCTTCAACGTAATCCTGATTATCGCTGGGGCCCAGCTTTTTATTTGCCACCTCAAGATAATTCGGTGAAAGAAATTGAATTTTTGTTTATGCCGACTGCGAAACAACGTTTAGATAGTATTAACTCGGGAAGAGTGGACATTGCAACCAATTTGTTGCCTAATGATGCACGTGCATTAACTGTTAATCCCAACATTCGTATCGTTCCAACCAAGATAGCCGGCCAGCCTCTTCAGTTTTATATCAATACCAGTCGTTTTCCGACAGACAACATATCGTTTCGACAAGTACTCTTATTCAGTGCAAATCGGAATTTCATTCTTGATACAATTTTTCAAAGATTCGCCTCAATTGGATGGTCGCCTATAACTTCTAATATGCTTTATTACAACAGCGCTCTAGAAGGCGCATATGCTGCAGACACAGGTAAAGCACAAGCGCTACTAGGTTCAATAGGCTATCAAGATACAGATAACAATAAATATCTGGATCTCGGTGGGGTGGAGGCGGCAGTTACGATAGTTATTCAATCGGGCGATTTGTACCCCGATATTGCGCGCGATCTCGCAGAGGAATGGCAACGGCTTGGTATACGAGCCAATATTGTTGCAGTGCCAACGGTGACGGCACTTAAGGCACGCGTAGATACTAATGACTATAATTTGGTAGCTTTTTCGGCTGCAGGCACTGATCCTGCAATTCTCAATGATTTTTTTGCGCCAGATGCTAAATTCAATTGGTCAAAAATCTCTGATGCACAACTAGCAACTCTGCTATACCAAGGTGTTTCTCAATCGGATTCGGCGGCAAGACTTAATGCCTATACTCAATTACAACAGCAAATAATGGATCAGGCACTTATTTTGCCTATTGGTGAGCCCATTCGACTTGATGCCGTGGATCAGTCCATACAACAGTTGGATTTTGATGCTTTGGGAGTGCCCTTACTTAATAATGTGACTAACAGACACTAAACATTGGATGCGATTGAAACGAGTGTTCCAGGGTGAGCAATTCCTGATAGCGTATCGTGTAAAAGATTTTTTGTTTGGCCGCTAAATATTCGTATAGTCATATTAGGAAATTGCTTTATAATATTTAACATGTCCCTAACCTTCGTCTCCATACCTCCCGTCACGTCTACACCACCAGATCCACCAAGAGCTGAGGATAAAGAACTGAAATTAGCAGGAGAGATGGACTTAATTAAAACACCTCTAGAATCATAAACACCGGAAACCTCACCTAATAGAAACATCCGATCAACAGACAACACAGTAGACAGATAAAAGAATATTTTCTCCGTAGAGATAATCGTGCCACCAATCGCAGAATCTACCGAAACATCTCCATAAACAACTGGAATAAGCGAATTGGATAAAGCAGTCTCAATACTTTTCATAGACATCGATACTATTTCACCATTATGAGAAAACAAAGAGGCTGAAGGTTGAATCCGCCAGACCGGCAAACCAACTTCCTGCAAACACTCACATACTAAGTAATTCAACTCAGCCGCAACATTACTCACATAGGCAAACGCGTGCCAATCAGCAAGTGTGAAGACCCCTCCCATAGTATTAGCGTGCTTAGCGGCAAAGTGCCCAAATGAACCGCTCCCATGACCAATCAGCAAACTTAGTGTTGGATTATCAGCACGAGCAGCAGCAATTTCATCAGCCAATCGCTTAACGATATCGCGCCGAAAACTCTTCTCCACACGTTTATCCGTGATTAGCGAACCACCTAATTTCAAAAGAGTGAGCATAAAGACAATATCCTATTAACTGACAACTGTTTCATACACATGAACCGCACCGTGATCAAGCAAAGCAGCTCTTACACGAGTAACATTCTCTTCAGACACTAAAGCTATCATATTGCCACCACGCCCACCACCTGATAATTTCGCACCTAGCGCCCCAGCGTCATGGGCAATAGTTACCAATTTATCCAGCAGAGGTGAGGAAACAGTTAGTTGCCTTAACAAGTCATGATTCTGCTTCATTGCGTCCCCTAATCCACTATGATCACCTGTTTCAATAGCACGACGACCAGATTGAACAAGATCACCAATCGAATTAAAAACCCCAGCTATTAGGATCCTGTTTGCTTCATAAAGCGCTCTAACATCGGCAACTGCTAACTTTGTGGAAGCGCTTATTCCAGTATCAGCAACAAGTAGTGTAAATGGTTTGGCGATTTTAAGACGTTCAATTGGTTTGTTGCGTGCGAAATATATGGGCTGCTCAAATACTATAACTGTATTATCCACACCACTTGGTGTTCCATGGTGGATTTTTTCAACTTCATATACCAGCTTGTTCAAATCGTCATCCGCTAGTGTTTTACCAAGTAGCTTAACCAATGCACGCATGAGAGCAGTAGTAATTGCAGCACCACTGCCCATTCCACTCGCAAAAGGGATATCTGAATGAAGAATTATCTTTGCATCTGGTGGAGGGCAATCCAGATGGCGTAATAGCAACCATGCAGCTGTTACTAATGGTTGTTGGCCTTCGGTAAGAAGTTTGGTTATCTCAAACTCGTGATTGTCCAAATCTGTTGCGGTTATTTTCAGTCCAGTATCAGGAGGCAGAGAAGATATTTCTGCATAAGCGCGTAATGCGGATAACGGAACTGCTAGTGATGGTTTTTCATACACAACAGAATGTTCGCCCAGCAAGATTATTTTCGCAGGAGCAGAGACTATTTGAACCATAACATTTATTTGATTAGCGATGGTATAACGTACAGCACAATAATAAATGACGCCCCCCAAAATAATATCGCTAGTTGGAGTGGATGGTCCTTCAACAACACCTCGTCAGGAGCACTTCCTTCGCCTTTGACATAGATCAAATACATATATCGAAACAAGCCATACAGAACAAATGGAACAGTAATTAATGCGAGTTTCGTATTTGCGAGCAAAATTGAAGGAGACTCAATAGTATAGAGAATATAGGCAACTAATGTGCTAGTGCTCACAGTACGTAGCATCTCGTCCAAAAGAGCGAGATTATATTCTCTAAATATGGGGCGAGCCTCACCGGCAGCAGGGCCGAGGGCTAATAATTCCTGACGTCGTTTGGTGATCGCTAAAAATAGAGCTAGGAGGGCAATAACAGCATAAAGCCAAGGTGAAAACTTCACTACTGTTATGACTAATGCTCCACCAGCGACTCGCAACACATAACCAGCAGTAATAGTCAAAACATCTATTAGAACAATGTGTTTTAGTCTGAATGAATACAGAATGTTAATGACTATATATAAGATAAGTATGACCGAGAATATAGGACTGTATAGCCAAGAAATAACTATAGCTAAGATGGGAAGCATTAGCGCTGCTGCAACCGCAAGTGGAACCGATAGCTGTCCTGAAGGGAGTGGTCGGTTTTTCTTCTTAGGATGCAATTTGTCGCGTTCGATATCGACCAAGTCGTTGATGATATAAACAGTACTTGCTGCGAGACAAAGCAAGATAAAACTTAATGAAACACGAGCAAATGCAACTGGATTAAAAAGTTGACCATCAAATACCAAACCGGCGAAGATAATTACGTTTTTCGTCCATTGCTTAGGGCGCATGGTGCGAAAAAGCCCCATCAAAGGTTTCAAGTGATTCTCCAAATATGTTTGAGGGAAATTCAAATTTTCACTAATTATAGCATAGGGTAATGTGATTATAATTTACGTCACGTATTAATACTGAGAATTCATACCTTGCGAATTTAGGTGGAAAGATGACAATAAGTCAAACTCATCTTGACTAGAGAATAGACGACTATCAAATGTATCCAAAAGCTACTGCTAGAGCACACGCAAATATCGCATTCATCAAATATTGGGGAAACCAAAATGAAGATCTGCGTTTACCTGATAACTCCTCACTAAGTATGAATCTCGATGGATTATATACGGAAACAACTGTAATTTGGGATGACGATCGGAGCTTGGATAGCCTCATTCTGAACAATGAACCCCATACAGGACATACCCTTACGCGGGTGGTAAAGCACTTAGGGTTACTTCGAGAACATGTATCAGGATTGCCTAATTACGCACGAGTAATTTCCACTAATAATTTCCCTATGGGAGCTGGAATCGCTTCCTCCGCATCCTCGTTCGCTGCACTTACTGTCGCAGCTATTGCCGCGGCTGGTATTAAATTACCAGAAAATGTCCTGTCTTCTCTAGCACGTTTAGGTTCTGGCTCCGCGTCCCGGTCCATACCTACAGGGTTTGTTGAATGGCACAAAGGAATAGATCACGAAAGTTCATTTGCAGAGAGCATCGCCTCACCAGATTACTGGGATTTGGTAGACGTTATCGTTGTTGTAAGCGATTCGCATAAAAAAATAGGATCGACTGAAGGCCATCGGTCTGCACATACAGGAGATTTACAATCTGGACGATTAGTACATGTCAATGAACGGCTCAAAACCTGTAAGGAAGCATTATCTAACAGGGACTTTAAATCTTTCGCTGAAGTTGTTGAGGAAGATAGCAATTTAATGCATTCCGTGATGATGACCAGTCGTCCGCCGCTGTTTTATTGGCAACCCGCGAGCATCGCCATTATGAATGAGGTTAAGCAGTGGCGGGAGGACGGGTTACAAGTTTGCTATACACTGGACGCAGGACCGAATGTGCATTGTATTTGTGTTAGAAACGACGTACCACAAGTAATTGATCGGCTTAAAACCATATCTGGAATATTGGATATTCGGATGGCTGGCGCTGGTAAAGGGGCTTATTTAGTAAAGGATGATGAAGTTAACAGTCAATGAAGGTCGATTGATTTAAGATGTTTGTTGACTTTATAATGCGTTTGCAGATGCTCCATCCAAGACGATGATAAAAGTTGTGTCAGTAAGGATAATTCCTGATGTTTGAAAACAATCCCCTGGTGGTTATAGCAGCTTTCATAGTTGTGCTAACTCCACTCATTCTCATACACGAGTTAGGACACTTTTTCGCTGCAAAATCAGTTGGGATTACAATCTTGGAGTTCGGGCTCGGTTTTCCACCAAAAGTTCGTAAGTTATTCACATGGCGCGAAACAGAATTTACCCTGAATTGGATACCCTTAGGTGGTTTCGTTCGTCCATTAGGTGAAGATGTCATACGCCCTCTCAATGACGAAAGTGTTGAAGAGGATCGTCAAGCGTTTATTCGTCGCCAACAAGAAACGGCGACAGTTGATCACCAGATTGCGAACCCCAAATCTGTTAATGAAGCCAGTCCTATTGCACGCATCATTTTTATGGCAGCAGGGGCAGCAGCCAATTTTGTTCTTTCTTTTGTTCTGTTCGCGATAGTGGCCTTGCTTGGTATTCAACAAATCGTCGGAGCGAGTGTCCAGATTGTTAAGCTAGACGATAAATCGATGTTGTCGCAAGCTGGTTTGCTTCAGGATGACATCATAACTGATATCAACGGCACTAAGTTCCAAGACACGGATGAATTCCTTAAAAATTTCTATTCGCCAACACAGCAACCAGTACATATAAGTGTCTTGCGTGGAACAGATAACAAGCAAATTGATGTTAATGTCGGCAATACTTCTGGGCTAAACGCTGCTCTACCTAACACCTATATACAAATTCGCGACCTTAGTAAGGATTCACCGGCTTCATTGGCAAATTTAAAGCCGAATGACCTTATTGTCGCATTCAATAGTGAGTTAATTACGAGTGTAGATGACTTTCGCGCAAGTATTCAGACGAATTTGGGTAAAAAAGTGACCCTCACCATTCAACGTGATGGTAAAAATGTCGATGTAACTCTGATACCGCGTTCTAATCCCCCCCAAGGACAAGGTTCATTAGGAGTTGTTATTACTGGCGTTCTACAAGACATCACATTGGGTATGACCTTCATATCGCTACCGCAAATCGATTATGTGCCTCAATCACTTGGTGATTCGATAAAGTATGGTTACCAAAGCGTAGGTGATGTCATATCGTCTGTCGTAGAACTGCCATCTCGTCTGCTGAGCGGCGCAATAACCCCACAGGAAGCTCGACCTGTAAGCGTGTTGGGAATCAGTCAGATTGGGGCAGTATTTATCGAACAAAGCATATCGCAGAAGCGAATAACTCCTATTCTCCTTTTTATCGCGACTATTAGTGTTGGTTTAGGATTCTTTAACCTACTGCCCATCCCTGCTTTGGACGGTGGACGAATCCTATTTGTGATTATTGAGATGGTTCGGGGGAAACCCATTTCGCCGGAACGTGAGGGGCTTGTCCATTTAATTGGACTTGCTTTATTGCTTTCGCTGTCGGTTTTGGTTTTGCTAAATGATGTGATCAATCCTGTGACCAATGCGTTACGGTGATAAGGAGCGAATAAATGGTTGAAAACGGCCATAATGATGGTTCTGAGATTACCCCTGCAAAGAAGCCTACTATTGGTGAAGTTACGTCAATGCTTCTGGAAGGGGAACCTGACAATGTACCTGCAGCAATGTATTATGGGCTCTCAGATCTAGACGAAACTTCTTTACAGATCTTTGAGCCTGTTTGGCATAGTCTATCTGTTGATCATAGGAGAAAAATTGTAACCGAATTAGCCGAAGCGAGCGAGGTCAACTTCGATTTGAACTTTGACACATTGGGGTATGTCGCTTTGGATGATTCTGCTCCAGATGTAAGGAGCGCAGCCATTGACCTGTTATGGATCAATGAGTCGCTAAGTTTAATGTCACGGCTAATTGATTTAGCGGAGAATGATGAAAGTATAGAAGTGCGGGCAGCAGCAACAAGCCAATTAGGGCGCTTCATTTTGCTCGGCGAATATGGTGAAATCCAAGAAAACGAAGCTGTTCGCGCCCAAGACGTTGCGATCAATCTGCTTAATGATACAGCCGAAGATATTCAAGTACGTCGCCGAGCCCTGGAGGCAATTTCCAATAGCAGTCTCGAGTTTGTCGCAGAAGCTATTGAAGAAGCTTACGAGAGCGATGAGTTATTGATGCGTGTGAGTGCGATTTTCGCAATGGGACGTTCTTGTGATGAACGCTGGAGTGAAACGGTTCTTCGTGAGATGCGCAATGATGATCCTGAAATGCGGTATGAGGCGGCTCGTGCGGCCGGAGAGCTTGAAATTGAAGAAGCGGTAACACTTTTAGGGCAGCTTGCCATAGCCGATGAGCGAGAGATCAAGCAAGTAGCTATCTGGTCACTGGGCGAAATTGGCGGTTCGCAAGCAATGCGCTTGCTAACTGCGTTGGCCGAAGATGCAGAAGAAGCTGAAGACGAAGATTTGAAAGAAGCGATTGAGGACGCAATAGGTTATGCTGGCATGGTTGGATCTGATATTGATGTAGATTTCGAGAGTAGCGACTGGAACTGAATGCACTTAAAAAGTACCGCATAGCTAAACCTAACTATACGGTACTTTAATCAGGTAATTACGAGGTGGCGAACATCGTTTGTAACTTCATTGCCATACCCATATCGCCTTCAATCTTAATCTTTCCACTCATAAATGCTTGCATGGCACCCATTTTGCCAGTGGAAACCGCATACCAATCATCTGCCGCTGCTTTGAGAGTCATCTTAGGGTTTTCAGCTTGGCCCTGACCCGATTCACATTTTCCATCCTCAATTTTGAGCCAAAAAAGACCGCCATTGTCACCACTGAGGTTAAATTGTATCGTAGCATTAACGCCTTCGGCCTTAGCAGGTATAAAACGAGAAGACATCACTGGAAAAATTTCTGCAATTTCTGCTTGACTAGCCATTTAAACATTACTCCTGTGCTTTTGAGATAGATTTATCTAGACGAATAATCATAATTTGCTAGTATACACTACGCTATGAGAAACCCTCAAATGAGAGAAAATGTTCTAAATCTTGTTCATAAAGTCATATCACGACTATGGGTTATTGAAATCTTCTTTGCTGTTGTTTTAGTTTCTCGCTGCACGAAGCTTGAGCCTGTAGTAATTATCGTCACACCAAGTCCGACAGCATCGAAAACTGAAGCACTCACACAAGAAACGACATCAACGCCTTCTGCCGTATCGCCATTAAATAATTCAAATGGTGTATTGCAAAACCCAGTGGCAACACCAACAAAAAAAACTTATGTAGTACAAGCTGGAGATACACTTTCAGGAATCGCAACAGAATTTGGTGTGCCACTAATAACAATAATGACACTAAACCAGATTAAAGATCCTGATAAGCTAGAAATTGGACAAATTATAACTTTGCCCAGTGAACCAACAATAACTTCGCCAAATTTTAAGATTATCTCAGATAGTCGTTTTATACGTGGTCCTAATAGCACACAGTTCGATCTAAATACTTTTATTGCGCAACAGCCCGGTTACATTCGAATAGCGAGTGATACAGTAGACGATGTGGTTATAACATCTGCGGATGTTGTTCAACGTGTCTCGGTCGAATACAGTCTCGACCCACGCCTTCTTTTGACGATTCTCCAATATCGTTCTCACTGGCTTACTCAAGCCGAAGTGGACGATAATATTAAGCAATTTCCTATACAGGGAAAACCTTCACCGGACGGATTTGACCGAGGCGGGCTTTATAAGCAGTTGAGTTGGGCTGCAAATCAACTGAATGCTGGCTACTATGGATGGAAATATAAGGGTGCTGACACGCTCAATTTTGATGACGGAACACGCTTAAAATATTCAAGCGGTATCAATGCAGCAACATTTGGTATTCAATTTTTGTTCAGTTTACAAAGTGATTACATAAGTTGGGAGAATGCAGTTAGCAGCGAGGGTGTATTCAAAACTTATGCTATGTTTTTCGGCGATCCAGTAGTTGCAGACGCAGATGCAGTTGTCCCCACACAGCTTCAACAGCCTGAACTAACACTTCCATTCTCATCGGGACAAACTTGGTTTTTTACAGGTGGCCCACACGGTGGCTGGGGAAGTGGTAGTGCTTGGTCAGCAATCGATTTTGCGCCGCCGGATGATCGGTCAGACGGTAGCGCTCCTTGTTATGTATCTGATTTTTGGGCAACAGCGGTGGCATCGGGCGCAATTGCCCGAAGTGGTAATGGGGCCGTCATTCTTGACCTGGATAGTGACGGAGATGAGACTACTGGGTGGACGATACTCTATCTGCACATGGCAAGCGACGGCAGAATTCCAATGGGAGCGCATGTCAAAATTGGTGATCAAATCGGAAGACCATCCTGCGAGGGTGGGTTTTCCAATGCAACTCATATGCATATAGCGCGCCGGTATAATGGTGAATGGATTCCAGTAAGTTGTGATGTTTGCGATAGTGATAAAATAGCGCCACCGCCTTTCGTTATGAGTGGATGGACTTCAGTGGGTCTAGAAAATCAAGAGTACCAGGGATATATGATCAAAGATGGTGAACGTCGCGATGCCGAGCAAGGTAGATTGACGCCTGTCAATCGTGTTTCGTGGTGATAAATTGAGTAAAATGAGACGAAATATAGGCGTAATAGTTTTCGGGGTAGTAGGATTTCTTTTCTTTCGTGGTCAAGTGGGGGCGGAGCCAAGTCTACAAACTATCCCGACTGCAACTCCTGTCCAAGTCAGCTTGCCAACTCCTTTGCCAATAATTCCAACAAATTCTCAAGATGTAAACAGCAATACTTCATTAGTGACACGATCACCGACCCCCGAAGGCTCTGCACTACTTGAAGCGATCACCGAAGCTAATGTGCGTTCACAGCCTGACCCAGAGTCAGATCGATTGGGAACCATTCGAAATGGTGATACCTATACTGTCCTTGGCCGCTATTATCGATGGTATGAATTCCAATACAATCAGTCTCCAAGTGGCACCGGTTGGGTTTTTGACGATCTCGTCAAGGTTACTGGTAATGTTAGCGGTATTGCTGATCTTACGTTAGGAACTTCCACGCCTGATGTAAACGCAGAACAGGCTAATTCAACGTTAGTTGCACTTACCCAGACACCGGGAGGGATATTGACGGCGACAGCCGGAGTAGGGGCTCTACCGTTACCGATTGAATCGGGTAGTAATACTGGCACAAGTAATTTAGCAATAGCCAGTCCAACCCCATTGCCAACATATACTGCTCCGCCAAACTTAGGATCTGCACCAGCATCAGATCAATCTATTGATGGAACTTTGATCCCGAATAGTACTGCGAACCCACAAAATCTCGACATAACTATTCCATCACGGATTCCACCAATATTGCCCATCTTAGTTTTAGGTGGAGCAGGTATACTTGGTCTGATAATTACTTCTCTCAGGAAATGAAAACGGGCATCCAACATTGGATGCCCGTTTTCATTTTTAATCTATAACAAGACTAGTGACTGCAACTACCACATCCACCTGAACTTTCACCGCCAGTATTGCTAGTGCGGAAGGAACTTCCGCAACCACAGCTCGATACAGCATTGGGATTTTCAATGCGGAAACCACCACCCATAAGACTATCAACATAGTCGATGGTTGCGCCCTGCAAATACATAAGGCTGGTCGAATCCACGATTAGCGATACACCATCCATTGCTACTACTTTGTCGAATTCCTTAGGTGATTCTTCAAATGCCATTCCATATTGCATCCCGGAGCAACCGCCGCCAGAAACAAATACACGCAGGGAATGGTTCGGAATATTGCGCTGTTGTAGCAGATTACGAATGACGTCCACAGCAGCAGGGGTGACAGACAAAATCGGCGTTACGTCGATTATATTTGGCATGGTTTCCTGTTCAATAACAGCCATGTTCTATTGCTCCTGAGTATAAATTGAGATTTCTCAATACTATAGCACGTGCTCACTGAAAGGTCAATTAAAACGACCGCAATCATAACAATCAATTAGTCGAATTTGTTTTGTCGGGAATAAAGTATGAACATGTCGAATCCCCATCAGAAATACGCGATATTAAGCGGGGCACAATCCCTAGAAGAGAGGAAACAAGACGCATATCCATTTCACATAACATTCGACTGTCTTCTGCGAGTTGATGATAAGGGCAATTAGTTGTGTTTAGGATAAAACCATTTTCTCCTCGTTGCCAATTCGCATTATATCCATGATCATTTAGATAACTTACTACGCATTTTAACCGTTCTACAGGCGATAATACTGGGATAGCAGCATCTGCCGCCATACAATCCGCGACACCTTCGAATAGAACGTTAATCTGAGAGTTTGACAACGAACTGCTCAACTGTTCAATTAGGTGGATTACGAGAGGTTGGTAATTACTTGGGAAGTATTCGCGAGCAGCTTCGGTAAGCACATAAACATGTTGTGGACGCCCCGGAGTATCACGATGTTTTAATTCAGCAGTGGTAATAAGCTGCTCTTTAAGTAATTCATTCAAATGATGGCGTACCGTAACAGCTGTAATGGACGTGCCGCGGCGTTTTGCCAGGTCATCAACCAGCTCGTCAACAGTTGCCCGAGTCTTACCTCTTAGAATGTCGAGGATATATTGACGAGTTTCCTGCATAGTACCGACCTCAACACAATTTCTATTATAGCCATCATAAAAAGTCTATCATTTCAGCAACTTGCTTGTCAAATCACTTTTGTATGCGTTATATATGCGGTAATTGACGGGTATATGGTCATATGCTACCATCTCGCTCGTATTTAAATGTGGATTAAACCTTTTTACATCCTAAAAGATTGCGAGTTAGAGTAAGTGACAAATACGGTTGCATTTCAAGGCATTCATGGTGCTTATTCCGAACAAGCTCTTCGTCAGTTTTTTGGCAACTCGGTTGAAGTTAAGTCTTGCGAGACGCTGCAAGATCTGTTTGCGGTCATCCAATCCCGTCAGGTTAAATATGCAATTATGCCTATTGAGAACGCGTTAGCAGGCGCTGTTAGCCAGGCATACGAGTTACTAATGGATTATGATTTACTGATTCAAGCAGAAGTATATTTGCATGTGCATCATTCTCTGGTAACCACAAATGGGCAAAAGATTGACGACTTGCACACAGTACGATCCCATCCTCAAGCACTTGCACAATGTGATCAGTTCTTACGTCGCCATAATTTGAAGCCGATGCCTTGGTATGATACTGCTGGTTCAGCATATGATCTAGCTACTAATCCGGTGGCGGGTGTAGGGGCAATCGCGAGTGAATTGGCTGGTGAACTATATAAATTAGATATCTTGGCGACACAAATTGAAGATGTGTCTTTTAACTTCACCCGTTTCCTAGTACTCGGACATGACGATCCGCCGCGAGGGGAGTACAATAAGACGTCGCTTATTTTTGCAACTCGGCATCGTCCATCAGCGCTTTACGATTGTATCGGTGAGTTTGCGACCAGAGGCTTAAATCTCACAAAAATAGAATCGCGTCCCCGCCGTAATCGTCCTTGGGAACCAGTATTTTACCTCGATTTTGAAGGTCACTGGCAAGATGCTGTTTGCCAAGAAGCATTAGCCAGACTACTGCAGCGTGCATCATTTGTAAAAATGTTGGGTTCATACCCAGCTGTCAAGACAGGGAATGAGACAGTCGGCATTTAGTAAAAAAGGTTAGATATGCAGAAACTTGGCGTGGCAGTCCTTGGAGCAACTGGAGCCGTAGGGCAGCGTTTTATCCAACTATTGGAAAATCATCCGTGGTTTTATGTAGCAGAAGTCATTGGATCGAGTCGAAGTGCAGGGCAACCTTATGGCGAAATCACTAACTGGGTGTTAGATGGCAGTGTCCCTGATTCTGTTGCAAATTTGACTGTGAAGCCACTTGACGGTCAGTTTGAGTCTCAATTGCTTTTTTCGGCGCTGCCCAAAGAAGCTGCCGAAGTACGTGAAATTGAGTTGGCCGAAGTGGGACATGTAGTTTGCACAAATGCATCTGTAAATCGGATGATTGAGGATGTCCCATTATTATTGCCCGAAGCCAATTACGAACATGTGCACTTAATTGATATTCAACGTGAAAAACGTGGTTGGAAGAGTGGTGCAATTGTCGCCAATTCAAACTGCACAGCTATGCCGGTTGTAATGGCATTGGCACCTCTACGAAAATTCGGAATTAGTAAAATAGCAATTGTCAGTGCTCAAGCAATTAGTGGGGCAGGTTATCCCGGTGTTGCTTCGCTTGACATATTAGATAACATGATACCCTATGTTAGTGGAGATGAGCAGAAACTCGAGACGGAGACATTACGGATGCTTGGCAATTATGGAGACTCTTACGTAACATGGCTCAATGCAACCGTGAGTGCTTCATGTAATCGTGTTCCGGTTGTAGACGGACATTTGGTGAATGTTTCAATCGAGTTGATAGCTAAACCGCGGATTGATGAAGTTATTGAAACTTGGAAGAACTTTTCCGCGCCGGATGTTGTTGCACATCTGCCAAGTGCACCCGAACATCCACTGTATTATTTGCCGCAGGTTGATCGACCGCAAACCCGTCGTGATCGCAATGCTGGAAATGGCATGTCAACATCAATTGGTCGATTGCGAGAATGTCCGATTCTTGGCTACAAATTCGTTGCATTATCGCACAACACTATTCGGGGTGCGGCTGGATGCAGCATTTTAAACGCAGAATTGTTGGCTGCTAAGGGGTATCTCGGTGAATTTCAGCCTCAGGTAACGCTTTCATCTATGTCGTAGCGCATAAAGAAATTTGTCCACAATTAGGGGTTGAATGTATTTGGAGCGCGGGTAATGAAAGTGCTGATCGCCGGGATAGATGGCTATTTGGGATGGCCATTAGCTCAATATCTTGCAATGCGCGGTCATGCTGTTGCAGGTATTGATATGTTTTTGCGTAGGCAATGGGTGGAGGAGATAGGTAGCCAAAGCGCATTACCTATTTCTTCTTTTGAAGATAGGCAAAATGCCTTCTACCAGCGATTCGGCCAAAACTTGATCTTTCAACAGGGTAATCTGCAGGATTACAAATTTCTAAAATCTTTTCTGGCTGATTTTCAGCCTAATGCAGTTGTCCATCTTGCAGAAATGCCATCAGCACCCTTTTCAATGATGGATCAGGCACATGCTGCTTACACGCAACAAAACAATGTGGTCGGAAGTTTGAACTTGTTATGGGCAATCAAGGAAACGTGTGCTACTACTCATCTCGTAAAATTGGGGACAATGGGGGAATATGGTACTCCTAATACTGATATTCCTGAGGGATTTTTCGAGATAGAGTATCGTGGTCGTAAAGACTGGTTACCCTTTCCGCGTCAAGCAAACAGTTTTTACCATTTGAGCAAGGTTCATGATTCCAACAATACTATGTTTGCTTGTCGCGCCTGGGGATTAAGTGCCACTGATATCATGCAAGGTGTCGTCTTTGGAACCCAAATTGATGAAACGGGTGATGATCAAAGATTTGCTACCAGGTTGGATTTTGATCAGTGTTTCGGTACGGTTATTAACCGATTTTGTTGTCAGGCTGTAATAGGTCATCCTCTGACGATTTTCGGAGAAGGGGCACAAACACGGGGGTTTTTGCCGCTACGAGATTCGATACAATGTATTACATTGTCTGTGGAAAATCCTGCAAGGGTCGGTGAGTACCGAGTGTTTAATCAGTTTGAAGATATTCACAATCTCAAGTCATTGGCAATAACCGTCCAAGAAGTTGCTAGAAAAATTGGGCTTTCAGTAGATATTCACTATTATGATAATCCACGTAAGGAAATGGATAGACATTATTACAATCCTGATCGTCGCCATTTAATAGAGCTGGGTTATAAACCTTCAGGCAACTTAAGGCACGAACTCGAACTTATGCTGACCGATTTAATACAAAATCGCACTCGAATTCTTGAGAAACGTCGTTTTTTGATCCCGGACATTCGATGGGATGGTAGCCATCGTCCCTCGAATATTATTCAATAAACACTTACACAACTTTAAATCCAAGAGAGTCAGAATACACAAGATTTATTGACGTGAGGTCCTGAAATCGCCCCACGTTTTGTTTTGATTAAGGAGTTTTTCTGCATGATTCAGTTTTTGGAACTCAGTAAATTGACCCCAGAGCAATTAGCGCGCTTAATGAGACGTGCTGAGACTGATATTCAGCAATTATTTCCACTGACACAGGATGTTATCAATCAGATTCGTATCGGTGGAGATGAAGCGGTAGTCAAGTTTGCTCAACAATTTGATGCTAAGGACTTTAATATCGGCATGTTACGTGCCACAAAAACCGATTTTGCAGTAGCGCGGGCTTCCTTAAGCCCTGATGTTATAGACGCAATTGAAAAAGCCCATATAAATATTGCCAAGTTTCATGGCGAGCAAATGCCTGAATCAATGTGGTTTACTGAGGTACAGCCAGGCATAATGGCTGGTGAGAGAATTACGCCTATAGCAAGTGCCGGTTTGTATGTGCCGCGTGGAAAAGGGGCGTTTCCTTCAGTCATGCTAATGCTGGCAACACCGGCAAAGGTAGCAGGTGTCCCCAAAATTGCGGTAGTTACACCACCGACACCAGATGGCAAAGCTGATGCGGGATCACTAGTAGCGGCAGAAATTTGCGGAATTGATGAGGTGTATGTCGTAGGTGGCATACAAGCCATAGCGGCACTAGCGTTCGGTACGGAAACTATACCAAAAGTCAGCAAGGTCATTGGCCCAGGCAACAGTTATGTCTCTGCTGCAAAACGACTACTATATGGGACAGTTGATGTTGGTCTACCGGCCGGACCTAGTGAGTCAATTATCTTAACAGATGAAACAGTTGATCCACGACTAGCTGCATTAGATCTGCTAGTTGAAGCAGAACATGGCCCTGAATCGGCCGCTATACTAGTGACACATAATCGAGATGTTGCAGACGCGGTATTAGATATTTTGCCGGGTTATATTGAAGAACTTCCAGAATGGCGACAGGCTTTCATCAATAATGTTCTATCAAACTACGGCGGGGTACTACTCACAAGTAGCCTGGATGAGTCAATTCAGTTTGTAAATGATTACGCGCCGGAACATTTGGAAGTCTTGACCGCGGAGCCATTTATTACACTCAACAAAATTCAGAATGCGGGTGAAATCCTGCTTGGTCAGCTAACACCCATTCCGACTGCGAATTATTGTTTAGGATTAAATGCAATTTTGCCCACTGGCGGATTTGCGCGCAGCTTTTCGTCAGTCAGCGTTCACGACTTTTTGAAGCGCAGTGGGGTAGGATACTTATCACGCGAAGGATACTCTAAATTGCAGGCTATCACTACAACGTTAGCTGACTATGAGGATTTTCCGGCTCATGCTATGGCAATACGTAAACGCAACGAGATCATTGGTTTATGAGTAGCAACTTACTTCAACGTATTCAAACTTTACAGTTTGAGGATAAGGAGGCAGCCGAGGCGCTACTTACATCATTTTTGCGTGAGGTATATTCGGTACAAGTTGAGAATGTAGAATTGCGCCCGCTAGCTGTTTCTCTTAATTCGTTTAATGGCTACCTTACTCTAGCGGACGGAAAAAGACTCTTCTTCAAGACACACACCGAGCCAGATACAGTCATTGGCGAATATTATAACGCTAGCAAGTTGGCTGATGTCGGATATCCTGTCATTCGCCCGATTTTTAGCTCCACTGAGGTAGGGAGGCAACTTTTAATATATGAGATTGTAGAGAGCGCTTCTGTATTTGATATTGCATGGTCAATCGAGAGCGGTAATGATGAGTTATTTGTAGATATCCAAACTGCACAAGAAAATGCTGATAAGCAGTTATTGGATCTATATATACAAACATTGCAGGTTCAATCCGATGAAGACGCAGCTAAGTCGCCAATACACCAGTTGTTTTATCATCGGCTTACGGGCGGGCGCTTAGGTCGTTTTTATGGGGATACAACTACTACTGAAGATATCCAGATAAAACTGCCAAATGGTTACCACTCTGTGAGTGTCGTAAAAAACAAGCATTGGGTCATAAATGGCCAGATTTATGATGAAAGCCTTAATGACGTGATTAAGCGTGCTGTGCGAGTTTTACAGCCAAACAATCCCGGTGTTTCAATAATCGGACATGGAGATGCGCATAACGGGAACGTGTTTTTTCGAAATGATACGAAACCACCAACATTAGTGTACTTTGATCCAGCATTCGCTGGGCGGCACTCTCCACTGCTCGATTTGGTAAAACCCATTTTTCACAATGTATTTGCAATGTGGATGTACTATCCATTCATCAAGGCAGAAAGTTTACATATAAACATTCATGAACAAGATGCGAGAATATTTGTCGAACATGATTATTCGTTGCCACCAATTCGAGAGATGTTTCTAACCAGTAAAATACAATGCGTAGTTATTCCAGTACTCGATAAACTTATCAAGGAACGGCTACTTCCCACAAATTGGCGAGAAATACTGAAGACAGCATTGTTTTGCTGCCCGTTTTTGACCATGAATCTAGCTGACTCAAGAAAATTTCCGCCAGAAATTTCATTGCTGGGGTTAGCTATGTCAGTTGAAATGGGATCAGAGAGTAGAGCTAGGCGCAGTAGGATCGATCTTGCACTTGATGAAATTGAGCAAGCAATCACCTTTTGACTTATAGAATTTCAAGTAAGTGCTGAAAAATCGGCGAATTCTCTAGGAATATATAGCGTACTGGGCTGACAATGGTTTGTGATCCACCTATGACACGAATATGTTCCATCGCAGGGAGTAAATTCGCGTTAGCAACAATTATTGTTGCTGTAAACCAGCGCTTATCATTGTCGCGATTCGTCTCATCCCCATAAATTGGCGCTATTGTAGGTCCCTGTAAACCACGAGTTATTGGATTGCTTGCTACCTTTTGAGCGATTTCTTCGGCAGTCGCCCCTTGGATATTTGCCACAAGTTGGAAAAAACCACGACCTTGTTGAGCGGCATCAATATATTCAATGAGAATTCGTAACGTGTTCAGATACTGCGGGTTTTGGCGAAGCGCTTCTCGATTTCCAATAAGACAGGCTTGTGATTCTACGATTACACCATCGTTTAGAATTTTAAGATGGTTTTCTCGTAATGTTGTGCCTGTCTGAGTCAAATCAATAATGAGATCAGCATAACCTAAGGTGGGAGCTGCTTCTATCGCACCATCAGCTTTGACAAGGGTGAAATGATGAATACCATGAGCGTGCAAAAATTGCCGAGCAAGTAAAGGATATTTTGTAGCTATCTTAATGTTGCGCTGCTTATACTCTCTGAAATCCAACACGACATCAAGTAAATCTGACATGCCCTCTACATCAACCCAAGTTTCAGGTATAGCAACTACTAAAGAGCAATGTCCAAAACCCAGTTCCCGGTGTACAACCACCAAGTTACTATGTGGGTTTTCGTTAACCACATCAAATCCTGTAATACCAATTTGGGCTGTTCCATCTGCGACTTTATAAAGGACATCGGTAACTCGCTGGAATAGAACTGATAATGAAGGAATAGCTGGAATAACACCAGTGTATTGGCGTTGATTAGGTTTTTCAACTTTTAGGCCACAATCGCGCAAAAAATTGATCGTGGGTTCTGCAATGGCACCCTTACTTGGTAAGGCAAGCGTTAGTGATTTTGTCATGTCCGGTTTTGATTCAACTCATTGATAAGTAAATCGATTTGTCCAATTTGATACAATGTTCCTAGGAATTGCACTGTCGTTGCATTTTCCACACTGATTACGGATTTCTCAGCAACGTATTGCATAGTGTGCGGTAAAATTTGCACTGGAAGCTCGTGCTTTCTTAGAGTGTTTGCCCACATCAGAGCACTGACCATGTTTCTTTCATCACTCTTGACAGTAAAAATCAATTCAGACCCAATGGGTGTATTTTGCAAAAGCTCTATTAATTGATCCCCATAGTAGGCAAATCCGACCGCGGGAATATCCACCTTCGATCCCACCAAACGTGCAAGTTCATCATAACGTCCGCCACCACCAAGATGTGTACCATTGCCGTGAAGTTCAAAAATGATACCGGTATAGTATTCCCAACTACGCGCAAGATCGGTTTTAATTGTCACTGCCGATAATGCTATTCCATCTGCTTCCAGCAATGAGATAACATTGTGCCATTCTTGTAACATTTGTGCAGCATTGTCGTTTCCAAGTACCAATTCAGATAAAGATGCTAATGCAAGAGTAGGTTCACCGCTGATTTGAAAGCAGTTCGCCAAATGTTCAACTGCTGCCACAACATTGCTTCGATCAGCGTAGCGTTGTTGTTTCAATTTTACGCGGCGCATTATATCTTCTGATGTTCTGCCGCCCATCGTCACAAAAGCACCTGGAGATTGTGTTCTTAATTCGTTGCTGAGCAATTCTTGAGATAGTGATCTGTCAATCTGTTTTATAGCAAGAGGTGAAAATTGGTTATCAAATTGCTCTAGTAACCACTTTATCCCTTTATTTGGATCTTTCAATGTGGAAATATTATGGAGTAAAAAACGCTGTGTTCGGGCATCCAAATTGAATTGTCGAATTATTTCTCGAATAAGCCCTATATGTCCGATAGTGATGCTAACATCTCGGATGCCAATTTTGTCTAAACCGCTTGCGGACATCGCTATAATTTCTGATTCAGCTAAACTTCCTCCTAATCCTATTAGCTCTGCACCAATTCCTAATTGTTCGAATTTACTACTGAATTCATGAGATCTATCTTCAAAAACTGGGCCTGCAAACTGCCATCGTGCGACCGGTCTACCCTGTGTTTTTGCGAAATAATCGGCTGCTGAAGCCGTAAATTCAGGGCGTAGTGCAAGTTGCCTACCTTGACGATCAAATGTAAATAGGCTGTTGATTATCTGATCACCGGCTTTGACTAAAAAAAGATCAGCGGAATCAATAATTGGCAAATCAATCAACTCGTAGCCATATAAACACATATGTTGATTAATTTCTGCCAATACATGGTTTGTACGCCGCCCGTTTAGTTCGTTGTTGTCACGTGAAGATTGAATAGGCAGCACTTTGAACCTTAATAAATGAGCTGTGGAAATTAAATTATCATCATAACTTGCTTTTGAGCTACAGGAAAGATCTAACTGCTGCGAGAATTAGCACTTAAATCTTTTGCACTTAAGGGTACAATCCGCCATTTTGAAGCAAATCATACAAGCGCAATTTTGTGTTTTAATTTATACTTATTTAAATTCATGCAGTGAATCCCTATACTAGTGGGTTTGAGACCACACAAGCCAGAGAAACTGGCGACAGGAGATGAAGAATGAAAATTCAATCCAGAGTGTTTTTTATTGTGTTACTCATTGCTTTTTGTTTTGGAACAATGTCGATTGCTTTGGCTGATGCACCGCAACAGCAAGCTCAGTTTGTTTCGCCCAAATTAATCGTCAATACTAGCTTTCTAAATGTGCGTACAGGTCCAGGAGTTCAATATACAGTGCTGCTAACTGTCGTGGGCGGAACTGAATTGCCCGTTATTGGGCGAGCGAAAGACAATGTGTGGTATCAAGTTACGACGGTAGTTGGTGTTGGATGGGTCAATATTCAGTATGCAGCTCCGCGAGGCAGTTTTGATAATTTACCAGTGGTGACATTAGAGCAGGTTATTGCCGCAGCGGCACAAGCTACTCCCACTACACTAGGACTAGCTAATCTGGGCCAAGGTGGTGGAGGTGGTGCTCCGGTTTCGAATGCACCTGTCGTAGTTGGCTCACCTTTACGATTTACACTTGCAACAGGAAAAGTAGCTACCGTGAGCCCTGGTGAACGATATCGTGCAGTAATCAATGTAGAAGCTGTTAACGCTCGCACACAACCAGTCGATGGAGCACCTGCACTTATCACGCTCTTCCGTGATGATACTTTTGACTACACTATAGTCGACAGCATCAATGACAAGAACAATGTCAATTGGGTTGCTCTTGATATTCCGGATATTGGTGTTGGTTGGGTTGAGGGGCCGAAACTATTCATTCGATTGTCGCGTGTTTCGGGCCAAGTCGTCACAATTAAGAGCAATGCAGTTGCGATGCGCGACTTACCAGGCGGAGGAAGTGCACAATTACCTGTATTGAATGAGGGCCGTGAGGCTTTCTTAACTGATATAAGCAAAGATAGCCAATTTGTTCAAATTGAATTAGGAGATGGTACTAGGGGATGGGTCCCATTTGCGGCTGTCGTGGGCCGTACTGGGACACCCACTGATGAAATTGACCTTTCATCTCTTCAAAACGCAGTCCCAGCATCTGATTTGGGGCAGGGTGGAGGCGGAGGTGCACCAGTTACTTTTGGCCTTGCAACGCCGCACATCATAGTTAATACTGGATTTCTAAATGTTCGAACTGGCCCTGGTTCACAATTTGGTATCTTAGCGACATACCCTGGTGGTAGTGAATTGGCAGTCCTGGGCATCGCGAAAGATGGAATTTGGTTTTTGGTCGGTGGGCCATTTGGCCAAGGCTGGATCAATAGCGAATTTACCGTATTTCGAGGAAGTATTAAAAGTGTACCAATTATCAATACATCAGGCTAAGCTGTATTGATTTCGCGGTTAGCAAATACCGGTGCTTTCAAGCACCGGTATTTGCCTATAAGCTTGTAGGTTGTACCAGATGCGTATTACTTATGTTGAAGACAATGTAGCAAATATCGCTCTTTTGGAGCGTATTTGTCAAATGAGCAAAGATGATTTAGTAACCTACTTAGATGCAAATACTGCACTAAATGAAATCAGTTCGGGAACATCGGATTTAATAATAATTGATTTACATTTGGGAACAAGAGCGACAGACGGCCTGCAATTATCCCGAGCCCTTCGCGATAATGGTATTACAGAACCTATTATTGCCATAACCTCTTATGATCACCTTTTTAGAGACCTCTATTTGGAGGCAGGTTGTGATGAATACATTCGCAAACCGGTATCTGTCGAGGCGTTTCTAGCTACAATTGACCACTATCGTTCCTAATATTCACAATATATTATATTTGGGCGTAGCCTAAGGAAAATTTATCTATGATCGACTTTGCTCAAAAGTTGATTTCTGCTGCTCAAATGCGGAATAGTGACGAATCAACTTTTATATCCAAGACGTCACCAATAGAATCTCAAAACTCTCAGAAATATTTATTTAGGATTGGATTATGGCCCATTGTAAGTGATGCTACACCCGAGATTGGCATAGGTATTGGGTTGGTTCTCGCGACTCTAATAGAACAATGGCCATCATTTTGTGTATATCGACTCATGTCTCAACTTAGCGATACACCGTCAGAGTATCAATGGGATATATCTGATAGTCAATTTGACGTAGACGATTGGGAACTAGAAGGGCTGGATGAAAATATCGCTATTTGGGGCCGGTTGGAAACCCAAGCCAGTAATGTTCATTTAGTGCTGGAAATTGAAGATGATGCTCGTGAGGATGATGGTGTTCTCAAATTAGAGTGTAATGGCGAAACTGTTGCAGAAATACTTAATCAACTCCCCAATTTAGCAATAACAATTGTAAGTTGGCTAAGTAGCGCATCTGCAGAATCATATGGATCATATGCAATTGTTGACTCACTTGACCAGGAGAATCTTAAAGATTTCCTCGACGATATATTTCATTTAGAATTGGATTATTTCTTCGAATTGTGGGGGCAGGGCAGTGATGCCGAAAATGTATTGGGCAGCTTAAATGGCCTAATAGAGATTTCAAATGAGCTCCATTCCGATTTTGGCGCTTGGGTTTTGGTTCAAATGGTGTCTCGCTTCATTTTATTTAATCAAACGAAATGGAAAGATTGGCTACTGCCTAAGATAATGGATATAGCATCCTCGCTTGCTAAATATCCGATTGTGGCTGTTATCCTTGCTAAGGATATATTTAAGCTTGATGCTAGATTAGTAGCATTTGATTTACTTGAAAACAACCTGATGTCGCATCCTGAGCATGCGCAGTCATATATTGCGATTGGCGATCTTTATGGAATATCCCGCGACGATCTCTCGGCTATAGATGTCTACCAGCGTGCAATTGAGGCGAAAGTCGCAAATGCTAATATCTATTTAAGATACGCAAGTATTATGGATTCGCTGGTTGAACACCAGCTTGTTCTTAAAGAAGGAACT
This sequence comes from Aggregatilineales bacterium, assembly GCA_044226325.1. GTDB lineage: Bacteria > Chloroflexota > Anaerolineae > Aggregatilineales > Phototrophicaceae > CFX2. The sequence continues at coordinate 406,289 of JBGAHG010000001.1, forward strand.
AGTCGAGTTTCCGCTGCTGGACGTCCATTCGTAGAAAGATATGTGCTTAACGAGTCAAGCGGTGATGCGCTCAGTCTACGCGAGAGTTGTTCGGCATATCGTCTCGCAGTCAATGCAGATCCCTCAAACAGTGAGGCCCTGGGACATCTAGTAATTGGGCTATTATCACTCCGTGATTCTTTGGCATGGACTTACTGCGATCAATTAATTCAAACCGACAATGAGGGAACTATCACAGCATCAGTTATTGAGCAATTACCGGATGGTTACATCAATCAAATGATTAACGTTTTGCAGATCGCGTCTAGAATGAATCCACAATCACTAGGATTACGTGTTAACTTAGCACGGGCATATTTAGCAGCGGGAGAGTACGAAAAAGCAAGAATCGAATTGAATGCAGTTCCATCAAATGATATATCTGTCCCGTTTCAATCTGTAATTACTCGACTGCGTCTTTCGGCAGATAATCGCGATTTTGAGAGAAGAATTGGGGAAATCCGAGACACCTTGGATGCGAAAGGGCAAGTAAATTCGGATGATATTGAATTCTTGGAAGCATCAGTTAAGAAGGAACCCTTGTATTCAGAAGGATACAGGATATTAGGTGAGAGTTATTTAAGTTGGAATGAACCAGATGACGCATTAGAAGTATTACTTGATGGTCAAAAAACTGCACCCTTTGACTCTGACCTAATTGCATTATTGGCTAAAGTACTTTGGGATGCGGATGAACCTGATTTAGCATTTGCATATCTAGAGCAAGGTTTAGATCGCGCAAATCGCAATGCTACATTATTGTCATTAATGGGACGATTTCTATTCGATGAAGGTGATGATGAAACAGCGAAAGAATATTTGCGCCGGGCTGAAGCAGTAGACTCTTTGAATAGTGAATTATCGGCTACCCGATTCTATATCGCAAACTCACTTATTAAGGGCAAAAGTACGTAAAGGCAAGCTGTATCGCCTTGGTAGATTTTTCTCCGTGCGGAGTTCGGTGGGTAACACTAGATGTCGCCCACCTATAGTTAACGCTTAATGCGGAACCTTATCCTTCAAGAGCGGATATACTTTTAACGTACACATGGAATACGGGCGGATCTATAATTATCCGATTACCTTGAACCTTTAGTAGCTGCTTTTGCTGCAACAAAGCGAACACTTGCTGAACTTCGTATTTGTTAGGATCAATATTAGGACGAACGCCCGCAAACTCCTTTAACATTTTTCTTTCTTCGTCGCTTAAACTTTTCCAGATCGTTTCGCATTCGGAGCGTACGGCACGTTTGGATACTAGTTCATATAGAAGTTGTTCACTGCGTGTCATGACTGTGTTTGCGTCAAGGTCGCCGAGCGTATCCAATGCCCGAAAACTTGATCGTAATAATCCCGCATATCTTCCTGTTGCCCACAGAAGAAAGTCAATTGCATACGGCTCGTATTTGCGGTCATTTCGCTTTACTAAATCTGATACCATGTTTCGCGCATCATTCTCGTTGTATGGCCCCACATATACGATGTTGTCGTTGAACAATTCTGTGAATGGTTCAATTTCAAGAGCGTCAATGCTAAATTTTTCAACAAGTTGCGGCAAAGGAGAGCGGGTAAAACTCAGATACGACAAATTACGTTTATTTGCATCACGCAAACCACGTAGCGTAAGGAAAAATTTTACTGGAAGCTGTTTAAGCATTTCCTCAAATTCATCAAACATAAACACGACTTGAGTACCTTGTTTCATAAAGATTTCGAGACCAAGTTCAAAATAACGAAGTCCCATATATGCATATAGAGGGTTGGTTCCATCCTGCAACGCTTGATAAGTGTCATAGAATATCCGTGCATCATCAGCCGAAAGATTATTAAATGGATAAAAAGCGAGAAACAAGCGATGCATCATCAACTCATATCCTGCCCAGCATCGAATTGCGTCATTATCAATTGAATTACTACTAGGTAATGGGCCCAGAAGACTAGGATCGATGATTATTGCTTTGAATGGTTTACCTCCTGCAACATCTTTCATGTAAAAAGATTGAACGGCCTCATCTGATAAGTGTTGTAGTAGATTGGATTTTCCAACACTGCCAACTCCTACCAGTGAGCACGAATCTGCTGCACGCCATCGTTCCATGACGTAGCCGACTTCCTGTTGGCGGAATTCCATCGATTGGTTCCGATTACGCGGGGTGTTCATTTATTTTCGCTTCCTGTAATTGACTGCGCTAGCTAATTAATGATCATGCAATCGTGGCTGTAATGCAAGTTATGTTTAGTACCGATTTTTTTGCCTACAAGGCGCATATACGGTAATTACTGTGTGATAAGCAACATTATCATGAGTAATTATCCAAAACAGAAGTTCACCTTGGTTACAAACTTGTAACGTGTCACAGTGACGAATGATTTAAGTTATAATTGAAATTTATCAAATGTTTTCGTTGCAATTTCGGTAATGGATTGTGTTCACCTCCTCATAGCGCTATGTCAATTTATATTAGCTACCATCCACTTGACTATGATTTCGCCTACAAACTCTTAATATGGATGCGCAACTCGGGTCTTGATGCGCAAACTATTAATTATAAAGAGAGCCTGATCCCCCAAATAAGCTATAGCGACGAAATTGTGGCGGTTTTGAGGCCAGAATATTTCGATTCAGTACCCTACTCTACAATACTTAATTTGCTAGATATGGTTTCCGATTTTATCCCCATATTAAAGGTTCCGATTTCCATTGAGGAATGGTCAGCGAATGCGGTATTTCGACCCATTGCTGATTTTACAAGTTTGGACAGTGAGTCCATGAAAAAAAACCTAAATTTGTTAATGGACAGGATTTCAAATGGCAAATTCTATAATGATGCACCAGCAGCAAAAGTAATTTACCTAAATGACCTGAGCCTACAATTGCAGCCCTATCTCCGCCCATTTTTAACACTTGAGCGGGTTAATTACCCATCTGCGCTTGAAACCGAATTACCTGTTCATCGCCTTTTAAACAAAACACATTTCAAAATTGCCACGATTAGCAATAAGCACAATGAGTGTTCTGTTGGTTATACCAGAACAGATTCTCTTGAAAATATTGCCCGTTATTATAAATCGAACACAGTAATATGTAATAACCTCGATAGTTCCTCAATTGCTTATTACTTGGTGGAAACGGCTAGAAAACAGGCAACAATAGATGAAAGTGCTCCAATACCGATCTTTCTAAATATTGAGTATTGGCCGACAAATATATCATGGGGTGACTGGTTGAAAACTCAAGCAAGTTTTACAGAATTCCCTATAGAATCTATTGCGTCAGGCGAATGCGTTGTTTATTTATATGGTCTAGATGGCTCTTCATTTAACACTCACCCGCAAAAAAGCACCTTCGACCATTGGTTCTATGGGAACTCTGCTCCTAAATACGTTACCATAATTTGTACTAGTGCTAGTAGAAGTGATCTGGATAATTACCCTCCGACCAGTGTTTATATAGAGCCAATCGAAATTGATATCAACGCAGTTAAAGTGATTGGAACTCTTTATCGAGATCGTACATTAAGTCAATTTATTCTCGAAGCATTTGAAAACGATGTTGATACGGCGCCTATCAAATTTTTATCCCGTAATCCGATTTGGATAGCTGGTCTTTTGTCGGTAAAGTTTGACGAAAATACGGACTTTAGTCAATTGCAGCTTAAAGAATATTTTCAATTATTGGTTGAAAACCTTTGGAGTATAGAAAAACTTCGTAATCACGAAACACTACCTGAATTAACAGATGTGGAAAGCTTTTTATCGCAACTGGCTGCCATTTTCGTTGAACAGAAAAAGGGTGCTTTTAGTTACAACAACACGTTCACACTCGCTAATGCTGAACAAACTATTGTAACAAGTTTAGATGCAGGATTCCTTTCCATAAATGGCAGTACAGTCAACTTTTCAATGCCAATAATTCAAGAATATTTTGCCGCGAAGGCTTTAGTTCAGTCTAGCGTTTCGGATAAATTATCTCTATTAACACTTGATAGGCAGTTCCATCGCGTAGGACAAAGGTGGGATAAACCTGTACTTATTTTTAGTCATCTTCTAGATGAAAAAGACGAACAGTTGAAGCAGATAGCAATGTGTGACCCGATGTTATCCCTAATTTGTATCACGAATGGTATTGCGGTTTCGCGATCGACATATACATTTATCATGGAACAAAACCTGAATTCGCTTACTGTTCTTGGGGATTTTCGCATCGATTTATCTACTGCTTTATATAGTATTGATCCACAAACCGCCAAGGTAATCTTAATAGAAGTGTTGCGGGATGCCCACTGGCCGATTAGGATGGATGCTTATTCAATATTTATTCAATTGGAAAAGTCTTATCTACCTGGGTTAGCAGAAGCTGTTTCAGAACTTTCAAACAACACCAAAAATCAGGTGTCCCAAGCATTACATCGGTTGGAATCAGCGGCACTATCCACTTTATTTATATTGCTGCGAAAAGATGATGCTAATGTGCGACTGAATGCAGCTTGGGCTCTAGGCGAACTACGCGATAAAGCTTCGGTTGCTGCTCTTGTTACCCTTTTAGGTGATAATGATTTCGGCGTTAGTAAACAAGTTGTTACAAGTCTTGGACTATTACAAGATATTAATTGCGTACCCTATTTAGTAAAATATTCACGCAAATGTCCTTTGGGCCTGCGGAAGCTTGTAAAAACCACATTGACCCAAATTCACAGTAAGCTGCCCGAAAGATTTTCATCTCAAGTGCGAGCGATGGATGCTTCTTCCAAACGGTTAGTGATTCGGCTACTACACGACAGCAAAAATGCCGATGTAGTTGATCTTTTTCTAGAACTATCGTTTGATGCAGAAATTGATGTCAAACTGGATGCGATTACTGAATTGAGCCTGCATCCTGAACCGCGCGTTATTTCAAGGCTTGAGGATTGCTTAGACGATATGACTAAATCAAAATTGACAAAACACACCGTCAGTGAAGTTGTATCAAAGATATTGTCGAATTTTCACAAAACGGATTCCAACCTAACTACTCCTATTACTCACAACGCTGCGATTAGTATTCCGGATGGCAATTCACTAAAATCATCCGAGGTTGTTAAAGCCCGACTTATGCAAGTTAAAGAAATGCGCTTAAATGATGAGGTTTTAACGCATAAACTGGAAACAATAGATGCCTTACCTCCACTTAAAACCGAAATTCCCGCTGAAACGGTGGATGACTCTTATGTATCCGACATTATAATGCAACTTAGAGAACGAACATGGGCGAGTAGCAGCAATGCCGCTAGAATTCTCCGTGAGTATGTTAAGGGCTTACATGGCACTGCCAGCTTGAATGTGATCAACCAAATTCTTGAAACGCTTAATGATTCCGATTGGGTTATACGTTGGACAGGTGTTGAGACATTAGGTTGGACTGGTAATGTATATGTTGTCCCTCACTTAATACAACGGCTAACTGATAATAACTGGAAAATCAGAATTGCAGCCATTCGGTCACTCTCTGAAATTGGAGATGCTATAGCTGTTACCGGGTTGTCATCTCTGTTAAGAGACAGCAATTCAGTGGTGCGTGAAGCCGCAGCTGAAGCCTTAGGGCTTTTAGGCGGGGATAAAGCATTAGAAGCATTAGAGTCTGCGACTTTGGATCAAGAAGATTTTGTCAGATTGGCAGTTGTGGAAAGCCTTAGTAGATTACATGAAAAAAGTGCTTCAAAAACTTTATTGCTTGCACTTAAGGATAAAAGCGAACATGTTCGATGGGCAGCCGCTAATGGCCTCTCAGGAATAGCAAATGAGACTATGGTTCCATCTTTAATCCCGGGCTTAACTGATACTGCTGGACCTTATTGGGAGCAAAAGAGGATTTGTGATGTAATAGTTGATATACTTAAACAAATTGGTACGCAAGAAGCTTTGAATGCTATTGCTGACCGAGGCAGTGGTGCCATATAACATTCCTTTGTACTCTACATATAACCTCAATGAGAAAACCTTATGCGTATATTCGTAAGTTATGCTCGCGTTGATAAACCATTCTGCATTCAAATTGTGGATACCCTTGATGTTCATGAAACGTGGTATGACCAGCGATTATATGCAGGGCAAAACTGGTGGAAAGAAATTCTAAGAAGGTTAGACTGGTGTGAAAGTTTCGTTTACTTACTGTCGCCCGATTCGATTTCATCTGAATATTGTCGCAAAGAATTCGAACTAGCTCAAAGCCTTGGTAAACATATTGTCCCAGTTCTAATTCGTGACCAAGTGAATTTACCAGATAATCTTAAAGATACCCAATATGTAGATTTGACTAACGGTATAACTATCGAGGCTGTAAAAGTTCTACTAAATTCTATATATATTGCGGAACGACGAAAACACCCTGCCCTACCAGTATCCGCTATTGCCTCTGATCGAGTAGCGCCACCTGCCACGAATCCCGCAAATGTCATCAGTGTAGCCGCTGCTGCAATGGAAAACGGTCAATTTGATCAGGCCGTATTTTTGCTGAAGCAAGCCAAGGAGAGCGGCTTCACTTCTCGCTTCATTAATCTAGATGCATTACTCCAAGAAGCGGAAACTGCATTAGAACGACTTTCCTATTTACGGGAGGCTGAGCGAGAATATAAACAAATTGCAGAACTCGTCAAACTTTCTCGTACTCGGAAACTGGGGCTAGAGGCGTTCGAGGCGTTCCGAAGCGATTTTCCTGATTACGATCCGGATGAACTGGCTCAACTGCTTACTAAACCTGAAGAAATAAAGATACCGACACTTGTTGTAACCGAAAAACAAGCTGCTAAACCTTCATATATTTTACCATTGCTTGAATGGTGTGATATACCAACAGGTCACGTTTTGATTGATGAAATAGACACATATCAGAAGACCAAACAACGAAAAGTGGCAGTAAAAGGTTTCAAGATCAGTAAATATCCTGTAACGCACCATCAGTACCTTTCTTTCTGTGAAGATGCTGATGGGTATAGAAATACGCATTGGTGGGAATTCTCACCTGAGGCATATAATTGGCGGATAAATAATCCGGAACCGAAGCCTGGGAGATTCAAAGGCGATGAACGTCCGCGTGAAATGGTTAACTGGTTCGATGCGTTCGCTTTCTGTAGTTGGTTAAGTTCAAAACAAAATATAGCTATCTCACTTCCTTCCGCTATTGAGTGGCAACGAGCGGCACGTGGTGATGATAATCGAATTTATCCTTGGGGGAATACCTTTGATAAAAATCGTTGCAATACTCGTGAAAGCGAGATTAAAATGACCTCGCTCGTGATGCGCTATAGCAATGGGGTCAGCCCATACAATGTTTATGATATGGCAGGCAATGTTTGGGAGTGGTGTTTAAATGTTAAGCCCAAGCAAGATCAATCTGAGTATTCTGATACCGATGGAGAGTTAATTGATAGCGCAATAGTCGGAGAACGTGCAGTTTTTGGTGGATCATTCGTCAGTGCTTATCAGCGTTCCCAAATTTCGTTTCATTATTACCTTGATCCACTGTGCTACCATGCAACGATTGGATTCAGAATTATTCAAAAACTTCCGACCAAATAATAATTCCAGATGATAATTAGGGAACATGCTCCATAGGGGATTCGAACCCCTGTTTTAGCCTTGAGAGGGCTACGTCCTGGGCCTCTAGACGAATGGAGCAATAATTTGATGTCATTCTAACAGTACAATGAGTACGGGTCAAGCATTAGACAAGGGGCTTATTGTGATTTTACTGGCAAAAACCCGACCTTTTCTTTAACCAGTTGCAGCGTTTGGTTTGCCATAATACGTGCTTTGTCAGCCCCTTGGGCTAAGACAGCATCTAGATACCCCGGCTCATCCATGAGTTCAGAAAAGCGCCTCTGCAGTGGTTCAAGTGTGGCATTTACTGCTTCAACGACAGCTTTTTTCAAATCACCATAACCTTTACCCTCAAATTGTGCTTCGGTCTGCTCGGGTGTCATTTCTGAAAGGCTTTGATATATCGTAAGTAGATTGTTTATACCAGCTCTTTCCTGCTCATTGCTGAAACCTATAATGCCTAAAGAATCAGTAACAGCACGCATCACAGTTTTCTTAACCCGATGGGGCGAATCAAGGAGATAAATGGCGTGATTTTCTGCACTATCACTTTTACTCATCTTTGTAAGTGGATTGTCCAAGCCCATGACTCTTGCACCAGCTTTCGGAATCATCACCTCTGGCAAGATGAATGTTTCACCATAAATATGATTAAATCGTTGTGCCAAATCACGTGTATATTCAAGGTGTTGACGCTGATCATCGCCTACAGGTACAACATGTGCTTGGTACAGTAATATGTCAGCAGCCATCAAGGTTGGATAATTCAATAATCCTGATGTTATCGTATCTTGTTGCTGCTTAGCTGATTTGTCTTTAAATTGTGTCATGCGGTTCAGCCATCCCATAGGGGATAAACAGGTCAGTATCCAAGCTAGCTCGGCATGAGCAGACACATGCGACTGAACAAATATTGTCACTTTATCGGGGTCCAGTCCAGAAGCAATATATAAAGCAGCCACCTCTCTTGTCTTTTTACGCAGTTGTACTGGATCTTGTTGAACGGTTATAGCATGTAAATCTACAACGCAAAAATAGCATTCGTATGTTTGTTGTTCAGCAACCCATTGTTTAAGGGCACCGAGATAATTTCCAATGGTTAAATTACCTGATGGTTGTATCCCTGACAGAACACGCTTTCTGGAATTTTCAGACATCTAATTTTCCTTCAAGATGAAATCTTTACAACAAAACTGGCATCATTTCTCGATGCCAGTTTACATAATTGCGCCCAGAGGGATTCGAACCCACGGCCACCGGTTCCGAAGACCGATGCTCTATCCACTGAGCTATGGGCGCTCATTGATATTAATTCTAACGCACTTTGGCAGTCGGTCAATTGACAATCTTCCTAACTAATACATGTTCATTATGCTGCGTAGCCGCCAATCCGACTCGATCACCTATTTTTCGTTGAATATTCGCAGCAGATTTAAGCAGTTCCTGAGCATCTATAAACTGATTCGAGTCCATTAACAAGGCTGCCAGATTTGATTGCGTTCGTGCTAGTGCAAATGGATCATTGTCGATATCCGTTAGTAACAAATGAGCAATGCCTAAGTGCTTAGTAGTTGATTTGACATCCAAAATGCTTTGGTACACTCGTCCAATCAAAATGTGTATGCGTGCTTTTAGCGAAGGACTATAACTGTAATCAGACAATAATTCTTTACCTAGAGATTCGAAAAATAGCAGATCTATCTGCGTAGTAACATCTTTGGCATAAATTTCTAATTGAAGCATACGTCTGCGAATTTCTTCATTTGGAAGTATTGTAAACAGGGATTTTGCATCTGCCAAATTATTTCGTTCTAGCGCGATCTCAATTCTTTCGGCAATTACTTTATTTCGCAAATCCAAATTAGCTATTGCTGGGTCTGGATAAGTATCAATACGATTAAGTGCCACAATTGCCCCGGCATAATCACCTTGGTAATGTAGTAAAACAGCCATTTCTAAAAGCGCATCAGCCTGGGTCGAGAATAGACCAGACATCCCTGTAAATTGAGCAACAGCAGTAAAAATCGAGTGCGCTTGTGCCCACTGTCCTAAATGCTTCTGGCAGATTCCATATCCTATGGCCAGATCAACGTTCTGAAGAGTTAATTCGTTAACAAGCTTGCCCAATATTACGTACCATTTCGTATAATGTCCTGTGCTTAATCCTTGTTTCCAAGCCTGACGCGCTGCACTCAGATAGTTATCAGGGCTTAGTACTACCCAATCAACTGTCATTATCCCCTCTATAATATCTAGATTTAAACCTGCAAATGAGGAAGTCGTAACTAAATTTTCAACTGATTGTTCAACTAAATCCTGCAATCCAATACTAGACTTGTAACGCAACTGAATATAATAACTTGCCGACTTGCTTAAAGTGAAATTGATATGATCAGACTTCATAGATTTGGTAACGAATAGCCGCTCCAACATTATGAAATCATTTAAGGTAACATATGGAAAATCACCTTTTGATAAATCCGATAGACTAAAGGTAGCGTTATCTAAAAATGCTAGAATTAACCACGCTAAATGTTCTGAACTAGACATTGAATCGAAAATATTTGAAAAGAGTTGATTGAGTGTAATTACCGTAGCCGGATCAAACCCGAGTATAGACCAGTTTTGATCTAGTAATTCCACGGCTAGCGGATTACCGCCTACAGATTGCCATATTAAACGGGCATAATCTGCGATTTCAAACGGCATCTTTCGATTCGTTTGCCGATCACTAAGAATGGTTAGCACAGCAGAGAAAGACAATTCACTGAGGCTAATTTGTAGACACTGAGGTATAGGATGAAAGAATTGGCTTGTAAGAAAAACGTTAGCATTGCTGAATTCTTCCAAAAACGCTCGCAATTGTACGTTGTCTTTCTGAAGTTTTTCCGAATTATCGATTACTACTGTAACTTTTTTCAGAGATATATATTCAAACAGCGTAATTTTTGAGTGCTGACCTAACAACTGTTGATACAAGTATGATTTAACATTCTCAATACTTAATGGTGAATGAATCCAAACAATATGATCGATCTTATTATTGTCGATTTGTTCCTTAAGGATTTGCTCAACGAAAACGGTTTTACCAACGCCCGCCGAACCAACAATATAAAAATGCCTGAATTTGCTTTTTCTGATTAACTGTAATTCTGGTTCGCGCCCTATTAGGTCAGAAAGAGTCCCTTTATGTGGTAGCTGGCCATATAGTATTTGTCGGCGTCGCATTTCTCTTGCATCTTGCTCCAATCGGATCAGATATTTTGTGAGCTTGTCGATAGTATTGGAATGATAGCGTCTTATGGTGCGATCATCGAGCCTAACTGTATGACAAAACTGCTGTTGAGAAATTTGCAAACTTATTTCGACATAATGAAAATATACCCATGACCAACCAATTAGGTCAGAGTTGCCTGTTGTTGCATCTTCCCTAATGGTTTCAATGGCATTAACCAACGTGATATTTGACTGAGGTGCAGAAAAGGAGTGCAAAGCCCTTTGATACACATATTGGTCATATACAATTGAAATTAACAAATCATCGACTGCAAATTTTCGCGGATCTTGAAAAAAAGTAAAATCAGCGGTAAGCATATGCAAATCAATCAGATGCAAGAATTGCAGCGGGTTTGTAGAAGTGGCAGGCATAGCCTGAATTATCTGATCTAAGGCTTCGCGGACATATTCATTTGTGATTAAGAAGTTCTCAGGATTTACCACAATGCATCGGGGAAAGTGCAAATACCAGCATCAATACCTAATCTCTTATACATTTGAAAACCTGTGAATGGATGACCTAGAATACCATCATGAATAGCCCATGACCGTCCTCGGACACTTTTCCAACAATCCTCACGCCTAAACACCTGATTGCTAGATAGTTTTCGATGTAGTTCACCCCCCGGTCTAAACTCGCGGTCGATACTGCACATCTCCTTGTAGCCGCGTATGTAGTTAAATCCATATCGCTCAAAAACCCACGCATTATGGTAAGCCAACGGTTCAATCAAAAAAAGGTCGTGCCCCATCCTCCGAATAAAATCCTCGAATAAGGGAACTGATTGACTAAATGAGCGCAGGCCTTTTCGAATTTGTCCCGGCGCCAAGCCAGCGTTTAATGCTGCTTCTTCGGCAATGAAATTGCGTCCCGTAGTACCAAATTGTGTCTTGTTTCCCTGTTCATCAACATCGGTATCAAAACGAGGCGAGTCAAGATCATTCACAACGACTAATAACACAAGTAATTGATTATTAAAGGTGTCCGCCATATTTAAATAAAGTAGCGGATCACTATCACGAACATCCCTTTTGGCAAAGATTTCAACGGCCCTACTACCGTTTGGGCATCGGAATTTAACGACCTTGTTTCCATTTTTAGTTAGAGTTTCTTGATCAATATCATAAGTAGTATAAATCCAGTCCGGCAACAGCGATTTATAGATCGACTGTTTCTCTTCGTCCGGTAATGCATTGATTTCACGTATTGAATTCGGCAAGTTCAGAATCACCGATAGTTTTCCTTCATTACGCGCCGAATTTCACGGTCAGCATCTCGTTTCGCAATGGAGTCGCGTTTGTCATATTCTTTTTTACCTTTTGCTAAGGCAATCTCAAGCTTTGCGCGACCTCGCTCTAGAAACACCATCACAGGTATAATAGTATATCCTCGCTCGCGGCTCTGCGAGATGATCTGTGCGATTTCCTTTTTGTGCAGTAACAATTTACGAGGGCGCATGGGATCTGAATGACCAAAGAGGGCACCCTGTTCATATGGTGAAATATGTACACCAATCAGCCAAAGCTCCCCATCTCGTTCCTGGACAAATCCATCTCGCAAATTAATATTATTTGAACGAATCGATTTTATCTCAGATCCTTGAAGTACAATACCCGCATTAAATGTGCGTTCCAAATGGTAGTCGTGCTGAGCTTTCCTATTACGTGAAATGACTTTTATATCTGCCATAAGACCTGCTATTTGGTTTCAAGAGTTGCTAATAGCTGCCGAACTGCCTCACCAAGTTCCACATCGCGTCCATTTACGTCAGGGATCATCGAGATAGTCGGTTCAAGTCCATGTCCGTCAAGGTGCTGTTGATTTGGCGTAAGCCACTCTGCCGCTGTGATGTGTAGCGATGAGTTATCCGAAAGGCGGAAAATTTGTTGCACAGTACCTTTTCCATAAGTAGTTTGCCCCACCAGTATTCCCCGTTGCCGGTCTCGAATAGCTCCCGCAACCAGTTCCGCCGCACTTGCCGTCCCTTGATTGACCAAAACAACTAATGGGATATGAGTTGCTAGCCCATTTGTAGCAGCATTGAGCGGGTTTTCAACTGAATTTGTTCTTTCGAAGACAACAACACCGCCATCAAGAAATTGACTGGCTACGTCAACAGATTCTTTAAGTAATCCACCACTATTATTCCTCAAATCGAGCACCAGGGCTTTTACATCATTGCCAATTAAATCGCTCAAAGCAACTTTTAGTTCATCAGGTGTCCGACTTGTAAACAGAGTAATTTGGACATAGCCAAACTGAGGTGTGTCAGCCAGCATCCTCCAAATAACCGAGGGTACATTTATCACCGCAAAAGGAACAAATACAGTTAGCTTTGTGCCATCGGGTTTCACTACTGCTAGATTGACGCCATTATCTTTCTTGACCTCACCCCTTAGCATTTGATCGAGTACATCTGGTTGAAATGTTAGGTCTACGGGTTTATCGTTAATAGCAATAAGTTCATCGCCGTCTCTAATTCCTTTTTGCAATGCGGGGCTATCTTTAAACGGGTAAACCACAAGCTTTCCTTCTTCGGAACGTTCGAGCTGTAACCCTACCCCTCCATATGTCCCTGCTAATACATCCGACTCGCTTGCAGCGACAGGTGGATCAACAAAAAATGTATACTTATCATTTAGAGTCGCAATCATCCCGCGAATAGCACCATATTCTCGTTGATGTTCATCAGGTTGTTGGCGTAGGTAATGCTGATCAATGAGAGTTTGCACTTCATTAAGTAGACTGTAGTTATTTTCTGCTGCCTGCGCTTTTATTGGATCCGTTAAGCCTCGCACGAAAAAACCAGCAGCAAACGCAACACCAATACCCAATCCTATTAATGCTCCGAATATGAGAGATCGTCTATAATTGTGTAAGATCAGGGAACTTGTTTGCATGTGATAATGCTTGTATAACCTACTATTTGTTGGGCAAATTGTAGCACTCGTGTTGTTAACCTGATAGTGTAGACATCGTGTAATCCATATGGGCATTTTATTCAGCTAGGAAAATGTTTATGAACGATAGTCAGAATTCATCTCTAGTATTGGTTGCTGATGATGAAGTACAAACAACGGTAATGTTGACCCGCATATTTGAGCGTGAAGGGTACCGTGTTCACAGCACTTATGACGGTGAATCTGCACTTCAAGCTGCAATTGAACTGAGCCCGGAACTCATTCTGCTAGACGTGCAGATGCCTAAAATGAATGGTTTTGAAACCTTACAAGCGCTGCGTGAAAATCCCATTACTACAAATATCCCTACCATCATAGTCACCGCGAAAGCTCGTCAACCCAGTGATATTGCGTACGGTCTAAATCTCGGCGCTGATGATTTCGTACAGAAACCGTTTGATCCACGCGAGCTACTTGCTCGTGCTAGTAGCAAAATACGCGCGCACAAGTTAGAAGAAGCCCTTCAGCGACGCAGCCAGGAGCTAGAAATACTATTGCGGGTGAGTGAAGCATTAAATCAACATGTGAATGTGGTTGAGCTATTGAATTTGGTTCCTTATTTGGTGCTTGATTTGCTACCTGGTTCTTTCGCTTCGATTTATCAGTTTGATGACAATCTTAATATTCTGCAATTTCGATTAGAAAACAAAGAATTACAACCTCACCAATTCACCGAATCTGACCATTACAACATGGTTAAGAAGTTTTTAGAGGGTGGAAATTCAATCTACTGGAACCAGGCGGCAATTGGCCTTTCAAGCGACTTCGCAAATGGAATAGCTGTTCCCTTACAACACGGAGGGAAGCTACTTGGAATGTTGATGTTGGCTTCCAACACTAATAACTTAGCCTACGACGAAAATCACCTTAGGCTTTTTGAGGGAATCGGGCGCCAAGCCGCGCTGGCGCTGCGTAACGCCGAGCTTTACGAGATACAAATTAAATATTCTTCGCAGTTGGAAGTGATGGTCGAGGCAAAAACAGCTGAACTCAAATCTGCTCAAGAGATGCTGATTCGCTCTGAAAAGCTAGCGTCTATTGGAGAGCTTGCAGCAAGTATCGCGCACGAAATCAATAATCCTCTTCAGCCGATTCGCATCAATCTTGGTGACATGCTTGAAGATATACAAAATAATATTCCAATTGATATACGCGCCATTCAGATTACCCAAGAAAGTGTCGAACGCATCCGCAGAATAGTTAACCAATTACTCGATTTTGCCGGAAAGCGAAGTAACACTAATCTTGAAATGGAGTTGGTAGATATTGGTAAGATCATTGAAACTGTTGTGAGCCTGAATCGTAAGTTTTTTGAAAAAGAAGGTATGCGGATTAACCTTGAAATACCAACTGAGCTACCGACTTACGGCAACAAAGATCAGTTGGAGCAAGTATTTATGAATTTGGTGTTAAATGCCCAAGCAGCTATGCAGCGTGGCGGAACCTTGGATATTAAAGGTTGGATTAGCAAAGACGAAATAATCACTCAATTTGCCGATTCGGGATGTGGGATCCCTGCCGAGCAAATCAACAAGATTTTTGACCCATTTTTCTCGACTAAAGTCAATGGCACTGGACTTGGACTATTTGTAAGCTACGGAATCATTCAAAATCACAATGGAATAATAGAAGTGGATAGCAAGCTCAACGCTGGCACCACTTTCACTATTCATCTTCCATCTGATCAGCCTGTTCAATAATCTATACCAACATCCGTATATATACGTCGCTTTTTCACCAGATACTGGACACTGAGTATATGTTCATGATCCCATGGCAAGACTGCAATCAATTGTGAAATTATGTGATCAATTTTTTGGTCACATAATTTTCCTAATTCTTAAACTGGGTTGTTATTTGACCGGCTGCCATTTCGCCTGAAACTCTTTGCTACTTAGCGTTCCATTAGCGAATGAAGTGGCATCTTCCATGCGTGTTCCTATCCATAACAACGTTGAGTTTGTTGTGCAATCAAGCATTTTCACAGCTACTATTTGTGCTTGACTAGCGTAGTTTGGACTTGTTTTAGCCAATGTCTCCATTGCTTTTGGCAACAGCTCCCGCATTTCTTTACCCGCAGTTGAGCATATATTTACAGCTAAGGTTTTTCCGAGACCAGTATCAATAATCCCGATACCATTATCATTTGGAAGCGTAAACGCTGCAAATGCGGTAGAGACGTCAGATAAATCACTAACAGCCTGTGTTGTAGCACCAATATCAGTTGCTATGGTGGAAATCGATGTCGCGGTCGGTTCTGCACTGCTCAATATTTCGCTTGTTGGAGTTTCGAGCGAACTCGGTTGAACAGTTTGAGGCGTAGCTTGAGGTGCGGGTGAGTTAACCGCAAACGGTTTAATGATGACAATCGCTAACGCCGCAATCAACAAAAGGGCTATTATCGGTATGTAGACCATTGGTCGGCGGTAGAACGGTTCAGGTTCTTCCTCGTTGAATATTTCATCGGGCAAATCATCAGAATCAAAGCCTTTGTTGCCCCTGGCGTCTGTGCGACCTGCTAACGGAGTGATGCCGGGTATGCTGGATGGCATGGCTGGGATAAATGCCGGATCTTTATCCATCTCTAGTATGTCATCCGTTTGTTCAGTCTTGTGTTGTGCTTCAAGTTGATTCAAGAGGTCACGTGCATCAGGATAAGTAGGGTCTATCCGCAGTACATTGTTCAGTGCCAACCTCGCCGTTTCGGCGTCCGTTACTGCATGTGAATAAAGCCACCAGACATCAGCATTATCTTTCTCTGATTCGAGAACTGGTCGCAAAAGTGCCTTTGCGTCTTCTAAATTTCCTGCCTCAATTAAGCTAAATGCTTGCTTCAAGGCAACTTCAATATTCTGGTTCATTCAACTATTCTCCTGCTGGGAGATGAAGATCAGGCGAATGATGCGATCTAATGGCAGTTTACACTTAAGTGCGACAAGGCGCAAACATTCTGATCACTATCATCAAAACCTCAAGGCTTTGAATACAAAAACCCACTAAGTTAAGTGGGTTTTTCAGTGCCCCGGAGAGGACTCGAACCTCCAACCCGTGAGGGACACACACCTCAAGCGTGCGCGTATGCCAGTTCCGCCACCGGGGCCAATTTCTAACAACCACATCATTATACTAAGGCGTCCAAACGTGTCAATTCCCTAAAACGCTTCAATGTGGAAGTGTAATGGGATTTCTGCTATCCTCATTCTGGTTATAGGTTTGTGTGACACTGAGAATGAGAGAAAAACCAATGCGAATAGCATTAGACGCAATGGGTAGTGATAATTGTCCGGTTCCAGATGTTGAAGGCGCGTGTCTGGCCGCCCGAGAATTTGGAGAAACCATACTTGTCATTGGTGATGAAGAGCGAATCACTTCCGAACTCGCGAAGCATGATACTACGGGATTAAAACTAGAGGTTGTTCATGCATCGGACGCAATCACGATGGAAGATAAACCCGGTGTGGTTGGAAAAAGTAAATCCAATTCGTCAATGCACGTGGGTATGAATTTGGTGAAATCAAAACAAGCGGATGCGTTTGTTACTGCTGGAAACACTGGTGCAGCAATGACAATTGCTACTCTGTTCACGCTTCGCAGGATAGACAAAGTGAAACGCCCTGCCCTAAGTTCTATTATCCGTGTCATGAATGATCGTACGATTATTATGTTAGACATCGGGGCAAATACTGACTCGAAACCAGAATGGTTGGTCCAGTTCGCAATTATGGGGCAAATTTATGCACAGCAGGCTTTAGGACTCAAAAACCCAAAAGTTGCCCTATTATCAAATGGCGAAGAAGAAAGCAAAGGCAATCAGCTCATTCACGAGACATCCGACTTAATAAAAACCTCAACGATGAATTTTGTAGGGAATATTGAGCCACGCGAAATGCTAGATGGAAATGCGGATGTCATTGTGAGTGATGGCTTTGTCGGGAATATTGCGATTAAAACGCTGGAAGCAATGGGAAGTACATTATTTAAATTAATCCGAAACGAAATTAAAAGTGACCCCATTGCGACGGTTGGTGGGTTATTGGCTCAGCGGGCTTTCAGACGAGTTTATAGACAAATCGACCCGTTTGAGATTGGGGGCGCACCACTTTTAGGCGTAGATGGTGTTGTAATTATTGGACATGGCCGCTCGAACGCAAAAGCCATTAAGAATGCTATCGGACAAGCACGTATGGCTGTAAAAGGTGATGTTATTCAATCAATTAGCAACGGTCTTAAAGATCTTGCTGAATAATGACTAATGGAGAGCTAAGGTGGAATTACTACGAAATGGTCGTCCCCGTGTTGTGATAACTGGTTTGGGAGCAATGACAGCTCTTGGTTCTGCTAAAAGCCTGTGGGATGGTCTGAAAGCCGGGAAATCAGGTATTCGTCGGATCGAAACAATTCCAATTGATCATGTACCCGTTCAAATTGGCGGTGAGGTGCGGGATTTTGATCCTACCGACTATATTGATCGTAAGGAAGCCAGACGTATGGGACGCGCTTCGCACCTTGCAGTCGCAGCAGCAAGCATGGCGATTGAAGATGCAGGCATGAGTTCGGAAAAGATTGAAGCTGAAGGTGAGCGTGTCGGTGTTGTCATTGGATCTTCATTAGGCGCCCATGAAATGGCTGAACAGAGCACTTATAAGTACAAAACATCTGGTTTTGTCAAACCGAACCCACTGTCACTTATTAACTCCCTACCTAATATGCCGGCACATTATGTCAGTAAGTTTTTCCGCGCACTTGGACCGCTCAATGCTCCATCAACAGCATGTGCTGCGGGAACACAGTCAGTTGGAGAAGCATCAGAATTAATTCGTAATGGCCGTTCGGATATGGTCATTACCGGGGGTGTTGAGGCGGTGTTACAGGATTACGCAATTGCAGGCTTCGACGCTATGCAGGCACTCGCGAATGAATATAACGACAACCCGGCCGCCGCAAGTCGCCCCTTCGATGCGAATCGCTCAGGCTTTGTGTTTAGCGAAGGCTGCGGAATTGTCATTATTGAAAGTTTGGCTCATGCCCTAAAACGTGGCGCGAAAATCTATGCAGAAGTCTTAGGTCATGCCTCGTCATCTGACGCATATCATATTGCGGCGCTCGATCCTGAAGGGCGTGGAGCCATCAGATCAATGCGTTGGGCATTAGACGATGCTCACGTAAATACAGAGGACATCCAGTATATCAATGCACATGGCACTTCGACCAAGGCGAATGATGCTATGGAGACATTAGCTATCAAACAGGTTTTTGGCGAACAGGCTTATAATCTGGCCGTTAGCTCCACTAAAAGTATGATGGGGCACGCGCTAGCGGGATCAGGGGCGATTGAAATTATCGCCTGTGCAATGACCCTGTTTGAGCAAATCATCCATCCAACGATCAATTATGAAACACCCGATCCCGAATGTGATCTCGATTACGTTCCCAATGTTGCCAGAGATGCAAAGGGCCTGCGTTATGTTTTATCGAATAGTTTTGGGCTTGGTGGACAAAATGCGACGATAATTTTAGGCGCAAAACCTTAAGCAATTTTGTAGTTTTGCCTGTTTTTTTCAATGAAAAGCGCAGCCAGTAAGGCTGCGCTTTTCATTGGTGTTCGTGATTGTGCGGTATAATGAACCGCGACACAGAAATGGATGTTTTTGGATGTGTTATGAGCGATTTTCAGCAAATAGAGTTGTTAATTGACAAACGAGAAATCAAAAAAGCGGATGTTATCATCGCTCGCTTAATGCGATCCAATTCATCACCAAATGATATTACTGCATTGTTAATGTTCAGGGCGCGTACACGCTTGCTAACAGGCAGACCAGATGACGCAATCAATGATTTAATATCTGTACAAGGTTCAAGTTCCGAATCGACTGCTCTAACGCCACAGTTTTTAGAACTTTGGGGTGATGCTCACTTCGCCCGCTTTGAGCTTGCAAGTGTTGGTTTTGCCGACCGTGCCGATACTTTGCGCGCTTTCGAAGCTTACGAGCAAATAACTAAACAATATTCAACTTATTCAAATATGGGATGGATTCATTATCAACAAGGTCGAATTTATCTTACGCAAAATAATAGTGAGCTGGCCGAAGAATGTTTTCATACAGCACTTATTAGCGCAAGTCATGTTCGATATCTGACTGCCTATTGCTACGAACGTCTCGGCTTTATTGCATTTTATGAGGATCGAGATACAGAACGAGCATTAGCCTTTCTTGAACGCGCGATAAACACCTATCCTCAAAGTGAAGATTCTCATTGGTTGGTACAAATCCACATTCTTAGTAGTCGAGTCTATAAAGTGGCGGGTGATAGCGACCACGCACTCGCAAGTGCTGAACGCGCGCTTAAGCTAGCCTCTGCCCCCCATGTCGAAAAGAGATCATTGTCCGAAGCAATTCTCAATATCACAGAACTGCTTTCAAGCATTCAAGGTCATGATAAACAAGCGTTAGCGTATCTTGAACAATTTACCCAACAAACTAAACGGCCACCCGGTGCTGATGTCACATGGTCCCGAGTTTACGAAATGCGTGGTAATGCTCATTTCACACTCGGTCAATATGATGACGCAATATCGGATTATGTAACAGCATTGCAATTTAATCCCGATCATCCATGGGAATTGTCGATATACCAACAAATTGCCCGATGTCAATATAAAAAGCATGCCTATAGGGAAACAATTGACAGCATTAATCGCTTGCTGAGCGTAGCGCAACAAGATGGATTGAATATTGAGGATTATCGTGTCTACGAACTACTAGGCGGGGCTTATTTTGCCCTCAAGCGTTACGACGAAGCTATTCAGGCCTACCAATCCGCGCTGGAAATTGTTCCCCCAAATACTGATTATGGTCATCAAATACGTTCCTATTACAATTTGGCAAAGGAATTGATTTAATTCGTTCCATTCTCTAAACTATCCATTCTCCCATTACTATAGTTTGTGAAGGTACCCGTTTATGACCTCACTAATCAAAATCATTGGCGGTGGCTTAGCTGGTTCTGAAGCAGCTTGGCAACTCGCGGAACGTGGATTTCAGGTTGAGTTATATGAGATGCGACCCCAGAAAACCACCGGCGCCCATGTCACAAATCGGTTATCTGAACTTGTATGCAGCAACTCTATGGGATCAAAGCTGGCTGACCGAGCAACCGGTGTTTTGCAGAACGAACTGAAGCTACTTAAATCGCTGCTTATACAAAGCGCCGAAGCCACAGCGGTTCCTGCCGGAGGGGCATTAGCAGTAGATCGAGATGCATTTGCAATTCTGGTAACATCCAAAATCGAAACACATCCTAACATCACGGTCATCCGTGAGGAAGTTACTTCTATTCCCGACGGGCCAACGATCATCGCTACAGGACCTTTAACTGCGCCAACGCTTGCTTCCGCAATTGCTCAATTAGCAGGGCAAGAATATTTGTATTTTTATGATGCGATAGCCCCCATCGTGACAGCCGAAAGTATCGACATGACAATTGCTTTTAGAGCTAGTCGATACGATCGTGGTGATGAAGAAGAAGGCGATTATATTAATTGTCCCATGAATAAAGAAGAATACAATGCTTTTGTGCAAGCCATACGCACTTCGTCGACTGCGGATTTACGCGATTTTGAGCGCGATGATCCTCATTTTTTTGAAGGCTGCTTGCCGATCGAACAGCTCGCTTCTCGTGGTGATGATACGTTAGCTTTTGGGCCCATGCGTCCAGTAGGTTTGAGAGATCCCCGCACCGGCCATCGACCTCATGCCATAGTGCAACTTCGTCGCGATAACCTAGCTGGCAGCTTATACAACATTGTCGGCTTTCAAACCAATATCAAATGGGGAGAACAAGAGCAAATTCTTCGGCACATTCCAGGCCTCGGGCAAGCTGAGTTTGTTCGTATGGGGCAGATGCATCGCAACACCTTTATTAACTCCCCTACCCTGCTTGAACCAACTATGCAGTCCCGCAATCGTCGGGATCTTTATTTTGGTGGGCAGATAACTGGTGTAGAAGGTTATGTAGGCAATGTTGCCACAGGCTTGGTTGCAGCGATTAATCTAGCGCAGCAGCTTGGTGGCAAGTCAGCTTACGTATTACCAGAGACTACAATGATTGGCGCATTGTGCCACTATATAACTCATGCTGAACCGAAACATTTCCAACCGATGAAAGCCAATTTTGGCATTATGCCCGATCTAGAAAACGCCGTAAAAAATAAACGGGATCGTTATGTTGCATATGCAGAACGAGCCAATAAGGCTCTAAAAGAATCGATCGCAATATTAGGAGACGCCTATTTGCAATCGAAGGCTGCTCAACCCTATAATGTGCTTACGTAAAATCTCAATTTAGCACTTTGAGTGCAAGCATCCATTGGGAAGCTGTTTAAATCATGGGCAATTTGCGAATCTGGCTTGAAACTTATTCTGAAACACTGATTGAGAATGCAGTTATTCGGCTGTCGCAAGATGAGACCGTGAAAATAGAAATTGCCGATTCTGTCAGGGTATTCTTTGCAGCATTTGCTCAAACAGCAAAGATGAACTCCCTTGCGCCCATAGCAACGATTCTAAGTGATTGGGTAAAAGGTCGCAGTACTCAAACTGATGGCGAAGTTATGAGTCTGTTACCCTTGCTTGTGACCCTAAAACAAGTCATGTGGTCGCTTGTTCTAGACACTTGTTCGGCTGAAGAAGCTATATCCATATTGACTGATAGCGATCTTATCATCACAGAAGCTATGATGTATCTGGAAAGTTTAGAGAACGATTCGCTGCTAGAAAATATGCGCCGTCAACTGCATAAAGCGCAAACTCGAGTCAAACATCTCGACAAAAGCAAATCGAATTTCATTGCTGTTGCTGCCCATGAACTTCGTACACCATTAACATTAGTTGAGGGATATGTGGACATGATGGGGACTTCATCTCCATACTCGACTGATCCTCAAAGTTCATTACTCATAGACGGTATAAAAAGCGGTACAAAGCGATTACGAGATATTATCAATGATATTATCGATGTGTCATTACTTGACCTAAGAATAATGGAGTTTCACTTCCAACCAATCTGGTTTAGCCAACTGATCAACGCCGCTGAGAAAAATGTGCGAAAGCAATTTGCTACTCGGTCTGTTGAAATCGAGATTGACCGTGATAGCATTCCCAAAGAGCCGACATATGCTGACCCCGATCGCTTACTACAGGCCGTGCAAAAAGTGATAATGAACGCAGTCAAATACACGCCTGATGGAGGGCGTGTTCAAATACAGGGAAGATCTCTACCAGGGTTTACGGACATTATGATCATTGATGATGGAGTAGGTATTGATCCAAGTAATCTAACCCACATATTTGACAGTTTTTCGGCACTCGGTGATGCATCATTGCACTCAAGCGGCAAAACCAAGTTTAAAGGCGGCGGCCCCGGACTAGGCTTGCCAATTGCTAAAGGCATAATCGACGCACATGGTGGCACCATTTGGGCTGAAAGCGATGGCTATGATGAGAACAGCTGCCCAGGAAGTATTTTCCACATCATGGTACCAATGGGCAATGCTGTACCCGATGAAACGGCATGGCGCACCCAGAATCGCAGCTAATGAGCCTACAATCAATCTATCACAATTCATTTCTCATCAATGGGGTGATTCATGCCAGACCGCGCTAAGCGTCTCAACAATCTTCCAGTATATTTTTTCGCTGTCATCGCACAACGAATTCAAGCCATGCAAGCACAAGGCGTCGATGTCATTAGCCTCGATATTGGCAGTCCGGATTTACCACCACCAATAGCTGTTGTCGAAGAGTTATCACGTTCGGCACATCAACCAAATACACATGGTTATTCAGGTTATCGGGGAATCCCAGAGTTTCGCGAAGCCGTAGCCAATTACTACAAAAAACGTTTTGGTGTGCTTCTGAATCCCGAGAAAGAAGTACTGCCTCTTCTTGGTAGCAAAGAAGGCATCGTTAACCTGAGTTTGGCATATTTAGATCGTGGCGATCTTGCTTTAGTTCCGGACATTAGCTACCCCTCCTATTCCATGGGCGCACGTCTTGCTGGAGGTGATATACAGTGGCTACCCATTTCACGGGAAACACACTTTCTACCAGATATTCTCGGTGTTACAGACGCAATTGCTGACAATGCAAAATTAATGTGGTTAAATTATCCAAACAACCCAACGGGCGCAACTGCTGAACTAGATTTCTATCAAAGGGTTGTCGATTGGTCAAACAAACACAACATTCTTTTAGCCTCCGATAACCCTTATGTCGATGTAACATATGATGGTTACAAAGCTTCAAGTGTGCTTGAGGCCAAGGATGCCCTAAATTGTGCAATTGAATTCATGTCATTTTCTAAGACATTCAATATGGGCGGATGGCGATTAGGTGCGGCTGTGGGTAATGCCGATATCATCAAAACACTCTTACAAGTTAAGAGTAATGTAGATAGTGGTCACTTCCGTCCCATCTACGATGCTGGTATAGTGGCGCTAAATACCACTCCTCAAAGCTGGATTGATGAGCGAAATGCCGTATATCAACGCCGCAGGGATCGTATATTGGAGACGCTTCCACACATCGGTTTGCAAGCTGAAAAGACAAGTGGTTCTCTATATATCTGGGGGCGGGCTGAAGATGGTGATGGCAATACCTATGTAAACCAAGCGCTCGATCAAGCACACGTCGCATTTGCGCCGGGCAGTGCCTACGGACCGGGCGGTGGAGAATACATCCGTATCAGTCTTGGCATTTCTGATGATCGCTTGGAGATGGCACTCAAAAGACTGCGAGATTGGTACCCAAACAGGAAAGCTTAGAATTAACGATAGAACTGTGATGTGGCTAAATGCATGAATTGATCCCCGGTTTACCTGGAAAAGAACGTACCGTTTTAGTGGCTGCGCAAGTCAAAAACGCTCGGCCACTACTACGATTGGAAGATTCACTACAAGAATTAGCTATGCTCGCTGATACAGCTGGCATGGAAGTGGTCGGTCAAACTGTGCAGAGAATGCAGCAGGTTGACCCGAATACCTATGTAGGCTCTGGCAAAGTAGAAGAAATCAAGCAACAACTGGCTGAATTAGATGCCCAATCGATAGTTTTTGACGATGAGCTTTCACCTCGCCATCAGCGACAACTTGAAAAGGAGTTCGGAGAAAGTATTAAAGTCTTAGATCGCTCAGCACTCATTCTTGATATTTTTGCTCAACATGCTCGTACAAAAGAAGGCGCATTGCAGGTCGAGCTTGCCCAATATGAGTATCGTTTACCACGGCTAACACGACAATGGACACATTTGGCGAGACAAGCAGGTGGTGGTTCGGCGCGTGGTGGAAGTGGCGGTGTAGGCTTGCGTGGTCCCGGTGAAACGCAGCTTGAAGTAGACAAGCGCGAAATCAGTCGAAAGATCTCAAAACTCAAAGAAGAATTAGAACATGTACGTGAACACCGTCGCCAATATCGTGGTCAACGTAGTCGTGCTGGTATTCCTGTCATTGCATTAGTGGGCTATACCAACGCGGGTAAATCCACCCTGCTTAGAACCATAACGGGTTCAGATGTCTATGTCGCTAATCAATTATTTGCGACCTTAGATCCGCTGACACGTAAAGTCGATTTGCCCTCTGGGCGGTATGTTCTGATGACTGATACAGTCGGTTTTATTCAAAAGTTGCCTACCAATCTGATCGCTGCTTTTAGAGCCACACTTGAAGAAATCATCGAAGCTGACTTGCTTCTGCATATTGTTGACACTTCGCACCCTAACGTGCTGCAACATATCGAAACCGTTGAAGACACATTGGCAGAATTAGAAATGCCTCCTGTACCCCGCATCTTGGTTTGGAACAAAATTGACCAATGGAATAATTCGGAACTTCCATATCGAATTGGAACCGAACCGTATGTGGCCGAAACCTCAACTTCTGCCCAAAATAATATTGGAGTCGACGGTTTGCTAACTGCAATTGAGGGTGTGCTCAACTCTTACCTGCGGAAAACAAGATTAAGTATCCCTTATCAACGAGGCGATATTGTGTCGCAGCTTTTTGAATTGGCAACGGTTGAAGGTCAGGAGCATACTGAGGATGGAGTCATTCTTACAGTGCAGTTGCCGCTGTCTTTACAGGAACGGTTCAAACAATTCCAGATTAATTGATGGGATAGAGAAACAATGTTTAAGCGTATTGATGAATCCGGTTGGTTAGCGAATCGCATTGCGAGTTTTTCCGAGTTCATGGCAAAACGACGCGGACTGCCAGTTGTAGTCGGAATTGGCCTTGTGATTATAAGCTTTGTGCTCCAACTCATTGACGTTTATTCTACTTCACAGGCATTACACCTAATTGGTGTTATTACCCTTAATGTCGGCATTCTCATTGCTTTAATCGGACTATTACTCGCAGATCCGCTCGGAAAATAAATCTTGACAGTTGATTATCGTGCCATTGAACTGATCGATGACCTTGAAAAGGTTGTCGACTTGGAAATGCTTGTTTGGAGCTTACCCCCTCGCGATGCCGTTCCGTCCAATTTACTTCACGCGATGGTCAATGCAGGAAGTTTGGTTGTAGGTGCGTACGACTCTAGTGAGCTTGTTGGTATGGCCCTGATGTTTCCGACTGATCGCAACAAACATAAACGTCTTTGGTCTCATATGGCGGCTGTCAACCCAGCTTACCAAAGTCAAGGGATTGGTTTTGGCCTCAAGCAGTTTCAACGCGATTGGGCACTGAAAAATGGCTATCAGGAGATTGGATGGACATTTGATCCGCTCCAAAGAGGTAATGCCAATTTCAATCTGCACGTGCTAGGTAGTACCACGAACATTTATCATATAAATTTCTACGGCGATATGACGGATGGTATCAATGTCGGCTTGCCGTCTGATCGTGTCGAGGCGATTTGGCAACTCAGAAATCCGCGCGTTAAGCAGCTCAGTAAACAGAAAGCGCCCTCACCGTTATTCAAATTGTCCGATATTTCAAGCGAGCATTATCTTTTAAGATCAATAAACAATCAGCCCGTTTCTATCGCACTATCATTGAAACAAAATTTTTATTTTGCTGAAATCCCAGCGAACATCAGTGACCTAAAGCAAACCAGTAATGAACTCGCTTTAGCGTGGCGACTTGCGCTGCGTGACACATTTCAGAGCGCATTTCAAGTGGGATTTAGTGCTCAAGATTTTGTAATGATTGATGGTCATTATTATTACGTACTCGTAGCCCAGCAAAAATGGTACATGTATGTATTGGAATGCAGCGACGACACACTATACACGGGAATTACGCCAAATTTATCACAGCGTATTACAAAACATAATAACGGTCGTGGAGCATCCTACACAAAAGCTCGCCGACCAGTCTCCTTGGTCGCCGCATGGCAGTTCCCTCATCGTCAAGCTGCGATGAAAGCGGAAATTGCGTTTAAACGTCTCCAGCGACAAAGCAAACTTGAGCATATCGCACGTAGGCAAGACTTTCGAGATGCTCCATTTGTCGATAATATGGTATGAATTCACACAGACTGTTGTTGACTTAGCCCCTAAATGGACTTCTGATTATCTGGCAAAATCAATTTGTTGCTATGCTTGCCTTGCGTGGTAAAATCCTCGGCAAGTAGTTCCTTTTGGAGCAACCGTATTGTGTCATATCCATATATGGAGGGAAGTAACAATGAGATTACAAGGAAGAAAATGGCTGCTTGTTGCACTAATGATTTCGCTCGTGATTCCAGTTTTGGGCGTTGTTGCTCAGGATACAACCGTCAAAGTCGCTTGGCCAGATTTAGGCGGGAAAGAAATTACCATCGCGGTTGAAAACGCCTATCCTCCATACAATTATATTGACGAGAATAACAAGGCAATTGGATGGGATTACGACACATTTACCGCAATTTGCCAGCTCATTAATTGCGTACCAAAGTTTGAACAGGCTGCTTGGGATGGTATGCTACTGGGTATCTCAAATGGACAATATGACGTAGCTGCTGACGGTATTACTTATACCGCGGAACGTGATAAGACTGTGGATTTCTCGCAACTGTATCAGGCTTATGATGAAACTTTGCTAATCCGTGATAATGACACTAGATTTACCACCGCCGATGAACTGAAAAAGCTGGATAAATTCTTGGTAGGGACTCAAATCGGTACTACTAACGAAATTACTGCCAAAACTCTGTTTGGTGAAGATCATGTCAAAAGCTTTGACCAGTTTGGCCCCGCAATTCAGGCGCTGCAAAATGATGATGTGGATGCTGTAGTCGTTGACCGACCTGCCGCAGAAGGGTACATTGAGGCACAGGGCGGCCTAAAGACTCTTCCAGAATCCCTTAATGGCATCGAAGGCCTCGCTTTTGCATTTCCCCCTGGAAGCAAACTGGTTAACCCTGTCAATGCGGCTATGTCCGCCATGCAAGCAAGTGGCGCATGGGACGAGATATATGCCAAGTGGTTTAAGCCCGCGGCGAAATAGTTTATCCGGCTAACACCAAACTTTCCTAGGGGTGGGCGCAAGCTCACCCCTTGTTTTTATGATCACAAAAGGACTTGAAAATGAATTCGATGGCATCCGTCGCTGAGCCACAACCCAACTCGCCAATGCGTCCTCCTCAGATCGTGAATATGCAGGGTTTAGCCCGTAAATTCCTGCAAAATCGAACCTGGCTAATTCTATTTGTACTACTTGATATTTTAGTAATTTATAGCATTTCCACTCAGCCGGAAGTCAAAAAAGTCTGGGATTATGTGGTTCCCGGTCTCGCTTCAACCATCCGAATCACAATAATTTCGTTTGTGGTCGCTATAATTATCGGGTTGTTTGTTGCATTCGGACGTATTTCAAAGAACATTATCATCTACAATGTGTCCACACTATACGTTGAACTATTTCGTGGTCTGCCTTTGCTTGTTATTATTTTGATTTTCAATTTTGTACTAACACCTGCCATTGTTAGCTTTGTAGTGGGCAGTTCTGATAATGGAAATAACGCCAACATCCCGTTTCTGGACGACTTGCTTCAACGAATGGTAGGAACTCCAGAAAATCAAATATCCACCACCGTACTTCGAACACGCGACATTGATCCAGAACTTCGTATCATGTTGGCTTTTGCTGTAACTTATGGCGCATTTATGTCAGAGGTTTTCCGTGCAGGTATCGAAAGTATTGGCCGAGGACAAGTAGAAGCTGGGCGTTCTTTGGGTATGACCTATCTACAAGTTATGTACTACATCATCTTGCCACAAGCTGTTCGCAATGTTTTACCTGCACTTGCAAATAACTTTGTGTTTCTATTAAAAGATACGTCTTTGGCATCTGCGGTTGCTGTGCCGGAAATCTCATACCTGACACGACAGTATTCGAGCAATAACTTTCGCTACCCTGAAGGACTACTGGTGCTGGCATTTTTATACGCAAATCTGACTATTGTGTTATCAATGGGCACTGTCTATCTGGAAAATCGTCTACACAAAGACCGCGCTGGCGCTCGATAATCTATGATCCAATATTAAAGGAATTACCGAATGCCGATAATTCCTTGCTGGAGTGCGGCTCATTTCCCTATAGGTTTAGTTTTCAAATCGACCCAATAAATCTCTGGGCTAAAAATACTATGGATGTAAAGATGCATATCGGGCGACAGTGTCACCCCTGCCAATGGCGCTGCTAGCTCACTGTAAACGACGATCTGAATCTGATCGTTACTGCAACCACCATTCTTGCGACAAATTGTAGGATCGACTCGTCCCACCACCCCTCTGGTTCCTAACGAATATCCGAAGTATAAGAGACCGTCGTCTCCCATTACAATATTTGTGACGTTTTGCAATCCAGTTACCAAAGAATGAGAAACTGTTTTATCTTCCGCATCGATGGGCAATGATTTTGTGTCAGCGGTTGGGGCATCAAACCATTCAATCGCTCGTCGTGCGCTGCCCGTATTTGCGACATAAATATACTGGTCATCAACTACAATTCCTGTTGGAGAACGGAGTTTTGTGATGATCGTTTTTGGATCTCCATCGCCAACCATAACTACATCATTGCCACGCAGATTAGTTACTAAGAATTTAGTATCACTAAGCTGGGCAAGTCCCCAAGGACCATCTAGATTGGTTGCAACATTCTTAACGACACCTTGTGTTATTTCTACCAGGTTATTGGATTGGAAATCAGGTATCCATAAACTTGTACTACCATTGTCGTCCGTTTGGGCAATCATACTATGGGCGTTTTTCACCCCATAGATATATTGAGTAGTGTTGCCTGATGTAGCATCTATTTGATAAACTGTCCAATCACCGCTACATGCTGCATAAATCATCCCGTCATGCCATATTAAGCCATTTGGTCGCTGAATGTTGCCAGTAAGTAATGATAAATCAGCTTGGGTAAAACTAGTCGTGGAAACATTTGGATTACTGCTAGGCGTTGGCGTGCCCGTAGCTTTCGACGGAGCGGCAGTTTGTGTAGCACTTAAAGTGGTCTGCACAAATTCCATTTTCAGAGGTTCAGCAAAACTTTGTGCTGTTACGATAAATAAGAGGATCACACTCATTAGTACGGTTGTATAGCGAATGATGTTCTTCATCTTTTCTGTCTTGTTTCTAAACCACCATTTCGGACTCAGCGGTTGCGGGGATTTCAACATAGAACACTGTACCTATTCCCGGCGCGCTGGTCAACCATATTGCGCCCTTGTGATTTTCTACAATGGTCTTGACTAAACTTAATCCTAAACCTGTTCCAGTAATATATTCCGCTCCTTGTTGTCCTCGCTGCCCCCCTCGCCAGAAGCGCTCAAACACATGTGCCTGTAACTCGATTGGGATGCCAATCCCAGTATCTGCAATTTCAAAATGCAAATTAGAGTTTTCTAATCTAGCTTGAATAGTAACCTGCCCACCTTTATTCGTGAACTTGATAGCATTTTCTACAAGATTTACAAATGCTTGACTAAATTGGTCGGGGTCCGCTTTAAAAGCAGGAAGTCCATCTTGTACATCTGTAACGATATTGATCTGTTTTTGCAGTACTAAATGTTGCATATCACTGACGACAGAAGCTATGATGTCTTTTGCTGAACAAGCTTCAGTTATTAATTGGCCGCCTTTAATTCGTTCGAGATCAAGTACCCCATTAATGATTTTGTTCATACGTCCAAGCTGTGTGTTGATGGTATTAAGTGACAATTCGACATCAGAATTGTCGATGCCAATCAAATCATCTTGAAGCAGTTCAAGATTCGCCATTGCCGCCTGTAGCGGATTTTTTAGATCATGGCTTGCCATCCTAATCATTTCACTCTTCAAACGATCCAGTTCTTTTAATTGGCTTACATCATTAAGGACTGCGACCCAGCCTGAAGATTGTTCCTGACCCAATGCTGTCACATGACACAAATAGGTTTTTCCGCTGGTTGTTATCTCATATGTGTAGGCTCGTTCGTGATGAAGTCCGCGCAGAGCCGCTCGTAAATCATTAGGGAAAACGCCTTTAGGAAGCACACGGGGCAATGTGTCACCGGATACAACGCTAATGTCCGAGAAAAGCTCTTTAGCTGCAGGGTTAGCGAAAACGAGTTGTAACTTTCGGTTGACAACAACAACAGCGTTTTCGGTACTAGTTAAAACCGTTTCAAGCTGATTTCGTGCTGATTCGACTTGTTTGGTCAAGTCTTGTTGTTCACCAAATAACCGGCTATGGGCAATTGCAACGGCGGCTTGAGAGCCAAGTAATTCCAATAATTGAACATCCTGCCGTTGAAATAAGCGCCCCTGTCGCCCCGCGATGACTATCAAAACGCCAATCGTCGATTCAATATAAATTAAGGGTATGCATATAATTGAACCGAATGTTTCATGTGCTAGAAGAAAATCGGGCGATGCCTTCCAATCGCGGCCATAGTTTTCAAGATATATCGACCGTTGCGTTTGTGCAACCTGCCCTGCCACACCTTCTCCCATATGCAAGCGCCCGTGAATAAAACTCACCGGTAAATCATACACACTTACTAATTCTAATTCATTATCTTTGGTCTTGAGAAAAATCCCGGACGCATCTGCATTCAGCCAGTGGACGGCCTGAACAGCGATTTGGTTCAGCACGTTGTCTAAGGCAATATGACTGGTTATTGCCAGACTCACTTTATGAACGGCCTCAACTTGCGAGACACGTTCTGCAAGTGGCGTGATAATCTCGCGTCGTAACATTGCAAAACTGATTAGCAGTGCCGAAATCCCACCAAGTGTGATTGAAAGCGATGCAATTTTGAGCTCAGGGTTCAGAAAACCAAGGCTCTGGCTAACTGCGAACAAATTCAACCCAATGAACAGTCCTGTTGATTGAACTTTCCGTCGGTATCGCCATACCAAATATAAAGTAACGCCATCAAACATAAGATAGAAAATCGCTGAAAGTGGCTGAAATCGATACTTAAAAAATCCATCCCCCAAAGTTTCAAATTGGATCGGGGCTTCAGCAGCGATTAAAACACCTTGATAAATGAGTACCAATAACAAACCAGCAAAGGCAAGCAAACGAAATCGTCGCGTGTGAACACCAACTAACACCGCTGACATGGCATACAGAGCAATGCTAGAACCTGTAAAACCGAGTTCCATGATAGTGGTCGAAAACTTAATGATCGTTGAGTCAGGAGACGTAATCGACAGCGCCAGAGTGAACAGTGATCCGACATTCCAGAGCATGACAAGGAATAAATAAGTCGCAAAGAATTGGTTAAGTTCTTTGCGAACATCATTCCATAAAACAATTAGCAAAAACCCTAACGACAAAGCCAGAGTTAGGCCGTTGGAAAGCAGACCAATGGCATTAAAAAATGACATGGTTTACTGTGCTTTTGGCACCAATGGGGATTGCTTTTCAAACCGATAGCCAATCCGGTGCTCAGTCAGAATGTAGACGGGATTGGCCGGATCAGGCTCCACTTTACGCCGTAGTTGGCTAACGTATACGCGGGGGTAATAAATGTCATTGATATATTCCCTGCCCCACACTTGTTCAAGTAGATCACGCTGAGTCACGACTCGACCCGCATTTTCTAACAATGTGGCAAGTAACTTGAATTCCGTCGGTGTCAGGTGAATTTTCCGTCCATCAACATACACATGTCTTCGGTGTAAATCCACATTGAGATACCCGTCGTTGTACCCCTGTTGGTTTTCGGTCACCATTATTTGCGACCGGCGTAAAAGTGCATTGACGCGCGCAACAAATTCATTGAGGCGAATGGGCTTAATCAAGTACTCGTCAGCGCCCGCATGTAAACCTTCAACAATATCTTCTTCCGTGACAGCCTGTGCCGAGAGCATCATGACAGGCGTATCAGCAATTTCTCGGATACGCTGACAAATTGTTAGTCCGTCCATCCCGCCCGGCATCACAATATCGAGAATGACCAAATCAGGATGCTCTGCATGAAATGCACGTAACCCTTCTAAACCATCTCCGGCCAATACGACTTCGAATCCTTCGCGATGGAGTTTGCGTCCAAGTGCGTCACGAATTGCCTGTTCATCGTCAACAATCAGTGCCTTCATATTACACAATCTTTCATCGGATCACTCTAAGTTGGCTTGAAAAATAAGTACTGCGAGAGGCGTAGTGTCAGTTTGCACGAATGCGAGAGAGCTATAAAAATAGTTTAGCATTGCTTTACCAGCCTAACAAGTAAGCTATCTTATAGTGGTGCATTGTCAAATAGTGTGCTTAACGTCAGGTTGAGGCGTTTAATAACTGCTATAATCAACCTTGATTTGTTTATGCCAGACCCAGAAAGGTAATATCATGGCTCATTTAGCCAGGATACGGTACGGATATATATTATTAGTACTATTGTCAGTTATGCTGAGTGCTTGCAACTTAAGTAATTCACCGGAACAACAACTCGCATTAACTGAAATTCCTACGAATACACCTGCGCCAACACGCACGTTAATCACATCAGGTAACGGTTTACCAACCACATTACCCATCACACAGGTAGCGCCACCAACTAGTCAGGTGCTCTTGCTTCCGACTTCGAATTCATTGCCTCCTACCTTTGCACAATTCCCAACGAATACCCCTACACCGATCAGTATTGTTATTCTGTCACCCATTCCCGGTAATGTTGTGGCTGGTAATGTGCAAGTACTAGGTGCGGCTATTCACCCCTTGTTCCTGCAATATCAGCTCGAATATGGTCCGGACCCAAACCCCGGTAATCTCTGGTATCCAGCAAGCGGGATTTCACAGAACCCGGTCTTCAATGGTTTATTAGGCATTTGGAACACAACCCTTGTACAAGACAGTGTCTACCAACTGCGCTTACGCGTCACCCTTCGCGATGGTACGAGTTTAGCTACCGTCGTAAACGGTATCCGTATCCAAAATCAGGCTCCTACACCTATTCCATCAGCTACGCCAAACATTCCGCGTCCGATTGCTGCGTTTACACAGGATCATACGACCGGACAAGCTCCGTTGGTTGTCCGATTCATCAATCAATCAAGCGGGAATATTACTAACTTTGCATGGGCATTTGGTGATGGTGGTAGCAGTGCTGAGGCCAACCCGGTCTACACCTTCCGCAGTCCTGGTGTCTTTTATGTTACACTCCAGGTTACCGGCCCGGGCGGATCTTCAAACGTCACTCAGCAGATTAATGTTCAAAGTCCATCTGCACCTGTAGCTGCTTTCACGCAAGATAAGACAAGCGGCCCATCTCCTCTCACTGTCAAATTTACAAATCAATCGACAGGAATAATTGCCAGTTACAACTGGACGTTCGGAGATGGAACAACCAGCCTTGACCCCAATCCTACACATCAGTTTGTGGCGGTAGGTACATACAATGTCATACTGAGCTTAGTAGGTCCGGGTGGCACCTCGTTCGTTACCAGGAAGATCACCGTTCAAGATCCTGTTGTGCCTCCGCCAGTGGCAGGCTTTGTGCCTGATAAAACCTCTGGCAATATCCCCTTGACTGTACAATTCAATAACCAATCAACAGGACAAATTACCAGCTTTAGTTGGGATTTTGGTGATGGGCAAACCAGTGTCGACAAGAATCCGACACATGTTTTCACCACTGCTGGTGATTTCACTGTCAAACTCACCGCCATCGGCCCCGGCGGACAACATGTTGCACAGACAAAGATTACCGCAATTAAACCACCAGATGCGCCTGTTGCAGCTTTTACGCAAAGTACGGCCTCTGGTGATGCCCCCTTAACTGTACAATTCACCAATCAATCCTCAGGTAATATCACTGGCTATAGTTGGGATTTTGGTGATAGTTCACCGTTAAGTACCGATAAAAACCCCTCACACATTTATAGCGCCATTGGCACGTTCGCCGTTAAATTGAAGGTTTCTGGCCCCGGTGGCACGAGTGAAGCTCAGTCGACCGTAACTTCAACCAAGCCTATTGCTCCACCGGTTGCAGCTTTTACAGTCGCACCAAATAGCGGCACCGCGCCCCTTACTGTACAATTCACCAATCAATCCACCGGCGAGAGTTTGACTTATAGCTGGGATTTCGGAGACAGTACGTCAGCAAGTACAGATGCGAATCCGTCGCATACTTATGCAATTCCAGGTGCTTATCCCGCCAAGCTCACGGTAACCAATGCTGCGGGCAGCAATACCTCAGCGCCACAGACGATTACGGTCAATGCTGCGCCGGTGGCACCGGTTGCCAGCTTCACCATGGACACGAATACAGGTACGGCACCGCTGACAGTGACTTTCACCAGTACCTCGACAGGTGATTTCAATACGTTGATGTGGTCATTTGCTGATAGTGCGAATAATGTGCTGGGTACGGCAAATACCCCCTCGACTAGCTTTACCTTCCCAACCGCTGGCACTTATACTGCTACGTTGAAAGTTGACGGCCTGGCAGGTAGCAATACCTCGGCACCACAGACGATTACGGTCAATGCTGCGCCGGTGGCACCGGTTGCCAGCTTCACCATGGACACCAACACAGGTACGGCACCGCTCACGGTGAACTTCACCAGTACCTCGACTGGTGACTTCGACACGCTTGCGTGGACCTTCGCCGACGCGTCCAACAACCCGATTGGTACAGCGAACTCTCCAACCACTAGCTTTACCTTCCCGGCAGTGGGAACCTATACGGCGACCCTTGCGGTCAGTGGTAGCGGTGGCAGCAATACCTCAGCGCCACAGACGATTACGGTCAATGCTGCGCCTGTGGCACCGTTAGCCAGCTTCACCATGGACACGAACACAGGTACGGCACCACTGACGGTGAACTTCACCAGCACCTCGACTGGTGACTTTGACACGCTGGCCTGGACCTTCGCCGACGCGTCCAACAACCCGATCGGTACGGCAAATACGCCCTCCACTAGCTTTACCTTCCCGGCAGTGGGAACCTACACGGCGACCCTTGCGGTCAGTGGTAGCGGTGGTAGCAACACTTCGGCACCGC
Organism: Aggregatilineales bacterium; assembly: GCA_044226325.1. Classification (GTDB taxonomy): domain Bacteria; phylum Chloroflexota; class Anaerolineae; order Aggregatilineales; family Phototrophicaceae; genus CFX2. The sequence goes on from JBGAHG010000001.1 coordinate 442,618, forward strand.
AGACGATTACGGTCAATGCTGCGCCTGTGGCACCGTTAGCCAGCTTCACCATGGACACGAACACAGGTACGGCACCGCTGACGGTGAACTTCACCAGCACCTCAACTGGTGATTTCAATACGTTGGCGTGGTCATTTGCTGATACTGCGAATAATGTACTGGCTACAGCCAACACGCCGACTACCAGCTTTACCTTCCCAACCGCTGGCACCTATACCGCAACACTCACCGTTGATGGTTTGGGCGGTAGCAACACTTCGGCACCGCAGACGATTACGGTCAATGCTGCGCCTGTTGTACCAGTTCCGCCGCCGATCAATAAGCCGCTGGCATTCGTTTCAAATCGCAGTGGCAATGATGAGATTTACATCATGGGCACTGACGGTACTGTCACCAATATCTCAAACAATGGTGCAAGTGATACTAGTCCGTCATGGTCATCTGATGGCAATCGGATTGCTTTTGTCTCTGATCGTGATGGAAATGAAGAAATCTATGTTATGAATGCCGATGGTTCAAATGTGGTTCGATTGACAAATAATCCAGCATCAGACAACACTCCGGTGTGGACACAAAGTGATACGATGATCGATTTCGCAACTAGCCGGGATGGCAACTACGAGATCTATTCCATGAATGCCGACGGTAGCAATCCGATCAACCTAACCAACGCGCCATCTAATGAGACTAATCCTGCCGCGTCACTAGATGGGAAACTTGCGTATATGTCAGATCGTGATGGCAACAATGAGATTTACGTCACAGCGACGGATGGCACAGTTACGAATGTAACCAATAGTCCCTCGAGTACCGACTCAAGCCCGTCATGGGCACCTGGAAGTAAACGCCTCGTGTTCGTTTCGGATCGAGAATCCCTAGCCCAGCTTTATATCATAGGAGCCGATGGATCAAATCCAACGCGCATTTCTGATCTGAGCAAGCCCGATACCCATCCAGCTTGGTCACTTGATGGTAGTCAGATTGCGTTTATCTCTCAGGATAATGGTTTGTCTCAAATTTACGTTATGAACTCGGATGGAACTGTCGTGTCCAAGGTGTCAGACGGTACAAGCAACGACAGTTCGCCAGCATGGAAACCGTAGTTTCAAGATAGATAGCGGTTCGCATAATTATGATTGGAAACCAGACCTCGCAAATTTTGTGGGGTCTGGTTTATATTGAACCCCGAATTTTTATTGTGTATTTGAGCAACGCAATATGGTATCCAAGAGCAACTTCTTATTTTTAATCCTGATAGTTTTTTTAGCAGCTTGTCGCCAACAGGAGAATGCTGCTCAAATTCGTATCAAGCTCATAGCAGATGGTCGTGAGCGGACTTTCGATGTACCTACTGCCACTACCATCGATGAATTTCTTCGCGATCCAAAAGTTGATGTGCAATATTCAGAGCTTGATATTGTCAATCCTCCGCCATTCACTCAAATTGCTGATGGAATGCAAATAACAATTGCTAGAGTATCTGAAAAAGAGGAATGTGAAACAACTGAGATACCTTATAAGCAAACGCCAGTCTTGAATGAGGGTCTGAAACCAGGAGAGAAGAAAGTTGTCAAAGCAGGTCAGGCCGGTTCACAAGAAACCTGTTATCGAGTTACCATTATCGACGGCACACCTAAAGACCGCGTGGTGACTCGAACTACGGAAGTAAAAGCTGCCCAAGATGAGATCATTTATGTGGGAGTTTCCGGGGATGTTGAACCCGTTCCGATCACAGGTACTCTAGCATATAAGAGCAATGGTAATATTTGGGTTATCGAAGGAAGTAGCACTTCCAAGAAACCAATAACAACAGAAGGTGATCTCGATAGCCATGTTTTTGTACTGTCGCCAAATGGGCGGCAGATATTATTTACCCGCAAAGCCGATGCTACAGATTCAGGTGGCGCATTTAACCATTTGTGGATGATTTCTGATGTGAGTCGTTCAACAGCGCCAGTCAGCCTGGTTCTGGATAATATTCTCTACGCTGATTGGATACCTGAGCTTGAAAATACCATAAGCTATTCTGCTGCCGAGCCAAGTCAGGCAACCCCCGGTTGGCTGCCTTTCCATGACCTTTGGCAAATGCGACTCGACCCTGATACAGGGGAATCCCTGGGCGTAAAACAATTGCTGAAACGATCTGGTGGTGGTCTTTATGGCTGGTGGGCTACTCGTTTTCAATGGTCACCAGATGGCAAAAAACTCGCATGGGCACAAGCAGATAAGATTGGCATCTTTGACAGTGACTCTTTGTTAAAAGGCGATATAACAGGCTTTGATAACGCGCTTGTGAAATATGCCGTCCTTGTCCCTTTCAGTGGCTGGTCATGGCGATCGACTCTTGCTTGGTCATCTGACGACACATTATTACTTGCCACGACTCATGGTGTACCAGTTGGTAACGAGAGCCCCGAAAATAGCCCTGCTTTCAACGTTTCAGTGACGGATATCACAGGCACCTTGAATTCAACAGTTGTCGCAAATGCTGGAATTTGGTCTGCACCTCAATTTTCACCCATTTTGACCCCATCCGATAGCAAATTTCCGAAAGGGTATATGGCTTATTTGCGCGCACGCGACTCATTTAACACCATCAACGGTGAATATGATCTGGTTGTTGCTGATCGTGATGGTAGCAATGCACGGGTCTTATTTCCCGGCGATGGTCGCACTGGTTTGGCTGCGCAAGAGTCGATCTTCCAGGATAGAGAATTCACATGGAGTCCTGACGGCCATCAAATTGCTATTATTTATCAAGGGAATTTATGGGTTGTCGACGCTGAATCTGGTATAAGCCACCAACTAACACTGGATGGTAGAGCATCTAATCCAATCTGGGCAAAATGAAGCGCGATTATCTGATCTTCGGCCTCACAATATTGCTCTTTCTTGGTAGTCTTGTAACCACACTAGATACCACTCGACAGCGTGACTATAACCTCCGTGGTTATATCGATGCAAGTAATGACCCTAACCTTCCCTTTCGCGTAACACAGTTCGGTGTGAACGCCGAACTGACCCAATATGATTCCTCTGCGCTAGAGCGTAATCTTGACCTTATGGAACAGGCACATATAGTCTGGGTACGCCAAAACGTGCGATGGTCAGATATCGAACCCTCACGTGGACAACGGGACTGGAGTGAAGTTGACAAACTGTTTACTATATTAAAACAACATCCTCAAATTAAGCCTATTATTGTTTTTGTATCTGTTCCGGCTTGGTCACGCCCTATCCAGCCTACTCCAACTGCACCGCCAACTAGCATTGCCGACTTTGCCGATTTTGTAGGAGCATTTGCCGCTCGGTATAAGGAGCAAGTTGATTATTATCAAGTATGGGATGAGCCCAACTTAATTGCAGCATGGGGCGGTCAAGAACCGAATGCTGCTGCATATGCAGCTCTACTTGCCTCTGCTTACAAATCAATTCATCAAAATGATCCTTTAGCAACCGTTATTGCGGCAGCCCTGGCACCTACCACGGAAAACGGCCCCAAAAACATTAGCGACATCCAATATCTACATGAAATGTACGCAATTGGAGCGAAAGATTATATGGATGCGGTAGCCGCGAAGCCTTATGGATTTAGTGTGTCCCCTGAGGATCGGACCGTTTCCGCTGATGACTTAAATTTCTCTCGTATCATCGCCTTGCGTGAAGAGATGGTTCGCAATGGCGACGCAAAAAAGGCACTATGGGCTAGTGAATGGGGATGGAACAGCCTCCCAACGACTTGGAAAGGCAAACCATCAATTTGGGGAGCCACAACATCGCAAAATCAGATTGATTACACGCTTTCTGCGCTGGATAGAGCTAATCGCGAATGGCCTTGGCTTGCAGGAATGACCTTAAGCCAATGGCAGCCTAGCGCGCCTCCTAATGACCCTATTTGGGGTTTTGCGTTAATTGCCCAGAACAATCAACCGAATGTTTTGTGGACTGCTTTATCACAGAATCGGATTCCTCAACAAGCAGAAAATGGTTTATTTCCCGCTGTTAATCCTTATGCTCATTACAGCGGTGTATGGACTTTTGGTCCGCTTGGCGCAGATATTGGTTGGGTTCAGGATAGTCAATTCACATTCAACTTCAATGGCTCAGATGTTTCTTTACTGCTGCGTCAGGATAATTACACAGCATATCTGTACCCGACAATCGATGGTCAACCAGCAAATGCTGCCCCTCCTGATGCATCAGGCAATCATTATATTGTACTAACTAGCCCTTCTCTGTTGCCGGAAACCAACCTTATCCCTATTGCACGAAATCTTTCAATTGCTAATCATGACCTTCATGTTGTTGCCGATCGAGGGTGGGATCGATGGGCTATTGCTGGCTTTGGGGTGAGTTCTGGCAATTTAAGAGTGCCTTACGAACATCAGATTGCCGTAGGTTGGCTAACGGCGTTCGTTGCAGCATTAGCTATGCTGATTACAGCACAGCGCATACGCTGGCAATTCCTCAATAAATTCACTCACTTTATGGAGCAATACCTTAATGCGACATTCCAATTTATCCTAAGTGTTTTCTCGTCGCTAGCCTTATTAGTTGGGATGATGTTAACTTGGGGGGATGGTGTCACAGGTATCTTGCGCCACGAACCCGTTTCATTGTTATTGGCCATTGCCACCAGTGGGTTAATCAAACTTCAACCCGGTTTCGTGTTAACGATGCTTGCTGCTCTAGTACTTTTCACAATATTCTATAATTATCCTCATATTGGCTTAGTGCTGACTATCTTCTGGGCTCCTTTTTTCCTATTTCCGGTTCAATTATATAAATTCGCGTTTCCTGTAGTTGAAATTGTAATTCTATTGGCAACTGCTGCATGGTTACTGCGCTTGTTAAGCAATTATGGGCGATCGAGACAAGCGGTGATTTCGCAATTTCAATCAATTTCCTTTAAAAGTCTCACTTCGTCAACGAGTCTCATTGATTATTTATTGCTGGCTTGGTTATTACTCGGCGTAATCTCACTTCTTTGGACGCAACGCTTGCCTGAAGCCACCACTGAGTTACGTGTTAAATTTGCAGAACCGTTGCTTTTTTACTTGATCTTTCGCAGTAGTCGCTTAACGAGAAACCAAATTCTTCTAATCGTCGATGCATTGGTGGTCGCAGGTTTAATTGTCGCTATCATTGGCCTTTTTCAATATATACAGGGCGAATCTATTATTACCGCAGAAGCGGGTTCGCGCCGTCTCGCTAGCGTTTATGGATCGCCAAACAATGTTGCATTGTTTCTTGGTCGCTGTATTCCATTTGCTTTAGCGTTTATCTTTATTCACATTGATAAACGTAGGCAAATCTTCTATATAGCAGCACTCATCCCGATGAGTGTAGCCTTATTGCTAACCCAAAGCGTAGGTGGGATATTTATTGGAGTCCCTATTTCTGTTGCTGCTGTACTACTACTTTCACTTCGTCGGCGAGCCCGTTATGTATTGCTGGGGTTAATCATTATCGTTGTGATCGGTTTTATCGTTTCACTGCAATCGGAGCGTTTCGCCCGTGTACTTGATTTTTCGAGCGGCACTAATTTTTATCGTGTACGCGCCTGGTTAAGTGCCATCAATATCATCCATGATCGTCCAATTACAGGTCTTGGGCTTGATCAATTCTTGTATCAGTTTCGTGGAAAATATATTTTGCCGGACGCATGGCAAGAGCCCAATTTGTCGCATCCTCATAATATCTTGCTGGATTTTTGGGTACGCTTGGGCTTATTGGGTGTTATTGTATTATTTGCGCTGCAGACTGTGTTTTGGCGTATTGCAGTGAAAGGGTATCGTCTATTTCAAATAACAGATAGGCTTTACCTTGCGCTGATGATTGGCACAATCGGAAGCATGATTAATTTACTTGGTCATGGGCTGATTGATAACAGCATATTTGTACAGGATCTGAGTTATGTTTTTGTCCTTCTCTTGGCACTGGTACAAGTAGGCGAACGCGCGATCTATTGACGAACCCTTAATATGATGGTGTAATCTACACCAAGTGTGACGAGGGTCGCCAATGAAAGTTAAGGTGAATAAAGTCACGATTCAACTGCTTCAAGACGACATCTTGTCTCTTGATGTGAATGGTATTGTCAACTCCACAGACCCTAACTTACATCTCAATCCCACGATGATGCTCAGAGCTGGTTATAAACTCCAAGAAGCCGTAACCAATATTGGATGGTGTGACATTGGCGATGCCGTAATTACTGATGGCGGTGATCTGCCCTTTCAAAAAATCATACATGCAGTCGGCCCACGTTGGGGTGAAGGAAGCGAACGCGGCAAGCTCGCAAATGCAACACTCGCGTGTCTTCGTTTGGCTGAACAATATCGACTGCGTTCGTTAGCATTACCAGCAATCTCAGCGGGTGTTCTAGGTTACCCACTGGAAAATTGTGCGCGCACTATAATTACACAGATTATTGATTATACTTTTGAAAACCCGCGTTTCTTGAAATTAGTGGTTATCTGCTTGGATAATTTGACAGCTATGACTGTCTTCCAAAATGAATTAAAGCTCCAGGTTGAACAACTCAAAAATGCTGGCGAAGGTGAAGTCACAGTATAAACCAGCATACTTCCTCTAATTGACTTATGGTACACTCGTTTTTGACTCAACTGAACACATTTTCAACAGAGGATATTTAATTGCGCGTACTCATCACCGGTGGTGCGGGGTTTCTCGGGTCTCACTTATGTGACCGATTTCTCGCGGAGGGACATACTGTTATTGCCATGGATAACCTGATTACAGGTAACACGCGCAATATTGGACATCTAGCGGGAAACCCAAATTTCAGTTTTATTCGCCACGACATCACAAACTATATTTATATTAATGGGCCTTTAGATGCTGTCCTGAATTTTGCCTCTCCGGCTAGTCCAATCGATTATCTAAAGCTTCCGATTCAAACCCTTAAAGTCGGCGCTCTCGGAACTCATAATACCCTGGGGCTTGCCCTCGCAAAAGGTGCTCGCTTTCTACTAGCTTCAACATCTGAAATTTATGGTGATCCATTAGAGCATCCACAAAAAGAAAGTTATTCAGGTAACGTTGATCCGATTGGTCCACGCGGTGTTTATGATGAGGCTAAGCGTTATGCAGAAGCGATTACAATGGCCTATCATAACGCACATGGGGTTGATACCAGAATTGTTCGGATCTTCAATACCTACGGGCCACGCATGCGATTAGCGGATGGACGTGTCGTGCCTAATTTTATCGCACAAGCTCTACGCGGCGAGCCGCTTACAGTCTATGGAGATGGCGCACAAACACGGAGTTTCCAATATGTTAGCGACTTAATTGAAGGTCTGTACCGTTTATTGATGTCTGATTACAATCAACCGGTTAATATTGGCAACCCTACTGAAATGACCATAAGCCAATTTGCTGAAGCTGTGAATGAAATTACAGGTAACAAGGCGGGCATAATCTTTAAGGATGAGCGCATAAAGGGCGATCCACAAACGCGTCAACCGGATATAACCCGCGCCCGAACGATATTGGGTTGGGAACCCAAAGTTAACCTTCCTGAAGGTCTTCAGAAAACAGTCGCCTATTTCCGTGAGGTAGTGTGATTCGTTTGCAGTCTTTTGGCATACAACGTACGAATATTAGCCAATCCACCATGCTGGTAATTGGCCTATTTGCCGCCGTTGGAATTGGTGTTTTTGCAATTACTCAGCCAATTCCGATGGTGGTTATTCTGGGTGCTGCTGTTGTTTGTCTCATATTGTCAACCATTCATCCTGTGGCAGTGTTGATTCCCCTACTCATATTGGGCCCAATGCGTGTCCTGATCTCCACCGAAGCAGTTGTTCAATTACCACTCGACATCGGTCAAATTACGCTCATTGTCTTTTTTGCCGCTTGGGCTATCAATCGTATCACTGGGTCTCAACACATTCCTTTACGTTTTGCTGAATTGTGGACACCACTATCCGGTGCTTTATTGCTATTTATCGCGGTAACTGGACTATCTGGCTTTGTTGCCACATCCTTAACGGCGTGGATACTTGAGTGGATAAAGTGGGTGCTGATATTCGTATTGTTCACAGTGGTGGTAAATCAGTTTTCCTCTATTTCATGGGAATGGCTCATTTTCGCCTTAGTAATTTCTGGTGTTGCTAATGCGTTGGTTGGCATCTATGAATTCTTTGGTGGCAGCGGGGCTCTGCATCTACTTATAAACGACCACTTTTTTCGCGCTTTTGGAACCTTTGGTCAACCCAACCCCTTTGGTGGATTCATGGGGTTGCTTATCCCTCTAAGTGTTATGAGCGCAGTTGGTTATGCATTCCGTTGGTATAAAGCCCCGGATGTTCAAAAATTACACAACTTTAGCCTAACAGTATTTTATGCAATCTCGTCCGGAATTCTGCTGATCGCCATAGGAATGTCATGGAGTCGGGGGGCATGGTTAGGTTTAGTCGCTGCATTACTGATTATGGGCTTTTTTATACCACGTCGATCGCGAGTAGGTTTATTACTTTTTGTGATTATCGTCGGGGTTGGACTAATGATTTGGGCGAGTGGTTTAATACCTCAGTCGATTGTGCTGCGTCTTCAAACGTCAACCGAGGAATTTTTTGCGTTTGAAGATGTGCGTGGGGTTGATATTACACCTGACAATTTCGCTGTTGCCGAACGATTAGCACACTGGCAGGCCGCCTTAAATATGATAACTGATCATCCGTACTTGGGTGTAGGTTTTGGTAACTATGCCGCAGCTTATCCCGATTACCAGCTTATAAATTGGAGTGAGCCACTTGGACATGCTCACAATTATTATCTCAATATTTTCGCAGAAGTAGGTATAATTGGGTTGTTAGTCTATGGCAAGGTGTGGGGCACAGTATTTTACAGGACTTGGGAAGCTATGTCTCACCCCGATCCATTGTCTCGTTTGGTCATAACCGGTTTACTTGGCGCTTGGGTATACTTATCAGTACATAGTTTCTTTGATAATCTATATGTGAACAATTTATTTTTCCATCTTGCGGTCATGTTCGGGATTGTCGTCTTAGTGCTTAAAGAAGCTAAAACAAGCGTAAGGATATAGCTCGGTGAATCAGTCTAACATTCTAAGAACCTCCTCTTCTCGGAATCCTCTCGATATACCAATTGTCGCAATAGCATCGCGCTTTGGTGATAAATCCAAAGAAGTGGAGCGGTTTCTCAAGTTTATGGTAGTAGGAGTAATCGGTTTTATCGTTGATTTTGGCACCGTTACTATTCTGCAAGCCACCATATTGCCACCTACCAATAAATCGGGCGATCGTGTCATTCTTAATGTTATTGTGGCAACTTCAATAGCCTTTATTGCTGCTTTAATTAGTAACTTTACATGGAATCGCATTTGGACATACCCGGACTCGCGATCACGTTCTGCTCGCCATCAGTTATTTCTGTTTGCATTTATCAGCTTGGTGGGCTGGCTAGGTCGTACTATATGGATTACCACGGCCTACCATTTGTTGGGCACAGTCTTTATGCCATTGGTTTTGCCCGTGATTCGTATTGTTAGAACTGCGTATGTCCCTTCGATGGCCGCAGATGACAAGCTGGGAACAATGCTTGCGATGGTTATAGGTGTAGTCGTTGTAACTTTCTGGAATTTTTTCGCAAATCGACGTTGGACCTACAACGATGTTGATGCGAAATAATGATTAGCGCTGTGAATTGTCTTCGATAGGTATTGACTACACTGCGGCTTATGAACAGGGTGGTGGTATTGGGCGCTACGTTCGTGAATTAGTCACTGCTTTGTCTAAAATTGACTTAACGAACCAGTATTCATTGTTTGTGTCCGGTGCTTCTCTCGCTAACTCGTTTGCAGTTTTTCCGCCTAATTATGTATGGAAGCCAACTAGATTTACCCCGAAGTGGCTCGCGCGAATCTGGCATCGGGCATATATTCCATTGCCGGTTGAAGTATTTACGGGTCGGCTAGAACTTTTCCATGCAACCGATTTTGTTCTTCCACCTACTCTGCCTCGTGTACCATCTTTGCTGACGGTGCATGATCTTTCTTTTGTTCGTGTTCCTGAATCTGCTTCTCCTTCTTTGAAGGATTATCTTGATATAGTGGTTCCTCGTTCGGTATATCGCTCTACTCATGTTCTGGCTGATTCGCAGGCAACTAAAGATGATTTGGTTAGTCTTTACTCAGTAGCGAATTCGAAAATTACAGTGCTTTTGTCGGGGGTTGATCAGAGATTTTTTGATAAGATTTCCGATCCTCTTCTAATGACTACGCGAAAAAAATATGCCATTGAAGATTTCCCATACATTTTCAGTGTGGGAACAGTTCAACCACGTAAAAACTATACTCGACTGATCCAATCACTCGCGCAGTTACGAAGCCATGGTATCGACATCCATTTGGTAATAGCGGGCGGCAAAGGTTGGCTTGAACATCCAATCTACAAAACAATCACTGATACTCACATGGAAGATTTCATTCATTTTATTGGCTTTGTGGATGACGTTGATTTACCCGCACTTTATAGAAACGCAGTTTGCGTTGCCTTTCCATCACTGTATGAAGGCTTTGGTTTGCCTATTCTCGAAGCCATGGCCTGTGGAGTACCTGTCCTCACATCTAACGTATCATCATTACCTGAGGTTGCCGGAGATGCTGCCATCCTGGTTGATCCATATGACTTGGACGCAATTACCGATGGGCTACAGCGCCTCATTTTGGACACAGAACTGCGGAACAGCCTAATCCAAAAAGGCTTTGCGCGCGCCCGTCAATTCACCTGGGAAAAATCTGCGCGCCACCTTCTCAGTGTTTATCAGACCTTGCTCTCATAGAAGCATCCACATTATAGTTATAAATGATTTAATCCATCGAATAAGAAAGTGTCTTCCACAGTGAGTGATCTCTTACCTCAGTTTGGCGGTCTGGAAGAATCAGTCCTCTTGCGATTGCTCAATCAGTCAGGCGCTCGAGCTGTACTTGCAGAAGACATTCCTGACGCCGGCATTGCCGACCAACGCCCCTTCCCTTTCTTGGCAATCGTTGGGCAAATTGAAATGCGAATTGCCCTTATGCTATCAGTAATTAATCCTGCTGTCGGCGGAGTGCTGCTTATAGGACCACGTGGTATCGGTAAAACGACCGCAGTCCGCAGTTTGACGGGTATTCTGCCCGATATCGAAGTGAGCGATTGCGAAGAAGGTGTGCTGCCAGGCGAACTCCAATCTGACAATGCCCGTTTTTTATATCCCGAGTGCTTTGAAAAGTACAACAAAGGTGAACCCATTTCGCACTACGAGTCAGTCAAACTCGTGGAACTCCCCTTAAACGCCCGTCTCGAAGATGTGGTTGGCGGCATCAATGAACGCATAGCGATTCAGCAGCAGCGCGTCCGTTTGGAAAAAGGTATCCTCGCACGTGCTGATAACAATCTACTATATGTCGACGAGGTAAACTTACTTAACGATGATATAGTAGATGCCATATTAGACGCCGCCGCTCAAGGTACATATACGGTGCGACGTGGAGCAATGTCTGGTACATTTCGATCCCGCTTTGTGCTCATTGGTTCCATGAATCCTGAGGAAGGACGTTTACGCCCTCAAATTCTTGATCGATTTGGACTTCGTGTGAATGTGCGTGGACTAATGGCGCAAGAAGAGCGACTGGAAGTGTATAAGCGAGTCCGATTGTACCGCGAAACCCCATCTCACTTTATTCGTCAGTGGGAGCAGGCAACTGCCTCAACCCGTGATGAAATTATTCTGGCCCGTGAACTCCTAAAAGAAACCAGCATTTCGGATGAAGCGATTGCGCTTGGTTTAGCACTTGTCCAGCGACTAGATATCGACTCACACCGTGCGGAATATACAATGTTTGAAGCTGCTCGAGCTCATGCAGCAGCAGACGGTCGTGACTTAGCCAACGTACAGGATATTCGTGCGGTCGCGCCGATGGCTCTACGTCAACGCCGCAGCCAATTTATGGTGAGCTTCTTTACCAACCAGCGTGAAGAAGACGATCAAATCCGCGCCCATGTTGACGAATTAACCCAATAGAGCAAAGATGCGCCGATTAAACCTAACTCTACTGTCCCCGATGCTATTGTTTATAGGTTTGGTCGGATATTTTCTACCTTGGGTCTTGACGCCGGCCAGCAGTTTAAGCCTGGGTGCGTACGATCTCGCCGAGTGGTCAAGCCTTCACCCGGTTGTCAGACAAACAATACCGTTTTTGTGGACAGCAGTTGCACTCCGTATTCCCTTAGCGGTGCTGGGTATATTTATTGCGGCATATATTCATAAAACGTTTTACAAAAAATCTATTGCAATCATATGCCTACTGATCGTGGCAATTTCTCTATTTCCGCCTCTTGAATTCTTCACCACCTACAGGGATGATCCAAATTATCGGCAGCAATTCCTTCTGGCCTTATTCACAGTAGTGGTGGGAATTCCCGCCACAATTTGGGAACCGAAAAAATTCAAGAACAAACTGCTTATTGTGTTAAGTATTTTAGGGATCGTGTCATCTGTGATAGGACTTTATCAAGCACAAAATCTTATGCATGATTTCCACTTACCTATCTCAGTTGGGTCAGGTGGACTGATCACGAGCATTGCACTCGTGGCAATGGGGTATCTATATAACCAGTGGTGCAAGTGTGAGTTGTGATCTTTTGTAACCCTCTCTGCACACTGTTTTTTGCCCAAAAAGAGTGTCCTAAAGCCCTTCTCCCTTGCGTGCGGGGGAGAAGGGTTGGGATGAGGGGGTTAGACTTGCACCATTAGTTATATATAACAAAACAGAGTAGCTAGACTACTCTGTTTGTAATTGAAACATTTCTAAATCCAGTGATTTAGGTACCGCCCATATTCTTCTGAATATAGGTAACTGCTTCACCAACACTCGTGATTTTCTGTGCATCTTCGTCAGTGATTTCGCCACCGAATTCTTCTTCGAATGCCATAATCAATTCAACGAGATCGAGCGAATCCGCTTCAAGATCTTCGCGGAAACGAGCCGCAGGAACGACGCGATCAGCATCTACACCTAACAAATCCACGACAATATTCTTAACACGTTCTTCAGTTGATGCCATTTCTACCTCCAAATGGTGGGGCATTGTGATTTTTAAGACAGCAGTGAAACATTATACCTTTAAACATGCTGACCGCTAGTGTGATGTTATTGACATTGATTGACCGCATCAGGTACGATTACGTTCACTACACTAAGGAACACCATTATATGAGTAAAGTCACGGAGCCAGTTACGACCGAAAATCGTAAAACGGATCATATTCGCATTAATCTCGAAAAAGACGTCCAATTCCCTCACTTGACAACTGGGTTAGAGCATTACCGTTTTATGCACCAAGCGCTCCCCGAAATCAATCTCCCCGATGTCGACACATCCGTTAAGATTTTTGGTAAAACGATCTCTGCTCCGATTGTCATTTCCTCAATGACCGGTGGCGCAGAAATGGCCTATAACATCAACCAGAATTTGGCACAAGCAGCGCAACTTCATAATGTAGCAATGGGATTAGGCTCGCAACGTGCTGGAATCGAAAAACCTGAATTAGCCTATAGCTATCAGGTACGCAATGTAGCGCCAGACATTCTGCTTTTCGCGAATCTGGGGGCTGTACAATTAAATTACAAATATGGCATAACCCAGTGCCAGCGAGCAGTGGATATGATTGAAGCTGATGCGCTTATTCTCCACTTCAATGTTTTACAAGAAGCAGTCCAACCTGAAGGCGACACCAATTTTGCGGGTCTACTTGGCAAAGTCGAGCAAATTTGCAAACAAATCTCCGTACCCGTTATAGCTAAAGAAGTCGGTTGGGGATTCTCTGAGCAAACAGTTCGAGATCTTGCTAATGCTGGTGTATCCGCTATTGATGTTGCGGGTGCAGGTGGAACATCGTGGAGCGAAGTGGAATATCATCGCGCACCAACCACCTACCATAAACATGTAGCGGCCAGCTTTGCGGACTGGGGTATTCCCACTGCCGATGCGGTTCAATACGCCGCAAAAGCCGCACCTCACCTTCCAATCATCGCCAGTGGCGGGCTGCGTGATGGTATCGATATCGCCAAATGCATCGCACTCGGAGCAATTGCCGGAGGTATGGCTGGGCCGTTCTTAAAAGCTGCTGACCAATCAACTGAAGCGGTTGATCAACTCATTCGTGAAACAATTGCACAACTTCGCATTTCCATGCTGTGCAGCGGTGCCAAAAATATTACCCGGTTACAACATACATCCTTAATCAAGGTCTAGGGAATTATCTCGTGTTAACATCATTCTTCGAACGCTACTTGGCTGAACTTGATCGTTATATGAGAATGGTTGTAACCTCACAACCCGATCAACCAAATGACATGGGTATTATGTTGCAGTATGCACTTGGATGGGTAGACCAGAACGGCCAACCCTATCGTGTGCCAACCGGCAAGCGTATTCGCCCAGTCCTACTCTTGCTTGCAACCGAAGCAGCAGGTGGAAATTGGCAAGCTGCCTTACCCGCCGCTGCAGCCGTAGAATTACTTCACAATTTCTCCCTAATCCATGACGACATTCAGGATGATAGCCCATTACGGCACAACCGTCCGACCCTCTGGAAAGTCTGGGGAGAAGCCAATGCCATTAACATTGGTGATGCCCTTTTTACAATGGCTTACGATGCACTTCAGCGTTTATCAACTAACGGAATTTCAGCCGAGATAGTCATTCAAATTTGGCGCATTTTTAATCGAACCATGCTTGAACTTACACGTGGTCAACATCTGGATATGCGTTTTGAGCACCAGCCTATTGTGACTACAGATGAATATGTTTCCATGATAACGGGCAAATCGGCAGCCTTATTATCAGCCTGTGCGGAAATGGGATCGCTTATTGCCTGTGGTGACCCACAAGTCGCCCAGCATTATGCCGATTTCGGCCTCAATCTTGGCATCGCATTTCAGATTCGTGATGACATTCTAGGTATTTGGGGTGATCCTGATGTTACAGGGAAATCGGCAGCAACAGACATTCTCTCGCGAAAAAAATCACTACCAGTGCTTTACGGTTTGACCCACAGCGAAAAGTTGGTCGGTATTTATCGCCGGAGCGAATTTGGTCAATCGGATATAGATGAGGCAATCGACACTTTAGATGCTATCGATGCCCAGGAATTCACACGGCATTCTGAGGAAAGCTACTATAACACTGCGTTATCTGCGCTTGAGTCGGCTAATCCTAAGGGAAAACCAGCAGAATGGCTCATGCAGCTTGTCAACAGCCTATTCGCACGTAATTACTAAAGCAGCACATCTTTCAAATCTACGGATTGTAGGATTTGCACTTTAGATATTGAAATGCAACAAATAATGTAGTTGATACAACATCTGTTGCAAACATTGCAGGTCGATATTTTTTGTCGGCGGGGAGATCGTATGTGTTCGCTGAAACGACACATATGCCGTGAAACGCCCCGGGTTGCCACCGAGACTTTGCATTTACGCTAAACCAGATCCCGGAATACCATGTTGCTCAATAAGCGACCCTTTGCAGTAATACGTACAACTTTATCGTCAACATATAGCAATCCATGCTTTTCATAACGCGTTATAGTTTCGGGATGCACATCAAGTAAATCCTCACCAAAACGTTGGCGAAATGTATCCCGATCAATGCCCTCACGGGTCAAACGTAATCCCATGATAAGCGTTTCAGCAATTTCACTTTCGCGATCAACCTGAACGGCTTGGTCAGTTGCCGGTGTGCGAGGATAGACAAAATCGCCCTTCGATTCTCTCATAACCTTTATATAACGCTGCGGAGAAAGAATAGTTGAATAGCGCACGCCATCAGCATAACCATGTGCCCCCGGGCCTACACCGGGATACGGCAAATTGCGCCAATATTGGAGATTGTGCCTACACTCTAAACCCGGCTTCGCCCAGTTGCTAATTTCATACTGCTCCAGCCCTGCCCCACCTAGCATATCTGTGGCTAAATCATACATATCAGCAGCAAGATCATCATCTGGTGCAGGAAATTTACCTGTTTCAACCCATGTTTTAAGCGGCGTTCCATCCTCTAGCCCCAGGGCATAAAGTGATACATGCTCTGGCTGAAGTTCAAGCAAAACTTTCAAACTATTTTCCCAACCGGCGAGAGTCTGTTGTGGAATGCCATATATAAGATCAAGGTTGAGGTTGTCAAAACCACCTTTTCGCGCAGCCTCCACCGCTTTTATGACGGCGTCTAAATCATGGCGCCGCTCGAACAATTTGAGTTCGCTTTCGTTTGCCGATTGCATACCAATACTAAGGCGGTTAACTCCAATAGCTCTCACACTCGCCATATACTCGGACGTAAGATCACTAGGGTTAGACTCCATCGAAATCTCACTAGCGGGCAAAAGATCAAATTCAGTTTGAATGGCTACCAGTATCCGTTGGAGCTGTTCAGCCGTAAGTAAGCTCGGTGTTCCACCACCAATGTAAACAGTATGCAGTTGCTGTCCCGGCCCGGTACTCCCAACAATCTGGATTTCTTGGATAAGTGCCTGAACAAAAGGCTCGATAAGGTTATCAAGATTAACGTAGGTATTAAAAGCGCAGTATGTACACTTAATACGACAAAACGGAATATGCAGATACAAAGATGACGGACTTATCATATCAACCTAACTTAGCTTAATGCTTCACCGATTGCGGTATCGTAGGGACTCTCATATAATAATTGATGACGCATATATCATCCACTGTGTCTGTAATTATAGGAATCATATAACCATGCCTGAAACGACTCAATTCGCCGGAATGGGCGGAGAAGACTCGACAGATAGTTCGCTTCAAGCGAACACCGTCCTGCAACGCCGTTACAAAGTACTTGGTGTCTTGGGTGGCGGTGGAATGGGTACAGTATATCAGGCGCGCGACTTAAATTTCCCTGATGTACGCAAACTGGTTGCCGTTAAGGAAATGCTTAATCCGACTACCGACCCCACGCTTCATGCATCGACATTAAAAACTTTTCAGCGCGAAGCAAACATTCTTGCTACGCTTAACCATCCTGCGATTCCGAAGATCTTTGATTTCTTTGATCAGAATGATCGTGTCTATCTGGTCATGGAATATATCAACGGGCGCGATTTAGAGACCCTTCTCGCTCAAACTAAAGAACTACCTATCGATAAAATTATCGAATGGTCAATTGACCTATGCGATGTGGTTGAGTTCTTACATACACAACCGAAACCCATCGTTTTTCGCGATATGAAGCCTTCCAATATTATGGTCGATCAATTTGGAAAAATCCGCCTGATTGACTTTGGTATCGCCAAAATATTCGACGGCGGTACCAAGAAACACACCATGATCGGTACAGAGGGTTACTGCGCACCAGAGCAATACAAAGGTGACGTGACTGTCCTTAGCGATGTCTATAGCTTAGGCGCAACATTGCATCACATTCTTACCCGCAAAGATCCGCGTTTGGAACCGCCATTTAGCTTTGCCGAACGCCCCATACATGATTTCAACCCCGCAGCACCTGACACATTAGTGCAGGTCGTTGAAAAAGCTCTCTCATTTGAACCACAAAACCGTTTCCAAAGCTGTGTCGAGATGAAGACAGAGCTTGAAAAGCTTCGCTATAAACCGCAAATCAACATTACGACCACCGGTCCAAAAACAGCGCAGCAAGGCAGCGAAACGAGCTTCTTCGCGGGTCTCGATTCGCATGGCACCATCGAACCACGTTGGAAATTCAAAGCCGAGGATGAAATTCGATGCACACCCGCTGCCTATAAAGAGATGGCATTCATTGGCTCCTACGATACCAATGTCTACGCATTGAGTATTGAAAGCGGTGCATTCGCGTGGAAATATGCAACACATGGCGGAATTGCCTCATCACCCATTGTCGATGCCAGTAACCGTTTAGTTATGTTTGGCTCTGAAGACAAAACATTTTATGCGTTGGACTATCGCAACGGGAAAATAAGCTGGTCCTACACGACACAAGACAAAATTCGCAGCACAGCTCGTCTGGCAACAGAGGTCGATGCCGTATTTTTCGGCAGCGATGATGGTCATTTATATGCGCTTGGCTCTCCTAACGGACGATTCTTGTGGAAATATCAGTTAGGCGAAGCTGTACGCAGTCGCCCTGTCATTGCCAATGATCTTGTGATCGTTGGCAGTGAATCCGGGGAATTATTTTCATTAGGTCTAGACGGTAAACGTAAGTGGAGTTATCGCACCAAGCGCGCGGTGACCTCTTCACCCTTTGTGGATACAGCTGAAGGTATTTGTTATGTCGGCTCTACAGATGGCTTCTTGTATGCATTAGATGCAAGCAATGGTTTTAGCTCATGGCGCTATCGTACCAACGGGCCAATCATATCGTCACCCGTTGTAGAAGGTGATTTGGTGTTCTTCGGCTCTGCGGATGGTCATCTCTACGCTCTCAACGCCCAGAATTCAAAAGAAAAATGGAAGTTTGCAACAGATAAGCCAATCATTTCTTCGCCTGTTGCCTATCAAGGTGCGATCTATTTTGGCAGCACAAACGATCACTTTTACTGCGTTGATATTGGGACAGGTAAAGAACGTTGGAAGTTTAAGACCAACGGGCCAATTACGTCCACAGCCCTTATTGTCAATGACACCATCCTGTTTGGCTCACTTGACAAAACTCTGTACGCATTGCCATTGGCCGCAGGGTAATATTACTGTGACCGCGCTTTACCCTTTACGCCATAAAATGGGAGCCTAATATGGATTTATTCCGCCGTCTCTTTAGTCAGGCCAATACGAAACCTGATAATTCGGCACAGGTTGAAGCGCCCCCCTCTCCGGAAGTCATAGAGATTACGTCTCCAGTTGTCGGAACGACTCCACTGCCTGCCTCCCCCCCCGAGACGATGCTCCCAATGAACATCGGCGACGGGATTACCCGCCCGTTGCCACCTGAAACAGTCATTTCCTCAAGTAATGAGCATCTCATCTTTGGTCAAGCAACTGATGTTGGAATGGTACGCACAAACAATCAAGACGCCGTTTTCTCCTTTGTTTCGACCAGTCGCAGTTCGCAGCAGCGACCCGACTTCGGACTTTTTGTCGTTGCCGATGGGATGGGCGGTCACCATGACGGTGAAAAGGCTTCGGCCATAACGGCCAGTATGGTAGCGTCTTATATTACGCACCACATCTTTTTGCCTATGATCAACAGTGATGATGACACCGAACGTGTACCCGTAACCGAGTCGATGATAGCAGCCGTGCAAAAAGCCAATGCGGATATTATCACCAAAGTGCCGGACGGAGGCACTACCCTTACTGCGGTCGCAGTTATTGGTGATTTGGCCTATGTAGCCCACGTTGGCGACAGCCGCATTTATTTGGTCACAAAAGACAATATCGAACAAATAACACGTGATCACTCTTTAGTGCAGCGCTATGTCGAATTAAATCTCTTAACACGCGAAGAAGCCAGCGTTCATGCCCAAAAGAACGTGCTTTACCGTGCCTTAGGTCAGAGTGAAACACTGGAAGTCGATGCATTGACGCGCCGTTTGCCGCCAAATGCCAAGTTGATGCTCTGTAGTGATGGTTTGTGGAATTTAGTGACTGAAGAAGAGATAGCGGATATAGTCAGTAAGCATTCGAATCCCCAAGAGGCATGTGATAAACTGGTAGCATTGGCAAACGCCCATGGGGGATCGGATAATATCACAGTGATATTAGTAAGAATTCCGGCTCATTAATGGATAAACCGCAAAGTTAAAAACATGTCACTTAATATTGATCCCTATGTAACTTTGGGTATTTCCCGAGATGCTACTGCTGAGGAAATTAAACATGCCTATCGACGCATTGCGCGACGCCTACACCCTGACGTAAATCATGATAGTTTAGGCGCAACAGCTCAATTTCAGGATGTCACAACCTCTTACGAATTGTTGCTAGACCCAATTCGTCGGCGAGAATATGACTCGCAATATAATCGGCGTGGCAACGAAAGCACATTCATCTTTAACCTTCGTGTCACACCAAGTAAACGCTCCATCATGCCCTTGCAAGAACCGCAGGTCGTTTATCTGCTTGCCGAAATATTGCCCGATCCACGCGCACGGGATCAAGATCAAACACAGCGTGAGTCACGCTTAAATTTGACTTTGGTTCTTGATCATAGTAATTCCATGAATGGAACTCGGCTGGATAAGGTCAAAGTTGCTGCACATCAAATTATTGATCAGTTAACTGAGCAAGATATTCTTTCCGTCGTCGCTTTCAACGACCGCGCTGAAGTCATTATCGCTGCTACACCCGTAACCAATAAACAAAATCTTAAAGCCAAAATCAGTATGATGTCCGCATCAGGCGGCACGGAAATCTTCAACGGTCTTTCGAAAGGCCTAGAACAAACCAGACGTTATCTAGGACCAAAGCTAGTTAACCATATTGTTTTATTGACCGATGGCAACACATTTGGAGATCAGGATAAGTGTCTTGACTTAGCACGCGAAGCCTCCGGACAAGGTATCTCGATAAGTGCGATGGGGTTGGGCCAAGAATGGAATGATGAGTTTCTGGATGAACTCGCATCCAGTACTGGTGGTACATCTTCGTACATTAATTCGGCCAACGCTGTGGTTCAGTTCTTAAATGATCATGTCCGCAATTTAAGTAATGCGTTCGCTGAACGGGTCCGGATGTCTGTCGCAACAGATCCAGATGTAAAAATCGAATCAGCCTTCAGATTAGCGCCTCACCCGCAGCCGCTTCAGACAAACGAAAGCACTATACAATTAGGCAGCTTGCAGGCTACCCGACTGATTTCTGTATTGCTGCAATTTCAATTACCCGCCAATATGCCCATTGGCTTTCGATCCGTAGCACGATTGGTTGCATACGGCGATATACTATCGAATCAACAGCAGCACTTTCAGGCCCTCAGTGATATCTCACTGGAAATAACAGATCAACCTTCGGCAGAAGAACCACCTATTGCGATCCTGGATGCGCTCGGTAAACTCACACTATATAGAATGCAAGAACGCGCTCAAGAAGCATTGGCAACAGGCGACATTCAAGAAGCGACCCGTCGGCTTGAAAATCTCGCTACACGATTATTAGCAATCGGCGAAGAAAATCTCGCTCATGAAGCCCGCGCCGAAGCGCTCCGTGTTGCCCATACCAGCAATTTATCAGATCAGGGTCGTAAAACCCTTAAATATCAAACCCGTTTTCTTCTGTTAGGATCGTCCGAGGACAAAGCCGAATGATTGCCTGCCAGTATTGTAGCCATCAAAATCGTGAAGGAGAGTTGTTCTGCGAAGAATGTGGTCAAGGTCTTCACGCTGTGGCCGAACGCACGATTACAGTATCGCCTACCAAACGTTTTGATCAGGCTGTAGCGGATTTAGCTGCAAAGGTTACATGGGGTACCGCCCGTTTTGGTCACGATGCCTTTATTATCATCCACATTCGTGACGCCACTGAACCCATCATCCTTAAACCTAGTGAAAAGCTCGTGGTAGGGCGCGCCGATAATACCAGCACGACCAAACCGGATCTGGACCTAACACCATTTGGTGCGCTTGAAAAAGGTGTTTCGCGCATTCACGCTGCGGTTTGTCGCAGTGACGACACATTAACGCTCGTGGACATGGGCAGCGCGAATGGCACACACTTAAACGGTCAAAGGCTTGTACCCGACCAACCACGTATCCTGCGCGATGGTGACGAAATCCGGCTTGGTAAGTTGGTCGCGCACGTCTATTTTAAATAATGGAACAACGGAGCGGATTGAGAAGCAAACTATGATCACACTACTCGTACATATCGCTAATAGTGAACCCGTCAAAATTGATGTTGAAGAATTGCCAAATCCTACTGATATCATGATCCTGGGTCGTAATCCTCGTGACCGCAAAGACCGTGAAGTTGAGTGGCTGGATGAAGGCGTAACGAGCGTCTTGTTCCCTTGGTCACGCATTAATTTTATTCAAATCTTGCCCAGCGGCAACGCTCAAGACGAATTCCCGCAGCTTTGGCGTAATGATTAATTGGACTTATAACAATTGAAATGGAAAAGATGACAACAAGGTTACCAAAAACGAACCAGCGCGATAGCAAACGCATTCTCGTTGTTGATGACGAACCACGCATGATCGGATTCATACGCATGAATCTTGAACTTGAAGGTCATCAGGTGATTGAGGCGCACAATGGCCTCGAGGCTTTGGAAGCTATCCGCACCAAGCTGCCTGATCTCGTCCTTCTGGATGTCATGATGCCAGAATTGGATGGCTACGAAACACTTCGCATGTTACGCGAGTTTTCTAGCATTCCGGTCATCATGCTTACAGCGAAAGGCGAGGAAAATGACCGCGTTTATGGGCTTGAACTTGGTGCCGATGATTATATTACAAAGCCTTTTGGGCCCCGTGAACTTTCAAGTCGGATTAAGGCTGTTCTTCGACGTGCTTCAATTCCTTCCAGTACGCCTGAACTTGCCGTGCTCAAAATTGATGATCGTCTAAGCGTGGACTTTAACCGGCGTGAAGTTATCGTTAATGGTGAGCATATCAAACTTCGCCCCACCGAATACCGTCTGCTTTATCATTTGATCGAAAATGCAGGTTGGACAGTTCCGCATGACCAAATTCTCGCTAAAGTTTGGGGGTATGAATATCGTGACGAAGCACATTACGTTCGTCTCTATGTGAATTACCTGCGTGAGAAAATAGAGGAAGATCCAGCAAATCCCAAGTACATCATTACTGAGCGCGGAATCGGCTACCGCTTTGTCGATTTTAAGAATCCCGCCCCACTCCAATAAAAAAATCGTCGGCGTTTATGCCGACGATTTTCCTTTTCATCATAAAATCAAGAAGCTTTGTCTGCCACGACGTCGTGTTCTGCCCGAAGCTGAGCATATGCCGCTTTAAAATCAGTAGTCATAGCAGCTTTGTTCTCATCAGCCATAAAGCTTGCAGCAATTGCATTTAAGCCAATCGTCTCAAGTTCGCTGATCGACAGTCCGATGTCCTGGACTACGGCTAAATACTCTTGAACCAACGTCGAATGGTAAAAACTTGGCAAGCCAGTTCCAAGACTGATAATCGCTCCATCATCAACCAGTCGCCGTAAAGGAAAACTGGAATACGAAGCAATTTTCCCTGTAGCGATACTGTGCGCCATACAAACGTTGAGCCGCGCATGTTTATCGCTCGTATAACGCATAATGTCATCATTTTCGGCAATGGCAGCCGCACAAATAACGCGTTCCGGAGCATATTCTTGGATGATGCGCTGTATATCGTTATGGTTGTCTAATACTTCAACGCTGCGCGACAAATCCTTTTTTTGTGCCGTCCGAAATGGACGTTCAAATTCCTCGACCCAGCCCCGAACCTCGCGCCCGATTAATCCAATACCAACCACTCCGCCTTTAATTGCCGCAGTGCTGGATGCCCAACGCACAATGTCATCCAGTTTTCGTGGTTCATCGCGAAACACGTTCAAAACCCAACGAATTTGCACATTCCAGGCCCGCTCGACACGCGCACGTCCGTCATTAAGAGCAGTGAGCAATTGTTCAAACGTCATGGCATTTTCAGCATATAAAGATGGTGCAATACCAATTTCAGCGTAGCGAACATTTTGTTTCGCCAAAGATACACCGGCTTCGTATACCACACGTGTGAAATCTTCCGGTTGCTGCAGCCATTTACTGCTTCTCCGTAGCAAGTCATCAAGCTGCGAAAAATCAGGTTGCGTCAACAGCTTAAGTAATGCCTTGTTCGGCTTAGTAGCCAACGGCACATCATTTTGCTCAGCGATTATGACCAACGCGTTATTATCGATTGCGCCTTCTAGCCGAAGATTAATCTCAACCTTCGGCATAGCCCGTATGAAACTTTCGATTGTCATTACAACTTCCCGCCTAACATTATTCCTTTGGTTCAGTTTGATGTCCGTTGACCGATGGAGCCGTTGAATTCATGGGCTGTTCAGTTTGATGATAGGTCAAAGCAGCCTTTATAAATGCGGCAAACAGCGGATGTGGCTTATCAGGACGGCTCAAAAATTCAGGGTGAAACTGGCTACCAACCATAAATGGATGATCTTTAAGCTCTGAAATTTCGACAAGCTGTCCGTCAGGACTCAAGCCGGAAAATACCATACCGTGATCTTCAAACGATTCGCGGTAACGATTGTTAAATTCGAAACGGTGACGATGTCGTTCTTCGATCACATCTGCGTTGTGATAAGCACGTGCCGCCGCCGTGTCTGGCAGCAAATGGCATGGGTATAACCCCAGGCGCATAGTGCCCCCCATCTCAGTGATGCCACGTTGTTCCAACATCAAATCGATAACCGCATGCTCGTTGACTTCAAACTCAGAGCTGTTCGCATTTTCCAAATCCAGTACGTTACGTGCAAATTCAATGCACATAGCTTGCATTCCGAGACACAGACCCAAATAGGGAATCTTACGCTCACGCGCTAAGCGGGCCGCCAAAATTTTGCCCTCAACGCCACGATGTCCGAAACCACCCGGTACAACAATACCATCCACCGACTCAAGTTTATCCCAGCTCTTCTCTTTTTCGAGATCACCGGAATAAATCCACTCGATTTGCAGCTTCACCTCTTGAGACGTCGATGCGTGGAACAACGCTTCCTTTACACTCATATAAGCATCGTGAAGTTCAACGTACTTGCCGACAACCCCAATCTTTACGGGCTTTTGTGCAGCGCGCATCCGCTTGGTCATACCGCGCCATTCATTTAGTGAAGGCATTGGCGTGTTAAGCTGCAACTGTTGCACTAAGTATTCGCCCAAACCAGCCTCTTCGAGTGTCAGCGGAACTTCATAAAGTAAGTCCGTCGTTTCGAGTGGAATAACTGCTTCCGGTTCCACATCACAAAACAGCGCCACTTTATCGGTGGTTTCTTTGCTGACCGGATGATCAGTCCGCAAAATAATCACCTGCGGCTGAATCCCTATTCCGCGCAAATCTCTAACACTGTGCTGCGTCGGTTTAGTTTTGAGTTCATCCGTCGCACCAATGTAAGGCAGAAACGTCACATGTACTGATAGCGAATCATTTCGCGGGAGGCTGTTTCGTAGTTGGCGAATAGCTTCTAAAAATGGCAAGCTCTCAATATCGCCAACCGTTCCGCCTACTTCGACAATGACTACGTCAGCACTGTTTTCTTTACCCACCAGCCCGATACGCCGCTTGATTTCACTTGTAATATGTGGAATAACCTGAATGGTACCCCCGAGATAATCACCGCGACGTTCTTTATCGATGACGGTACTGTACACCTTACCGGCTGTCACATTACAATTCTGATCGAGATTTTCATCAATAAACCGCTCGTAATGACCGAGATCGAGATCCGTTTCCGCACCATCCGCCGTCACAAAGACCTCGCCATGCTGGTAAGGACTCATTGTACCTGGGTCAACATTCAAATAAGGGTCGAGCTTTTGAACAGCGACTTTTAATCCACGCGCCTTCAAAATACGCCCAATTGCTGCAGCTGTTACGCCCTTTCCGACTGAGCTAACAACCCCGCCTGTACAGAAAATATACTTTGGTTTTGGCATGTCAACACTCACCTATACAAAACAAAAAGATCGGCGGGAATGCAGGTGTCTCCCGCCAATCTGCGCTTCAGATACTAGTTAGTGCCACAACTTGAAAGCAGGCACCAACCCGGACTTCGAATTAGACGAGTTTTTCTAGGTCGTCAGCTGTACGACGCATATCGAGGAAGATAAGACCTAGTTTTGCGCCTTCACGAACTAATGTGGTCAATACAGCTTCATCGCCGACTGACATCAGAATAACGTAACCTTCTTTGCCTTTGATATAAACTTGATCGAGAAGGCCCCGTCCCAATTCAGTGGAAATACGTTCGCCGAGCGAGAGCATAGCCGCAGACATAGCCGAAACACGATCCTCTTCAACACCAGCAGGCAGTGATGAAGCCATAATCAAACCGTCCACACTGACGACGGCTGATGCTTCGATCTCTGGTGTTGTGGATTGGAGATCGCGCAGGCGGTCAACCATCAATTCTGTCCGCGATTTTGCCATACTCGCACTCCTCTCAAGTTGCCCGGTTTCTACAGCCCCGGGTAGCCGTTAATCAGCAAAAAACAAAGTCACATCACACATTGGTGAGTTACAACAGAAATTGTACTACGAGTTTGACCAAAATAGATTTACAAGTGTTGAACACGTTGAAGAAATAATAACGCTGTAAAGTTTTCCGCGCTCCACCTATTATACTAAACCCCCCACAAACGGCAAGTCATATCAACTTCCGCTATACTGGTGGTGTAACATAGGGCAATCAACGGGTTTGGTTTAGCCCTTTCTAGTCATAATGGGACAAAAAGCAGGTACTAATGACCGATTTTCCACAAAACACTCGTCAAACACCGCGCGCTGTCAACATGGCGCCTCAAATCAATCTAGCTCAAAATGTTGCGGAGCGCATCGCCCAATCCGTCGGGCAAGTGATCATTGGTAAGCGTAATGAAGTACGACTAGCTGTTCTCGGACTCCTTTGCAAAGGCCATATTCTGATCGAAGACATTCCTGGGGTCGGCAAGACGATGCTGGCTAAAGCGCTTGCACGCGTCATTGGTTGCACCTTCAGCCGTATACAATTCACACCCGACATGTTGCCATCAGATGTAACGGGCGTCTCACTCTTTAATCAGAAAACACGCGAGTTCGAATTTCGTGCCGGCCCTATCATGGCACAAATCGTCCTTGCTGACGAAATCAACCGCGCAACACCAAAAACACAGGCTGCTTTACTCGAAGCAATGGAAGAACATCAAGTCACGGTTGATGGTGTAACCCATCAAATGGAAAACCCCTTCATGATTCTGGCAACTCAGAACCCTATCGAATATGAAGGTACATTTCCACTACCAGAAGCACAACTTGATCGTTTTATGATCCGCCTCCAGCTTGGCTATCCCAGCCCTGCCGAAGAACTCACAGTGCTTTCGGCACAACAATATGAGCATCCCATAGCCAACCTGCAACAAATCGTCAGCCTTCAAGAATTGATTGCCGCTCAACAAGCTATCCGTGAAATCTATGTTGCTGATGAAGTGAAGCGTTATATTATTGATCTCGTTAATGCCACCCGCCAGCACCCTGATGTCTATTTGGGTAGCAGTCCACGTGGCTCACTTGCCCTCTTCCGTACGGCGCAAGCTCGTGCCGCAATGGCTGGGCGCGATTATGTTATTCCTGATGACGTAAAGGCTTTAGCCGAAGTCACACTCGCTCACCGTGTCATCGTTGGCCCGGCCGCTCGTATTAAAGACATTTCCTCGCGCACAGTTGTGCAGGATGTACTGGCTGCCACAAGCGTGCCTGGCGCTTCAGCGCGGTAATCGGTTATGTCCAGTCGTCGTAACGCCGTCTATGCGCTCTTAATCACTGCACTGCTCACAGGCCTATTCACGGGGCGCGCTTTCTTTTTCACGCTTGCCTATCTATTTGCAGGCTTATTATTCGTGTCGTTGGCTTGGGCCTGGATCTCTGTCCGCTGGCTGACGATTAGCCGCAAAACACGCGCCAGACGTGCCCAGGTAGGTCGCAAACTAGAAGAAACCTTCGTCATACATAACCGCAGTATCCTGCCCAAATTGTGGCTTGAAGTCCGCGATCACTCTACCTTGCCCAATCACTATGCCAGTCATGTGGTTCCGGCACTCGGTGGACGCAAGCGTTATCACTGGAATGTTGAAACGCTCTGCCTGGTACGCGGCGAATTTGAACTCGGACCTGTTACACTCAAAAGTGGTGACCCTTTTGGCTTTTTCTTATCGCCGCGACATCTAGACTCGACGTCCAAGGTGATCGTCTATCCGCAAACAATTCCTATCAATCACATTGACTTACCCATAGGTCAAATGTCAGGTGGAGATGCCCAGCGCCGCCGATCCCATAACATTACCACCAACGCCGCAGGTGTACGCGATTATGTTTCAGGTGACAGTTTCAATCGAATTCACTGGTCATCTACAGCGCGTAAAGATCGGCTAATTGTCAAAGAGTTCGAAATTGATCCGCTTGTGGACATTTGGCTCTTTGTCGATTTTTCATCGAGTTCAATCGTAGACGACCCTTTGTTGCAGCGCACCGGTCCTAACCGTTCTATCGTCGCCACCAGCAGCGGCATTCCCGCCTCGACCGAGGAATATGGCGTTGTGGTAGCCGCCTCCATGTCCAAGTATTTTATCGACTCGGAACGCGCGCTTGGTTTTGCTGCCTATGTTCCTAATCGCGAAATTCTGCAACCAGAACATGGTAACCGTCAGCTCAATCGAATTTTACAAACACTCGCTGTCGCGCGCAGTCTCACGACTTATTCGCTGGCGCAAATGCTTGCGCTAGAAACACCTTATTTTACGCGTGGCACTACGCTGGTTATAATCACCTCATCACTAGAATCGAGTTGGGTCACTGAAGCTCAAATTCTGTCACGACGGGGCATCCGACCAATGTGCATTCTTATCGATCCCTATTCCTTTGGCGGTAATACCACATCGTCAGAACTTAAAGCGCTCCTGCAGCTCGCGCGTATTCCGACGGTGACGATCAAGAAAAACGACGATATTGGGGCTGTCCTTTCGCAACGGTCAATCTAGCAAAAGGGATTCGCATGGCAATCAACTATGACGCAATTGTTCTTGGGGCGGGTGCAATGGGGAGTGCCGCTGCTTATTATCTCGCTAGGTCTGGGCAGCGAGTCCTATTGCTGGAACAGTTCGAATTCAATCATCAAAAAGGTAGTTCTTACGGCCTTTCGCGTATCATTCGTTATGCATACGACTACCCTCAATATGTTGAACTTGCCAAAGCAGTCTATCCAATGTGGGCTGCTCTAGAAGACGAGGCTGGCGAAAAACTCTATACACGTACAGGAGGAATCGATTTTGGTTCACCTGACGAAGCCAGTCTGAAGAATATCATTACGACATTGACTGAAACCAATATCCCGTTTGAAATCATGTCTGGCAAAGAAGCCACGAAGGAGTTTCCTCAATTTCGTTTAGAAGATGATATGCAAGTTGTGTATCAGGGTGATGCGGGCATCCTACCTGCATCGAAATGTGTGCTAGCACATCTTCGGCTTGCCGGGAAATACGGCGCGACTTTGAAGCCTAACACCCAAATTGTGAGCGTCACTGCTCATAGCGATAGTGTCGAAGTAAAAACTCCAGATGAAACCTACACTGCGGCAAAGATGGTTATCACAGCAGGCTCATGGGCCAAATCATTCTTGGCAACTCTCGGTCTGAACCTCCCTTTAACCCCCTGTCGTTGTCAGGAAATGTATTTTGATACCAGCAATTCTGCTGATTACGAAATAGGCCGGTTCCCTGCCTTTATCGGACATTTACCGTCTGAGTACAAATATATGCCTTATGGCATGGCCAGCAATCAAGGTTCCGGTCTTAAAGTGGCATGGCACGGCGGTCAGCTATTCGATCACCCCTCAGAGATTGACTACTCCCCTTCCCAATCAGAAATTGATATGGCCCTTAAGTTTGGCAGCAAATATCTACCGGACATGACCGGCCTCCGCACCAGCCGGGTATGTCTTTATACCATGACACCGGACGAACATTGGGTACTCGATAAGCACCCTGAATATCCGCACGTTGTATTTGCGGGTGGTTGCTCCGGTCACGCTTTCAAATTCAGCACTATTATTGGTAAGATTTTGACTGATCTCGTGCTTACTGGTGAAACTTCACATGACATTAGCCTTTTTAAGACATCACGCTTCAACTAATCACGCTAAAGAACGGGACCACCATTGAAAGCGTCCTACTTTTTGGTATCCGATTGAAAGGGCATAACGTATCAGGCTGTCTTCGTTTTGAGGTATGACCGAGCCTACAAGATTGAACTTGGTTCTAGTCAACTCTTTTTGTCCAAATTTAAGGCTGTTTTCAGTTATCTCTCCTTCAACCCAAAGACCAGTGTAGTTCATGGTCAATACAGGGAGAAGATAACTGTTTTCGTTCTCAGTTTCCTTTAATTCCACATGACTATGCGAATTACATACCAGCAGATCACGCCACGTTTCCCAGGCAGAATACCCACATCGCATAAAAGATTTTTGGCTGCCTTCATTATCAACTGCCACCAGCCCGCGAGCGATATTGGCACCTCTTGTTTGCCCTTCATTCGTGCTGGCGCCAATTAATGCTGAAGCAATACCACGCCGTTGAAAATCAGGTAATACTGCCAGCAGATCAACCTCCCATCTTCTGACACGGTTCACAGATGTAGTAGTAAATCCATCTAAGAATCCAACCAGATTTCCATCAACCACCGCAGCAATTGTTGAATGCACGGGGTCTCTGAGCACTTTTTCGATTCGACCAACGTCGACTTCACTATGAGGCCATACTACCTTAATAACTTCACCGATGCTTTCCGCATCACTCGGCCCTGCTGCTTGAACTTCAAATGTACTCATCAATTCTCCCCTAGAAAAACGTATTACTTTCATATACGCTCGTGTACCGTTAAGTTATAAATTTGTTGACAAACGCATAGTGCAATCTAATAGTCCCCCAAAAACGTCAAGTAAATTTCTGTATCTGGCCGTCTTTATCAGCGGTATGACAACCTTGGCCGTCGAGCTATCCGCCTCGCGGTTACTCGGCAACGTGTTCGGCTCCAGTAATATTGTCTGGGCCAATGTCATTGGCCTGATTTTACTCTATCTGACCGCTGGCTATTTCATCGGGGGACGATGGGCAGACCGTTCACCGTACCCTGTTACTTTTTACCGTATTCTGCTATGGGGTGCATTTCTCAGCGCACTTATTCCGCTTGTCGCGCGTCCAGTTTTAGTTACTGCAGCGTCTGCAGTTGCTGGTGCTGAAGCGGCCTTAGCTATCGGCTCATTTGTTTCCGTTTTAGTTCTGTTTGCGGTACCCGTGACCCTTTTAGGTTGCGCCTCACCTTTTGCTATCCGTTTAGCTTTAGCCAATAGCGCCGATGTATCCGACAGTGGAAAAACATCAGGGCGGATTTACGCTATCAGCACACTCGGCAGCTTACTGGGCACCTATCTCCCTGTGCTGTTGATCATTCCCGAACTTGGAACGATCCGTACCTTTTTACTTTTCGCAGGCATTTTATATGCGGTCGCCTTCATTGGATTACTTCGGCAAAAGGGTTTGTCTGCGGCGCTCTGGCTGTGGATGCCTGTAGTTGTGGTTATTCTTGCGCTAATTGTCTTAAACGGTCCCCTGCGGCCACCGGTCGCTGGTGCAAAACTGTTGTATGAAAAAGAGAGTCAATACAACTACATCCAGGTACAGGAAGATACTTCAGGCAATCGCTACCTTTATCTGAACGAAGGGCAAGGGATTCACAGCCAATGGAGTCCCAACACTTACAGTGACAATCACCGAACCTGGAGTTTCTTTCTCACTGCGCCTTACTTCAACTTGCCGCCGATGCAGCCCACTGACGTTAAATCACTTGCTATTATTGGCCTCGCGACAGGTACAATTGCCCGACAATATATTGCCGTGTACGGTAATATCCCCATAGATGGTATCGAGATTGATGGCGATATCATTGATGCTGGCGCGCGTTATTTCGACATGAACCCCAAAATGATGCCTTCACTTACCACCTACGCGCAAGATGGCCGCTACATGTTAAACCATCTTGATAAGCACTACAGTCTTATAGCCATAGATGCCTACCGTCCGCCCTATATTCCTTGGCATTTAACCACGGTCGAGTTTTTTGACGAAGTACGCACACATTTGACCGAAAACGGCGTGGTCGCTATCAACGTTGGACGCACCAATACCGATCGACGCCTCGTTGATGCCCTCACATCAACCCTTTTGAAGGTGTATCCATCCGTTCACGCCATTGATGTGCCGCTTTCCTTTAACACCATTCTGGTCGCGACGACCCAACCAACTGACGATCAAAATCTTGCCGCTAATCTTGCCGCGCTGCCTCCGGATGCTAATGCGTTTCTACGAGATTCCCTCACATGGGGTGTCCAGCAGCTTGTACCTATTCACATGTCATCTACCGTCTTCACCGATGACCGCGCCCCCGTCGAAACCTTAGTGGACTCGCTGGTCGTCAACTTTCTCCTGTCCGATGATATGAATGAGTTAGCGAAGCAGCCTTAAAACATGACTATCGTTCAATCCGCTCGGTTTCGCCGTATACTTGATTGGCTGCTGCGTCTTTATGTCACTCTTGCCTTTCCCTTTCTCGTGGTAATGATATTCGTTCGTATCATCATGAGTCCACTTTACCCACAGTTCGAATACAACCGCCCCGGCTTTCCCGCTGACTACTACGGCTTTACAGTCCAGGATCGCCTGACCTATGCGCCTTTTGCCATTCAATATTTGCTCAATGGTGATGACATTTCATTTCTTGGCAATCTCCATTTTCCTGATGGCTCAGACATGTACAATACCCGTGAACTCCACCACATGCGCGATGTCAAAAGGATTACCGAATATGCCTTTGCTGCTGCATTTATCGGCGGCATATTTGCGCTTTTGATCATTTTATTTCTATGGCGTTCAAATCGCGCAGCCTTGTACGCCGCCCTGCTCAATGGCAGCCGTTTCACTATCGGTCTTATACTCGCTATAGTCATCATTGCTGTAACCAGTTGGGAAACTTTTTTCACCACTTTTCATGGCCTTTTCTTTTCTGGTGGCACATGGCAGTTCGAATACTCCGACACTTTGATTCGCTTATTTCCTGAGCAATTCTGGTTTGATGCTTCACTTATCATCGGTGGAGCGACCCTTCTCGTCGCATTAATCACCATGTACCTTACACTCCGTGCATCCAGTCGCCCAACTTTGACACCCATCAGTCAAAATGGTACTCTCTCCTAATATCGACTTGACCAATAATTGAGTAAATCCATGCAGCGGTTTCATATACTATCAACATGGCTAACGATTGGGATGGGAATCAAACGTTGGCTGTTGTTGCTTGTAGTGGGTGTAACGCTAGTTGCCCTCGGAATCGCATATGCCATTCTAAATACAATCGGTCTGCACCTAATGACCGGCCTTCCAACCCCAACCGAAATTCTCCTCAGCAGCCTTACCGTTTCAGTTGGTTTTGCCCTGGTTATCTTCTCAGTCGTTAAACTCTCAAAAAACATCCTTGCACCCTATCGCCAAAATCAACGTGGACGTGTTGCAGACGCGGTTTATGCTCATCGAACTCGCCAAAAAGGGTTAAAAGTCGTCGCCATAGGCGGTGGAACCGGCTTACCGTCAGTTTTACGCGGGTTAAAGCCGTTCACAAGTAACATCACCGCCGTTGTCACCGTCGCAGATGATGGCGGCAGCTCCGGTCGCCTCCGCCGCGAATTAGGCGTTCTACCACCGGGTGATCTCCGCAACAATATTGCCGCACTGGCCGACGACGAAAGTCTGATGACCCAGCTTTTCCAATATCGCTTCGGCGCGGGTGACTTAAGCGGTCACGCATTTGGCAATCTCTTTATTAGCGCGTTGGCCGGTGTCACCGGCAGCATCGAAACCGCCCTTATCGAAACTGAACGGGTTCTAAATATTCAGGGGCGTGTCCTGCCCGCAACACTTGAGGATGTTCATCTCTCGGCCGTAGTCAAAGTTGAGGGCAAACCAAAACCATTATCGATCCTCGGCGAATCCAATATTACCGAAGCAGGTGGCAAAATCCAGGAGATCAGTCTTACGCCTGCTAACGTCGAAGCCTATTCAGAAAGTGTGCAAGCGATCCTCAATGCGAACTTGGTGGTGATTGGTCCCGGTAGTCTCTTTACGAGTATTATTCCCAACCTCCTTGTAAAGGGGATTGCCGAAGCCCTACGCGCTTCCAACGCCTATATCGTCTATGTTTGCAATGTCGCCACCCAAGCCGGTGAAACCGATAGCTTTACAGTTGCCGAGCATGTGATGGCTTTAGAACGGCATGTGGGGCGCGGAATCGTCCAAGCTGTTCTCGCTAACAATGCCTATCCCAGCCTAAATGCGGGTGTGACAAACTATGTTCAACCTGCACCAGAGCATCACGAGATTTTGCAGCGCTACGAAATTCGTTATGCTGACCTCACCGATGATCAACGACCTTGGCGACATGATCCCGAAAAATTAGTGGCAGCTATCCTCCAAATGAGTCAGGAAGAACGGGCTGGAGCCAGTCAAACTCAAGAAATGTTCACCGTCGCTTAACCTGATTGCCTCGTCATTTTGAGACTCATTTGCTAGATTTAACAATCACGATTTCAAGTTTATTCCGAGTGTCATGTCCAATACCTGACACTGATTAGGTCACAAAGGGGCGACTGAGGTCTACTATCGGTTGAACGATCTTTCACAACCTCATTGAAACACTCGCCAACATTGCGTTTTTCGAGGTAAGGTGCGTCTCGGCACTCTATCTTTTTATGTCAACAGGAGATTATCGAATGAACAAAATGACCGTCCGCGATATTGATCTTAAAGGCAAACGTATCCTCGTCCGTGTCGATTTTAATGTGCCGCTTGAAGGTAACAAAATCACCGATGATACCCGTATCCGTGCCGCTGTACCCACCCTCAAATATATTCTCGATCAGCATCCCAAAGGCGTCATATTGATGTCACATTTGGGTCGCCCTAAGGATGGCCCTGATCCGAAGTTCTCTCTCGCACCCGTCGCTCCTGCTCTTGCTGCGCTGCTCGGTAAAGATGTTCAGTTTGCCAGTGATTGCGTTGGTGATGTTGCCGACAAAGCGGTCGACAGCTTACCGGACGGTGGTGTCTTGCTGCTTGAAAACACCCGCTTCTACAAAGGCGACGAAAAGAATGATCTCGAACTCGCCAAAAAACTCGCCAAACATGGGGATGTTTTTGTAAATGATGCCTTTGGCTCTGCCCACCGCGCCCATGCTTCGACCGAAGGTGTAACGCACTATTTGCCCGCTGTGTCGGGTCTGCTCATGGAGAAAGAGCTTGATTATCTCTCCACCACGCTCGAAAGCCCCAAGCGTCCATTTGTCGCGATTCTCGGTGGTGCCAAAGTCTCCGACAAGATCGAAGTCATCGAATCGTTGCTAGGCAAAGTCGATCATTTGCTTATCGGTGGCGGCATGGCGAATACATTCTTCAAAGCACAGGGCCGCGCCCTCGGCAAATCGCTCGTTGAGGCCGACGCTGTTGAAACAGCCTCTAAGCTTCTCAAAGAATCGGGTGGCAAGCTCGTCCTGCCCGTGGATGCCATCATTGGTGATGCATTCGATAACAACGCCAATACCAAAACGATTGCCGTTGCGGATGGCGTTCCGGATGGCTGGAGCATCTATGACATCGGCCCCAAGACCATCGAACTCTACAAAAAGCATCTTTACGATGCGAAAACTGTTGTCTGGAACGGCCCGATGGGCGTCTTCGAAATGTCGAATTTCGCCAAAGGCACGAACGCCATCGCACAAATTCTCGCTGAACAAACCGATCATGGAGCGACAACCATCATAGGCGGTGGTGACTCAGCGGCGGCTGTCGAAGCCTCCGGTCTTGCGTCCCGTATTACGCACATTTCGACGGGTGGCGGTGCCAGTTTGGAAATGCTGGAGGGTAAAGCGCTCCCTGGTGTTGTAGCACTCAAAGATAAAGCGTAACACTCTGGTTACAGTTTATTGATTGTTTCAGGTGCCATTGCCTGCATATAATGAATTGAATCTCACTCTTCCGCGTATGGGGGTATTATGGCGCTCCAATCTGGAGATATGGTCGGACCGTATCGAATTATCGGTCAATTTGGGCAGGGTGGTATGGCAACCGTATACAAAGCCTACCACCCCCAGTTGGAACGCAATGTTGCGATCAAATTTCTTCAGCAGTCGTATGTCGATGACGTGAATTTTCTCACACGTTTCGAGCGTGAAGCCAAAATTATCGCCAGTCTTGACCACCCCAATATCGTACCTGTTTACGACTTCAACTACTACAAGGGACAGCCCTATCTCGTCATGAAATCAATTGAAGGAGTGACGCTCAAGGAGGTCATGGCCGACGACTCGACAACCGCCTCACAAATTCTGGACATGTTAGTTGCCGTCGCTAATGGGCTCACCTACGCCCATGAACGCCATGTTTTACATCGGGATATTAAACCTTCCAACATTCTGATTGATTCGACCAATCGCCCTTATATTACCGATTTTGGCCTCGCACGCATGACACAGGCCTCTCAATCGACACTGAGTCAAGATATGCTGATGGGTACACCCCACTACATGTCGCCGGAGCAAGCCAAAGGATCGGACGATTTAGGTCCAGCCACCGATATTTATTCATTAGGGGTCATTCTCTATGAATTTGCTGTGGGCCAGGTACCGTTTGGTGGCAGCACACCCTATGCCATCGTTCATGATCATATTTACACTGCCCTTCCTCAACCACGCGAACTCAATCCGAATGTATCACCCGCAGTCGAAGCCGTATTAATTCGTGCCTTAGCCAAAAGCCCGTCGGATCGTTACACTTCCGCTGTCGAAATGCTCAGCGCCTTCAAGAATGCCTTATCAACGAACATAGACAAGCCTGCCAGCCTCGCGCGCGCTCAAACGGTGGCACCCATTCCTTCGTATTCGATTGGGGCGTCCCTTCCCGTTGAGCCGCCGAATCCAGCACCTGCACGTGGGCGCGCAGGGTGGCTAGTAGGTGCAGGTATCCTCGCGCTGTTGCTTGTTCTTGTGCTCGGCGCTGTCATTTTGAAAAATGCCGTTCCGCCAGCAATCGAGACGCCGCTACCAACACTAGCCTCATTGCAGGTTACCGTACGATCTGTACCAACCGTTATTCCAGCGACCGATCAAAATACACAGGGTGATCTCAAACTTGATCAAGCCCAAACCGCCGTTGCCAGGAATCCAAACGATTCCGACACCTATATTGCCCTCGCTAAGGCCGCTTGGCAGCAAAATGAAACCGATGTGGCACAAAAAGCGATTGAAGATGGATTGGCGGTCACTTCTGATAAAATCAGCTATCTATTAAGCGCAGCATCGATAGCACAAGATCTAAACCGTATAAATGCATCCATATTCCTAAATACTCAGGCTCTTGTTCTCGCGCAGTCAAGTCCCACTAAGTATGCTGATGTTCGAGCACTGGTCGGTCAGGCACTCTATAAGGCGGCACAAACTCCCGATCAGATCAATCTGCGCGAAATTGACCGTTTAAATAAGTCGATTCTAGATTTTCAACAACCTGATTTATTTGATATTATGTCGGTGCAAATACTAGTTGTACAAAAACGGCTTCCGCTCGCTCAAGCGTCCTTCAATCGCCTTTCGGACGAAACTTCTAAACTCCCCGAAGCGTATTTGGTGCATGGTGAACTGCTCCAGGCACAAGGAAGTTCAGAAAAAGCCAAAAAAGAGTGGAAAGCTGTCTTACAAATGCCAAATACCCCTCAATGGGTTATGGATCGTGTCTCTGAACTACTCAATTCCAATTAGGAGCTTATTAATCACTATGCGAAAACCTATCATTGCAGGCAACTGGAAAATGTTCAAAACCGTTGCCGAGTCCGTCTCCTTTGTACATGAACTAGCACCACGACTCGCCCCATTCACGGGTGTTGAACGTGTTGTCTGCCCAACCTTCGTTGCTCTTGCTTCAGTTTCTGAGGCTCTCAAAGCTACCGACATACGTGTTGGCGCACAAAGTGTTCATTGGGAAGCACAGGGCGCATTCACCTCACAAATTGCCCCCACCATGCTGCAAGGCATAGCCGAATATGTCATTATCGGCCACTCCGAGTGTCGTGCTTATCTCAACGAAACTGACGAAACCGTCAACAAAAAGGTCAAAGCCGCCCTCGCATACAGTCTTAAACCGATTGTTGCTGTGGGTGAGAGCCTTTCCGAAAATGAAGCTGGTCAAACCGAAAAGATTGTCGGTGGTCAGGTCCGTGCAGCCCTCAACGGGGTCGATGCCGCCAACATGGCAAATATCGTTGTAGCTTACGAACCCATCTGGGCCATTGGCACGGGCAAGAGCGCCAGCGCTCAACTTGCTAATGACGTTATTGGTGGAACCATTCGCGGAACGCTCGTTGACTTGTATGGCAAAGCGGCTGCCGATACTGTACGTATCCAATATGGTGGCAGCGTTAAACCGGATAATATGCAAGAATATATGTCCCAGCCCGACATTGATGGTGCATTAGTCGGTGGCGCTTCTCTGAAAGTAGATGACTTCACCAGGTTGATTGAGGCCGCCGCCAAAGCGAAAGGCGTGTAAGCTGGATAGTTTGGATCTGATTACCCCCTGGCTGGTCGTTGCAGTACTATTTTACGTACTGCGCCAGCTTGAGGTTTGGTTGCACCAGCACATCTTTAAGGTAGGCTGGCTCGTCACCAAACAATATCAGACCACGACTATCCTCTATTACGCATTTTTCCTGCCCGGTATCATCCTCAATCAATTGATCTTTTGGCTTGCCGCCGGTTTCCTGAATGTCAGTGCTGAACGCACCATCGCGTGGCCCGAAAAACAGGAAATCGGCGAGCTAAAATTGGACTTCATTCGACTCTCCAAAAATGTTTCTGCGTTCCGCCTCGCCGTCATCAGTACGATGCCTTTGCTAGTTGGCATGATCGCGGTCTGGCATATTGCGAATAACATTCTTGGCGTTCCTACGTTTCTGGCTGAACTGAATAAGGACGGCTTCCTCGTCAATATATCGACGGCCCTAGCCCACTTTACCAACGCGCCTGACTTCTGGATTTGGGTATATCTTGCCTTTGCCATCAGTAATACGATGATGCCCAACTTCGCTAATCTACGTGGCTGGCGCATTGTTCTCACCATTGTTGGTGTAATCATTGCCGCGTTTTATGTCCTTGGTGCAGGCGATCAAGTGGTCATGAGTAATTTACGCGGACCGGTTACAAATGCCCTTAACTCGCTTTCCAGCGTGTTTGCGATCATCATCGGCCTTGATATTTTTATGGTCGCCGTTCTTGGCACAATGGAAGCCATTATCGAGCGCGTAACTGGCGACAGTGCTACCTTTGAAAATGGCAAGATGATCACCATGCGTCGCAGCGAACTTATTGCACGGCGTCAACAAGCCCTTGCGGTCAGACCGCAGGAGAAAAAAGCACAACGAGCCGCTGCGGCTGCTGCTCCACTTGGGCCGCCCTCCGTATACAAACTAAACTTCCCCATTCCAGGTGCGCCTGGCAAAGAAGCGGTCACACCCAGCCCACAGATTGTCATCACGCAAGAACCGAAACCTGCACTTACTCCTCAACCTGCCGTGCATTCTACTCCGGCCGTTATCGCTGGCGCAGTCACCGAAAAACTGCCGCCACCATCATCACCAACAGTCATCCCATCGAATCCGGCAGCGCCACCAGCCCGTCCTGCCGCGGGGTCTACATCACCTCAGCAGCCCTTTAGGCCAGCGATACCAACGACAGCAGCGCAATCCCCATCTGCAAATCCACCAATGCAGCCAAACACGCCGCAAGGATCATCACCTAAACCAGCGACACCAACCACTGCGCCGCAGTCATCGCCATTTAGGCCAACGTCACCGCCGGGCCTTACAAGCCCAACACCGGCGACTGCACCCCCCGAAAAGCCAGCGACGCCCATCGGTATTCGCTCAACCTCAACACTGACACCAGTTATACCATCATCCGTTAAGCCCGCGCCAAAACCGGTCAGCGCATTTGCATCGGATGATGACGACGAAGATGAGGAAGACGATGAAATTAAATATGTGGATGTCGAAGATGACGGGGAAAATAGCGACGATGACGAAGTGCGTTATGAAGACGACGAAGATCCCGCTTGATTTGTCCGCGCCAACAGCACGAATCCTATAGCCACCAACAGCAGCATCACCCCGAGTGTCACAAACTTAAACAATTGGCTGTCTGTAACCAGCGTCAGCACCCCGAAAAACGCACAAAACAGATAATATCCGGTGACGATCTGCCGCTGACTGAAACCCATATCCAGCAGTCTAAAATGGACATGCCCGCGATCCCCTTCAAACGGACTCCGACCACGCCGTAATCGGTTGATCGCTTGCCATATCAAATCCATTAATGGCAGTCCCATCACCAGTAAAATGGCTGCCATCTTCGCCCCGCCGATGATACTCAGCGTGCCTAACAAGTAACCGAGGTAAAACGCACCCCCGCCCATAATGATGCGTGCCGGATAAAAGTTATACAACACAAATCCTAAGGAACTACCCATCAGTGCCAGCATCAACAAACTAACACTCGTCTGTGGCGGAGTCACCCGCAGCGCACTATTCACAAACAACATCGTCCCCGCGATGAACGCCACACCACCGGCTAGTCCATCCAATCCGTCCAAAAAATTGACGGTATTCATCATCCCTACCAGCCAAAAATAGCTCAGTGTCACGGTGACGATATACGCCCACGGGACCGTCTGCTGTCCTGTGATGGGATTATTAAAAAACTCAATGAAAATCTGGAACAATATTGCGATACCTGCTGCAATCGATTGTCCCGTAAAGATGCTAAGTGCTTTGAATTGATAAATATCGTCCAAGAACCCAACGACAAAAATAACTGTCCCGCCGAGCAGCAATCCAATCAGGCGTATATTCTCATACGGATCAAGATGTGGCACGGGCAGAAATTGTGCCAGGATGACCGTGACGGTGAACGACAAAAAAAGGCATAAACCACCGAGTTTGGAAACGCCGCGTGAATCCGCGTCATTCACACGGCGACCGCCCATTACCGATACAATTTTATAGCGTTTCCCCAGTGTATCCGCGATCGGCCCCACAACCAGCGCAATACTCAGCGCCATCACAAATACCAATACGAAAATACCGGAGTCAACCACGTTGTAACCCTATGTCCCAAATTGGCGATCACCAGCATCGCCCAAACCCGGCACGATAAAACCGATGTCGTTCAGCTTTTCATCAATCGCTGCAATGTGGATCGGCACGTCTGGATGCGCTTTCGTCAGACGATCAACCCCTTCCGGCGCAGCGATCAAACCCAGATACTTGATCTGCTTGACGCCCCATCGCTTGATGATGTCTATTGTAGCCACTGCCGATCCTCCTGTTGCCAGCATGGGATCAAGCACCACACACATTTGCACGGTGGGTAAAGTCGGCAGCCGGTTATAGTATTCGACCGGACGCAGCGTCTTTTCGTCGCGATACAAACCGATGTGCCACACTTGCACGTTCGGCAGCAGTTCCATTACACCTTCAACCAGACCAAGTCCTGCCCGCAGCACTGGCACCAAACCAATCGCCAGATCTGCCTTATGACCGTTAGCCTCGCCCATCGGCGTCATCACTTTTTTCGGAGTCAATTCCAAATCCTGTGTCGCCTCATAGCAAAGCAGCAGTGCCAATTCCCGCACCAATTCGCGGAAGGCTCGATGATCAGTATCTTTATCACGCAAAACGCTTAATTTATGTAAAACCAGAGGATGTTGGGAAACATGCACCTGTGACATGGGGGGAACCTCCTTCAGTAGACAAACGGGCATATTGTACGCGTTGCCTACTCGGCTGTCAAAACAGCCGTTGCGCCACTGCCCTGCCTCCCATTACAATAGAACAGATTATCAACGACTGGAGACTCTGTATGTCCGATGATGGACGGATTATAGGCGGAGGTCGTCGCCGTGACGACCGCGAAAATATAGCCCTGCGCCCCAAGCTCTTACATGATATTGTTGGGCAGGATTCCGTCCGCGAAAATCTCAAAATCTTGATTGATGCGTCTAAACGCCGTCAAGAACCCATAGACCATGTCTTGTTCTACGGCCCTCCCGGTCTTGGTAAAACATCACTGGCCCACGTCATCGCCAACGAAATGGAAGTCAACATTCGGGTCACCGCTGGCCCTTCAATAGAACGCGCTGGTGATCTTGCTGCCATTTTGACCAACCTTAAGCAAAACGACATCCTGTTTATTGACGAAATTCACCGTCTCGGTCGCGCTATCGAAGAAGTGCTTTACCCCGCGATGGAAGATTTTGTTCTCGATATTGTCATAGGCAAAGGCCCTGGTGCCAAAAACGTCCGGCTCAACTTACCCCGTTTCAGTGTCATCGGTGCGACCACTCGGCTTGCCCTGCTCTCTGCGCCTCTACGGGATCGGTTTGGCGCACAATTCCGCCTGGACTTTTATGATCTGCCCGCTATGCAGCATATTATCGAGCGTGCTGCTGGAATGCTTAAAATCGAAATTCGCCCCGAAGGTACCGCTGAAATTGCGCGACGTGCGCGCGGGACCCCACGTGTTGCATTGCGTCTATTACGTCGCGTGCGTGACTATGCGCAAGTTCGTGCCGATGGTGTCATCACCGGTACGGTCGCTAGTGAAGCCCTTGCGCTCCTCAATATCGACCATCTTGGCCTTGATGATATTGATCGGCGCATTCTCGCCTACATTATCGAAAAATATAACGGTGGGCCAGTGGGTTTGGAAACAATAGCAGCAGCCATCAGCGAAGACAGTGCCACGATTATGGATGTCTGCGAACCCTATTTGCTGCAGCTCGGCTTCCTCGGTCGCACTCCACGCGGGCGCGTCGCCACCCCTTCCGCATACGAACACATGGGTATTCCCGTTCCTGAAAATAACTCCAACCAACCCACTCTTTTTTGA
Organism: Aggregatilineales bacterium; assembly: GCA_044226325.1. Taxonomy (GTDB): domain Bacteria; phylum Chloroflexota; class Anaerolineae; order Aggregatilineales; family Phototrophicaceae; genus CFX2. The sequence continues at coordinate 485,383 of JBGAHG010000001.1, forward strand.
TTATGCCCGTGACAAAACCATCGATTATCACTTACGATAGAGTGACTTTTCGTAGGGACGAGGTCTGCCTCGTCCGCAGAATTGCTATCTGTTACTAGGGACTAGAAGAATAAGGGTTTGTTTCCCTCCCCTGCTTGCGGGGGAGGATCAGGGTAGAGGTTCACATGGACTTAAATTCACTCGGTCGCATTGTCCTCGTCATCGGCATCGTTCTCGCTGTTCTTGGCGGTCTGCTCATGCTGCTGGCCCGCATTCCTTTATTTAGCAATCTAGGCAGCCTTCCCGGTGATATCCGTATCGAAGGTCAGGGATTTTCCTGCTTCATTCCCATCGTTAGTATGATTCTGATTAGCGTAGTCCTAACCATCGTCCTCAACATTATTGTTCGTCTCATCAATCGCCCATGAACCTATCCGACTTCGATTACGACTTACCTCAATCCTTCATCGCCCAGGAGCCTCTTGAACCGCGTGATTCTTCTAGGCTCATGCGCTTGGATCGTCGTTCGGGCGCTGTGGCCCACAGCACCTTTCGCGACATTGTAGATTGCATCAACCCCGGCGATGTTCTTGTAATGAATACCACCCGCGTCATTCCCGCTCGCCTTTATGCCACCAAAGCCAATAGCGGCGGCAAGGTCGAAATCTTATTGCTGCGTCAGTTGGATGACACCCGCTGGCATGTTCTGGCCGGTGGCCGTCGCGTTCTCTCAGGTCTCGTACTTCATTTTGCTGGCACAGATGTCACCGCTACCGTCATTGAAGAACTCGAAGCCTCCGAACGGATTATCAACTTCAGCCAGCCAGTTAACACGCTCCTCACTCAGCTTGGTGAGATGCCGCTGCCGCCGTATATCCATCATCGCTTGCAAGATTCGGAACGCTACCAGACCGTCTACAGCCGTCAGGAAGGCTCTGCCGCTGCACCAACAGCCGGATTGCACTTTACGCCCGAACTCTTACTCAAACTCCGCGATAACGGTGTCAAAATCGCCAATTGCGTTTTGCATGTCGGACTAGATACCTTTCAGCCTGTTAAAGTGGAAAGCATCGAAGATCACCACATGCACAGCGAACGCGCCCATCTCTCTGCCAATGATGCCCGTATTATCAACGAGGCCAAACTTGCAGGCGGACGCATCATCGCGGTTGGTACGACCAGCACCCGTACCCTCGAAACCGCCGCCATTCTCAGCGCCGGAGCTGATCCCGCTCACCCTGAAGCCATCGGTGACATTTGTGCATGGCGACCAGTCACAGCCTTTGATGCGGATACCAATCTATTCATTTATCCCGGCTATCAATGGCGCGTAGTCGATGCGATCATCACCAATTTTCATCTCCCTAAATCGACACTCCTCATGATGATGAGTGCCTTTGCCGGACGTGAAAACATGCTCCATGCTTACGAAACCGCCAAACAAAACCACTACCGCTTCTTCTCCTTCGGCGACGCCATGTTCATTTCATAGTCACATATCTAACTGTGTTGTCAGTATTCAGGAACCCAAGCAGGATAGAGATTTTCAATATCCGCCAAAGAAATGTCAGGTTTTATTTCCGCTACAAAGCCATCTTCTGGGATAATCAAAAACAATCGGTAATCAGAGGATATATACTGCCGATACCAAAAAATAAGTCTCTTCGATTTGCTCTTAGGCCACGCACTAACGTTGAAGTCACAATACTCTGGTAAATATGTAGCCAATATGTAACGACCCTCAATTTCATGATTAAATGCTACACGTATATAACTCTCGTCATTATCCATTTCTTCATTTATCACAAAATCAGGAAATTGTTCTCGTAATTTCTGAGCAAATTCCTTCAAATCAACCGGAAGTATGTATCGAGGATTTGGCATCGAACTAGGATCAAGTGGATTAAAAGGCAATATGTCAAAATAAAGATGATTGCTCATAACCAAATCCGATTTTAAAAGTAAATAAAGTTACTCAATGCAGATTATTATAATGTAGGTTTAAATCCACAAACCACCACAAACCCGTTTCAACCATTTCCCAACCTTTTTAACAATTCTGCTCTCTCAAAACGGTTAACGCCAAACGCTTGAAAGAGTTACAAAATGTTCTTCCAAAATGTAACCCATGATTCCTCTAAATCATTTATCATGTCTATAGAGGTCGTAGGGGCGCAAGGCTTTGCGCTCGTTACATCTCGCGCAGCTTAACAATCTCCTAATCACTCATATCCAGCACAAAAAGTCTTACCGTTTTGCCGCTTCTGCTGCATTTGCCGCCAGTTGTGCATATTCGGCTCCACGTATATGATTTTTAGTCTCCTTCAGGAGGCTTTATTCATCTAGACAAAGGGTTTATCCTTTGGCAATTCTGGCACAAAATCACTTTTTGCCATTGCTGCTTTTGCTGCCAATTTTGCCACTTCCGACACTTGGACTCGCTCACAGTCGCCAGAAAACGATTCACATCGCATTCAATAGCGGTGAATTTTGTGAATCAGTTGAGTCAAATAAATCAAGAAGGAAAGCTTGCACACGCCCACTTGGCATTATCTTCTGCCTAAGCCAAAAGATAGCCGCTGATAGCCAATCGCTATTCACGCTACCGCAAGACTTATCCATTGACGCACCCCCTGACCGTCCCGTATAATAATCGAGTTGCTCCAATTGTGGAGCATATCTCTTTACAACCGCATTCACAGCCAATTTTCCCCGTTCCCTGTGTCCTTGAGCGATACAACCGGCGGTGGCAAGTGAAGATTGGGAGCAAACATGTACAGCATAATCCGTGTTGCCGGTCGGCAGTATCGCGCCGAAGTCGGCAAGACCCTCGATGTCGACAAACTTCCCTACGACGTAGATCACAAACTCGTCATTGAAGATGTTCTCTTGATTGGTGATGGTGATAACACCGTCCTTGGTCAGCCCCTTGTCGAAGGTGCCAAAGTTAGCGCAACCGTTATTGAACAATTTCGCGGCGAGAAGATCATGGTCTTCCACTACCGCCAGCGTACCAACCTGCGTAAGTGGGCTGGTCACCGCCAGTATTACACCCGCCTTCGTATCGACGAAATTACCGTCTAGTTAAGTCTTAGGAGACACCTACAATGGCTCACAAAAAGGGCGGTGGATCAAGCCGCAACGGTCGCGATAGCAATGCTCAACGCCTCGGTGTAAAAACCTATGGTGGCGAACATGTTATCCCCGGAACCATCATCGTTCGTCAACATGGTACGCACTTCCGTCCCGGTGCTAACGTCGGCCTCGGTCGTGACTACACCATTTTCGCCACTGCCGAAGGCGTTGTCACCTTCGAACGTATTCGTGGTCGTGATGGTCAAAAACAAATCAGCGTCTATCCAGTTGCTGCGACACCTGAAGTAAAACAGTAATAACCAAGGTAGTGCGCTACGCTACCCATTCGGGCCGTAACGCCAGAAAGAAAACAAAATGAAGGCTAATATTCATCCCGCTTGGTATCCCGAAGCCACAGTTGTCTGTGCCTGCGGTAATACCTGGAAAACCGGCGCAACCATTCCTGAAATCCGTACTGATATTTGCTCGGCTTGCCACCCCTTCTACACTGGCGAACAACGTATCGTCGATACCGAAGGACAGGTTGACCGCTTCCTCAAGCGCCTCCAAACCCGTGACACACGCCGTGCCGAAGTTGAAGCCAAGGCCGCAGCGCTCACCTCCCCACAAATTTCCATCAGCGAATTTGACATCGGCAAACGCTATGTCACGATTTTCGCAGAAAACGGCATCAGTACCGTTGGCGATTTCCTGAATAAGCTGGAAACCAGTGGTGAGCAATCCGTTTTAGAAATTCCCGGCATCGGACGCAAAGTTTTGAGTGATCTTAAGAAGCTCCTGCGCGCTCGTGGTTATGATGTGCCTCAGGCCGCGACTCCAGAAGCCAGCGAAACCGCCACCGAGTAATTTCCATTTGCGCGATTTTTATAAGGCAGACATGTCACTGGCATGTCTGCCTTTCTGTTTGAATAGAGGGAACGATGATTCATTCTTCAGGCCGCATTGAGGTCATTTGTGGAAGCATGTTCTGTGGAAAAAGCGAGGAACTCATTCGCCGTTCCCGCCGTGCAGTCATCGCCAAGCAGGAGTTACAAGTCTTTAAACCCAGCATTGACGACCGCTACAGCACCTTACATGTTACGAGCCACAGCGGTCAAAATATTGAGGCTCTCGCGATTTCTAAGGCCCAGGAAATCCTGGACAATCTATCAGCAGCCACTACTGTCGTCGCTGTAGATGAAATCCAATTCTTTGACTCAGATATTGTAAGCATTGTTCAGCAGCTTGCTGCACGCGGCATCCGTGTTATCGTCGCAGGATTGGACATGGACTTTCGTGGTGAACCCTTTGGCCCTATGCCTCAGCTTCTCTCAATCGCCGAAGATGTAACCAAACTCCATGCCATCTGCGTCGTGTGTGGTGAGGATGCCTGCCGTACCCAACGCCTCGTCAACGGCGAACCTGCCCGCTACAATGACCCCATCATCATGGTCGGCGCACAAGAAGCCTATGAAGCCCGCTGCCGTAAACACCATCAGGTGCCCCATTAATTTCCGAATGGATGTAGCATTATCCTCGTCTTTAAGCTAAAATGCTTTGCAAGGCTAAACAATTCATCACCATCATGATTTAGCCTGTCATTAAAAGCGCCAGCTACCGTAAGCGAGGAGGTATTGAATGAGTGCCACAACAGCCAACTTTTCATCAACAACCGCGTTAGATCAGGATCGTCCCGGTCTATGGCTACGTAATCGACATTGGGATCTGATATTCATGATTCTCAGTGTCTTTGTGGTTCCCATGCCCTACATTTTCTATTTGCTGGGTATACGCATTTTTAATATGGATGCGGACGTCAGCCGCAATATTGTGAATGGGTTTGTTGCCATTGCAGTCGGTGGCCCCCATATGATGTCCACCATGTTACGCACAGGTCTGGACAAAGATTTCAAGAAGCGCTACCCGATGCTTATTCGGTCATCGATCATAATTCCCATTATTGTGGTATCGTTGGCTTTCCTGAACCTCACCCTATTGCTAACGATTTTCTTTTTCTGGGCAATGCTCCACGTTATGCATCAGGTCACCTATATTGTTGAGCTGTACAATCATAAAGAACACTCCATCGTCAAAAAAGGCAGTGCGGTCAGTTTGCAGGCACGCATTATTGACTACGCAGTGGTTCTAACCTGCCTCTTCCCGATGGCTGCATACAAAATCAGCACAGGTTCATTCGCGGTGGGAACAAATGACTTAACCAAAGTCATCCCGACAACCTTCCAGGCACCGTGGTTTTTCATTGCTGCTGCCGGCGTATTTTTTGTAGCGCTCATCGCTTACATTGTTAAAACCATAAATGAATATCGTACTGGTCTCATCAATTGGCCCAAGACCATCTTCATAAGCCTGACGGTCATTGTATTCTTTCCATTGGCTGCCTTTCCTAATTTGGATACAGCCTTCCAGGGTGCAAACACTTGGCACTCATTCCAATATCTTGCCATTACCTTCTACATCATCAAAATTAAGCAAAAGTATGGCGACTTAAACCAAAGTGCGCCCTTGGTTGCCAAATTCAGCAATCGAAAAGACTCATGGGGTCTTTTCGCCCTCAGCGCGATGATGCTTGTTGGGTCGGTCATCGTATTCATCATCGTCTATCAATTGGCAGGCGTCATCATCCCCAACATTGATCCTAACCGCCATTTCGACACCGCCTATTACACAGCAATTCTGTCCTTCCTGTGGATACATTACTATCACGATCACTTCCTCTTCACGAATTTTGAAGTACTCGACCCTGCTTACGAGTAATTATTGACTTCAAATAAAAACGGGATGGTGCAGTGACCATCCCGTTTAGCTCAATCGCCAATTTTGCGCTTACCATTCCTCTGGCGGTTCCTTCATCACAACCTCAATGATCTGAAAAGTATCAGTTGTAAATTCCAATATTCCAGCGTCAAAGTACCAGAGCGGTGCTGGCCTGCGGTCTATGCGGATATGCAATGGCTCATGATCCAGTCCGACAATTTCAACCCGAATATTGGAATAACCAGGAACGTATTGGCCTGCGATACGCCGATTAATTACGAGCTTACCATCTTCCCAGCCACAGGTGATGTAGATCCAGCGATATTCACTCCGTTCTTTATCAAACTCATCCGTGTCATCTTCATATAAAACCGTCTCTTGGTCGCCGGGGTACACTCTATAAACAAGCGTTTGGTTACTTCCATTCCCATTCTCGTGATCTTGTTGAAGAGGCAGTACAGTACCCGCTTGAACAAATATGGGAAGCGCCTTTAATGGAGCATCAACCGCAATAAATTGGCTACCAGTTGAAAGGTGGTTCCCCCAATAGTTATACCACTGCCCTGCCGGTAGGTAAACATAACGCTGTATTGCTCCTTGAACAACAACTGGAGCGACAAGCAAAGCTCCGCCCAGCATATAACAATCGTCAATCCCTTTTGTTTTCGGATTGTCAGGTTCCAGCTTATCAAGCGACTTAAGTATCGGCCATTTATAATCGCGTGATAATGCTACGACAGCGCGCAGATACGGTATTAACCGATGACGAAGCTGTAGAGTAGACTGAATATTTGAGTCAATCAGCTGCTTGTTAACGGCAGATTCTCTAAAAAAAGGCACGAGGCAAAGTGATTGTAGCCAGCGAACATAGAGTTCTTTGTCAAACTGTCCCGACAAGCTCGGTATTAATAATTCCTCGTAGAGAGCTTCTAGTACATTGCTCTTGACAAGGAGCATTCTAAGATTGAGCTTTAAGTCATTCCAGCTAAATTCAGATCGAGGTCTCGCTCGCTGTGTTGCATGAGAGTCAATAATAGGCGGCTTATCCTGGCTTTTCAGTCGCCCCAATAACCGTTTAACCCTCTCACTAGCCATTAAAGCACCCTTTACGAAAACGATTCTTGTACCCATTGCATGGGATCAACCTGAATACCGTTTACCCACACCTCCCAATGTAGATGCGGTCCCGTCACACGGCCAGTTGACCCTACAGTGCCTATTACCTGTCCCGTATTTACGAAATCACCCACTTTGACGTATTGAGTTGTTTGGTGGCAATACACTGTATAGATTCCCCAACCATGATCAATTATGGTCGCATTCCCCCGCACATCAAGTTTGTCGGCAAATACGACGTAACCCGGCGCGGCAGCCATTACCGGCGATCCCGGCGCGGCGGCAAAATCTGTACCCGTATGAAAATGGTCAAACGGCCCTCCATCATAAGAGCGTTTGCGTCCAAATGGTGAAGAAATACTCGCAGCCGCCGGTAAGCTCAGTGGCCCCTCAAAGTAACGGGTAGGTGTAAACTTACTCATAATACGCTGCATGGTCTTCGCTTCAGCATCTTCGAGAACGGGATCGACGAGATCCGCACGATTAGATAGAAGCGTGATCGTTTCCCTACCATATCCACCGGACAACACTTGGATATTTAGGTTAATGGGTGTTACCTGACCAGCCGCATCAGTTAAATTGATGGCTAAAGGATATACGGCAGCATCCGTAAATATGGGAATACCAACAAGAATAATATCGGCCGTTCCGGTCTGATCAGTCGCTGCGGATAAATCCTGATTTAGAAAAGTTCCACTGACCGTCATCGGAACGGTAGTCGTCAATCGTATCTGCCCTGTTTCGCCTTCCACAAACATCTGGGGGCTCACATCAATTCGGCTAACATTAGGAGGCAAATCAAAGGCTGATTCTGGTGGCTTAACTCCAGGAATAATCAGTTGCTGCCCCGAATATATCACCGTCGGATCAACCACATTATTAGCCCGGACCAAATCGTTCACGGTCAATCCATAGCGGGTGGCAATTCGAAATAGCGTGTCTCCACCTTTTACTGTATATAGAAGACTAGGTGTTTCTCCCGAGTTATCTTGTGAAGCAGCAGGTTCAATCGTGGGTATTGGGCTAGGACTCGGGGTCGCAGGTGCAGTGGCCTGTATATTCAGCACTTGTCCCACGAATATTCGATTGATATCAGTGATATTATTGCGGTTAGCAAGATCTTCGATCGTTAAGCCATATAGAGTCGCAATACTTTTTAGTGTCTCACCTGCTTGCACAACATGTATATCAGGAACAGCAGGTTGGGGCGCACTACCAAGCGGTATTAGCAACCGCTGACCAACTTGGATATTGGTCGGATCAGCAATGTTGTTAAATGATGCAATGGCCGTAATTGAAAGATTATATTGTTGAGCAATACGGAAAAGCGTTTCGCCACGTTGCACTACATGGACGGTAACATTCTCACTCGTGTCTTGAGCGACAGAAGAAGCGGGTTGCCATAACAGCAAACCCGCTAACAATGCTATTGCAATGCCACGGAAGATCATGCCGCGACCTCATCAAATCGCAGCATATCACCGATTTGCACTTTGTCTAATATTGTTGGATGAGCTTCAACGAAATACTGTGCAGGACTTTTTGGCGCGTATGCAGGGCGCCAAGGCTTCGCAAAACACTTATCTACTACTTTGCCAGTAGCGTCCAACCACACGACCCCGATGCTAAAAAACATAAAAAACATATGGATTGTAGTGTTTGCCCGATTCTCTGAACCTGTGACAAATAGCAGACCTTCATCATCTGGCAAATGGGTCACCAGTTGTAGACCGCGAAAACGCGTCCAAAAATTATCACACAGCTTGACGCGTTTTAGTATGACCTTGTTATTGGGAGACTTTTTCAAGACACGCCACTTACTCATGGAATAATCAGCCTCTGCCCAACATAAACAAGGTTAGTGTTAGTTATACCATTGGCTTGCGCTAACGCTGCAACGGTCACATGATTGCGGACGGCAATCTTAAAAAGAGTGTCGCCAAATCGCACTACATAGGTCGCATTTTCGACTGGGGGTGCTTGCGTCATGGTTGCAGGCGGTGGTTGAGGAACAACTCCCGATCCGTCTTGTCCAGCAACCGGAATTGTCAACTTCTGGCCGGCGTAAATCGTGTTTGGATTGGTGATGCCATTCAACTGCGCCAATGTAGCGGTTGTTGTATTAAATCGTGCTGCGATACGACTTAATGTGTCACCGTGCTGAATAATATAGATATTTCCTGCCGGGGGTGGCGCAGAACCGCCACTAGTCGCAGTTGCCACTGGTGCTAGCGGTGTAGGTGTAGGCGTCGAAGTTGCAGGTGACAGTAAATGAACAGGAATGACTAACCCCTGCCCTACCTTTATTAAGGCACTCTCTGGCAGATTATTAGCCGCTACAATCGCATCAATATCACTACCATAAAGTGTAGCCAGATTGCCGACGGTATCACCTGACCGGACAATATGGACAACGCGTCCGGGGAATTGTACATTATCGACCCCCCCGTTCGGCGTGGCTGTAGCACCTTCCTGCGTTTCAGTCGGTGCTGTAGTCGCTGACGGTTCAACTGGAGCAGTAGTAGATGTAGCAACTTCAGCCGTAGGTACTACCTCCGTAGCGGCTACCGTGTTGGTAATAGTTGCCGTAGGTTGCCCCGGGGCGGGCGTTGCACTAGCAGGCAGCACCACAACCGGTGTATTTGTTGGAGGCACGGTTGTGTTTGTCGGAGGCACTATCGTCTTGGTGGCTGTAGCAGGTAGGGGAACAGTGGTCTTAGTAGGGACCGAGACAACAGGCGTATTCGTAGCTGCTGTACCTGTGCCACTAGAAGTAGCTAGGGTGGCATCATCAACATAGATGTTTGAGTTTTTGACCGGAGTACTAACGGTTGAGCGTATCCATACCGTGACCGTCGAATTGGTTGCCGAAGCACTTACCGCATACTCATTGTACGCGTCATACTGGATTGACGGAGCCGACCAGACAATATTTGCGCTGCTGCCGTCAGTACCACCAGCAGGATCAATACCTACTTGCACGACTACTCCGCCCGGATCTTCACTTTTGTTTGGATCATCAAATGTGCTTGACCAAACATAAACGTAAGCACTAAAGCGCAATTGTGTACCTGTGGTTACTCCACTTACGCTCTGGAATAAACCGCCATCGTGAGTTGCAAAAAATGAATGATACTGTTGCGCATCACTACCGTTACGGATACGTGGCACACCCAACCCATCGGTCACGTCGGTCGCTGGATAATACTCCGGTTGGACATTCTCTGATGCGGATTGTCCACCGCCGATATTCCAAGGCGACCATCCTTGTGCAACCTGTCGCGGGGGAGAACCAGCCACCGTCGAGTAAGGTTGCTCAAAACCAGGGTTAGTCAGTAAGTTCTGATTTTGCGCAGAAACTACTCCGGTAGCCAATACAATCGTTAATAACAACCATAGCGAACGAGCAATTTGGTTCGTAAATAATCGTTTCATACTGGCTCCAGACTGTATGTAAGTGGGACAAATGACACGTGTTATTCATTATAGAGTAGAGGGCTTATTTTTGCACAATACTTCGACATAACTGCCTACAAAATCATAATAACACCAGCGTTTAAGCAGTACAACAGCGCACATGTTTTAAATATCTACTTTTCTCTCTAAGACTGCAATACTTATTCAGACTTTTTGCTAAGGACTTTTTCAATACTGGTTAAAAGTTCTGTGGGTGAAAATGGCTTTGTAATATAATCATCGACTTTTGCGATATGCAATCCTAGAATTTTATCAATACTTTGTGCGCGTGCGGTCACAACGATTATAGGTATTTTAGTAGTTTTTGGATTCGACTTGAGCCGTTGATACACTTCCCAGCCATCGAGATCAGGCATCATCAAATCGAGTAATACGAGTTCGGGTTGTGTGTCCTCAACAATTTGAAGTCCTTGCAAACCACCGGGCGCACCAATAACCTGATACCCTTCACGCGAAAGTATCATGCTAACCAAATCAATCATTTCCGACTCATCTTCAATACACACCACACGAATTGGTGTCATGCTTTTACCCACTTTCGCCAGAGTAATCAAAACAAAATATCGAACTCAATTGAATTCAGTCTACCATAAGCATTTTTGCCGTGTCTATTAATATTTTCATGTGTATACTTGTCTTGTTTACCTAAAGAAATAACTCATTTGGAGGTTAATCCGTGAATCTTCACGAGTACCAAACTAAGTTTCGTTTTGCAGATTTTGGCATTCCAATCATGAAAGGCAAAACTGCCACAACACCACAGGAAGCATATGACATTGCACGCGAACTTAATGGACCTGTTGTGGTTAAAGCACAGGTACTCGCAGGTGGCCGCGGAAAAGCGGGTGGCGTAAAGCTCGCACAAACCCCTGAACAAGCCGAACAAGTTGCTAGCAGTATTATTGGAATGACCATCAAGGGTCTCATCGTTCGCAAAGTCTTGGTTGATCCGGCGGTTAACATTGGTTCAGAAATATATCTTGGCATCGTGAATGATCGAACCATTGGCAAACCTGTCATGATGGCTTCGTCTGAAGGCGGTGTCGAAATCGAACAAGTTGCTCGTGAGAATCCTGAAGCCATTATTCGCGAACAAATTGACCCATTTCTTGGCTTGCTCGACTATCAAGCGCGTAACATTGCCAGCGGAATTAACCTTCCTCATGAGCATTGGAAAGCGTTCACCAAGATAGCGTCTAATCTCTTCAAAGTCTACATGGCGAGTGACGCTGTCCTCGCCGAAATTAACCCGCTCGTTATCACTGGGGATAATCAGCTCATCGCCCTCGATGGCAAAATGATAATTGATGACAATGCATTATTTCGCCACACGGATTTATCCGATATGCGTGATACAGACGCTGAACCTGTTGAAGAGACACAAGCACGTGCAGCAGGCATAAGCTATGTCAAGCTCAATGGGCAAATTGGATGCATGGTAAACGGTGCAGGTCTGGCAATGACCACCATGGATATGACTAAGCTTTATGGTGGTGAAGGAATTGGTCCGGCCAATTTCCTTGACATTGGTGGTGGCGCACAAGCCGCCAAAGTAGCCGCTGCCCTTCGAATTATCCTTGCCGATCCCAATGTCAAATCGGTGCTATTTAACATTTTCGGAGGTATCACCCGCTGCGATGAAGTCGCGCGCGGTATCCTACAAGCACTTGATGAAGTCAAGACTAATATACCGATGGTCATTCGGCTGGCTGGTACAAACGCAGAAGAAGGACGCGCGATTATTGATGCCGCGCACATTACAAACTTAGCCAGCGCAGCCACATTGACTGAAGCGGCTAAAAAGGCCGTCGATGCCGCCAAAGGAGCAAAATAATGGCAATTCTAGCCGATAAAAACACACGTCTGCTCGTACAGGGTATTACAGGACGTGAAGGCAGTTTTCATACCAAGCAAATGATCGACTACGGAACAAATGTCGTTGGCGGCATTACCCCCGGCAAAGGTGGCGAATGGGTTCACGGTAAACCGGTGTTCGACACAGTTAAAAAAGCCGTTGATGCAACCGGCGCTAACGCCAGCATAATTTATGCGCCCGCTGGCGTCGCACCTGACGCGATCTATGAGGCTGTAGATGCTGGTATTGCGCTCATTGTTTGCATTACCGAAGGCATTCCAATTTTAGATATGATCAAAGTTTATGATTACGTCAAACGTAGCAACAGCCGTTTGATTGGCCCGAACTGCCCCGGTTTGCTCACACCCGGTCAAGCAAAAGTCGGTATTATGCCCGGTTACATTGCTAAACCCGGTAACGTTGGTGTCGTTTCCAAGAGTGGAACACTAACGTATGAAGTAGTTTTTGCACTGACCCAAGCGGGAATGGGTCAGACCACATGCCTCGGTATCGGTGGCGATCCAGTTATTGGTACCAACTTCGTAGATGCACTTCGCATGTTCGAAGATGATCCAGAAACGGAAAAGGTCGTACTCATTGGTGAAATCGGTGGACGTGCAGAAATTGATGCTGCTGACTTTATTCAAGCCCATATGACCAAGCCTGTTGCAGCGTTCATCGCTGGCAAGAGCGCACCTCCCGGCACTCGTATGGGGCACGCTGGTGCAATTATCGAAGGTGGTGAAGGCACGGCTAGCGAGAAGATCGCTGCACTTAATACCGCCGGGGTAAAAGTGGCAGATAATCCGGAACAAATCCCGGATTTACTGCGATAATCACTAGGAAATTATGTAAAGAACGGGTATACAAACTTATTGTGTACCCGTCTTATATTACCTCTAACGATTGTTCATTTATCCATCCCTCTCGCAAATCAGGCAACTGAAACCGAATCCAATGATTGCGTTCTTCCACGATGCGAATTTCTGCGGCAGCATGAAGCTCAAAAATCTCAAGGTAATTTGTTCCGGGCCCAGTCATCACTGAAACAGAATCGGTAATGACAACGGCTGGTTTCAATGAATTATCGACAATAATACGAATTAGAGCTAAACAAAATACACAAATGAATAAGACAGCGCTAATCCAAATTGCCCATCTTAGAATACTTCTCCAAACAGTGCGCCAAAAATAAGTAGCAACGCATCCACAAAAGATCCACCATAAAAGTAGGACTAACCAACCCAATTCCAAGGGTGACAGCCAATCACTGGTTAGTTTCACAATTTGTCCCGTTAGCCCCGCTTCCGTGCTTGTCCCATCAAGCCGTTGTACGCGAATTCGTGCCAAATTGAGCCGCAAATCTTCGTCACGGGGAGTGGATACTTCTGTGCGGCGATAATTAACTAAAGCATGCCCTAGATCGTGCAATTGGTAATAGGCATTAGCGAGATTAAAATAAACCTCACTTCGTTTCACACCTTGGCCGATCAATTGCTGATATATGGTCACAGCGGTTTCAAAATCTCCTTTTCGGTAGGCAGCCTCTGCCTGTTGAGCCATATTGCCGAAAGCATCCTCAGCCACAACTACCGTTTGCACTAAAATGACCATCAAAAGTAAGATAATCCGCCTCATTGCAATACCCATTCCTGATCAATGGCACGTAAGCATTGCGCTATCTCGTCGCGCCTTTGCGATAAGATATCCTCAGAGGCAGGAGAAAATAGCCCCTCATTGATCTCTGAGTTAAGCAACAAAAGCTTTGATATCGCGCCTTCAGAAACATTTTTGGATGCCAAAAGTTGTGATAATTCAGAGTGTTCAAGGATTTCAAGATTCACATCCAACTTATCGGCTACATATCGCTTAAATATGTTGTCAATCAATTTATAGCTGGCTTTCGAATCACCTAGCGTCATAGCTTTCAAGTCGGCTAATGCCACCTGCAACGCATGTTGCTGCCGCATTTTCGCCCGTGACCGCGATCTTCGGGTCTTAATCATCTGCTGATACCAAACACCTGCAAGTATGCCTATTGGCAATAAGGCAGCTACAACCATATGTAGAAAATTGGGAGCATTCGACGTCATAGACAAATCATCAATCGGTTTCAGTCTGAGACCCTCTTCACCGAGATCAAGTGGTGCAGTTGGTATACTTTTTTCATCAGAAGTTACCTGAATTTGTATTGGTGATGTACTCATAGATTTAAAGTTTGCACCATCAGGATCAAAGTAGTCCAAGGTAATCACCGGCAAGTTCTGTGTGCCTGTGGCTGTCGGGATAAAAACCACTTGATAGTCGCGTGTCCCGACAATCAATCCATTTTGGATTTCACTTCTATAGTTTCCTGCATTTATGGTTGCACCCCGATTATTCGGCACGTTGGGGAGTGGCAAATGCTCAATATCGCCCGTTCCACTCACAGTCACAGTCATAATAACTGGTTCGCCGACCTTAGCAGCTTGTCGATCCAGTATTGCAGACATGGTAAATTGACCGACTGCGCCGCTAAAATCTATGGAATTAGTTTCCGGCAACGATTTTACATCGAGTGAAATAGGTTTAGTGGTTATTGTTTGTTTTGAGCGAAAAACCGTTTCAGGAAGAACAACGCTGGATGGTGGAATGGTGATCGAACCAGAATGCGTTGGATAAAGAGCTGTAGTGATTGTGGTCACACTATAGCTACGGCCGTTTATCAGCTCAGTGGACTGAGACATCACACCCATGTCAATACGCCAAAATCCTTCAAAATCCGATGGCTGATAAAGGGGGTTCGCCAAGCCCACTGCATCATAAAGTTTGAAATTGTAAGTGATCTGCTGCCCAATATAAGGAGTGGAGTTATCTACACTAGCTTCAACATAAACATCACCTTGAACATCTTGGGCATGTACCAGCGAAAATGATAGCAAGATAAACAAGTAACACACTACTAAGGAGCGCATTTGTTCTTAGTTACCAATCCTTGCCTGAGTTCTCAGATGGCGGAGTGCCTGACAATGTATGATTAGGCAATGGTTGTTGCGCCTGCTGCACTGCGTCCAATATTCCCTGTGCATCATCAATGGTGAACGTGGCGGGCAAATTGTTAGCGATGGGAGTTGGCGACAAATTATCGGACTTAGAAGTTGAAATAACAGCAGTCGCGGAGGCGGCATTGGTCGATTGATCCGCCAGTTCTGAAGTAGGAGTACTACCACCGCTACCATCATCAGTCGACTGTTCCGTCGGAAAAACTGGCGTAGGTGAAGGAATAATTAACCGCTTTAGGGCCAATTCCAGATTGTGGCGCGCATCATTATCATTGGAATCGAGTAGCAATACCTGTCTATAAGCTTCAACTGCATCGTCAAATCGATTCATCCCAAAATATATGTTGCCAAGATTGTAAAAAGCTCTTGTTCTAAGATCAACATCAGTCGTTTTTAGGGCCAGTTGAAGAGCATTAATCGCTTTGTCAAAATCACCTTCGTAACTGTAAGCACTGGCCGCATTATAGTAAGCTTCGGGACTGTCCGGTGATGCGACCTGTGCGGACTGGTAAGCGGCTAAGGCGCTGTCATATTGGCCTTGATCAGATAATGTATTACCAGCGTTATTGCGCTCGGCTGAATTGACATCACAAGCACTTATACAACCCAGAAGAATTGCTACCGTCCAAAACTTGTTCACTTTTGAAGTCTCGGCAAAATAATTTGTAGCGTAACTAATATGGCCGCCAATGCAATGAAAATATCAAAGCGTTCAATACCGGTAACTTGAATGCCCTTGTTTAGGGTATTTGGCATGTACTGATTAATTGCTTGAATTATATCTTGAACTTCTTTGCCACTCGACAAAGCACGTTCATAACTACCGCCAGTCGAAGTCGCTATCGTAGTCAAAGTTTTCTCATCCAGTGCTGAGTGTACTTGATTACCTGTTTGGTCTCGTTTGTCAGATATGCTGCCATCCGGATTACGCACCGGTATGAGTGCGCCAGCGGATTCACCATAGCCAATGCTATAGATCGTAATCCCTCGTTGAGATGCTTCTGCAACCGCTGAATTCACATCACCTTCATGACCCTCTCCATCGGTAAGCAAAATGATTATATGTTTACCTTTACTGGCTGCTGCCAAGGACTGAATTGAAAGGCGAATGGCATCTGCAATATTGGTGCCCTGGGCAGAAATACTATTGGTCGTGACTTGCTCAACAAGGGCCGAAGCCGATAAGGTATCAGTCGTTAACGGAAACTGAAGCAATGCACTGCCCGCAAATACAACTAACCCAAGTTCGTTCCCTGAAAGTTTATTTAACAAATCTTCCAGGCTCAATTTCGCACGCTCGAGTCTACTGGGCAAAATATCTTCAGCATCCATACTTTTGCTGACATCGAGCGCAAATACGATTGAAACCCCCTGTGTTTCAACAGCTATTAACTCGCTGCCCCAAACTGGTCTCGACAATGCAAGAATGAGCAATGCACAAACAAGTAGCCAGATAACTTGATGAATCCAGTTCCAATTATTTCTGAAAACGAATTGCATGCCCATAAGCTGAATGCGCTGCAAATAATAGCTCTGCCGCCAGCGCAAGAACACACCTGCGAACGGCATCAACAACAATAATAGTAATACGCCCGGATTCAGAAACGAGATCACGGGATCACCTGAAGAAAAGTTTGCCGAAGTATTTGTTCAGCAACAAGTGACAACAAACCAATTATTGCGAACCATTGAAATAGCTCCTGCCAGCGTACAAATACCTGCTTCTCAATATCTGATCGTTCAAGAGAACCTATTTGATCGTAAATGGACTCTAAGTCTTTTTCATTCGAAGCAGCATAATACTGACCTTTAGTAATTAGAGCGACAGATTTAAGCGTACCTTCATCAATATTATCTTCGCGAGGATTGGGTAAAAGCCGTGGTACATGTTGAATCATGCCCACGGTATACACGCGTATTCCTAGGGCTGCCACCGCTTCTGCGGCGGTCATAGGACCGATATCACCAGCGTTATTTGCGCCATCAGTAAGCAAAACAATTACTTTGCTCGCGGCAGTACCAGAACGCAGCATGTTCCCCGCTGAAGCGATACCCATTCCTATTGCAGTACCATCAGCGATACCTTGCGCAGTGGCTAGCTGAATATTCGATAGGGCCTTTCTCAAAACCGAATAATCGAGTGTAGGGGGAACCACTTGAAAGGAATCATGAGCAAAAACGACAAATCCAATTTGATCGAACTCACGCCGTTCAATAAAGTCACCGATCACTGATTTGGCGGCTTCCAGGCGGTTATGAGGAGCAAAATCAGCAGCTTCCATACTGCCTGAAATATCCAGTGCCAGTACAATTTCTATGCCTTGCCCATGTATAATTTGCTGGTTCTGACCAATTTGTGGACGAGCAAGAGCGATAACCAATGATACCCATGCAATCCATCGAAGCATATCAGGCAGCCTGTGAAACCGCACCCTCCAACTTACGGGTAAGCCTCTGAATAAACGCGTATCCGAATAGCGAATTGCTGTGGAAGATGGTCGCACATTTCGTTGGCGTACCCACCACCAAACGACGATCACAATCGGAATTAGAGCTACAAATGGTTGTGCCAAGCGCCAGGTCATGAGGCTTGTTCACCATTTGATTGCTCAACAGCTTGAATCCATTGCACGGCAACAGAAATATACTGTTGGGCAGCACCCAGTTTTGGAACTACACCTGCAAATTTCACAAGATCGGCACGTTTAAGCATTTCGACCAATTTTTGCTGATGATCCTCGCTCAATATAATCTTCGCATTCAACTTTTCAGCAAGCTCACTCGTGGTCAAATCAAGCGCCTGTATTGAATAACGCCTAAATAAATAAAGCCTCAAACAATCCGAGACTTGAATGTAGATTTTCAGTGGGTTCTCGTTGGCTTGGTCAATTTGACGTAATACCCTCAAGACGTAAACAGCGTCTGGATGGCCTGAGATTGCCGTGTCAGCATCCTTCACTGTTCGCTTCCGCAATTGGCCGAGTCGCTGCTGCCTCAATAAAACTACCATGCTAACAGCCAAAATAACGATGAGGAGCATTATCCAAACGGGGAAGTAAGGTAAATTCACAAGTGGCTTAAACGGACGCAAGCTCAAATCAGCATCATTGAGTGTGCTTGGTACTTCAAACTGCAGCGCTTCAACGGTCAGATTGACTGTAGGTGATCCAGCCAATTGATAGGAAATCGTGAGTTGGGGTGTTTGATATTTACCAGTACGCCACAAGACAACTTCCAGAGGTACTTGATATTCAACACTGGCATCTTGAAACTGCTGGGTCAGAATTAGCGCCCCAATACTCTTGACCATAAAAGGAGATAAACTCTTCGTGAATTCAGGTAGATTAAGTTGGGCATTTTGAGGAGTCCGGATGTGTAAAAGCAATTGCGTAGGCTCGCCAATTAAAAGAATTGTCTTATCCGCTGTGAAATAGGCTCGATCCGCTGCTTGTACGCCGAATGGTTGCGAAGTGAGGACGATAAAAATTCCGAAGGTAACCAGTAAAGATCGCTTATTCATGAGTGACACTAGCGTCGAGAACCAGCCCTACCCTGAAAGAGCGTGACCAGTCTTGCAACATAATCATCGTTGATGTCTATTTGGACAGCGTCCACGTTCGCTTGTGCTATTGCAGTTCCCACTCTATTTTGCAATTGTCGTATCTGAACAGAAAAGTTTTGCTGCCAAGTAGAGGCGTGAGTATCAATCCACATGATTTGCCCCGTTTCAGCATCTTCGATGCTAGCCAATCCGATATCGGGGAAATGCTGTTCAAGAGGGTCGCTAAATATGAGTACCATTACGTCATGGTGATATGCCAATAGTGATAGTTCAGTGATGAAAGTTTCGACTGGAACGAGCATATCAGACAACAAGAAGATAATTGACCTGCGTTGGAGCGAACGGCTCACCATGCGTATGGCTGCAGCAATATCGGTCTCCTTGTGCGAAGGTTGGGCAGTCAATAAATCACGGATCAAGCGCAAAATGTGATTTCGACCTTTACGAGGCGGAACATATAACTCGGTTTGGTCACTAAACAGCAATAAACCCACTTTATCATTGTTATTTATCGCGGAGTAAGCCAATACAGAAGCAACTTCGGCGGCCACATCACGCTTACTCTTGGAGGTGCTGCCGAATAAGCAAGAAGCGCTGGTATCCAAGAGTAACATTACCGTAAGTTCGCGCTCTTCAACATATTGGCGAACAAAAGCTTGTCCGGTACGTGCAGTCACATTCCAATCAATAAGGCGCACATCATCGCCAGGTTCATAGGGGCGAATTGTATCAAACTCAATTCCACGGCCTTTAAAAGCCGAGCGATAAGCGCCAGCAAATGACTCATTCACGAGTTTGCGGGTTCGCAGTTCGATGCGCCGAATGCGACGCAAAACATCAGATGAAATCATCACGGCACCGGAACAACGCTCAAAACACGTTGAATAACTTGATCACTCGCAATATCTTCAGCTTGAGCTTCGAATGTTACAAGAATTCGATGACGTAAAACATCAGGCGCTATCTGTTTTACATCGTCCGGTGTAACGTAGCCTCGCCCTCGTAGGAAAGCATAGGCCTTAGCTGCCTTATTCAGTGCAATTGTTGCGCGAGGTGACGCGCCACACTCTATTAACGGACTTAAATCCTTAGCACCATTTCCGAGTGGATCACGAGTCATAAAAATAATATTGAGGATATACTCGTGGATTTTCTCATCGACATAAATACCGTTTACGACAGCTCGCGCTTGTTGAATGCTCGCCAGATCAATGACGGGCTGAGCAACAGGTTCTACATCAGTTGTCATGCGTTCAACTATGACACGTTCCTCAGCCCGTGTGGGGTAACCGACGATAACTTTTAACATGAAACGGTCAAGCTGAGCTTCCGGTAATAGGTAAGTGCCTTCTTGCTCAATTGGATTCTGAGTGGCTAGGACCATAAAGGGTGAGGGTAAAGTGTGCGTTTGGTCACCGACTGTGACTTGTCGTTCTTCCATAGCTTCAAGCAACGCCGACTGCACTTTAGCCGGCGCACGATTAATCTCGTCCGCAAGCACAATGTTGGCAAAAATTGGCCCTAAACGCGGTGTAAATTCACCACTGCGCGGGTTATAAATTTGGGTACCAATTAAGTCAGAGGGCAGCAAGTCCGGCGTAAACTGAACACGTTGGAACTTAGCTTGTATCGTGTTAGCTAATGTGCGAACGGCCAGCGTTTTTGCTAAGCCGGGAACACCCTCAATGAGGATGTGTCCACCGCAAAGCAAGCCCATGAGCAAGCGGTTTATCAAGCGATCTTGCCCCACCACCACGCGATTGGTTTCCTTGGCAATTTCTAAAAATGCGCTTGCTTCACGCTTAATGGAATCATTCAACTGTTGTATAGCATTCATTGGACGTTTTACTCAACGGAAGAACAGACAAAAGTTCATCGACGTGGGATTTGTTTTACAGCTTGCGAATAGTAACGCACCACCAACGAGACCCGCGCAAATAAACAACACGGCTAAACATCCACACCACGCAACAGGACCACCGCTCACCACGCCGCCTACAAGCTGAAACAGACCCGCAACAGTATGGAGTGTAGTACCCAATATTTGAAGTCCAAAAAATAACAGCAGTCCAACAACGCATAAAACGGCGCAACCTACGGCCAATAAAATGGGGGATCCCAAATTTGCATTTTGCAACAAATTCATTTCAGAACCAAACCTATGTAAGCTAAGTGAAGAATAACAGTATCCATCATACTATGGATTGCAAGTTCCCTGTGCCGCACTCACAGATTTCCAATCGCCGCCATTGTGGGCATAGCATTCGCAATAGCTCGTCGCTTGACCTTTTCCCAACCACAACAAAAAGCTGGTGTCAGTCTGCAAACAGATACTTGAGTCGGCATTGGTATGCACACTGGGGCGTGCAATCCCTATGCCACGCTCTGTCGCGTCCTGAATCAACCATACCCGAAAACTTTGCCCCGGAACATTGCCCAACTGTATTGCAATTTCTCCCTGAGAAATTAGCGCGATCGCCAGACAGGGCAAAACGAGCAAAATAATCCAGACCACAACGCCGATACCACACCCAACGCGGCGCAAAAGACTTCTCGACTTAGACGTGGGTACAGCATCTTGGTTGTTGTCAGAAAGAGGTTGTCCGATTTCAGACATGAAATAACCTACAGTAAGTTTATTCTGTGTTCGATCAAAACGAGTGTTTTATGCCACCAATTATGAGTATAGCGCATTGGTTTCAAGAGATAAAAACCTGTTGGAGTTATTCTTCAGCAAAGCCCATCTGAATGCGATCCTGCTGGTCATAGCTGACGTGTACAAAGAGAGGAGAATCTGATTTATTCATATCCAGAACACGCGGCAAAATTATCGGCAAGTCCTCAACCAGATCATATTGAGATATATCCTTCTGTGAAATCCAATGTAACGAACCCTCATCGTTGGCCGAGACTGCACGACTATCGCTTTCAGCGGTAAATACAAACAGAATAATTCCTGTAGAAGCATTGGCATCTATGTTATAGACTGCGCGTAATTGGAGTTTACTCACAGTTAAGCCTGTTTCTTCCAATATTTCCCGTTTGGCGCTAGTCAATGGGTCTTCATCACGCTCGATATGCCCACCTACCCCATTATACTGATTTGGGAAGACACGTTTATGTGGTGCGCGTTTCATAAGTAAGACATCAGAACCATTCAGCACGAAGCAAAGCGTGCGGGGAATAGTCAACCACCGATTTTGTGTTGCATCTGCACCCTGTTCATTTGCGCCCATGTTGCTGTACCTTGTATTTAATAACCAGAGTATAAATTGTCTATGTCTGCTCTTCGTGCTAATCTACGATAACGCGACTTCATTCGCTCCAATGGAATGCCGATAAATGCCATTTAACCAAACTGATGCTCCACAGCCTGATTTAAGAATCGTCTTGACCGAAACGCTGCATCCTCATGAAGACCATGACTCGCAACGGTCGCGACCACTTATTGAAAGGCTTGCGAACGAAACAGTCGTTATCAATCCACCGGTTGTAGCGCCAATAGGCGACGGAGAGTTTCTCGTTCTAGATGGAGCCAATCGTTTTCATGCTTTATCCCATTTGGGCTACCCGCACATTTTGGTTCAAGTTGCACCGTATGAAAGCGGTTATGTCGAACTCAAAACATGGCGTCATCTCGTTTGCGACTGGCAAACTCATGAATTGGTGGAGCATATCAAGCAATTAGGCGATATTCAACTTTTAAACGGGCAACACAACTCGGCGATTGCTCATATCATCTTTCAAGATAATTCGATTGTGGCTTTGATGTCACCGATTGAAAATACACATGAACGAAATGCTGCACTGCGCCAAGTAGTAAACATTTACCAGCAAAAAGCCACATTACAACGTACAGCTTTAGCTGAACCTTCTGACATATGGAAGTTGCACCCCACTGCCATCGCTATTGTTGAGTTCCCGCATTATCAGCCCGCCGATATTATTGCGGCAGCGCGGTATCACGCATATTTACCGCCGGGTATAAGCCGACATATCATCCAAGGACGCGCACTTAAGATCAATTATCCACTGGCTGTGCTGCGCGATGAAGCCATCAGTCTAGATCAGAAAAACGAGCAACTTCGCCTATGGGTTGAACAGAAATTAGCAAAGCGGCAGGTGCGTTACTATGCAGAATCCAGCTACTTATTTGATGAATGAAAAGTGAGATTATATGAAAGAAGCGGTGCGCCAGGCACTAAAACAAACACTATTATTTAGTGATGGAGTGGATTACTCGATTATTAAGCTGCCGCCCCGAGCAATAACTGTCGCGGCAGGGATTGTCGCGGAAATCGGTGAGGCTTTTTGTGTACTTATCGTGGATAAGGATGAAGTTAGTTTGATTATCCCGGTAGAAGCAGTTGATGATTTTGCGAGTCGCTTAAAAGAACAAAAAGCAAGCCCGACGCCTTACCGCTTGATCACATTTGACCTCGAATTGGACTTTAACCTTTTCGGTTTTATGGCAGAAGTCAGTAAAGTGTTGGCTGAGGCTGAAGTGTCTATACTTCCAATTGCAGCGTTTTCACGTGACCATATTCTTGTCCCGTGTGGTCAGTTCGATATTGCGTTAGGGGCGCTGCAAAAGTTACAATCTACCCTCTAATTAGCCGAAAGCACAGCATTAGACTATATGGAAATTCCGCTTTTTCCGTCAAATCAGGTTCCACATTCGCCCGATGAAGTTTTCATCGAAGTGATTGATATTACCCCGTATCCAGATCGCTTTCGGGTACATATTCATATTAAAGTAACAGCTTTTTTGGAGCGTCCAAATCTATTATTGGTTGCGCGTAACAGTGATAACGTGATCGTGAGTGAACTCAACATTATTGAAACTATGCACAACGATATGGAGTTCACATTACATATCCGCAACGTCAAAGAGCCTGCCGGGGAATATACATTAACAGTAGATCTGTTTTACCAGACGCGAACACCACCCCAAGATCACAAGACACAGACTTTTATCATTCCGCAATCTAGCGCAGCCCCATCAGATTGATGGAGACGAGCATGTATTTTTGGCTTAAGCCGATGTTGGCTGAAGAAATCGTTGCATATGCCCGTAAAGAGCTGCCCAATGAGTGCTGCGGGGTGATCTTAGGACACGGGGGAATTGCAGAACGAATCATTCCTATACCCAATCTCGCAAAGGAACCGAAGTACAATTATCACATGGATGATCAATCGCTCATAAAGGTATTGTATCAGGCGGAACGCGAACAACTTGAGGTCGTTGGATTTTATCACTCGCACCCGCGAACCGACCCCATTCCATCACCAACAGACACCAAACTCGCAAATTATCCTGACGCAGCATATGTAATTGCGGCGTTAAAGCATGGAGAGGCGCACCTGGCAGCCTGGTCGATAGTACGGGGGCAAGTTAAGCCCATTAAATTGGTTGTTTCATCAGAGAAACCAGTCATCGAAACACTACAACTTTCAATTGTTCAGAAAAGAGCGATTATCGCATCGGCAATTATTGCGTTTATGTTTATGCTTGTTCTCTCGCTATCATTATTGCCTCCAGCTCCTATTATTCCACTTCACTAAAGAAAGCAAATCAGCAATATGCTTGTCTCAATACTCATTATCGTTATTGTGGGGATTCTCGCGGGTGGGCTTGTCAATATGCTAGCGGATGATTTGCCGTATCAGCGTATGATTAAGCGGCCTCATTATCCAGATGGTTCACCTCGACCGGCAGTGGCGTGGCTGGGTTTGACCGCTTTTATGACAGAACAGCGCATTTCGGCAACAGGGTCGAAGCTCAGTTGGCGCTATCCACTCGTGGAAATTGCGACACCGCTAGCTATGATTTTGACCTATGTCATTAAGGTAAACGAGCCAAAAGCAGACAATTTGCAGATGGTTTATTGGCTGATTTACATGGCGATATTCGTGTTGATTACCGTGATTGATGTAGAACACAAACTGATATTATTTATCGTCATCATTCCGTCAGCCATACTGGCGATTATAGATGCCCTGACAACCAGTGCTCCGCCTAACCTGGAACGTTCGCTGACCGGCGGCGTGCTAGGTTTCGGAACATTTTTCGTACTCTACCTGGGAGGGATTGCTTACGTTTATATTGCGAACCAGGTACAAGGGCGAAATATCAGTGAAGTGGCATTTGGTTACGGTGATGTGATGATGGCGCTGTTGAGCGGACTGATATTAGGTTTGGGCGACATGTTATTTGCCATGTTCCTGACAGTAATCCTGGGTGCGTTGGGGGCACTGCTGTATCTAGTGGGCCAACGAATTGCAGGCCGCAGTTCAAGTATGATTGCAGCCCTACCGTATGGACCATATATCGTGGCGGGGACAGCGCTCATGATGCTATTCGGGCCACAAATACGAATCTTGCTGGTTGGATACGCGAATTAGCGGTTGGCAATGAACTTGACCCGCTGTTGTGGAGAAGGGGAATTATCACAAATGTCGTCAGAGACGCCAATGTCAGGCTGACATTTGACCCCGATGATCTCCATGTGATGGCAAATTTGGCAGCAAAGGCAGCAATGGCAAACGATGATTTTACGGCAAAATTGCCAAAGGAATAATTCATTCTACGATTTTGGTCAATGTTGGCAGACAACATATGCATCGTCGCTACGAAATTCACGGTCGAATATGCGTAATATGCGGCAAAAGCGGCACAGGCGGCAAAAGCACTGCCTAGACTTGTGCTGGTTGTGCTAAATTGAGAGATTGTTAAGCTGCTTCGAGATACCCTGCCCCCCGGCCTTCTTTGGCTACATTGCCAGACTCATTCAGTTATAGCCCGCACGCAAGGGATGGGAGCAAGGCGATTACTCCAAACCATCATATAATAGATATAGGGCGATCGGGTTACAATTTGGAAGACCATTTTGTAACTTTTTCGTAGTGTTGGTGCTAACCATTTTGAGTAAGCACACTCATTAAAATGGTTAATGGAAGGTTGATAAACGGTTTATGGACAAACCTGAAGTAAACCTAGTTTATAATACCAAGGCAATTTACCAAGGACTGGAAATGTGACGTGAGAGTGGATTTACTCACTTTTCTTTAATGGTGCAGCTATTCGCTGACGCTGGGACGTTCGATGACACCACCGCCCAAAACCGTGTCGCCATCATAGACGACGGCAGCCTGACCAGGGGTAATATCACGCAATGCGCCGTCGAATGTGATCGCCATACGCGAGTCGGGCAGCGGTTCTACCAGAGCAGGCACAGGTGTCGCTTTGTAGCGTATCTTGACCTCGGCACGAAAAGGCTCGGTCGGCTTTATATCACTTACCCAATTGACGCGTTTTGCCGTTAGTGAACTGCGTCCCAGCTCATCGGCAGTACCGACTACAAGAACATTTTGCAGGGGATTGATACCGATAACATAAAGCGGCTCAGGGCTAGATAAACCTAAGCCTTTGCGCTGCCCAATGGTGTAATTCACGAGACCGGCATGTTCACCAACGACTTCACCATTTCTGCGAATGATTGAACCATGAACCATGACATCGGGCGCATGATCGGCCAGGAAGCGACGGTAATTGTTATCACCGATAAAGCACAAATCCTGACTATCCTGCTTGCTGGCAGTGGGCAGACCGAAGCGGGCGGCAATCTGACGCACTTCAGGCTTGGTGTAACCGCCAACAGGGAATAAGGCATGACCCAACTGATCCTGCCCTAGAACGCTAAGGACGTAGCTTTGATCTTTGTGCGCGTCTGCCGATTTTTTTAGCTGATAGCGACCATCAGCCGCCCGCGACACCTGCGCATAATGACCGGTCGCCAAGTAGGATGCATCCAAGGCCAAAGCATTCTGAAGCAAATAGCGAAACCGAATTTGACGATTGCACTCCATACAAGGGTTAGGCGTGACTCCTTGACGGTGCTGATCAACAAAGAATTCAACGATGGTGTTGCGGAATACATCTTTGGTATCCAGTACATAAAAAGGGATACCCAATTGTGCGGCAATTCGGCGAGCATCAGCCATTTGATCAGGCGTACAGCAGCGATTGTGAGCGCCACCGGCCACCGTTTCTTCTGACCAAAGGCGCATCATCATGCCGACGACATCATAGCCCTGCTCGACCAGCAAAGCCGCAGCAACGGAGCTATCAACTCCACCGCTCATTGCTACAACGACTCTTGTGTTCGAATTATCACTCACAGCGCCATCTCTCGGTTTAACTTCCGCAATTTGGTTACCACGTCACACAAGACATCAACCGTATAGGCAATATCGTCGGGTGATGTTTCTAGGCCAACTGTTAGACGCAAGCTACCCAGTGCTTCTTTCGGCGCGTAACCCATTGCCAGCAAAACAGATGATGGTTCGGGGTTTCCGGTTTTGCAGGCCGAGGCGCTACTGGCAGCTACTCCGCGCATATCCAAGTGCGTAACCAGTGAGTTTCCATCAAGGCCATCAAACACGAAACTGGCATGTGAAGGTAGGCGATCAGCGGCATGTCCTGTTAGCGAAACATCTGAAATACGTGTCAAAACACCATCAATCAGCTGCTCACGCAATGCCGTGAAATGTCGTATGCGCTGATCCAACTCTTCATAAGCGAGTTCAAGGGCTTTCGCCATACCTACAATGCCCGGTGTATTTAGTGTTCCGGCGCGTCGACCCTCTTCATGGCTACCGCCTGTTTGCGCGGGAACCAGATCAACACCTTTCCGAAGATAAAGCAGCCCAACGCCTTTTGGCCCATAAAACTTATGGGCAGACAAACTGAGCATATCTACGCCCAACTGCCGCACATCCAACGGTAATTGTCCGGCAGCCTGAACAGCATCAGTATGGACAAGAACTTGATGCGACTTTGCGCGTTTGGCTAAATCAGCTATAGGTTGGATTGTGCCAACTTCATTGTTGACCAGCATGGCGCTGATCAGCGCGGTCGTCGGGCGACAAATTACATCAAAATCAGCAAGGTTAATCAGCGCTTGGGGGTCAACAGATAACAGGCTATGTTCAAACCCCATGACATTTGTCAACTGCTCAACAGTATTGATTACAGCACTATGCTCAATGGTGGTTGTAATCAAATGATTGCCCTGCCCCGCCAGACGCGCTTTCCAGGCTGCACCCCGTAAAGCAGTGTTATTCGATTCTGAAGCACCACTGGTAAAAACAATTTCACGCGAGTCGCAATTTAGTATGCGTGCGATTATTTCACGCGAGGTTTCTACAGCATTTTCGGCAGTGCGACCAAAAGCGTGAGCCGATGCACAATTGCCATAATCAGCCGTGAAGTATGGCAGCATGGCCTCCAAAACTCGCGGATCGGTGGGGGTCGTAGCAGAGTGATCGAGATAAACGGTACGCCGTGATAGCATGACATAACAATTCCACTAAATAACAATAATCCACAAAATTATAGGACAGTCGACATCTTTTTTACAGATTACACGTGACGAGTTGGCTGAATCGGTATATCATTAAGGTTTGCAATTTAAAGAACACCACAAAAAAGAATTGGGTGAATCAATCACCTGACAAATTGTTCTGTTCACTAATCTCATAGGAGAACATGATGTCCATCATTGAAAATATACATGGTCGCGAAATATTAGATTCACGCGGCAACCCGACAATCGAAGTTGAAGTTCGGTTAGCAGACGGCGCATTCGGACGGGCGATGGTTCCGAGCGGGGCATCCACCGGCGAACATGAGGCCCTCGAATTACGTGACGGTGATAAAAAGCGTTACGGTGGCAAGGGTGTGCTGCGCGCTGTTAACGCTGTTAACGGGCCATTGGCCGATGCCCTGCGCGGAATGTATGCACAACAAAAGATTGTTGACGAAACCATGATTGAGCTGGATGGCACACCAACAAAATCAAATCTTGGTGCCAATGCTATTTTGGGCGTATCACTGGCCGTAGCGCGCGCCGCTGCCGAAAGCGTCAACCTGCCGTTGTATGCCTATCTCGGCGGCGTCCATGCACATATGCTTCCCGTACCCATGATGAACATTATGAATGGTGGCAAACACGCAACCAACAGCACCGATTTCCAAGAATTTATGGTCATGCCTGTAGGTGCCGATTCATTCCGTGAGGCCCTCCGCTGGTGCGTCGAAATTTACCAATCGCTCAAGACTATCCTCCACAAAGGTGGTCATAGCACAACAGTCGGCGATGAAGGTGGTTTCGCCCCAAGCCTTGGTTCTAACCAGGCGGCCCTTGATGTCATTATGGAAGCAATTCAAAAAGCAGGTTACACTCCTGGTGAGCAAATTCGTATTGCACTCGATCCGGCAGCATCCGAGCTTTACCGTGACGGCAAGTATCACCTCGACATTGAAGGGCGTGTCCTTTCGGGTGAAGAGATGGTGGAATTCTGGGCGGACTGGACGAGCCGCTATCCGATTATTTCGCTCGAAGATGGTTTGGCACAAGATGACTGGGAAAATTGGTCAAAACTGGTCGCAACAATCGGTGACCGGGTGCAAATCGTCGGTGATGATTTGCTGGTTACAAATGTTGAACGTGTGGAACGTGCCATTAAGGAAAAGGCGGCTAATTCGCTGCTGTGCAAGGTCAACCAAATTGGCACACTGACCGAATCGATGGCCGCAAGCCAACTCAGTCAGCGTCATGGTTGGACAGTCGTTGCCAGTCATCGCAGCGGTGAAACCGAAGATACGACCATTGCAGATCTGGCAGTTGCGATGAATGCAGGACAAATTAAGACAGGCGCACCGGCTCGTTCGGATCGGGTCGCAAAATTCAACCAACTTTTACGCATCGAGGAGCAATTGGGTAGCGCGGCAGTGTATCCGGGTATCAAAGCCTTCACCAATCTCAAACTCTAGCTCGAATTGTTTACTCGAAAGGAAAATCAGCTTGTCTAACAAGTCAGGTGTTGACAGCAAACGCACCAAAATTGTAGCTACCATCGGCCCGGCCTCGAATAGTGAAGCCACGATACGGCAAATGATTCGAAGCGGCATGAATGTGGCACGTATCAATTTCTCGCATGGAGATCATGAGACACATGGGGGAAATATTGACCGCATCCGGCAAATCGCAAAAGAAGAAGGCGCGGTCATCGCTATTTTATGCGATATTCAAGGCCCAAAGATTCGTATTGGAAAAGTTGCCAATGAACCTCTGGTTCTAAAAAAGGGTGATAAAGTAACATTCACCCTTGATAACGTGCCGGGTGACAATGGTGTGATTTCGCTGCCGCACCCTGAGTTTATTCAGGACATTAAAGCCGGTATGCAACTGCTGTTGGACGACGGCAATATGGAAATGGTCGTTACACAGATCATCAACCGGGGTCTGGTGTGCGAGGCCGTCATACCAGGTGTCCTGAGCTCGCGCAAAGGGGTTATGGCCCCTAAAGCGCGGCTGACCCTTTCGGCTATTACTGACAAAGACCGTGCAGATGTCGAATTCGCCTTAAGTAAGAATACCGAATATCTGGCAATGTCATTCGTACGGTCTGAGGACGATATACGTGAGATGCGATGGCTGATTAAGCATCTCGGCGGCGATGTGGCGGTGATCTCGAAGATCGAGAAGCACGAGGCACTGGAAAACATCGAGGCAATTATCGAAGTATCTGACGGCATCATGGTAGCGCGCGGCGACCTCGGTGTCGAAACGCCAGCGGAAGAAGTCCCCTTCCATCAAAAACGAATTATCCGTCTGTGTAATGAGGCAGCTAAACCAGTTATCACAGCCACACAGATGTTGAACTCCATGGTGGAAAGTCCACGTCCGACTCGTGC
Organism: Aggregatilineales bacterium; assembly: GCA_044226325.1. GTDB lineage: Bacteria > Chloroflexota > Anaerolineae > Aggregatilineales > Phototrophicaceae > CFX2. The sequence continues at coordinate 516,024 of JBGAHG010000001.1, forward strand.
TGAAGCCAGCGACGTCTATAATGCCATTTTGGATGGTACTGATGCGGTCATGCTCAGCAATGAAACGGCAGCTGGTAAGTATCCAGTTATCGCAATCGAAACGATGGCCCGAATTGCTGTGATTGCGGAACATAGTATTTGGACAAGCCGTACGCAACCGCATACGATTTACAAGCCGCGAACTGAAGGCAATCAAGCGATTTCAGATGCAATCAGCCAATCAACCTGTCAAATTGCGGAAGCACTCAGTGCCAGGCTGATTGTGACTTCAACGTTAACCGGTTATACCACGCGGCGTGTCGCAAAAGAGCGTCCTAAGACCCCGATTTTATGCGTTACGCCGAACGAGGTCACACAACATCGTATGGCGCTGATTTGGGGAGTACTCCCACTCCTAATCCCAGAATTTCATTCGATTGACGAGATGATTACTACGGTGGTTAATGCTGCCGAACAAGCCGATCTCGTCGTAACAGGCGATAGTCTGGTCATCATCGCTGGCGTGCCATTCAGCGTAGGTGGTCAAACTAACTTCTTGAAGATTCACACAGTCGGTGACGTAGCCGCGTTCTGATCTCCACTTTCAAGACAATTCAGTCGGGCGGCGATTTATAGATCGTCGCCCTCCACGAATTCCAGCGGCTCAGCGCTCCGTGTTGAGGCGCGTCTACGGGCCTGCGGTTGTGTGCCAGCAATTGTTTGCTCGGGAATATTCGAAGGACGTACATAGGATGTGGTGGCGGCTAGCGGCTCTGAAGCCGCGCGCTGCTGTGCTGTGCAATACGGGCAAACCTGCCATGACAACTCTAGCATCTGACTGCAATTGGTGCAGGGTTTTTTGAGGCGGGTAAAACAATGTGGACAAGCTTGCCAGTTGTCCTGAACACGCTGACCGCAGCCGGGACAGGTCGGTTTCTCTTCAATTTCTTGGAGGAGCGCTTCTTCTTCCAATGAGCGTTCGTAGGCTTCGCTTAGTGTTTCGCGTGGACGGATTAACAGATAAATAATCAGGCCAGGAATCATTAAAACTGCAACTAAGAGCAAGCTGCCTAGTTGAGCAAAAGTATCTCGCGAACGCGAACGCATGTCGCGATAAGCCCATACAATCATCGCTAACCAAAGTGCGGCAAGGATGACAATTCCATAAATCGTAATCCCCAACGCGAGATCACTTGATAATCCTAAACCTGTCAACAACTCACCCATATTGGGAACTCCAAACCTTCAGTCGATTTCTAAAGCCAGTATATCAGTGCGAGTGTATAGGCGCAAAAGACCGCGTAAGAGTATCATATTCTGCAACTTAGAATCAAAGTCTATACCATATGGTGCGTATGAATCCTCTCGACAAGGGTGCAAAGCCTCAATCCAGTTTCAAGTCACTCCCGCCTAATGAGCGTCCAAGGGAGCGAATGCTTAGTCTAGGTGCGGCAACGCTCTCAAATGTGGAATTGATCGCAGTCCTGCTGCGAACCGGAACAGCCACGGATAATGTACTGCAAGTCGCCGAACAACTCCTCTCACAATGTGGCGGATTAGCGGGTTTAATGCGTGCCACACACACTGACCTCATGAAAATTGATGGTATGGGACCAACTAAAGCCACTCAAATTATGGCTGTGGTTGAGTTAGCCAAACGGGCGATGATATTACCAGCAACTGCACGTGTTGTTATTGATAAAGCAGAAGATGCAGCGCGCCTTTTCATGGACATGCAATTTTTACAGCAGGAGCATGTCCGAATTCTACTTCTGGATTCAGCACGTTGTGTGATTGCCAGCCCAACTATTTATATCGGGACACTCAATTCATCAGTATTGCGAGTATCTGAAATTTTTCGTGATGCGATTACACGGAACAGCGCTGCCATTGTGATGGCACACAATCATCCATCGGGTGACCCTACCCCGTCACCGGAAGATATGGAGTTGACACATACTTTGATTGCAGCAGGAAAATTGCTCGATATCCAAGTCATAGATCATCTGATTATGGGGCATAATCACTGGGTTTCGATGAAAGCGATGGGACTCTCATTTCAAGAGTGAATACCGTTACGGATTGGCATCCAAGCTACCGACTAAAGCAATGTCGCTAATTGCCACATCGTATTGATGACCTGAAGAATAAAACCGTACATCAACAAAGGTCACAGGGCCTTGTTCAGCCAGTTGATCAGGATTTGTGAGTAAATTAAGCAAATTACCACTATCGTAGGTAAACCATGACTTTTCATTAATTTGTTCATGCGCTTGTAAGCAAGAATTACATTGAGTTGGGTAATTCTTATTCGGATCGATACTGGCATAAAATCCGTGATACCAACTGTGGATTGTGCCATTTTTATCTTTGTATTCAACCAGCATCATCAAGGGACATTCGCTGCCATCCTGTCCACAAGTGCCAAGGGATTGATAATTAATCTTGAAAGTGGCACGTAAACCCAAGTAACTAAAACTGGATACGTTCAGTCCAGCGCCCCACGAACGCAAACAAAAGGTTTCACCATGTGAGGTTGCCCCACTATCTCGAAGAAAGCGTAATGCAGGACGACCATCGACAATATCCGGTACCGCCTTACCCTGAGGAATACTATTGTCTTTGCAAAACCAGTCTTTTATGAAGGGTTGTCCCGTAGTATCCACTTCCGAAGGAGCGAGAAGATCGTCTTGAAACATGGTATCGCTTAACAGATTGGTGTATGATTGCGAGACTACTACATCCTGCGCGCCGGCAGAGTGATCGATTACGCCCTGACTGTTGGCTGGAATTGATTTACCCACATCAACATTTGACGGCTTAAGGATAACTTCACCGTCTTGATTAATCACTTGCACACGCGCATCAGAAGCTCGCAAGATATATTGACCGCCGGAACGCAAGTAAATTAAGTCTCCGGCACGCGTCAGAACACTCAAAGTTAAGTCACGAGGTAGTTTCTTGGGCGCAAATACATTTATCTCGCCGGTAAAATCTTGTAGTTCCAAAATATATTGCCCGTTCGTCCACTGAAAGCGTGGGCGTGAAGCACGAACTAATTTAAAGGATGTGTCACCGCGTAAGGTTATAGAGGTGACAAGCTGCCCATCATTTAGAGAATCGCGTAATAATAACGTGGCCTGTGATATTTGATCAGTACTTACCTCATCATTATTACTTACAATACCTACAAGGCGAACTGCCTCTTGATTTGTAATCCCGCCGCTGCCGCGACTTACCTGGAGCATCGCATTCATGGATACCGACGATTGAAAGAAGAAATATATAATTCCAATGCCACTCACCAAGCAAATAGAACAAAATGCAGCAAAGGCAATGAGCATAATGCCCCACGCCCGCCGCTGCGGGTCGATATTAATGCGCGGTGTTGGTGGAATAATTGCGTCCATATTTCCTGATGTCAGTGACCAATCGAGTACATCATACTCGATGAATATCAGTAAGCCGCCAAATTATAACATAGCGGTGTTCGGCCAAGTATAAGCCTTCATCTCGACGCACCGTGGGCATTCAGGTATAATAGCTGGCAATATTTTCAGAAGAAAGTTATATGGAGTATAGGCCATGTCTGGTCATAGCAAATGGTCTACAATTAAACGTAAAAAAGGTGCTGCTGACGCACAGCGCGGCAAGATATTTACGCGTTTGGCACGGGACATCATGATCGCTGCGCGTGAAGGTGGTGGCGATGAAAATTCCAACACCAAGCTCAAACTGGCTGTCGCCAAAGGCAAAGCCAGCAATATGCCACGCGAAAACATCGAACGTGCAATCGCGCGTGGCGCGGGTACGGGTGAAGGCGACACGATGGAAGAAATCACCTATGAAGGCTATGGGCCAGAAGGTGTGGCTTTCCTGATTGACGTACTGACCGATAACAAAAACCGCACGTTAGCGGAAGTCAAACGATTATTCAACCGTGCGGGCGGAAGTCTCGCCTCGGCTGGCTCGGTTGGTTGGCAGTTCGAGAAAAAAGGGTTCATCACACTGGCAGGTGAAAAACTGGATTTCGACAGTGTTTTCATGGCGGCGGCTGAGGCTGGTGCAGACGATGTCGTTAATGAAGATGGCACTGTCGTGGTGAATACACCACGTGAAATGTTTGCTGCTGTAGAAACCGCACTAGCCGAAAACGGTTATGAAATCGCGGATGCAGAACTGCGTTGGGAAGCCAAGAACGAAAGCGAAATTCCTGTCGAAAAAGCCGTCCAAAACATGCGCTTAATGGAGCAACTTGAAGAGTTGGACGATGTTCAAGGGGTAGCTTCTAATCTGGCGATTACTGACGACGTGATTGCTGCACTTGAGACTGCTTGATGATTAGTCTGGGTATTGATCCGGGCACAGCGACAGTGGGGTATGGTGTAGTTGAAGAGATGCGAGACGGTTCGCTACAAGCGATTGCGTACGGGGTCATCACAACTATACCCTCTATGCCCATGTGGGAACGGCTGTTAATCATTTATGATGGTATTCGCGAATTAGCCAAAACTTATCAACCTGACCGGGCAGCAGTCGAAGAGTTATTCTTTGCCAAGAATGTCACCACAGCAATAACAGTAGCGCAGGGGCGCGGCGTCATTTTGGCGGCACTGGCTGGAGCAAAATTGCCCATTGCTGAATACAAGCCAAATAATATCAAGCAATCTATTGCCGGATTCGGTGGCGCAAAGAAGCCGCAGATGCAGGAAATGGTCCGTATTTTGTTGGGTTTAGACGAGATACCCCGCCCTGACGATGCCGCAGATGGACTCGCTATTGCCATCACCGATTTGCACAATTCACGTTACGACAGCTACATTGATTAGTGGGATAAACACGACATGATTGCCAGTATTCAGGGCGTGGTAGCGGCGACAGGCAAAGATTATGCCGTCGTTGCGACTAATAATGGTATCGGCTACAAAGTATTTGTCCCGCATTCCACATTAGAACGTCTACAGGCCGAAAGTGACGCTTTTCTCCACACGACATTGATAGTCCGTGAAGACTCGTTGACGTTGTATGGTTTTGCGACCACGACCGAACGCGATGTTTTTGACACATTGATCACAATTAGTGGTATCGGCCCGAAAACCGGGCTGGCAATCCTCAGCACTCTGAGTCTGGATAGTTTACGGAACGCTGTGGTTGGAGATCGCGCAGAGATATTGACCCGTGTGCCGGGGATTGGCAACAAATCAGCACAGAAGATTTTGCTAGAGTTGAAAGATAAGTTCAAATTTGGCTTGGATACCGCACCGGTATCCGCTTTTGATGATTTAAACAGTGATGTGCTCGATACATTGGTAGCGCTGGGTTACAGCATCGTGGAAGCCCAAACCGCGATTCAATCGCTCCCGAAAGATGCTCCAGCAACCGTTGAAGATCGAGTTCGTTTAGCACTCAGCTATTTCGCCTAAATAATAACCCCATTGGATCATTAAAATGGATTCAAATCCGTCTGAAGCATTTATCGGAAAACGTATTGACGTGTTGGACAAGGGATGGATTGAACTGGTCGACATCCTGCCCAATCCTGCGACTGGCATCAGTGCTGATCTGGCAATTGTAAATGCGGCACGAGTGAGTTTTATGGGCGAAAGCAAAGGTCCAGAAAAAGACAAGAAGCTGCTTTTTTACTTGCTTCGTAACCACCATACGAGTCCATTTGAGATGGTGGAGTTTAAATTCCGCGTGCGTGCGCCACTGGTTACATGGTGGCAGTGGGTGCGCCATCGTACATGGAATTTTAACGCGCAGTCAGGACGCTATACCCCATTTGAAGAGAATGACTTCTATGTGCCTGACGTCTGGCGGAAACAAGCCGCTAGTAACAAACAGGCCAGCGAAGGCGAAGTCGACATTGCTACTAATGACGACTTAACACAGAAATTGAACGAATTCTACAAAAAAGGGTATGACCTTTATGAAGAAGCCTTGAAGGCTGGTGTTTCAAAAGAAATGGCGCGTTTGTTTTTGCCCGGGTTCAGCGTATATTACACATGGGTTGCTAAAGTCGATGCCCACAACTTGATGCAATTCTTAAGGCTGCGCATGGCTAATGATGCACAGTATGAAATTCGCGTGTATGCACAGGCCATATACGACGAATTTTTTAAGCCACTGCTTCCCTGGACAGCAGAAGCATTTGAGGAATACAGCCTTAAATCCCCACCAAAATAGTCTGTGATGGGGATTTAAATGGCAATAATTACCCTGCGGGTGACATATCGCCGGTTACAGCGAGGCACATCTGCCGTGATAAGGAGTCTTCGGGGTATACCTTCCACGCGTACAGCTTGCCAGCTTCAAACAAACCTGCTTCGAAGATATACGTTGGATCCACAGCGTAATCCACAAAGATTTCCTGGTTCGTACCATCTAGAACACTGATACGATATCGTACTGCACCCTGCACAGGAACCCAATAGACCTGAGTGGGTTGTCCAACTGTGAAAGTTGCCGCACTCTTGTTACGATCCACATCAAATGGGCCACAGGCGACCAGCGTTGGAAGCGCCGTGACCTGAGGAATTGGCGTTTGGGTGGGAGGAATAAATGTATCGGTAGGAACGGGTGAGGGTGTCCACGTGGGTGGAAGTGTGGCTCGCACACTTTCAACCTCTTGCGTTGGTGTGACCGCCGGAACAAGCGTTGCGGTTGCAGGAGAGGCAGGTTGAGGAGTGGCCATCAAGGTGGGTAACACTTCAGGAGCCTGTGGGCCACATCCAGCGATTAACAAACCGAGTATCCCAATAAAAAGAATCCGTTTCATTTACAAACGCTCCTGCTAGGCATCCGGCAATGTTGCCGTAGAATAGCCATTGATAAGCAAAACAACCACAAATAGTATCACCAAAATACCGACCAACACATAAATAAGAGCTGCGATTCGCTCGGGTCTTTTTTCGCCCCGAATACCGACCAGCAGCCACCAACCCAACCCATACATGATTATACCAATGCCTGCCGAAACAAAAGACGGAAGGATCCGGGTGCTTTCGTCAAAGAAGCGGTTTATGTAAACGGCATCAACCAGTGGAAAAACTGCCGCCGTAACTGCTACGCCGAAAATTGAAATGATTACAATTCGCAGTAAGCGCGACCAATTCAAGATTTTGCGGACAAGATACGTCGCATATGGAACACGCTCGACCGGTTGGTTACGTTCGATGCGGGCTTGTTTCAGCGATTTTCCGGTTGGTCGACTCATGATTGTTCATCTTTCGACGGCTTTTGCCATTGCATCAGGTTTGAAGCGCCAGATTCCGCATTTATCATAAATGTCGCGCCACGCTCGAAGTAATCGCGCATGATGCTACGGGCAGGTTCTTGAATGCCAACTTCATCGATAGCAGCGCACATATGGGCAAACCAATGATCACGTCCTTGCTGGTCAATAACAAAAGGGGCGTGGCGCATACGTAAGCGAGGGTGACCACGCTCTTGTATGTATTGTGAAGGACCACCGAAAAATTGGGCAAGAAACAAATATTGCCAGTATTTACCGGCTTCCAAATCTTCAGGGAACATGGGGCGGAGCACTTCATCCGCTTCGACACGCCGATAAAAGGCATCCACTAAGCGACGAAAAGTGGAATCACCGCCAACCATGTCATAAACACTACGTTCTGGTTCTGTCATTCTGTCGATTCCAAATCACTAATCATTAAAATTCTATGATACTCCCATCCCGTAGATGTTCCATAATCGAAAGTCTGACTGGACAATTAAGGGCATAAGAGTACAATCTTTCCCGCTAAGCACGTTGCTAAACACGCTTCCCTAAGGAGTATTTCACATGAAAGTATTTCAGCGTCGGGTGGGAGTTATTGTCCTACTTACGCTTTTAATCAGTTTTGGCTTAGCTGCTGCTCAAGACAGCACAGCCGTAACTGTGGCAGGCTCGGGAATTGTCGCACCGGTATTTGATAGTCTTAAGGCTGCAAGCGGTGTCACGGTTGATGTCAAATCTGAGGTTACAGGAACCCGTACCGGTTTTGAGCGCCTCTGCAATGGTACGACTGATATCGCCACTTCGAACCGCTCCATTTCCGCTGATGAAAATGTCAATTGTACTAGCAACAATATAGATTATACCGAATTATTGATTGCTCATAACATTGTCGCCTTTGTCGCAGCGCCTGATTCAACATATGGACAATGTCTGAAAACTAGCGAGTTGAATACGATCTTCGCACCGAGTTCTCAGACTGCCAATTGGAACCAGGTCAATCCTGCATATCCCGATACAGCGCTCAATGTAGTTGCTCCTGCTGCCACAACGGCGACGTTTGGCGTACTGGATGGAGTCATTGATGGCGATGGCATTCGGGCTGACGCAACCATCGTCGCTAAAGAAAGCGATGTTATTGCGGAAGTTGCAAAGTCAAAGGGCGCGATCGGTGTCGTAAGTTTGCCTGTGGCAACAGCAGCGGGAAGCAGTGTGAAAATTCTTCAGCTTAATGCGAACGACACATTCGGCTGTACAATACCAACTGCTCAAACCGTCGAACAACGGACTTATACCGTTACTAGTCCCTTGTTCATTTATGTCAACCGCGCGAGTTTGAGCAAAGCCGGATTAAAAGATCTGCTGAGCTACATAATAGGTACGGACGCCGCAAAAGCCATTTCAGATGCGGGGCTTATCGTACCGACTGACGCAACAGTAACTGCCAACAAGGGAGCGCTGGAAGGAACGACAAATACACGCCCATTCAGCGAAGCGACTACATCGTTCCAGATCCCGCCGGATGCGACCGGACAAGTGACCATCGCAGGTGCAGCCAGCGGCGAAAATTATCTAAAGAGCATTACCAGCGCGTTGACTTCACAAATTTCTACACTGACCTCCGACATTAAGCTGGAAGGCCAAACGGCCGGTATACGCCGACTGTGCAATGGCGAGATCGATATGGCGGCTGTAAATGGGCCGCTGACAGACGAACAAGCCAAGAACTGTGCTGCAAACAATATCAAGACCGTTAGTATTGAACTTGGTAAGCAAGCAGTGGTGTTAGTTGGAAATGCTTCAAGCACGTTCTTAAGCTGCTTGACAACCGATCAATTGACCAAAGTCTGGGATTCGACCTCGGCTAAAACGATTACCAACTGGAACCAAGTGGATAGTAAGTTCACTGACCAAAAGATGATTTTGTTTGCGCCCAGCGCCGGTGATACATTAACCGATTTATTGTTGGCAAAATCATCCGGTAAACCGCTAATCGCCCGCGACGATGTGGAAGTCAATAGCGATGCTCTTTATCGTGCGGCAGCAACAGCTAACGTCGAGGGTGGAATCACCTATATGAGCTGGGCAGATTATCAAAAAGTCGTCAAGAATAATCAACAGCGCATTCAACTGGTGGGAGTAGATGCCGGTAAGGGATGTGTGGTTCCGAGTGAAGAGACAATCGGCAACGCGACCTATCCGCTTGTCAACGATACACAATTGCTGGTGAAAACCACTTCGCTTACAACTGTGCCTGTAAAGTCTCTGTTGTGGTTTATGGCAAATGACAGCAATTTCTCATCATTTGAACAAGCAGGCTTGTTTGGTGTAAATTTCGGCAGCCTGCCTGGGTTACGCCAAACACTGCAAAAGGCATTTATCGACGCTGCTAATGACGCCACTAAAGCAGCCGAAGCAACACCAGAAGCGACTAGCGAGGCTACCGCAGAGGCAACTGCTCAACCGGCGGCTGATGCCACGCTTGAGGCAACTCCGGAAGCAACAGCCTCACAGTAATTTCGCTTTTCAAGTTTTATAAACATCCCTGCCCCACAATGGCGGGGATGTTTATTATAGGGCTGTGCTATACTGCCTGAATCATCCCCTAAATTGGGGTTTTAATGCTTTGATCGGAGAACATAATGCGTGGTGATTTTGTCGCGCTTGACTTAGAAACAACTGGACTCGATTCGTCGCTCGACGCAATCATCGAATTTGGCGCGGTTCGCTTCCGTGATGGTGAAGTGATTGCCGAATATTCCACACTTATTAATCCGGGACGCCCGATTCCACCAGAAATCACTGCGCTGACAGGCATTAGCAATGACGATTTTTTATCAAAACCACATGGGCCAGGTGAACTACCACAACCAGCTGCGCCATCCTTACCGCAGGCTTTGTCCGCCATCCAAACTTTCGTAGGCAATGCGCCCATAATTGGTCACAACGTCGGTTTTGATCTTAATTTTCTTTATCCACATGGACTTTTCCAAAACAATTTATGGATTGACACTTATGATCTGGCAGCCGTAATGATGCCGGGTGCTACCCGCTACAGCTTGTCGAGCCTCGCCCGCCAGCTCAATATTGAACTCACTGAAGCACATCGTGCGCTGAATGATGCTCGTGCGTCCGCCCTACTCTATTGGGCAATGTGGCAAAAAATATTGACCTTACCGCCAGCACTCAACCGGGAAATCGTCAATCTGTCCCAAGGTATTGACTGGAATGCGCGCTCGGTTTTTGAATATGCTTTGGAACAGCAACTTGCAGCAAAATCACCTATTTCCGAAACCCAAGATGCAGTTGTAACCACACCATTTTTCAATCCAGAGCCAAACATATCACCAGCTCAGATTGAGCGATCAACCGAGAATATTGAGAGTGTATTTGGTACCAGCGGTTCGCTAGCTGAAGTTATTAACGTTTACGAGAGTCGTCCGCAACAAGTTGACATGGCGCGTAAGATCAACGACGCTTTTAACCAAAACCATCATTTGATTGTTGAGGCGGGTACAGGAATTGGTAAATCATTGGCGTATTTAGTGCCAGCTATTTTATGGGCAGCCAATCATCAACATCGGGTGGTTATTTCGACTAATACACTCAACTTGCAGGATCAACTACTGGCAAACGATATTCCACTGCTTAAGCAAGCCCTAACGACGCCTTTTGAAGCTGCGATTTTGAAAGGGCGATCCAATTATCTTTGTCCAACCCGGCTGACCGATATGCGCCGACGCCGCCCATCGACAACCGATGAACTGCGCGTGCTGGCAAAGGTTCTGGTATGGCTGACTGAGGGTGGAAACGGTGAAAAGAGTGAGCTCAATCTTCGCGCGTTTATTGAACAAAACGCCTGGCAACGTTTGAGTGCGGAGGCCGAAAATTGTAGTTTGGAACGCTGCGAAGTCGCTACACAAGGCAAATGTCCGTTTTATCGGGCGCGTAAAGCTGCCGAATCTGCCCAAGTCGTGATCGTCAACCATGCCCTGCTCTTAGCGGATGCAGTAAGCGACAATAAGGTTATTCCAGATTACGATCATCTTGTTATCGATGAAGCTCACCACCTTGAGGAAGCAATCACTACCAGCCTCAGCACGAGAATTGATGAAACAGCGTTTAAGTATCGCTTAGGCCATATGGCCGTCAACAAACACAGTTTGCTAAGCGAATTCATCAGTAATTTACAAGCGTATGTACCGCCGCAAGACAGTAAGCGATTGATTGATTATCTCGGCAATTTTCGTACTGCAACGATCACAATCGAAACGCATATTACCAATCTTTTCTCGGCATTCCGAAATTTAGCTTACCGACCTGATGTGGATAACACAATTACGCTCCGAATCACCGACGAGGTGAGGCGAAAAGCTGAATTTGCCGCACTCGAACGACAGTGGATTATTGTGGAAGAGTTTTTAAAGACCATCACAGAGGGGCTACAGCGGTTAATTCCAGCACTAAATCGGCTGAAGCATTATCCTATTCCAAATTTACAAGATGATATATCCAGTCTTGAGTCCTATTCGCGGTACTTTACAGGCATTCTAGAAACTTTAGATGCGCTCATCTATAGACCTGATAACAACACCATTTATTGGCTTCACCTCAATCTGTCGTATGGGGTTTCGATTAACACAGCCCCCCTTGATGTTGGCGACTTAGTTGAGAAATATATTTGGTCAACTAAGCAATCCGCTATTCTGACAAGTGCGACACTCCAAACTACCGGCAACTTTGATTACGTACAAAAGAACCTAAACGCAGAAACGATTGAAACACTAGCTCTGAACTCGCCATTCAACTATCGCCAATCAACATTGATTTTCATACCCAACGATATGCCTGATCCTAACGAGCGGGGCCGTTATCAACTGGCGGTCGAACGGGCGTTGATTGAAGTGGCTGCGGCACTAGAAGGGCGCACATTGGCCTTGTTTACGAGCTATACGCAACTTCAGGCAACCGCACAGGCTATCCGTCCCCGGTTAGCGCTTGGAGACATCACCGTTTACGATCAATTGGATACTAGCAATCGTCAAGCTTTGCTCGAGAGTTTTAAAACAACAGAGAAGGCTATCCTGTTGGGAACTAAGAGCTTCTGGGAGGGTATCGATATTCCTGGTGCAACATTGAGTGCATTAGCGTTAACAAAGCTGCCCTTCCCTATTCCAACCGATCCGATCATTTCAGCCCGATCAGAAACATTCAATGATCCATTTAAGGAATACACGCTACCTGAAACCATTTTGCGCTTCCGGCAGGGGTTTGGCCGACTCATTCGCAACCAATCGGACAGGGGAATTGTGGTGCTATTAGACCGGCGGTTGATGAGCAAAAGCTATGGACAAGATTTCCTTGATTCGCTGCCTGACTGTACTATTCAATATGGTGGGCTCGAGTCGTTAGGAACCGCGGCACTAAAGTGGATGAAATCAGATGCTTAGCTTATCCAGTTTTAACCCGAACTTGGTAAAATAGGTCCATGTTTCGCTAATAGTCGAGAGGTAGCGTTTGCTATGCGTACTCCTGCTGGCAAAGAATGCCCGCATTATCACGAAGATTTTCATCGCGGCAGAAATATTCAGGAATGTCGGTTAGTCAACCAAAATCCAAACTCATTGCGATGGAAACCGTCTGACTGCAAAATTTGCACTGTTCCAGAGATTTTGAATGCAAATGCCAGTCAATATCTTGAACTGAAACTGACCATTAAACCGAAACTCCTGGGGCTTGGTCGACAAATCGAGATCAAAGCGTCATGTGTCAAACACCGCATTGACATCGATGATCCTTATGTGGGATGCCCCAAATGTAACGCAGAGCGCCCCGGATTGAATTTATTCTGGGAAGCGTTAAAAGAAGACGACCACGAGTAAACGGCGTAGGGCATTTGCAGTTAATGAACCACCAACGTTGGGAGTGCGTATGTAAGTGATATAGTCTTCGTTTGTTGGTATTTTTCCGTGATAAGATGGGCAAATAGCACATTTTGACGGACGAATTTCGATATGCAAGTGCGAGTGAAAAACACTATCAACAATTTGCCGATATTGATCCTCAGCGACAATACAGATATCGCTTATCAAGTAACGAAGCAAGCTGATTTAGAAGCATACAATAACATAGTATTTGCCCTCCTAGATGACATCAATCTTCTACTAAAACGTGTTCGTCCATGTATCGTTATCGCTTTCGACGATGGCGATTTTATTAGAGATGTATTCAAAAAACTCATCACCGACTTTGACATTGCAGAACGCCCCATCCTAATTAGCGTAAGTGACACTCCCGTTAGCGATTTATTTTCAGTTACTGATCAAGTCATTCCACAAAGTTATTTACCTCATATTGGACAGATTATCACTGCCCAACTTGAGCGCGTTGAAAAAGCCAAATTACAGGAAAAACAATTTGCAGCGCTTGAAGCCCATAATCTTCAGCTTGGTCAAGACTTGGTCGTTGCCATCCGGAAAGCTGCTGAAATCAGTCTACTGAAGCAAACCATTGTTCACAGCGTGTCACACGAGTTGCGAACGCCAATGCTACAAGTCAAATCGGCAATAGCCTTATTGAGTGAGGATGAACATATTAACCGAACGATTGTGGATCTCGCATTGGAAGCCACAACGCGGCTAGAAGGCGGAATTCGTAACGTGACGCTTCTCAATGAGATGATGAACGAGAGTTCAGGCGGGCAAGCGTTTAGTGCTGTACCAATCATGCAGATTGTGCAAGCAGCTATACGAAACCTTGGAAAAACATGGGAACACAAAAAAGCTACCGAGCGAATTGAATTAATGCCCGACATTAATGGCTCTACCGTGTTATGTGACAGACAGCGGCTGACTATCGCTATCCAGCTACTGCTAGACAATGCATTAAAATTTAGCCAAGAAAAAGTGATTGTCGAACTGGTCGCACAGAACAATAAAGTGTCAATAAGTATCCAAGATCGAGGAATCGGTATTCCAGAAGATCAAGTCGTCCACATTTTTGAGCCGTTTTACCAAATTGATGGCTCATCTACACGACGGTTTGGAGGCATGGGTATTGGTTTAGCAATTGTACGACTGATTTTGGATCAGCATTCCAGCACAATTCGGCTCGAATCCAAACCGGGAAAAGGCAGTACGTTCTCATTTGATTTGCGTTCGCCAGGCGAATAGCGTTGTGACAATGCTAAAGCAATCAAATTGGTGACTTGGGCCCGGATAATTCTCGTGGACATTGCTTGACAAACGAATCCGCATTTCATATACTTGCCCTCTATTTTGTGACCTACAAAACATTGCCCCTTTGGATTATTCCTCGATTTTATTAGAGAGAGTTTTACATGTCTGACAACGTGCAGAATTATATTGGTGGGAATTGGGTACAGGCTCAATCCGGTGAAACTTTCCCATCCTATAACCCCGCAACCGAAGAAATCCTCGCGTTTGCACCGAATAGCACTGCACAAGATGTAGATTCGGCTGTCAAAGCGGCCAAAGCAGCCTACAAAAATTGGCGTTTGACTCCGGCTCCCCGACGTGGTGAAATCCTATTTAGAGTTGCACAACTGCTGACTGAACGTAAAGACCAAATTGCCCGTGTAATGACGCAAGAGATGGGGAAGATTCTTGCAGAAACACGTGGTGACGTGCAAGAGGCCATCGATATGGCTTATTACATGGGCGGCGAGGGTCGTCGTTTGCTCGGGTATACGGCTCCGGTCGAAATGCCAAACAAATTTGGTATGGCTATGCGCGATTCAGTCGGCGTCATCGGCTTAATTACACCCTGGAATTTCCCTGTGGCTGTCCCGAGTTGGAAAATGCTACCGGCGCTGATTGCAGGTAATACCATTGTTTTTAAACCCAGCGAAGAGACACCAGCCACGAGTGCGGCATTCGTCAAAGTATTTGAAGATGCAGGACTGCCACCGGGGGTTCTAAACCTCGTTACAGGCGCAGGTGTAGCAGGCGCGGCACTGGCTAATCATCCTGATGTGCGCGTAATTTCCTTTACCGGTTCAACAGACACGGGACTCAAGGTTTATTCACAGGCCGCAAGTCTCGGCAAAAAAGTCACACTGGAAATGGGCGGCAAAAACGCCATTATCGTTCTGGATGACGCCAATCTCGATTTGGCCGTCGAGGCAATTACCTGGAGTGCCTTCGGTACAACCGGACAACGCTGCACTGCAACCAGTCGATTGATTGTTCAAAGTGGTATTAAGTCCAAGCTAATTGAGGCATTGGTTGCGAAATCTAAAACGCTTAAAGTTGGTAATGGTTTGGACGACACCACGAATGTCGGCCCATTGGTGAACTCCAAAGGACGAGACAAAGTTGAAAAGTATGTGGACATTGGGAAGCAGGAAGGCGCAAAACTGCTAGTCGGCGGTCAACGCGCTGATAATAACAAAGGTTATTTTTACGCCCCTACCCTTTTCTCGGACGTGAACCGTACGATGCGAATAGCCCGTGAAGAAATATTTGGACCGGTACTAAGCGCGATTGAAGTCGCAAGTTTGGATGAAGCGGTCGAAGTTAACAACGAATCTGCTTACGGACTTTCGAGCAGCATCTTCACTGAAAACGTCAATGCAGCTTTCCGGGCCATTCGGGATTTGACCACGGGCATCGTTTATATCAATCACGGAACAACCGGCGCGGAAATACAATTCCCGTTTGGTGGCACACGTGGCACCGGGAACGGAATGCGCGAGGCGGGTACAGCGGGAATGGACTCATTTACCGAATGGAAATCGGTCTATGTTGATTACAGTGGTCGTTTGCAGCGCGCGCAAATCGATACAGAAGCGATACTAAAAGAAAGCTAGTCAAGTAATTTTTATCACTTTGATTGTCGTAATTTGTGACGTTTTGCGGTAAGCTAGTTTATATGCATGAAATTTCACAATCAGGGAATTTATATTGGGATGCGACCTACGAAATTGTTTTGAGTTTGAAGGCTGTTTATCCTAATGTTGAAGTCGAAACCGTTGGATTAGATCAGTTGTATCAGTATGTAACCACGCTGCCGAATTTTGCAGATGATCCCCGATTGGCAAACGAGGGGATTTTGAACGAGATTTTGCGGGAGTGGTATGAGGAGGTCACCCCATAATGGCTCAACTCGACCTGCGTGAATTACACGCCACCGAGTTCCCAATTCCGGACGAAATGCAGGGTAACGTTGCTATCACCAGTTTGAGCAAGATTTACAACTGGAGCCGACGGTCTTCAATGTGGCCGCTGCTGTTCGGTTTGGCTTGCTGCGCGATTGAAATGATCGCTACGGCTGCTGCACGTTACGATCTGTCGCGCTTCGGCATGGAAGTTATGCGTGCTAGTCCGCGTCAGTCCGATTTGATGATTGTTTCGGGGACCGTCACTAAAAAGATGGTTGTTCCGATTGTTCGCCTTTACAACCAAATGCCAGAGCCAAAGTATGTTTTGGCGATGGGTGCTTGTGCCAGTGGCGGTGGTCCTTTCAAAGAAGGCTACAATGTTGTTTCGGGCATCGACATGTATATCCCTGTAGACGTATATGTACCGGGCTGCCCTCCTACCCCACAAGCACTGCTGCATGGACTGATTTCACTTCAAAAGAAAATTGATGGTCAATCGCTAGCAAATTTGGATGATGTGCCCTGGTATGGTGTCGGGCCATCCGAACCTACTCCCATTCCAATTCTGGGGCCGGATATTATTGACCCTCGACAGATGGATCTCATTCGTCGGCAAGCACAACTCGCGGCTGCGGGTAAACCTTTTGGTGTGCGCGAATTACCGGCACTCAAGCCTGTAGATACCCCTAAGATGGCTCCAAAGACCAAAGCAGGGAGTGAACCCGCTGCGAAACCTGCGCCTACCGCATCTGCTGTCATTGAAAATAAGGCCGCAGCAGTAGCAACCGAAGCGCCGGTCGCGGCAGCCGATGGCACCAAACCGAAGTTCGACAAGCAGGCTATGTTGGCGAAGATCCGTGAGAAAAAGGCGAACAAGGGATAACAAACATGACTGATAACGCCATTGTCGAAACAAATGACATACAGTCCGCAATTGCATCATTAAAAGAACGTTTTCCTGACGCTGTTAAGGATGATACGCGGCAGGGATACAGTGGAATCATCGTTGATAAGAGTCGACTGCTTGAAGTCGCAACCGCCATGCGTGATGAAATGGGATATGACTATCTCTCCAGCGCAACAGCGGTTGACTATCAAGGCATTGCTGATTCAATGGAAATGGTCTATCACGCTTATAAGACAACCGGTGGGCCAGCTTTGCTCTTTAAGGCACAAACGGATCGGAATAATCCAGTCATTCCTTCGCTGATTGATGTGTGGCCGGGTGCGGACTTCCAAGAGCGAGAAGCCTACGATTTGTACGGTATCAAGTTCCCTGGACATCCCAACCTCAAGCGCATTTTGTTGTGGGAAGGCTTCAACGGTTATCCGATGCGGAAAGACTGGCACGAAGCGTACTACGAAGAAGATCACAAACCGTTCGAAAGCCGGTGGCCCGACGGATGGGTGCGCCGTGCTGAAGAAAAGAACATTTACGGCAAGAACGTATCCTACCCGGCGGACTTTGATCTTTCTAAGTTGAATGATACCTCCGAAGAATCCCTATATGCCGACCTTGGCTTAGGTGTGAGCGTACAAGAACTCGATAGCGATGCTGTACTCAAGACTGATCGCCTCGTTGTGAACATGGGTCCACACCACCCCAGCACACATGGTGTGTTCCGTATGATTGTTACCCTAAATGGTGAAACAATTGAATCGCTTGAGCCAGTCATGGGCTACTTGCATCGCAACCATGAAAAAATCGGTGAACGCAACACGTTCCTGCATAACATGCCATTTACGGATCGTCTCGATTATATCAGCAGCATGGGCAACAACCATGGTTATGCGATGGCAGTTGAACAACTCCTTGCAAAAGGTGCTAAATATCAGCCCCCAACGTATCGCGCTGAAGTCATCCGTGTGCTAATGGTCGAACTGACCCGTATTGTCAACCATTATTGGGCAGTTGGCTTCTTGCTGAACGATCTCGGTGCGTTCTTCACCCCGGCACTATACGCAATCGCTGAACGTGAGAAAATTCTGGACTTCTTCGAAGCGACGGCCGGCAGCCGCATGATGTGTAATTACATGCGTTTTGGTGGCGTTTTCAAAGATATTCCGGAGCGTATCGCCAGTGTGCTGAATCTTGTGAATGACAAAGTTCGCGATTTCAACACGATGGATTATCTGACCGAGTTGATAAACGAGCGCATTCCCCGTTCAATCGACGAGTTGGATAATTTCTTGACAGCCAGTGAAATTATCAAAGCACGTACTATTGGCGTAGGCTACTTGCCACCCGAAATGGCTATCGCCTACAGCGCTGCTGGCCCACTGCTTCGAGCGAGTGGTGTGCCTTATGATGTGCGTAAGGCTGATCCTTACAGCATTTACCCTGAATTGGATTTTGATGTCGCTGTTCGCTACAACGGTGATATTTATGACCGTTATCTCATTCGGTTGGATGAAATGCGTGAGAGCGTCCGTATCCTCAAGCAAATTCTTCCACGACTGGAAAAAACACGCGGTGAATCAATTTTCGCTGGTGATAAAAAGCATACGCCTCGCGTTCCACTGGGCGAATCGTATGGGCGCGTTGAAAATCCAAAAGGTGAACTTGGTTATTATGTGGTGTCGGCTGGTGATGAAAAAGGTCCACAGAATCCCTGGCGATATCACGTTCGCGCACCAAGTTTCATTAACTTGACAGCGCTTGGCCCGATGTGCGTGGGGCACAAAGTCGCCGATGTGGTTGCCATTCTCGGTAGTATCGACATCGTTTTAGGCGAAACAGATCGCTAATGTAACATTTCTATGGCTGGCGTGAAAGACAGGCCGCCATTTGATGAGCTAAGGGAGCCGCTATGTACGGAAAAGGTATTGCAGATGGCCTTTGGGTCACTTTCAAACACTTTCTCAATACTTACGTTGATGATATCCGCTATGCTGGCAAAAAGTATATGCGGCAGGAAAACTTTCAAGTCCGGCAGGGTTTAAAAACTCAAGGCGCATTTACCGTCCAGTATCCTGACGAAAAGATCGCTGTACCAGAACGCTTTCGTTTCGTACCCTTTCTGGTAACAGAAGATCAAGACCCGACCCGAATGGGAGAAGATTGGTGTACAAGCTGTGGAATTTGCGCCAAAGTGTGTCCGCCCCAGTGCATCTGGATTGTACGCGGTTCTGACCCTGTAACTGGGCGTCCCGTGCCGCAACCAGAAGCATTCTTCATCGACATCGATATTTGCATGAACTGCGGTTTCTGTGCCGAGTTCTGCCCATTTGATGCGATTAAGATGGATCACGATTATGAGTTGGCGAGCTATGACCGCACCAACAACCATATCCATGACAAACAGCACCTTTCCAAACCGCACAGCTACTGGAAGGCAATCGCCCCAACAACAGCTCTCGAAGAAGCCATTGATCGCGGTGGTTGGGAACATACCGATACGCTTAAGTCAATGAAGAAAGCCGGGAAGCAAGCGACACCCGCGACCAAGGAAAATATGTATCCTGAGCGTAAGCTCACAGATGCACTGCCTGCAGCAGTTGCAGTCGAAGAAGCACCCGTTGCAGAAGCGCCTGCCACAGCAGCACCAGCTAAACCAGCTGCCGCCAAATCAAGTGCCGAAACAGGTGCAGCAGCTAGCGGTGATAAGAAACCAAAGTTTGACAAACAGGCAATGTTGGCCAAGATACGCGAGAAGAAAGCCAATAAATAGTTTGACGTTGAGGCGGGGTGCAATTGCACCCCGTTTTTTATACCGAACTTCGCGGCATTTCGTAAGAAGTGGGAGCGATATTGGGTCAAGTTGATATTAAAATGTGGCTCATGATGAATATAGGTATATGAAACACGAAAGATATGACAAAAGTTACTGCCTAATTTTTATCACCCACGTTATAATTATTCCAATGTGATACCAACTGTATGAAGGATAATTCTATGAGTGACAAACAAGCGCAAATTATGTCGGCGCTTAGTACTGTTATCGAACCAGAACTGCACCGCGATATCGTTTCGCTGAATATGGTACGTGACCTCTCGGTCGAAGGTGCTGTTGCCAAATTCACAATCGTGTTGACGACACCAGCCTGCCCTCTTAAGAGCGTGTTCGAGGATCGGTGCAATGCAGCAGTTATCGGACATGTCGACGGTATACAAAAACTCAATATCAGTTGGGATGCCCAGGTCCCAACCGACCGCAAAATTCATGGTCGCTTAGACATACCAATGCGAAGCATTATTGCTGTCGCCAGTGGCAAGGGTGGCGTAGGTAAAAGCACGGTATCCACGAACTTGGCTGCTGCACTCGCTGAGTCTGGCGCAAAAGTTGGGCTGATTGACGGTGATATCCTCAATCCCAACCTGCCAACGATGACAGGGTTAGGATATGGTCGCCCCAAAGTAGTAGATGGCAAAATGATTCCGATGGAAGCTTATGGCATCAAGGTAATGAGTACTGGCTTCCTTACCAGTCCTGATAAGCCGATGATTTTGCGTGGCCCAATGCTCCACAGTGCTATTCGCCAACTTTTTATGGACGTCAATTGGGGACAGTTGGATTATATGATTGTCGATCTGCCACCCGGTACTGGTGATGCTCCGCTTTCATTAGCCCAATCCTTCCCATTGACAGGCGCCGTCATCGTAACGCAGCCCCAAGATGTAGCTGTTTCTGACGCTCTGCGGAGCATTGCCATGTTTGAGACGCTCAATGTTCCAATATTGGGCGTAGTTGAAAATATGGCGGGAGATTTCTTCGGTGAGGGCGGTGGTGAAAAGCTAGCGACAGAGCGCGATGTTCCATTTTTGGGCCGCATCCCATTGGATGCTAATGTTCGTATCGGCGGAGATTATGGGCGCCCGATTGTGGTGACTCAGCCAGAAAATCCTGCTGCAATCGCCTTCCAGAAGATGGCAGAAACCATTGCGGCACGTGTCAGTGTGGTGATGTTGCAAACAAGCGATGTCATTCCCCTAAATGTAATCGGGTAGTTCATATTTCAATCAAGCCCGTTCCCGCAAATAAACCAGGGAATGGGTTTTCGCTTAATCGTCCATTCCCAGTACATGAATATCGTCGCTGCTACCAACCGGGTTATAACGCCCTATCAAGATATAAAATAACCCATTTAGAAATAGTGCAATTAGCAATCCAATGACTGCTTCTCCCCATGCCCCGCGAATATTAACGAGCCATCCAAGCACCAACAGTACCAAGAACATGACAACAAGTACGATCCGGCGCCGCTTCGCTTCGGTGCGTTGAATAACAAAGATAATCGTCCCTAAACTGAGTACGAGTAAAATGATCAATCCGCCATCCATGAGGATTATGCTTTCTTCGCTCAACTGGTAAGGACTGTCATTATACCCCAGCGAGTAGGCCATGCGTTTACTCAGAAATAGCTTTTAGTGTATACTCATTTAGGTCCGCGGTCAGAAATTACATCAGACGCGCAGACAAGAATACAAGGATTTCAACAGATGAATGTGAACATATCTAAAGAAAACAAGATAACTTTAGTTGAGGTCAGCGGTCGTATTGACAGCACTAACGCCAGCCAACTTGGTGAGGCGTTAATGACCGAAATTAATGGGGGCACTACGCAACTGGTAGTCGATTTGGCAAGCGTTGATTATATGAGCAGTGCCGGCCTGAGAGAAATCGTTTCAGCACTCAAAAAAGTGCGTGGCAAGGGTGATTTGCGACTAGCAAGACCATCTGAGCGTGTACTCGAAGTGCTAGAGATGGCGGGACTGGATAGTATTTTCCAAATTTTCCCAGACCAATCCCTAGCAATGAGCAGCTATTCATGACACCTAACTGCCACAATATTAGGAATACAGAGTAATTCCTCATGTATCCACTCGAAAATCGTCTCACCATTATGGGTCGATTGGATGAAATTGCGCGCGCGCGTGACTTCGTGGCAGCTATAGCACGTGATGTAGGGCTAAGTGAAAAATCAGTACATCACTGTATCTTGGCCGTAGATGAAACCTGCACAAACATCATCGAGCATGGTTATCAACATGACGGGTATGATAAGTCGATTGAGATTATCTGTCGCCTCGAGTCAATTAGCTTTATCATCAGCATTCGTGATGAAGGCCCCGCTTTTAACCCCTTGTTACATGATGATCCTGATCCTGCAACCACCCTCGAAAACCGAGAACATGGCGGTTGGGGCATCTACTTTGTCAAAGAATTCATGGATCAGGTCTTTTACGCGCGAGATGGCAACCATAACCAACTGACCATGACGAAAAACCTGAGTGCATAACGGCTATGAGCCTGCCGGGGTTTCGGTTGGCGTGATCCCATCATTTGATGGTGTTGTGGGTGTGGCCTGTCGCCAACTATTAATATCGTCAAGATTAACTTGGCCCTGTGGTGGCAAGAAGTTTCCTGTACAAGCTTGAGCTGTTTCGGGTAAATCACTACGTGGCGCGATCAATGGATTATCAGGGTTAAAGTAGTTCCAAGCCGCACGTGAAATATCTTCAATAAGCGGCCACAGCTTAGTGTAGTCCTGAAAATCCGTCTTCTGCCACAAGTAAACCGCGATGACATAATCGCGCCCATTTGGGGGATATACGATTCCAGCATCGCCACTCATATCAGATACCCAACCATTTTTATGCGAAATCTTCACCCCTTTGGGAATACCGCCCTGGAGTAAGCGCAAAAGGTCATTAGCGCTCATTAGCTCTAATATCTCCTTACATTCGGTCTGTGTATATTCGCCATTAGGGTAAGCGGTCATGAGGCCAGAGCCATAATTCGCACAGTCATAAATCTCGCTAAACAGTGTTCCCATATCTTCCGTAGTCGTCTGATTATAGGGGTCTGATTCCGTCTTGACCGTTTTATTAGGGGATGTTTGTGGTGCTGGAATTGAACCTAATTGTTGTCCCGAGATACCCAAAACGAGTGGTGCAGTAATATAGGTATTGCGCGCGCCAAGATATTGGATGTTCTTGGTTACATCGCCGATACCCGTGAAAAGCTTTTTGTTATCGTCGCCCGGATCAACCTTGTCTTGAACGGCAGCTCGCTCTCCCGTAATTTGCATCATAAGGTTGGACGAAGCGTTATTGCTACACAGGAGCGAGTTTGCCATCAACCATGCTTCATCTTGCGTAGGCGCAACCCACAATTGACGGAAATAATCCAAGACAATTGGTACTTTGATGGTGCTTGCCGCAGAAAAAGCCACGTCACCGTTAATATTGACTTCTTCGCCAGTTTTCAAATCCAGAATGTAAACAGATGCAACCGTTGTTTGGCCGTCAAAAATAAACCCTTTCGAGTCTAGATAATCTTCAATCATCTTTTGTAGGGTTCCAATATTGCCAACATTGATGCTAGATGAAGTAAAGGGCAGTGTTACAACTCGATTTGTGGCACTTTGCAAGGCGGCCTCAACCAGCGGCAGCGCGGCTTTAATGTCGAGTGTATAGCCTGATAAACCTGGTCGTAACGTCAGAGTGCTAATATCATAACTTGCATCACCAGATTTCTGATCATAACGGGCACTAATATCTTCAAGGAATTGTTCAATCAAATTCTCTTGGTATTGAGAAGCTAACGGTACCTTGACCGTCTGCTGAGTTTCTTGCCCTAAGAGATAAGTTAGAAACCTTGACCAAAAGCTACCCGACAAATCACCTACTGCACTAGCAGACGCCAGCATAGATTCACCATTTACAGTAAATCCAACCGTCGTAGGGTCAAGTTGAATAGGGTTTTTTGCGTAGTAAAGGGTAACAGGCCGTTGATAGGCTGCAACGAGTTGGGTTAATGCTTCTCGCTTAGATAATCCACCGACTGATACACCGGCAACAGACACATCAGCAGGCAGTTTGTCCGGCTGTTGGCTGAAACGCACCAAATAGAATATGAAGAGTGCCAATGCTCCCAAAATCATGAGTACCGACATTATTTGCACAATTGGCAGCCCACGACGTTTACGTCTTTTGTTCAATGCGCTGATTGTTGTCATATTGAACCTGTGGTTACTATTTGCAGTTTTTCGAGCGCGGAATAGATAGCGCGGTAGTGAAAGCGATGCAATTTTGGTAAAGCGTTGATGTCGTACCAACCATAGTCCAGCAGTTCACTGCTTAACTCGCCAACCGGACTTTTGGCATCACATAAATAGGCAAAGTCCAAGTGATTTCCGAAATCTGTTTCAACAAGCAGCAGTAAATTTGCCTCAACCGTCAGATGCAGCTCTTCACGCAATTCACGGATAACTGTTTGCGAAGGGTCTTCATTACGGTCGATCCACCCACCGGGTAGCCCCCAGGGAGCATAAGGATGAAATACATGCTCGACCAACAAAACTTGACGCTGGGTGTTAAAAACGACGCCGACTGCACCGGCGGTAAACTTGGGCTGTCCTACTCGCCAGACTGAACGCGCAATACCAACAACCCAAGGAGCTTTCTGCAGAAATTGTGCGACACGCCTCATGGAGGAATTCAATAAAGATCCTATTCCATTACAAACTCACGAACATCAGTGTAAATGAATGACCCGCAAAAGGTCAACGTAAATTCATCTTCAAAGGTTTGATAAAACAAACCAAATAGCCGACACTTTGTAAGAATGAGTGTGCTATACTTAGAATTATTCTTTCAAAAGTTTCAGCAGGGTTAGCAAATTGTCTCAAACGTCTCTCGATTTCCTAAACCTGTTCACTAAATCACCGGGTGATCTGATCTATTTTCTATTAGCGATTGCGCTCACCCAGGCCGGCCTTTTCATGGCGCTTAGCGAACGCTTTAGGAACCCACAAAACCGCCCTGCCGGACGATATATGATTGCTATGCTGGGCGCATTGGCGGCCTGGGTAGTTGTTATGTTGGGCGCACTTTACAGTGTTGTTTCAGCCCAAAATATCAGTGCAATTCTACCACCATTGGAACGAGTATGCAGCCTGGTGATTATATTGCTGATCGGATGGGCATTTTTTACCTCAGAAGACCAGCGTTGGGATCGATCAGCCAATATTGTTCTATTGCTCCTCCTGCTCACGAGTTTAGTGGCTTATATCGTCACAGGCATTCAATGGACGAACCAGATTGATAACACCAATTTTAATCTGAGCGTCTACGGAGTAGCATGGACATTTTCAACATTTATCGTCAGTATTTTTGGATTGATATTAGTGGCTGTGTCGTTCAAACGAGTCACCGACGCACCGCTTAAGCTACTTTTCTTCACATTGTTGATTTTGGGATACGGCGGAACACTACGTCAGATCAATCAACTCAGCATTCTTGGCAACTACGCAGGAACAGCGCGCCTGGCACTTTTCGCCGCGCTTGCCATCTTGCCAGTACTTGTCTATCGGATGGTGATGCATCGTCTGCAAAGTGAACTGAAAACTCAAGAACAAGTCGTCGCACGAAATAGTGTTATCCCGATGGCCGCACGTCCCAAAGATACAGCAACAGGAAACACTGTTGATACACCACTCAGCACCTCCCTTTCTCCAATGGTGTCTCCAGCGCAGCGGGATTCTATTCAATTATTAAAAATACTAGGTCTCATACTGGAGGATGCTACACCGAGCAGCATTCCGGAGAAAATTATTACAGCAGTGCTGGACAGCTTGAAGGCTGATATTGGCGCAATTCTGACCCTGCAGGACGCCAACTATGCCGATCTCGCAAACGCTTACGATAAATCGATGAAGCGCAAGATCGCAGGTATGTCGATTAATCTGGACAACCAGCCTACTTTAGTCAATTCAATTGAACGGCGGTCGCAGCGCCCTTTATATACCGACCGAAATACCGATGAACTACGCGATCTTTATAACCGTCTCGACATTGAACAATCAGGCCCTGCATATTTCCAGCCGCTAACTAGAGGAAAAGATCTTGTTGGGATTTTGCTTGTTGCTACTCCATATTCGCAACGAGAACTCGACGAAAGCGAGCGCGAACTTTTAAAGGGCATTGGTATCATATCAGGGAATTTATTGGGTCTGAGTTATGCAGCACGCGATGCAGGCTTAAAAGCGGAAGAGCGCGCAATTCAGGCACTCGTTCAAGGCATTCCGCTCGATGAACTTAATGATGATAGTGTGCTGGCAGCGCGTCAGGAGATGCAAAGCAATCTTCAAGCATCTCGCGAACAAATAAATGATCTATCGCATCAAATATCGCAACTAAAAATTGAGTTAGATGCCGAACGTAACCGTATCACCACGTCGTTGGGAGATACGGAAGAAGGCATGTCCGTTTCTCAGCGCATTCTCACACTCACGGATGAACAGCATAATTTGCGCAGCGAACGCGAACAATTATTAGCGCGGTTGCAAGAGGCAGAAACCGCTCTGGCAGGTGCGACAGCGAGCAGTAATGAGTCTGTTTACAAACATATGGTTGAGGTGCTGCGCCGGGAAAAAGAAGATCTCATTGGGCAGCGGAATAACTTGCAAACCCAACTTGCTCAGATGCGGGCGGCTGACCAGCAAATTAATCCAACAATCGCGATGGAAACCGTTGCTGATCGCATCAACGTTGATAATTCACAGATGCAGGCTGAGCGTGACGAGTTACAGGGGAAATTATCGGACATATCAGCTCAGTTACAGGCCTTGGGAATTGAGCAAAGTACATCGGGCATGGCGCAGCTGATAACCCAGTTGATTGAACAGCGCACAGGACTTCAACAACGAATCGATGCGTTAGCTTTGGAGCGTAATGCGCTTCTTAACGAGCGAGTGCAGCACGAAGATTCAATTAAACGTGAAAAGGAACGGGCTTCTCGCATTCAGGCTCTCGAAACCGAGATGCGAAACCTGGCATCGGACCGTGAAGCATTAACTGTCGAACGCGACCAGGTCCGTACTGAACGCGATGAACTAAAAGCCAAACAAGATGCTATTAAACAAAATCGCGCACGGCTGTTAGCAGAAGCCTCTGGCTACCAACTCGAGCTTGCGGAAGCACATCAAGAACAAGCCAAGTTGCGCCTGCAATTGCAAGTCTTATCTAATGAGAAAGGGGATCTCATCAGTAGGCAGAATCATCTATTGGCCGAGAAACAGGCCCTTCAAACCGAGCGAGACGCGCTCCTAGCATCGACGGGAAATCAGCCGACAAGTATTCACGCCAGCAGCGACGAGAATATGACCTCGCTAACCATCATGATCGATGATCTGTCGGCGCAGCGCAGCCAACTTGAGCGCGATCTGAACGAAACGAAGTCAGCTCTGGGCGAGGCACAAAATAGAATCAGTGAGCTAAAACTTGCCAAGGGGAGTGAAACAAACAAAGACATAACAGATGATGACCGAAAGCAAGATCCAGAATTGACTTTAAGTGTCATTCAAGAATTCAGGACACCCCTTTCATCAATCATGGGTTATATCGACCTACTTATGGATGAGTCGGCCGGTATTTTGGGCGAGATGCAGCGGAAATTCTTGCAGCGTGTAGCCGCAAACATTACACGACTATCCTCTATAACGGATGATTTGACTCGTATCACCGCAATGGACACCAGCCGCCTAATACTCGTTCCAAGACCGGTTAATATCGTCAACATCATTGAAGATACCATCAGCAATTCAACTTACCAGTTCCGCGAAAAGGGACTAACAGTTAACTTGAATCTCGATGATAACTTACCGACGATTGAAGCGGATCAGGATGCGATCAGCCAAGTTATCGGACAAATCCTCACCAATGCCTATTTAGTTTCGCCGCCCGATAGTCAGATTATCGTTACCGCACATAGGCAAGAGATTAAGTTATCGACCAACGGCAATCTGGCTTCACCAACTGATTGTGTATTAGTGTCAGTTGAAGATCGTGGAGGTGGTATTCCGCCGGAAGAACTCGCACGTGTTTTTGCACGGAAGTATAAGGCTGAGAATCCGGTCATCAATGGGCTGGGCGATAATGGAGTGGCCCTATCCATCGCCAAAACGTTGATCGAAGCTCATGGCGGCGGATTATGGGTAGAAACGCGCCCAAACATTGGAAGCATATTTTATTTTGCGCTTCCGATCACCAGTATGCTTGAGGCTGAAGGATAGAATATGCAGCGTGACATCGGAAATGAGTTCATCGTAGCTATTATCGCGGTTGGCATATTAGCTTTTGCGGTAGCGTTTGCCATTATCCTTTCATTATCCGGTGGAGCAGGTCAGGGGGCAACCGCTACTCCGCAACCGACTGCACTTGTTGCACAAGTATCGACAAAAACAGCTACACTACAAGCTGATATCGAACGAACAAGTGAACCAGGCGAGGTACCAGCGGCGACTATAGTTGCGACTCTTACTATCTCAGCTTCAAGCACGCCCTCAGTTAAAATAACTACGACCGAACCTGTCCAAACATCAATTCCCAAGACCGATGTGCCAGCCACGACAACAGTCGTCGTCAAGCCTACTAATACGAGTGGCGCCACCATACAAGCTCTTGTTGCATCAGAAACACCACTTTTGGCAAGTGCTACGCCAATTCCAGCCGCAAGTGCAACAATTCAACCGACTGCGACAATACAAGTTTCCGCAACACCAATTTCCACAGCAACATTATGGCCGACAGCTAGAAATACGGCTAAGCCAACCAATACCCCAAGTAATACACCAACACTTCAGCAACCTTCAGCGACAGCTACCCTAAAGCCATCATCGACTCCTCTGCCGCCATCTGCAACTTTTACGGCCACTACTACGCCAACGATAAAGCCCTCAGCGACGCCAACTCATACGGCTACACCTCAACCAATACCATCAGCAACACCACGCCCAACTGTAACACAGACGCCGACTGCACAACCTAGTCGTACACCGTTACCGACAGCCACCGCAACGAATATACCAACTAAAACACCCATACCCCCCTCCCCCACAAGTTCAATTGTCATGGCGGCGACAGTCGTGGGTACCATAGCGCCCTGCACGATACCTGATGGATGGGTTAGTTACACTGTGCGACGCGGCGACACATTTTTGACCATTGCCCAAAAAGCAGGTACGACGATTGATATATTGCAGACTACAAATTGTGTCGCAAATATTAACAATATTTTCGTCGGCCAGGTCCTCTACGTGCCGGGGCAATCAACTGCTACGACCAATACATCTTACAAACTTGATGGATGTACTGATGCAGGAACCCAAATCACTAACTTGACGGTTGGGCAGCTCGTAAGCGGCATAGTGAGCATTGAAGGCAAAGCGACGGTCAACAATTTTGCTTTCTATAAGCTGGAGATCCGACCTGACAGTGGTAAAGTCTATACCCTATACAACAGTTATATTAAACCGGTTACACAAGGCGTTTTGGGTGAAGTTGATACCCGTATTTTCAGTCCAGGTATTTACTGGCTGAAGCTGACGGTGATCACACAAGATAATCAGGCAACACCCTACTGTGCGATACCGTTATTGTTCGCGCCATCGAAATAATGCGAAAACACAAACTCAAGCTTATTCAGAAGAGGCGCGCATGCGCTTCTTTTCTTTCAGATGCAGTATCAGCTCATTACGTTTTTATTTCATTAATGTAGACGACTCGGCCCTCATGTTGCGAAAGTGTGGCAGCCAATCCAATTTGGAGCGCCGCACGAGCGTCAACATGCGTCACACTTGGCGACTTGTTATCACGGATACATTCGACAAAATGAGCTATTTGCGTAGTATAGGCCGCGCCAAACCGCTGCGGAAAGTGTGGTACAACGTCATGGCGAGCGCCTTCGGGGGTGAGAATTAATACCGGAGTTTCTTGCAAATATCCTATTTGCAGTGCGCCCTTTGTGCCGATTACGTTACATTGAATGTCATATCCATAATTTGCGGTACGACTAACTTCAACATTACCTAAACCGCCGTGTTCGAAGCGCAGATTCATCATGGCGTTATCCACATCGCCAACGGTTTCGAGTTCCGGATAAACTAACGATGCCACTTCTGTATAGACACGCTGTACTTCATCGCCCATGAGCCAGCGTAAGAGGTCAAAATCATGTATCGCCATGTCAAGGATTAAGCCACCACTGACTGCGGGGTTGGCATATTCGAGACTGGTACGGAATGGATCACGCCCGATGGAACGAATGACCACCGGATCACCGATTGCACCTGCTTCAATCTGACGTTTGGCAGTGGCGTAGCCCGTATCAAAACGGCGCATAAAACCGACCTGAAACATGACATACGCCTTTTCAACAGCAGCTATCATTTCATCAGTTGCTGTAAGCGTTAGGGCAGTTGGCTTTTCGCAGAAAATGGCTTTACCAGCGGCAGCAGCAGCAATAACTACCTCTCGATGCGTACTAGTCGGCGTAGTTATGATTACTGCCTGTACATTTGGATCAGCCAGTAAGTCATGATAATCAGTGTAGGTTTTTGCTCCACCAATACGATCAGCAAAAGACGCAACCACATCAGCACGCATATCCGCAACCGCGACAAGATTCGCATCAGCAAGCTGGCTAGCGGAAAAAGTCGCATAAACCTGCCCCATCCGTCCTAAACCGATTACACCTATCCCAAATTTTTTCATTTTATGAATCCTTTTTCGTAAAAAATTCTAGTTCACTTGAAAACGTCTATATGGTTGAAATGCGGTTGTAAAGCGATATATAAATCAAGAAAGAGATTAAACTTATGATCAAAGTGATCATGCTGGTCGTTCTGTGGTTGAAAAGTCCTGGCAGCCAGATTAACACCTGCAAACGCATAATGTAGCATCTGTCCATTGGCAACTTGTGCTGCCAAAACTGAACCACGAACCCCTACATTCTCTGCCTCTGCCATAATGTGAATTGGAGTTCCAATTATGTCCGCAAACAATTGACACCAGGCATCAGATTGGGTGCCACCTCCACTTAGTA
Source organism: Aggregatilineales bacterium (assembly GCA_044226325.1). Classification (GTDB taxonomy): domain Bacteria; phylum Chloroflexota; class Anaerolineae; order Aggregatilineales; family Phototrophicaceae; genus CFX2. Next base: position 547,189 of record JBGAHG010000001.1, read on the forward strand.
CGAGCGACTGTACTGGATGGGAAACCAACGCGCTCAAGGCATGGCGATACGCGTAGACGACTCCCTCAAGAACTGCTCGAACGATGTCATCTTTCTCGGTACTTGGGTTTAACCCTATAAATGCACCTCGTGCTAAAGGATCACGAAACGGTGAACGCTCGCCATTCAAATAAGGTAGATAAAACAAATCCGAAATTGGACGCCGAATGGCCGAATCAATCAAGGAATTAACATCAGAAGATGAGAATAGATCCTGTATCCATTGTAAATTCCCACCTGCTGTTAGAAGCGGCGCGATAGGGATAAAATAGCCATTTCGCGGATGAACAATAGTAATCGCACCGCTGTCCGGGTTAGCGGGTTCGGTTGCAGTAAAGGCAATCCATCCACTTGTCCCAACATATCCATAAACCTGCCCCGGTTCACCGCTGCCAGCACCAATCGTAGCAGCACCGGCGTCTCCGGGTCCAAGATGAACTGCAATGCCAGTTTTTAGGCCTAAGATATCGGCTGCAAGATCTAACAGTGTTCCGATTTGTGTGCCACCCGGAACCATATTGGGCAACAAACGGTAATACTCGCCAATCGCAAGCTGATCTAAAACCGTGCTCGTAATAGATGTACGTGTGGCGATATTCATCAATCCGGTGGTCGAGGCAGTGGTCGTATCTGTGTTTACAGCACCAGTCAATTGGTAAGCTACAAAATCAGCAGCACCCATTAAAAGATTTGAGGCACGCGTTAGCGAATCAGGCTCATTTGTATGCAACCAAAGCAACTTAGCCAAGAGGCTTCCTGCGTCCTGATCGTTACCCGTCAATTGACGTAACGGTTGATTGCCTAGGATGGCCTCAATTTTTCTGGATTCATCTTTGGCACGTGTATCACTATAAAGAATCACGGGCCGAACGGGTTGACCGGATGCATCAATCAAAATGGTATTTTGCATCTGTCCGGTTACAGCAATGGCATCAACTGCATGGAGATCATGATTCGCACTTAATTCCTGGCAACAAGCAATGACAGCTTTCCACCAATCATCCGCATTCTGTTCGACAACACCTCCCTCAAGCATCTGCGTATCATAGCCAGATGATGCACTAGCAACAATTTCAGCCTCCGGCGTCACCAGTGCGGCCTTTGTGTTGCTCGTGCCAATATCAAACGCCAACCAGAGTTTGTGCATCGTATTATGTCCGACGAGAGAGACTACTCAATGTGACGGCTAAAATAATAATAATACCGGTGAGAATTTGCTGAATATAAGCATCAATTTGTAGCTGCGTCAAACCATTTGCCAGAACGCCCAAAATTAAGACCCCGACCAGCGTTGCCATTACGTGCGGCTCGCCTTCCTCACTCATCGTCATACCTAAAAATACCGCGGCAATCGCATTGAGCATGAGGTTATCACCTTGTTTGGGGTTAGCAGACATTAGACGACTGGCGAGAATGATTCCAGCAACCGCCGCACCCAAACCACTGATGACAAAGGCTGTTAACCGCAATAAGCGCACTTGAATACCGCTAAGGCGGGAGGCTTCCATATTGCCACCCATTGCGTATAAACGCCGACCAAAAACAGTCTGCTCCAACACAGCCCAAATGACAGCTAATACAGCTATGGCAACAATCGTTAAATAGGGCAATTGCGCTTCACGTCCGCCAAATTGGCCGAGGGGAATACCTGTGTTACCAAAAGCACCGAACGCTTCAGGGATTACACGACCGAATATGGTGCTGCCACCGCTAATATAAAGTGATAAACCGCCCAAAATGGTCAACATACCGAGGGTAGCAACAAACGGGGATATTCGTAGATAGGAAACCAGAAACCCGTTAATCAATCCACCGAGAATTCCAACCAACAAACCCGCTGTAATTGCGACACAGATAGGTTGCTCGGCACGAAAAAGAACACCCAAAACCATACCAACTAAACTCGCCATCGTGCCAACACTAAGATCAAAATCACCAACAACCATAACTACGGTCATGGTGAAGGCGACTACGCCTAAAATGCTAATTTGCTGGGTGATATTTAGCCAATTGTTGACGGTCATGAAAGTACCAGGGCGCTGCCACCAAAAGATAATGACTATGAGAAAAAAACCGAGCAGCGTGCCATAGCGTCTCAACTGCTGTATCCAATTTATGCCAAAGGCAACCTTAGCTACGCTCATATATAATTTCCCCGTAACACAATGCGAGCAAATCTTCGGTGGTCATGCCGTTCGCTGAAATATTATTGACCAAGCGACGGTTTTGCATAATCAGGATGCGGTCCGCAAGCCCGATTAACTCGGGTAAATCTGAAGACACAATCAATATAGCTGTTCCCTGGGCACTAATTTGGCGAATCAAATGGTAAATATCAGCCTTCGCGCCGACATCAACACCGCGTGTCGGCTCATCGAGCAGCAATAAGCTTAAAGGATGAGCAAGCGCGCGCGCGAAAAGTACCTTTTGCTGATTACCACCACTCAGTTGGCGCACAGTTTGTTCAGGGTTATTGCTTTTGAGGCGCACCTTTTCACCCAATACTAGGCTGGTATTACGTTCCAAACGATAATCAAGCAACCAACCTTGGCGGCTGATATGACGCAGCTGCGGTAAAGTTATGTTGTCGTTGATGCTGCGCGAAAGAACCAAGCCCTGTGTACGGCGTTCTTCTGGCACAAACGCGATACCGTGATACCATGCTTGCGATGCAGATATGGACTTGAGATGATTACCATTGAGATGTATTTCACCACGAATCACATGATCTAAACCCATCAATGCACGAAGCAGCTCAGTTCGGCCCGAACCATTTAATCCCGCAACACCCATGATTTGGCCGCTCGCTAATTCAAAGTTTATGTCACGCACGGCACTCGTTTGCAGAGATTGAACGCTCAGGACTATCTTTTCACTCTGTCTGCCCTCACCTGCCGGGTAGATTTGCTCTACATTTCGCCCTGTCATTAATCGTATGAGATCCGCAGGCGTGATTTGCTTGATGTCGCAAACTTCGATCACGCGACCATCACGCATAACGGTAACCCGATCACATATTTTGAAAATTTCCTCAAGGCGGTGTGAAACATAAAGTACAGCACTGCCCTGCTCTCGAAGCTGGTTGACAACCTTAAAGAGCATTTTGGTTTCTTGACCGCTGAGTGAGGCAGTGGGTTCATCCATAACATATATGAGCGGTTTGTGCTGGCGCGCGCCATCTACAAAAATCTCATCGCCTGCAAAAGCTCGTGCGATGCATATGAGCATCTGATCACCTGGGCTAAGGCGTGCCATTTGCTGGCGAACATTCAAATGTGAGATGCCTAACGCGCTCAAAACAGATTGAGCTTGTTCGTTCAGCCTACGCCAATCCACAAAAATGCCCAACCGTCTAGGATATGCATGGCTTAGGAAAATATTCTCGGCGACCGAAAGATGAGGAACGACGTTGAGTTCCTGATGAATAAATCGCAGACCATGATCGAAGGCATCTTGGGCGTGATGAATGGATGCCGGCTGACCTTGCATACTGACTTGAATAGAGTCAGCGCGTAACACACCTGCCAGCAATTTAATCAATGTGGATTTGCCAGCGCCATTTTCTCCGACGAGCGCATGAACTTCACCAGCGCGAAGATCCAGAGAAGCATCAACGAGAGCAGGGATCCCATTGTAACTCTTGCTAGCTTGTTTGATCGTCAAGAGTGAGGGCAAAGATGGCTGCGTTTGAGTTGACATGATTGTTAGGGAGCATCCCTCTCTACTATGTGGGGTAGAAAGGGATGTTCGATAGAGAAGATTTAAAAACTACTTCGGCGCAAATTCGGATACATTAGCACTCGTTACCAATGTAGTCGGCACATATACGGTCTTCTGGGTCAGAGTGTCACCTTTCAGCACTTTCTCAACTTGATCGGCGACAGCGCTGCCAATACCAGTAAAGTTCTGAGCGACTGATGCCTCAAAATTACCACCTTTTGAAATAGCATCAACGGCCTGTGGATTGGCATCAATACCAACAATGACGATACCTTCTTTATCTCGGCCAGCAGCCTCAATAGCTTGAAGTGCTCCCAAAGCAGGTTGATCCCATGCAGCCCAAACGGCATTGATGCTGCCTGCTTCAGGATGAGCCGCCAAAATGGCTTCCATTTTTGCGCGTGAGTCAGCAATACCACCATCTGTTACATCCGGCACAACAGTTTCAATAATTTTGATGTCAGGGGTGTTCTTGAATATAGCTTCTGCAATTACCCCACGCTTCTGCACCGGCGGGTATGGAGGGAATTCGAACATCACCACATTGCCCGCACCACCTAAACGATCGGTAACATAACTGGCAGTTTCAGCGGCCATCGCATAACCATTGCTAGTCACATTGACCAGAACTTCAGGCGCATTACCCGCATCCATACCAAAAACTGGAATCTTGGCAGCAGCAGCGTCTTTCAGTGCAGGAACCTGCTGCGGGTCAACGTTAATAACAATAGCATTCACACCCTGTGTCACGACGTCTTGAATGCGGCTGTTCAGAGCAGCAACATCACCTGCAGTATCAACCACATTGACTGTCCAGCCTTTAGCTTCGCCAGCAGTTTTAAAGGCATCAACCATGAATTGCGTTCCGGGCTGCGCAAGATAGGGTGTTACCACTGCGACGACCGGTTTTGTATCCTGTGCTGAAACCACCGGCATAAACAGCATGCCAACAGCCGCTAATATCAACAGCAATAGCGAACGTAACTTCAACATGAATTATCCCCTTGTATTCAGATAGATTGTTTTAAAAGAATTATTACGAGGAATTGTACTGTAGCAGTGTTTGGTTCGCCACAAAACTGCGTAATTGCCCACCCTAATTGAAAGAGATTGTTCAAATCCAATTTGAGATTCTGCGCAATTGATGTACTCAACTGCATCTACACATAAAACCAAACACGGCTAGGTCACAGGCATAAGTTGATAATATCCGACTGGCTTGCCATTCAGCACAGCACGATACTTAAAATCCAGATTGTCAAGGTTAATGACGGACGCTACAGTTCCAAGCACTGCCCCATCATAAGTATAAGCAGTCACACTCATTTTGCCCCATGTCGGATCTAAATGAATACGAATATTTGTATCTGCACCAACTGGTTGGAATAATTTGATTTCGGTTGGGGAGCGTACTTCGACTAAATAGTGTTCGCCCATACTTAAGGGGCTATTGTTGTAAACTGTAAAAACTCCCGCAGTGACTGATCCATCATTGGCTTGAGTTACTGCACCACCAGCAGGCAGCGTGTTGCCATTTACGGAATAAGAGTTAGTTGAATCCCAATTTGAGTAAACAGTGTAGGTCGCAAACTGCGTTCGTTTGACATTGTTTCCAAGATTATCATACGCGGTCGCTAGTTGGTCAGCATAATTGGACAAGGCGTATTTTTGGAAAACACCTATTAGGTTCAACCACGGGTTATCCATATTAATGGCGGAAAAGTTGGAGTCAAAAAACGCATTACTTAAACCGTAACCTTGCGCCAGATTCCAGCGCAGCGTCTCCTTATTTTTCGTCCATGTTTCCGCTGCTAAATCATGTTGATACAATAGCACTTTATCCCGTAACAGCATGGCCGCCATAGGATAATAGGACGTCACTCCAGCAGTAGCACTCCGAAAACCTTGCATGTCCCACAAGTAATTGGTTCCCATGAAACCGACACCCTTATCAGCAAGCACATCCACTCCAACTTCTGTCATCAGATTGCTAGCGCTTTGGTCCCTATAATGACCAAGTACGCCTTCAAAATAAGATGTGGACGGATCGAAGGTTGCTAATCCTGTCGGATTGAAGTCATAAGGTGCAGCTCGTGCACCCCATTGATCTTCAAAGATTGCATCGACTTCTACATCATTGAGCAGCGCCTTATGTTGTTCAGTGATTTTGTCCTTAACAAAAGCATTGTGAATATTCATCACAAAGCCATTATTAGGTCCGTAGCTTTGAAATCCCGGTAATCCATGAGCATCTTTGATACTGATGACACTGTTCAACGGAGTATCAGCTGGTAATTTGGCTAATGTTGGACCATCGTTGTCCCACCATGAAAAATTCGTATAAGGAACGACTAGCCCGCCACTCGCATGAACCGATTTGACGACGTCAATGAAATCTGCGGTTGTTCCCCATTTTTTATCTGGCGGTATGAAGTCAGGATAATTATGATCGTGCCCACCAAGTTGAAAAGCAACAAAATGCATTATGCCCGGAATATTCAACTTGTCGATAATGGCACTCTGAATATCCGCAAATTTCATCTTTAACGCCACCAGGTCGAGCTTATACATCGGTGCAGCAAAATAAGTTTGTGCGGCATTACTCAATTTATCCGTTAAGGATTTAAACTTATCAATCTGATTATCAATACGATAGTTTTGAATGGTCGTAGGGTAGTCTTGGCCGATATTAATAATGACATTGGGCGACGACCACGTTTTCGTGTCTTCGATCCACGTTCGATATGAATGCGCAACTTTCGTAAAGCCTGCATCATCTTTTAAATGTTCAAAGCCTATGAGGGACGGTTGTAAAATTGATCCTTTTTGTGTGTAAATCGTGACATTGCCACGTGCTGAATTCACGCCGAGATAATCTGCAAACATAACTCCGGGATATTCATTGATGTATGTGCGTCCTTCTTTGAAAAACACTGAACTAAGTTGAGCACCGGGCATCATCGGCATCAAGGCATTATCTATATCTGCTTCGAATACTTTCATTGAGTCAGGTAACCCAAATCCCGAAATATTCGCGCCAGAATTATTAGTTACAGAGGCTTGAAGTTTTAAAGACGCAGTGTCATAAGTCATAATAATGACTTGCACGTTAATCTTACCGTTATAAGCTAGTGTCAATACTTTGTTGGAATCGTCCCACGCAGGGACGAGTTCGGCGTAAGAACTGCTTTTGATGGGCTTGCCATTATCAAGTTTGGCGGACCACAAATTGCTGTTGGCATCACCCTCAACGATATTCTTGTTACTCAATTTATCGAGAATATAAGAAATGCCTCCGTTAGTAGCATTAAGCGCAACTTCATAATAACTATTGCTAATCTTTATCAGCCCATTTTCAAGGGAGTAATATACAGAAGCAGCACCATAGACAAATCGAACCCCAATTAGGAGTGTGGTTACAAACAAGACAAAAGTGACACGATACTCAAACCTAAATCGAAATCCAAACCTGAACTTCATTATTGATATTTCCTAATGGTAGGTAATTGAGGCCAACCGTTTAGCCTCAAATATTAGGCTCTAAAATCTTTAGCAGCCTAATGCGTTGCCATTTTCATCAAAGACAGTCGCGCCGATACCCCACCACTGGATAGCAGTATCCGGTCGCGTAAACATAATAATCTGATTCATACCCTTTTGTAGAGGTAAGGCATAATAAACTTGCTTGGGTGGCATCCACGAGTCAAACATCGGATTAAGAGCAAAATGAGAAATAGGGGCAACTGTAACGAGTTCATTGCCATTCAAATAGCATATTGCGTCACCTACAGATTGGGCGTAGAGTATCGCGTTTTGATCCTTAGGCATAAACATAGTTGTTGCAACGCAAGCTTCAAGCGGTTCACCATCAATGATACGCTGTCTGTCTTGTTGAAGCAAAACGATGCCATACGGCTGTTTGATATTAACGGTATCATTCAGGGATTGGCGATGTCTGTTCCAATTCAAACTGTCATTCAGATGTCCATCTGCGCAAAGAACATCCTGAACTGAATGGGGTTGTACTTCAGGGTTATAGATAATACTTTGCCAACTCGTGATGCTAGGATAGGCATCATGACTAACATAGTTGAAATACGTCGTTTTACCTTGCCACATGAGCGTGACTGAAGCATGCCATCGGAAAGTGGAAAACTCACCCTCATCGCAGAATGGGGCATGAATAATTTGCCGTGCGGTGCAGTTCGTTAGCACTTGATGTTGTGTAAAAGCCACTTGACCGGACTTTTGAAGTAACCATTCGATCTCAACATCAAATGATGAACTACTTTTAGGTGGGACTATCACCAATGTCCCAAGCTGTTGGTGAGCATCCTCAAACGTCGTGTACTCAATGAAATGTACAAATGGATCGTTCATACTTGCAGCTTGATCTATATCTGTAGCGTCTAAATTGCCAACATTTATGGTAATAGCAAGCGTTGTTCTTCGATCAACATTTTCGAGCGACAACACTAACTCAGCACTGTTTTTGTCATAGATCCAAGCAGTATTCTCCACCTGATTAACAGTCACTTTCCTTGTTTCAGATATGCCACGAAAGTGCATTTTAAATGTTCGATTCGCCGGTAGAATCGGGCAATTCCCCTGAGAACCTTCTATCAAAAGCGAGATTACGTCACCATCAACAGGCGACAGCTTCACTAAAGTCGTCTCAAAGTCACCATATTTATAGGATTCTGTAGCGCCGTCATCCTCATATATTTCAAACTGGCCCTCAGAACCGGGGAACAGCATCAAAATGTAGTGGGAACCGTCAAATTCTTTGGTATTCGTGATATTAGATGCCAATGGCAATATCGCACCTGATTTTGCAAACATAGGAATGCGGTTGAGATCACCAAATAACCTCACCCAACGGGGCCCCGTGTAAGTTTCTAGCGTGGTGTAATCGATCCAGGTACCTTCCGGTATCCATACATCAGTTGAAGCGAGTCCTGTGGTCGGGTCCATTGGGCTTACAATAGGTGCAGCCATAAGTTGATTGCCAAAGAAATACTGCCCTCGAGCGAGATAAGCATCTTCGTGTTCAGGATATTCATAATACATGGGATAACATAATGACAGTCCAATTTGGGAGTTTGCCCTCGCCGCACTGTACAAATAGGGAAACAGTTTGTATCGCAGTTGCATTGCGGCTTTGGACGCATCGTATATCGGTTTAGAGAATGCCCAGGGGCGCCGCTCGGCCAGTGGATCTTTAGTAGAGTGCAAACGCAAGCAAGGGCTCACAGCGCCAAATTGCACCCAACGTGCATACAATTCGGGATCAGCCACGCCGAAATGCCCGCCAATATCATGACTCCACCAACCATATCCAACGTTAGCAGCAGTCGCGGTAAAGTAAGGTTGAAAAGCTAACGACTCCCACGTGGTATAAGCATCGCCTGAAAATCCAATCGGGTAGCGATGATTACCCAATCCTCCCCACCGACTATAGAGCATGGGCCGTGTATTTCGCCGTGCTGAATCCCTGAAGTGCAAATGATTGAGCCAGGGCAATGGATCAAGGTTTTTGATAGATGTGTCGGTTCCCTGCTGCCAATCAAGCCACCAGAAATCGACACCCTGTTCTTCCATCGGATGATGCAGCAATTCAAAATAGTGTTGGATAAAACTTTTGTCAGTCGCATCAAACTGAATACCGTTGTCCAAACTTGCATCGCGACCTAACAATTTAGCAAATTCTGGGTAAGCATCTTCATGTTTCTGAATTCCTTCTGCCGGATGCAAATTTAGGGTTACGTAAAGATTCTGAGAATGCACCCATGCCAGAAACGCTTCAGGATCAGGAAATAGCTGACGATTCCAGCTATAACCCGTCCAACCATCTGGTGTGTGCCAGTCCATATCGACGACCAACACGTCCAGAGGAATTTCATGCGATTGAAAATCCTTGACCAGTTGAGTGAGGTCATCAGCATGGTATGCCCAAAACCGTGACCACCATGTTCCTAAAACATAGCGAGGTACTAACGGGATATCGCCTCCAAAGCTAGCATAATCTTTTAGAAGCGTTTTGTAATCATGTCCATATCCGAAAAAATACCAATCGTATAAGTGTTCATCCGAACGACTTTCTACCCATGTCTGATCCAAATCCCAGACGACCGAAGCGCTATCATCGAATAATGACCACCCATCTCTGGAAAGTAACCCTTCAGGAATGCTGGCCGCATCCGCACATTGGTCGAGCGTGCGGCGTGTACCACGTAAATTACCCTCATTGGCAAGTCCCGGTGTCCAATGAACAACGTTGTCGCCAACCGTGAGGCTGATGGATAGATTTGTCGAACAAAATGGCTTTCCGTCAGGCAGATACCGAAGCACTAGGTGGGATGAAGTAATTACGATGCCGCCTTCAATCGTTTCGCAATTGAACTCGGGAGAATCAGCCCAACGGCTAGGAAAAGCGAAGGTTGATCGATCTTCGAATTGACCATTTGTCGCCCATTCAAGGCGTATTAGTCGAGAAGTCAAAAATGTAAGTCGTGCCAATCCATGCACAATGACACTGGCATTATTTGCTGCAGGCGCTCCATGCAATTTTATACGTTCGAAGAGAGAAGAGTTTGAATTCATGTTGAAATCTGAAATCCCATATACACATAAAGAAATTTGAAACGGTACAATTTATAACATTGTAGAATGCAATTACTTTTCGGTCAATGGCATTCTACAGCTAGATTATCCCATATTTTGAACTATCCGTACTCTTATTTACACAAAACAGTCAATTTATATCGAGTTAAAGGTGAGGCATTACGAAAACTTGACAACCATCTGCGATAATGCTAGGATATTTTTGAAACGTTTTAAAAATGACACCCAAGAACGGTTAATTATAAACAAGACAACTATAGGGGAGGATTTAAGTCGAGATTTCATTTAATTGACAATGCGCTTATACAGTTTGGACAAAGTAATTTTGTTTCATAGGAGAATAATGATGAAAAAGGCTCTACGTTTAGCTTTGCTTATAAGTATGATGGTCCTGATGACGGTTGCATTCGGTTCGGCTAATGCACAGAGTGATGCCAAGTTAGCTACCGTACTTAAACTACCCAAGGAAATTGCAGGCAGTCGTCCTGTAACCGTCAGCATTACCAATATGCCACCAGAAACCGATACCGCCGCCCATCAAGCATGGCAAGACCAGGCCGCACGCTTTCAGGCTCTCTATCCAAATGTGACGGTTCAAGGTCTGGAATATACCTACCAACCCGACTCGTTCGCAGCATTAGTGGCTGGCGGGCAGGTTCCTACCATGTTTCAGGTTTATATGACTGATCCAATGAAATATATTGACTCAGCCGTAGCCGCAGACATTACTGATGTTCTGACCACCGCAGGTGTCAGTGATATTTTCAACAAAGATATCATCAGTCTGGCGACCAAAGACAGCAAAGTCTACGCGATCCCCTACAATGCTTATGGTATGGGACTCGGTTACAACATCAAGATGTTGAAGGATGCCGGTTTCGACAAGCCACCCGCAACATGGGATGAACTGCGCACAATGGCGAAGAAGCTCACCAACCGTGATGCAGGCGTAGTCGGTTTCTCGATGATTAACGATGGCGGCCCTGCAACCGGCTGGCACTTCACCGTTCTGGGTTACACTTTTGGTGCAAAACCGGCTGACATAATCAAGACCAGTGCCGATGGCAAAGTCACTGCCGGTTTCGGCGAAGGTGCTTTGGTTGACGCTCTCCAACTCTTGAAGGATCTCCGCTGGACAGACGATGTTCTCCCCCGTGACACTCTGGACTGGGGTGGTAATGGTACTGAATTGGGAACGGGCAAGGCCGCCATGGTCATGATGGCAGGCGATCAATATCGCTGGATCAAGACAACTTTCCGCGAAACAGATATGAACAACATTGGCTTCGCTCCACTGCCTGCTGGTCCCGGTGGCATCGCAACTTTAACCGGTGGCGACATGTACATGGTCAATAATGCTGCGACTGCCGACGAAAAAGAAGCTGCCGTCTATTTTGAACTGTGGCGACTGTTAGATCCTTCTGAAATTGTGAAGGGCCTCGAAGCCCAAAAAGCCGAAGAGAACCCAGCTGTTGGTGGCCCTGCCCTACCGCTGTATATTGGTGATTATCAGGCAGCCCGTCACGATTTTGAACAACCATACTATACCCTCCCCTATGATAACTACTCATCATTCCTTGATGCCGTTTCATCCGGTACCGCCAAGCTGCAGGTCGAGCCCAGCCCCGCTGGTCAGCAGTACTATGCTGCGGTCGGCGCGGTCGTTAGCTCGGTGTTAACTGATGAATCGGTTGATCCGGCCACGGCACTCAAAGATGCGGCCGCAAACCTCCAAAGCTCAACGCTTGATAGTATGACAGTTAGTAAGTAAATAAATGTTCTGTGAGTGGTATCACAATTACCTGATACCACTCACCCTCTTAAGAATAAGTACATTTTTACAAGGCCATTAGTCATGAATATTAGTGTTAAGCCAGTCGAATCGACCCCTGTTCAAGCACAGCGCGCCACCCGCAAACGAATTAATCTTTCAAGCCAAATCACAGCTTATCTTTTTTTGCTGCCTGCCCTGTTTGTGTTTGGCCTATTTGCATGGTTTCCAATTGTCAAAACCGTTATTTTCAGCTTTCAAAAAGTCAGTTTGGTAGGCGATTCAACATGGATAGGCTTAAGTAATTTTCAGAGGATGCTGGCTGATCCATCTTTCAAAATTGCTTGGTCGAACAGCATCTCGTTTGCACTACTGAGTGTTGGCATGGGTTTCTTGATTCCCGTGTTCGTTGCCATCATGGTCAACGAAATGCGCCGGGGAAAAGTATTTTTCCGCCTAGTATATTTTCTACCGACGGTAATCCCCATTACGATTTCGATCCTAATTTGGCGGTTGATCTACGCAGCAGATAACGGTGTACTAAATTCAGCATTAGTTCTCATTGGGGCCAAACCGCAATCATGGCTGCAAGATCCACGCCTGGTTAAGCCAGCAATTATTGTGCTATTAACTTGGGCGAATTTTGGTAGTACCTTACTCATTTATCTCGCATCCCTGCAAGATATTCCGATTGAGTATTATGAAGCATCAGAAATCGAGGGCGCGACACCCTTCGAGCGGATTCGATACATTACTCTGCCTTATCTGTATCCAACAATGTTAATAACCTTCGTGTTGCAAGTCATCTTTGTGGTGCAAATCTTCACTGAGCCATTCTTGCTGACTCAAGGTGGTCCTAATAACGCAACCTTGACACCGGTACTGATCATTTACCGAAAAGCGTTCTTGGACAACGATTTTGGTCTGGCTTCGGCATGGAGCTTTTCATTAATAATTATTCTGAGCATTTTTTCAATTATCTATCTGAAGTTCTCGCGTACTTCGGCAGACTAATTAAGGAAGCACGATATGGAATTCTGGGATCGTGGTATCCTCACAAACTTAGAACGACGAACACATATAGGCCGCTTGGTTTACGCATTTTTCTTCGTTGTACTCGTCGTCATGGCCGTGACCGTATTTTTCCCGTTTATTTTTGCTTTTACATCCGGGCTAAAAACCAGTACAGAGATATATAAGGGTGGGCTGCAAATCTTCCCTGCTGTTCCACAGTGGACAAACTATAGTGATGTTTGGGTAAAATATAAGTTCATCAACTTATTTAAGAATTCCTTATTTATCGTCGTCTGTGGCATTATTTGCCAGCTGACAGTCACTACACTTGCAGCGTACAGTCTGGCTCGCCTCAAACCATTTGCGGGACGCTTTATCATGTGGGGGTTCTTGGTTACATTAATGATCCCCAGCATCGCCTATTTAATTCCGCTTTACACGACAATCGTAAAAGTTCCAATCTTGAACATCAGCCTGCTCAATAATTATTGGGGGCTGTGGCTGCCCTATTCGGTCAATGCGTTCGGCATTTTCGTCATGAAAACCTTTTTTGAAAGCATCCCATCTGATCTATATGACGCAGCTAAAGTTGATGGCGCTTCGCCGCTTCGTACATTTTGGTCAATTACGCTACCATTATCACGATCCATTCTGGGCGTGCTGACGATTGTCGGTTTTTTGGGGCTATGGAAAGATTTTTTGCTGCCTCTGCTGGTACTACCAAATCCTGACATGCAGCCGATAACCGTACGACTTTGGTATATGTTGAATGTTCAGCAAGTACCCTCGCCGCTCAACATCCAGATGGCAGCCTCTTTCTTATCGTTGCTACCCCCTCTAGTCATTGCAATCGTTCTTCAACGCTATTTGCAGCGCGGTATTTCATTGGGTGGGGTAAAAGGGTGATTTAACTGCAATACTGCGCGTATAATTAAGCAATATGACATACCAGAACCATTTGTAATATCGTCAAGCAAATGGCAGACTGTATATATTTGTCGCCAGCTATTCAATTGATTAAGCTATAAACGAGCATTTCCACGTTGGCGCAGCAAAGGCACGAATTTGATGGCAACGTTAAAAGATGTCGCTGAACAAGCCAACGTATCCATGTCTGCCGCTTATCATGTCTTAGCTGGACATGGTGATATAGATCAGGAGATGTTGTCACGCGTGTTGGCTTCCGCTCAGGCCTTGGATTACCAACTTAACATTACAATTCGTGATGTTGCTGCCTATGCAGGCGTCTCTGTCACTACCGTTTCATATGTCATCAATAATAATCCCCTCACCAAACCGGCAACCCGCCAGCGCGTTCGTGATGCCATCCGCGAATTGGATTATCACCCGAATACGGTAGCCCGTAATCTAAAAACTAATGAAACGCGCATGATCGGATATGCATGGCACGTAGCTGAAGATCCCATCCGACGAAATCCACTGCTCGACCTTTTCCTATATGAATTGGCTCAATCTGCCGAAGCACACGGCTACCATATCCTTACCTTCACCCAACCCAGTCAGAACGGCATTAAGCCCTATGATGATCTCATCAACACCAATCGTGTAGACGGTTTTGTCGTTTCCGATGTAACTTACGGCGACACCCGTGTCAATCATCTATTAGAGCGGCAAGTACCATTTGCAACTTATGGCAAAGCCAACGGGAATATTTCTTTCCCTTATGTGGATGTCGATGGTAAACGGGGTATCAAACTGGCAATCGAGCATCTCATTGCTAAAGGGCATGAACGTATTGGCTTTATCTCTTGGCCCGAAGGATTCCGAATTGGCGACCTGCGGATGCAGGGCTACTTGGAGACCATGCAAGCGGCCAATCTTTCGATACAGGACAATTGGGTCGCCCGTTCGCCGAACACCATGCAAAGTGCTTCCCAGGCTGCCGAAATGATCTTATCAACCAAACCGAGGCCAACGGCGATTGCTTGTGCCAATGATGTGATGGCCTTTGGCGCAAAACGTTACATCGAGTCATTAGGGCTCGAAATCGGCACTGACATTTCACTCACAGGATATGATGATACACCAGTGGCCGAATTAATTGACATGACGTCCATCGCACAGCCCATTGCACTGGTGGCGAACAAAGTCGTGGATCTATTGCTAGCAGAAATTAATCATCAACGCCCCGCAGATCATCACATCATCCTTGAGCCAAATTTGGTCGTCCGTCAGAGTAGCGCTCGTGTTCGGAAAGGCAAATAAGCGAGCGTGCATTCAAATCAACCCAAATAAGCCGAAATAATCCGTGGATCTTCTTGGAGCTTGGATGCTTCCCCTTGGTGAACGACTATGCCCCGTTCAAGCACATAAGCATAATCAGCAATTTGCAGGGCTTTCCGCGCATTCTGTTCAACCAGCAATATAGGAATGCCCTGAGCCTTTATATCACCGATAATTTTGAATACTTCGTTGATGAGCATCGGTGCCAATCCCATACTAGGCTCATCCAACATCAGCAGCCTTGGTCGTGTCATCAATGCGCGTCCTACAGCCAACATTTGCTGTTCGCCCCCACTCAACGATCCCGCTTTTTGATCCCGCCGTTCTCGCAGTCGGGTGAAACGCGTGAAAATATTTTCTAAGTCGTGCGCGATACTTCCAGTATCGTTACGCGAATAAGCCCCGAGTTGCAGATTTTCCAGGACGGTCATGGTAGAGACAATTTGCCGCCCCTCCGGCACTTGAACCAAACCAAGGCGTGTTACGCGATCACTCCGCCAGCCTGCAATATCATGACCATCAAAAACAATTTGTCCCCAAAATGGTTTCAGAATTCCACTGATGCTGTTCAGTGTAGTAGTCTTTCCGGCACCATTCGCACCAATCAGACTAACGACCTGCCCTGCTTCAACATTGAAGGATATGCCACGTAATGCTTTGATGGCACCGTAACTGGTATGCAAATCACGGATTTCAAGCAGTGCCATGATTGTCTTGCCCCAAATAGGCCTCGATAACAACTGGATTATTCTTAATATCCTCAGGTGTACCATAGGCGATAATTTGACCGAAGCTCAATACGTAAATAGCATCACAAACCTGATGAATGAGTGACATATCATGTTCGATGATTAAAGTTGTCATGCCTTCATCTTTCAATCGAATGATTTGTTCACCCAATAGGCGTGTTTCAACAGGGTTCATACCAGCAGCGGGTTCATCTAGCAACATCAATGCGGGTTGAGTCGCCAATGCCCGAGCCATCTCTAACCGTCGCTGATCACCATAAGGTAAACTTCCAGCGCGGTTCTCAATCACATCAGATAACTGAAAGCGATTCAACCAATTAATCGCATTTTCACGTAAATCATGCTCTTCTTTGCGGTAGCGAGTAGAGAAAATCAGAGTATCCAATATCGATGCTTTGCCGCGACGATGTTGACTAATCAACAAATTCTCCAAAGCCGTCATATCCCCAAACAACCGAATATTCTGGTAGGTTCGGGCAATTCCGAGGCGTGCAATCTGGTGTGCCTGAAGGTTATGAATATCTTGATCTTTGAAGCGAATGCTCCCACTTGTTGGGTGGTCAAGACCACTGATGTTATTGATAAGTGTGGTTTTACCCGCGCCATTTGGCCCAATTAAGCCAATAATTTGATGGTCGGGCACGGTCATACTGACGTCTTTGAGCGCCTGCAGCCCGCCGAAAGAACGAGAAACCTGTCTGAGTTCGAGCATAATATAACTTTTAACGTGTCGTTATTTCATCAAGGGAGGACACTATTACTTCCCCTTACAGGTTTACGGATACCACGAATCCGCCTAATAAATCGTCTCCAAACAGCCGGATTTGCTAAACCACCGGGCAAATAGATAATAACACCCAGTAAAACAACCCCGTTCACGATTGTCCGATAATCTTTCAAAGCGCGCAGCATTTCGGGTAAAGCAGTCAGCACAAACCCGCCCACAATCGGACCGATAAGTGAAGTTGTTCCACCTAATACCGCGAACGTCAATATTTCGACTGCCGCATTAAAACCATAGTCACTGGGATCAATGGTTCGGGTCAAATGCGCTTTTAATACGCCCGCCGCTGCTGCTAAGGCCGCACTCAGTATGAAGACCACATTCTTTGTGTAGAAAACATCAATTCCCATATTGGCTGCTGCTTGCTCATCCTGCCGGATAGCAGCCATTGCCCGCCCAAAACGCGATCGATGCAAACGGGCAATAACATAGGCAGCCATGATGAGAAAAAAAATGAGATGCCACGTCTGTGTTATTTTAGGAATACCACTGATACCCAATGCACCTTGTGTGAGTGTAACAGGGCGCCCTGTTAGTGTAGTCATTAACGTGTCAAAGTTTAGGATGATGATGCGAATAACTTCGCCAAAACCAATCGTAGCAATAGCAAGGTATATATCCCGTAAACGCAACACAGGCAAACCAATGGGAATGGCGATCACACCCGCCAACAACATTCCGACAATCAAGCCCACCCATAACGGCAGTTGAAAATTCTGCGTGACGATTACACCCGTATATGCCCCTATCGCCATAAATCCCGCGTTGGCAAGTGAGAACATACCTGTATACAGGGTCAGATAAACGCTAAGACCAAGAATCGCGTTTACGAGCATAAATTGTATTACGGGTTCGCTCAACCCAATGCTGCGAAGAAGTTCCATCGTCAGGCTCTATTCTGTTCAGCTTGTCCGACAAGTCCCTGGGGTCGGAAAAGTAAAATCAGAAACAAAAGGCCAAAGACAATTGCATCGCGATAGTTGCTTCCACCTGCGGCAATGCTAAAGGTTTCCAACGCCGCCACTAAGAACCCACCAATGACAGCCCCTTTAATATTGCCGAGTCCACCTAAAACGATCACAGTAAGCCCTTTAAGCGAAACAGCATCACCCATAAAAGGAGTCATCGAATTATAGGCCAACCCGTATAGTACGCCGGACGCCCCTGCTAAAGCACCTGCCAGAAAAAAAGTGATCTGAAAAATCTGCGTCGCATTAATACCCAAAAGACCGGCGACCCGCTCATTAAAAGCAACTGTTCGCATGGCTTGCCCAACACGAGTTCGCATGACAAGGTATTGAAGAACAGCCATCAAAATAACAGAAATAATGAGAATGGCAATTTGAACAGGTGTAACTCGAAACGGTAAGCCCTGAACGGCATCAGTCGGAATACTGCCCTGCGGAAAACGTTGAGGATTAGTGCCAAAAATGATTTGCGCGATATTTACCAATAGAATTGATGCGCCAATACTGCTAATAAGTTGTGAGATGCGCGGTGCATTTCGTCTTCGTAAAGGAGCGAAGGCAATTAACTCTAATAGCACGCCTATACCTCCCGCAGCCAGCATAGCCACCGGAATCGCTATCCAAACCGGCAGCCCGAGTTGAGTCACAACTGCCAGACCAACGAAGGCACCCCACATAAAAACGGCACTATGCGCCAAATTCAACACACCGAGAACGCTAAATACTAATGCGTAACCGAGCGCAAAAAGGCTGTAAACCCCGCCGAGCCAAATAGCATTGACAATCTGTTGGGTGATGTTCATGCGATTTCTTGTAAGAATGATCTAGTTCGTAAATACTGCTAATTGTCTTCTATCTGTGGTCATAGAGTTAGGTTAGGGGTGATTATATCAACCACCCCTATGGAATTGGAAATGGATTACGAACCCGGTGTCGCTTCTGGCATCGCAGTCGCCTCGCCCGACATTGCAACTGCCAGCGGGGTGAATTTACCGTCGACGACCAGTTGTGCAATTGGCTCATGTACAGGATCGCGATTTTCGTCAAAGCTAAACACACCCAATGGGCTGTTAAAGTCCTTGATTCCTGCCAGTGCATCACGCACTGCCTTATGGTCAACCGAGTTTGCACAGCGGACAGCAGTCGCCAGCAACCATGTGCCCGTATAAGCCTGTGCAGCGAATTGGTCGGGTGAACTGCTGTATTTGGCTTCGTAGTTTTTCACGAAGGCCACACTGCTATCGGAGGGGTTTGGATTACCATAATTCCATGCACCACCCACAATCAATCCTTCGGCATCTTTACCACTGCCTTTAAGAACGGCTGGCGAGTTGAAACCATTGCCACCAATGATATTACCCGTATAACCAAGCGCACGTGCCTGAATGATAATCTGGGTCGCTTCAGCCGCCAAAGCCGACACAACCAGCGCATCCGGTTCGGTTCCGATTGCCTTGGTCAATTGGGCATTAAAATCCACATCGCCTTTAGCAAAGGTTTCTTCATCCGCTATTTCTACGGTGTTATCAGTGAGTGATTGCTTGAAAATATCGTAACCGCTCTTTGTGAACGCATCATCGTTACCATACAAAAGAGCGACTTTTTTGAGGCCAAGCAGTTCGGTTGCCTGCTTAATCGTGCCGGGGATAACCGCCGACTCGGGCAAGCTGTCGCGGAATACATAATCGCCCATACCGGTTGCTGTCGTCAAGCCATTAGCCGTATTGCTCACACCGAGCACAACCGTTCCGGCTTCTTGGGCAATCGGATCAGCAGCCAGAGCTTCAGACGACAGCGTCGGGCCAAGCACGGCAACAACCTTATCCTCATCGATCAACTTGGTCATTGCAGCTACGGCTTGATCCTTATCACCCGCCGAATCTTCGACAGTGACGGCCAACGTCGACTTATCACCTAAATAATGAGAGGCATTAATTTCTTCTACTGCTAAATCGACCGCATTTTTCTGGGCAGTACCATAAACCGCTACAGCTTTCGTGAGGCCAAACACAGCGCCAACGTTCACACTATCAGGTAAGGCTGTTGGAGCAGCACATTGATCCCAGGAACCGACCAGGGGTTGGGCATCTTGTGCCGACGACGCACTGAATGGAACTAGTAAAATTGTAACAAGAAAAGTACAGAGAATTCGATAGACTCGCATTTCAAGTCTCCTTTTAAATAATTAAGATGCAAATTGCAATTCTATACCACAAGCAAGATCCGGAAAAGCATATTTCTCATCAATGTCTGCAAGTTGTAACGTTAATCGAAATCTATCACCAGAACAATAGGGAAGTAACATGCAAAAGATGAAGTTAAGGATAAAAAGTCATATAATGATCAGGCGAACATCTGAGAGAAATTAGGCAAGCTACTTGGAGACAAAGTGAACGAGTATTACGATCTGATTGTAATTGGGTCAGGCCCGGCGGGCGAAAAAGGGGCTGCACAAGCCGCCTACTTTGGAAAAAAGGTTGCACTTGTTGAACGTACGCCTTATTTGGGCGGTGCCGGTATCAATACGGGTACAGTACCCTCGAAAACACTGCGCGAAACCGCACTATATTTTTCAGGTCTGCTTCAACGTGGGCTTTACGGCCTCGATTATTCACTTAAAGACAATATGACAGTTTCCGATTTTATGCATCGCGAGAAAGCGGTTGTTAATCGGGAACGGGAAATCATCCAACACAATCTTGACCGTCACAAGATTGAGGTTTTCTGGGGCGAAGCCTCTCTGAAAGATGCGCACACCATACAAGTTCACACGACCAATGGCACGGATACTGAACTTCAAGCGGATATCATCCTCATTGCCACTGGCTCGTCGCCATTTCATCCACCTGATGTCCCATTTGATGGTCAGCTGATCTTTGACTCGGATACCATTCTGCGGATGGAATTCATTCCCAAAACCCTGGCGGTCGTTGGAGGCGGCGTTATCGGTTGTGAATATGCTTCCGTCTTTGCGACATTAGGCGTTCAGGTAACATTGATCGACTCCCATGAACAAATTCTGCCCTTTGTTGATCAGGAAATCGTCGCGCGCTTAACCGCCCAGCTCACAAAGCTCAACGTAAGGATGTTATTTCAGCAGCAGGTCAACAAAACAGAAGAACGCGATAATCATGTTCATCTAACCTTACAATCAGGTGAAGAACTGGTTGTTGATGGGGTATTGTATGCGTCAGGCAGGCAGGGCAACGTCTCAAGTCTTGGACTAGAAACGTTGGGAATTGAGACAGCCAAGCGTGGTCTTATCGTAGTAAACGATAAGTATCAAACTACATTACCCAATATTTATGCCGCAGGTGATGTGATTGGCTTTCCGGCTTTGGCCTCGACGTCAATGGAGCAAGCGCGCGTGGCAATGGCGCACGCCTTCAATCTATCTTACAAAGATCATATGTCATCGGTATTACCCTTAGCTGTTTACACCGTACCCGAAATCGCGCAGGTGGGACTAACCGAAGAAGCCTGTAAAGAGAAAAGTATTCCTTATTTAGTCGGTCGTACCTACAGCGAAAATAACGCGCGTGGACAAATCATTGGCGACAATGGCATGTTGAAGCTGATATTCTCGCCCGATGACAAGAAACTTTTAGGCGCTCATCACATCGGCGAAATGGCATCTGAACTCGTCCACATTGGTTCGCAGGTTATCAGTTCAAACGGCTCCATTGATGTCTTCATACAATCGGTCTACAACTACCCTACCCTATCCGAGATGTATAAATATGCAGCCTATGATGGCCTTGGCAACCTGGAAAAGTGGATTCGCGATAAGGAATCCCACACATTCCAGGCATGAACACCAAAAGATAAAAACAAACAGCCGAAGATAACTTCCTCGGCCATTTCATGACATATCTATCAATTGTTCACGGTTGTAGCTAAATCGCCATATTAGACTACTCTTCGTCAAGATCCATCTCAGGTTTGCATACTCGAACCAACTTTTCTTGACAAGACACGAACTTATGTTCTAAAATTGGATGTAAAAATAGGCCTAAATGGGAGTCTATTAATTGTGTATTTTCTACCACTAAAGACAACAGCAAACAGGGCACTAGTAGGCACAAATGGCAAGCGGTGACATCAACCGGGCCATCCGCTGCATTTGTGTCATTTCAGTGGCAATGGGTGAGCCTCCCGCCGGCACAAAATGTCAATTCGGCGCATTGCTCCCTCACATCCGCCTGCTAATTCAGCGGAAGTGATGCAAAATATGCGACAATTGCAGCTACAACTGCATAATTTGCATCATAAGAACTTCTATCAGCGCACAACGAACCGGGTCAGCTCCATAGCCGGTCATGCGAAAGTTCGCCGTCCCATTCAGTCGATGGCTCAAAGAAACCGCCCTGTCGCCGATCATCCATCCGTTCACGGAATGCAGCTTCATAAACAGCTTCAAATCCTAAACCGGGTGCCTCTGGTACTGCTGCATAACCATCCTTGATGAAAGGCTTACTATCGCAATCAACCAGATCATCCCACCAGTCCAGGTCGACCGAATGGTTTTCCAGCACGTAGAAATTCTCAGTCGCCGCCGCACAGTGGATATTCGCAAAAAATGAAATCGGTGATCCTGCGAAGTGCATCGCCATCGCCACACCATGTTCTTGGGCCAGATCACCGATTTTCTTGGTTTCCATAAGCCCCCCCGCAGTTGCCAGATCAGGATGGATAACCGAGACCCCACGCTTTTCCAGCAGTGGTCGGAAACCATCTTTGAGGTAAATATCTTCGCCAGTGCAAATCGGCGTATTCACTGACTGCGCTAGGCGCACATATTGATCCGTAAACTGCCACGGAATCATATCTTCATACCAGGCCAATGTGAACTGATCGAGCGCCCGCCCTAACCGGATGCAAGACTCAAGGTTGATATGCCCGAAATGATCCACGGCCAGGGGCACTTGGTAACTGATCACAGCCCGCACTTGCCGCACATATTCTACGAGAAAATCGATACCTGTAGGGGTGATCTGAATGCCGGTAAACGGATGCATCACGTCAGTCGTATTCAACATATTGGGTGGGCCGCTAAGTGCACCCGGAACATCCGTAAGTAAGCCTATACCAATATCCATTTTGAGGAACTTAAAACCGCGTTCCATACGACGTTTCAGGCGTTCCCCCATATCTTGTCCGTTTGGCACTGAATCTGTATCGCAGTAACACAGCACTTTATCTCGGAACTTACCACCGAGCAGTTGATAAGCAGGAACGCCGTAAGCCTTTCCCGCCAGATCAAACAGCGCCATTTCAATACCGGATACTCCTCCGCCCTGCCGTGCATGGTATCCAAACTGCTTGAGTTTACGAAAAATCAGATCGATGTTGCAGGGGTTCTCACCAATAATACGATTCTTCAACATGAGGGCAAAAGTAGGGCTCGCCCAATCACGCACTTCGCCATATCCGCTGATACCTTGATTGGTATCGAGGCGAAGAACGGTACAATCCATAGGTAACCCACGCAGGTTACAAATACGCATATCGGTAATTTTGAGTTCCGAAGGTCTTGAATGCGTATTGATATTGGCTTCTAAACCACGTTCGTCTGTCATCATTTTCTTCCTTATGAGGTTATTTGAAAGCTAGCCGCCAATATGCGTCAGCAAATCATATAGCAATATTGAAATGTGAGCTACATTCAACTAAGGAAGTACTGGGCTATTTTTCTTGGCATCAGCAACCAGTTCAAGATAGCGTCTGGTTTGGGTGGTGATCCAGCCAACACCATGCTGCGCCACCTGTTCGGCATCAAAGAAGTTCCGCATTCCGGATACTGCACAAGCGCCGCTGCGAATGAATTGGCCGGCTGTTTCGAGGCTAATTCCACCCGAAGGAATGAGATTAACTTCGGGGTAAACCATTTTCAGGTTGGTCATATAAGACGGCCCACCTAACGCAGCGGGGAAAATCTTCACCATATCTGCGCCCGCACGCATGACGGTAAAGACCTCAGTCGCTGTAAACGCGCCTGAATAGCACGCTACCCGATAGCGATTGGCAATATCGATGACATCCGGTACCACTGCTGGCGATACCAAAATACGTGCCCCAGCCTGTATGGCTGCTAATGCGCTGGCACCATCTAAACATGTCCCAGCAGCTAAGTACAGTTTATCGCCAAATGACGATGAAATAGCGCGAAAGTTTTCAAGTACACCGGGGGTCGTCATCGTAATTTCGATTACCCGCGCGCCGCCGTCATACATCGCTTGTGCATAAGGCAGCATATCTGTCGCCTGTTTGAGCTTCATCGCCGGCAAAATACCGGTCGATTTAGTCAGATAAACAGCTTCTTCGCGATGGCTCATATCGTTCATAATTTTTAGCGCTTTACTCGTAAGTCAATTTTCTCGTTAAGTAAGGGGAGAACTTCTGCAGCAGTGAACTGTGCGATGTCACCTTCGATCGTATGCGCCAAAGCACATGCCGCATTACCAAAATCCAATGCAAACTGTATATCGCCTTCAAGGTAACCATATAAAAGGCCAGCAAAAAACGAATCACCGGTACCAAATCGATCAACCACATCAAATTCGTAACGCCGACCTTTTATGACTTGCCCTTCGTGAAGTGCTTGGCTGCTCCATGCACCCTGCAGCACGCCCATAATTTCCCGTTGCGTCAGGCAAACCAGCTTATGCCCAAATTGGTCGTGATACGCCCACATTATTTCGGCATCGGTACCATTAAACCCAAAAACCGCTTCAGATACGGAACGGCTGGTCACCACAATGTCGACCAATGGCAGCAGTGTCTTCCAGCACTCAAGAGCCGTTGCCTCAGTCCAAAGGTGTTCGCGGTAATTCACATCAAAAGAAGTGATACAACCGGCAGCCCTTGCCGCCTTGAGATAAGCCCACGTCGCTTCACGGCAGTCAGCGCTCAAGCCCGGAACAATGCCGTCAGTATGAGCGATTCGAGTTTGTGACGCAATCGCCTGCCAATCGAAATCTTGAACAGTGATTGTACTCGCCGCACTGCCGCGACGATCAAATATCGTTACCCCCACACGCGGAGTAGAACTAAACTCCAAAAAATTCATACCCATCCGTGTATTTGGAACCATTTTGACATGCCTCATATCCACGCCATATGCGGCACAAGAATCGTAGGCCAATACACCCAATTCGTTGTCGGGTAGCTTTGAAATAAAGGCTGATTTTTTTCCAAAACGTGCCATGTTGGCAGCGATATTCAACTGTGCCCCGGCGACCTCAACATCGAGCCGGCGTGTCCGGCGTAGCCGTTCAAATTTAGGCGGTGCCAGCCGAAGCATCACCTCACCTAAACTAACCAAATCATACATAAGTTAGTGTGCTCCATCGTGATCGGCAGTAGTGCCGTATTTATACAACCAGCGTTCGCGTTCGCTGCGGACGTGTTCCGGCGGTATGGGCACAGGAGCACTAATGGAACGTGTCATCAGATACATCTGGCAAATACGCTCAATAATTTGCGCTACAAATAAGCTTTCGTCGACACCCCGCCCACAAGCCACCACGCCATGATTTGCCAGCAGAACACCGTTACTGGCACCTATTGCCTCTGCAACGGCATGGCCCAGTTTTTCATGTTGACCCGCCGGAACATAAGGCGCACAGCGAATAGCATCTCCAACCACCTGTGATTGTTCCTCGACAATAACCGGCACTGTTTCATGGAGACACGAAAGTGCAGTCGCATAAAATGAATGAGTATGCAAAACTGCGCCTACATCAGGCCGCGCCAGATAAATCAGACGATGAACATCCGTTTCAGAAGACGGTAATCGGTGACCGCCCAACACGTGACCGTCATCCGCCACAGTGACCATGTCCTCGGGTGTAATCGTGTGATAATCAACACGACTAGGGGTAACAATCAACCCGCCAGGAATGCGAGCAGAAGCGTTGCCGTATGTTCCGATCACAAAACCGATTGCCTCTAAACGAAGACAGGTGTCAATTATGGTCTGCTTGAGTTCGCGATACTCAATCATAGTTTCTTATCCTGCGTAAAATCGGTGACCCATTCACCATCCCATAAACTTGGAAATGGGTTCTGAATATAAGGGTGCTGTGCAATCACTTCATCATCCAGTTCAAGACCAAGTCCCGGCGTATCATCCATAAAAAAGTCGCCATTCTTAATAGGATTCCAACCGTGGACCAAGTCATTACGCCAAGGAACATCAAATTCAGCAAAGGCTTCCTGCACCATAAAATTGGGTGTACTGACGTCCAGATGTAATGCGGCGGCCAAGGCCACCGGCCCAATGGAACAATGTGGGGAAACTCGCATATCCTGCGCCGCCGCCATCGCAGCAATCTTTTTGCTGATCCCGATACCACCACAGTGCGCGACATCCATCTGCACTACATCGGCTGCTCGAAGCGTGGTCAACCGGTAAAAATCAGCCATCGTGTATAAACGCTCCCCGGCGGCAATTGGGCTTCGCGCCTGCCGTTTCACTTCCAATAAAAGATCGAGATTTTCCGGAATGACAGGCTCTTCACACCATGTGGGCCTATATGGTTCCGTCTCCCGCATCATGAGTATGGCTTCTCCAACAGAAAGTCGCCCATGAAACTCGACCATCAAATCAACACTGGCACCAACGGCTTCGCGCACCGCTGCCACAATTCCGACGGCGGCTTCGCGTTCCGATGCGCCCATATCTTTCCATGCCACTCCAAATGGATCGAATTTGAGGCCGCGATACCCCCGCCCCACCGCTTCACAGGCACGCTCAGCAAATTCAGATGGAGTTCGTGCTCCTCCATACCAACCATTGGCATATGCGGGTATGCGTCGATGGTATCGTCCGCCAATTAGTTTATAAACAGGTTGACCACAGGCTTTGCCAATAATGTCCCACATCGCGATTTCGACACCGCTGATGGCCGTCATCACTGTTGAGCCGCCCTGATACTGGTCACGAATCATGTCGCCAACTACGCGCTCAATATCGAACGGGTCACGTCCCAGAATACGCCCTTCCACCCATTCGTGAGCAATTGTTTCGACTGATTTCTCCTGCCATTCGAGTGAGGCTTCACCGATGCCGGTCAGACCAGTGTTTGTATGCAAGCGAATAAACAGGTAATTACGCAAACCTGCATTCGCCATAAGTGTTTCAAAGCGTGTGATCTTCATCAGCGATTTGTAGCTCCGGTTTCAGGGACGAGTTTTTGAACACGCTCGCGGAACCTTTGAATGGAGTCCATGCCAGCCAATACACCAACTTCCAAGTCATATACTCGCTTTTCACCGGGCTGAAGCGTAATCAATTGGCCGCGCTCCCGTGCGATCTCGCGCCCAAAGGTATTGGTACAAGGTTCAATCCCAACCGCATATTGCCCCTCACCCATCATTCGCCATTCAAGATATTGCGGCATTTGGTGCTGATTATAAACGACGTATACGCCGAGGCCATTCTGATTCACTATTCCTACCGGCACGCTCCCATCACTCTCAGCAGTCATTTCCAGTTCAAACCCCTGTAGTTGCCAGTCTTTTTGTGGAGCGACGAAGTAACTATACGCGCTGGCATCGCTGCTGGGCAACCCATCAGGAACGGATGGCGGTTTGCTGACTGGCGCGATCAATTGCGATCCCTCTTCGACAACTGGAAACCCGATATTGATGTGATAAAGCAGCATATGCTCGGCAGGCAAAAAGCCTGCGTTTTCGATCTCATCATGCATAAAGAAACGTGACTCGCCCAACCGTGCCGTATAGCGTCGTGTGAGCACCAAATTTTCGCCGTACGCCTGAGCTTGTACGACCCGTCCTTCAGCCTCAAGGATACAGTCGTCGCCTTCCCATCGTTCACCATAGCGCATGAGTTGAGCAGGTATCATTGCCATCCGATCATGGACACCATATGTTTCAGTTGCACGCGCTGGAAAATGATAGCGCGAAACGTCAGCAGTTTCAGGATTTCCAATATGTACCATGCCTGCCGACGTATTAAACCCACCCAGCGCCGTTCGCAGCCAACCAAAATCGTTTTGCTGTTCAAAATACCACGGCCCGGGCAACATGGTGGAAGGTATCCATGCCAGCGATTGCCCCTGATACTCGCAATATCCAACATCCATTCCACGTTCCACAGCAACCTTGAAATGCAAGCCTGTTCCAGTGCGGAATTCCAGGTAGCGCACTCCACGTGCTACACCATCCTCGCCAGTCAGTAACTGTACACCACCCACCTGTGAAATATGTCCCACACGCCGCATCAGTTCGCCGCGTGTGTAATATTTCCCAAATAAGAAAGGCATGAAATGACGCTCCTTGTTATTCCCCCGGCCATCCGCTCATCTGTAGCCATCTCCGCACATCACGATCAGCCTCTATCGGATCATTCAGCGGCAGACTGATACGACTGCGATGAATGAGTGAAAGCTGCACCGCACGTAGCAGTTCAAACGCGAGATATCCGTCCAATCCGGTGACCAATGGTACGTCACTTCCACGAATAACCTGCGCGAAGTTCTCAAGAATGCCCATATACCCGCCAAACTCCTCATCAAACAGAAGCGTGTTCGGGACAACTGTACGCCATGACTGAGTTGGGCCTTCCTCGCTGTCATAAATGAACAGTTCATGCTGATCTTCAACCGCTAACCACGCATGTTCACCGTAAACTTCGACTCGCTCCCAGGGCTTGAGGTTAAGTGATGTTGAGCTCGTCGAAATCGTCCCAACGGCACTTGATGCGAATTCGAGTGTCCCTACGACGTTATCCACCGGATATTTACGCTTGTTGCGTCCAAATTTATTCACACCGACCGCATTTACAGCGACCACATTACCCATCAAATAGCGTGTAAGGTCAAAGAGGTGAATTGTACCCGACTCCAATAAATCAACGTACTCATAGCCCAGATTGAATTTTCCTACGAACATGGCTGGATCGTGAACTTTTCCGTTTTCAATAGCCTGTTTTGCCCGCCGATAGGGTGGCGAATAACGTTTGTTCGCAACCGCCATCAACGTCAACCGACGTTCTTCGGCTGTTTGGCACATCTGTCGTGCATCTACCAGTGATCGTGTAATTGGCTTCTCAACGAGCACATGCTTTCCCGCTTCAAGACAAGCAAGTGTATGCTCTAGGTGCAGTTCATCTGGTCCCAAAACCAACACACCATCGAGTTCCAGTTCTGCCAGCATGGCTCGGTAATCCGTAAACCATTTTCCACCGTATACAGCTTGCACCTTCTGAGCTTGATCTTCGCGCGGTTCGCTGAAGGCCGCTATTTCAATCGGTTCCCAGATCATTCGCAGCCGTGCGATCGCCGGAAAATATTTGGACTGCGCCACACCTCCGGCACCGATGATACCCAACCGGATGTGGGAACGTGTGGTTCGCGCCTCATCATAGCCAATGCCATAAACATCCCCCTGTTCGAAGGCTTTATGTACAGGCGTATGACCATATGTATCCTCTAGCATTAGGTGGCTCTCCCCTGGCGGCGAACCAGACGCACACTAATGGCGCCGAATAACAGAGCAAGAATAATCGCTGCGCCCTTATAAGTTGCAATTTGTGCATCCAGCATACCCAGATTGCTCAGGCCATTATTGAGTACCGCAATAAACAGTGCCCCGATCAGTGTCCGCCGCAGTTTACCTTCTCCGCCCTGAAACGGATTGCCACCTATAATTACTGCCACAATCGCATCGAGTTCCAGCCCGTATGCTGCATCCGGCGCAGCAGCACCTAAGCGGCTCACCGTTATCAAACTTGCTAATCCAACAAATA
Source organism: Aggregatilineales bacterium (assembly GCA_044226325.1). Taxonomy (GTDB): domain Bacteria; phylum Chloroflexota; class Anaerolineae; order Aggregatilineales; family Phototrophicaceae; genus CFX2. Next base: position 576,875 of record JBGAHG010000001.1, read on the forward strand.
GCCCGAACATCGCAAACATCAGCAGCTTATACTTGACAGTAGGCACACCGGCTTGAATGGTTGCGCGCTCGTCGCTGCCCATGGCAAACGTATAACGTCCCAACCGCGTCCTGTTCAAGATGAATCCACCGGCGATGAAGGCGACCACTGTTAGCAATATTGGCGGCGTAATTTGCAGAAATAATGGCGCATTCATGAAGTCAATGAATGAACTTTGCACGCTAATGGACTTCGCTCCTGTAAGACTGACTGCCAGACCCCGTGCCCATATCCAACACGCCAACGTCACAATTAACGGATTAATGCCCACTTTGGCAATTAGTACAGCGTTGAAAACTTCCACTCCAACCGCTGTAACAAACGCCGCGACTATCGCGAGTATGATGCTACCTGTAGCCAAGAATACCAGCCCCATCACCGTACCGCTTAGGGCAATAAGAGATGCGGGAGACAAATCGATATTCTGCGAAATGATCGCGAATGTCATACCCACCGCCACGATCATCATGGCGGCATTTTGGGTCAGCACCGTAGTCATATTCGCCAGCGTCAAGAAACGTGAATTCAAACTGGTAAACAGCACAAAAAGCAAAATCAACATGAGTAGCAGACCATATTCGGACAGTATTTCACCAACTTTGAAGCGCGTTCCCTTAGGGCGAACCGCATAAGGTGCACTCGTCACCCTAACCTCCTATACACGCCTACGCTGTGCCAAACGATCAACTACGATAGCTGCCAGCACCAAAAGGCCGGTGACAGTCTGCTGCCATTCTGCCGGTATGTGACGAAGGGTCATAAAGTTAAGCACCATATACAGAATAAATGCCCCGAGTAGTGTTTTTTCCACCCGTCCAACACCACCACTCAGTCGAGTACCACCCAGTACTACAGCAGCAATGGTATAGAATTCGCTTCCCGCACCCAAACCCGGACTAATAACCCCGGTTGCCGCCGCCATCAACATGCCGCCTATACCTGCCAGCAATCCGCATAAGACATATGCTAACAGCTTTATTGGAAGAACTGGCAAACCTGATAACCTCGCTGTAATTTGGTTACCGCCAATGGCATAAATATAACGCCCAAACAAAGTCTGCCGGAGCACAGTTGCCACGATGATATAAAGTGCGAACACGATGATCACGATTAGCGGAATCCCCGGCACGTTAAGTGTGGATATTCCCGGTGTTCGTGAAATGGCAACCCACTCAAAGAACTTATCGGTAACGCGAACTTGTGCATTATTCATCAGCACAAGCGCCAACCCACGAACTCCAATTAGCATCCCCAGTGTCGCAATCACTGGGCTGATACCTGCCACTTCGACCAGCAGACCATTAACTAACCCTGCTAAAGTAGCTGCGCCCAATCCAGCCAATATCGCAAAGAAAACAGGTGTACCATCTCGTAACAGCACCGACGTAATGCCCGCCGCCAGAAACAATACCGAACCTACTGACAAATCAATTCCGCCGATCAAAATGACTAGAGTCATCCCGATGGCGAGCACAGCCACTACCGACATCTGTCGGAAAATATTGAAGATATTGTTAGGCAATAAAAACTTGTCGCTGCTCAAGCCAAAGCCCATCAACATCAGAACGACCACCAGTAAAGTGCTGTTTTGAGCAATAAAGCGCGATGCTGCCGCCCAGCTAGAAGCCTGCGGTTCAGCCAAAGGGGAAGCTTGCACCTTATTAGTCATAAGCATAACCCTGAATAGCAGAAAGCAGACCGTCTTCCGTGGCTGTTTCCCGCTCAATGGTCTGGGTCAGTTGACCGTTGTACATAATGAAAATGCGATCCGAAATCCCGAGTATTTCGATCAAATCTTCCGACACCACCACGATTGATTTACCTGTTTCCGCTAATGAGCGTAAATGTCTGTAAATCTCGGCCTTCGCACCAACATCAATGCCCTGTGTTGGAGCAATAAAAATTAATATATCCAGATCCCGTAAAAGCCATTTTGCCAAAATCACTTTTTGTTGATTACCGCCGCTTAGCGTACTGACCGTCGTATCTGCTGATGACACCTTGATTTGCAAATCGCGAATTAGGTTCTTTGCGGATTGTGATTCTTTGCGGTTGCGCACGAACAGCAATGCGCGCCGGAACAATAACGCAAGTGATGGCAGTGTGATATTTTCTTTTACGCTCATATCCACCACCAGGCCTTCCGCTTTGCGATGTTCGGTGAGCAGCCCAATTCCCAACGCGATGGCCCTCTTCGGCGATGAAATCAGAACCGGTTTTCCGTTACGCCGAATGAGACCGCTAACCTCAAGTTCGGCGCCAAATAGTGCCCGCACGAGTTCGTTCTGCCCTGCCCCTAACAAGCCCGTAATCCCGACAATTTCCCCACGTTTCAAGCCGAAACTCACTTGCCTTACGACCCGACCGACCGATAGATTCTCGACCTCCAATACAAGATCACTGCTCTTCAACCGATTTTCGCGCTGCAGGAAAAAAGTTTCCATGCGTTCGCCAATCGTCAGCTCGATTAATTCTTCTTCGCTAACACCTTGCATCGGGAATGTTTTGACCAACTGTCCATTTCGCAGCACCGTAGCCTGATCACAGAATTTCAGGATTTCTTTAAAGCGATGGGATATAAAAATGATAGCAATTTGCTGGGCTTTTAATTCCTCGAGCATTTTAAAAAGCAATGTGGTTTCTTCATCAGCTAAGGCTGCCGTCGGCTCATCCAAAATCAGTATTTTCGGCTCATATGACACGACTTTTGCAACTTCGACCAACTGCCGCTGCGCAAGAGGCAGATCACGAACCAGCGTATCGACATCAATGGATTGGATGCCTAATTTTGCGAGGACAAAGGCCGCATTTTGACGGTTGGTTTTCTGGTCAATAATGATGCCGTTACCAGCTTCCCTTCCCAAGAAAATATTGTCTGCTACCGAAAGTCGCGGCACAAGACTGAGGTCTTGATAAACCGTGCCAATACCCACCTGTAGCGCATCTCGAGGATGAGAAAAGTGAATTATTTTGCCTTGAATGCGTATTTCACCTTCCTCAAGTGGATACACACCAGCCAGCACTTTCATCAATGTCGATTTACCGGCACCGTTCTGACCGATGAGCGCGTGAATTTCACCGTGCCGCGCCGAGAAATCAACGTCTTTAAGAGCCACCAACCCGGGAAATCGTTTGGTGATTCCGCGCATTTCAAGAACAGGGATGTCAGTATTGGATAGTGGTATCATCGAGGCTTTTCGTTTCGCTAATCAAATATAAGGAGGCCGACAAAATCGGCCTCCAGCAAACATTACTTATTTGTTCGGAAAACGAGCAGCGTAGTCCGCTACGATGTTGCTAACAGGTAACTCAAATGGGAATGTTGTGATCTTATCCGCCAAATCTTTCGACAACTGCTGGAAGCCGGTCAAATTCTCAGTAGTAACCAGAGCCCCCGGCATGAAATAAGTGGCAGGTAACTGTACGCCACTACCCACCAAATAAGCAGCATAGACATTCCAGAAACCATTATATTGGGGGAGCAAGGCGACCGTGCTCCGGAGCGAACCATCCGCCACGCCTGAAAGTCCAACATCTGTACCGTCATAAGACACGATCATAATATCTTCTTTGCCAGCGCGCTTAAGAACATTGGCAGCCGGTACAGTCAACGAATCGCTCAGACCATAGATCAGATCGAGGTCAGGATAAGCGGTCAGCCAGTTTTCGGTCAAAGCAACCGCCTTATCGGCTTCCCAGTTACCGGTTGATTCTTGAGCGTCGATGACTATATTTGGATATTGCTTAATGACTTCTTCAAAGCCACCAGCGCGATTAGTATTAATGTCTTGCCCGAGCGCACCCAACAATACTGCGACATGTCCCTTGGGTTCACCGTATTTCTTGGTCAGCAGATCAACCGCGTACTGCCCTACTAACCGACCATTGGCGACTTCCTCAAAACCAAGAACCGTCGCACAACCATCCATTTTGCTGAAAAGGCAGACCACCGGGATATTGGCATCTGCTGCTTTCTTCATTGATGGGCCAAACGCCTTTGCATCCAAGGGATTAATTGAAATGGCACTCACGCCCTGATTAATGAGATCTTCAAAAGCTTTGACCTGCTTGGTCACATCACCCTCGCCGCTAGTCACCACTAGTTCAAATCCGTAGCGACGAGCCGCTTCTTGCCCACCTGCAACCTGTGCAATCCAGAATGGGTTATCAGTTCCGAGTTGCACCAGTCCTATTTTCTTTTTGTCCTGTGCTGTGGCAGGTGTTACTAACAATCCTGCGAGCAATACCAAAAAAAGACCGATTGTAAAACGCTGTTTCATCTCAATTCCCTCCTACATAAAATATTTACAAAACAGGCTTATAACATCGATTCGCTTGGATGGTTGGCTTCTATGCGCCTTTCAGAGTCGCTTAGATGTTCAATGATGGCGATGTATGCGCCTTCTACGTTGCGATTTTTAATGAGGCTGTATAAGTTTTGATGTGCCAGTAATCCCCTTTCTACTGCACCTGGAACCATATATCCTTCTGCGATGACACCTCGAAGTTGATCAACCAGCGGTTCCAGCAATAATCCCAGGAAAGCATTGTGTGTGGCTTTTGCCACACCAAGATGAAATTCAAGGTCAGCCTCCGACCATTTCTCGATTGAACCGGCATGTTCTTCCATCCTCTGGAGGCACTCTTTAAGGTATTCAAGATCATGACTATCAGCACGTTCAGCGGCTATTCGCGCGTTCCAGCCCTCAAGGATTCGACGAACCTCGTACAAATCTGCAATTGACTCATGTGCGCCTAACAGGCGGATGTAACGTCCCAACGCGTCACTGGTCGGTGCATGGCTAGGTCGCTTAACATACGCGCCGCTGCCATTCATGATTTCAATAAGTCCACGTTCTTTGAGGAATTTAAATGCTTCGCGTACAACATTTCGGCTGACACCAAACTGATCAGCCAATTGTTGTTCTGAGGGTAGTTGGCTTCCAATCACAAACGTACCGAGGATAATCGCCTCTTCAATTTCACCTGCAACGACTTCTGGCAGGGGTTTGCGTTGGAGCTTTCTAAACGTCACCATAGGTAGTTTTCAATAAAATTAACTTAGCTATAGAGCTATTCTACAGCTCATAGAGTAGCGAGTTTTTTACGTAGTGTCAATGATTTTCACAATACAATAAGCTTATTTTTTGAAATAACGCAAAAAAAATCCAGTTCGTTTTTTCAGAAACAGAAATAACTTGAATTCGACTAGCCCAAAGAATATTTATTCAATCCGATATAAGAGTAATTGAATTGGCTGAGGTTATAGAGTTAAAATGACTAACTTCTCCTTCGAAAGTACTGACAGCCTCAGTAGTTGAGTGCGATATATACAGGTAAAATAAAATCTCATCGCAATACGAAGTTTGCGAGTGATCAACATTGATGTAACCAGTTATATGTTGAGTACTAAACTGGCACAAAGCCATGACCCAAACTCAAGCAAAATTTCTTGAATTATCGTCACGCATTAATGCCAAAGGTGCGCTGCTAAAATGGAATTCCAAAATCAATAATCCAGATTACCTGCTTTCCCTTGACTTGTTTTGCCATAGAGTAATGGTTAAAGACAATCGTGTGGCATTCACAATCATTGCATCAAATTAGTCTATTGCTCAAAACCTGTTGGATTACCTGCAATGGCGACTATGCGTAATTTGCTTCTGACCTTCTGGATACCGCTAGTTCTACTGGTTCTGGTATTACTGTTTATGTTGCCGTTTATTCGCCCTCCGACGGGCATTGAAGTTCTTGACGGGCATGACTTGGTGAACCAGCAGTATCCACTGTTTTCGCTTATCTTCGACAGTGTGCGGGATGGCAAAGGTCTCCCACTTTGGAATCCCTATCAGTTTGCCGGTCAGAGTATCATCAGCAACCCACAATCGTCCGTCGTCTACCCTCCTGCGTGGATCATGGTGCTGACGGGTGTGCCACGTGGGGTGGGTTGGTTGGCAATCGTGCACCTGTGGCTAGGTGGTTGGGGAATGGCAGTGTTTATTCGCCGCTTAGGGGCGTCTCCATCTGGTGCGCTGATCGGTGGCATGATCTACACCTTTTCCGCATTCACTGCTGCCCACCTCAACGGCAGCACACTCAATTACCTGATGTGTTGGGCATGGCTACCTTGGATGGCGGCAGCGTATTTGTGGAGTGCGAAACAGTCGAACTATCAACCGGCTGTATTAGGTGGAGCAGCGGTCGGAATAGCGATCCTTTCCGGTCACCCACCAATGTTTTATTTTGGAGTGCTGTGGCTAACAGTACTCTGTGTTTATTTGAGTTTGACGCACGAGGTGACTCTGTTCTATGGGCTACGGACATTAATCATTATGATTGCCGTGGGGGCGGTGCTTGGTGCAGCCCTGTGGATGCCCGTCGCAGATTTTACAATGCGTTCGAACCGTACAGGTGCGGCTAGCCTGGGTTTCAGTAACAGCTACGCGTTGCCACCGGGGCAAACGCTCACCTTTTTGTTCCCCAACCTATTTGGCGACCCCATAAATGGTTACTGGGGTGTACCTTTTTACGAAGAGATCACAATATATATTGGTGTGCTACCTGTACTGGCTATTTTTCTATCGCGTCAACGCCCGACCACTTATTTGCTGGCTTCGTTTATAGTGATTGGAATAGTCGTTAGCATGGGCATTGACGGGGGACTCTTCCCTATACTTTATAGAATCATACCGGGTTATCAGTTGTTTCGGGTGCCATCTAGGGCATTGTATTTCGTCCAAGTGGGTGGCGCTGGACTGACCGCGCTATGGATAACTGATCTTCAAAATTACGGCCGATTAGAGAGAGTACGGCGGCTTCGTCCGGCGCTTCGGCACTGGCTGCCTATTCTTGCTATGCTGAGTATAAGCGCTGCCTTTTTGCTGATGGCCTTTTTTAATGCTTTCAGTGCTACCACAAACCCGCTTTGGCGGGTTTACCACTCGGCCAGCGTAGCTGCTCTGACCGGAGTTTTCGCAATTCTCGCTTGGATTGTGCTGCGCACCTGGACACTTGACTGGGCGAACTCGAAATGGCCGCTTTTGCTCACTGGAGTTGTCATACTAGTTGATTTGTGGCGGATTGCTGTCCCGCTAGTGACTGTGAGTGCAGTTGATGTGCCGGATATGTGGAAAGCAATGAGCCAGGTTGCGCCATCGAGTCCTGATTTCAGGGTAATGACCGTGCCAGATGAAGTCATTTGGCAGGCTGGGCTTACCTACACACACCATCTCAACGCGAACGGATATGACCCTTTAGTGAGCGATACCTACCAACGATTGCTCAATGCTAGCGATTTCAATCCGACTTCTTCAGTTGGGCGGCTACTAGGCGTGCGTTATGTCATCAGCGATAAGCCCTACGAATGGTCCGGCTTCGGAGGGCATGAGTCGCTGACACTAAGGTCGCAAGACAGCGGATGGTATATTTACGAAGCGGCGGGGGCATTACCTCGTGCTTTTGTAGCATCAAGCTTTCAAGTAATTGAAGATGATGAGGCTGCACGGCAAGAATTAGCCGCTAGTGATGCTTCCAGATTACCGACTATTGTGAGTCAATCGCTGGATTGCACCAATTCACCAGAAACCGATGCAAAAGTGTCGGATACCGCCCAAATAGTTGATTACAGCCCCAATTCTGTTGCTATCATGACCACTAGCGCACGGTCGGGTATTCTGGTTCTCACTGATAGTTATGATCCGAATTGGTCAGTCAGGGTAGATGATGAGCCATCGCGATTACTACGTATCGATACCGCTCTACGTGGTGTATGTGTGCCAGCAGGGGAACATCATGTGCACTTTGACTATCAGCCCGAAGCGTTTCTGGTGGGAGTTGTATTTTCATTGATTGGATGGGCAACTTTTATTATGTTCGGTATATTTGCAATCCGCTCTCATCTACATCCTAAAAACCATCTACTATCAGGCAAAGATTCGCCGACAAACAATGTTCATGGGTAAGAAATTATACAGTGACCTACAATTTACAAGCTGATTACGCCCATTAAATAAATCTACTGGAGTGGTAGTCTCGTGCAATGATCACGGAAGAGATGGATACGACGCGTTTTATATCACCTAGCGTCAATTTTATGAATAGGAACAATTATTTCAGGGCACGAAGAAAGCAAAATCACCTCAACAGTAATTACTGTTGAGGCGATTTCAGAAAATTTACTTCCTAGCAAACTAGCTACTTGTCAGAGTAGCCACTTCGGGAGCGACGGG
>JBGAHG010000067.1:0-23938 GCA_044226325.1 Aggregatilineales bacterium
CGGCTGCTGCTCCCATTCCAGCAGTACCACCTCCCGCTCCGGTGGCATCGGCACCAATCAGGTCGGCACGTAAAGGCACATTCACTGTTACACCAAAAGATGGCAGTTCTACGGAAGCGGTTGAGGTGTTGACCATCTTACGGGATGTCGTGGACGGCAAGCTCATCGTTCAAATGGGCGAAAAGGCCTACAACAATGTCAACAGTGATGCGGAATTTAAAGAGCGTTTCGGTAAGTTGATGCGAGAAGTCGGGCAGATGGTTGGTAAAATCGCGCCAACGCCCAGTGAACCGGAACAGCCAACCGCGACTGAAGTGCCAGCGGCGGAATCCGTTCAAATGCCTGCCGTCAGTGAATTGACGCCGCCCAGCGAACCAGCTTTCCTTGCTCCCAAGAAGCCTCCGGTAGCGCCGCCAATAGCAATGGGCGGAAAGCTGCCCGGTGATTTGCCGAGTTTCAAGCTCGACGACAATCCGGTACCCAAGATGAAGCGCGGCCAAAAGAATGATTTACCGCCTGTTCCAGAAATTAATATCGCTGGAGCAATCGAGGCATATCTTCAACACAAAATCAGCAATACGCCGGAATATGCGGGTCACAGCATTCACATTTATCCCGCGCCTGGTGGTGGCGTGAGCATCGAAGTGGATGGCAAGTACTTTGAAGCTGTTAGCGATGTAAGTGATCCCACAGTGCGCGAATTTCTCTCGGACACGATTGCTGAATGGCAAGACCGTCACTAATGACCTTCTACGGCAGCCCTATAAGTAGCAGTGGTGACGTGTACAGCTAACTTATAGGGCGATTATTAAACGAACGGCTCATCCAAAGCCACGACAGACGCCTTCCCATCTTTTCCCATCTGATAATGGCCGACAGCCCGCTGTGGATCATGGCAGAAGACGAGCAGCGCCCCCGTTTCCAATGCCCACTTTTGCCAATGACGTTTCGTTTCTAAGGTTTCCAACGGCTCGACATCATAACCAGTCATCCAGCCCAAACGCTCGAAGTGAATCGCATAGCTCGCCATATCGCAAACGAACAGCGCGTGCTGCCCATTGCTTTCAAAGCGGATACTCATATGCGCTGGTGTATGTCCGCGTGTAATATGACCGGTGATACCGGGAAATAGTTCGGTATCGCCATCTAGTAAACGCATCTGCCCGGACTCATACAACGGTTGATAATTGATCGGGAAGTAAGTGGCGCGTGTCCGTTCGTTGGGGTGCATGGCATCTTCGTATTCACGGCGCTGCACTACGTATTCCGCATTCGGGAAGGTCGCCACAACTTGCCCGGATTCATCATAACGTGTATTGCTTCCCGCATGATCGCCATGCAGATGCGTATCAATAACCAGATGAATATCCGCAGGTTTCAGACCAAGCCGCGCCAGAGCATCCGTCAGTCCTCCGTATGGACGTTGAAGCTGCATAAAACTTTTTTGTTTGTCGGTGAGTTTCTCGCCATGTCCGGTATCGACCAGAATATTGCGATCACCGATTTGTACCAGCAAACAATTGTGAATCATCGTCACCAGATGGTTTTCATCGGGGGGCATCAAAGGTGACCACAGGACGCGCGGGACGAGGCCAAACGCCCCACCGGGGTCCACTTTAATAACCGATTCATTAATCATATGCAGACGAAAATCGCCAACCTGGAGCATAACAAGAGCCTTTAAATGCAAGTGGATGCGATCATGAGGTTACGATACCCAGCGCGGATTCAAATTGCGCGATCAGAGTCTTACGGTCATCGTCAGGCAAAAACGCCGCGTGAGCCGCATTGAGCATATGCCGTTTGACATCATCCAATGTCAGTGTCATATATTCGACCGACCGAACCAGTTCATCAGTGAGCGTAATATCACTTACTAAAGGATCATCGGTGTTGATGGTTGTTGCTACGCCCTGACGATATAACCGGCTAAGTGGGTGCTGTGACCAATGCGCTACCGCGCCGCTATGCACATTGCTCGTCGGGCATACTTCAAGCACAACATCCTGTTCAATTAACCAGTCACACAGCGCCAGATCTTCAATCGCCCGTACGCCGTGTCCGATGCGATCCGCCATGAGTGCCGTCACTGCCGAGCGAATATTCTCTGCGGCACCCCATTCGCCGGCGTGAATAGTAACACCCAGTCCTTCAGTTTTTGCGCGTTCAAACAACGGCTGAAACGGTTCCGCTGGATAATCACTTTCATTGCCTGCCAGATCAACCGCCACGATATAGGGGCTTTGATAAGCCAATACCGCATCCAGAGTCAATTCAGCAATACCAAAACTTTCATGCCGGTTCATCGAGACGATCAACCGCACTTGAATATCATGCTGTGCAGCCGCTGAAACCGCCTCAGTACAAACCCAGTCAAGGACATTTTCGTAGGGGCAGTTCAGAATATTGGCAAGTGCGCGCGGCGTAAAGCGCAGTTCGAAATATTTAACATTATCTATTGCGGCATCTTCCACCACTTCACGCGTCATACGACGTATAACAGCCTCCGACAAGAAAAACTGACGGATCGTCATAAACTTAGCGAGAAAATGTTGGGAATTGTGGGCTTCGCTGGGCATCATCTGAACGAAAGGACGCAGCAGTTCGATGTCATATTCAGGCATCTCGATCCCATATTCCTGCGCCACCTGTACCAGCGTTGAAAGCCGAATTGAGCCTTCAAGATGGCGGTGCAGTTCGATTTTGGGCAGTGCCTGCATCGTGCGTCGGAGATGATCGTCTGCCAAATTATGCCCCCAATTTGTAACCCGATATAACCCTGCAGCCTATATTAGCACTAGCTGCGCTCAGCTAACAACCAGCTCCAATATCGCCACGCGATCATCAGGCTTATGGTAAGGGCAAATGCAGGCAACCCAATATAAAAAATAACAGCTACTGGATCATCAGCAGCCGGAATTTGTGACTGGAGAACATTGAATAACCGAAAGAGCAAACTCACCATAAGCAAAAGCGCTGCTGCAAAAAAACCACGATAATAGCGGGGAGCGCGGGTCACCTGCCCCAACCGCCTGCTGAGCAAACCCAACACCACCAGCGCGACGGCAATCGAAAACACCCCCATTAACGCAAACAAGCCGCCTACTAGCACATTACCCCCGATTTAGCGGTTCTGTGTCATCCGGTAATATAAAAAAAGAGACATCCCCAACAGTGAACAACCGGCTAGCCCGAACAGGGCATCACCCGCTAAATCACCCGCAAGATGTCCGATGCTGGCGTAACGCATGACGGCTGCGCCAAAAAACAATATCGGCACAGCGAACCCTTCGAAAAAGGTTCGCTCCATCGCAAATCGTTGGTAAAAGCGCGCAATCAGCAGCAGAAACACCAGCACAAAGGCCAGGGGAAACCACAGGTACAGCATAAGAAACTGGCTGACGGATACTGCTGCCACCCCAAAGCCTGCCTTCGTTCAGCGCATACTGCGAATAACGTGGTAAATAGCTTTCACCCGGAACAAACGGTCATCGCACGCGCGCACAAAGGTATTCACCATCTCACGCATTTGCCGATCTTCAGCCAGACGATAAATTGCCCGTCCGGATACCATTTGCCCGATCAGCACATCTGCTTCAACCAACTCAGCTAATTCATCGCTAATCGCCAATATATCACGTCCCGTAAAACGGGCTATGTTTTCGGCGGTATCTGCCGCATGGGGATTATCATGGAAAAAGCGAATGAGATCCCACTTGACGAAGGAATTCACCTTGTCATGTAGAAACGCTATCATTTTTGGATCAAGATCATCTCCCAAACGCGGTGCAACATCCATCCGAGTCATCCTAAAACCCCATCAAACAACTCCACTGTGACGAACGGTAGTGAAATGCAGACAGATATTGATGAGGGCAGTTGATAACTGCCCATATCCATCAACCTAATTTTACTTGACTTTTGCCTGATCATCCTTGAGGTGACAATTCTTATACTTTTTGCCACTGCCACACCAGCATGGATCATTACGCCCAAGCTTAATCTGAGCGCGAACGGGTTCCGGTCGAGAATCTGACGCACCAGATGCACCGGCATTGGTCGTCACACTGGCGGGTCGACTTAAGTTAAGTTGTATTGGCTGCGGACGACGTTGAGGGCGCGGTGCAACTTGAACAGTCAACAATTGATACGCTGCTTGCTGCTTGATCTCGTCCATCATGCCTTGCCACATGCTGTACGACTCGCGTTTATATTCTACAAGAGGATCACGCTGTGCCACCGACATCAAGCCAATGCCTTCGCGCAGCACGTCCAAGTCAGTCAAATGCCGCTGCCAGTGTTGGTCAACCGCCCGTAGCATAGCCCATTTTTCGACTTTAGGCATCATTTCGCCGCCTAATTCAGTCGTTTTATGGTCGTAGGCTTCATTAATTGCGCCGAGCAGCATTTCTTCGATTTCTTCGACGTCTTTTCCCGCCATCGTGTCGGGGTTAATATGCTCTGGCACAGGGAAAATAGCCAGCGCACGACGGTACAGCCCTTCCAAATCCCATTCATCCGGCGACATATTATCCGGTGTAAATTCGTCTACTAAGGCAATGATGGCGTTGTCGAGGATCTTGGTGTAATCCTCACGCATCTCATCGCGCTTTAGCACATCGCGGCGTTGCGCGTAAATCACTTCACGCTGTTTGTTAACCACATCGTCGTATTCCAACACACGCTTACGCATGTCGAAGTTATAGCCTTCAACGCGTACCTGCGCCTGACCAATGGAGTTACTAATCATGCGATGTTCAATCGCTTCATCTTCCGGCATGTTCGCCCACGACATAAAGCCCTTGACGCGATCACCACCGAAGCGCTTCATCAGATCATCTTCAAGACTTAAGTAGAAGCGAGACTCACCCGGATCACCCTGGCGACCGCAGCGACCACGCAGCTGGTTATCAATACGTCGGGCTTCGTGGCGTTCAGTACCGAGTACGAACAACCCGCCCTGCGCCAACACCTTCTGCCGTTCGTCTTCACATTGGGCTTTAGCCTCGCTATAGGCCGCATCCCACTGTTCAGGAGTCATCGTCGCGAAATCAATGCCTGCCTTACGCAGTTTTTCGCGGGCGATACCTTCCGGATTACCACCGAGCAAAATATCGACACCACGACCAGCCATATTGGTTGCGATAGTCACGGCCCCGAACCGACCGGCCTGAGCGATAATACCGGCCTCACGCTCATGCTGCTTGGCGTTCAAGACTTCATGCTTCACACCAGCACGTTCCAACGCCTTGCTCAAGCGTTCCGAGGTTTCGATGGCAACCGTACCGACCAGCACGGGTTGGCCGCGTTGGTTGCGCGCCTTGATTTCATCCACGACGGATTTGAATTTGACCTGTTCATTCATGTAAATCAGGTCTTCAAAATCCTTGCGGATGATTGGCATATTGGTTGGGATAGCTACGACTTCGAGGTTGTAAATCTTCTCGAATTCTTCGGCCTCAGTGAGCGCAGTACCGGTCATACCAGCCAGCTTCTTATACATACGGAAGAAGTTCTGGAAGGTAATCGTCGCCAGAGTCAGGTTTTCGCGACGGACTTTAACACCTTCTTTGGCTTCGATAGCCTGATGCAAACCTTCCGAGAAACGCCGACCGTGCATCAAACGACCTGTAAATTCATCAACGATGATAATTTCCATGCCGTCGCGTCCCTGCTGCACCACATATTCTTTATCGCGGTGATACAGAGTCATGGCACGCAGCGAATTATCCAGGTACGGAATCATTTCCGAGTGGTTCGGGTGGTAAAGCTGCTCGATACCTAAGGCGCGCTCAATCTTCTCGACACCCGATTCGGTCAGATACACGATCCGGTCTTTAATGTCCAAAACATAATCGCCATCGGGTTCTTTATCTTCGATGCTGTCATCGCTGCTCGGTCGGAGGATCTTGACGAGCTGGGCGAATTGTTTGTAGTAACCGGAGGGTTCATCCGAGGGGCCAGAAATAATCAGCGGCGTACGGGCTTCATCGATAAGGATATTATCGACTTCATCGACGATGGCATAGTAAAGTTCCTGCCGCTGCACCATCTGATCCAGCTCGACCACCATATTATCGCGCAGATAATCGAAACCGTACTCGTTGTTCGTGCCGTAGGTTATATCGGCATCATAACAGGCACGCCGCGTCGCCGGACGCAAATTCTGGACGCGCGGATCTGCTGATTGGTAAGCTGGGTCATACATGAATGAACCCGCGTCAGGATCAGGGCTGTCACCTTTGCTCTGGATGACCGCTACACTCATGCCGAGTGCATGGTAAATCGGCCCCATCTGCTGCACGCCGAACTTGCTCAGATAATCGTTAGGCGTAACCAGATGCACACCGCGCCCTGTCAACGCATTGAGGTATAAAGGCAAACTGGCGACCAGCGTTTTACCTTCACCGGTTTTCATTTCAGCGATACGTCCCTGATGCAGCACCATACCACCGATCAGCTGCACATCATAATGACGCAAGCCGGTTGTCCGCACCGACGCCTCGCGCACGACTGCGTAAGCCTCTACCAGCAGTTCATCAACTGCTTTCTTGAGAGGTTCCAGTTCGGTAATGCCAGCCAACCGGGACTTAAACTCATCCGTTTTTGCTCGCAGTTCGGCATCCGAGAGCTTTTTCATTGCTGGCTCGAGAGCATTAATTCGTTCGACAACTTCCCGATAACGGGAAAGCGCGCGCTCAACAGGGTCGCCCGCAACCATTTTCACAAGACTTTTGAACATTGTTGCCTCAATTTCCAACCTGCTTAAGGTATGGTTTTACGAGTCGGAATTATAGCACAAACGGATAAGCATATGTTTAGATCAGCGTTTGAATTCCAGATAAACACACTAACACTCTACGGGATCGTGTATGCGCGATTATAATACAGCCTATACGACCTTGAACATTCAATCACGTTAATATTACGTAAAAAAGACGCAATAGGGACTTCATATGCTCTACACCAATTTAGGGCGAGTCGCGCTAAAAGTCAGCCGCCTGTGCCTGGGAACCATGACCTTTGGCTGGTCTGCCGACGAAAGCACGTCTGTACAGATCATGGACGCAGCCTTCGAAAACGGTATTACCTTCTTTGATACGGCTGACATTTATTCGCGCTGGATTGAAGGTAATCATGGCGGTGAATCCGAAATAATCATTGGCAACTGGATGAAAGACAAACCGCGCCGTGAATTGGTCATCGCTACCAAAGGACGCGGACGCATGTGGGCAGGTGCAAGCGGAGAAGGTTTAAGCCGCGCCCACCTCATTCAAGCGGTTGAGGATAGCCTGCGCCGTCTGCAAACGGATTACATCGACCTCTACCAACTCCATTGGCCGGATGCCGAAACGCCTCTCGAAGAAACGCTGTCTGCATTGCATTCGCTTGTACAGATGGGCAAAATCCGCTATATCGGCGCCAGTAATTATCCCGCTTGGCTGCTCATGAAGTCCCTATGGGTCAGCGATGTCAATAAGCTCGTGCGCTTCGACAGTTTGCAGCCGCATTACAGCCTGCTCCACCGCGATGAATTCGAGCACGAGTTAATGGCCGTATGTGATGATCAAAATGTGGCTGTTATCCCTTACAGTCCGCTTGCCGCAGGATTCTTAACGGGCAAATACAGCCGCGAGAGTCGCGAGGCAGATACTACACGCGGCAGCAGCGGCCTTATCCAGAAGCTGACGCATGACGAACGCGCTTATAATGTACTCGATGTGGTCAGAGAAATCGCTGCGGCTCATAATGTGCCAGTGGGGCATATTGCCCTCGCGTGGATGCTGACGAATCCCATCATCACTGCCCCTATCGTAGGTGCGCGCAGCGTCCACCAATTGATGGAAGTCATCGGCGCG
Organism: Aggregatilineales bacterium; assembly: GCA_044226325.1. GTDB lineage: Bacteria > Chloroflexota > Anaerolineae > Aggregatilineales > Phototrophicaceae > CFX2. Next base: position 7,860 of record JBGAHG010000067.1, read on the forward strand.
GTTACTGTAAACCTTAGTGCCAATGATATAAACCAGCTCAACGACATCAGCAAAGGCTTCTAATTGACCCCAATCTTCGTTCTGACCACACGCGGCCTTGAATCGATCAGCGCTGCCGAAATCGCTGAACTCGAGGGCGTGACCGTCACTGAAACCAGTTACCGCCGCATTGCTGCTGACTGTGATGGTTCACTGGCTCCTCTGCTCGGCTTGCGAACGGTCGATGATGTCTACCTCGACCTTGCCCATTGGGAAGGTGTCTTCCACACCCGCGATATGCTGGCGCAGTTCAACGCCTGGAGCGATCACCTTGATGTGCAGCAGGCCGCCATCGACTGCCGCCAGGTACGTCCAATTCCTCTGAAGCCTGCTTTTTCCGTCAGTGTGAGTTTCATCGGCAAGCGCAATTACACCGCTGATGAGGTCAAAACCGCTGTGGCTGATTCAATTATCTTCACACACGGCTGGACCTATACCGCTGATGACCGCGAAGCCAACCTCAACATTCGTATCTTTGTCGAACATGAAGAAGCCTATGTCGGTGTGCGATTGGGATCACATGCCCAGCACGAACGGCTCTATAAAATGGTCGAGCGTCCCGGCGCGCTCAAGCCCACTGTCGCGGCAGCTATGCTCCGCCTGGTAGATGTGCAGCCCGGCCAGCGCTTACTCGACCCCTGCTGCGGCTCTGGCACCATCCTGATCGAAGCCGCTCTTATGGGCGCGTCGGTACAGGGCGGCGACAATGACCCCGAAGCGATCAAAGCCACACGCGAAAATATGAAAGATGCCGCAGTACAAGGCCAGATTGAACAATGGGATGCTCGTGTACTGCCGCTGCGCGATGGCAGTAACAAACGTATTGTGACTAATTTGCCCTGGGGACGACAAACTTTTGTGAATGAGGAATTGGGATCATTTTACGCACAGGTGTGCAGTGAAATGGAACGTATCATCGCGGCAGAAGGGCGCATAGCCATCTTGACCAGTACGCCCCACCTTCTACATTTTAACGACCTGCAACTGATTCAATCGCTCGAAATTAGCTTATTCGGGCAAAACCCGACCATTTCTGTTTACAGTGCTACTCGTTGAACAATGCGCCCACACTGCGCCCTTGATGTGACCGCAAAATAACTTCTGCCAGCATCGGCGCGACCGACAGAATCTTCATATTCGGCAGCACTCTCTCGGCAGGCAGTGGCACAGTGTTGGTGGTGATAATTTCCCTCAAGCCCAACCCGCGCAGGTTATCATAGGCCTTGTCTTTCAGCAGCGCGTGTGTGAAGACCAATGAAACATCCTTCGCGCCGTGTTTACGGATAGCCTCGACCGCCTTGACAATCGTCCCGCCCGTCAGCACTTCGTCGTCTACCAGCAGCACGTTCTTACCATCAATATCACCGATAACTGCTAATGCCTCAGCCGTTCCGGTGTTAAAAATACGCCGCTTCTCGACAATCGCCAACGGCGCGTCCAGCTTCTCGGCCCAGTTACGTCCCTTTTTGGCAAAACCCAGATCTGCCGCACATACCACTAGATCAGGAATATGCTGTTCCTTCACATAATCGCTCATCAAATGGAAAGCGGTTAGTGCATCACCGGGGATATTGAAGAAGCCTTGAATTTGTCCGGCATGTAAATCAACCGTCATATAACGGTCTGTACCCGCCACTTCGATCATATTTGCCATCAACCGCGCCGTAATTGGAACACGCGGCTGATCTTTCTTATCCGACCGTGTATAGGACATATACGGCATAACCAGATTGATGCGCCCTGCCGAATCACGCTTGAGCGCGTCAATCATGATCAACATTTCCATGATGTTGTCGTGCAGCGGTGTCGTCATACTTTGGATGAGATAGACATCCTGACCGCGCACGCTTTCCTTCAAGCGGATAAAGATGTTCTCGTTAGGGAACACAATCCGCTCGTAGGCTCCCAAAGGGCATCTCAACTGCTCTGCTATTTCAGCGGCCACATTCTGGGATGCTGACCCCGCAAACAGCATAATCCGTCCATAGTGACCGTTCTCGACAGTCCGGTGGGTATCCGTGTCACGAACATAGGTCGTACCTGGAACTTTTTCCAACACGCCCTCCATAAGCCTTGCACCTCGCACTTGTGTCTAAATTTTGGTGTGAATGATTATTACAGTAGGTTGCAAGAAGCCAACCTCCACCGTAGGTCCCTATTTTGCCACGTTTACCTGCTGAAATGCCAGCAATTGGTTTACTGCGGTTTGGGGATCAAGCGAACGAGACTGTACTTGATTCACAACCTCTCGCAAGGTATCCGCCGGCAAAACCGAAAATAGTTGCTTCACGAGTTCATCACGTACCCGGTCTACCAATTCCATCTCAACATGCTGCTGCTCAAGCTGGTGCATTCGGTCGGCATCGCTCAAATATTTGCGATGCGCTTCAATCGCCGTCACCAACTCATCAACACCTAGACCTTCGATTGCAACGGTTCGAATAACCGGTGGCAGCCAAAAATTATCATGATGGGATGTGGGTGCTTCAACAACCATATGTTGTCCATGATGCGAAACCATATTTTCGCGCGAAGCAGGATGCCCGAGTTCCAGCATCGTTCGCAACCCGCGCACAGTGCTGTCAACACCCGGACGATCAGCCTTATTAACGACCAGCACATCCGCAATTTCGAGGATACCAGCCTTAATCGCCTGCACATCATCACCCAAACCGGGCGCTTCGATCACGACGGTTGTATAAGCCGCGCGCACAATATCCACTTCGCTCTGTCCTGCGCCAACAGTTTCGACCAATATCCGGTCAAACCCCGCCGCATCCAGCACACGAATAGCGTCGCGTGTCGCGCGCGCCAATCCACCGAGACTACCGCGTGTCGCCATACTGCGAATGAATACACCCTTATCACCGGAAAGCTCGCGCATTCGGATGCGATCACCAAGGATAGCGCCGCCCGTAAAAGGACTTGTGGGATCAACTGCGAGGATAGCCACCGTTTCGCCATTTGCGCGGTAGGCTTTAGCCAGCTCCGTCACCAGCGAACTTTTGCCCGTACCTGGTGCGCCTGTCAAACCAATAACCCATGCATGACCTGTGTGGGGATACAAAGCCTTGAGCGCTGTGTTCATGCCCTCGCGCTCATTTTCGACGATGGTTAACATCCGTGCCAGCGCACGGCGATCACCAGCGCGTACGGCGTTCACCAGATCCATCATGCCTGTTTAGCACCCATCAACTCATGGATGTGCTTCACTATGTCCTCGGTACTGGTGCCGGGGCCAAATACGGCTGATACGCCCATGTCCCGCAGCACTTTTATATCTTCATCAGGAACAATGCCGCCAACCAGCAGTGCCACATCTTGCAGGCCATTAGCATCCATCTCTTGCCGGATGCGCGGCACCAATGCCAGATGTGCTCCACTGAGAATGCTTAAGCCGACAATGTCGACATCTTCCTGTAACGCAGCTTCGGCGATCATTTCCGGCGTCTGCCGTAAGCCTGTATAAATAACTTCCATACCGGCATCGCGCAGCGCACGGGCGATCACCTTTGCACCGCGATCATGACCATCCAAACCCGGTTTTGCGATCAGGACACGAATAGCGTTTGTCATGCCGTCGCGCCCCCTTTCTAAAAGGTTTACGTCTAGCATAAATTTAACCCGATTATAACAGACAACCACCTGTTAATCGTCATGCCGAATGTCACTCAAACCGGAATCAAACCAAAAGTTAATTTATATCAATATCGTCATTCAATTCTTGTGTTACAATATCCAAATGAAACATGTGCATTGCGGAGGGAACGGATGAGCAGTCTCGCGTCCAAGCAAAGCCAAAATCCTGACGGTCCAACCAAACCTGTGAAATCAAACGCTAACACCTCCGCACTCACGCGACGTGTTCCCTTTTATATTACATTGGTCGTCGGCGCAGTGGCTGTGATATTGCTGGCTATTTTCTTGGTGACCGCTTTGGAATGGCGGCTGCGTCCCTACTTCGGCGCGATGCTGAATCCTTATATGGTGGTCGATGGCTCAAAGCCCATCAGCAGCACCAATTGGACCGGTCTGCAAGCCGGCTTGCAGCGTCTTGATCAAGTGACCGCCATCAATGGGCAAACGCTCATTTCACCCGCTAAAGATTATGCTGCGGCACGGTCGTTGTTCCTCTCAACGTTGAGTAACCTAAAAGTGGGCGACACGGTCGAGGTCAAATTCGAAAGACCGGACGCCGCTAAAGTTCAACCGAGTTATTGCAGCACCGTTCAAAATGGGTTCAGCAATTGCACCCTCACTTATACACTGGGCAGCCTACCCGATAGTGACTTCATCGCCTATTTTGTCATTCCATTTTTGGGCGGACTCATCATTGTCCTGCTCGGTATCCTCGTCGCTTATTTACGTCCCGAGCAGCCAGCCGCCTTATTAACCGCATTGTTCTCGATTACGCTCGGCATTTTCATGGCCGGGCTATTTGACATCGACAACACATACGCGGCTCTCGTACCGTGGCTTTTGTATACCACCATGATCGGCGGTTCATTAGGAACATTAGCGCTCACCTTCCCAATTCCGTTGAACGCGCTCTATCGTTATAAATGGCTCCAATGGCAGCCATTGGCAATCAGCATCGTTTTGTCACTATTTGGTCTCGTCATCTTCTTGAGTCCACCGAACCCCAACAGCTTCACCGACGCGTGGCAGCCCGGTTTGTTCTTCGCTGTCCTGATGGTGATTGTGCTGACCGTTAATCTTGTACAGCGTAGATCATCCGCTATCTCCGCCGCCATTCGCGACCAAACCAACAGCGTACTCATCGGCATTGCCTTAACGACTGTGCCGCTCATCATCTGGATCGTGGATGAGATCTTACGCAGCACGCTTAACGCACCAATTTTCAACGTCAACACCTCGGCGACCATGCCCTTTTTCATCATGCCGTCGATTGCGTTGGCCTATGCTGTGTTGCAATACCGTCGCGTTAATACTGATCAAGTCATCAGTCAGGGCATCACCTACAGCATCATGCTGGTGGCCCTGGTCGTCGGTTATTTCTTAGTCGTTTTCGGCGCGAGTTTAGTCGCCAATCAAGCGCTGGCTTTACAGGGTAATCAATTCGTCATTGCCCTGACGATCTTCATTCTGGCTGTATTGTTCCTGCCCATCCGAAATGTCTTGCAGGAACGCATCAACCGCATTTACTTTCGCAAACGCACCAACTTTCAGGAGCGTGTCGAAAATTTCGCCACGCGTCTGGCCTCGTTGGAAACCCTTGACCAGTTGATTAACGCCTATCGCGACGAAGTGAACCGGTCACTCAATCCCACCAACATTTTTCTCTTCTTTCCCGATCGGCAACTTGACGAATTCACCGCCTATGGCAAACCCAAGCCGGAAACCGACGTCCGATTTGAAGCGACCAGCCCACTGTTTGCTCTGCTTGAGAAAACCGAACAGATTTATCTTGAAGCGGGCCGCGCGTGGCAGCCTGAGCTGCTTGTCGAAAAATCACGCCTGGGCATTTTAAAAACCGTTGTCATTACACGTCTGCGTGGACGTAAGGAATTGATCGGGTTCGTGGGGCTTGGACCCTCGCGTGCCGAACGCGGTCGTTATGGCTTTGAAGAACTGCGCTTCATCCAAAACCTGACCGGACAATTAGCCGTTGCGGTTGAACGCGCTCAGGTCGTCGAATCGCTGGAACGTCGTGTTCGCGAACTGGACGTGCTCAGTCAGGTCAGCCAGGCCGTCAACTTCACCATTGAATTTGACGATTTGCTCGAACTCATTTACGCTCAAACCGACCGCTTGATTTCCGCGCCTTACTTCTATATCGCCTTGCGCGAACGCGGCAGTAACAAACTCTTCTTCGCCTTCTTCCTTGAAAATGACGAACGCTATACCGACCGCGAGAACCGCCGTTGGTTAATGTCACGCGATCTTTTCAGCGAAGTTGTAAAGACGGCCAAGCCGCTCCGCGTTGAAGACTACGCCACCGAAATGAATAAACGGGGCAGCACCATCATCTACGAAAGCCTCGACCTCAAAGGTTGGATGGGTGTGCCCCTTGAATCCGGTTCAAGTACATTGGGGGTTCTGGCGGTCGGCTCAACCGAACCTGGCAAGAAATATACCGATGACCAACTCCGCGTCTTCAGCGACATCGGCACCCTGGCAGCTACCTCGCTGGAAAAAGCGCGTCTGTTTGCTGAAACAGATTTGCGCGCGCGTCAGCTGAGCGCCCTCAACGAGATCAGCCAGAAACTCGCGACCGAATTGAACGTCGAAAACTTGCTCGAACTGATCACCCAGAGCGCGGCGAACATTCTTAATGCCGAAGCCGGTTCGCTCCTCCTAACCGACGAAAACAGCGACAGCCTTGAATTCAAAGTCGCAACCGGCGCTTCTGGTAAAGCGCTGATTGGCCGCAGCTTCCCCAAGAATCGCGGTCTGGCGGGTGAAGTCGCTACCACCGGTAAAACCATCATCGTCAATGATGCCGCCAATGATCCGCGTTGGGGCGGTGAAGCAACCGGCGCCTTCAGTACCACTGCCGTTCTCGCAGTGCCGCTCGTCGCCCAGAACAAAGTCGTGGGTGTGCTGGAAGTCCTCAATAAGAAAGATGGTGGTATCTACCTTCAGGAAGATGCCGACTTACTGACCACATTCGCCGGTCAAGCCGCCGTCGCCATCGAAAACGCCCGTTTATTCCAGATGACCGACTTGCAATTAGGCCAGCGTGTATCAGAACTACAGGCTCTCGAACGCATCGACGTTGAACTCAACCGTTCGCTCGATCTGCAAAAAGTGGCTGACATCACCATGCGCTATGCCATCTCCAACAGCACAGCAACCGCTGGCGCGTTGGGACTGGTCGTTGGTGATGACAACCCGCATCTCGAAATCATTGCGATGATTGGTTACACACCCGAAGATTATCCCAAAGGTGCGGAAGGCCGTATATGGCCGATAGAAGGCGTCGTCAAGCGCGTCATGCGTACCCGTCAGCCTGACCTGGTGACCGATACCAAGATCGACCCCAACTATGCGCCTAGCCTGCGTGGATCACTCAGTCAGTTGACCATTCCCATGCTGGCAGGTGGTGAAATCAACGCCTTATTGGTACTGGAGAAAGACAAAGAGCCACGTTTGAGTCTGGTCGATATGGCCTTTGCCCAGCGCCTTGCCGAACATGCCAGTATCGCCATCACCAATGCCCAGATTAACGCTGAACTCACCCGCGCTAACGAATCCAAGAGCGAGTTCGTCAGCTTCGTCGCCCATGAGCTCAAGACGCCCATGACCTCCATGAAGGGCTTCGCTGATTTGTTGGTCAGTGGTATGGTCGGTGAGATGAACGAAAATCAGAAGAACTTCCTCAACACCATTCGCTCCAACATCGACCGCATGAACACCCTTGTCAGCGACTTGAACGACGTTACCAAGCTGCAAACCAATAACTTGAATGTAGAGTTGACATCGGTTGACTTCCGCAACATCGTCAGCGAAACCCTCCGTCCGTTGACGCGCCAAATTGAAGAGAAGAATCAAACGCTAACGCTGCAACTGCCGGAGCGGATGCCCAATATTCTGGCTGATCAGAATCGCATGATTCAGGTGCTCACCAATATGGTCAGCAACGCGTGGAAGTATTCGCCCGAAGGCACCGAAATTATCATCAATGCCGAAGTTCAGACCAAAAATCTGGATAGCAAAGGTCGCGATCAAGGCCCTGCCCTGCATATCTCGGTCAAAGATAGCGGCATCGGCATGAGTCCCGAAGACTTAGCCAAACTCTTCACCCCTTACTTCCGCAGTGATAACCCCCTCACCCGTGAACAGCCGGGTACAGGTCTGGGTCTGACCATCACACGCGGTCTAATCCAGCAGCACAAAGGTGACATCTGGGTGGAAAGCGAACTCGGCAAAGGCACGTCTTTCCACTTTACCATTCCCATTGTGGTGGAAAAGCTGCCCTCGGCCCAACCGGAAATGCAGCCCGCCAAATAAATGCGATACAGCAAAATTTTGCATTTGCTCCCTTCCCCTGATGCTTCGGGGGAAGGGCTGGGGTTAGGGGTATGTTCATCACCCACACGTTTATCGAATGAATTTCCCGCTTTCATTTCCTTAACAAAAAAAGCCCGCGTCTTTGTGACACGGGCTTTTATTTTTTACTTCACCAGATCATCAGCCAATTAGCCGATATGCGGCACAATCTTCGAGGTGATTTTATCTTTCGGCTGGTAGCCAGTGATCCGCTCAACGGCCTCGCCGCCCTTGAACAACATCAGCGTCGGAATACCCATGACGTTGTAACGCATCAACACATCCGGGTTTGCATCCGCATCCAGCTTGCCGACGCGTACCTTACCCTTGTATTCATCAGCGATCTGGTCGACCAGCGGCCCGATCATCTTACAAGGCGTACACCACTCGGCCCAGAAGTCGATCAACACAGGTTCAGTTGATTCAAGGACTTCTTTCTGGAAATTCGCTTCTGTTACTTCAAAGGTCTTGTCACTCATCGCGGCCTCCATACTCTATGTCTATTTTGACGCTGATTTCTAGCCATGTTATCATGAGGTTGAACATGTCGCCAATCGCATTTAACAGTTGAATAACAGCGCGAGAATTTACTTTACTCTATGTATACAGACGATCCTCAGCTACCAGAACTTACCCGCAGACAAGAAGAAATCCTCTCCCATATTATTCGTGCTTACACCAATTCGCCTGAACCGGTTAGCTCGAAAAGTTTAGCCGAGAATGCTGAACTGAACGTCAGCAGCGCCACCATCCGCAACGAAATGGCCGTATTGGAAGAATTGGGCTATGTCACCGCGCCACATACCTCGGCTGGCCGTGTTCCGACAGAGAACGGCTATCGTTATTTCGTAAAGCGCCTCATAAAAGCCAGTGATTTACCATCGGCTGAACAAACCCATATTGCCGAGACGTTTCAGAATTCGCCCTTAGCGACCGAACAATGGATGCGCCGCGCGGCTACTATTCTGGCGCGTACCGTCAACAGTGCCGCCCTCGTCACGCCTCCTATCGCCGAAACCAACCGCTTCAAACACATTGAAGTCATCTCCATTCAAGGTCGCCTGGTACTGATTGTTCTCGTCCTGCATGGTGGCGCTGTTCATCAACAGATGTATAACCTTGCCGATCCCATTCCGCAGCCGCAGCTTAGTGAAGTCGCCGCCCACATCAATACCCTCTGCATGGACCTCAACGCCAATCAGGTACGGATGAAGAGTGTGCAATTGCAGCTTTTGGAACGCGAACTTGCCGACATGATCGCCGACCTCATGGAAAAGGCCGACAGCAATCCCATGCGCCTCGTTTATCGCGAAGGTTTGAGCGAGGTCATGAGCAGCTTCCAAAACAGCGCTGGCGCACAGCAAGCCGTTCGTGTCTTCGAGGAACGCCCTTTCCTCAACATGATTTTGAGCGAACTTGGCCCGAATATGAATCACGTCGAGGTCGTTATTGGCGGCGAAGGGCGCTGGTCGGAACTCAAACATATCAGTATGGTGTTCAGTCGTTACGGCATCCCCGGACAAGTCAGTGGAGCGCTCGGTGTATTGGGTCCCATTTACATCAATTATGGGCGCGCCATCAGTACTGTACGTTACGTTTCCGGCCTGATGACCGAAGCGCTGGAAAATATCTACGATACGGGAAAAACCAACCCCGAGGACAAAGAGGAATAATCCTCACCACACTGCACGATCGCATACGTAACCTTTAACGGTATTTCATACGCTTATCATATAAATGCTTATGCGATTCTGATACAATGCCGCTATATTAGACATGTCTTATGCACCACAATTGGTGTGTCATTCAAACTGAGAGAGGAAAAACCTTAAGTGACACAAGAGGAGACGACACAGTTCGCCGCCGAAGAAAGCGGTACGCCCCAACCCGAAGAAGGAACTCCTGTTCCTGATTTGAATCTGGCTGAAGTGTTGGCGACAGCACGTAAAGAAGCCGCTGAATTCAAAGAAGGTTGGCTGCGTGAACGAGCGGACTTTAACAATTACAAGAAGCGCGTCGAAGTGCAAATGAAAGATTTGCGTGATGGCGCTGCTGTTGAAGCCATGCTGGCGCTGCTGCCCATTATCGATGACTTCGAACGGGCGATGGCAAACGTCCCCCCTGAAATGAAAGATCATCCGTGGATGAATGGCGTCGGCGGTATTCACCGTAAGTTCCAGAAAACTTTGGAAGAAAAAGGTGTCACCGTTTTGGATCCGGTCGGAGAAGTATTCGACCCGAATCGCCATGAAGCGGTGTCTACTGAACCAAGCAGCGAAGTTGAAAGCGGTCATGTGATCGCTACGCTGCAAAAAGGCTATGTGCGCGGGGATCGTGTTCTGCGTCCAGCCATAGTCAAGATAGCGATCTAGTAAATCAGTGCGCGGGGTGTATCAACTGCCCCGGACAGCAACTCGCACCAAATCAAACCAAGGAGAGCATTAAAATTTATGGGAAGAATTATCGGTATTGACCTCGGTACAACCAACTCGGTTGTGGCGGTGATGGAAGGCGGCCAGCCTGTGGTTATCCCCTCTGCCGAGGGCAATAACCTTATCCCATCGGTAGTCGCGAGCAACCCCAAGACAGGCGAACGTCTGGTGGGTAAGGTTGCCCGCAATCAGGCGGTTGTGAACCCTGAAAACACGATTTTCTCGGTCAAGCGCTTTATGGGTCGTAAGTTCTCGGATGGACAGGTTCAAGAAACGGTCAAGCGTGTGCCATATAAGGTCAGCGCTGCACCCAACGGCGACGCCCGCGTCCATATGGGCGGCAAGGAATACAGCCCGCCCGAAATTTCAGCTATGATCCTGCAAAAGATCAAGGCCGACGCCGAAGCCTATTTGGGCGAACCCGTTGATAAGGCTGTCATCACTGTACCGGCCTATTTCAATGACGCCCAGCGTAACGCGACCAAAGACGCAGGCAAGATTGCCGGTCTGGACGTTCTGCGTATCATCAACGAGCCGACAGCCTCCAGTCTGGCTTACGGTATGGGTGAGAAGAAGAACGAAGTCATCGCGGTCTATGACCTCGGTGGTGGTACGTTCGATATTTCCATCCTCGAAGTCGGTGACGGTGTGTTCGAAGTTCGCAGCACCAATGGTGATACTTACCTCGGCGGCGATAACTTTGATGAAGTCATCATTGATTATGTCTCAGCGGAATTCAAGCGCGATCAAGGTATCGACCTCAAGAACGACCGTCAGGCGCTTCAACGTCTGAAGGAAGCCGCTGAGAAGGCCAAGATCGAACTTTCGACAACCCTGTCAACCGAAATCAACCTGCCCTTCATTACGGCAGATGCCAGCGGCCCCAAGCACCTCAACATGACACTCACCCGTGCCAAGTTGGAGAGCCTGACCCAGAGCCTGATCCAGCGTTCAATCGCTCCGTGCGAAGCCGCGCTCAAGGATGCTGGCCTTAGCAAGAACGAAATCAACAACGTCATTCTGGTAGGCGGTATGACCCGTATGCCAGCGGTCGTTGAGTCAGTTAAGAGCTTTTTCGGCAGAGAACCCAGCAAGGGTGTCAACCCCGATGAAGTCGTCGCGCTCGGTGCCGCCATTCAGGCCGGTGTGCTCGGTGGCGAAGTCAAGGACATTCTGCTCCTCGACGTAACCCCGCTGTCACTCGGTGTCGAAACACTCGGTGGCGTGGCAACCCCACTCATCGAACGCAACACCACCATCCCCACCAAGAAGAGTCAAGTATTCTCGACGGCGGCAGATGGTCAGACGCAGGTCGAAATTCATGTCGTACAGGGCGAACGTCCGATGGCGAATGACAACAAATCGCTGGGTAAGTTCATTCTGGACGGTATCCCGCCCGCGCCACGTGGTGTGCCGCAAATCGAAGTCACCTTTGACATCGACGCGAACGGTATCATCAACGTCAGCGCCAGCGACAAGGCGACCGGACGTGCCCAGAAGATCACCATCACGGCCAGCAGCGGTCTATCCGAAGCTGAGATCGACAAGATGGTTAAGGACGCCGAAGCCCACGCGGCTGAAGACCTCAAGCGCAAAGAACAGGTCGAGGTCAAGAACACGGCCGACAGCACCATCTTCTCTGCCGAAAAGGTTCTAAAAGACTTCGCCGACAAGCTGCCTGAAGATGCCAAGAAGCAGACGCAGGAAAAGATTGACGCGACTCGCAAGGCGGTCGAATCGAATGATCTGGAAAAGATCAAGGCCGCGACCGATGCGCTCAATCAACACATCCAGACTTTGGGTGGCAGCATGTACCAGCAGGGTGCGTCAGAACCCGCGCCGGGTGCCGCTGATCCGAATGCCGGTCAACAGCAGAAGCCCGCTGGTGAAGATGTGGTCGAAGGCGAATACACCGAGGCGTAAGTCCTGGTGCAAGATGATTTTCGCGACCTCATAAATCAAACACGTTGGGTAGGGATTAGTCCCTACCCACTTTTTATTCATATTAATACTGCCCTCCTAAACTATGGCGGTATACTTGTGTCAGATGGTAATTAGCTGGGGGATTTGGACGATTTTATGGCACACGATTATTACGAGCTGCTGGGTGTCCCCAAGACTGCTGGCAAAGACGACATTAAAAAAGCATTCCGTAAGCTCGCCCGTGAATATCATCCTGACGTAAGTGACCATGACGACGCAGAAGCCCGCTTCAAGGAAATCAACGAAGCCTACGAAGTCCTCTCCGATGATGACAAACGCGCCCGTTATGATCGCTTCGGCGCGGCTGGCGTAAACGGACAGCCCGGTTTCAATGGCGCGGCTGGATTTGGCGGTTTTGAGGAAATCTTCGAGGAATTCTTCAACAACTTCGGCGGTGGACGAACGGCTGGACGGCGTCGTGGCCCGCGCCCCGGTGCGGATCGTCGCGTCGATGTGCAGGTCACCTTCGAAGAGTCAATCTTCGGCGTCGAAAAGCAGGTTGAGTTTGACCGGCTCGAAGTCTGCGAAACCTGTAATGGCAATGGCGCGCAGCCCGGTTCATCCCCGACCACCTGCCCCGAATGTAAGGGCGCGGGTGAAGTACGCCGTGTGGATCAAACCTTTTTGGGCGCGATGGTACGGACGTCCACTTGCCCGCGCTGCAACGGTCGCGGTGAGATCAACCCTAACCCCTGCAAGACCTGCAACGGTCAGGGAATGTTGAAAAAACATGCTAATCTCAACGTCACCATTCCCCCCGGCGTCCGCGAAGGTCTGCAAATCCAGATCAAGGGCGAAGGTGACACCGGTGAACGTGGCGCACCACAGGGCAACCTCTATGTCGTAATTGACGTCAAGCAGCATCAGTACTTCAAGCGTAAAGAAAATGATGTCATTCTGGACATCACCATCAATGTCGCACAGGCCGCCTTGGGCGATAAAGTGAACGTCCCTACCGTCGATGGCGAAGTCGAACTGGCGATTCCGGCTGGCACACAAACCGGCAAAGTCTTCCGTCTGCGTGGCAAAGGTATCCCGCGCCTCCGCAGCGATGGCAGCAACTCCGGTCGTGGTGATCAGATGGTCTATGTACAGGTTGGTGTACCCACCACCCTAACTGCCGAACAGCGTGCGCTCTTTGAGCAGTTGGCTGGCACTTTCGGTAGCGATGTCACCCCGCAGCAAAACGGGCGCGGCTTCTTCGACCGCGTCATGGATTTTTTCGGCGGCGAACAGGCATAGGGTAATCCGCAAAAATTGAGTAAAATACTGACAAGAGCGTTCAATCGAACGCTTTTGTTTTGTTTCATAATTGTGAGATCACGCAAAGGTTAGTAGATTAACCTCCATCCTAATCGAATTTTCTCCCTCCATCGCTTGCGGGGGGAGGGTCGGGGTGGGGGGTTCAATAGCGACTTAGGAAACACATATGGACTGGATTGAAATTGCCCTCAGTGTCGATGGTGAATCAGCCGAAGCAGTAGCTGAACTCTTGCAGCGTTATGGTCATCAAGGCGTTTCCATCGAGCAGGAAGGCATACTGCCCGAATTGTATGACGAAGGTGCGACTCCGCCCGCTACACGCCTCACCATTCGCGCCTATATTCCCGATGACAATCGCGCCGAGGACGCCAAAATGCGCCTCGAATCAGCCCTCGGTCACATGAATATGATGTACCCCATGCCCACCCCCACTTATACCATCGTCCACGAAACCGATTGGGCCGAAGCCTGGAAAGCCCACTATCATCCTGTTCGCATCGGACGCAAACTTTTCATTCGCCCACTCTGGATAGAAGTCGAGATGCAGCCGGGTGATCTCGAAATTGCCCTCGACCCCGGCATGGCCTTTGGCACAGGCACACATCCCACTACTCAGCTTTGTATGGAAGCGCTTGAAGATCTGGTTCAACCCGGCATCAAAATCTTGGATCTCGGCTGTGGTTCCGGCATCCTGTCGATTGCCGCCGCCAAATTAGGCGCGAATCACGTTTTGGGCTTGGATAATGATCCGATTGCAGTAAAAGTTTCGCAGGAAAACATCGAGAAAAACGGTGTTGCCGATAAAATCACGGTTCAGGAAGGCAGTCTCGAAAACGTCATCACGTCTGCCCGCCGCTTTGATTTAATCGTGGTCAATATTCTGGCCCGCATCATCATCATGATGTGTGATCAACATTTGGGTGATGCGGTCCGCCCCGGTGGACTCGCCATTTTCAGCGGCTTAACGCTAGAGCAGGCCAATGATGTCGAAGCCGCCCTGTGGAAAACCGGCCTCGAACCCTATAAACGTCGCGTACAAAGTGACGGTGATTGGGTCGTCATCGAAGCCCGCCGCCCCAACGTCTAGTCACAAAATGCGTAATCTTCACTCGGCTAATGATCTAGTTGTAGGGACGAGGAGTGCCTCGTCCGTTCCTGATTTTTCGCCGGTTTATACCTTTATGAATATTCCCTCCCCTGTATACGGGAGAGGGTCAGGGTGGGGGTTCTGGTTTTAACCATGCCCACCGCCCACTTTCGCTTCCATGACTCGCTCAACTTCTTCTTACCCCGCGCGAAAAAAGATCGTCTTATTCAACACGAGTATGAAGGACGATCCTCCGTTAAGGATATGATCGAATCGCTGGGCGTACCCCATCCCGAAATTGAAATGATCGTCATTAATGGCCGCTCAGTGGACTTCAATACCATCGTTCAGCACGGCGCATTTATCAACGTTTATCCAGTATCCGCTGTGCCCGAGATTCTCAACCCGGAGCCATTACGTCTGCCTTATCCATCTCGCCCCTCCTTCATCCTTGACCAGCATTTGGGACGGCTGGCCGCTTACCTCCGTATGATGGGCTTCGATACGCTCTACCGCAATGACTATCACGATGAAGAACTCGCACAAGTTTCACATGATGAAACCCGCATCCTGCTCACCCGCGATATTGGCCTCCTCAAACGCAGCGCGATTGTATATGGCTACTTCGTCCGCGAAACGGATCGTCGTAAACAGTTAGCCGAAATCACCGCCCGCTTTCATCTTAAAGAACAGGTCATTCCCTTTAGCCGCTGTATGAAATGTAACGGCCTCGTTGAAGACGTTTCCAGTGAACAGGTCGCTGACCAGCTCCCCGAAGGCACGTCCCGCTACTACACTGTTTTTCACCGCTGTACTGGGTGTGGGCAAGTCTATTGGAAAGGCGCTCACCATCAGCGGATGCAAGCCCTACTTAACGAGGTGTTAGGCTAGTAACCGGTCTATCACTAATCACTGTCACCCCTTGCGTTTTCTTACAGCGTTTACGGAGTACTCAGCCTCAATATTATTCGCTAGGTTTACTTTAGGTTTGTCGGCAAACCATTCACCAACTATTCCCAAACGGACGCAATAAATTTCTTCCCTCAAAACGGTTAGCGCCGCCCCTTCGAATCAGTTACAAAATGGTCTTCCAAAATGTAACCCATTCGCTCCCCACAACGAATATTGTTAAGTCAGGGATCAAAAGAGGGATAAAGATGACGGAGTTTAATACGAGCGTCATCAATGGTAAATTGCCAGTAAATTTTGGAAGAGAGGGAGTTACGGGTTTCAAACCAAGCCTGAACAGCAGGAGCGAGAAG
>JBGAHG010000068.1:0-22007 GCA_044226325.1 Aggregatilineales bacterium
CTTGCGGGAGGAACGCCTGAATCGCTGAGTTGTAGCCGCTCGCTGGCATTAATGGGAGCCAGCAGGTTGACTGCCGTGCCCATATTGCAGCTGTATCCAGCACCTCCAGACTGCCACACGCCTGTTGAACGGCGGTGGCGACTGCGCTGCCTTGTTCCTCAACTTCGTCCCAGTTATCATCCTGCCACTGCATCTTGCGCGGGTTTACGTCTGCGGTCGCACCCTGTACAAATAGGCATAAACCGCCGACATTTGCTTCTACGCCGCGTCGCATGGCGCCCACCCAATCCGCCGAAACCTGCCGGTTAAGCGGCCCCATCACTACCGGGTGGCAAGCATAATTGACAAGGGTAGCCAACGGTATGTTCTGCTGCGTCCGAACCTGCAGGACCTGGACAGTGTGATCGACCAGGCCTTCCGGATTGTTGCCAATCACGATTGTGCCGTCAGGCATCCGTTCGCGCCGGTTGATATTAATGTGCGCTTCACTGTGTCCAGCCCACAAATTGATCGTTTGCATATGAGAGCTGGCTTCGACAAAAATTGCCGCGAGTTGCCCGACAAGAAAGTTTATGTATTCTTGATCTTCGGGGCGGGATTGTGCGTCAGCATACCCGATTGGCCCGGCATGTGTGTGCGAACAACAAATGAAAATCGAGTCCGGCAGTATGTCCTGAAGGAGCGCTTTGGTCTGCTCTACGATTTTCGAGTGGATAAACGTATGATCGACGGTGAATAACGCTGCACGGGTATTGCCGTCGTCCAGCACCAGGGTTGTGACGTACAGATCGTCATGTATACCCGTGTTGCCCTGAATACGATTGCCATAACCCATAAGATAAATGCCCGGGGGAGGGGATATTATCTGGCGCGATACACCTGCACGAACCGTAGACATAGCGGTTTTTGCCCCCACGCTGTATTCTTGAGTTAAGCAGAAAATTCAACAATATTTATTGTACTTCCACCAGTGATTATTACAAAGGCTTTCCGTTTCTTATCCAGGTGCGAGTGAGCGGCGCACTACAGACATCGTGCAACACATTCCATCGAAACGCAGCAAAGATAGCCGAAAACCCTCATTATGAAAATATTCACTCAGCCGAGAGTGCGCTCCGGGCTTTACCTGATCGCTGCCATCCAGTTGATGACCTTTGCCGCGCGTGGCCTTGCCAATCCATTTGTCAATTTGTACCTTGTCTCCGTTGGTTTCACGGGCACACAAATCGGCTTTCTTTCCAGCATCAGTGCGCTGGTACAGCTTACTGTGGCTCCACTTCTGCACAGTTTGGCCGACCGCACTGGCCGTCATCAGCAGTTGTATTTTGGCCTGCTGACCTTGAATATTTGTGCCTGTGTCGGGCTTGTAGTGTTTGGCGGCGCACCTATTTTGCTTGGCGGCATGATTCTGTTTCGTGACCTGGCAGATGTGCCCGGTACTGCGCTGCTTTCGCAATTGACTATCACCTGGCTCGAACAGCGCCGTCGACAGATCTACGGGAAATTACGGGCCTGGGGATCCTTTGGGTGGGCCTTGACGACCATGGTTAGTGGAGGGCTTTTCGCTATCGGCGGGTATCCGCTGTTGTTTATCTTATCTGCTTTGTTCAATCTGGGAGTACTTCCGCTTGTCAGGGTACTGCCTCCCCGCACGACCGAACCGCGAACAAATTCTGCTCCGACGGCATCCCGACCACGCGGATTTTATATTTTACTGCTAAGTGTATTCCTATTCTTCGTCGGGGCGAATGCCTTCAATGCCTTCTCATACATTTACTTCAAACGAGACCTGGGAGCCAGCAACCAGATGATCGGCATAATATCCTCCCTCGCTGCTTTGTCCGAAATACCGGCAATGATGCTGATCGATCGCTTGATACGCCGTTCTGATATCCGCGTCACATTGGCTGTTGGTTTGTTTGGCCTGGGGGCGTTATGGATCGCTGTTTCGCAGTTGAGTGGAACCGCACTTTTGATCCCTCTGATGCTGCTTCGTGGAACGTTTTTTACGTTGCAGGTCGTTTCTCTCACCCTGCTGGTGTCGCGGATCAGCCATCCGGCCAATGTCGCTACCAATCAATCACTGGCCCAGGTAACGATACCGGGTTTAGCCATTTTGTTGACGGGTTCTGCCAGCGGATGGCTGTTTGACCATGCCGGAGCACGGAGCCTGTTCCAGATTGCGGCTTTGCTGGCGATATTTTCGGCAGGTCTGCTCATTTTGGCGCGGAAACAATTGATAGACTAACCTCTTTTACATGAAATGCACTAACAATTGCAATATTTGTTGATAAGGCGCACAAACCCCGTATCCATAATTGACGTTAGGTTAGGAGTTTGGTCTGCCAATTCTATTTTTCTGCGAATACGCTTGTGTTTTGGCTTATTTCAAAGCGCCGCGCGTAAGCCCTTGAATGAACTGCCGCGAGAATACGATGTATAAGACCATCACCGGAATGATCGCTAGCATGAGCGCTGCGAGCAGGGCAGTCCAGTCGGTCTTGTATTGTCCAGCGAATGAGGACAACCCGGAAGTGACGGTTCGCACGGTTTCGCCGGGGGCTAAAGTCAGCGGGAACCATAGATCATTCCAGATTGGGATCATATTAAAAACCAGCACCGTCGCCAGCGCGGGACGAATCAGCGGGATAACCAGAGAGAAAAGGATATGGAACTCACTTGCCCCATCAACACGTGCCGCATCTTTCAAGTCGCGCGGAACTGAACGCATAAACTCTGACATGACGAAGACTGCAATGGGCAGTCCGGCAGCCGTATAGACCAGAATGAGTGCCGCCAGTGAGTTATAAATACCAATCAATGTGGTCATACGAATCAGGCTGACAGTGCCGAGCCGGATGGGGATCATGATGCCTATCGCCATGTACAGGCCCAGAAAGCGGTTCAAGCGGAATCGGTATTCGGACAGCGCGTAGGATGCCATAGCGCCGGTAATCAGGATTAGAAACAACGATACGCTCGTTACGATAAAGCTGTTGAGGAAATAGCCACTAACGCTAGCCCGCGCAAAAACCTGTTCATAGCCCTTGGTTGACAGGATATTGGTGATATGAAAACCGCCGTCTAATGAAAACCAGACAGGGGGGACATAGGGGGAACGGAATAGTTCTTTTCGGTCTTTAAATGAGTTAAATAAAATTAAGACGATTGGAAATAACGCTAGCAGCGAATAGGCTGTCAGGATCACATGCGGAAACAAACCGCTCAGGCGATAACCCCAGTTCTTTGAAACCCGATGGGTACTTTTTGCTACAGGCAAAGCTTGTGCGGATTCAGTCACAATTATATCTCCAAGGCTTTTCGGCAAAGATCGTTTGTAAGCCTACCATCATGATTTACGTTTAATCTCTAAGCAACCGTCGTTGGAAGGCGAACAAGTACAAGACGACGCCTGTCAGAATAATCAGGAACATCATTGTGGCAATTGTCGTGCCCATTTCCAGGTTGGGCAGCAGCCCAAAATTTCCAAACATTGTGCGGTAAAAGAATGTGCCCAGGAGATCGGTGCGGTAATCAGGTCCAGCCTGAGTTCCCTGCATCACAAACACATTTTCAAAGGTACTAAAGTTGCCGACAAATGTTAGTACGGTCACAATGCCAATAGTCGGCAAAATCAACGGGAATTTAATCCCCCAGAACACGTTCCAGGGCGTAGCGCCATCTACTCGGGCAGCATCGATCAACTCATCGTCAATACCCACCAGCGCCGCGAGAAATAAGATCATCGGCAAGCCAACGTACTGCCAGACGCCTACTAGTGAAACCACCGTCAGTGCCAATTCAGGTGACCCTAGCCAGCCCTCTTTAGGGATGGCACCTCCTAAACCAATGCTCTTGAAAATATTATTAATCACACCCCATAGGGGATTAAGCATCAGAGTCCATATCCAGCCGACAATGACGACTGATAAGGTGGTAGGAGAGAAGATAATGGTCCGGTAGATGGCCGCGCCGCGCAGCCGTCTAGACGACAGCAGTGCGGCCAGTGTCAATGCAACGGGATTCTGGAACACCATAAATATTGCAAAGAACTGAATATTATGGATGATTGCGCCCAAAAACCGATTGCTGTAATCAGGATTATTTAATAATTGGTTGAAATTTTCGAACCCGACGAAAATCAGTGTCCCGTCATTTTGGCGATTGAAGAGGCTGAGGGGCAGTGAAGCAAGCAGAGGGCCGGTCATAAAAATAGTATAAATAAGAACCGCTGGCGTTAAGAAGATGACAATGTGATACCAGCGAACAAGAACCTTTGATTGCATACGGCCTACATTCTAAGATAGCCATTACAGATTTTTAAGGGAAGCTGGTGGCAGAAAACATTCTGCCATCAGCTTTATTGTTACTTATGAAATAGCCAGGTTGTTCTTAGCTACCCGTAATCGGCTTGTACCACTTGTCGAGACCATCCTGAATCTTCTTGGCAACATCTTCAGGCGTTTCCTTGCCTTGAATCATCAGATAAACTTCGTTGGTCATCGTGTCCACAGCACCTGGTGTACCGCGCGACAGGAACTGGTAGAACACACGGATCGAGGACTTGCACTGGTTGCGCCATGACAGGAATTCAGCAGCCAACGGATCCTTGATGTCGATCTTGTAATCAGCCAGCGGGAAGAAGCCGGGTTGGTTGTCAGCGAATGCCTGAGCAAATTCCTGGCTCGTCAGCCATGTTAAGAAAGTCTTGACTTCTTCAGGATGAGCCGACTTGGCGTTCCCACCAATGGCGATATCTACATGATCGTCAATCCAGCAGTTCTTCGGGTCAGCGCCATCCGGCAAATAGGGCATGAATGCACCCATCTTGAAATCGGCCTGGCTCTCGAACAAGGGGATTTCCCATGAACCCGACGGGTAAATGGCCGCTTGTCCAAGTGGGAACAATTGTTGTGCATCGGCATAACCGATGGATTCGTGACCCTCTGGCATATATGGAGCCCACTTGGCAACACTGGCAAGTGCATCCACATAGGGCTTATCGGTGACTTTGGCTTTACCTTCGACCAATGCCAAACGGCCATTCTCACCATCCCAGTAGTTCACGCCAATGTTCTCAAAGGCCATCGTCGGGGTGGTCCATGAGTCTTTGGTTGTGATGTCCAGCGGGGTAATGCCCGCGGCCTTGATTTTGTCCAGGACGGCAAAGAATTCACTTTCAGTCTTGGGAACTTCAACACCGACGCTTGCAAAAATATCCTTGTTGTAAATGAAGCCGTGAATAACCGATGCCATCGGTACGCAGAAAGTCGCATCCTTGTTATCGGTTGACCAGGCACTCTTAGCAACATCACTGAAGTGTTCCAGACCGGGCAGATCCTTAATGTTGGTCAGATAGCCTGCCTGATACAGCAGTAGGGCACGGTCGAACGGACGGCAGGTGATAAGATCAGGACCTTGACCGCCACTGAGTGCAGTCGTCAACTGAGCATCATATTCCGTGTTCAGGGTTGGTTCAAATTTGACTTCAATATTGGGGTTAGCTGCGTTAAAGAGCGCCAGCATCTTGGTATAACCTTCAATATCTTCAGTACGCCAGCTCCCCAAAATAAGGGTCACTTTGTCCTGCGCTTGCACTCCAATAGCAGACAACATGAGCAACATGAGGATGATCAAAGAAACAAATTTCTTCATTCCGTATTCTCCTTAAATTTATATAACGAAGACGCGTGATCCTGATTAGGAACACAGATAAATGCCGGAGTTTTGTAAATTACTTACAATATCCTGAGCAATCTTTCTAAAGATAACAGGTAACAGATTTTCGCTGAAAAGTCAAAAACTATCATGTTGGTTATACTCAGAAATTCGCGGTTCTATTAATAATCAAGTGGTGTACTTAAACTCCTTAACGTCAATCCGCTTAATGCGGCGGCCAATAGTAGAAATTTATATCCGCTACGCAAGGAGATTACTGTGGAAAACTATGTCGAAAAGTATTTTTCATTGGCAAATGAGCATTTGAACGTGGTCGCTCGTGAGTCGGGAGCTGCTATTGCACAGGCGGCTGAAGTGGTAGCAACCGCTATCCAGAACGATGGCATGTTTTATCTGTTCGGTAGTGGTCATTCGGCGCTCATCGCGAAGGATGCTGCTTATCGTGCAGGCGGACTAGCACCCGTGCTGACGATTGACGACGTAGCCGATGGGGACGCTGAGCGAGTCGAAGGATTAGCGCAGTACATCCTGGCGCGTTACGACCTGCGTGCCGGGAGCGCAATTGCCATTATTTCGAACTCGGGCATCAACCCGACTCCCATTGAAGTGGCGCTGCTGACTAAACAGCTTGGGCTGTCTGTCATTGTCATTACATCGCTCAGCCACAGCCAGTCGGTAGGCTCACGACATTCCAGTGGGAAAAAGCTATATGAACTCGGTGACATCGTTATTGATACGCATGGTGTTCCGGGTGATGCCACTATTGAGCTTCCTGAAAGTCAAATCAAGAGTGGCGCGCTGTCAACCGTGATTGGCGCGGCGATTGTCCAAGCGATTACGGTACAGACTGCGTCACTACTGATTGAGCGGGGGGGCCAAGCGCCGATTTGGATCAGTGCCAATGTTCCCGGTGGAGACAGTAATAATAAGGCGCTGCTGGAGAAATATCGTCCACAGATGGCGCGTTACCAGATGGCGGTCTTGCCGAAGGTTAAGTCGATTACGTAAAAATAGGTGCTTACTGAGCACAATCTTATTCAGGACGGATGTATATGCAAAACCGACTGGCTGTTGGGGTCGATATTGGTGGCACAAAGGTTGCTTTTGTGCTTATTGACGAGCAGGGTTCTGTCCTGGCGCAATACCAATTATTGACCAATGTAGAAGATGGCACGGAGGCAATACTGGATCGTATTGCAGAGGGCATTCAAGTCTTGCTGGCGCGCGCTGAACAGCCGATTGCTGGAATAGGTATAGGATCGCCCGGTTACATCGATTGTGAGACGGGGATAGTACATGCCGCGGTCAATCTTGGCTGGGTTGATGTCCCTCTATGTGCCGCCATTCGCCAACGACTGGCACTAGACATACCAATCCTGCTGCAAAAGGATACCAACGCCGCTCTGCTCGGCGAAATGTACTTTGGTGCAGCGCGTGGTTATAAAGATGTTGTACTGATCGCTATCGGAACCGGATTGGGAGTAGGGGCAGTCACCGGGGGGCAGATTATTATGGGGGCCAATAACTACGCGACTGACATTGGCCACCTGGCCCTCAACCCCGCGGGTCGGCAGTGTGGGTGTGGACTGCACGGGTGTATTGAAATGTACGTTTCGGGAAACGGCTTATTAGCAGGGGTGCGCGAACATCAGTCAGACTATCCACAGAGCCTCTTAGCGAACATCGATTTCCTAACTACGACGGCCATCCTCCATGCGGCCCATGAGGGTGATGCGCTGGCGCATGTCGTGCTAGATGAGGCAGCAGATTGGCTAGGAATGCTTTTTACTTACTGTGGTGTGATGTTAAACCCGGCCTTGTTTGTCGTGGGTGGCGGTTTAGGTCTTGCAGCGGCAGATCTGCTGCTCGAACGCGCTGAACGTGTGTTTCGCCGCCGCGTCCTGCCTCCTATTAGCCAGAATATACGGATCGTTCAGTCGCAAGTTACGGTTAGCGCTATTGGTGCTGCGTGTCTTGTCTGGAATGATTTGCGATAAGTTGAAGCGGACGCGCGTCGTAAAGTTATAAAGCTATTCGATAGAACTTTTCAGGAGCAACCATTTTGAACGAATCTATTTTGATTAAAAACGCGCAAGTCATAACTCCAACATCGCATTGGGCGCAAGGCTGGTTGCTGATCCGTGAACGGCAAATCGCATTGATGGGACAGGGAGAACCTCCTTCACTAGATGCAGGCGAAACAATCGATGCGGGTGGCCTGACACTTTTACCGGGTTTTATCGATGTGCATGTACACGGCGGTGTTGGTCATGAGACGATGGATGCCACCCCGGATGCGCTTCGCGCCCTGGCACAGTTCTATGCCCAGAACGGCGTGACAAGTTTCCTGGCGACGACATGGACGGAGTCGAGGGAAGCGATTATGGCTGCTCTGGAAGTTATTGCAGAACTCCAAGGTCCCCAGCCCAATGGCGCAAACATGCTCGGAGCACATCTGGAGGGGCCATATCTCAATGCGGTAAAACGGGGTGCACAAAATCCCCGGCATTTCCGCACAGCCGATCGAGAGGAAGCGTTGGCTTTTCTGGACCTGAACGTGATTCGTTTACTTTCGGTAGCGCCTGAATTAGAGGCAAACCACTGGCTGATCGGCGAATGTATCCGGCGGGGTATCACCGTGTCCGCTGCTCACACCACTGCCACTTATGAACAGATGGAAAGGGCAGTGATACTCGGTGTAACGCACGCGACACATACTTATAATGCGATGGTCGGATTGAGTCACCGTGAACCGGGGACTGTGGGTGCGGTATTGACTATGCCGCAGATACGCTGCGAGTTGATCGCCGATACCATTCATGTTCATCCGGCAGCGATGAAGATCCTATTCGCGGCTAAAGGACGTGAAGGGGTGGTGCTTATTACGGATGCTGTTCGCGGCGCTGGTTTGGGCGACGGAGAATATCTTATCGATGAGCGGCAGGTCATTGTACGGGATGGAGCTGTGCGACTGTCTGATGGCACATTGGCGGGCAGCACCTTGACACTGAACAAGGGGCTGTACAACTTCATGCGCGCTACCGGAGAACCACTCAATGCTGTCTGGCAGGCAAGCAGCCTCAATGCTGCGCGCTCGATCCACATAGCTGCACAGAAGGGTAGTCTCGAAGTTGGCAAAGATGCTGATATTGTGCTGGTAGATGAGCAAATCAATGTTTACCTAACGATTGTTGAAGGCCAGGTTGTCTACAGAAAAGCGTGATGAAAATGGACTGTGTTTGACCTGAATTCGCTCTTGTACAGGGGCTTTGTGCCACGAAGTGATTGATATTGCCGGTTGCATTGAATCTGCAAGGGATTGTAGCAGCTTACTGCCCGAGCAAGACGAATTCAGGGATGATCTGAATCTGGTTGTTTTTGAATATGTCTTCGGCACATGGTATATTCACATTCTTCTGCGTAAATAAATTTTAGGATCAAGTGGGCTGAAGCCATCCACCCGCGTTTCAATCTCCTATTATTCTTAAATCTGTGGGGCAAAAATGAGCATTATTCCTAATAAAGAAGTAAAAAGTAAATTGAGCATCCTATTCATTGGCGCTCATCCGGATGATGCAGATATACAATTCGGGGGTACCGCGATAAAGTACCTTCAATTGGGGCACACGGTTACCTATTTGACGCTTACGAATGGGGACGCGGGGCATCACCTGGAAGGTGGAGGTGCTTTAGCCCAGCGACGGCGCAAAGAAAGCCAAAATGTCGCCAACTTTTTGGGGATTAACTACCTTGTTTTGGATAATCACGATGGAGAACTCCAAGCGACGATTGAAAATAGAAAGAAAGTTATTCAAGTTATTCGAGAAGTAAAGGCAAACCTGATTATTACCCATCGTCCGAATGATTATCATGCGGATCACCGAAATACATCGATGCTCGTTCAAGATGCGGCATATCTTGTTTGCGTCCCGAATGTTGTGCCATTTGTTCCGCGATTAGAATTTAACCCGGTTATTGTCTATCATCAGGATGACTTCAAGAAACCTACAGCATTTACCCCAGAAATTTTCGTCGACATCACGGATGTTATTGACAAGAAAATGGAAGCGTTGGCACTTCACGAATCCCAGATTTTCGAATGGATTCCGTTTATTCAAGGGTATCTCGCAGATGTTCCTAAAGAAAAAAGCGAGCGTTTACCCTGGTTGAAACAACTCTGGGGAAATCAGTCAAATGTGAAACAATTTCTAATGCAGCTTAAAGAAAAAGTGCCCCCCGACACATTTGATGCCATACAGCACATTGAATCATTTGAACGGTGCGAATATGGTGGCCGGTTAACGAGCGAGAATGTGAAAACTTTATTTCCGTTCGGTATTGTTAATTTCTAAAACGGATCGTCAGTCGTAAGTCAGAACAACCTTTACGACTTCGGCAGGGTTGGCATCAATCAATTCATAGGCTTCATGGGCTCGGGTGAATGGTATACGATGCGTGATAAGTCCGTCCGTTCGAAGACGACCGGCGGCCATCAAATCGGTCACAGTAGAATTGATGCGGATGCGATCCCAAGCAGGATAATCGCGATGCGGGTTGTTCCATACCGCCATACTTGAAATCATCGTAATACGGTTGTGATGCCATTCTTCGCCAAGTCGTAGTGGAGTACCTCCGCCCTGATAGTAGCCTGCTGCTACAACAGTACCGGATTTGCGGGCACTACGAACGGCCTCATGTAAAGCTGCATAATGGCCTGACACTTCAATCGCTACGTCCGCGCCACGCTGCGGGCTAGCCATTTTGATTTCATAGCCAACATCACATGCACCGGGATCAAGCGCCCGATTTGCACCAAAACTGAGTGCCAAATTCCGACGTACGGTAAACAAATCAACCGCATCAATCCAAGCCGCACCACTCAGCCGCGCTAACTGCACTGCTAGCAACCCGATGACCCCCATACCGAAGATTGCCACGCGGTCGCCCACTTTAATTTTCGCATCATGAACAGCTTGGAGCGCGACCCCGGCCAACGCCAGAAAGACCGCATTATCCGGCGTAACTTCGGGCGGCAGTACGTCAATGTGACCCCAATCAGGTACATTTTCGGGGACGAAAGTATGCGTTTCGCTGTGCGGCAACGGCATATGGATAAGATCGCCTGGTTTTAGATGCTGAATCTGTGAACCTACTTCTGTCACCCGCCCAACCCACTCATAACCGAGATAGTCACTATAATCCGTGTGTTCCGAGCCCGGTAGGAACAGTCGCAGGTCAGTGTCAAAATGCCGGTCGTTGAAAGGTGATGTCCCACGATAAAGGTTCATTTCTGTACCGTGGCTGATACCGCTAAGGACCGCCTGAGCGCGAATTTCATCTGCTTTGAGCGGCCTTTCTTCATACGGGATCAGATCGATTTGGCGTGGCATGTTCCGTTTAAGTTTGCGCGGCATTATAAGTCTCCAAAACAAATATTAAGTAACCTGAGTCCGATACTATTGGCGAACTCAGAAAGTGCGAGGGCAAAAACGCGTGTCCAGTCAAATGAATTTTTTGGAAGTACGATTAGTCCTCTAATTTACAGGATGCAACAACACCTCTGGTCTTGCAACAGGCAGAGCTGTTGGCATGAAACAATCATCTGTCGCAGGCTTAAAGCATACGTATCAGCAACCATTTTCAAGACTGGTTTGTGCAATAATCAGAAAATTGGCTGCGGTTGATTTGCAGGCTATTCGTCCGTGTCAGGATGGCTGTTCATCTTCATGAGCTTTCGCAGCACTTCGGCACGTGCCTCTGCATTCGGATTGATTGTGTATAAGGGTTCGCCTTTGGCATCTGTTCCAACCCGATCAATCAGTCCTAAAGCCACCGACTCATCGAATACTCGACGCATCGCTTGTTCTTCTGACACCGTTTGCATCTGCAGTCGTTTCTTCTTTTTTCGCATTTGTTTAGCGCTCCTTGAGATTATGTGACTGCCCCGTTCGACCTGAATTGTACCGCAGGAAAGTCCACAGCGTTATGAACCTGACAACTTCCAACCGTCTAACTTCTGCCTCGCCTAATTATGCTGTGATGAGCGATGTCCTGCTCAATTGTCCACGCGCGATTTATAAAGTCGCAATCATACGGTTTTCGGCGCATCTGGTTTATTCTGCTCGCCTTCGTTACCGTGTTCTTTTGGAGTACCGTATTTCCCTTTTCCATTAGGGTTGTTCGGCCATGTATTTTGGCTGTTCATACCCCCTGACTTCCCTGACCTGTTCACTCCTCTTGACCACCCATACCGGGCTGACCGCCTTGAGCACCTTGTGAGGCTTGATTGCCCTGACCCGTAGGATTAGCAGGCTTTTTGTCAGACATTTCGACCTCCGCAATTTTATAATTGCAGGTTTAAGCAGCTAGCCGTCTGTATTCATCTCGGTCAACGCTGGCGAGAAAACCGGGTCATTTGCATCGGAAATATTATTTGCCGCAAAGCCAACTTTCCTATCACGAAACGGCTTTACTATCCCAATCCACGATCCCAGTTCCTGCCCACCCGGACCTGTACCAGCCGCATACGAAACGAATGTGACTGATCCGCTTGGAACTGTCACCCAATCGCTGGTTTCACCTTCAGCCAAAGACTTAACCAATTCAACATTGCCGGGACGCGCAAAAATTTGAATCGGCACGCTGCTGTTGTTGACAAACTGAATACGCGAGACATATGCAGGGCTTTTAAAAGTGACTAATCGGAGCGGTTGGAGGCGATCCACGCTGCCCACGAGCATTACCGTAGATAGGGCACCACCTCCCACATCAACAGCTGAATCAGTTAGCAGCGTTTTCCCGTCCTTCGAAGTAACAGTCAGGTTATATGTACCTGGCTTCAAATCCTTATCAAAGACATTGGTCCAGCCCAACGCGTGAACAAAAGCATTGTCGCTGCTGCTCACCGTCAATTTTGGAGCGCCGGCCACCAAATTAATGACGCGCACTCGCGCCATATCGTCAGCAATTTTATTACGCAGCAGGTTAACCGGTTCGAGCTGCAATGAGGCATTTGATGTTAACCCGATGAGCGTCACCAGCCATGAGGTATCCTGTTGGAAATCCCAGTTCATGGTGGTTAGCGCTTTGTCTTCAGCGTTGGAACCACTCGTACGGGCTATCACCGTGTATTTACCCGCAGGCAGGAGCATCGTGTTCGTGATCTGAGTGTAAGTAAGGTCTTTTATTACGCCTTTATCACCCAATTCTTGTATGTACAAGTCTATCGACGGCACATCAATCGTGGTGTTCGCAAAGCGGACGAACGCTATTTTGTCCGAAGCCTCGAGATTCAATGGGTTGATATTGGTGATGGGTATTCCGGCCTGCACGGTGGCTTCCGCCGAGCTTTCCGGGGGAGTGGGACTTGGAGTCTCGGTCTGAGCAAAGGTTGGAATTGTGGCAAGGCACAGGAATACAAATAGCAACAATGGGGTTACTTTTCGCATGGCATGTTTCCTTTCTCTCAGTCCGCGTATCCAATAAGGTTCATGAATCATGGTTATGAAGAAGAAATCGTCTGTACGCCGACCGTACAATTATCGTGATTACTTTAGCTAAAGCGCCATTTCTATCCCAGAACCGTACAGCCTATTTTCCTTTGGGTATTTTAACGCCATTTAAATACTATTTGCTAATACCTTCTTCTCAGTACCGCACACATCTCTCTTCATTTGGAAAATTGGTTGAATTCTTCATTTTCAGTGTGCAATTTGTGTCGACGGCAGCGAAATAATGCTGTTAATGCAGTTGATAATCTTTGGATTTGTCGCACATGTCGTCAGTGGCTATGGGCTTTTGGCAATTCGCAGTTAGCAATTAGCCAGATAAGGTGGTTTTTGCAATATTTGCCAATCGATTGAGGGAGAAATATGGCAAAAGCAGCAAAAGCGGCAATGGCAAAAGTGGATTTTGTGCCGAATTTGCCACAACAGTTATACCTATTCGAAATATTGCAGTTGTAATACGTCCCTTTCGTAACATTCACAACGATTGGCGGATTTGAGGGCGGCCATCGCTGAATGAGCGAGATATGCGGCAAATGCGGCAAAAGCAGCAATTGGCGACCTGATTTTGTGCCGGTTGTGCGCGTTGGCGGTTGTTAAGGTGCGGTTGGGAAACCCCTAACCCCGACCCACATCAGCTACCCTCGCAGGCTCATTCGCTGATAGCCCAAAGCATCAGGGGAAGGGAGAAATACAGAAGCCCCCAATGAATATTTTATTCGATGTGGGGAAGGAATGGGTTACATTTTGGAAGACCATTTTGTAACTCTTTCGAGGTGGTGGCGCTAACGCTTTGGGGGAGAAATTTATGGCGGGGGTTGGTGCTGGGTTGGTGAACGGTTTGCCGACAAACCTAAAGTAAACGTAACAAATAAGATTGAGTCGGGTGTCCGTTTGCCATAACGATCATGGCGGAAACCAAGCGCAAGCGTTTTTGACAGCGTACAACACTATTTTCGAGAAGGCTAAGGTGTCAAAAGTGCCGGTAGGAATCCGCCAACAAAAGCATCTCCAGGTCAGAAGCGTCTGATCGTGCATAGCATTAAAGCCTGAAACCAGCAATACCTTTAGCGTCGGTGATGAGGTCAGCGTAATCTTCATTTAGAGTCATTTTGGATGGCAAAATAAGTCGTGTAAATAGCTCTTTTCACGACTTTATTAGGCATCATTATTAGCCGTCCGATGTCCGGTGGGTTACATCCAGACTACCACCCAGCAACCGGAAATGGAGGGAGGATGACCTCAGTAGTCAGTACAGGAATTCCGCCTACCTTAGTCCTGTTTTGACCGCAAAATCGTTAGTAAGAATCCGGCTGGATTATTTATTGTGCTTCGCTGCTGAACTAACTTTACAGCTGCTCGAACGCGTTCTTCAGACTGCATCAGTGCGATACGACGGGCATTAGAGAGACTTAGTTGTTTACCCGCCTGTGCATTAAGGGTGGTGTAGACATACTGCGCCAGCGCCTCTTGTAGGATATCCTTTAACGGCTTATGGCAGTTCGTTTTTGGTGGAACTACCCTGCCCTGCTCAGGTGCCGGTGAGTGCCGATTCCACAGCGATTCGGGACTGCCAAAAGGTAAATCTTGAGCAGCGCGTATCACATCCAGATTCTTTTGTTTCTCGTTGCAAGTCTCATAAACCTCTTTTAACGGCGGCAGCGGGGGTTCATGTTCACCATACCAGTAGCAGTTGCCTTGCCGCTCTTTGAGACAAACTACTTCCCCTTTTGCCAGCAGCTTTGAAGCGATGGTACGCAGCGCGGGATATTTTTTGCCACTCATCGTCACTAAGAATGCCCCTCGCAGCGGTTCGTCCAGGGGCAATCGAGCAGCAATAGTGTCCCATCGAATGACTGTTTCGGCGTAGGTTGGCCGGGAATGAATGGGAATGATGGCGTTGTAGCTGTTGATGGTTGGTTTGGTCACACCCAACCGGTTGGCTAACCAGCGGCGGGTATATTGACCGGGGCGACGCTTGATGAGTTCACGGTGCAGTGCCATACGGGTTTGACGGGCAGTGGCTAGATCGTTACGTTCCAGCGGATCGCTATTGGAGGATTCCACACCTAAAAGGCGGCACAAATCGTCGATAGATGGCATCCGGTAGTAATGCTGCGGACGACCTTTATTTATTTTTTCCTGATTTTTTCCCGGTAACAAAAAGCATTTTTTGTTATTCAATCGTCTTTTTGATGTATCAACCGCTTTAGCGGTCTTGAAGGGGTTGTTAGGGGAAACGCGGACAAAGAAAGGCTGCTCAGGATTGGCAAGACTTTGAAGGGCTTTGTGTACGGAGTCCCGACCGACTAGCCCCGTTAGTGTCCGTTCTGCTTGTTGGGTGCTAAAAACTTGGGCGGGGCGAAAACCTACCAGTGAAAGTCCTTCGATGGTTCTTAGCACATACGTCATTTTTCGCTGCATAAGCGCTTCTCGCACGCTGTTAGGCAATTGATCTGTGTTCGTCTTGCGTAGGGGTGTATTACGCCGGGCGGGTCGCGAATAGGCACTCTTAATCGTATTAAGCGCTTCACGTTGACGATTGATCTGACGCTCTGTAGGCTGCTGAAGCCTGGCCGGCTGCTGGCTGTGAAGATCGACTAAGCACTGCCGGGTTTCTTTCTCCTGCCAGCCGGTGTCCCGTGCGTAGAGACTGGTTCTGAATAATGCTTCATTGCGGCCACCTTTCTGGCAGTGATGAAGATAAAGCCGCTCCAGATCATTTCTCGTGGTTTTTTGCAGGGGAGATTCTAAGCCGGTAACGCTTATGAAAGGTGGTGATTGCGTTTGGACAGGATCCGGTGGGCTTAGCTTATGGCATTTAAGAAAGGCCTGTATGCGTCGCATATCGCGTTCGGTAAGGGTTCTGGGCATCCCACCACGCGTAATTTTATAAGGTTGGCCGTTGAAGATAGTTGGGGGCGCGACCACATAACGACCATTCGATAACAGATCTATGCCCTGCCCTTTTTGACTTTCGAAATGTAAAGTGTCCGGAAGTTTGAAATAGAGGTGTGGGAGCTGCCGACCAGCGGAACGAACTGTATGGGTTTCGGTCAGCTCGGGATATTGGCCCCGGAAGTCTTTGAATACCTCTTCAGAGTCAAAGTCCAACACGACTAATTGGCTGATGCGCCCCGTGACGATGCCAAGACCACCAAAGGCAGAATCAGTAAACCACCGCTGCTGCTCAGCCAGCGATGCCTGATAGTGTTGATAACCCGCCCAGGGCACTGCCGGTGTCTTCGGTCGCGATGGATCGAGGTCACCCAGCAGCGGAATCACCGACCAGCCGAGGTAAAAATAGGCTTCGGCAGCGGTCAGTAACATTGAGGAAATATTAGAAAATAGCAAATCAAATCCCAACTGCCGGGAAATGACTTGCACACAAAGGGCATCTTCGTTATTATGAGTCATAACATCCTCGTTTTAAAGACGAGTGATGCCCCGGCGGTTTGATGAATGCCTTCTGAGTCTTTGGCGACCAGGGAAGGCATTTTTCTTTTATAGGGTAAGTGATGGTGCTCTCGCACCGGTGGTGTCCCCTGCTTTATCTTGGGACACAGGCCCCTTTAGTGCATAAAACTCCATTAAAACAAATAAAAAGCGCCACCCCTTTGATCGAGAGTGACGCCCTTTGTTGATTAACTCAGGTGTTTGTACCCAATTTTGTGTTATAATCAGGTACATCGTCGGACTCTTCTCGTGAGTTCGGCAGTCCCTTGAAACCTAATAGGCTTCGGCAGGAAAGGCGAGCGTCAACTCGTCTTTTCTGTTTTATGGAACTGTTAACTATGAGTATAGCCCTACCCTGGCGATTCGCGCAACTGAATCTCCGACCCAAAATCAGCGATTATTCCTAATCGTCAATGCTTAAAGGTTGTACCCTGCCCCATTCATAGAACAGCCTCATCTCCATCATGCCCACATTTCCCCATTTTCCCTGAGCCAATTAACGACCTCCCGGGCAATGTTTTCCGGTTCATGCGGTTGTAAGGCTCTTTCAGTCACACAGGCTATTGTGATAATGGGGTCTGTCTCTCGAACACTGTCAACATAAACGAAGCTGCCAACACGCTTAAACAGCGGTGCGCCGTTTTTGATGACATCAAGCGTTTCCAAATCTTCGACTAATCTAAAGATCGGCGGTTCATCATCCAGCCGCAAGTAACTCACAAACAGCTGCCGAATTGTGTCCATTGTATTTCTCTATTGGTGGTCATCAGCCATATCAGTGTTTTAACGATTTGCAGGAGCATTTATTGAGGTGGTTATAAGGGGGCAGCAATTTCCGGACGGCTGTATTCAAAACGGCATTGAAGGTGTCGCCTGATGCTCAGGTAGCTATTGATCCTCAAAAATTTCAGCAACCGCCAGGCTGAAGCCGGGAAGAACGCTGCCGCCTTCTAAGATGTCGCCTACCCTCAGACGCTTAACCGGTTGGCCGGGAATATAGACGTCAATGATTTTGGTTTCAGGATTGCCCAGCCACAGTACTGTTCCAGCCGCCATGTAGTTGCCGACCTTATGTACGATTTCGACTGCGGTATTGCCGGGAGACAGCATTTCAATTGCCAGATCAGGCGCAAGTGGATTGTAGGATTCGTCGTTGGCTTCGGGTTGTCGCGCATAGGACATAAACGCACCATCGGGGATGTAGTTTTCGCCGGATACCACATAACCACCGTCTGCGCCGGTACAGCGCCCTAACTTGTTTCGCTTTACATACACCCCAACTTCTAAAGCCAGCGAGAAACCCTTACGCGATGACTTGCCGTTGGATACCACTTCAACGATCTCCCCGCCGATGTATTCAAAATTGCGATTTTGATTTTCAGGACGCATGACAAATTCATAGAATTCATCTTTAGTGACCATTAACGTGTTCAGCATGTCGCGCTCCGTTCTGCTCTCTGGTCAATTATTGCATACTTCGTAACGCTGTGACAAAGTTCAGCGAACTATCCGTACTGGTGCTGGCCCGAATCAGCACAGTGGGTTCGTCATCTTCTTCAAATAGGGGTACAGCGAAATGAGGTGCGGCGAGCAGTTTAGGATTAGCAGTGCCGGGTACGGGCGATGGCATGACATATTCGGTACTGGCTTTTTGCTGTCTGGCGATCATTTCCAGCATGGCTTTAATTTCATCAATACCCCCTGCCCCATGCGCCACCTGTGGCTTCAGATGCGGAAACATCTCGAACAGCACGCTCAAATCATTATTTTCAAGCGCCCAGTACAGCGTTATCGCTTCTCTGATAACGGTTACTTCGCGGCGCTGCGTCCGCGCATAATCGAGGACCTCTGCCACATGTTTATCTTTTGGATGCTCGACCCTCAATTGGAAATGACGTGTCGTGCGCTTAATTTGCTTACGTTGCTTATTCACTTTACTCTTTGCCATTGTAGCGTAAACCTTTAGTGTGACACACACTATATGCGAAGACTTGCGAAGAGTGTAGCAATATTTTATAATATTGCAAATTCGGAGCGGGGTTTACCGCAGAGTAAAGCGCAGACATAACCCGGTTTGTTCTTGAAGGGCAGGGGTGATAAACTTATTCCTATGTATAGCTCAACTGACATTGCCGCGCTTTTAAACATAACACCGCAAACTGTTCGCTCACGCAGTGAAGAATTTGCCGGGCACCTGTCGCATGTCGCCAATCCGGGGCAGGGTAGACAGCGCCAATATACCGATGATGATGTACGCGTAATGGTACTGATCAATGATATGAATAAGGTTGGCGCACGAGTCAACGATATTCATGATGCATTGAAAACGGGTAGACGTGGTGCACTACCGGACAAAGCCCCGAGTGTTTTGGCTATCTCCCCGAATAAACAACAACTGGCTCTGGCCGCGCGTGTTGAAGAACTCGAAGATGCTGTCAAATTACTAACCACTGAAAATCAGCAGCTTCGGATCGATGCGGCTCTTGGTAGACGTGACAATGAAGAACTGAAAGCCGCGCGTGAAGAAATTGCCCGTCTCAATCGTGAGATTGGAAGGCTTGAGGCTGGTAAGGATAGTGAGTAGGGCAGGCTGAGCACGTTTTGCCTTTGCGCTCGGGACGTTAGCCCATCTGCCGCACGATCTAGCTGATCACCCCAACCATAGCTATTCCAGCTTACGTACAAATTTGTCCCACCCTACAGTCACATAAACAGATGGCAGTCAATATGTTCAACATGGCGCGATCAGGCAATAACCGTAACCTATTGTGGCAGCCATCGCCGTCGGTCATCGCGGACGCTAATCTGACACACTACATGAATTGGTTAGCCGAACATAAGGATCTGCACTTCTCAAGCTACCCGATGCTGTGGAATTGGTCAGTAGATCATATTGAAGCGTTCTGGAGCAGCTTATGGGAATATTTCGACCTGAAGTATTCCCGACGCTGGGATGTTGTGTTGGCCGAGCGAACCATGCCCGGCGCTCGTTGGTTCGTCGGCACACAACTCAATTATGCCGAAAATATCTTCGCGCGTATGACCGATGAGCGTCCAATGCTCCTCTACAAAGCTGAAGACAAAGCGCTTCTGGCGTTGAGCTGGCTTGAGATCGCTGATCAGACGAACCGGCTGGCACAAGCTTTGAAATTGATGGGCATTGAACGGGGCGATCGGGTCGTGGCTTATCTGCCGAATATCCCCGAAACAATCGTGGCCTTTCTGGCTGTCGCCAGTTTGGGTGCGATCTGGTCAAGCTGCTCGCCGGACTTTGGAAGCCTGAGTGTATTAGATCGCTTCGCCCAGATCGCGCCAAAAGTGCTGATTGCAGTTGATGGATATCAGTATGCTGGTAAGACCTATGATCGACGCGGGGTTATCACGGAACTACAGCGCGCGCTGCCCACACTTCAGCAGACCATACTTGTTCCACAACTAAGCCATGACACGGACGGTCTGATCCATACCCGCTTGTGGGATGATGTATTACATCAGGCTGATCCCGGTGTACCTCTGACTTTTGAGCAGGTACCTTTCGATCACCCGCTGTGGGTGATGTATTCCTCTGGAACCACAGGCTTGCCGAAGCCGATTGTGCAGGGGCATGGCGGTATTTTGTTGGAACATGCCAAATCGACGGTTTTTCACAATGACCTCAAACCGGGTGAGCGGTTTTTCTGGAATACGAGCACCGGCTGGATGATGTGGAATTACGTAGTAGGGAGCCTGCTTTCGGGTGTTTCAGCCGTCCTCTACAATGGGAGTCCCAGCTATCCCAATCTGAATGTACTATTTGAATTGGCACAGGAAGCAGGCGTCAACTATTTTGGCACATCGGCAGCTTTCATTAGTCTCTGTATAAAGGCCGGAATTCATCCTAATCAGAATTATGATTTGAGTGCGATTCGCGGCGTTGGTTCGACAGGATCGCCGCTGACGTTGGAGGGGTTCCACTGGATTTATGACAATATCAACAGTCATCTGGCGCTGGAGTCTTTAAGTGGTGGAACAGACTTATGCACACCTTTTGTGGGAGGTGTACGCATCCAGTCAATATACGAGGGCGAGATACAAGGGGCCTCGCTCGGTGCAAAAGTACAGGCTTTTAATGAGGCAGGCCAGCCCATTATTGATGAAGTTGGCGAACTGGTCATCACCGAGCCGATGCCCTCGATGCCCTTGTATTTCTGGAATGATCCCGCTATGCAGCGTTACCGCGAAAGCTACTTCGAAATGTTTCCGGGTATCTGGCGGCATGGTGACTGGATAAAATTCAACCAGCGCGGCGGATGTGTGATTTATGGTCGTTCTGACTCAACCATCAATCGTCATGGCATACGCATGGGGACGAGCGAAATCTACCGCGTTGTCGAGTCTTTTCCAGAGATTATTGACAGCCTAATCGTTGATCTTGAACTGATAGACCGCCCATCTTATATGCCGCTGTTCGTTGTCTTGAGCGAGAGTACAGTTTTGAGTGCTGATTTGAAGCAGCGCATCAAACAACGATTGAGTCAAGATATCTCACCGCGGCATGTGCCTGATGCCATCATTTCTATTGAGCAGGTTCCCTACACATTGAGTGGTAAAAAAATGGAAATACCCATTCGTAAAATCCTGTTGGGTTTGGACGCAGACCAAACCGCCAATCGTGGCGCAATGCGAAATCCCGAGTCGCTTGACTTCTTTCTGACACTGGCACAGAAGTTGCCAGAATCGTATATATCCGTTCCCTCAACGGATGAAAGTGCGACATCATCTGACTAGCTGCGGTATGGAACGGGCAAATTTTAATGCCCATCTATTTTCTTTTCGCACTAGGCTTTCGCCTATTATCGTTTCAGACTGCCGTGGTCACCGAAAAGTGCTTTCAGCTCATCAACAATAAATTCCGCGCCGCCAGGGGCGAAACCCGACGGCATTCCGTAGAATAGGGGAGCCGTTTCGACCTCATAGCCACCCTCTTTATAAGCGCTCGCGATGGGTAGATAGCTGTTGCAGCCATTGGTATAGCCAGCAACAAAAGTCATTTTGACTGGAGAAGCCGCCTTGATTGCCAGACCTGTTTCAGTGAAGGGTTCGGTTCCCAGAGCGGCCAAAGCCCAGTCGCCCACGCGAAGAACACCGATCTGAACGGGCGAATAGGTGATGCCGTGCCGGGTTTCCAAATCAACCTGCCAGGGAAATATCTCCCTGAGCGCGGCACGAATGTCTTTGTCCGAATGTGCTTGCGGGAGGAACGCCTGAATCGCTGAGTTGTAGCCGCTCGCTGGCATTAATGGGAGCCAGCAGGTTGACTGCCGTGCCCATATTGCAGCTGTATCCAGCACCTCCAGACTGCCACACGCCTGTTGAACGGCGGTGGCG
>JBGAHG010000069.1:0-19907 GCA_044226325.1 Aggregatilineales bacterium
AGAGCTGTGAGGGTACACCCGGTCCCATTCCGAACCCGGTCGTTAAGCTCACAAGCGCGGATGGTACTGCCATGGTAACGTGGTGGGAGAGTACGCCGCTGCCAACCCCCTTCACTCCTCCTTTCCTCTTTTTCGTCCCCTCCCCCCTTTCCTTGTTATACAAATTCATCCTTCTTCTGGCATCGCCTGAACTAAACGATTACACTCAAGGTAATGGTTTATTCATCTTGTATGGAACGATGTAATAATGGCTGATTGGATGATCGTATACGAAACCTCTAGTGAAACTGAAGCACATATTGTAGCCGGTCGTTTACAGGTAGAAGGTATTCAGGCTGTAGTTTATCGTCAACCCGGTGCGGCAGCCCTTGGTATAACTATTGGTAGGTTAGGTACAGTAACGGTGCTGGTTCTGCCTTCTGACTATGAACGCTCGCTTTCTCTGCTTGAGCCTGAATATCTTGACGAACTGCCAGATACCACTGACGATATTTCCTATATAGGTATAGAAGATGACGATCCTGACGAACTCACTGACTGACGTCCCTGGCATTCGTGTTGGACACGCCACAAATTTAGAGGCTGCTACTGGCTGCACAGTCATCATTTGTCCCGATGGCACCGTTGGTGGAGTCGATCAACGGGGTGGTGCTCCCGGCACGCGCGAAACCGATCTTCTGCGACCCATGCATATGGTTCAAACCGTCAATGCCATCCTGTTAGCCGGCGGAAGTGCCTACGGTTTAGCGGCTGCGGATGGGGTTATGCGCTACCTGGAAGAAAAGGGCATCGGCTATTCGGCCCAGGGTGGGATTATCGTACCCATCGTGCCTGCCGCAATTCTCTTTGACTTAGCTATCGGACGCGCTGACCTGCGCCCGGATGCTGCGATGGGCTATTCAGCTTGCCAATCAGCGACAAGTGATGCTGTTCAACAAGGGACTGTTGGTGCAGGTACGGGTTGCCGTATTGGCGCCGGTATGGGAAATGAGTTCGCTACCAAGGGTGGCATCGGAACCGCGAGTGTGGATCTTGGCGATGGATTAATTGTTGCGGCTCTTATCGCTGTTAATGCTGTTGGTGACGTCGTGGATAAAACCGGACAAATCATGGCTGGAATACGTCAGTCACATGATGGAAATACATTTGCTGGTTCATTGAATATGATGCGAGCGATGTCGCGTATAATAGATTCACCAGCAGAAAGCAATACGGTCATCGGGGTTGTCGCCACCAATGCTAAGTTGATTAAAGAACAGGTCAACAAAGTTGCACAGATGGCACAGGACGGTATTGCACAAGCCATCCGCCCCGCCCATACGATGTTTGATGGCGACACACTTTTTGCTTTAGCGACCGGAAAAATCCCGGCTAATGTCAACGCAGTCGGTGCTTTCGCTGCCGAGGCAGTGGCTCAAGCCATCCGCAACGCTGTTGAGACTGCTACTTCGCTGGCCGGGGTTAGATCTTTAAAAGATTAAGTTAAATTAAAGAAAGCATATCGGGCATTTAATAAT
Organism: Aggregatilineales bacterium; assembly: GCA_044226325.1. Taxonomy (GTDB): domain Bacteria; phylum Chloroflexota; class Anaerolineae; order Aggregatilineales; family Phototrophicaceae; genus CFX2. The sequence continues at coordinate 1,518 of JBGAHG010000069.1, forward strand.
CCATTGATAAGATTAAGGTGAGGTGTTAAATACAGTGAAAGACCATAACGATATGCCCAAGATCCTTGTAATTGAAGATGAAATGACTCTTGCCAATAATCTTTCCGAGAAATTGAAGGCAGAAGGTTACAGCGTTACCCTGTCGGCGGACGGTGAAGATGGTCTGGCAAAAGTCCGCCAGGATCATCCCGATCTCGTCGTGTTGGACATTATGCTCCCCGGCCTGGACGGATTGAGCTTGTGCCGTATCATCCGGCGTGATCCGGGAACAAATCACATTCCCATAATTATGGTGACTGCACGTGGCACTGAGGTCGACAAAATTGTTGGCCTCGAAAGTGGCGCGGATGATTATGTAGTCAAGCCTGTAGCCCTCGGTGAGTTTTTAGCACGTGTAAGGGCAGTGCTGCGCCGTCCCACTGGGCGCCAGATTGCACAGGACGAACTCAACTCGAACGATTTACAGGTCAGCCTCACTGGTCGTCGTGTATATCGCGCTGGTGAAGAAGTTAAACTAAGCAACAAAGAATTTGATCTGCTCTCAGAACTGATGCGCAACAAAGGAGTGGTTCTTTCGCGTGATTTAATTCTCACCAAAGTTTGGGGCTATGATTATTTTGTAGACAAGCGCACGGTTGATGTTCATATCCGCTGGCTGCGCGAAAAGTTGGAAGACGACGCTTCAAATCCACGTCGTATTGTAACTGTGCGCGGTGTCGGCTACCGTTTTGAAGGATAATCAAGTGGAAGATCACGAGAAAGATTGGGCGTATAAACAGGCTCTAATGCTGTCCTTGGCAAATGCGGCCTACGAAGCCTTAATGGTTTTAAACGCTGATTTTGAAATTATCGCGATTAACAATGCTGCTGAAGAACTGTTTGATCGTCATCGTCCAATTGGCGAACGATTGATCGCGGTTACGAATTCGCCTGAACTCGAATCGGTTGTCCTTAGCGCCCTTGAATACCATGAAGAGGTATTTGAGGAACAGATTATCATCAATAAGCGACATTATCGTGTACGTGCACAAGTTATTGAGCGTGAAGGCCACCGCTTTATCGGACTAGCGTTGCAAGACGTGAGTGACTTGGTCCGCCTGAATCGTGCGCGTCGCGATATGGTTGCTAATATTTCTCACGAACTGCGAAAGCCAGTCGCCAATATACGTATTATTATCGATTCGTTGTTCCATGAGGACGAAAAACCAAAGCGTAAGCGCAGCATTTCCACTATCCAGTCCATCGCCCGTGAAACCGATTCACTTTTATGGGTGATTCAGGAAATGATGGACTTGTCGATGATCGAATCGGGGCAGTCGATTGTCCGTATGGTCGAATTGGACTTGCGTCCTCTCATTGAAGACGCTGCTGATCGTATGGAAGATCAATCCAGCCTAAAAGATATACGGATTATTCACGATATTCCCAAGAAATTACGTGTATGGGGAGATTGGGATCTTGTTCGTCGAGTGATTGTTAACCTTTTGCATAATGCCATTAAATGGTCACCTAAAGGAAGCAAAATCACGGTATCCACGTTTGCAACTAACGATGAGATTACAATACAAGTGGTTGATGAGGGACCGGGTGTGCCTGACGATCAAGTAGATCGAATCTTTGAACGGTTTTATCAGGTGAATTCGTCACGCGCCGGTGGAGAAGGTACAGGCTTAGGCCTTGCCATCTGCAAACATATAGTAGAAGCACATGGTGGCAATATATGGGCGGTAGGGCAGAGTCAGACCAAAGGCGGCAAGTTTCTTTTCACGCTTGGACGTGTTGAGGAAGAAAACAATCTACCCTAACCATAATTTTAACTTATTGCAATTCTAATATTCTTTCTGCTATACTGCCTTCAATTGAATAGTGCAAACCTTCGGGGCAGGGTGAAATCCCCTACCGGCGGTGCGATAGTTTCTATCAAGCCCGCGACCCGAGTCGCCAATTTGCGATATGCTACTCTTCCCCACTACCCAAATTGGTGCATCATAGCTTCGGCTACGACGGTGGATCTGGTAAAAGCCAGAGCCGACAGTGAAAGTCTGGATGAAAGAAGGTGTTAACATTTCCTCCCTAATATTAGGGCTTGAGGAATTTGTTAGCGTTGCTCATCTATACTTTGGATGACGGTCACAACTAATCTGATGAAGTTGTTGGATCGTTTTGTTCCAATTAATTTGAGTATCCATGCCCCGTTGCGCTTGTTGTTAGCCGATGGGGTTTTTTATGCGCCAAAGCGTACTTCCTCAGACCATAAGTCCTATGCCAACCGTTGTAAATCGTAAACGTGGCCTATCTATGAGGCGCGCCCGTCAACTTATTCCGCTGCTCACCGTACTGATTGTGATCATTGTGTGGCAGGTCACCGTGAGTGCTGGCATTTACCCGACTTTTATCATCCCTTCACCAATATCCGTAGTCAATAAGGGTATTCAAGTCATTGGTGATGGTTCGCTCCTTTATCATACTGTTGCCACCTTTGGCAACGTTATTGCTGGATTGTTTGTTGGGCTAATCTTAGCAGTCATGCTCGGTTACATGATTGCAAAAACGCCATTGTTGGAAGATTTTCTGTCCCCGATAATTGTGGCAGTTCAATCTGCACCGGTTGTGGCATATGCGCCTTTGCTCGTCATCTGGTTTGGCAGCGGTCCCACAAGCAAAATTGTGACAGGCGCACTCATCGTATTTTTTCCCATGCTGATGAACACCATCGTGGGCATTCGAACGGTGCCGCAGCCCCTTCGCGGTCTAATGACTTCCATGCGTGCGACTCGTTGGCAAACCTTCACCAAGTTGGAGGTTCCCGCTGCTATGCCTGTATTAATTGGTGGCCTGAAAATCAGTGCAACGCTAGCTGTAATCGGTGCAGTCGTTGGTGAATTTATCAGTGCCAACGCCGGACTCGGATTCCTGATCAATCTGGCGCGTAGCCAGTACGATACCCCTCTAGTGATCATTGCCGTTCTCACACTGACGATCATTGCCCGCTTTCTCTATGGATTGGTTTCATTCTTGGAACGTTTTGTGCTGAGTTGGCAAAAGCGTGCTCAGCGTTCCTGATCTTACGCTGTTTAACTTCGTCTTTTCAATGTAGTCATCGGAGTAATTGGATATGCGCCGTTTAAGAGCAGTTGTGGTTATCGCAATAGTTTCCTTTTTAACCGCTGTGGGTGTGCAAGCGCAGGGTGATCCCATTAAACAGACCCTTTTTCTAACCTATGTCCCTAATATTCAGTTCGCGCCGGTCTATGTCGCGCTTGAAAAGGGTGACTTCAAAACTGAAACAGGGAATATTGATGTTCAACTTCAAAATGGTGATGAACCAGTTGGAGTGGATTTAATCGCGGCTAATCAGCTTCAGTTTGGGCTAATCAGCGCCGAAGAAGTCATCAAAGCGCGAGCCAATGGTCGGCCAGTAGTGCAGGTTTATGAATGGTTCCAGAAATATCCCCTAGGCATCGTAGTCTCTGATACCAGCGGAATACAATCCGTCAAAGAACTAAAGGGTCATAAAGTCGGTATACCCGGTCGTTTTGGTGCGAGCTACAACGCCCTGACCGCCATTCTCACCGCCAATGGCATGACCGAAAGTGATATCGATTTGCAGGAAATCGGCTATAACGCCCCTGACGTATTTTGCGTTGGCGGTGTCGAGGCCGCCGTAGTCTACATCAATAATGAACCGCTTCAGATTCAGCAGCGAGCCGATGCAGGTAATTGCAATGGTATTAAATCACTGAAGGTGTTCGCAGTTTCAGATAGCGTTGATATGGTGTCAAATGGCCTCATGACCAATGAGAAGACCATCAAAGATAACCCGCAGTTGGTAAAAGATGTGGTTAAAGCCTTTGATGCTGGTTTGCGTGAGTCAATTAACAATCCTGCCGAAGCATATCTGGACAGTCTCAAGTATGTCGAAAATCTGCCGGCGTCAGGCGCCTTTAAAGCTGCTTTGACCGATGCTGCTGCCGCACAGTATAAATTCTTGGCAGGCAATCCGGATCGTGCCGCCATTGTCGAAAGCCGTGCCACTTTACTCAAGACTCTTTCAACCCAATTTGATGCTGCCACGTTGGTTCAGTTTCAAGTACTGCTAAACACGATCGATTTGTGGGATGCGGATCATATTGGCGTCGCCGACAAAGCCTCATGGGAAGCCACGCAGAAAGTGTTGACCGATATGAAGTTCGTCACTACCCCCATTGATGTCGAGCAAGCGTTTACCAACGACTTCTTGCCCCCTGAAAGCAAGTGATATGGGCGTTGGACTAAAAGGTGTTGATCTCGGGGTTGTCTATACGGCGCCGGATGGAGCGGATCTTCCAGCGCTCGGCCCAATCTCTTTTGAGATAGCACCAGCTTCATTTGTATGTTTGCTCGGCCCCAGTGGATGTGGCAAAAGTACACTCATTCGTGTCTTAGCCGGTTTGCAGAAAGCAACTCGCGGCGAAGGCTACTTAGGTAAAGAACATATCCTGCAACCTTCACGGCAAGTGGGTGTGATGTTTCAGGATGCGAACTTGATGCCTTGGCGCACAGTTGTTGAGAATATTGCACTTCCACTGGAAATCGCTGGTGTTGAAAAACAACAGCGCTTAGAAACAGCCCGTCAGATGTTGCCTGGGCTCGGTTTAGGCTTAGAGTTTGCTGCGTCTTACCCTGGTGAATTGTCTGGCGGGATGGCTCAGCGTGTTGCCCTCGGACGTGTTTTGATTCAGCGGCCTGATGTTCTATTACTTGATGAGCCTTTTGGAGCACTCGATGCCTTTACTCGTGAGCAAATCAGTATTGATCTGATGCAAATGTGGTCAACGCTCCGTCAAACGGTGGTAATGGTCACACATAACATTGATGAAGCAGTTCTCTTGGCAGATCGTATACTGGTTTTTAGCAGCCGCCCCGGTCAAATCGTAGCGGATATTGCTGTTGGCTTGCCTCGTCCCCGCCGAATCGAGGATTCTTATGGGGATGAGTTTGGTCATCTGGCAGGCCAGGTTCGTGCTGCCGTACAAATTGCTTAACTATCGAGGCCCTTTGTTGAAAGCGTCAGACCGAAGGTGCTGCCATTCCCCGGTTGGCTGCGTAGATAGACGCCGCCCCCGTGTAATTCAGCCACCGACTTAACGATTGCTAGTCCCAAACCAGTGCCTTGGATTTTGTCGCTGGTAGCACGATAGAAGCGCTCGAATAGACGGGGCTGCAATTCCACTGCGATACCCGGCCCGTTATCGACAACCTCAACGTGAATCAGGTTATCCACAATAAATGCCTTGGCTTTGATCTCGCCACCATCTTGGATGTATTTGGCAGCGTTGTCTACATAATTGAGGATGGCGCGTTTCACCCATTTTCGATCACCGGGAATGGTAGGAAGATTGTCGGCGATATCCAATGTATAGGTCAGTTTCTTCTCGACCAGCACTGGCTTCATTTCTTCGAAGAGTTCACGAATCAGTTCGTTCAGACTGAACTCGACTTTATTAATACCCAATCCACTTTCGATTTGCTCAAGGTTCAACAAATCGTTGATCAGAGCTTGGAGCCGGTTGATGCCATTAAGCGCCAATCGGATGATCTCTAGTGCAGTAGGATCAACATTGCCGTAATAATCCTGCAACATATGCATAGCGCTTAGAGCCACACCCAACGGATTTTTCATATCGTGGGCAGCGGCCCGCATGAACTCTGCACGGCGTATTTCGGATTCGCGTAGATGCGATACGTCACGTAGTACGATAATCCAGCCATCATGTTCGCCGTTTTTTTCGACCTGACTGTCAATATAAACGGGCGATACAATGCTCGACAGTACACGTCCATTCTCAAGCGTAGTCTGGAAAGATTTATTTTCCTTGGTGCGCGACGACAACGCATACAGCAGCGATTCACGTATTTTCGTGTGGAGTGGTGCGTCCCGCAAAGGTGTTCCGATCAGTTTGCGAGCATCAACATCAAAGAGATTTTCTGCCGCGTGGTTAATCATGCTGATGCAGCCGGATTGATCAGTTGCGATCATGCCATCAGTGGTTGACTGCAAAACGGCATTTAGTTGCTTTTCGTGTTCTGATGTAGTTTCGTAGAGATGAGCGTTATCGATGGCAACACCTACCGTATCTGCTACCGCGCGGAGTACATTAATTAGTTCTTCGCTAAAGCTGTTCGGTTTGTTGCTCATCAGACTTAGGATGCCGATGATTTTGTTACGTGCGTGCATAGGAGCCATGACGATAGAGCGAAATTTCTCGTCATGGAAACGTGGAACGGCCAACACATCAGTTTCATTAAAATCGTTGTCCACCACAATGTTATTAGTAGAGATGACCTTGCCTGACATGCCTTTGCCCAGGGGAATCCTCATCGGCGGATTTGTGAAGTCATCCGGCCAACCCTGCTGCGCGCGCAAGACGACCTCATTTGCTTTTTCGTCAATCAGGCTGATGCCACCGGCTTCGGCACCCACTACGTTCAATACAGCTTCCAGTGCCGTTTTGAGGGTTTTATCTAAGTCCAATGTTTGGCTGACAGTAGCTGCAACTGCGTTGATCGCCCCCAGTTGGTCGATTCGGCGTTTGACTTCTTCGGTCAACAAGCGGTTTTGTATAATCAAACTCTGAAGATCGTTTTGCACAATTTAACTCATTTGGTTAGCTGATTATGAACGTGAATAACAGCGTATTATAAGGAGTATACAGCAACTTTTCCCGTTGCGTGTAGTGTCACACGCGAAGAAGGGCTGGAATATATTGGCCTTCGCCCCTTTTAGCGTTAGTCGTTATGATTAGCGCTTATTTGAACAATAAGGGGATCATTATGGTTTTTGACGTGGCACGTGTTCGCGCACAATTTCTGATGTTGGCTTCGACCGAGCCTATTTTCTTCGATAATCCCGCTGGTACCCAGGTGCCACAGTGCGTGATCGATGCGGTATCGGATTATTACCTCCACATGAATGCCAATTCCGGCGGCGGTTTTGCAAGCAGCAAAAAAACAGATGCGATGGTGCAATCCGTTCGTGAGAAGGTTGCCGACTTCTTGAACGCGCCCAGTGCCTCCGAAATTGTTTTTGGTGCCAATATGACCACGCTCAACTTCAGTTTAAGCCGTGCCTTAGCTAAAACCCTAAAAGCGGGTGACGAAATAGTCCTGACGCGTATGGATCATGACGGAAATGTTGCGCCTTGGCTGCGTATAGCCGAGGATTATGGTTTGGTTGTGCGTTGGGTCGACATCATTACGCGCGATTGTACATTGGATTTGGACTCGCTTGAAGCTGCCTTAACCGATCGCACCAGGATTGTAGCCACTGTCCACGCATCAAATGCCGTCGGTACGATTAATCCTGTTGCACAAATTGGACAAATGGCACATGCGGCCAAAGCCTTATATGTTGTAGATGCCGTGCAGAGTGCCCCACATGTGCCTATTGATGTGCAAGCGATTGGCTGTGATTTCCTTCTGTGTTCGGCCTATAAATATTTCGGTCCGCACGTCGGTGTTTTGTGGGGGCGCTATGACTTACTGGCATCGCTGCCTGTCTATAAAGTTCGTCCCTCAAAAGATAAACCCCCATATCGTTGGGAAACCGGTACCGGAAGTTTTGAAACCATTGCCGCAGTAGGTGCATGTATTGACTACATCACGGGGCTGGGAACAGATTTCGGTGCGGAATATGCCACGCAATTCCCTCAATTTACGGGTCGCCGCTTAGCCCTCAAAACGGGTATGACAGCGGCTGGCGTCTATGAGCGCGAGTTGGTCAGTCACTTGATTGAAGTCATTCAACGGCGACCGGGGGCGACCATCGCTGGTATCACTGATCCTGCCCACTATCAAGACCGCGTCCCGACAGTAGTATTTACCTTGGAAGGGCATACCCCGCAAGAGATCGCGGAACATCTTGCGAATCACTCGATTTACGTGTGGGATGGCAACTATTATGCGGTCGAGATCATGGCGCGCTTGGGACGTAGCGAACACGGTATGGTGCGAGTTGGTTTGGCCCACTATAACACCCACGATGAAATTGATCGTTTTGAAGCGGCGCTCCAAAAGCTATAGCCTTAATAATTCGAAGAACAGCGCGGACAACAATCGTAGTGTCATAGCGCTGTAACAAGAAAACACCACAACGATAAACGAAGGTCGATAGAGTACTAAAGGTTGCGACTGGCGAGATTTCCCGGAAGCACCTTTAGGGCGATTGCCCGACTATTAGTCTTCGTCTTTAACGCTTATCCGATAATGTTGTTGAGATGCTGCCAGGATTTGGGTTCGTAACAGTCATTTATTCGTAATTAGGTTTAATTTCACAAATCTGCTTAACTAAACACCAATGATTTACTATTACTTTAACAATCGTCGTCCCTCAAAATGGTTCGCGCCAACATCGCGAAAGAGTTACAAAATGTTCTTCCAAAATGTAACCCATCACCTCCTTACATCGAATATGATATTCGATAGGTCTGAGGGGCTGTGTGCTAACAAGAACTCTTTCTATTCTGCGCAGCTTAACAACCATCGACTGTTTTAACCGCTGAGTTCCTTGGTAATTGTGGAACCCAATTGAGCAGCGATCAACTCCAGCATCATGATGTGATCTTGCGTAATGGTTCCCGGTTCATCTCGGAACGCCACCAAAACGCCATACTGATGCCCGCTAAAAAGAACAGGAACACTAGCAACTGCGCCGAGCCGCCCCTTGGAAACCAGCGGATGATTTGGCGTGTCTTGTGGTGCGGCGATGCGGCTTTGTCCGTGTGACAAACTCCATGTCATAAGGTCGTTGGGAGAAGTGGCTTTAGGCGCAATAGACTGAATAGGTTGAGGACCGTCTTGAGCGCGAAGCGTCATGCTCAAAGTTTCAGGGTTTTCCAGCCGATAAAAGGCTACATAATCATAGCCCAGGTTTTTACAGACGGTTACAGCGGTTTGCAGTTTACCAAATTCCCCTACAGCGTTTCGTAGCTCCTTGGCGAATTGGCGTACAGCCGGCAAGCTGTCTGCCCGCAGCGTTTCGAGTTTTCGATCCGACATCAGGCGCGTTATTCGCTTGATGAGGTCATTATCGGCAAATGGTTCTGTGGTGAATTCATCTGCTAGTCCGGGCGTACCGAAATCGGCTTCTTCATCCACAAGGACGATGAACAAACGCGGGTGAGTCAGCCGCACTTCTTCGATCAACTCATGAATAGCGCCTAACCCATTATCCAGAATCAAAACATCAATATGTTTGCCTGTGTCGGCTAATGCATCGAGAACATCTTGAATGGCCGACACAATCTCAGTCTGAAAATTCTGTTGACTGGACAGTCCTCGATAATATCGACCAGCATTTTCACGACGTACCGCTACGAGAACATTAATGGATGTCATCGTGTTCACTTTCAGAAGATAATGGCAACATACCACATCGAATAATCGAATTATATGCTAGGTTGCTCATTTGAATTATAGGAGTTTCACGTATCAGTCGTGGCCAAAGTGAGTAGCAATAATTGGCGCATTCCACCGGCTACTGGGGAAACTTCAATGTATTCATCACTCCGGTGGGCATTACCGCCACGCGTGATACCGATGGTAACAGCGGGACAACCTGCTGCTAATGGGACATTGGCATCAGTACTGCCATTTTCGAGTGAACCCTTGACACCTGTTTGCTCCAGAGCTGCGAGTGCCGCCTGAACTAATGCATGTGAGGTCGAAATAGAGCCTGCGGGACGATCACCGACAACATCTATGTTGAAAGTAAGGTTGGGTTTGGAGGCGGTATCTACAATTTTGCGAACCTCACGTTCGAAACGGGCTAATGCGGCGCTTTCTTCCGACCGTAAATCCAACCACAATCCGGCTTCAGCTGCTATCGTATTAATACTTTGCCCACCTTCGATTATGCCTATATTAAAGGTAGTACGTGGCGATTCTGGAGGTCGTAAGCGGGTAATCTGTGCGCCAAGTTCTATGATGCCGTGAATAGCGCTCGTGCGGCCAAAATTCAGCCAGCTATGCCCACCTTCACCTTGAGCGGTAATGTGTAAACGACGCACAGCGATTCCCGCGTGGTACACATGCCCGTAAGCCATACCTTCGAGATTGATGACGTATTGGATGCGCTGTCTTAACTGCTCGAAAACAGCTTTCATACCGCCCAAATCACCCAGGCCTTCTTCGCGTGTGTTAGCAACAAACCAAATGTCACAAGCTGGTTGGATGTTCAGCTTTTTCATGATCGCGATAAGACCTAACATGCCGGAAACACCAACACTGTTATCCCCTAAACCCGGACCATAAATCAGATCGTTGTCTTTGCGTATAGTCAAGTCAGTGCTAACGCTGAAGACTGTGTCGGTATGAGCAGAAACCATAATACCTGCCTGTTGCGGTTGTTTGCCTTGCATCAAACCAGTAACGTTGTAAAGATCGTCGACAGTAATATTTTGGAGACCGAATTGTCCGAATAGTTTGGCCACGTATTCAGCCCGTACTTTTTCGGAGAACGTTGGAGCGGCTATTTGTTGTATAGCGATACCTTGCTCCACGACCCATTCAATTTGGTCATTTAGTTCGTTCCAATGGATGCGCTTGTTCCAATCAGCGATCTGCTGCTTCATTTTCATTACTTCCAACCCACGCACGGATATATTACTACATTAGAACAGCGATTATGCCACAGGGAAGCCCTCCTGTATACCAATACTCATCTAAATAGTATTTTCACCACAATGGCGTAAAGGACATTTTGAAAAAGGGTGACAAAAGTGCCTAAATGGATATGACGATTCTAGCGACAATTCACCAGACAAACGATATGATTATGCAGCTGATAATCAGAAAAATATCTGAATGGTTTAAACATGCTTCTTCAACTTCCTGAAACGCAGGCTTTGCAATCTCTGACGCGTGATGGGCGTTTGTTGTTTAGTACACGATCTATCCGACTGTTCGCATTTGGTTTAGTGTCAGTCATTTTGGTGTTGTACCTTGCACAAGTGGGTTTTAACGATAGCCAGGTCGGTGTACTCCTCTCATTAACGCTCGCAGGTGACGCGGCGATTTCCTTATGGATTACTACGCGTGCTGACCGTATGGGCAGACGCCGGATGTTAATTGTCGGCGGTATACTGATGATCATCGCGGGAGTGGCTTTTGCCTTCAGTGGCAACTTTATTATTTTGACTCTGGCAGCGATTATTGGAACCATTAGCCCCAGCGGTAATGAAGTTGGGCCGTTTTTATCGATTGAGCAAGCAGGGCTGTCACAGATTATTCCTGACAATCAGCGGACTGCGGTGTTTGCATGGTACAACCTGAGTGGTTCTGTTGCAACGGCACTCGGGGCGTTAATCGGTGGTGGCTTGGCCCAGTTGCTGCAATCCACAGGTGTATCAGCCCTAAGTAGTTTCCGTGTTATTTTGGTGATGTACGCCCTGCTTGGGGTATTGTTGGTTATTATATTTAATCGGATTACCGTCGTTATTGAAACTCCGCAAAAGCCTATCACTACTACAAGCCGTTTGGGTTTGGAAAAGTCACGAGGAATCGTACTGCAACTTTCGGCGCTCTTTGCGCTCGATGCTTTCGGCGGTGGCTTGATTGTACAGAGCTTAGTCGCCTACTGGTTCTTTACTCGGTTTGGTGTCGATACAGCCGTTATCGGTGCGATTTTCTTTGGTGCAAATATCTTCGCTGGATTGTCAGCTTTAGCCGCAGCACGTATGGCAGCGCGCTTCGGACTGATTAACACGATGGTCTACACGCATGTGCCATCCAATATATTGCTGATGCTAGTTCCGCTGATGCCAACACTTCCGTTAGCAATTATTGTGCTGCTCCTGCGCTTTAGCATTTCACAGATGGATGTGCCGACGCGGCAAAGTTACGTGGTGGCGGTTGTCAGTCCGGATGAACGGGCGGCAGCAGCAGGTGTAACAGGTATCGCACGAACAGTAGGGGCGATGTTTTCACCGTTAATAACCGGCAGTTTGTTAGGTGCAGGATTGCTCAGCGTGCCGTTCTTCTTGGCTGGTGGTTTGAAGCTGATCTACGATTTTTCGCTGTATCGCAGCTTTAAGACGATCAAACCACCCGAAGAACAAAAATAACTAGGTGTGGCCTGCAATCCGGTGTGGTATATAAGGCGCTTCCAGGAAGGCCATATCCTCATCACTGAATTTGATGCTCATTGCAGCGATGGCATCGTCCAACTGTTGCATTTTGCTAGCACCGATGATCGGGCTGGTAATGCCAGGTTTATGGAGTATCCAGGCAATAGCAATCTGGGCAGGTTTCACGTCAATGCGTTTGGCGAGGTCTAGGACTCGATCCAATACATCGAAGTCGTTGTCTTGATAGTAGCGGTCATGTAGAAGATTATCCGTTTTTGAACGGACAGTCTCACCACCTTTATCGCGTGTACTGTTGCCTGCTAGGAAACCCCGCGCGACAGGACTCCAGGGTATGAGGGCAATCCCTTGGTCACGGCAATAGGGATTCATTTCACGTTCTTCTTCGCGGTAAACCAGATTGTAATGGTTTTGCATAGACACAAAACGTGTCCAGCCATTTAGCTCAGCGGTGGCTTGGGCTTTGGCAAACTGCCACGCATACATACTGGATGCGCCTATATAGAGCGCTTTACCAGCTTTCACTACATCATGTAGCGCTTCCATCGTCTCTTCGATGGGTGTTTCATAATCCCAGCGGTGAATTTGATACAAGTCCACGTAATCCGTACCTAATCGGCGCAGCGAGTCGTCAACGCTTTGCATAATGTGTTTGCGAGAGAGGCCTTTCTGGTTTGGTTTCGGCCCCATAGCGTTAAAGACTTTAGTTGCGAGTACAATCTCATCGCGTTTGGCAAAGTCACGTAATGCGCGCCCGGTAATTTCTTCGCTGACGCCGATAGAATACATATCGGCTGTGTCGAAAAAATTAATCCCGTATTCCAAAGCTTTTTGAAAAAAGGGACGGCTCGCTTCTTCGGGCAAGACCCATTCCATCCAGGTGGGGGAGCCGTAGGTCATACATCCGAGGCACAGACGCGACACTTTCATGCCTGTTTTGCCGAAATTCACATATTCCATAAAACAAACCCCTTGAGTCTCGCCAAACTTGGTGTGTTATTCGTTAAAACGAGATGCATTAAGCGCTGCCTGGTATTTCATCTGGGTTTATGACTGCAGCCTTAAGTTGTCCGCAACCCGCATTAATGTCGATGCCGCGTCGGACACGGACTGTAGCGCTGACGCCGTAGGTGCTTAATGTGTCGATAAATTGGTCAATGCGCTCACCAGCCGAAGGACCATGATGGTAGCCGCCGGTTGGATTTAGGGGAATGATGTTGACATGACACAACATTCCTTTAAGTAGTTTGCCGAGTGCATGGGCTTGTTCGCTGGTGTCGTTTTCCCCCTGTATGGATGCCCACTCAAAGGTGATGCGTCGCCCAGTTTTATCGACGTATTCACGGCATACGTCAATCAATTCGGCTAGGGGCCAGCGTTTATTGACCGGCAGTAAACTGACGCGTTCATTATCCGTAGCGGCGTGAAGACTGATCGCCAGTTTGACCTGTAAACCTTCATCGGCAAAGCGCCGAATTTGTGGTACGAGGCCGACAGTGCTGATCGTAATATGGCGTGCGCCAATGCCTAAGTCATTCATCAGCCGGTGGATAGCGCTGATCGATGCATCGTAATTGTGGAATGGTTCGCCCATGCCCATTAAGACCACGTTGCTCAGGCGGTCACCCTCGGCTTCCAATTCGATGGCAAAGCGTAGAGCTTGTTCAAAGATTTCGGTGGGTGTGAGGTGACGTGAAAAGCCCATCTGTCCGGTAGCGCAAAAGACGCAGCCCATCGCGCAGCCCGCTTGTGTCGAAATACATGCTGTACGGCGGTCATCATCGTAGGGCATCATTACCGACTCGATCAATTGTCCGTCTGGCAGTTTATAAAGGCGTTTAACGGTGTGGTCACTGCTGACCTGTTCCGTTACCATGCTGAGTGTGCCAAGTGTCGTTTCGGCCTTAAGGCGGTTACGAAGTTCTTTGGGTAGATTCTTCATAGCCTCAAATGAGGAAACGCGTTTGTCATAGAGCCATTGGTGTACCTGTTTCGCACGGAATACAGGTTCTCCCCATTGCTTTAGCAGATCAACTAGCTGCTCTTGAGTTAATTCGTAAAGGTTTATCATATTATGTTCACGCATATACCGGGAATGTTTTGTCACCCGGTCGAATAGATTGTTACCGTCGTGGACGGAATAAAATGAAAGCAGCTATAACTACAATGATTGATCCCGCGATCAGAATAATAATGCCGATGGTCAGGTTTGTATTCGTCGCGTTGGTCGCTAACGTGGTTAGGGCAGGCGTTGGCGTTAATGTGTTTAGGCTGCCAGCCGGTCGTGGTGTATTGGTAGCCGGTGCCGGAGTAGATGTTGCAGTTGGCGTTCTCGAAGGCAGTGGCGTAAGGGAAAGGACTCCGGTTACCGTTGCGCTGGGGGTAAATGATGGCGTAGTCGATGGTAATGGAGTTTTCGTCACAGTTGGGGTGCGAGTAGGGGTGGGGCTTGGTGTTGCAGGTTGATAAATTGTAAAGGTAAATGCGCCGGAAGCCGCATCAGTAAAGAGCCAACGCCCAAAATTACCTAATAATGTATCCAGTGGCTTGCCAACTGCGGCCTGATAGGCAGCCTCAAAAGAGGAAGCTGTTCCCGCATCGGTCGCTAATTTGAAAAGTCCGTCTACACCTATCTGCGAGGCGATATAGACAACTAGTCCGTAACTTTCACTGCGCCATAATTCGCTATTTGTGTTGGCCGTTAGCGCTTTTGCCATGACATCCAATTGCAGCAGACTATTAGAACGAGCAGCAGCTACGACGGGTGCATTTAGTTCGGCTTTCAGCATAGGAGAATAGAATTCAGTCAGACCCGCTTTAAACCACTCCGGTACATTCTTGCCTGACCAATCCGCGATGTAGGATTGCTCAACTACGTAATCACTGACGGCAGTTAGAATGTCGCCAAGTGTTGGTGATTTAAGTTGCAGGACCGTATAACCATTTTTTGCAAATATTTGGTCGGCTGTAGTCGGTAAACAGCTGACTTCCAGGCCGCTTATTGGCGCGACAGCAACCGACTCGGCTTTCGCGTTTTTGCTGCAAATAGGTAGCTGAGTAGTGTCATAAATCATCAAGTCGAAAGTCGGGATAGCACCGAGATTTTTTACTAACAAATCGCTGGTTTTTTTGAGACTGGCAGTTAAATCGTCAATGCCTGTCTGGGAATAGATCGGTGTGACCGTGATCGACGATGCCTTGCCATTGGGAATGGTCAATTTTAGAGTACTGCCAACAGAAATGTCGCGAAGCCAATTGGCCCGCTGATCGATAAAGATAAATCTGTCCTCGATTTTTGCATTTTGATTCGATTGAGATGTTACTTGCCAATCAAAGGTAATATCCTTGAACAGTAGGGGAGGATTATCTGCGGGAAATTGCCAGATGTAGACAATGCCAGTGACATCGCCACCAACTTTCACTGTGCTACTGAGATCGAGTGGAATTGTTATTGTTGGCTGTGTTTCAGGCTTGATGGTTAACGTGACAGCCGTTACTTCCGGTGGCGGCAATGCAATCGTCAGGTTAAAGCGTATAGCAGAAGGGAAGATTATCTCTTCTGACCATTCTTGAATAAATGCTTGCTGAGACTGTGGTGTCAGAGTCGGATTGGTTGATTGGGCGCGACCCCAAATAACTTGACTACAACATAGGGCTGCAAACACTAGAATGGTCGTTATCTTGAAACGCATTATGATAGTCCCAAAAAATGAGCCACTTGAGGCAGCAGGATAATCAGCGCAATTGGAACAAAATTATATACAAAATGAGCAATTATTGCTGAAGTTGTGCTTTGGTATCGTCGGAGCATCGCCAACCCTGATCCCACGATAAGGATAATGAGCATAGCAGGCGTAAGCGTATATTGATCATGAAAAAGTACAAAAAGCACCGTTGTTATGGGTATACCAAAAACGGGTTGTAACGCGCCACGAAAAAGTATTTCTTCGCTAACGGCAGAGGTGAGTGCTAATAAGAAGGCCGCTTGTACTGTGTTGAACTGACTGTCAAGCTCGGCAGCAGCAGCGCTTTGTTGTGCATACTGCTCTGGTGTAACCAGTTTCGTCCAAATAAGAGTCATTATTAAGGATACAACAATCAGGCCAATACCAACGACTAATCCCATAAGGATATTTTGTGGTGTTGGTCTTGTTAGACCCAGACGCTCCAATGCTTGTGGCAGCGTGCGACGAATGGCTAGACCAACTCCCAAGCACGCGACAACTACAAACATAATGGCCTGAAATAGCAATGTTCTAGGGCTGATGCCATTTTCTTGTATGGACTTTGCGACTCCGCTTAAGCCACCACCTATAACAAAATTCGTGAACAGATAACCGACCAAACAAAGGGCCAAAACGATTGCTGCGAGATGCAGTTGGGATTCGGAATTGTACCGGGTTTGTTTGCCAAATAGTACGTGGATATGCTGCCTGACTTGAGGCGACAGGATGAACCACAGTGATAGGCTGCTGACAAGAAGGGTTAAGACACTAATAAAAATGATACTGTTTGGTGATACGGCGCTCGGGCTAATGCCTAATTCGACAAATTGGGAAGTTGTTAAATCAAGCGTTAGAACGCGATCCGCATAGATACCAAATAGTACTACCATTGCGATAAGGCCAATTAGCATTCTGCGAACAAGGGTCCCGAAAGGTGGCAGAATGGAATAAGACGTGTTAGCTGCAAGGGCAGACGTATTGTTTAAATCAGCAAGATTAGCAAAGTATATCATCACTCCAATATAAAGTGTGATGGCAAGCTCGAAAAGACCCATATGATGTGACTTGTTCAATGGCGATATGAGCATTATAGCAGGAGACATCAAGCATTGACCATGCGTTACCCCCATGCTAGAATGTTTCCATCCAGGAGGGATGGCCGAGTGGCTTAAGGCGCTGGTCTTGAAAACCTGTGTGTCGAATTTCGGCACCGTGGGTTCGAATCCCACTCCCTCCGCCTGGTAGTTACAAATTTGGGGGGGTGCCAGAGTGGTCGAATGGGGCCGCCTGCTAAGCGGTTTTCCGGGTTATACCGGAACGCAGGTTCGAATCCTGTCCCTCCCGCACGGGTGCAAGACCCTCAGAACTCGTTGTATCTGAGGGTTTTTCATTTGATTCAGTAGGCGTTCCGGTATAACCCGCAACACCGCCTAGTGAGCAGAAGAAGCTAGGTTTCAAGACGAGGGCTATGACATGCTTCCCGTCAATGTAGACTCTTTCGACTACAGTCTGGATCAACTCTCTTTGTGCTTTCTTGTCTCCATTGGTTGCTTGCCAGTGTGACGGGAAGTTGTCCAAAATATCCGCAGCTAGTTCGATTTCATTCGTTGGGATGGGTGTCAGTTCTTCTAGCTCTTGCTGTAGTTTGAGCCTCTGTTCCACATACTCGTTTTTGTCAGCAATGAAGCCATTATCCCACCTAAAATCCATCCTCATTATAATTTCACGTATCTCTCCCATTCTCTGCTCTAGCTGCTTGTTGCCTATCACTTGACTCACGGCCTTCAAGATGGTCTCGCGCCAATCAGCAGGCGGTTTGAGTGTCATCAGAAAATCAATAACCTCTTGCTCAACGAAGTCAGTACGTACAGCAACTTGTGGACAAGAAACACCAAATTCTTTCGCCCGACAGATGTGGTATGCGTATCTGTCAGCCTGAGCATGGGTTCTACCACTCGCTTGCGTTCGCATCTTCCCATAACTCTTACTTGTTTCGTGTGCAGGCTCGTTCTGCATACAAGAGTAGCAATAGCAGATTCCGTTGAGCAAGAAGGTTCGGTTGACAGGATGATAGTCGTGATGTTTGACCCTGCTTTTCCGAACCTCTTGGCAGGTTTCAAATAATGCTATAGGAATGAGAGCGTCATGCTTTGCCTTGATCCACTCTACAGGTTCGTTCAGTGAACGTCTGCCATCACTCTTGAGGATATGTTGTGAGTAACGAACAAAGCCTGTATAAGTCCTATTCTGGAGCATATCCCTAACCGTAGCTGTAGAGAACATGCGTCCTTGTGTGGTCAAGAAATTATGATTATTTAGTTCGATTGCAATTTGGTTATCTGAATAATTACCAGTTGCATAGAGTTCAAAGGACATGAGTAGGCCAGAAATGGTATTAGGGTTAGGTGTAAAAGACAAGATTTCATCTGACACCAGTGACTTGACCGACGACTTTATCGAACGAGTCGTCGGGAATGCCTAACATCTTCTCCTGTTGTTCAAAAAGCGTATCCAATTGTTTGGCTTGTGCCAAATGCTTTGTC
>JBGAHG010000077.1:0-3008 GCA_044226325.1 Aggregatilineales bacterium
GATTATAGCATATTTCTCTCAGTTTTTGAAATAAACATACACAAAGGTAATGTTTCTTATCTCGTGCTAAATATAGATAAGAAATAGCCAATATAAGCGAAAAATCATTTGCGCGCGAAATCCATTATCACCGCTTGACAACCGCCCGTTTGTGCTATACTGGAAGTGCTTTATGATTTCCTTTCTTTTCACAGAAGCCCGCTGAGTGCGCAAGCCCTCCTAAGTCGGGCTTCTGTGATTCTGTATCCCAACTCGAATCCCAAGTAATCCCAGGTAGAACGAAGGTTTTTCATGGTCGGTCAACTGGTGACGATTATCCGCCGCCTGCACGAACGCTATATCGGTGTGTTCATCCAACTGACGTTAGGACTATCCATCCTGATTGCTCCGACGGTTCAGGGGGGTGTGGTCAGCTATCTCGAACGACACACGCCGATTCACGCGCCTATTCTAGGCGGCATCATGATTGCTTCAGCGGTGATTGGCGGCGTGGGGATTCGCAAGACGATTTATGCGGTGACGTTGACGGTGTTTGCGTTATGGTCGCTTATTGCGTGCATTGGCATGGCGAGCAATGAAGTCACGTTTCAATCCTTCGTATTCAGCTTAGGGGTATTCCTGTATGCCCTGCGCGCATTTGCAGACGGGAACGGCAATGGACGCTAGTCAGATCATCACGATCATTGGAGGGGTGCTGGGCACTGCGCTGCTGGCTTTTTTTACAGGGTTGCGCAAGTCGAACAGCAAAGCCATCAGTGAGCAGAAGACCACAATGGATGAAGCGGTTGAAAACCTGAATGAGCAGATTCGAAACCTGAAAGCCGACTATGAAGGCGATATGTCCAAACTGCGAAAGGAACGCGACGAAGCCAACATGAAGGCCGGACAACTGCAAACGCAGATTGACCAACTCAAGAAACAGGTGGAAGAACTGGTGCGCCTGAATGCGGAGGCCAAAACGTTAGCTGAAAATATCGCCAAAGAACGGGATACCGAAATTCGCAACAACATGAACTTACTGGAAAACGTGGCCGAAGCCAACAAGATGATTGGTGACCAGGAGCGTGAGATTCGCGGTCTTGAGACCCGTATCCGCGAACTGGAGCATCAGATTGCCGTTAACAAAAGTGTCGAAACGATTGTTTCGACCCTGACGACCACCCTTACCAATTCGATCCGTGAGATTGTCCGCTCAACGGGCGAACTGAAACAGGTCATCCCGCCCGCTGAAACCGTGAACATGGGGGCGCAGAGTTGACCGCACAAATCAGCTTCACATCATGGACTTTTGAGGGGAAAAGTTGTACAATTGAGCTATCAAATAACGGCAAAATGACCTGTTAGAAGCAGTGCCATTTTGCCTAACCAATTGAAAGGCAAGTTTCAAATGGCTACCTCTGATTCTAAACCTAAACAACTCCCATTGCCACTCGAAGGCGCAACTGTAGAAATACTCCTCACTAGAAACCAGTCCGTAATCGTTGATGCAATAGATGCCGATCTTGCATGTTTCAAGTGGCATGCTCTGTACGATGCTAAATATCCCGGTGGTCAATTCAAAGCCAACCGTGAAGTTAGAATCGAAGGACGCGGTACAAGTCAACTGATGCATCGTGTGATTCTTGAACGAATGATTGGAAGGAGGTTAGCACGGGGTGAAACAGTAGATCATATCAACATGAATACTCTCGATAATCGTCGTTCAAACTTACGTCTTGCTACTATGTCTGAAAACTCGAAGCATAGACGCAAGCGGCAAACAAATACCTCTGGAGCAAAGGGGGTTAGTTACTACCCCCAAAGAAAAAAATGGGCAGCGGGAATAATGATCGATGGTAAATGGAAGTATTTAGGCTTATTTGAGACGATAGAAGCTGCACAGAAGGTGCGACAAGAGGCCGCAAGAAAATACTATGGAGAGTTTACGAGGGATGAATGATCTCTAAAATCGGGTATAACGTCCACAACAAAATGACCTACCGCCGGGACTGGAGTGCGGACGAGGAAGCCTACCATTTCGCGCATATTGCCCGTCTACAGCCTGGCGCGATGCTCTACATGGATGATACAGGCCGCGCCCTGCGCTGCAAGGCTCTACTGCCCGATTGCGTGGTAGTGGTGCGCTCGTACCGGGGCGAAGGTGACGAAGGCAAGCTGCACGAAACTCTTACGCCTCAGCAGTGCTTTGAACTCTATAAGGACACGCCCAAAGGTCTCATCCGCCAGATCATGAATGAACCGGGCGGTTATGGCGACACGCGGGCGCTGGCGCACTGGCTGGCGCAGGTCTGTGATCTGTTCGGGAATGTGGGCATACCGATTGCTGTGCCAAATTTCGGCGAAGGACATCCCGACGTAGACCACCTCGATTACCTGGATGAACTGTGGGCAGCGCTGGACAAGTGGCATGATCTGCACTACTACACCACGCATGAGTACGGCACCTGGCGCGGTATGATCTTTAATAGCGGCGGCAGTTATGATGTCTACCCCTGGCGCGTTGGTCGCTTTGAAACGTTCACCCTGCCCTACCTGCAAAAGAATGGGCACAAGATACCAAGAGTCATCATTACCGAGTTTGGTTGTGATTCAGCACACGATGGTACCGAAAAGCGCGGTTGGAAAACGGCATGGTCAGAGGCGCAGTATTTCAGCGAGAGTATCAAGTCGATTGAGAAGGTTTATCACGCGCCGCATTATGTCGGGGTGTGCTATTTCTCGTGGGGCAATACCGGACAACAGTTCACCGAATCCGACTGGTCAACTTTCGACATGAGCGAAGCAAAGGTGTTTCACTCACTAGCGGAAGATTATGCCGCAAAGGACGCGCCACCCATGCCCCTGCCCTCCATGCCCAAACCGTCCAACGCGAACGACAAGCACCGCATGAAAGCCACGCAGGACGTGGAGTTGCTGACGGGGCCAGCGGCGGGGTATGCGCTCAAAGGGGTGATTCACGCGAGCTTCGAGGTTGACCTGTATAACATGCCGGCAACGTCTGACCGGGG
>JBGAHG010000070.1:0-18490 GCA_044226325.1 Aggregatilineales bacterium
AAGCGGTTATGTGAGGTGGCGGGGCAATTGGCATTATGGGATGAACCCCGTTACCAGACCAATCCAAGCAGGGTGCAATATCGGGCAGAGTTGATTCCATTGTGGCAGGGGGTGTTCAAGACACGGACAACGGCTGAATGGCTGGCGCTGATTACACCTCAAGGGATTCCGGTGGGGCCGATTAACACAATTCCGGATGCGCTGGCTCATCCGCAAGCGGTGGCGCGGGAGATGGTGCAGCAGGTTGCACGTGAGGGCGGTCACGATGTGCCGCAATTAGGGCCGGTGGCGAAACTTTCGGAAACGCCAGCGCGAATCCAACAGCCTCCGCCGCGATTAGGTGAACATAGCAGCGCTATTTTGCAAAGCGAACTCGGGTACAGCATAGAGGAAATCGCAGCATTGAGGGCAGAAGGGGTGATTGGTGGCAACGCTGTTTCAGGGTGAGAAGGTGCGGCTGCGCGCGGTCGAGGCGGCTGATTGGGACGTGCATTATCAGTGGAATCTGGACAGCGATAATGGGCGGATGACCGACGAAGTCTGGTTCCCGACCTCACGGGCATTTGTGCAAGAATGGGCAGAGCGTGAGTCTAAACGCCGCGAAGAGGATGATGCCTTCCGTTTTCAGATTGAGAGCCTTGCAGGCGAGTTGGTGGGGACAATCAACACGCACAGCTGCAATCCGCGCTGTGGGACGTTTATGTACGGGCTGGCTGTTCATCCCGATCACCGGCGGAAGGGGTATGCGTCGGAGGCAATCGGGTTGGTGCTGCGGTATTACTTTGGTGAGCGGCGGTATCAGAAAGTGAATGCCGAGGTTTATGGGTTCAATGTCGAGTCGATTGCACTGCATGAGCGGTTAGGTTTTGTGCTGGAAGGGCGGCTGCGGCGGATGGTTTATTCTGGCGGGATGTTCCACGATAAGCTGCTTTATGGGCTGACGCGGGAAGAGTTCGACGCGGCGAAGTGGAAGCCTAAGCCGTAATTGTAAAGTCATTCACAATAAAAAAGGATGGGACTTGAAAGAGTCTCCATCCTTTTTTGTTTCGGTTGTTGCTTAGACGAGTTCTCGAAAGAAATGGGAAAACCCCTACCCCAGCCCTCCCCCGTAAACGAGGGAGGGAGCAATTCGAAGACTATGGCTCATTTTCTAGAAACTTTCGAGATTCTGCATTAGACGACTTCAGACTGGGGGACGGTGGAAAAGGTCAAGCCTTCGCCGTTCAAATCGGCATCAGCGACGATGTGATCGCCTTCGTGAATGTTTCCTTCAAGGATGGCGGTTGCCAGCGGGTCTTGTAGATCACGCTGAATAGCACGTTTAAGCGGGCGTGCGCCGAAGACCGGATCGTAACCGCGCTCGGCCAACCAGCGGCGAGCATCAGTGGTGAGTTCCAAGGTCAGACGGCGATTTTGAAGCCGTTCGGCCAAGCGACCAAGTTGAATATCGACAATCCGCATAATGTCTTCCTGCGTCAAGCTCTGGAAGAGGATGATGTCATCCAAACGGTTGAGAAACTCAGGGCGGAAGACATTGTCCAATTCGTGCATCACCGCACTGCGAAGCTCCGCCCTATCGGCATTTGGCCCCATTTGCTTGATGTACTGGCTGCCGACATTGCTGGTCATAATAATAACGCTGTTGGTGAAGTCTACAGTGCGTCCCTGACCATCGGTGAGGCGACCATCATCAAACACCTGTAAGAAGATGTTGAAGACTTCAGGATGGGCTTTTTCGATTTCATCGAAGAGCACCACCGCATACGGTCGGCGGCGGATAGCTTCGGTCAATTGACCGCCTTCGTCGTAGCCGACATATCCGGGTGGCGCGCCGATCAAACGGGCTACACTGTGACGTTCGCCGTATTCGCTCATGTCGATGCGAACCATCGCGTTTTCGTCGTCAAAGAGGTCATCCGCCAGGGCACGGGCAAGTTCGGTTTTACCGACACCGGTCGGGCCGAGAAACAAGAATGTGCCAACCGGACGGTTGGGGTCTTGCAAGCCGGCGCGGCTGCGGCGAACAGCAGCGGATACGGCGCGAACGGCGTCTTCCTGACCGATGACGCGGTTGTGCAGACGTTCTTCCATGTGCAGAAGCTTGGCAATTTCACCTTCGAGCAGTCGTGAAACCGGAATGCCTGTCCAGCGCGAGATGACACCCGCGATTTCGTCGGCATCTACTTCTTCTTTGAGCATCAGCCCGTTGGATTGCAATTCCCGCAATTTGGCTTCGCGTTGAGTGAGCTGTTGATCAAGATCACGCAGGGTGCCATAACGCAGACGGGCGGCGGCTTCAAGATCACTGCGGCGTTCAGCCTGTTCCAGTTGAATCTTGGCTTCATCAATTTGTGACTTGATGGTGCGAATCGATTGAATAGCATCTTTTTCGGTTTGCCAACGAGCGCTTAGTCCACTGAGTTCTTCGCGCAGATTGGCGATTTCGCCTTCGATGGTTTCCAAGCGCTGCTGACTGGCTTTGTCGCGTTCTTTTTTCAACGCCTCACGTTCAATTTCGAGCTGCATCATGTGGCGTTCGACGACTTCCAAGGCAAGAGGCTTGCTGTCGATTTCCATCTTGAGGCGCGCGGCAGCTTCATCGATCAGGTCAATGGCCTTATCCGGCAACTGACGATCAGCGATGTAACGGGCGCTGAGTGTGGCGGCAGCAATCACGGCGCTATCCTGAATACGCACACCATGATGGACTTCGTAGCGTTCTTTCAGACCACGCAAGATGCTGATGGTATCTTCGACGCTGGGTTCATCCACGAAAACCGGTTGGAAGCGGCGTTCGAGCGCGGCGTCTTTTTCGATGTACTTGCGATACTCGTCTAAGGTCGTGGCGCCGACGCAGCGGAGTTCACCACGCGCCAACATCGGTTTGAGCATGTTGCTGGCGTCCATCGCGCCTTCGGCAGCACCCGCGCCGACGATGGTGTGGAGTTCGTCCAGGAAAAGGATGATCTTGCCATCACTCTCGACGACTTCTTTGAGGACAGCCTTAAGGCGTTCCTCGAATTCACCGCGAAACTTGGCACCGGCCACCAGTGATCCCATATCCAACGCGACGACCTGCTTATCGCGCAGACCTTCCGGCACATCGCCATTGACGATGCGCTGGGCAAGTCCTTCGACGATGGCGGTCTTGCCGACACCGGCCTCGCCGATGAGGACTGGATTATTCTTGCTGCGGCGGCTGATGACCTGTACGACACGCCGGATTTCTTCATCACGTCCGATGACCGGATCGAGCTTACCCTGACGGGCAAGGGCAGTGAGATCACGACCGTATTTTTCGAGACTCTTATAGGTGTTTTCGGGGTTTTGGCTGGTGACACGCTGGCCGCCACGAATGTCCTTCAAGGCTCTGAGAATCGAGTCACGGGCCACCCCATGCCGTTCAAGGAGACTCCGTACTGATTTGTCTTCAGCCAAAGCCAACAGAATATGCTCGGTACTGACGTAGTCGTCACTCAGCTTCTTGGCTTCTGACTCGGCTTTGTTGAGTACCTGTACTGTTTCGCGGCTGAGAGTCGGATCTACATTGCTGCCCGACACGCGCGGACGATCTTGAATCATTTGCTCCAGTTCCTGCTGGAGATTGGCCGGTCTGCCGCCGATTTTGGCGACAACTTCCGGCACGACACCCTCATCCTGCTGCATCAAGGCGGTGAGGATGTGCAGGGGCTCGATCTGGCTATGACCGAACTCATTGGTCAATGTTTGTGCCCCGACCAAGGCTTCTTGTGCTTTATTGGTATAACGTTTTAGATCCATATGGTAATTCCCCCATACTTTAGTATAGGTACAGTTTAAGTTACAGGTGTATGAGCAGTGTTAGAAAATCGTCAGAGGGATATATGCGCTGGCAATGTCAAAGCTCAATTCTTTGTTATCTGTGCCTGCTTCTTTAATACTTTTATAAGTAGAGTATAAATTTTTATGTGTCTTATGAGGCGTATTTTATGAACAATAATGGCATTCTACGTTTGGTTGTTTCCGGTTTGGTGCTGGTGACCGATTTGTGGTTTGGACAAGCTCGGGCGGAAGGGCATGGGGTAGGGCTTTCGATAGTAACTAATGGTGCAAGTCTAAGCCCCTCATCCCAACCCTTCTCCCCCGCACGCAAGGGAGAAGGGCTTTAGGACACTCTTTTTGGGCGAAAAACAGTGTGCAGAGAGGGTTACAAAAGATCACAACTCACACTTGCACCACTGGTTAGTACGGCGCATTATGGATAAATTGGGTGGCGCGTGCGGTGTGACCAGTGTGATTGACGAAATCTACTACACAAAGTTCCATATTTCGGCTGATCGTATCAGTGACATTTTCGTCCCGCAATTTCAGGGCAGGTCCGGTAGTTTTGCTTTTTACTGCCGCCTCCAACTCCATAAAAAAGAGCGCAGACCTTCGTCTACGCTCTGCCACAGCTTGAAACTCCGCTAGTTGTTCACACGGTTCATCATCGTTTCGTGATAGCGCGTACCCGCCGCCGCACCCACAGGTAGGGCATCATTGATACGGGTCAAATCAGATGGCGTCAATGTTACGTCCATCGAAGCCATGTTTTCGCGCAGATATTTCTCGCGCCGCGTGCCCGGAATCGGGATAATATTTTCGCCCTGTGCCAGTACCCATGCCAGCGCCAACTGTGCCGGTGTGCAGCCTTTTTCGGTGGCGATTTCTTTGATCTTCTCGACCAATGCCAGATTTTGCTTCAGGTTTTCCTCACGCCATCGCGGATTATGACGCCGGAAATCGTTCGCTTCCAGTTCATCCGGTTGGGTCACTTGTCCGGTCAGGAAGCCACGTCCCAATGGGCTATAAGCCACAAACGCGATATTCAGTTCACGGCAGGTATCCAGAAGTTCGCCTTCGGGGTCGCGCGTCCACAGCGAGTACTCGGTTTGCAATGCTGTAATCGGATGCACCTTATATGCTCTCCGAATCGTTTGGGGTGAAGCCTCCGAAAGTCCGATGAAGCGTACTTTACCGGCTTTTACGAGTTCGGCCATCGCCCCGACTGTATCCTCAATCGGCACATTGGGATCGACACGATGCTGGTAATACAGGTCAATATGGTCAACATCCAGCCGCTTCAGGCTCATATCGCAGGCCGACTTCACATATTCCGGTGTGCCGTTTATGCCAAGCATGGCACCGTCCAAGCGGCGCATATTGCCGAACTTGGTTGCAATTGTAATCTGGTCACGGTGCTTGCGCAGAACTTGTGCGATGAGCATTTCATTGTGGCCCGTGCCGTACATATCGGCGGTGTCCCAGAAATTGACACCCATTTCGACTGCTGTTTCCAGCAGCGCCAACGAGGCAACGTCATCCGACTTGCCGTAAAAGTCCGACATGCCCATGCAGCCCAAACCAATAGCTGTTACCGCGATGCCACTGTTCCCAAGGATACGTGTTTTCATGCGAGGACTTTCTCCTGATGTTTTTCAATATCTGTATAGTTTTGGATCTTATAGTCGATCAATTCGAGGGTAGCTTGCAATTCCTCAAGCTGGCTGACGACCGTTTTCCGGTGGGCTTCTAATAACGCCCGTCGTTCTCCCGCAGTCGATTCGCCTTCCTGAATCAGCTTCACATAGCGCTGAATATCAACCAGCGGCATTCCGGTTTGCCGCCATTTGTTCAACGATTTAATGAGGCTAATATCTTGCTGCGAATAGCGCCTGTGTCCATTCGCCGCCCGTCCAACCGGCATGAGCAGGCCAATCCGTTCGTAATACCGCAGGGTATGTACGCTCAAATCGGTCACTTCCGCCGCTTCCTGAATGGTGAGTTGTGCTTGTGTGGTGTCCATGTTGAACAGTCTACATCTTCGAGTCGACTCTAAGTCAAGAGGGTAGACCAAAATTGAGGGGACTAAAGTGGGTAGTCTCTGGCGAGATTAATCTCTCCCATGTAGAATACTTTTTCTTTTTTAGGGTTTAAACAGGGGAAGAGACGATCAAACGAAAACCGGCAGCAGCAACGCGACCCCCTGCGACCAACGCTGCTCATCAATCGCCTCAAAATCAATCGTCTCCCGACTTCGAATTGACCTGGGAATGTCCCAATTGTGGTCAGTATGTGTTCGGCAAACATCCGCCGGATTTATGTGATTATTGTGGCGACCTCACCACCTGGCGTTTAGTGGTGAAATCGTCACAATAGGGCAGGGGGGTGTTATTTGCTTACGACTGCAGGTTCGGGTTTCGTCAGCGGCTCACCGAATTTTCCGCTGAACACAAACTCATTCCAGGGCTTGCGGCTGCGATCCAATGATTCGCGCTGTTGCAAATCGTCAGGTAATTGATCCAATCCGCCGAAGTAACCGATTGCGATGACAGTCAGAGGTGTGAAACCCTCTGGAATTTCAAAAGCATCACGGACTAGTTGAGCGTCAAATCCCGCCATCTGATGAACACGCAGCCCTGACGATTCGGCCTGAATGCTCATGTGAGCCACAGCCTGCCCGACATCATAAGGCGCATAGGGGTTCGGTGAACCATCGGCGCGGGTATTCTTGCCGATACTCACGATCAATACCGGAGCATTACCTGCCCATTTTTTATTGTTGCCACTCAATGTGCTGACCAATTTGTCAAAAGCGACGTCGCCTTTACGGGTGACGATAAATGACCAGGGCTGCGAGTTGCCTCCGGATGGTGACCAACGCGCGGCTTCAAGTAAGCTCCAAAGTTTTTCGTCTTCGACTGGTTTGGCATCATAAGCACGGGGACTCCAACGTTCTTTTAGAACGTCGAGAAGTGGGAATTCTGAAGTAGCTGTTTTGCGCATGAGGAGATCTCCAATAAGATGATTAGCAGTAGATAGATGCTGTATCGCCGGTTGCAATTACCTCAATTTGGGCAAAT
The DNA here is from genome assembly GCA_044226325.1 of Aggregatilineales bacterium. Lineage (GTDB taxonomy): Bacteria > Chloroflexota > Anaerolineae > Aggregatilineales > Phototrophicaceae > CFX2. The sequence continues at coordinate 6,882 of JBGAHG010000070.1, forward strand.
TTCTAAAAGTCGCTATCTGGTTGTCGATTCGCCTGCATGGTATTCGTCGTATAGGTAGAAGCACGAAATAAATTGTGCAGCTGCAAAAGACTACGACTTTAGGAGAAAAACCATGCCTGATATGCCCGCTATTACCCCTGAAAGCCTTATCGCTATTTTGGACAACCTGAAAGCTGAGTATGTCGCCATCATTGATCAACTCGACGCCAACAGCCCCGCGCCGGGTGTCGGGGAGTGGAATGCGCGCCAGGTCCTCTCGCATATTATCGGCAGCTTGAACCGCGTACCTGTACATGCTGGTTACTATCTTTCTGGCGCGTCCTATGTTCCGGTCGTTTTTAGTGACCCGTATTGGATTGACGCGTGGAGTGATGCCCCAATCCAATCTTTCAAGGCGGCTTTCGAGGCAGCAATTGAAGGAAATAAAGGGCTGGTTCGCAGCCTTCCGGCTCAGGCCCTCTGGAGCACTATTCCGATGGCTGGTTTTGGCGATACGCCTCTGGCCGTTTTCTTAATGGTTAATTACAACAACCACGTCAAGGAACAGCATCTACACCAATTAGGTGCTTTTGTTGGTGCGGCCCAACCCGCCTAATCAAAGTGTTTCGCGGCTGCGTCGGATAAATGTTCATGTCCGGCGCGGTCCTTATAAGCTGGCGGCTGTGGCCTCAATAGCACTTTTGATTTGATCAATGGTTGCAGCCACACCGCCACCTTGTGCGAAAGCTGGTTGACCGCCACCACGCCCACCCAATTTGCTGACGGCATCTTTGAGCAGCGCTCCCATATTGAAGGTTAAATCGGCACTGCGCGCGAAAATGAGCTGTGCTTTTTCACCCGACGTTCCCATCAAAACAACGACACTGCCACTTTCAGCTAATCGTGAAGCCAATAGTTTCAGCTCACCCGTATCGCGCCCATCAAAGCTGGCAGTAATCAGTGCATAACCATTAGAGCGAGGTGCCCCGGCAAGCAGTTTGGCTGCTTCATATTCCACCAGTTGTTCACGGAGTTCCTTCAAGGTTGTTTGTGCCGTTTTCAAATCTGCCCGTAACTTTGCCACATTATCGGGTACCTCAAGGAAACGGCAGTTCATCTCATTCGCTAATACGCTGATGACGCGATGCTTATCACTATAATCGGCTAGTGCTCGCCCACCGCACCGGAATTCTAGGCGGGTTTTGTCGCCGCGTTTTTCCGTTTTGATGATCTTCAGAAGGCCAATTTCACCTGTCCGCGCAACATGGGTTCCGCCGCAGGCCGTCACGTCAAATCCATCAATCTCAACCACACGCAGTCCATCGGTCACAATATGCCTGGGCATCTTCCGCATCCGCACCCCGTCTTGATCACCTGCTTCACGCAGATCCGCCGTCACGGTTTTGTTGGCTTGAATAACCTCATTGGCGAGTTTTTCGGCTGCCTCAATTTGATTTTCAGTGAGTGCCTTTGCATCCAGATCAATGGTGACGTTTTCGGGACTCAAGTGAAATCCAACCGTTTTAGCTTCCGCTGTTTGGATAAACGCTTGCGTCAGAATATGCTGTCCGGTATGCTGCTGCATGTGGTCGAAACGCCGCGCCCAATCTATTTCACAGGCGACAGTTTGCCCCTGAAATGATGAGGCAGGTGCATCGATGATGTGTAAAATTGCGGCATCTTCGTCCCGTACTACAACGTCTATGACCGGTAAGCCATTAATTGTGCCAGTATCATTGGGCTGCCCACCGCTGCTGGGATAAAAGTAGGTCTGGTTTAGCACGAAAGCAGATTTGCCCTCATGCGTGGTTTGCTCAATGATCGTGGCTTCAAAACGTGTGACATATGAGTCGGCATAATAGAGGCGGTCAATCATATTTGATGTTCTCATGTAATCTGAATAAAGCCATATTCTACCAGCCTGACGCGTTGTTTGACGTGATATGGACACCATTGGATTCGTAAATTTTCGATTGAAGCACAACACCTGTGATTTGCTTTTATATTCGTTTGCTGATCCTGATTTTAGATCATTGGGAAAAATGCAAGCGCTTACATTGTGGTTCTCAGGCGAGAACAGCTTTCGATTGATGAGAGTTGATAGATTCGTGTAGTTTGCACAAATGTGCAGTATGAGCAATTTGGTGACATTCTTGACAAAGGCTTAAACATAGGGGTATGCTTTAGGAAATTCTGGGAGCGCTCCCATATTTGAGCGCAAATTATTGTTTTGTTTTGGTGATTGATGAAATTAGAAGATATTGCGAAAAAAGTAGGCGTTTCGCGCTCCACTGTTTCGCGCGTCATTAATAACCAACCCTACGTCGGTGAACGTACTCGCCAGCGTGTGTTGAAGGTAATAGAGCAGGAGCAATTCCAGCCTGACCCCGCTGCGCGTGCTCTGGTGACAGGACGCACTGAGATTATTGGTGTTGCCATTCCACAAACAACAAACGTATTTTTCGGTGATAACTCTTATTATCCGATGCTTTTGCAAGGTATCGCTGAAACCACTATAAAACGTGATTACGCCATGCTGCTTTGGTTAGGTCACCCCCAAGAACCACGCAATAATTTTTCTGAGCGAGTTTCCAAGAACCGTCAACCGGATGGCTTGATCATTGCGTCGGTCACTGAGAATGATCCGCTTTTCAGCCGCTTGATTACGATGAAGCGCACTTTCGTAATGGTGGAAACACCACCCCACTTCAACGAAATTGTAAATTACGTAACCATCGATAACGTACGGGCCTCAGAGCAGGTGGTTGAACACCTTGCGAGCATGGGTTGTCGCCGGATTGCGACCATTACTGGTGGCCTAAATATTCGTGATGGGGTTGATCGCTTGGCTGGCTACAAGAGCGGGCTAGAGAAGGTGGGATTGCCCGTTGATCCTGCGTTAATTTACCCCGGTCAATTCAGCCGTGATTTTGGATACGCAGGTATGAAACATCTGCTCCCATTGAAACCAGATGCTGTCGTCTGCGGGGGTGATACCATCGCTATTGGTGCCATTGATGCCATTCGCGGAGCAGGATTAAAAGTCCCGGATGATGTTGCTGTCGTGGGGTTCGACGATTTGGATGTGGCTGTCCACTCCGATCCGCCCCTATCTACCATTCGCCATTCCGTCCAGCGAGTTGGGGAAGTAGCCGCCCAACTGCTGATAGATCTCATTGAAGGAAAAGTCCAGCCCCCACATCACATCGTACTGCCGACCGAATTGGTCGTGCGCCGATCAAGTGATTACAACGCCTTGAAGGAGGTGATGTACCCCGTAGGAAACTAACAACTGAATATTGCTCGAAACGTTCGTTTTTACAATCTCTCGCGCGATAGATTGTTCCCTATTAGAAGAGGAAAGAGAATGTCTAAAAAGTCCCTATTTGTGGTACTCCTTATTGGCAGAACAACAGAAAATTGAAGATGCTGTAATTGAGAAGTTCAATAGCAGCCAAGACAAAATTGAACTCAAAGTTCAATATGTCGACAACAAGGTATCAAATGATGCCCTCGCAACCCTGATTGCAGCCAACAACGGTCCTGATATCGTTGGCCCCGTTGGTGTTGGTGGTTCTAACTCTTTCGCCGGCAACTGGTTAGATCTGACCGACCTTGTCGCTAAGAATAAATATGATGTATCGCAGTTCCCCGATGCCATTCTCAAGATCTATAAGGAAGGCGACCAACTGCTCGGACTTCCGTTCCTGGTGTTTCCTGGCATTTTGTTCTACAACAAAGACCTGTTTGACTTTGCCGAACTGCCTTATCCCCCTGCAAAGGTTGGCGATAAGTATATGTTGGATGGCAAGGAAGTCGACTGGAGCTACGATACCGTTACAGAAGTTGGCAAACGTTTGACCCTTGATAAGAATGGTAATGATGCAACCAGCGCAGACTTTGACGCAGGCAACATCGTTCAGTACGGTTTCGTTCACCAATGGGACACAATGCGCTCTGATTTCTCGACTTTCGGTGGCGCACCGGTCATTGATGAAGCGACTGGCAAAGTTAAGCTCTCTGATGCATGGCGTGCAGAAGCTCACTGGTACTGGGACGGCATGTGGAAATATCACTTCATTCCTACCGCCGCCGTAACTGGCAGCGAACAGTTGCAGCCCAGTGCTTTTGCTTCGGGCAAGGTTGCTATGGCGCGTACTATGTTGTGGTACACCTGCTGCACGTCAGGACTAACCGCAAAGTGGGACATTGGTGCTCAGCCTTCATACAACGGTCAAACCTATGCGCCAGCCGATGCTGATACCTTCCGTATTTGGAAGGGTACCAAGAATCCCGATGCAGCCTTCACCGTTCTCCAATATCTGCTTGGCGACGCCGCGAATGATCTGGCACTCGCCTACGGTGGTTTCCCCGCTCGCCCTGACCTGCAAGATGCTGCTATCAAGGCCAAGGCTGAGGCTTTCCCCAGTGTCGAGAATTGGTCCATCGTCGTTCCAAGCCTGGATTATGCTGCTGTTCCCCATCATGAATCGGCTTACCCGAATTTCAATAAGGGGCAGAACCGCTTCCAAGACTTCCTGACACTGCTCGGCAGCGACAATGGCAAGACTATGGATATAGACACGGAGTTTGATAAGCTTCAATCGGATCTGCAGGCTTTGGTCGACGCCGCTCCGAAGAGCTAGTAACCTTGTATCAGTAATCGACTCAGTAAAGAGCAGGCTCAAATTTGGAGCCTGCTCTCGAAAAGATTTAAGGATGGCCTACTTATGACCGCACCATCTGCACTCATTTCAACCCCACCGCAGGAACGCCCGCGAGGAAAGATATTGACTGTTCAACAGCAGCAGCGCCGCTGGGGATGGGTATTTCTTTCCCCTTGGATTATTGGGTTTCTAGTGTTCACATTATTCCCAATGATGGCATCACTCATTTTTAGCTTCACGGATTTTAAAATAGGCCAACCCATTTCGTTTATTGGGCTTGAAAACTGGAAAAAACTATTCACTGATCCGGTAACACTCAGTTCCCTTGGTGTTACACTGCGATTCGGATTGTTCATGTTGCCTATCTCAATTCTCTTCCCACTGTTGATGGCAACACTGCTCAATTCCAAGCTGCTTCAAGCAAAGCCTTTTTTTCGGCTATTTTTTTACATGCCCTATATTGTTCCAGCGGTATCGGGTGTATTGATCTGGCAATCCTTTCTTGGTGGTCAGACGGGAATGCTGAATCGTCTATTGCATATCATCGGACAGAGTGGTGTTGGAGCAGCCATTCTCCAATTTATTGGGCTAGATCCACTCCCTAATTGGCTCAACAACACCGCGTTCATTAACACTGGCCTAGTGCTCATCGGCTTGTGGGGCGTAGGTAATGCAATGTTGACCATGATGGCTTCGATGCAGGGCGTGCCAACCGAACTTTATGAGGCGGCTCGCGTTGATGGCGCAAACGGTTTTACTATGTGGCGACGAATCACGATCCCACTCATTTCACCAGTTATTTTTTATAATCTGGTTCTGACAGTAATCGGTCTAATGCAGTATTTCATCGTACCTTACATCCTTTCGGGTTCCGCTCGGTCTGACGAAAAGACTAATTTTATTAACCTACATCTCTACCGGACAGCCTTTCTTTTCCAAGATATGGGTTATGCTTCGGCGTTGGCGTGGTTCCTGTTCGCAATTGCACTGACGTTTACGATCATTTTGTTCGCCACAGCCCGTCGTTGGGTATATTACGCGAGCGGAGACTAAAAATATGGCAACTATGACAACTCAATCCAATGCGGTAAATACGTCTCCGTATTATGCGATTCAATTACGCCGATTTACAATCAAGGGACTCGTCACGCTTTTTGCGCTGCTTTTACTCCTGGTTTATCTGATGCCCTTTGCAAATATGCTCTTGGTCTCCCTAAAAGATAATGCACACCTGTCTTCCAATCTGGATGACTCGATGCTGCCTCTTTTACCAAAGACGATGACCTATAAAGGTGAAGAAATACCGCTATATACTGTGCCACTTGACACAGGAACGAAACAACTGGGCCTTGTCAAAAAGACGAAATCCAAAAGCCAGTTTGTTGACCCTGCAAATCCTGATGGAGAATTAATTGAGTGGACAGGGAAATTTCAGACCCTAGAACCTGTTCAAGATGTAGTTCCGCGATTTCAAAACTTCTCTGATGCTTGGACGGCGATCAAGTTCCCAATGTTGTTTGGCAATACACTGGCTATTGCGGTCATATCTTTGGTTGGTACACTACTATCGTGTATTGCCGTGGCTTACGCTTTTGCCCGGTTCCCAATACCCGGTAAAAACATTCTATTTATCATACTCATCGGTACGATCATCTTGCCAACGCAGGTGACTCTGGTTCCGACTTATGCCTTCTGGGTCACCATCGGTTTGACAGGGACATGGGCTCCGTTGATCGTCCCGCACTTCTTTGCTAATGCTTACAATGTTTTTCTGTTGCGTCAATATTTCCTAACCTTGCCCAGAGAACTGGACGAGGCTGCAATGATTGATGGGGCAGGGCCGTTCAAGATCCTAACGGATGTGATTATTCCCCAATCGTGGCCGGTCATTGTTTCAGTTTCAGTATTCCATTTCATTTTTGCATGGAATGATTATTTTGCTCCACTGATTTACTTGTTGGGCAAGCCGGAATTGCAACCAATATCAGTGGCTGTACAACAGTTTAATTTTGTGTATGGCCCACACCCTGAACTTATTCAAGCCACTTCACTAATGGCTATGGTGCTGCCGCTCATCATATTCTTTCTCGCGCAGCGTGCGTTCATGCGAGGTGTGGTGTTTACGGGTGTAGATAAGTAACCATATGTCTCAAATCAGAATGTCGAACAGGGTGCGAAAGCGCCCTGTTTTTCAATGGCTGTGTTTTGCCAGTCTCGTCATGATGTTCAATGTGTTTTCTGTACAGGCAGTGGATGACAGCGGGCTAATCCTCAACGCGGACAATGTGGTGGGCCTGATTAGTCCGCTGGTATATGGCGCTGGTTATGGGCCGTGGGCATTTGTCTCACTGGATAATGCGCCTTATGTGCAACAGGCTGGATTGACCTTGTTCCACTTCCCCGCCGGAAGTTGGGGCGATCAACATGACCTGCACGAGTCAGATATTGATTTGTTTTATGCCCAGACAAAGGGATGGAATGGTCAATTAAGCATTAGTGTACGGCTTCAAGGGGGAACGCCGGAAGCCGCAGCGAAACTGGTACACTACGCCAATATTGAAAAAGGCTACAACATCCGTTATTGGTGCATTGGCAACGAACCCAATCTATATAAGAACTATTCGATTGACCAGTTCAACAAAGACTGGCGAGCGATTGCCAAAGCTATGCGAGCCGTTGACTCCACTATTATTTTATTGGGGCCAGAGGTCAGTCAATATCCCCCAACTGCAGACCCTAAAGAATATGAAGCCCCTAAACGTGAATGGGTGCGAGCATTTCTGAAAGCTAACGGGGATCTGGTGGATATTGTATCCGTTCATCGGTATCCATTTCCCAAAGGCAACCAGTCGCCAACTGTAGAGGATTTACGCAAGAACACGCAAGAGTGGGACGGTCTTATTACTGATTTGCGCTCGGTCATAAAGGAATCGGCAGGTCGGGAGATGCCGATTGCTTTCACTGAAATCAACTCTAATTGGGATTTTGGGGCCAGCATCACGGATAACTGGTATCATGCAATATGGTGGGCAGATGTCCTTGGGCGTTTAATTCGCCAACAAGTGTTCATTGTGAATTACTGGGCACTTACGGCACAGGAAAGCAGCCTCGGCTTACTCTCGCGTTATGCTCCCCGTCCTGCTTACTATGTTTACCTGTTATATAAGCAGTTGGGTGCCAAACTGCTCTCCAGCGACTCGACCGACAAAGATGTATCGGTAATAGCAGCTACGAAAGATGACGGCACGCTAACCTTAATAGTGGTTAACCTTGCGCCGGAAGCTAAGACCCTACCTATCACACTAAACGGATTTACACCGTCTGCACCAGCCACAGTTTGGTTACTTGATAAAGATCATAAAGCGGAGAATACGGGTACAGCCGATTTGAGTAGCGGCACACTTTCACTGCCGGCAGAATCGGTGACACTTTACATCGTTCCCGCGACTAAATAGAGCAGGCTTTTCATTGACCTCATCGTTGAATACGCGCACGACATCGATAAAAAAACTCGTTCTCATCTGGCTGTTCTGGGCATTGATCGTGCTGGCTTTCCAGGGCATTGTCAACGCCCGTTTCCAACCCAACCGGCCTGATTACGCGACTGAATGGACGCAGTACGAAACGGCCCGAAATAGTCAGAAAGGCAAGGATTTTCTGACCGAGCCATTTATGAATTTTCAGGTGGCTTGGGACTCAGAATTCTATATCGGTATTGCGGTGGGCGGATATGATGACCCACGCATTACGACTGGTGACCTGCGGGACGGAACTAAGCTTCCCCTGAGCTATGCGTTCTTTCCAGGGTATCCGGCAGCGATGGCTGTAGTAGCAACCCCCTTGCGTTTATTCGGGTTAAATCCGATTGCAGCGGCTGCTTTAGGCGGCGTGATCGTTTCCTTGCTGGGAACGCTGTTAGCCATGTTTAGCATCTATGACCTGACGCGGGCTGAACTGGGTGATGAAGGGGGCTTACGCGCAGCCTTTTACATGTTGATCTTCCCCACAGGATTTTTTCTCGCGCAGGTATATACTGAAGGGTTGTTTATCGGGTTGGCGCTCGGCAGTTTGATGTTGATTTACCACAAGCGTTTTTTCTGGGCGGCAGTATTAGCGGCTCTTGCAACGCTGACCAAAGCGATTGGATTGGCATTGGTGTTTCCACTTTTTCTGGGGTGGGCATCCACAGTTGATTGGCGCGCAATGCTGCGTAGTGGAATGCAGAGCTTTAGAAACAATCTGCGTGGGTTTCATCTACAGGCGTTACTGGTCATTATTTTGCCCGTGCTTGCGTACTTGATCTGGCATTATTTCCTGGGTGACAAGGCATTTGCTATCGAACGGGATCATTTTGGGCGCGGCCTTTTCAACTGGTCGGAACTGAATCGCGGCCTCAAGATGATGTTTGACAGTTTCCGCGACGGTAGTAATTCGCAGATGACGGTTTACTATGCCATCGAAGTTTTTGGTGTGGTACTGGCGGCTGTTGCCTGTTTATTTACCGCACGGCGCTACCCCGGTTTGACGTTGTTCAGCCTGGTTGCGATGATCTTACCGGTTACAGGTTCCGCACCACAGAGTATCATCCGGTATGTGCTGGCAGCTCCGGCGGTCTTTATTTTCCTGGCACGGTTAGGGCGCAACACAGTTTTTGATAAAGCTTGGACAATATTTAGTTTACTGATGATGGGTATGCTGCTCACCCTTTTTACGTTTAATATGTGGGTGGCTTAAACAAGCAGGTGGCGTTGACCGTATTCTGAAGCGGTTGACTAACGATGAAGGATGATATTTATGTCATTTCCAGATAGTTTTCTATGGGGTGCGGCGACTGCCAGCTACCAAATTGAAGGGGCAGCGATGGAGGAGGGACGCGGCGAGTGTATCTGGACGCGCTTTTCGCATACACCGGGGAAAATCGTAAATGGTGACACCGGCGATGTAGCCGACGATCATTATCATCATTACGCACAAGATGTGGCGTTGATGAAGGACATAGGGTTGCAGGCGTACCGATATTCACTTTCATGGCCTAGAGTTATTCCTTTAGGCACAGGCGAAACGAATCCACCTGGACTAGACTTTTATGACCGGCTGACAGATGAGATTTTGCAGGCGAATATTCAGCCGTGGCTAACCATGTATCACTGGGATTTGCCCCAGGCGCTAGAAGATAAAGGTGGATGGGCGAACCCTGATATTGTGGGCTGGTTCTCGGAATATGCTGAATTGATCACGAAACGCCTTGGTGATCGTGTCAAACATTGGATTACATTCAACGAGCCCTGGTGTACGGCGACATTGGGTTATTTGTACGGCATACATGCGCCTGGCTTGAAAGACCCGCAAAAAGCATTTGCAGCAGCACATCATTTACTCCTTTCTCACGGCGCAGCCATGCAGATTATCCGGCGCAATGTGCCCGAGGCTCAGGCAGGGATTACCTTAAACCTGAATCCTCACATCCCGGCTACCGATCACCCCGATGATATTCGGGTAGCGCGGCGGGGGGATGGGCACTTGAATCGGTGGTATCTTGATCCAGTGTTTAAGGGACAGTATCCGCCGGATATGGTAGAAGAAATTATGGCACAGGGCGGTTTAGCGGGTATCGATTTGTCCGAAGTAAAATCTGCCCAGCAGCCAATGGACTTCCTCGGCATCAACTACTACATGCGCTGGGTAGTGGCGCATGTACCCGGTAAGCCGGATGAAGCGCGTAATGTCTTCCCCCCTGATGCACAGTTTACAGATATGGAGTGGGAAGTGAACGGCGCAGCGATGGCCGATTTGCTGGTGCGCATCCAACGTGACTATAACCCCAAGGCCATTTACATCACCGAGAATGGCGCGGCATACCCTGAGCCGGAAACTGTATCTGAGGCAGTGTTGGAAGATCCCAAGCGTGAGGCCTTTTTGAAGGAATATTTTACCGCGGCGCAGGATGCGATCAAACGAGGGGCTTTACTCAAGGGTTATTTCGTCTGGAGCTTCCTTGATAACTTTGAGTGGTCGTATGGTTATACCAAGCGATTTGGGATTGTTCATGTCGATTATAAAACGCAGAAGCGCACCCGGAAGCGCAGCTCCTACTATCTGAACGATATAATTCGAACCAACGAGATTTAGTCGATAAGCTCAAAATGCAGCAACGGTTGTAATTGTTACTGCATGTACTGTTGAAATGACACAAATGCGGTGAGACGGTTGGCCCCAGACAGCCGATGAGTTGTCCGACGGCAAAACAGGCTGCCCCACTTGCTCAGTTTTAAAGGAACACGCAGCCGGGTTTGCCAAAGAACAATAATGTCAGCGGTCGATAACACCGCTGACATTTAATTTGTTCAGCGCTAGTCTTGGCAGCACTTTATCTTTAGCTGTCAAAATTTGCACATTTGAGTCCATTTATAGACCCAAATTTGCAGCTAACATTTGTAAATCCATCAAATCGACGACTCCATCATGATTCAAATCAGCGCCTGGCGGCACATCACTGGCTAGAAGGCCATAAACCTGCTCCAGGATAGTGAGATCACGCTGGTCAATCAGATTATCGCCGTTTACATCACCTGCCTGTAGCGTCATCGGAGACAGGCTGACGCTCTGATTATCGCTTATGTGGAGGGTGATGCTTAGCGGGAGGTATCCGCTGTGAGCTACTTCTAAACGGTAATCTCCAGCGGGAATATTTGCTAATGTAAATGAGCCGTCACCAGCAGTGAGGGTTTCGGAAACGGTGTTGTCATTTTGTATGAGTACCACCCGTGTATCAGCGTTCGTCCCATACGGGTACTGAAGCTGGACGATACCTGTAATAATGGTCGGTGGCGATGGTGCTGTTGGAACGTCAACTGTGGGTGATGGACTCGCGAACGATTCTACTGTCATCATAACGATTACCGTAGGCGGTGGAACGGTGTTCGTGATAGTCATTGATGCTACAGCAGTCGCTATATCAGTAGG
>JBGAHG010000071.1:0-17878 GCA_044226325.1 Aggregatilineales bacterium
CGACCGACCTGCCCATCGGTGAGGCGGACTTTGATGCCGTGTGGATGGGTAGCCGAGCTGGTCAGAATATCTTTGACAATTCCATGCGTGATTTTGCCTGTGCGTTGATCTTGCTTCAGCACAATCTCTACTACCGCGCCGGGGCGTATGTCTTTGCGGCTGCGTCCGTCTGCCATCTGGTTTTGCCTTTTGCAACTGTGGTTGAACTTAAACGTATATTACCAGTATACAATCTCGAATATCACCGTCTGCTGGTGATAGATCAACACCAACAATCAAGGAGCGATTATGAGCCTCATCGGCAATATCATATGGCTAATTTTTGGCGGCTTACCGGCTGCTATTGGATACTTCGTCGGTGGACTGACGCTGTGCCTGACGGTTGTCGGCATCCCGTTTGGGCTGGTATCACTGCGGATGGCTGGCGCAGTACTGACACCGTTTGGAAAAACCGTTGTTCCCACGCGAGGCGGTCAAGGCTGTCTCGCCACTACTTTTAACATCCTTTGGCTGTTGATTTTCGGCTGGGGGATTGCACTCGCCCATATCATAGGCGGACTGATTCTGGCCGTTACGGTGGTTGGGATACCATTCGCGCAGCAGCATTTTAAGCTGGTTCCGGTAGCGCTGTTCCCGTTTAGCTATACGTTGAAATAGCGTTAACTCAACAATTATTCAAACGGCCGTTTTGAAGCCCCTCTCCCTTGAGTTTCGGGGGAGAGGGGTTGAGGTGAGGGGGTTACAATTACGCCAAACTCATCTCGAGCGGGAGTTCGTCCGGTTTGTGGGCAGGGCTAAAGTTATGGAATACTTTCGGCAGTCGCAAGCGCGGTTCCCCGGTAAATAAACGCCGTACCTCGGCAAAGCCCGCGTCGCCCTGCTGTGTGACCTCCGCCACATGATCGAGCAGTGCCAAATCAGACTCGCTCAACTGCTCCTGTGGTTGATCTAACGTCCAATAATCCCAGCACAACATCTCGGTCTTATTCAGCGCCGCCAAATCCTGCATCATGCGGCCACGGATGAACGACCAGCCCTTAATCGGGACAACCGAGCCCAATCCGAACAACTCAGGATCAGCCTTACCGGCGCGGCACATCTGCCACGCTTGCCCACCGACGATAAAACGGTCACGCGGCACATCACGTACGGGCAGCCTAAAATACTGGGGATCAATCTGGCTGTCGCAAAGCTGCCACCTACTGCCGTTCCAGAACTCGACTACCACATGATCCATGTAATAACCGTGTTCGAAATAATCCGCGAAGCCGTGCCGTGAACGGGCAGGGACACCGGCATGACGCAGCATGGATACGGCCAACGCCGTGAAGTCCCGACAGCATCCGATGAAACGCGTATCCGGTGAACGCGGCTCACCGAGTGATCGGGCATCCATTTCAAGAATCACATCGAGGATCGCCGGAACGTAACGCGTATCAATCTCCTCCATGCGTTCGGGCGGATAGTTATACAGCCATTTGTCGCCAAAGTAATGAAGGATTAATCCCTGTACGACCTGGCTCACACCCTCAACATCATGGGGAAGTTCATCATACAGGTGGCTGTGCTGAGCAGGATCGGTGATCGGACTCTGACTTGCATAGTAGGCCTGAGGCGTTAGGTCGGACATGTGCATCCTCCTGATGTTAATCTACATATAAGTATGATGGTGGTCAAATGGTATGTGATTGAAAGAAACAAATCGTGTTTTCATAGGGGAGGGTATATAACCCTCCTATTTCTGACATCACTTACTTTGCAGCCACCAGCACAAGTATATCAGAATTTACGTTCTAAGAACACTACAAAGTTGGGGCGTTTAGCAAAGCCGCGTTATACTATATTGTGTTCATATATAAACATTTTGGCATAATTCATAACGCTATACCGAATGTTTCGTCTTACTCTTCGTTTGATCTTTTTCCCCTTACTACTCATCAGCGCCGCGCTGTTCTTTATCCACGCCCAACCCTATGACGGTGGCGCAGTCCGTGACTTTTTGTTACCAGACGATTGTTCTACCCCGTGCTTCATGGGCATCCAACCCGGCATTACCACACCCCAACAAGCCTTGAGCCAACTGCGCTCGACTGATCTCATTTCGTATGTCGGGGTCAGCGAATCACTGGAAACTGTCGCGTGGTTCTGGAATGAAAATCGTTCGACTCTGATGGATGAAACGCAAATTCCGGCACTGTTTTATGATCGGGATGAGGTTTCGTCCATCCGGTTATACACACGCATCCGGCTGGGCGATTTGCTGCTGGAACTTAACCCGACTGGTAATCATCAGGTAGGTATCCGCCAAACCGTACCCTTCGACTCCTACAATGTGGATCTGTATTATCTAGGCAGCGGATATGTCTTGAACGCGGTCGTCAATTGTCACAGCTTTTGGACTCAACCCACCCATCTGATTTTAGGTAAAACACCGTCATTTATTGCCAGTCAAGCGCGCATCACTAGCCTGAACGATGCCAAACACCAGATCGCTATGGCTTGCCGCCGACGTCGTGAGGGATGACTGTTTATCTCAGCCGTTTAGCCATCGCCCTGAGTGTGCTGTTGACCAGCCTTTTGCTGTTCATGCACACTCAACCCTATGACAATCACGCCCTGAATGAACTCTTTTCGGACGCCTGCAATGCATCCTGTTTCATGAATATCCACGTGGGAATCACCACCGATGAAGAAGCCCTTACCCATTTGAAAAATAACGCATGGGTGAAAGCATCCAGCGTCCAATTACTCCGTCTACCACCATCATCCAGCCGATTCGATGAACTCTCGCATATCCAGTGGGATTGGGATGCCAGCCGTCCAGACTCTCTGGTGATTAATCCCCAATTACCGGATGGCAACCTTAACATTCGCAACCATGTTGTCGAGAGTATCGCCTTCGACAGCACCCTTCCGGCGGCGGCGCTTTACTACTATCTCGGCAGCCCATCGTCGATGTTCTTTGGGACTGTCCATAACCGCGATCCCTGGCAAGTGCAATGGGTTTATCAATATGCGGCTGCTCAATTCAACTTTGAGATGCAGGTGCGCGCCTGCCCCTATCTCGCCGATTTATGGCTCCAGCCGCTGCACATTTTTATCGTTAACCGCCCTGATACGGATGTTAAGACACCGACTGCCATTGCATTCCGCATCCGCCTTCCTGTCGTACTCAATTACCAAAAACGTATGATGTGCAGGGTATCATGACACGCTTATATCTACGCAGCGCCTTCTGGTCGCTGTTCACCGTCAGCCTTGTCATTATCGTATTGGCGCGCGCCCAACCCTATGATGATCGTAACCTCCGTCAAATCTTGTTACCTGATGACTGCGCGGCACCCTGCTTTATGGGCATCCGTCCGGGGATTACAACCGTGAACGAGGCGTTACAGATTTTGCGGTCGAGCGGATGGATCAGCGCTGTACAAACACAACCCAATTCGAATTGGATCATCGTCAGATGGAATCAACTCGCTCCTTCATGGTTATCCAACAATGAGCTTGCGCTGGCTACGCTTAACACAGAGATTGCCGAAATCCATCTCCCGACACGTTTGTCACTCAACACTATTGAACTGCTGATGGGGAGGGCAGAGTCGCGCGAAATATCCACTTTCAGAGGTGAGGGCGAGGGGCAATTTATTCCGATTTTAAATTATACGGCCGCCTATCCGAGCCGTTCGATGCTGGCCGTCATATCGGAAGCTTGTAACGGGCAGGTCAATATCACCTTGAATTCGTCTGATGTGATTTTGCGCTACTACGCGAATATGTCAAAATTAGCTGCATTCCTGAAACAGTTCCATTATTCATGGCGTGATGTGCTGCATACCCGGTGCTAAAAACGATGACATTCTCTTCCATTTCACTCCCATATTTCTGTCTACGGCTGGCACTGTTTATGTTATTCCTCGTGGGTGCGGCTCTATTCCTCATTCGTACGCAGCCTTATGACGAACACGAAAACCGTCAGCCCTTTACGCAGGCCGGATGTGCCTCATCCTGTTTTGCCGGTATCCAACCGGGCATCACTACGGTGGACGAAGCGGTCAAATATTTGGAAGCCAGTGGTTGGACGCGCGACATCGATAACCGGACGATCAACAACGTCAGCGGTTTTATTTCGTGGAAGTGGAGCGACCAAAAACCCGCCTGGATTAATGGAGATCGGGACGGGAAAATCTGGGCGGCTCAAAAACAGGTTTTACAAATCTTGATCTATGGGGACTTACAACTGGGAGCAGTCCGGCTGGCGCTGGGTCTGCCTGATCAGGAAGTCATCGACGCAAACGAAGATCGAAAGCATGTGATGACTTTATATACCGCTGCCTATGCTCAAAGGGGATTGATGATCCAAAGCTGGCAGCCCTGTCATGTGCTGGAACCCTATCGACATCCTGTCATACTGACCTATACGCTGTCCGCCAATCCCAACGTGTTTCCCGCGCGTGATTCGGTGGATGAACTGCGCCAGAGCTGCGCCTACCGCACACCATGATTCGCTTTTATCTGCGTCTCGTCCTGTCACCTTTAGTCATCTTCATTGCTTTAACGCTGCTCATCCGCGCCCAACCTTATGATGATCGTGAACTGCGCCAACTGCTGCTGCCGGCAGGCTGCCCTGCACCCTGTTTCATGGGCATCCGTCCCGGTGAGACCAGCATGGAAGAGGCGCTCACCATTTTGAAATCGAATCAGTGGATTGGTGACATCCGCACCCATACCGGATCAATCGAGTGGACGTGGAGCGATTCTAGCCCTCACATCATTGACCGAAAATATCCCGGCTACGCCCAACACTCGAATGTTCCCGGCGAGGAATGTTGTGTAGGCAGCTTCAAATTCAACTCACTGTTTACGCTCGGCGACCTATACTTACTCCTGGGCGAACCTCCGCGAACAAACGCGATACGTGGAACGACCATACACTATGCGCTGGTGAGTATCAGCTATGTAGACCAGAGTATCCGATTATTCACATCGGTCGATTGCCCCATCAGCAGGGAAAAGTTTTGGCAGGCGCAGCTCGAAACCTATATTGAAAGCAAATCACTTTACAAACGCGAAGGCGGCATGTCGGCCCGCATAAATTGCTGATTATCCAACTTCTAGCCTATGATGTGATGATTATGCTCAACTTCTACGCGCGCCTTATGCTTATTTCGCTGCTGATCTTCACCGCCACGCTGCTGCTCGTCCATACTCAGCCTTATGACGACTACGAATTACGCCAACTGCTGCCGGAGAACTGCCCCGCGCCCTGCTTCATGGGCATCCGTCCCGGCGTCACGACATTGGAGGAAGCCCGCAACATCCTAAAAGCCAGTGGATGGGCAGACCATATTGTATTGAACAGCGGCCTTAATTTGACCGCCAGTGAAACCTTTATTTCGCTGAATTGGGAATGGAACGACAACCGTTCGCCTTTATTGGATGCCACCTCTCCTGCCTTTATGCTCGGCTTTAAGCAGGATATGCATGCCGTTGTGGATGAAATTTATGTTTCGACTCTGATGCCGGTGGGCTTGATGTCGCTCCTTTTAGAATCGCCGCAGCGCTACACGTTTGGTACGCTGTTCCCCAAAGCATCCCTTACTGCCAAAATACTGTCCCGTATCTCTATTTTGTATGATAAGGTTGAAGCCAGCGTGAATCTCGTCTGTCCGCTGAAATTCAGCCGGTTATGGACATTGAGAAGCAGCTTGTATTTTTACAGTGAAGCACCCGTAAACGAAGATATACACACATGGGACAATCCAGCCATTATCCGAACACTTAAATCCGTTTGTAGGCCGTAAACTTCATCATGTCCCACTTTTACCTGCGTATTGTCCTGTTACCGCTGCTGACTTTCACCGCCGCCCTGCTGTTGATCCATTCCCAACCCTATGACGACCGCGATCTGCGTGAACTTTTGCTTCCGGAAGGCTGTCCCGCGCCCTGCTTCATGGGCATCAGGCCGGGGGTAACGACACGCGACGAGGTTATACAGGCAGCTAAAGCAAACCAGCAGTTTATTACTCAGTCATCTCATCTGGAGGAGGAGGAGTATTATGTTCCACTGTTCTTAATCTGGAGCAAAAATGAACCCCGTTTTGTGAATGGAGCTTCGCAGCTTACAATCGCGTTTCAAAATACGAAGCCGATTCAAGTGAACCAAATTTTATTTCGTCCATATGAAGTTCGGCTCGGTGATTTTTATCTGGCATTGGGCAAACCATCTCGTTATATTGGGCCAGTAATTTCTTCCAGGAGCAAAACGAACCATTCGACTGCCTCGGTGATTTACGTCTATGACAATTACAACATGAGTCTTCTTACAATTTCCGAATGTCCGATCCGTGTGAACAATCTGCTTCAAGAGACCATACAGCGGATTGAATATGATGCCAGGATGCGTATGGATGGAATGGAACAGCTTCGGTCCTTTAAGAATTGTCATTAAGTAGAGAGCGAAAACCCTCATGCTCCGCTCGTATTCACGTCTTATTCTAATTCCCTTGCTGCTGTTTACCGCTGCACTGCTGCTGATCCACACGCATCCCTATGACGATCATGAACTGCGTCAACTCCTGCTGCCGGATGGCTGCCCCGCGCCCTGCTTCATGGGGATCAGACTAGGGGTAACAACTACGGACGAGGCGATAGCGATTTTGGAGGTGAGTCACTGGGTAGATCAATATAAATATGAGCCGGATGTAGCCATGATAAGCATAAAATGGAACGCCAATAGCCCCTTATGGCTAACGAACGGGAGCGATAATTCATCTAGCGGTGCAAGAATATTAATCTCTGACGGGGTTGTGGATAGCATCGGGTTGGATACGAACCTTACACTTGGTGAAATTCAGCTGGCTTTTGGGCGTTCCGCCTTTCAACAAGTTGCCGTTGACAATTTTGAAGGACACGCCTATCTATTTTATTCGGCTCTTTACAAGGATACAGGCGTTGTAACCAATATTTTTAAGACATGTGAAGGAGCACAGGCTGGCGGTATCAATTTTCAAGATAAACTAATAATAAGCTATTTTTCTCAATTCCCTATTGAGCAGGATATAGCAAAAGTATATGATGACTCGTGGAGTGATTTGCTTCATTTGTCCTGTACTTGAAAATGCCTCGGATTCATGGGCGAAGAGCTTCTGCAATAGCAACCTATCCTCCGATACACGATCAACTGTTGACTGTAAATTATCCACATGTCAGGCTTTTACCTCCGCCTCCTCATGCTCCCGCTGCTGATCTTCACCGCCGCCCTGCTGTTGATCCATGCCCAACCCTATGACGACCGCGACCTACGTGAACTTTTGCTTCCGGAAGGCTGTCCCGCGCCCTGCTTCATGGGCATCAGGCCGGGGGTAACGACAGTTGATGATGCGGTGATGTTATTGGAAGCCAATGAATGGGTAACGCATGAGTTCACTTACGATTTGGGCAGCGTGTACTCATGGTCGTGGAGTGGTCGTCAACCCGCCATAATTGATGCCAGCGAGAGATTCCGAATCAATACCAGTACGACTGTCGGGGGTGACAAAATTGTTTATGAGATGGACATTCACATCAAAGCCAGTATCGGTTCGATAATGCTGCTTGTCGATAACCCCCTATCCTTTCTGGTGTTAAAGAATTCCGGGGAGTTAGGCAGTCATAGTGCGAACGTGGTCTACCTGCGTTACGATAACATGCGCATAGAAGGCGCAACATTTTGTCCGTCTACCGTTGAAGATGTTATCGGGCAAAGGGCAACCATGATCTTGTATGATCGCCACAATGCGAACTTTTTCCCGGAAGAACATTTTTGGGACTATCGGTATTTTTCCTTGGCCTTAAAAGAGTCCGCAGGTTGTAAATAACCATGTCCCGCTTCTACCTTCGCCTCATTCTCATCCCTATTTTGTTCTTCACTGCCATGCTGCTGCTGATTCCTGCCTTACCGTATGATGACCACGTCTTACGCGAACTGTTGCTGCCCGAAGGCTGTCCCGCGCCATGTTTCATGGGGATTAGGCCGGGGATAACGACTATGGATGAGGCCGTTGCGATTTTGGAGGCAAACAGTTGGGTAGAACAAATTGAAAAAGAACCAGTCGGTTCCATCGATACGGTCAAATGGACATGGAATAATCGCATACCCAAACAGATCATTCCGATGGGGTATGGTCAGATATGGGCTGCTCAAAATTCCGAAAGACTGCTTGTGGACGCCGTTACGATCACCAGTTTTTTACAACTCGGAGAGGTATACGCGGTATTCGGGCGACCAGATACAGAAACGATCAGTTTTGCCGGATATTCGATAGGTGAGAGATATGCCTATTTGGACTATACAGCGCCTTATAATACAGAGAAATTATTTTTGACGTTTGAACAAGCCTGCCATACAGGATATGAGAACACAGGAAATCGAGAAGCCGTGGGAATGGCATTTACGACTCCTATAGGTATCGTCATTGGCGGTCACCTCACGTTGCCTGTCTCAGGAGAACCCATTCCCATTCGTTCTCCAATCCATCTTCGTCACGCTTGTCGGTCGTGATGGCTTGCCGCGTACGCTGTCACACTACCCACCACGAACTGTCCACTGTAAACTATAATCTACCGTCTACCGTCTATCGACTAAGGACTACTGACTAACTATGTGCGGCATTTGCGGGACAGTTGACCTACGAAAATACGGATGCGCCAAACCCGTCTTAGTGAGCGGCATATGACTGAGGATACGCATGAAACTGCCGAATCGGGATAAAGCGATTGTTCCAGAAGCAAAGATTACTGGCTATTTGCTGGATATGGAACATGAAAATGGACATGGAAAGGCGGTGTTCTTCATCCATTTCGGCTTTTCTGTGGCAAAATGGGATATATTGGCACAGGCGCTCATTCGACATGCATGTGATTGAAGGCGCATTACAAACACCCAATCAGCGCACACCCCAAGTACGGGCGGTGTGGTTTATTCCCAAAGACAAGCAAGAGCCGCGATTGACAACGGCTTATCCACTGAAGGATCAGTACGATGATTAAAGAACATGAACGAGTTGCGCTTACGGTTGATCTGCCAGATTATCATCTCAAGGTCGGAGATGTCGGCGTTATCGTGATGATTCACGGCAACCATGAAGGTTATGAACTCGAAATTTTCAGCGCTGATGGTCACACACTGGATGTCGTCACGGTCGAAGCCGATCAGGTGCGCCCGGTCAGCCGTCGCGATGTCCTGCATGTGCGAGAGCTTTCAAGGTAAAACCATCCATATCGACTAAGGACTACTGACTAACTATGTGTGGCATTTGCGGGACAGTTGACGTACGAAAATACGGACGTGCGGATTCTGCCTTGGTGCGCGGCATGGCCGATCTCATCCGCCACCGTGGGCCGGATGGTGACGGTTTCTATGACTCGCCCGACCACAACGCCGTTTTGGGTTCGCGCCGCCTCAGCATCATCGATGTGGAAGGCAGCGATCAGCCGCTGTACAACGAAGATCGCAGCATCGCGATGGTTTTCAACGGCGAGATTTATAACTATCGCGAACTTCGGCGCGATTTGTTACGCCGCAATCACACCTTTTGGACGGATGGCGACGGCGAAACCATCATCCACCTCTATGAAGAATATGGGCTGAATTGCTTTAGCCAACTGCGCGGTATGTACGCTTTCGCCCTGTGGGATACCAAAGCCAAGCGTTTCGTGCTGGCGATTGACCATATCGGTATGAAGCCCATGTACATGTACGAGCGCGATGGGATTCTGGATTTCGCCAGCGAAGTCAAAGCCCTGTTTGCTGATCCTGCCACCCCGCGCGAGATGAATCTCGATGTTCTCGACACCTACATGACCTTCGGCTATATGATCGGTAATGAGACGCTTTTTAAGGACATCACCCGCCTGCCACCCGGTCATGCATACGTAGCCGAAGTCGGACGCGAAACTTATCTCCATCCTTTTTGGGAATTTCCGCAGCCCGGAACCAATACCCCGCAACCATCCGGTGTCGTCTATCAGGAAGCCCGCGATTTATTAGCGGATTCGGTACGCCTTCACCTCCGCAGCGATGTTCCGCTCGGCTTGTTCCTCAGTGGTGGCATCGACTCAGCCGCCATGCTGGCCTTGATGTCCAAAGAGGCCAATGGACGCGTCAAAACCTACACCGTCGGCTATGACACCGACACTGCCGACAACGAACTGCTCCACGCCCGCCGCATCGCTGAGCATTTTAAAACCGATCACCACGAGCGCGTCATCACCGCCAATGATTGGTGGGATGGCTTGCAGAAAACCATCTATCATCACGACGAACCGATTGCCAACTCATCGGCCATATCGCTCCTGCTGCTGGCTGAGCACACCGCCCGTGATGTCAAAGTGGTACTGACGGGTCTGGGTGGCGATGAACTTTTCGGCGGTTATCCCGGCCACCGCAATCTGCCGCAGCTCCTCAAAGATCAGAGTTCGTGGGGCAAAATGCTTAGCGGTGGACGTGAGGAAGGTTGGCCGCTCTTCGGTAACATCGAGGAATACTATCCGGCCATGAAGCGCTACCGCATTATCGGCGCGCTTCCTACCTATCTACCGCGTGTACAGCAGGCCACCATGCCGCGTGACGAAGCCATCCGCCGTATGATGTCCTTCGATGGGCTGGTATTTAGCGACAGCCTGCGTGAACAGTTATATGGGCCGGAGATCATGTCGGCATGGCAGCGCTCACAGCACAAAGAGCGCACTTATAACCAGATTATTGCCCGTAGTTGGCGTGATGATCCCTATAACACGGCGCAAGCGCTGGTCATCAACACATGGCTCACCGGCAACGCCCTGCTGCATACTGACAAGGTGACGATGGCCTCATCCCTGGAAGCCCGCGTCCCGCTGTTTGATCCGGTGCTGCTCAAATTCGCCGCCAACGTCCCGCCGGATATTCGGATGAAAAGCAACAAGATTGTGCTGCGTCAGGCGATGAGTTCCCTGCTACCCGATTTCGCGTTGGAGCGCCCGAAGCAGCCATTTAGCACACCGATTCATCACTGGTTTGATAACGAACTCAGTCCACGTATGCGCGAGGTCTTGCTCGACCCCAACAATATCATCAGCGGTTTGTTCCAGCGTAGCAATCTGGAGCAGCTTCTAAAGGATCATTTCTGGGGCAAAACCAGCCAGGTCGAAGTCGTGTTTCGCTTACTGACGCTCGAACTGTGGGCGCAGCGCTTTATCAAAGAACCCAGCAAGCCCTTACAGGCTTAATGTTTTGAGTCAAAATCGCTTCGTAGGGGATAAGGCTGTGTGAGGCCTCATTCGTGACCACGCTTGCACACTGCCCCTACGAAGATTCATAATTCCCAACTTTATCCCAAATTCCATCTATTCATCACTTGTTCTTGACCGGTGATGGCAGGCTGTTCTGACGGCTGGCGTTTTCTTCCGAAGGCGAATCCACCGGATATTGATCCGAAGCCGTGTCTGACGTCATCTGGTTAGTTTGCGTCTCCACGTTGAGCGGTTGACCCTTAATGGGCAGCACACTGGCGCTGAAGATGTTCGAGTCACCTGTGACGTCCGATGTGAAGGCTACAACTGGCGCGTTGCAGTACCAGGTCGGGGCATAATCGTTGATCTTGTTTTCCGTCAGCTTACGGGTAAGTTTGGTCGCCAATTCGTAGACATATACATCTTCATCGCCGTCTACAGTCGATTGGTAGGCAATGAAGCGGTCGTCGGGTGACCAGGCATGGTTAATGGCGTTACCTTTCGGATCGGAGATGGGGGTCGCATCGCTGCCATCGGCGTTCATGATGTAGATGACGCTGTTGTCGCCATCACGCAGGGAGTGGAAAACGATGTGCTGCCCATCATGCGCGAACTGTGGCCCGTGATCGTCTCCGACGCCATCACTCAGCAGACGCGTCGTGAGGCTGGTGGTATCCATCTCGTAAATTTGCCAGAAGCCTTCACCATCACTCTGGTAGACGAGGTGCTTGCCATCGGGCGCCCATGCGGCATTGATTTCATTCCCTTTCCCATCGGTCAAACGTTTCTCTACGCCAGTTGCCACGTCAAACATATAGAGGTTCCAGTTGCCATCGCGGTTGGATTCGTAAACGATACGACCATCAACGGGTGACCAGACCGGATCAAGCTCGACGGCATCGGGCGTAAAGGTCACACGCTGAATGTCCGATTTTTCTACGGCAGAGATGTAGATCTCCCAATTGGTATCGCGGTTAGTGGCAAAGGCAATCCACATCTGGTCGGGTGAACGGCTGGGCATGAGATCATAGACACGACGACCGACGCCGCGTGACAGATTTGGATCAGCCTGAACATTATCTGGAAGATTGCCGAGTCGGAAGATTTCCCAATCGCCGGTCATATTGGTGTGGTAGATCAACCAATCGGGGCAGACCGCGCCACCTACTGAAACGGGTGTCCATGCGGCAGGGCGTTCCAAGGTGGTCACCTGGGGAACGCAGCCAGATGTATCAATAACCGGAAAGGCGCTGCCTGATGTTTGGCTGCCTGAACCACAGGCTTCGGGCGCATTTGTACTTGAAACGACTACCGGACTGGTGGCTGTCACTACAGCCTGCACTGCGGCAGGTGGTTGGGTTAATGTGACCACCGCTGTTGGAGTCCGCGTTGGTCGAGGCACGGACGTGGGTATGGTCGGTACAACGGTGGGTATAGATGTCGGTGCGGGCGTAGCAGGTGGCGGTGGCGGATTGGTTGGTGGGGGATTGGTGGCTGTAGGCGTAAGGGTGGGTGTACGCACACAGGTACCCGTGACACCCAGCGAGACATTGTTGAAAATAAGGGTGCTGTAGGTGACTTTGAGCTGCGCATCACCGGCAGCAATTAGATCCTGAGTCGCACCTGCCAACAGCAAGAACGATTGATTTTGAGGCGGTTGATTGGGTTCCTGGAGGGTTAATGTACCCGCCGTCAACATATTGCCGCCTACGTTTCGCATCCGGAAACGCGCTTGTGGTGCCGCGCCCGGTAAAACGGGCAAGCAGGCTACATTCAATTCAATGAGGGGTGTTCCCGGCCGCACGGTCGCGGTGGCGCTGGGTGTCGGTGTAAATGATGGTGTAAAAGTCGCGCTGGCGGTCGGTGTAATGGACGCTGTCGGTGTGATGCTGGGCGTCAAGGTGATGGTGGGTGTGGGTGTAATGCTCGGTGTAAATGTGATGGTTGGCGTCCGTGTAATAGTGGGCGTCAAGGTAATGGTCGGCGTGCGCGTAATGGTGGGTGTGCGCGTAATGGTGGGTGTGAGGGTGATGGTCGGCGTCCGGGTCGGCGTGCGCGTAGGGCCACGCGTACGGGTTGCCGTTGGCGTGAAGGTGGGCTGGTTTGTACATTGGCCGGTTGCGCTTAGCGAGACCTTTGTTCCAGAGGAGGTTGTAAAGGTCACCGTTACCCTTGCGTCACCGGCTGCTTGAAATGAGATAGACTGTCCAGCTAATAGTAGAAAACTTTGAGTAGATGCAGGATTGCTTACCGTGTAGGTTCCTGCTGTAAGCATATCGCCGCCTACATTACGCAGTGTAAAAGAAGCGACTCCGGGACTCGGACAGGTGACACCCAGTTCAATATCGGGTTCGACAGCGGCAGCGCCGACCACCAGCGCAAGCGGCTGGACCTGGCTTGTCGCTTCGACAGATACCGTGGCCTCACTAGTCGCTTCTGCCGGTACGGTGGCTTCACTAGTGACTTCGACAGGTACAGTGGCTTCACTGGTCACCTCGGGCACATCGGTTTGACTAGAAACTACGGTTGCCGTTAGGACTGGTTCTGCGGTCGCTTCCTGAGTAGGTTCTGCTGTAGGAACACTACTCAATGTTGGTTCCGCTGTTGTTTCTGAAGTAGGAGCGCTGCTCAGTGTCGGTTCTGCGGTTGCTTCGACAGGTGGTTCCTGAGTTGGTTCTGCGGTCACATTAACAGGCGGTGCGGCAGTTACTTCTGACGCAGGCGTGCTATTGAGTGTCGGCTCTGCGGTCGCTTCAGCAGTGGCTGGAACATCACTGGCAACAGAGGGTATATCAGTGGGTTTGGCTGTAGGTTGATCTTGTGGCGTATCCGTAATCGAAAGGGGTGCGGCATCATCCGTGGAGACACTGGTCGCTATTTCTTGTGTAGGTAAATCCGGTTCTGAAGTCGCTGTATCAGGTGGAACATTGGTCGCTTCTACAGACTCTGACGTTGGTGCAGTCTCCGTATTGGGCGCAACGTCGGTTGCTTGTACGCCCTCTGAAGTTGGCGCAGTCTCCGTATTGACTTGAACATCGGTCGCTGGCGCAGCGTCAGTATTGGGTGCAACGTCGGTTGCTTGTACGGCCTCTGAAGTTGGTGCAGTATCCGTATTGACTTGAACATCGGTCGCTGCCAGGGATTGCGAAGTAGGCGCATCCGTTTGGGCGACATCGGTATTGACCGGGGCGGCGGTGGCCTGAATAGATCCGGCGGTTGGCGCATCGGTGTTAGCTGGTTTGTCAGTCGCTTGAGCTGGTTCAGAAGTGGGGGCGTTCTGCGAAGAATCGGCTGGAACATCGGTTGGATTTTGATTGTCATCCGGTACTGTTGTGGGCGCTTGTGGTTGATCTGGTTTGGGATTGCCTGTGGAAACTTTATGGATGGTTGGTCGTATATTTGAGTCGGCTTGAACGCGGGTTGAAGGCTGGAAAAAAATAAACATGTCAAAGATTAGGATAAAAAGGCCTATTACAAAGAGCAATCGCGCCTTTATATGTTTTTTGTTCACACCGACCTCCGAAACGCACCTGCCTTATTGATCAAAAACATAACTAATTCGTTATAAAACCATTAACATTCGGTTTCACTACTTCTATCTATAGTACAAAAGTCCTCGAAGTGCGTAAGGTCAGGGTGGCTTATCTCCGAGTGGGTCATATGGCTAAATGCGAACTACTTACCGTCAAACATTGAAATGAACAGAAAATGACTATCAAATGAACTGTCCAATGACCAACGAGGGGTGATACGGTAGCTGCATCGTAAGAATGATGGAGTACAAGGGGAAAATTGTGATGTTACAGGATATAGTGATCAGCTATGAGCGTCATGCCAGCCGTACAAACTCAATGTGGTATCGCGGTGATCTCTTTACCTTTCTGGCAGAAGGCGAAGATACCAATGGACGTTTTACGTTGATCGAATTCGCCCCGAAGCGCGGACTCGAACCCCCTCCTCACACTCACACCAATGAGGATGAAGCTTATTATGTAATTGAGGGCGAAATCACCTTTACGGTCGGCGATTCAGTTATCGAAGCTAAAGCGGGAAGTTTTGTCATGCTGCCGCGCGGGGTGCGGCATATGTGGAAGATTCGCACGCCGGAGGCCCGCTTATTAATGATGTTTATGCCTTCCGGGTTAGAAGATTTTTTCAAGGCGTTGGCTGATCCGGTTGAGGGGGCGGATTTGCACAATGCCCCGCAAACACGGCCTGATATGGCGAAAATGCTGTCGCTGGCTAACCAGTACGGGCTGATTTTTGGGCCGAAGCAGTAAGTTTATCTGTCATGACCGACATTAAGGACGGGGAATGCGCCTCGTCCTTTTCATTACAATACTGATCTTCAGGAATTGGCGTTACACACTAATTCGTCATTTTGCGTTACAATAAAAATGCTATTCAGTCGGTCATACTCCAAATAGGACTAACCAATGGATCGCTCTACCCGTAATTTATCAATCATCACATTTGTGGTACTCGCTATTTTTCTAGCGTTAAACCATGTCTCCAGACGTTCAGGGCTTATGGACTGGGGCGCGGTACTGCTGTTTCTACTGCTGGCGCTAGGCGTCTGGTTCTACGACCGCGTCAACCGCCGTGGTGTGGATGACGCGGAAGCCAGCGATACGGTTATCGAACCGCTGGTTTATGATCATGCCAACGCGCCGATAGGCATTCCCGACGCGATTGAACTCGTGACGCCGAACCCCGGCACCGTGATTCACACAACGCATCCCGCTCCGCAGGTGATTGAGTCTGCGCCACCTGTACGCGCCGATGTTGATAACGCGAACCCTGCGCCTCAAGCAGCTACTCCCGTACAGGCTGAACCGACAATGGTGGCCACACCTACGCCTGACACAACAGCAGAAGATAAGACCGAAACGCCACCACCTGCGCCTGCGGTTGAGCAGCATCCTCCCGCGACAGCCGCAACCACAACGACTATCGAGGAAAAGGCCGCGCCGCCACGATCAGCCGCCGCGCCGGAACTTGAGCTATCATCTCCGGTTAGCGCCAGGCCGGTCGTGGAAGTGCCGACGCCTGCAAAAGAAGCCAAACCGGCTCAACGTGCCAGCAAAACCAAAACCGCAGCGGCTCCAGCAAAAGCGGATGATTTAAAGGTCATTGAAGGTATCGGTCCCAAGATGGAAAAAGCACTGAACGCGGCAGGTATTACCACCTTCGCCCAACTGGCGGCCTCTACCGAAGAACAAATTAACGCGGCCATCGTGGCTGCCGGTATGCGTTTCGCACCGAGTGTTCCTACGTGGGCAGAGCAAGCCAGTTACGCCGCTAAAGGCGATTTCGCTGGTCTGGAAGCATTCCAGAAAACACTGGTGGGTGGGCGTAAGGCCAAGTAATTCAAAATACCTTTCGTTAAAGGGCGATGATTAACCATCGCCTTTTTTATTACAGACAGGCTGCGTCTATGGAGTTACAGGGACAGGTTCAGGCACTTTATCTGGGTGATGCTAAGGGGTTGGAAAAGACAGCCTGCACGACACTGGAATTCACACTGGAAGGCATCGTCGGTGATAAACACGCGGGTTTCACTAAGAAAGCCGATGCGCGTAATCCGGAATATAAACGGCGCACACTGATGCGAAATGACCGCCAGTGGTCAGCAGTCGCGCCGGATGAGTTAGCCGAGGCCGCGCGTTTGATGGGGGTCGACACGATTGAAGCAGGTTGGGTGGGCGCAAACCTCGCATTTACAGGGATTCCCGATTTTACACTGCTGCCCAAAGGTACGAGGTTGATCTTTCCATCAGGCGCCATGCACAAGCGCGGTTTGGTCGGTGTGATCGAACGGGCAGGAATTGTGCGCGTGGGTGATGCGGTGACGGTTCAAGTATATGAGGCAGCAGAGTATCCATTAAGTGTGGGATAACGGCATGACAACACTCAAATGGTCGGATGTTTATTATCGGCAGGTTGATGTAACCCGCTTGGTGCGCGACTTTGACAGAATACGAATTGGTGACATAGACGTTGACGTAGCTTATCCACTCAGTTTTGAAGACTGGCATGACGAACTTGTGATTAATCAGTTGGTGAAAAGTGTATCTCGAATAAAGGGGCTGACATCCGATAGCTGCCGTCCACAATTGGCATATCATGCGTTTGCTGTAACACATCGTCCAAGCTACATGGAAGGTTATTTCCCGATTACGAAGAGTTTGAGCAAGGATGCGCTGCGCCAATTCCATGAAGTTATCCGTAAAGTCATGCTGCATCCCGGTTTCGATGTTCGCTTGCTGGATAAGCATCAACTTAATCATATTGAAGAACTACCCGCCATCGACTATCTGGTTGCTGGGCATATGGTCGAGATGCTTTTTTACCGACAAGACATTTTAGATCGGTTGCTAGAAGGAACGGTTCGTATCTGGTTGTATACCGATAAGGCAGCTTTTACGTCGGACAAAGGCGTAGCTGGTGGTTGCTATAACGCGCAAAAAGGGTGTGTCCAACTGGTGCTGAGCCGTTTATTCGAGGGATTTAGCCAGCCAACGCCGGGAGTCGCACCATTTTTTCATGAGTTTGGTCATCTGCTGGATTATTTCGACGCACATGCTGGAAAGGCATCCTTGAATAGTTCCGGCTGCCTGCCGGGGATGCG